>JADKDT010000015.1 GCA_016714465.1 Candidatus Brachythrix odensensis | reverse complement strand
AACCCTTCGGCAGCGTGCCCGCGAACTCAGCCACCTGGGCGACGGTCGCGGCGGCCAGGACCTGCTCTTCGGTCGCGTCCGGATTTCCAAACGCGACGTTCTCGCGCAGGGTGGCCGAGAACAGAAATGTCTCCTGCGGCACGAGCCCAATCTGGCGGCGCAACTCGCTCCGTTTAACATCCCGCACGTCGATGCCATCGATCATCACCCGCCCGCCTGTCACGTCGTAGAAGCGCGGCACGAGATTGATCACCGAAGATTTGCCGCTGCCCGTGCCGCCCAGAATCGCGACAGTCTCACCGCGCTCGGCGGTGAAGCTCAATCCGCGCAGCACCTTGGTCGACGGATCGTCGGGAAAGCTGAAGCTGACGTCTTCAAACGTCACCCGGGCAGGGCCGCTGCGCGGCAGCGGCACGGTCACGTCCTTGTCGAGCAGCGTCTCCGCCGCATCATAGAGTTGGAAAACACGCGGCGCCGCGGCAGCAGCCTGGCGGGTGATGTTGGTCAACCAGCCCAGAATTCGCACCGGCCAGATCAAGCCCCAGATGTACCAGTTGAACGAGAAGAACGTCCCTATCGAGAGAGTGCCCTCGATCAGGCGATGCGCCCCGGCCAGGACCAGGATGATGAACATCATGCCCGAGACAAAGTCCATCCACGGAAAGTACTCCGCTTCGATCCGGGCGCGCGCGACGTTCTTGCCGCGGTTCAGGCGATTCTGCAGATCGAACAGCGAAGAGGCATAGCCTTCGCGGGCAAAGGCCTTGACCACCCGCACCCCGGCCACGTTCTCCTGCAGTGTCGTCGTCAGCTTGCCCATTTGTTCGCGGACCGCCTCCCAGGCCGGATCGATCCGGGTGCGGAATCGAAACACGCCCAACAGGATGAGCGGCATCGGCAAGACCACGAGGATCGCCAGGCGCCAATCCATCAGGAACAGGATAACGAGCGTTGAAGTGAGGGCGAAGCCTTCAGTCACCAGCGTCGAAAAGCCAAACGTCACCAGCTGCTCAACCGTATCCAGGTCGCTCAGCATGCGCGACATGATCTGACCGGTCGGCATGGTCGTGTAGTACGAGTACGGCTGGTATTGCAGCTTGCGATACAGGGCGTTGCGCAGCGTTCGCACGACGTCAGTACCGAGCGTGCCCTGCATCACCTGACGGACATAGTTGATGACGCTGAAAGTGATTACAGCGCCAAGCAACAGGAGCATGTAGAGCGCCACCGTGTTCAGGTTGAGCTTCTGCACCCCTTCATCAATGGCCAGACCCAGCAGGCGCGGCTCGACCTGCCCGATGACCATGGCCAGCAGCGAGAGCAGGCCCACCAGTATGAAGCGACCCCGAAAGGGTTTGATAAACGGAAGAAGACGTTTCAGGTAGGACATTGTCGAAAAAGTGAACAAAAAAGACCGTAAGCGTTTTGCTCACGGTCTCGGGGGCCTCAGAGGGGTCTGATTGGGGGGTCAGAATGCCAATTGTGTGTCACACGCCAGCAAACCAGCCACCCCGGTCCAAGAGATCGGAGCACGGTGCGCGAAAAATGCGCGGCCCAAGCCCGCATTCTTGCCGCCATTGGGAATCATCCTCACCATGTTCATACCTCGACTTGTCAGTGGATTCGCTTGCTTCGGGCTTTCACCCGCCTAACCTGTGACCTGGCGAATATATCACGCAGGCCGCTGGCTGTCAATGTCTGGCAACTCAGAATGCGGCCTTTTGCGCAGTTCAGGTGTTCGGAGGCGAAGGTGGTTTACCTTGTGGGCTATCATTTGACCTCGGTCAGCATGCTCGATTCCTGGCCCACGGAAAGGAGGCCGCAACCGCGCCTTTCGCGAGCATCAACCATTTTGGAGCACACCATGCATTCGCGAGAACGGCTCAAAACCGCGCTAGACCACAGAGTGCCGGATCGGGTGCCGATGATGATGTCGGCCAATCCGTGGGTGATTGAGAAGCTCAAGCAGCGCCTGCAAGTCAACACCGACCGCGAACTGCTCCGGGCCATGCATCTGGATCTCTTTGATATGCGCGGCTTTGACTACAAGGGCGCTGTCGGTCCAAGGGGTTGGACCAGGTCACATGAACATCCCCGCCACCTGGTGCGGCGATCCCCTGCCCTATTTGGATATCACGAAGTCATCACCGAAACGCCTTTTGGCAAAGCCTGGTCGATGGGCGCGCCGCCGTTGGCTGCACTCAACACCATCGAGGCGCTCAAACGCTACCCGTGGCCGCAAGCCGATTGGTTCGACTACGCCAACGTTCGCCGGGACCTGGAGCCCTGGGCGGCGGACTTCGCGATTGCCTTGACCGGTCCTTCGATCTTTCAGCACGCCACGCTGTGCCGGGGCGTTGGGCAGTTGCTTTTGGACATGGCAGCCGATCCTGACCTGACCACCTTCATCCTGGATCGGTTCTTCGACTTCTACTTCGAATACACCCGCCGCATCCTCGAAGCCGCTGGAGGCCTTATCGACATCGTGCGGTTGGCCGATGACATCGGCGCCGAGAACGCCTTGCTGGTGAGCCCGCGCATGATCAGGCGCTATTTTGGACATCGCATCTCCAGCTTCGCCGACCTGGCCCACCAACACAACGCAAAACTGCTTTTCCATACTGATGGCAACGTGCGGCAGATCATTCCCGATCTCATCGCGTGGGGTGTCGACATTCTGGATCCGGTCCAGCCCGAGGTGGCGGCCATGAACCACCGCGCGCTCAAGACCGAGTACGGCGATCGCCTGTCATTCTCGGGCGGGGTCAGCGCCCAACGCATTCTGCCAACTGGCAGCGTCGACGATGTCAAAGCCGAAGCGCGCAGGGTGATAGCCGAACTTGGCGCTGGAGGCGGATACATTCTGTCTCCGGGGCACCCGTCTTTTCAGAGCGATGTGCCGATCGACAACATCCTGGCGATGTATTCGGTTGGATTGGAATAGAGAGACTTATGGACCCGAAGCTTGCAACAATTTACGAAGCCGTCCTCGAGGGTGACATGCCGGGCACGAAGGCCGGGATTCAAGCCGCCCTCGACGCCGGAGTGGCCCCGATCACGATCCTCAACGACGGGATGATCGCCGCCATGGCGGAGGTCGGCAAGCGCTTTGAAGAGGGCGACTACTACGTGCCGGAGATGTTGATCTCGGCCCGCGCCATGCAGGCCGGCCTGGCCATCCTGAAGCCGCACTTGCAGAGCGGCGGCGATCAGCCGGCTGGAACGGTCATGATCGGCACGGTCAAGGGCGACCTGCACGACATCGGCAAGAACCTGGTGGCCCTCATGCTCGAGGGCGCCGGTTTCGAAGTCCGGGACCTCGGAGTGGACGTCTCCGCCGACAAGATCGTCGAAGCAATCCGAACGGGTGGCGCGGATATTCTTGCCCTGTCCGCCTTGCTGACCACCACGATGCCGTACATGAAGATCACCATCGAAGCGATCCAGCAGGCCGGGCTGCGCGACAAGGTGAAGATCATGGTGGGCGGCGCGCCGGTCACGGCCGAGTACGCCAGCCAGATTGGCGCTGACGGCTACTCGCCCGACGCAAGCCGGGCCGTGCGCCTCGCGCACACGCTCATGAACGCCTGAGGCCGGTGATGGAGACAACGCTCGCGCTGAACGACCGGACGATCTTCATCGGGCCACAGCATCCGTTTGTCATCATTGGCGAGCGAATCAACCCCACCCGCCGCAAGAAACTGGCCGAGAGCATGGCCAATGGCGACTTCAGCCTCGCGCAGGACGAGGCCCGCGCCCAGGTGAAGGCGGGCGCCCATGTCCTGGATGTCAACGCCGGTGTGCCCGGTGGCGACGAGCCCGCCCTGCTGCGCGGCGCAACGCTGGCCGTCTTGGAAGTCACCAAGGCGCCGCTTTGCTTTGACAGCGCCGACCCGGATGCGCTGGCGGCGGCCCTGTCGGTCTACCCCGGCAAGGCGTTAATCAACTCGACAACGGCCGAGGGGAAAATGATGGACGTCATCTTTCCGCTGGCCCGACAACATGGCGCGGCCGTCATCGGCGTGCTGACCAATGACAAGGGTGTGCCGGCCACCGCCCTGGAGCGCCTGAGGACGGCCGAACACCTGCTCAAGCGCGCGGGCGACTTCGGCATCAGGGTCGAGGACATCCTGATCGATCCGCTTGCGCTTGTCGTCAGCGCCGATGACCAGGCCGGGCGGATCACCCTGGAATCCATCGCGTTGATCCATACCGAGCTGGGCGTCAATATGTGCCTGGGCGCCAGCAATGTCTCGTTCGGACTGCCGGATCGAAAGATCGTAAACGCCGCGTTCCTGGCGCTCGCGATTTCGCGCGGGTTAACATCGGCCATCACCGACCCGACCGTTGCGGAAATCCAGACCACGCTCCAGGCCTGCGATCTCCTGATGGGCAATGATTCATACTCCATGCGCTGGATCAAGGCATTCCGCGCCCGCCAGAAAGCTGCGGCGGCAGCCTAGGAAGAATTGCCAGAAATCGTGGCCGTAATCAATCCGTTGGCGACACGATGCCGGTACCTGGCCCTGAATGGGCCACAGGAGATAGCCCAGGGCAAGGCCCTCGGTCGCGCCACCAGATACAGGATGACCCCTGAAGGGGCGAACTTCGGATCGGTTCATTGGCCGGACCTGGCTGGTCGAGAGTCCTCGTGTGCCATGCCGCCCTTTCAGGGCTGGCATCGGGCAGGTATCGGTTTCCCAGGGCTTCGCCCTGGGCTATCTCATTCGGCCCCTTCAGGGCCGAGCGGTGAACGCAGACCTATATATGAGGAAACTTCACATTTTGCCCGTGCGACCGCGGCCAATGTTCGCGCCGCCAGCGCAAACCAGGCGCGCACGCGTGTTGTCCGCCGTGGCGCGCCCCGAAACTTTGGCAGACAACACGGAATCAAGAGCACGATGATGCGCCGCGTCGATTCACCGAAAACGATGCGACCCGTCGTGATGCTGGCCTGCCCGGTCTTTAGGGCATGGCTGCAGGCAAATCTGCCCAACGATTATGCAATCAGCGTCACGTTCCTTGATGAAGGCTTGCATGCGCGTCCGGCGCACCTGCGGCACGCCATTCAGAGCGCCATCGACCGGCTTTGGGAGCCCAGCGTGGTCGCCCTCGCCTACGGGCTGTGCGGCAATGGCCTGCACGGTGTGCGTGCGGGAGAAAACACCCTTGTGATCCCGCGCAGCCACGACTGCATCGCTCTCCTGCTGGGTTCGCGCGCGGCTTACGAGAAGCAGATGGCGCAAGATCCGGGCAGCTACTTCCTGTCGCCCGGATGGATCAACAGCGGCAAGAACCCGCTCGACGAATGGCGCACCCTTGAGCAAAGACACGGCAGCGAGACTGCGGCCTGGCTAATGGACACGCAGTATCAGCATTACCGGCGGCTGATCCTGGTTGGGCAAGACGCGCGCGAGCTGGAAGCAGTTCGGCCGAAGGCTCTGGAAATTGCCGAGTACTGCGCGCGCTGGGGACTGCGCTACGAGGAGAGGCTCGGAACCGGTGACTACATGCGCCGTCTGTTGGCCGCACTGCCGGTCATCACGGGGGCAGGCGACAGCGACGCAAACATCGCGGAGAGTGACTTCCTAATCATTCCGCCGGGTGGGACCGTCCACCAATCGATGTTCCAGTCCTGAGAAAGGTCCACGCACGAGACATGCCAACCCTGACCGTTATCTCCGGCAATACAACCCGAACGGTTTCCGTTGCGGCGGGGGCGCTGCTCGGCGGCGCGATCGCCCAAAGCGGCCTGCCGCTGGAGCAACCCTGTGCTGGGCGGGGCACCTGCGGCAAATGCCGGGTCCTGGTTGAGGCCGGGATCGCAGCGCCTGGAGAAGTTGAGCGACAGCACCTGACCCCTGAAGAACTGGCGCTAAACAACCGCCTGGCCTGTTGCGCGCGCGTCGCAACTGACGCGGTGGTGGTGCTTGCGCCCCTCGCGGTGAACTCGGCAAAGGCCTTCCACGCGAGCGACGCTTACAAAACCCAACCCAACGCGCCATTGGGGATGGCAATTGACCTGGGCTCCACCACCGTGGCCGCCTTCCTCACTCTTCTAGACACAGGCGAAGTCTGCGCCGGGGCCGCCAGCCTCAATCAACAGGGCGTCTATGGCGCCGATGTGATCTCGCGCCTGGCCGCGGCCCAGGGGATGCGCGCAAGATCAGCACCGGTTGCGCCGCCTGGCCGTTGCGTCGATTAACCAGGCCGTCCAGGCTTTGGAGCTGCCGCGCGCCGCGCTGCGCCGTATTCAACGGGTGTGCGTGGTCGGAAATCCCGCCATGCACCACTTGCTTCTCGGCCTTCCCATCGAGAGCCTGGCGACCCTCCCCTTCGAGCCGCACAGCCGTGAAGCGATCTCGTCCGCCCCGCACATTCTGGAGGGTATCTTCCCGGCCGAAGCGCGGATCAGCCTGCCGCCGTTGATCGGCGGCTTCGTGGGATCGGATGCCCTGGCCTGTTTGGCCTGCTTCGACTTCGACAAGGCGATCCTGCCGACCCTCGCGATCGACCTGGGGACCAACGGCGAAGTCATGTTGACCGATGGCCAACGCATCATCACCACCTCCACCGCGGCAGGTCCCGCTTTCGAAGGTGTCAACATCTCGTGCGGCAGCCGGGCGGTGGAGGGCGCGGTAACCCGGGTCGCACTTTCAGGGCGCACGTTCTTGCTCGAAACCATTGGCGGCGGCGAAGCCATTGGGCTGGCCGGAACGGGCCTCTTGAGCGCGGTCCGAACGCTGCGGGAGGCCGGAGCCATCGAGGCAAGCGGGCGCCTGCGTCATGAGCATCCACTCGTGCAAAACCGCCGCGTCCAGCTCAGCGACAGGATCGCCTTGACTCAGTGGGATGTGCGCGATCTTCAAAAGGCCAAGGGCGCCATCCGAGCGGCCACTGACATCCTGCTCGAAACGCTATCGCTCTCGACCGGTGACCTGGACCGCGTCATCCTGACCGGATCTTTTGGTGGACAGGTCGACCCGCATGATGCGCTTAAGCTCGGGATGTTGCCGCAGGTCAGTCCGACCATTGTCGAAAGCAGTGCGAACGGCGCGGGTCTGGGCGCTGCTCTGTTTCTCAGCGATGCCGGATTTGCCCGGGCCGAGGCGCTCGCCCACCGCGCCGAGCACATCAATCTCGATGCCAGCCAGAACTTCATGACGCGGTTCTCCGCATCGCTCGCCTTTGGCTAGGCCACTCATCAATTCCGAATATCGCCACAGCGCAGCCTGCCTCGCGTCCAGCTACAATACGAACATTCGTTCTACATGTCGATCCCAGAACACCTCGATCCCATCGTCCGCACCCTGCCCACAACGCCGGGCTGCTATCTGTACTACAACGCCCAGGGCGATGTGATCTATGTCGGCAAGGCCGTCAACCTGCGCAACCGGGTGCGCTCCTACTTCAATCCCGCCAGTTGGATTCAGTACCCCAAGACCGGCCGGCTGGTTCGCGACATCGCTCGGATTGAGTTTGTTGTGCGCGGCAGCGAGCTCGAAGCGCTTATCCAGGAAGCCGAGCTCATCAAGCGCTACAAGCCGCGCTACAACATCCGGCTTAAGGACGACAAGCGCTACCCGTATCTCAAAGTCACCTGGCAGGAGGCCTTTCCAACGGTGGTCGTGACCCGCCGGATGGACAAGGACGGCGCGCGCTACTATGGGCCGTTCACAAATGCCGACGCGGTCTACCGCACCCGCGACACGTTGCGGCGGATGTTTCCCTTTCTGAATTGCGATCGGGAGATCACCGGGCTCGACAAACGGGCCTGCATCTATCACGACATCAAGTTGTGCAGCGGTCCGTGCATCGGCGCGATCAGCCGGGCCGAATATCGGGCCACTCTTCAGCGCCTGTGCGATTTTCTGGACGGGCGCTCGGATGGCGTCATCATTGATCTTGAGGACCGGATGAACAGAGCCGCGACCGCGCTGCAGTTTGAGCGCGCCGCCGGATACCGCGATCAGCTAAAGGCAGTCCGGCACGTCACCGAAAAGCAGCGCATCGTCAACGGCAGCATGAAGGACCAGGATGTCATCGCCTTTGCCCGCGACGAGGGCGACACCTGTGTCGAGGTCCTGTTTATTCGCGGTGGAAAGCTGCTGGGCCAGGAGTATTTTGTCCTGGATGGGGCCGAGGGTGAGGATGATCCGACGATCCTCAACTCCTTCCTCACCCAGTTCTATGGCGAGGCTGCCCACGTGCCGCCCGATGTCCTGCTGCCGGCCCAGATCGAAGAAGCCAACATCATCGAGAACTGGCTCGGTCAGCGTCGCGGCAGCGCCGTTCGAGTGAGCCTGGCCCGCGATCAAAACGACCAGGACTTGCTTGATCTCGCCCGCCAAAACGCGGGCGAAACGCTGACCGCCCTCAAGGCCCAATGGGATGCTGACACGCATCGCCAGGAATCGACCCTGAAGGAACTCCAGGACGCACTCGACTTGCCCCGCCTACCGACCCGCATTGAGTGCTTCGATATCAGCAATACCCAGGGCACGGCCATGATCGGGGCGATGGTCGTCTTTGCCCATGGCCAACCGCGCAAAGCCGACTATCGCAAGTTCAACATCAAGGACATCCAGGGCCCGAACGACTTTGAGTCCATGCGCCAGGCCCTCAGTCGGCGTTTCCAGCGCTGGAAGGACCGCGCGTCGGAAGAGAAGTCAGGCGTCGATCCGGGCAAGAAGGCCGCCAAGATAGATGCCTCGTTTAGCGTTCTGCCCGACCTGCTCGTCATCGATGGCGGCAAGGGCCAGCTCGGTGTCGCAGTCGACGTCCTTAAGGCCTACGACCTGCTCCACGTGGTTCCCGTCATTTCGCTGGCCAAGCGCGAGGAGGAAGTCTTCAAGCCCGCGACCGGCGACCCGATCCTGCTCCCCCGCCAGTCACAAGCGCTCTATCTCTTGCAGCGGGTGCGGGATGAAGCGCATCGATACGGCATCACTGGGCACCGTGCTCAGCGCAACAAGATTGGGTTGGCCTCGCAGCTTGACGCCATCCCTGGCGTGGGCCCGGCCCGCCGCCGGCGCTTGCTTAAGGCCCACGGCTCGATTGATGGGCTGCGCCAGGCCACGATCGAGCAGATCGCCAAAATCGTTCCGCTGGACGTCGCGCAGGCTGTCAAGTCCGCTTTGGGCGGGTGATTGTGGAGGCAACCCAGCCCGGCTCCGCCAGGGCCGGTCGCCTCCAGTGATTAGCTTTGATACGCCCTGCCCCGCACCCGATCGACCACAATCTCGTCGATCAGTCGCCAACCCCATGCCGGCCGAACGTCCGGGCGCTTGTGGGGGGTGATCACCCACAGTTCAGGCGCGCACAACGCAAGTTGGGTCAGTGTGCCGGCCAGGCGCGAAGCCGGCAACAGGTGCAGCGCGAAACTGCACACGATCAGCGACCAGCGCCGGCCGGTCAACGCGCCGCCGGCGATCATCTCGAGAGATCGCCTCGGCCGGCTGCCCCGTTCGCGCCGCGTAGGCTATTCCGTAAAGGGATCCATGCCGTCCAGCCGCTCGGCGCCCAAAGCGCGCAACGCGAGAGTGGCTTCGCCGCTACCACAGGCCAGGTCCAGAACATAAGATAGGTCCGGCATTCTCCGTTGGACGAAAACTGCGAGACAGTTTCCGATCTCCGGCTCATGCGGATTGCGATAGTCGGCGGCATGGGTGCGATAGTAGCCATCCACGCCCAGATCAACATAGCCGCTCCTGACACTCTGGGGCGGCGGCGATGGGATCAGCTTCTTTGCGCGCGCCATCAGCCCTCCGACGGCGATTCGACAGGCGAAACGGACCGGCCTGCCCGCCGGTACAGGAGCAGCGCGGGCGCCAGAATTGCTGCGGACGTTAGCATCGCCAGACGAAGGGAGAGATTCGCGATCGCCCCGACGGCAGGTCCCCCCGCGATCTGGCCAACGGCATCGACCTGGCCGTACATCGACAGCACGGTAGCCCGAGCCTGGGCATCCTCGCCTCGAATCTGACGGTTTTTCCAGGCCTGCAGGATCGGCCCGATCGCGCGTCTGGCGCTCGCCGCAAGGACATAGGCCAGGCCAATCCAGAGGAAGTCTGGCGCCAGGGCCAGACCGACCAGTCCGAGGATGATTGGCACCGTAGCGAACACCAGCGCGCGCGAGACACTCGCATCAACATCCAGCTTGACACGGCGGCGCACGAACTCGGCGATGGGCAGTTGCAGCAATGTCGCAACGATGCGCAACCCAGCGAGCCAGACGATGGGCGGAGCCACCAGAAATGAGGGCAGTGCCACTGAAAGCGCGAGCGGCGTCCATAGCCGATCAAACCCCTCGCTAAAAGCGCCGTGTACAAAACCGGCTCCGATGAGGCCGCCCAGCACGGGTTTTGCGCGAACAATGCGCACGCCGTCGCGGACGGTGCGGACCATCGCGTGCCAACTATTGCGTTCTTCGCGCGGGCGCGGCTTGAACCCGCGTTCGGGCATGATGACAGCAAGCGCCAGGCCGAGCATAATCATGCCAAGTCCGCCCAGCCACACCGGCGTGGCTGGGCCGGCGACTCCTCCCACGACCGCCCCGGCCGCAATCCCCGCGACGGTCATGACGCTATCAACCTGAGACGCGCGCAGAAACGCATGCGCGGCGCGCGTCTCTCCCAACTCGTCCGCCACCCAGGCGTCCAATGCCCGCTCTCGAAGGTGGCCCCAATTCCCCAGAGCACCTGGGCGAGCAAGACAGCGGCAAAAGTCGGCACGCTGCCCTCAGGATGAACCCTGCGCCAATGAGGAGGCAACTGAGGATAACGCGCTCAGACGCCGGCTATAGACGTCGGCCACGACGCCCGTTGGAATCTCAAAGGTAAATGCAACAAACTCGAGCAGTGTCCCGACCAGCACAAGCTGAAGCGGCGTCAGCCCCACGACGGTCACCTGGTAGACGTTGCTGGCCGTAAAAATAAAGCTCAGACACAGGGAAGTGGCGCCCGATAAAAGCAGGTATGTTTTGTAGGCCTCCAGTCGCATGGGGGCGGATCATACCCAACCATCATCGACCAGGTCTTGCGCTGGGAGAGATACGCCCGCGCCGAGCCTCGGGCGTGTCTCTCCCAACACATCCTTGTTTGGCGCCCGATGCGCCCGTATAATGTCTTCCCTCATGTCTCTATTGGTAATGAAATTCGGCGGCACTTCGGTGGGCGATGCGACGGCAATGCGCCAGGTAGCCCGCATCACCCGCGACGCGGTCGCGCATTGGGACGAGGTTGTTGTCGTCACTTCGGCGATGGGTCGCTCGCCAAATCCCAAGGACCATGTCAAGGTCACGGATGCGCTCCTGAACGCGGCGCGGGCGGCGGCGGCCGGTGAGGACGAGACCTATCGGCGTGCTCGGCGTGAACTCTCCGACAAACACCACGCCGCAATCGATGCCGGAATTACGAGCGTCGATGAACGGCGCGCGATCGGCGATGAGATCGACAAGTTCCTCGACGGATTCGAAATGCTGTGCGCCAGCGTGCGCGTGCTTGGCGAGGCCACACCGCGCGCCATGGATGCCATCGCGGGTCTTGGTGAACGGATGGCCGCTCGCGTTTTGGCCGGTGTCATTCGCAGCGCGGGGGTCATGGCCGAGAGCATTGACGCGACCGAAATCATCGTCACCAATACCGCCCATCAGAACGCGGCACCGTTGATGGACATGACTCGCGAGCGCACACGGGCGCGCCTGCAGCCATTGCTCGAACGTCGAATCGTGCCGGTCGTCACCGGCTATGTTGGCGCGACGCTCAAGGGCGTGCCGACCACGCTTGGCCGGGGCGGGAGCGACTTCAGCGCCAGTCTGGTCGCTGACGCGCTGGATGCGACCGAGGTCCACAACTTCAGCGACGTAGACGGCGTGCTGACCACCGACCCGCGCATCGCGTCTGACGCGCGAACCATCGATATCCTGAGCGCGACGGAGATGTCGGAAATGGCGTTCTTTGGCGCGCAGGTGCTCCACCCGCTCACAATCCTGCCCCTGGTCGAGAAACGGATTCCGCTGAGGGTGAAGAACACCTTCAACCCATCCCATCCCGGCACCTTGATCGTCTATGGCGCGGCTCGCGGCGGCAAGCCCGTCAAGTCGGTCAGCGCGATTGCCGATGTCGCGGTAATCACCGTGACCGGGCGCGGCATGCAGGGTGTGGCGGGCATCGCCGGTCGCACCTTTACCGCTGTCGCCCGCACCGGCACCAGCGTCTACATGTTCTCCCAGGCTTCGGCCGAGCAAAACATCTGCCTGGTTGTGCCGAAGGACAGCATCGAGCGGGTAAAGCCTGAACTTGACCGCGAGTTCGCCCGCGAAATCTTCAGCCGGGATATTGACGCCGTCACCGTGCTCGATGACGCCGCCATCGTTACCGCTGTTGGTTCTGGAATTGCCGAGACGCCTGGCGTAAGCGGACGGGTATTCTCGGCCCTGGGTGATCGCGGCATCAATATCATCGCCATCGCGCAGGGCTCATCCGAGTGCGGCATCAGCCTGGTTGTAAAAGGTCAGTCGGCCCAGGACGCAGTCCGGGCCGTCCACAGTCTGATCGTCTGACACGGCGCTCGCGAGGGCGTGTTTTCCATATGTCAAGAGCCTTTGTCGCCCTGGTGGGCCGCCCGAATGTGGGCAAAAGCACGTTGTTTAACCGGCTTGTCGGCGAGCGGATTTCCGTTGTCGATGATGCGCCAGGCACGACCCGAGACCGCATTCAGGCGCCGGTGGAATGGGGCGGCATCTCGTTTACGCTGGTTGACACTGGCGGTATCGAACCGCTCGAGACCCTGCGCGACCGCAGTCAGACGCCCCTGGCGGAGTCCTCGCGCGACTTTGTGTATGAAATCCGGCAGCAGGCCGAAACGGCCATCGCCGATGCGGATGTAATCCTGTTTGTCGCCGACGCGCAGTCGGGGCTCACCGCCATCGATGAGGCCGTCGCCGACATCCTGCGCAAACAAATCGGGCTGCGCGGGCGGTCCGGCAAGGCAGTTCCGCCGGTGCTGGTCGTCGCCAGCAAGGCCGAAGCCCAGGGCCCCAAAGCGGCCGCGATGGAGCTGTATGGATTGGGTCTCGGCGAGGTTTTCGCGGTCAGCGGGATCCAGGGCGACGGCACGGGCGATCTGCTCGACGCAATCGTGGCGGCGATCCGCGCTCAGCGCGCGGGACAAGCTCCTGACGTCGAGGATGAGTCTGTCCGGATCGCGTTGGTCGGTCGGCCCAACGTTGGCAAGTCATCCTTGTTCAACGCCCTGGTCGGCGAGCCGCGCGTCATCGTCAGCGATGTGCCGGGCACGACCCGCGACGCCATTGACACGGTTATCGATTTTGAAGAGCGAACCGCCCCGCCCGAAGGGGCGCCGAAGCCGGCATCTTGGGCGACCGGTCACCTGGTGGACACCGCCGGCATGCGCAAGCGCGGGGCGATCGAGCCCGGCGTCGAGAAGTTCTCGGTCCTGCGCTCGATGAAGGCACTCTCGCGCGCCGACGTCGGTTTGCTCCTCATCGACGCCCACGATGGGATCACCGCCCAGGACGAACACATCGCCGGCTACATTCTTGACGAGGCAAAGAGCGTCGTGCTCCTGGTCAACAAGTGGGACATGGTGGAAAGCGCCGAACGGGTGGCCCGCATCGCCAAACACAAGGAAGGCTGGGGGATGCTGACCGAGAAAATGGAGCGCTTTCTCGAAGTGGCCCGCGAGCGGTTCAACTTCATGGCCTATTCGCCCATCATGTTCATGTCCGCGAAGACAGGCTTCCGGGTGCAGCAGGTCTTGCCGACGGCTCTGCGGGCAAACGAGGCGCGCAGCTTCCGCGTCGCGACCAGCGACGTGATGCGGATCGTGCGCGAGGCCAGCGAAAAGCACGCGGCGCCAACCCGCGGCGGGCGGCGTCTCAAGATCTATTTCGCCTCGCAGGTGGGCATCAACCCGCCCACGTTTGTCCTCAACGTCAACGATACCCAACTCGCCCACTTCTCCTATCGGCGCTTCATCGAAAATCGCATCCGGGATGAGTTTGGCTTTCTCGGTACGCCAATGAACATCATTTTCAAGGGACATTCCGAACGCGGATAGACAGGTGCTCGCCTGAGCTCCGCAAGGATGGCCCCGGCGATGGGGACATCTGCAGGAGCGACAGCACCCTTCGATCAGGCAAGTAGCTCAACGCGACCCGGGCGATATCGACCGCCGAATTGGGCCTGGCCAGAGATGCTGAGGCCGCCCGCAGGCCGGTCGAGACGCGCCGGGTAGGCCAGCCATTGCCGCAGTGTCCGCGTTAGGGCAAACGGCGTCGGACACCACGCCCCGGCGCCCTGATTCACCACATAGTCGACGTTGCCGTCTTCCTGGCCGGGCACCCGGTCAAAAAGCAGGATGGGCAGACCCGCGATGAAGGCCTCGCTGATCGTGCCCGGACCCGCCTTGGTGCACAGGATGTCAGACGCGCCCATCAGCTCTGGCACGTTGCCGACAAATCCCAGGATCGTCGTCGGCACCCGGGCGTTAATAAACTCCAGCTCGGCCTTGACCGCCTTGTTTCTGCCCGTCACGACCACGAGTTGCATCGGCAAATTGCTAAACGCGAGTTCGCGCGCATTGGGTCCCAGGGTGCCCATGCCATCGCCGCCGCTCATCATCAGCACCATGGGCAGGTCTTCGCGCAGATTCAGGGCTGCCCGTGTCTCGGCCCGGTTTCCCATCCGCTGCCGGAAATCCGGCCATACCGGCTGACCGCAGACCGTCACCCGATCGGGCGGCACCATATTCTCGATCGCCTGGCGCCGGGCTTCATCGGTCGGCACAATGCAGTGGTCGGTCAGCGGGTTAAAGGCCGCAACGTGGCCGGAGACAAGATCTGTCACCACATTCACGAATCGCGCCGAATTGCCATTTCGTCGAATCGCGTCTGGCACGGCCATGTTGTAACCCGGATGGCATGAGATATACAGGTCGGCCGGGTGTACTCGCAGAAACTCATCCGCCACTGAATCAGCCAGTGGCTCCATCGCCCAGCGCATGGCGACGACCCGGCGCCGGCCGTTGGTCGCATGGAAGCCCAGCCCATAGACCATCCGGGCGTAGTTCACCCAAATCGGGTAGGTCTCCTCCGCGCCCTTAAATGGAAAAGGCAGCATATTGAAGGCGTTCAACAGGGCAATATCATGGAGATCGCCGGTCTGCATGCGCAAACCCTGCAGAATCGCCTCAGCCGCGCTGCGGTGGCCGCCGCCCGTATCTGCATAGAGGAGCCGAATTCGCTTCTTCATTTCTCCACTGCCGGCCTGTCTCGCGGATCAAGGCGCCGCTCGAATTCGCGGCGGGTCAACATGATCCGATGCCCGCACCCCAGACACTTTAGGCCGATGTCAGCGCCTATTCGGGTGATCTCCCACGCGGAGCTGCCACACGGATGCGCCTTACGAAGTCGCACGACCTGCCCTGGCGTGACTGGCGTAACCGCAAGATAGGCCACAGCGGAATTATAGTCATGCCCCCGGCTATAATCCGTCGGCTTATGGGTGGTCCGCTGATCGGTTTTATTCAAGCACTCGGCGCCGGGAACTGGGATCTGGCGACGATCAACCTCGGTGTTGCCGTGGTGGTGTTGCTTATCTGTTTTCCCTTGCACGAGCTTGCCCATGCCGTGACTGCTGACCGCCTCGGCGACGACACGCCTCGCATGATGGGCCGGCTGACGCTGAATCCAGCCGCGCATTTGAGCCTGATTGGTTCGGTTCTGTTTCTGTTGGTCGGCTTTGGCTGGGCGACAACCCCCATCAATCCCTCGCGCCTGCGCGGGAACCAACATGTTTCGCATGCGGTCGTGGCAGTGGCCGGACCAATCGCCAATCTCCTCATCGCCGTTGTCATCGGCCTGGGCGTGCGCGGACTGGTTGCCACGGGCCTGGTCTCAACCCCCACCCCGGCCATGCAGATTTTCGTTCAGACCGCCATTCTGGCGGTTTTGATTAATCTGCAACTGTGCCTGCTAAACCTGTTGCCAATACCTCCGCTGGACGGATGGACCATCCTCAAGGGCTGGTTCCGCCATTGATTGCATGATGCGCTCGCCGTCGTCGAGCGTTTCCAGACGATGATTGTCCTATTGCTCTTTGTGGCGGGAAGCAGCGTTCTCGGAGTTCTTATCTTCGAGCCGGCAACCCGGCTGGCCCGCGCCATCATGGGGTTCTAGCCCCACCCCCAGAATCTATATGCCCAAGAATCGCGTCACCCTGATTGGACTCGGAAATCGCGGCCTCGCCCTGGCGGCGGCTTTGCGACCTGCGATCGACGACATCGAAATCGTCGGCCACGACAAGGAGCCTGAGTCCGCGCGCAAAGCGGTGGAACTCAAGCTCGTCGACAAGACCGAATGGAACCTGCTTGCCGCCTGCGAAGGCGCGCGCCTGATCGTGATCGCCATCCCGCAATCCGGTCTCGAACAGACCCTGCGCGCGATCGGTCCTGACGCGCAGAGCGGGGCCATCATCGTCGATCTCTGCCCAAGCAAGGTGGCCGGACTGGCAGCAGCCAAAGTGGTCGCCGAGGATGTTACCTACATCAGCAGTGACCTGATCCTGAGCCCGGCCCGGAGTGTTCCGAGTGGCACTCGCCCTGGCCCCGACGCGCTCAATGGCGCTGTGTGGACGCTCTCTCCGCGGCCAGGCAGTTCCATAGAAGGCGTCGACGCGCTGATCGGCATCATCAGTCACATGGAAGCCCATCCGCTCATGATTGAGCCGGCCGAACACGACGGTTTTCGATTGGCGCTGAGCGCCATTCCGTCGGCGCTCGGTTATGCCCTCGTCGCCGCCGTATCTGCCGACAACGCCTGGAAGGATCGGCAATGGCTCGCCGGCGATGCGTTTGGACACGCAACGCCTGGGGTGGCCGAAACGGCGGGTGCAGACCTGGCCCGCGCGCTTCTGTCTGATCCGGTTGCGGCGAAACACTGGCTGAACCAGATCATGCTCGAGCTCATGGCGCTCCGCGACGCCGTCGACGCCGGCGATGAAAATGCGCTTGTCGCGCGCCTAAAGCGCGCCGGAGAGGCGCGCGAGAACTGGCTGGGCGATTGGCGCCGAGGACGCAATCCCGAACGCGGAGCATCGAGCGTCAAAGCGCCGAGCATCCTTGGCGCCTTCATGGGCGAATCACTGGCTGGGAAACTTCGGGGCACGGGCAAGCCCGGCAAGGCATGACCGAACCCAGTTCGCCGTCAATGGACGGCGGGGGGCACTGCGCATTCTTAGCGTCGCGCCGACTTCGTTTTAACGACTACGGCTGCCAGTCCGGATCCTGGAAGAGGCCCGGGCAGTCCAGGCGCTGGGTCACGATGTCACGATCCTGACCTACTTCCAGGGAAATGACGTCCCCGGCATTCGCGTCATTCGCACGACGCCCACGCCGTGGCGCTCGAATTATGAGGTCGGTTCGTCGCGTCACAAATACGCCTTTGACGCGTTGCTCGCCATCCGGCTTGTGCGGGTTCTGGCCCGCAACCGATTTGACGTCATCCACGCCCACCTGCATGAGGGCGCGCTGATCGCCGGACTCCTGGCCCGGCCATGGCGCATCCCGGTATTTATGGACTATCAGGGCAGCATGACTGACGAAATGGTCCAACACGGTTTTTTGAGGCCCGGGCACGCGATTGCGGCTCGGTTTTGGCGCGGAATCGAATCACTTGCCGAGCGTTTGCCCGCCGCCATCTTCGCGAGCACCCAAAATGCGGCCGACAGCCTGCAGCGCCGGATGCCGATGGCGAATATCATCCCTTTGGTCGATGGCGTTGGCGTTTCATTTGTGCGGCCCGACAGGCTGACCCAGGCGGAGCGCGCGGATCTGCGCGAACGCTACGGAGTGCCACGCGGCGCCGACGTCGCGGTTTTTCTGGGACTCCTGGCACGCCATCAGGGGATCGAACACATCATCGAAGCAGCGGCGCTTCTGCGTGAACGCCGGCCCAATCTGCGCTGGGTGGTCATGGGCTATCCAGGCGAGGGTGGATGGCGCAAGATCGCGGAGGCGCGAGGCGTGGGAGATCTCGTGTTTTTCACCGGGCGCGTGCCATATGATCGAATGCCGGAAATGCTGAGCATGGGCGACATCGCGCTGGCGCCCAAGCTCTCGCTGACGGAGGGGAGCGGTAAACTGCTGAACTACATGGCCATGTCGATGCCGACCGTCGCCTACGACACGCCCGCGCAACGTGAATTGCTCGGTGACCTTGGCATTTATGCCCCGGTCGGGGATATCTCCACCTTTGCCGACAAGGTTGACGGCCTGCTCAGGGATCGGACTGCCTGGCGGTCGATCGGGGCGGGTTTGCGCGCGCGCGCCGAAGCGTGCTTTTCGTGGGAGCGCGAGGCGCGCACGATGATCGACGCATACCGCGCCGTGCTGGCCAAGGCGCGCGCCTGAACGTCCATGCGAAGCTTTCAGGAGGACGTCCGCGAAGTTTGGAAGTATCGCAGCCTGCTGCGGATGCTGGTCGTTCGCGATCTCAAGGCGCGCTACAAGAACTCGGTCCTGGGGATCGCCTGGTCGTTCCTGCAGCCTCTGGGAATGATGGTGGTCCTGTCCTTTGCATTCACTCAGATGAACCGGAGCGACGGCACCGATCGACCGAACGTCCACGTACTCATCCTGGCGGGCTATCTGGCCTGGACGTTCTTTAGCGCTTCGGTCGTCGGCGGCGCCGGGAGCGTCGTCGGCAACAGCGGTCTTGTCAAGAAGGTCTTCTTTCCGCGCATCCTGCTTCCAATGTCGGCCGTCATTTCCAATCTGATTAACTATCTGCTGGCCTTGCCGATGTTCATCGTGGTGGCGGTGATCAGCGGCGCCAAACTCCATCCAACACTGCTGCTTGTGCCGATTGCGGTATTCCTCCAGGCCGTGATGAGCATGGGCCTGGCCATGATGTTGTCCACCCTGAACGTGTTCTATCGGGACACCCAATTCATCGTCGACCTTGGCATGCTGGCTCTGTTTTCGTGACGCCGATCTGGGCGACGTGAGCGCGATCGAAGTCACTGGTTTTGCCCTGTGGGTGCGCCGACTGAACCCCATGGCGTCGCTGGTGAACATTTACCAGGAATTGATGTTTCACGGCCGGGTGACCGCGCTGGACTTCTGGTTGCGGACGGCAATCACGGCCGTAGCCATCCTGGTGCTGGGCTACCTGGTGTTCCGCCGATATCAATCGCGCATGGCGGAAGAAGTGTGATCGACACGGATAAAATAGTCCGCCTTGACGCCGTCCAAACTGGACGGGCGCGGGAGTTAACATGAAAAACCTGCAGGGATCCTGGCCAGTCCTCGTTTTTGCCATCCTATTCTTCATCATCCCCTTGTCGACGCTTTTCAAGGAGAGCTTTGACCCGGTGTTCATCATCGTCGGCCTTTTCGGTCCGGTTATCGCCGGACTGCTAATAGCCGCCTTCATCGCCAGCCGCCGAAAATCCGCGGCTGAGTGAGCATTCAGTAAACAGGAGAGCACGTGAACAAAGCGCGCAGTTTCATTCTCGCCCTTGCCATCGGCGCGGCCACAGCCTTTTCAGGCGCGACGCCGACCCTAGCCAGTTCGGCTCCGGCCGCCCTGGCAGCCAGCCCGCTTGAAGATGTTACTGTCACCGTAGGCGCACTCAACGTGCGATCCGGACCGTCGACCGACGACACGATCCTAGGCCGGCTCCAGGGCGGCACCAAGGTGTCGACCAACGGCAAGTCCGACGACGGGCTGTGGTGGAAGATCACCTATCAAGGCCAGGCGGCGTTCATTTTTCGCCGAGATGCGACGGTGGGCGGAAGCTATGTGCCGGACGCGGTCGCAGCAACTCCCGCCTCTGGCGCCGTGTCGGTGGCCGTCCCAGCCCTAAATGTGCGCGCCGCACCCGGTCTGGATGGCGAGGTGATCGGTTTTCTCGCTGGCGGCACGACCCTGACACCCCGTGGACGCTCTGCCGACGGTGCCTGGTTCCAAGTTGACTATGTTGGGGCCACGGGCTGGATTTATGCCGCCCTCACCAGCGCGCCAGGAATCGCAGGAGCAAGTCAGGCGGCTGCCCCCGCCGCGCCGCGACCGGCCGCTCCCGCCGCAGCCCCTGGCCGCTTCAGCGGTTTTGAGCTGGGTGGACACATCAACTCCACGAACTTCCTCCCGCAGATGAAGGATATCGGCATGAGCTGGGTCAAATACCAGGTCGTCATGGACGGCGGCGCTCCGGACCTGGGCGGACTGATCGGCGCCGTTCATGGCGCGGGTCTGAAAATTCTGGTCGGCGCCATCGGCAACCGCGCCCGCGCCGCCGACGCCAACTATCACAAGGATTTCGCGCGCATGGTAGCGTCTCTGGCGGCCCAGGGCGCGGACGCGATTGAAGTCTGGAACGAGCCGAATCTCGACCGCGAGTATGGCGGGAGCGGCAATGGACAGGTCAACCCCGAGAACTACGCGAACATGTTGCGCGAGGCCTATGGGGCGATCAAATCGGTCAACAAGAACACACTCGTTATCAGCGGAGCCCCGGCCCCGACGGGCTACTTCGGCGGTCGCTGCGAAAATGCGGGCTGCGACGACGCCCCGTTTATCCAACGCCTGGCCAACACCGGCGCGGCGGCCTGGATGGACTGCGCCGGCGCGCACCACAACGGCACCATGGTCGGTCCTGATCAACGGTCGGGCGCGCCGGTAGGCAGCTCAGACCACCCTCAGTGGTACTTCTTCGGAACGCTGGACACGGTCTACAACGCATTTGGCGGCAAGGTGCCCATCTGCTGGACCGAGCTTGGATACGTCACCGGTGAGGGCATTGGGCCACTCCCAGGCGGCTTTTCGTGGGGCGGCGGAATCAGCCTGAGCAATCAAGCCGATTGGCTCGCCCGCGCGGCAGAATTGTCCCGCGCTTCAGGCAAAGTCCGAATGATGATCATCTGGAATATCGACTTCCGGCAGTGGAATGATGACCCGCAGGCAGGGTTCTCGATCTTCCGCCCGAACGGCGAATGCCGCGCGTGCGGCACACTCAAGCGCGCCATGGGCCGCTAGACGCCGCCACATCGGTTATCTGGGAAGCAAAATGCCCCGGCAATGCCGGGGCATTTTGCTTCCCAAGAAACGGCGCGGGCGATTAGTAGCGGCGCTTGCTGGCGCCCCCGCCCAGGATTCCGCCCAATACGCCGCGCAGGATCTCGCGCCCGGCCGACGTCGCAACCGAACGCACCACGCTCTTGCCCACCGAGCCGACGAACTTGTCCAGTTCGCTCCGTTGCGCCCGGGTCGCGCGCTGCTGAGCGGCCTGGGCCCGGGCTTGGGCAGCCGCGTTCTGGGCCGCCAGCTTCTCGTTCTGCAGGCGCTGCTTTTCAGCCAATTGGGCCTCGAGCGCGATGCGCTTCTCGTCAGCGGTCTTCTGTTGGGTCGCCGCTTCCTGACGAGCCTTGTCGGTCAGAATTTCATAAGCTGACTCGCGATCGACCGCATGCTCGTAATGCCCATACAGAATTGAGCCTTGAATAAGCTTCTGACGTTGTTCGGGTGTGATCGGCCCGATTTGGCCATGCGGCGGCAGAACAAAAGCGCGCTGCACAATCCCAGGCGTGCCCTTTTCATCCAGGAACGAGATCAACGCCTCGCCCACCCCAAGCTCCATGATCGCCTGCTCAACGTCAATCGCGGGATTTTCCCGGAAGGTGGTCGCAGCCGCCTTCACCGCCTTCTGATCCCGCGGGGTGAACGCCCGCAGCGCGTGCTGAATACGGTTGCCCATCTGGCCGAGCACCACATCGGGCACGTCCAGCGGATTTTGCGAGATGAAGTACACCCCAACGCCTTTTGAGCGGATCAGGCGAACCATCTGTTCGATCTTCTGCATCAACGCGCTCGGGGCGTCGTTAAACAGCAAGTGGGCCTCATCAAAGAAGAAGACCAGCTTGGGTTTGTCCAGATCCCCAACTTCGGGCAGTGTTTCATACAGCTCTGAGAGCAACCAGAGCAGGAATGTCGCATACATCTTCGGCGACGACATCAACCTGTCCGCGGCCAGGATGTTGATAATCCCGCGGCCACGCTCAGTCTGCATCAGATCGGTCAGATCGAGGGCAGGTTCGCCAAACAGCTTGTCGCCGCCCTGCTCCTCGAGCGTCAGCAACCCGCGCTGGATCGCGCCAACGCTCGCGGCCGACACGTTCCCGTACTCGGTGATCATGTCCTTTGCGTTATCGGCGACGTACTTCAGCATTGTCCGCAAATCTTTCAAGTCAATCAGGAGCAGACCATTGGCATCCGCGACCTTGAACACGATGCTCAACACGCCCGCCTGCGTGTCGTTCAACTCCAGAATCCGGCTCAGCAGCAATGGCCCCATTTCGGAGACCGTCGACCGCATCGGGTGACCCTTCTCGCCAAACACATCCCACAGCATCGCCGGAGACCCGGCATACTGAAAGTCTTGCAAGCCGAGCAGCTGGACCCGCGCGGCCACCTTCGGATTCGCGCCGCCGGGCTGGGTGATCCCGGTCAGGTCGCCTTTGACATCGGCCATAAACACCGGCACGCCAATCCGGCTGAAGTTCTCGGCCAGGGTCTGCAAACTGACGGTCTTGCCGGTTCCCGTGGCGCCGGCAATCAGGCCGTGCCGATTGCCCATGCGGGGCAGAAAATTGAGTTCCAGGCCGCCGGATGCCGGGTCCTGCTTTGCGATGAGAAAGGGTTCCATGATTGTGATAGAGACTTTTCCTTGAATGTTGGGGTGGCTTATCCGGGCAGAGCCCATTATCTGCCAGGTTCGACGGCGATCAGGCCGGTGTTGGGCCTGCAATTCGGCGAGTCCGCGCGACATGAAGAATGATGACGACAACCATCAGGCTTAGTCCTATCGCATCCATCCGGGTATCCGCCACAAGAAGCGCAAGCCCGGCGACGCCGGCCAGCACCCGTTCCAGGATCGACGCGCTGCGAATCATCCAGCCTCCAAACGAAACGGCAAGGGCGGCAACTGCCAGGACCGATGTGGCAAAGGTCCAGACTGTCGTCACCCACGACTTTGACATCAGAAGCAGCCCCACCCCGTCCGGCGAAAGGCAAAACATGAATGGCACCAGGAACGCCGGTAAACAATACTTCCAGGCCAGCATCATCGTCCTGAAGGGTTTGCCACCCGTCAGCGCTGCAGCCGCGGATGGCGCGAGGGCCGTCGGCGGGGACACATCCGCCAGCACCGCATAGTAGAAGATGAACATGTGCGCGGCGAAGTCCGGGACGCCAACTTTGGTCAGAGCCGGAACGATCACAACCGCGGCAATGATGTACGACGCGGTGACGGGCACCGCCAGCCCGAGGATCCAGATCGCGATCGCGGCGAAGACCGTCGTGAGAAATACCGACTGGCCGGCCAGGTCAACGATCATCCCCGAGAACTTCAGGCCCAGCCCGGTCAGGGTGATGATTGACACGATCACGCCAGCGCAGGCCGTGGTGGCGGCGATCGAGACGACACCTTTGCCGCCCGATTCCAACATGGCGAGAATCGGGGCCAGCTTGTGCGGGGCGCCGCCCTTAAAGCGGCGATATAACCCAGCGATTCCCGCGACTGCCGCGGTTGTCATCATGCCCCAGAAAAACCAGCTCGCCGAAATGGGGCCAATGGTGGGCTTATTCAGCTCCAGGGCCTTCACTATTTCGGAGCCCGGCGCAAGCAGTGTGATCGCCCCGAGAACAAAGGTGACCGCCGCGCCGATCGCAAAGGAACGCAGCGAAGCCAGCCGATTTTCCTTTCGGATGAAGCTGAGGGCGTAAGCCAGAACAATGGCCCAGAAGACAGCCATAAACGGAGTCAACCCAATCGCCATCAGCACCGCGACCGCGATAAGCGAGGTGAAGTGATAGCCATACATCAGCGTCAACCGCAGCAATGGCTCAGCCTTGGCTTGCACCGCATGCGTGCCCATCCGCCGTGAATCCGCCTCGATCATCAAAAAGATCGACAGGTAATACAGGATGGTCGGGATGATCGCCATCACCAGAACATCCAGGTAGGAAATACTCAAATACTCGGCAATCAGGAATGCCGCTGCGCCGAGCGTTGGGGGAGACAAAATAGCCCCGATGCCAGCCGCCGAGAGGATGCCGCCGGCCGTCTCCCTGTCGTAGCCCGCGCGCTTCAACATGGGCCATGCCAGCGAACCCAGCGTCACGGTCGTTGAAACCCCACTGCCGGAAACGGTGCCGAGCAGGAACCCGGCGGCAGTGACAGTTCGGCCGGGTCCCGCGCCGCTCTTGCTCTTGCCCAGGGCTGAAAACGACCAGTCCAGAAAAAACTTTCCTGCCCCGCTGAATTCGAGCACCGCGCCATAAATCGCGAAGAGCACAATGAACGATGAGGCCACATCGAGCGGCACGCCAAACAAGCCCTCGAGGGTGAGGTAGTTTTGCCCGATGATGCGATCCAACCGGTAGCCGCGGTGGTCAAATGGCTCGGGAAACATGCTGCCAAAGACCCCATACAGGACGAAAAAGGCGGCCGTGAGCGGCAGGGTGGTGCCTGTAGTGCGCCGGGTTGCCTCGAGGTCAAGGCGATGACAACCCCGCCCATCGCGACCTCGAGCACGGTCGGGTTGATGATGCGCTGGAGGGCCTCGCGATAGTTCTGAATCAGGAACCACAGACTGATGACTGCGGCCAGGACAAGCAGAATGTCCTCAGGTTGAATCTTGCGCAGATCCGGCTTGAGAATCGGTCCCAGGGCCATAAACACAAGCGCCGCCGAAACAACCGCCAGTACACCCATCCCCAGAACCATTTCGCCGGGCGTCCGCTTCGCCAGGCCGGGGAGCAGATCCGTTATCGTGAAGACGGCAACCCCGATCAGCCCCAGAATCGACAGCACGCTTGTGCTGATATCGGAGCGATTGAGCTTCTTTCCTTCGCGCTTGCGGGCCGGATAGAGCAGAAACGTGAGCGCCAGAACGATCATCAGAAAGCTGGCCCGATAGTCGACGGTGGCGATGGAGTACTGGGTCCAGTACAAGGCATACACGGCGAGGCCGCCGGCCACAAGTCCAACGATCCAGCGCCATGCGGCCGACAGGGATCGAGTTGAGGCTTCACTCTCGAATTCTTCAATGATCTCGCTGACTTTGGCGTCGCTGATCTTCTCAATTTCAGGCTCGATGATCGGCACGTCGGCGTTGTTCTGCATGGTAATGTCTGGGATGCCTGAGAAGGGTAAGGCCGGCGCACCAAGGTCTCGATGCGCCGGCCAGCCAATCGCGTGTTTGGTTAATGCGCAATCAGAACATTATTCCTTCCAAACACCTTTTTCCTTGAAGAACTTAATCGCGCCAGGATGGAACGGGATCGACGTCTTGATCGCAGCCGTCTCAAGCGTGAGTTTCTTGGCCTCGGGATGGCTTGCCTGCAGGTCAGCGAGATTGTCGAACATGCCCTTTAGCAGCGTGTAGGCCATCTCCTCGGACATCTTGGAATTTACCGCAATCAGATTCCCAACCCCGACTCCAGTAGCATCCGCTTCCTGTTTATAGACTGCTTTGGGTAGCGTCGCCGCCACATACGATTCACCATACTTCTGCTTGAGTTTTGGCAGCAGGTTATCCGTGGCGACAAAACGGACCTTCATGTTTGGGGTTGTGACGAGATCGGTCACCGCTGCGGTCGGCAGTCCCCCGATCCAGAAGAACGCGTCGATCTTCTGGTCTTTCATCGCGCTGGCAGATTCCGCCACGCTCAGGCTGTCCCGCCGAATATCCTTCTTTGGGTCAAGCCCGGCGGCCTCGAGCATCCGGTCAGCGGCAATCTCGGTGCTGCTCCCAGCCGAACCGACCGAGATGCGCTTGCCCTTCATGTCTTCAACCTTAGTGATGCCCGCGGACTCGAGCGCAACCACATGGATGAAGCTCTGATACAAGCTGGCAATCGCGCAGCCGGGGATTGGCCCGACATCGGCATAGGCGCCCAATCCATTGAACGCATCAAACGCGGAATCGACGGTGGACAGGCCCATGTCCGCATCACCCTTGTTGATGAGCTTCATGTTGTCGACTGAGCCACCCGTGACTTCAGCAGTCGCTTCGGCATTCGCAATACCCTTGCCCAGCACGCGCGCGATACCGCCGCCGTAGGGATAGAACACGCCGCCGGTGCCGCCGGTGGCGACCACCAGGCGCAGCTTTCCAGTTGGCATTCCCTTTCCAGCCGCTTCCGGCGTGCAGGGTTTGGCCGTGGCGGGCTTGGCAGCCGGTTGGGCGGGGACCGCCGTCGCCGCAGGCGCGGCCGCGCCGCCGCAGGCGGCAAGGACGAAGGTAGATAGGACAAGACCTGCCAGGGTGCGTTGCATCTTCATGAGAATCGATCCTCCTATGAGCATGTCGCGCCGCGCCCGATTCAAGACATCGAGCCACTGGCGCAGGCGAAAATGGATAGGCGACATGTTACCCGCGATAGCCGTTTTGGGATAGGCCCGGTGCGGCCGGTCGCAGCGCTGCCTCAATAGCGGGATGTGCACCCCCGAAAAAACGACTGGCGAGGTCAGCATCCCCGCGCTTCGCGCGGGGATGCTGACCTCGCCAGTCGTTTTTTCGGGGCGGCCCCTAGTCGACACTGACGATCTTGAAGGTCGTCACACCACCTGGCGCATTCACTTTCACTTTTGCCCCAGCCCGTTTGCCAAGCAGCGCTTTCCCCATCGGCGATTCGTTGGATACACGTCCGCGGCCGGGGTCCGCCTCAGCCACGCCGACAATCATGAAGATCTCCTTATCTGGAAACCCTTCCTCGATGACGGTGACTTTGCTGCCCAGTCTTGCCTCGCCGGGCGCGCCGTCGTCGCTCAATATTTCCACATTCTGAAGCATCCTGTCCAGCGCCTGGATGCGGCCCTCGAGAAATCCCATCTCTTCCTTGCACTGGATGTAGTCTGCATTCTCCGACAGGTCGCCCTGTTTGATGGCGAAGTGCAGACGTGCGGAGAGCTCGGGGCGCTTCACGTTCCGCAGGTACTCGAGTTCCTCGCGGAGTTTGAGCGCGCCTTCCGCGGTGAGGTAGGTCTTGTTATCTGACATCAGGACAATTCTACGCGCGATCGGAATCCGCGGCGCGCGGGCGCGCCGCGGAATGCCCGAGCGTGTCCGGGACGCGTCACTCTGGCCAGAGGCCGAGCCGATGTTCCGCCGCGATCCGGCGCTGCGATAGCTACTTTGCTGGTGATAAAATACAGACCTTCGCGGCGGAGGCCGCATTCCCACCCACCCAAATTTCGTTGCCGGCCTGCGTGCCGGATCGAGGAGAGGATAAACACATGAACAAGCGACTTTCCGCTATGCTGGGTCTGGCCATTGGCGCCAGCCTGCTGCTCAGCGCGTGCGGCGCGGCAACTCCGACTGCCGTCCCGCCCAAGCCGACCGAGGCTCCGAAGCCCACCGCCGTCCCCGCGACCGCTGTACCCCCGACCGCGGCCCCCAAGCCGACTGACGTCCCCAAGCCCACCGCAGTTCCGGCCACCGCAGTCCCGCCGACCGCGGCTCCCAAGAAGTTGAAGGTCGGCCTGGTGACGGACGTTGGGTCGCTGGATGACAAGAGCTTCAACGCCAGCGCCTGGGCCGGTGTGCAGCGCGCGATGAAGGATTTCGGCATCGAGGCCAAGGCCATCGAGTCGAAGCAGCCAACCGACTACCAGAAGAATATCGGCCAATTCGTCAACGAGAAGTACGACCTGATCATCACCGTGGGCTTCCTGATGGGTGACGACACCGCCAAGGCTGCCGGTCAGTATCCTGATCAGAAGATGGCCATCGTGGACGTGGGCTATTACGATGACAAGGCGCCAAAAAATGGAATGGGGCTGAATTTCGCCGAGGATCAGTCCGGCTTGCTGGCCGGCACTTTGGCTGGTCTGATGACCAAGAGCAACGTGCTGGGTGGCGTGTATGGTCTCGCGATTCCGCCAGTCTGCAAGTTCCGCAAGGGCTACGAGGCCGGCATCAAGTCGGTGAACGCCAACGCAAAGGTCTTTGGTGTTTATCAGGGGCCGTCGGACGGCACACCCTTCCAGAACCCGGCGTGGGGCGCAGCCCGCGCCAAGGATCAGATCCAGCAGAAGGCTGATGTCATCTTCAGCGCCGGCGGCAACACCGGCAACGGCGGCCTCGAGGAAATCGCCAAGGCCACCGGCGTGCTCGGCATCGGCGTGGACCAGGATCAGTTCCTCACCCTGTCTGACAATGTCAAGAAGATCCTGCTGACCAGCGCGATGAAGCGCGTTGATCAGGCCACCTATCTCGCCGTCAAGGACGTGGTTGACGGCAAGTTCAAGGGCGGAAATGTCGTCTTCGACATCAAGAACGATGGCATTGGCCTGGCCCCGTATCACGATCTCGACAGCAAGGTTTCTGCCGACATCAAGACCAAAGTCGATGCGGCGATCAAGGGCCTCAAGGACGGCACGCTCAAGACGGGCGTCGATCCCGCCGCTGATCCCTGCAAGTAGATTCTCGCGCACGGCGAATAACCAAAAAGAACACCCCCCGGCGTACGCCGGGGGGTGTTCTTTTTGGTTATTTCTCCTTATAATCGCGGTATGTCCTCAGTGGTTCGATTTCCCCGTCCATCATGACCCAGCCACCAGACACCCCGGCGATCGCCCTTGAGATGCGCGGGATGACCAAGCGTTTCCCGGGCGTGCTCGCGAATGACCGAATAAGCTTCGACCTGCGCCTGGGCGAGATTCACGCTCTGCTCGGTGAGAACGGCGCCGGCAAGAGCACCTTGATGAACCTGCTGTACGGCCTGTATCCGCCCGACAGCGGTGAGATATTGCTCAACGGCAAGGCAATTCACATTCACGGGCCCCGCGACGCGATCGACCTCGGTATCGGCATGGTCCACCAACATTTCATGCTGGTCCCCCCGCTCACCGTGACCGAGAACATCATGCTCGGAATGGAGGAGACCCGCGGCCTCTTGCTGGATGCGGTCCGGCCCGCCGCGCGCATCCGAGAGATCGCCGACCGCTACGGTCTGGAAATTGACCCGGATGCCAAGATCAAGGATCTCTCGGTTGGCCTGCAACAGCGGGTCGAGATCGTCAAGGCCTTGTATCGAAACGCGCGCGTGCTGGTTCTCGACGAGCCTACGGCGGTGCTGACACCGCAGGAGGTCGATGCGCTATTCGTGACGTTGCGCACGCTTGTCAGCCAGGGCGTCAGCATCATCTTCATCTCGCACAAGCTCAAGGAAGTGATGGCGATAGCCAATCGCATCACGGTGCTGCGCCAGGGCAAGGTGGTCGGCAGCACGACTCCGGCAGAGGCGGATGAGGCAAAGCTGGCCTCGATGATGGTCGGGCGGCCTGTGCTCTTGACGGTCGAAAAGGGCCCGGCCACCCCGGCCGCGACCGTCCTCGACGTGCATGACTTGCGGGTCATGAGTGACCGGCGCAGCGTGGCCGTCAACGGCGTGAACTTCCATGTGCGAGCGGGCGAAATTGTCGGAATTGCCGGCGTCGAAGGAAATGGCCAGAGCGAATTGGTCGAGGCCATCACCGGCCTGCGCGCGCCCGCTTCGGGCACGGTTTCGATAGACGGTGTCGAGATGCCGCACGAGAACCCCCGCGCCGTGATCATGGCCGGAGCATCCCACATCCCGGAAGATCGGCACAAGTTTGGGATGGTCAAGGATTATCCGCTCAGCACCAACCTGGTGCTTTCGTCATTCGACCGTCCGCCCTTCACCCACGGATTTCTGCTTGACCAGGCCGCCATCGATGAAAACGCGCGAAAGCTGGTGAAGGAGTTCGACATCCGGACCCCGGACGAACAGACCGCCATGGGCAGCCTGTCGGGGGGCAACCAGCAGAAGTCCGTCGTCGCGCGAGAGTTCTCCCGGCCCATGAAGCTGCTGATCGCCGCGCAGCCCACCCGCGGCGTCGACGTGGGATCGATCGAGTTCATCCATCGCCGCATCGTTGAGGCCAGAGACGCCGGGAACGCGGTCCTGCTGGTTTCGGCTGAGCTCGACGAGATCATGTCGCTCAGCGATCGGATCCTGGTGATGTTCAAGGGCCAGATTGTCGGCGAACGGGATGGGGAGACGGCCACGCGCTCTGATGTCGGCCTGTTGATGATGGGGAAGACCTGATCATGAAACGATTCTCAATTGCCAGCATCTGGGGCAGCGCCTGGGCGCCCATCGGTTCCGTCGCGCTCGCGCTTGTCATCGCCGGGATCATGATGGCGATCACAAACTCGAATCCGCTGGATGCCTATCGCGCTCTGTTCGAGGGCGCCTTTACCCGCCCTGGCACAGATACGCGCCCAACGGCCTTTTTTGAGACGTTGGTTTCGGCGACGCCATTTCTGGTCCTTGCCCTCGGGATATCGCTGAGTTTTGCCGCGGGTTTGTTCAACATCGGGGCCGAGGGCCAGCTTTACATGGGCGCCCTTGCCTCGACGATGGCCGGCTTCATGCTCAAGGGTTTGCCGCCGATCATCCACCTGCCGCTGGCCCTGTTTGCGGGTGCGCTCGCAGGAGCCCTGTGGGGGGGCATCGCCGGATGGCTCAAAGCCACCCGGGGCGCGCCGGAGGTTGTCACCACCATCATGTTGAACTACATTTCATACTCCGTCGTCAACTACATGGTAAATGGCCCGCTCCGGGGCACCGGGTCGGCGCCACGCACGCCCGATATCGAAGCGAGCGCCATCCTGCCGGCTCTGCTCGCCCCTCCCGAGCGCTTGCACTGGGGAATCGCGATCGCGATCGCGTGCGCGATCGGATACTGGGTGTTGATGAAGAAGACGCCGCTCGGGCTGCAGATTCGGCTCGTTGGCGCCAATCGCGAAGCGGCCCGCTATTCGGGCATCAACGTGAATCGAACCTACTTTCTCGCGATGGCGATCAGCGGCGGATTGTGCGGGCTTGCCGGCGCCATTGAAGTCCTTGCGCTCTACAAGTTCCTGCCAACCGAGTTCACAACCGGCTACGGTTTCGACAGCATCGCAGTCGCCCTGCTGGGCGGCGGGAATCCAATTGGCATCGGCCTGGCCGCAATCCTGTTTGGCGCCCTGGTCAATGGCGCCACCTACATGCAGTTCAGCGCCGGGGTGTCAAACTACATTATCTCGGTCCTGCAGGCATTCATCATCGTGTTTGTGGCGGCGCCTGGCATCGTCCGCGACCTCTTTGGCTGGATTCGGCTTCGGCGCAAGCCAGCCGAAACCGTCGAAGCGGCGGGGGCCAAGGGCTGAACCATGGAACAACTCATCGCAGCGCTCGGCCAGATCGACTATATCTTCCTGATTGCCGTGGCGCTTCGGGCAGCCACGCCCATCGTTTTTGCCGCTCTCGGCGGCATCTTCTCGGAGCGTTCCGGCATTGTCAACATCGCTCTCGAGGGCATGATGTTGACGTCGGCCTACGTTTCGTTCCGGATCGCCGTCGCCGCGGGCTCGCCCTGGATTGGCCTCCTGGGGGGCATCGTGGCGGCGATGTTGGTTGCCGCCCTGCATGCGGTTGTGTCCATCCGTTATCGGACCAATCAGGTCGTCAGTGGCACCGTGATAAACATCTTCGCCGCCGGCATCACAGGCTACTTGTATCGCGCGTTCCCGACCACTGAATCAGCCGACTATCTGCCGGCCGTGTCGATCGCCGGCCTTAAGGATCTTCCGCTGGTGGGACCCATCCTTTTCGATCAGGGCTTCCTGACCTACGTCATGGTCCTGGCCGTCTTCGTCACCTGGCTCGTCATCTTCAAGACCAAGTGGGGCCTGCGCACCCGGGCGGTCGGCGAGCTGCCCAGAGCGGCGGACACGGCCGGCATCAACGTCAACCGCATGCGCTTCTATAACGTTCTGATCAGCGGCGCGCTGGCCGGCCTGGGCGGGGCCTTTTTCACCCTGCAAACCGTTAGCAGCTTCACCCCGAATATGACCAGCGGTCAGGGATTCATCGGTCTGGCGGCAATGATCTTCGCCAATTGGAACCCGATTTCGGCCCTGTTTGCATCGCTGTTGTTTACGATTCCACAGGCGCTGGCGGGCCAGTTCCAGCTCTATAACGTGCCGCTGCCATATCAGTTATTGTCCACCCTGCCGTATGTGCTCACGATCGTGACCCTGGCCGGCTTCATGCGCCGCAGCACCCCGCCGGCGGCCGAGGGCATCCCGTATCCGGAGGATGCGCGGACGTAACGCATATGCGCCATCCGGCATCCGTCATTGTTCAGCGGGTGTAGGCTTTTTCATCAGAAGAAGGGAAGAAGCGAAGTTCCGCAACGAATCGCATCCTAATGGCGGACGCCCGGCTCGTCACGGCCACCAGAGCAGCCCATCCACCAGCGCAACGAGTTCATCGCCGTCGACCCGGAACACAGCGTTACCGTTGGACGCCTTCAATACATTCCCTTCACGCGTCATCGCCCGCCTCGTGCCCCAGCCGATGTTTTCGGTGACGTCCCAAGGGCTGGCGCTGTTCCGATCAAATGAGGCCCAGCCCGGAATCCACATGCCAAAGCCATTTGTAATGACACCGGCCGGTAATGCGCGAAGTTTTTGGCCCGCCGACCACTTGATGTAGCGGCCGTACCCATCAACCATGCACGCGAGGTGGGGCGCATTTTTGACGCTCTCGGGGATGGCGCCGCGCCAGTTCTGAGGCTCATTGGGTCCAACAAAGAACTTGACCGTAATGCAGGCAAGGGCCGTTGGCGCCGGAGTCGGGCTGGGCGTCGGCGTTGGCGTTGGCGGGCGAGGTGTTGCCGTCGAGGGTCGCCGTGTTGCGGTGGGCGGCACCGGAGTCACCGTAGGCGGTGCCGCAGTTGGGGTGGGTGGAATCGGCGTCGGCGTTGGCGGTACCGCTGTGGCAGTGGGTGGTATCGGCGTCAGTGTTGGCGGTACCGGCGTCGCGGTCGGAGGCAGAGGCGTTGATGTTGGCGACAGCGGCGTTTCGGTTGCCGGCGGCAAGGTGACGGTCAATGTGGACGGTGCGGCGCAGCCAGCCAGGACGAGCACGAACGCGCATACGACATGAGCACGAAAGGTGTTTCGGCGAGCAATGGAGACCATCCTGGGATCACTTGCCGCTGAGTGCGGCCTCGATCTCCGCCATCGCTTGCTCGCGCGAGGTGAACAGAATCCCGCGCATCCCCAGGCGGTTGGCCGCCTCGATGTTGCGGGCGAAGTCATCGACAAAGATCGTCTCCGCGGCTTCCACGCCCATCCGGCGCAGGCAGATGCGGTAGATCTCCGGATCCGGTTTGGCCGCCCTCCTCGGCAGAGATTACGACGCTGTCGACGTAGCGATAGCAGGCAAAGCGATTGATGAAGGCGTCGCGCGCGCCGGACCAGGCGTTGCTGAGCAGACCCGTGCTGACCCTCGGGCGCAAGGCGCCGATCCAGGCCATGAAATCGACGTCATATACGTCGCCACCCCAGAAACCCGCCTGAAAGGCGGCCATTTGCGACGCATCACGATTGAAGCGTCGCGCAACATCTGCCCATAGCGCTTCTTCGCGGACCGTGCCGAGCGTGGCGCTGCGCGCGAGCGGGCTCTCAAACACCGCGTCGTGAAGCTGGGCCTCGGTCAGTCCCATCAACTCGGCCAGCCTCCGCCGCGGTCCATGATCATCGGTGCGCAACAGCACACCCCCCACGTCAAACACCACCGCCCGCGCCCGCGCATTCGAGGCAGTACGATCAGCCAGGCTGTTTATCATCCTGGGTCGGAGTATAGTCACGCGCGCAAATGTCTAGATTTGGTCCCCGCCCAGAAACACCCAAGCGCGCATTTCGCGATACCTGGCGCGAAGCCGTCGTCAACATCGCCAAGGCCTTCGATCTGGTCTGGAAAGCGCATGCCACCGCCGCCCTGTCCATGGGCTTGATCACATTGATCAGCGCATTCCTGCCGGCGGCCCAGGCCTGGGTGGGCAAGCTCATCGTCGATGCCGTCGTCGCCGCCAGCCGCAGCGGCACCGCCTCCCCGGACTTCTGGATCGCCCTGCAACCGGTGTTGCCGTATCTGGCCGTCGAGCTGATTCTGATCACCGGAAGCTCGGTTTTGTCGCAGGCCCGAACCCTGGTCGAGCACGTCTTGCATGCCCGCCTGGCCAATCAGATCAACACCGCCATCATCCGCAAGGCGCTCTCGATGGATCTGCAGTTCTTCGAAAACGCCGAGTTTTACGACAAGCTCGAGAACGCCCGGCGCGAGGCTGACTACCGGGCCCTGAACATCCTGAACGGGGTCACTCTCTCAGCCCAGAACGTCATCACCCTGTTGTCGTTCGCGGTGCTGCTGTTCGGATTCAGCCCGCTCATCGCGCTGATCCTCTTCACCACCTCGCTGCCGGCCTTCATCGCCCAGAATCACTTTGGCGAGATCAACTTCCGATTGCTTTCATGGCGCGCGCCCGAGCGCCGGCAAATGAACTACTGGGAGAGCCTGCTCACGAAGGACGCCTCGGTGAAGGAGGTCAAGCTGTTCGGGCTGGGCGAGCCGTTGCTCAAGCGCTATCTCGATCTGTTCTGGAAAGCCTATCGGGAGGACACCGCGGTCGCAAAACGGCGCAGCCTCATCAGTCTCGGGCTGGGCTTGCTCTCGAGCCTGGCCTACTATGGTGCCTACGCCTGGATCGTCTGGCGGGCCATCGGACAGTCGATCACTCTCGGCGACATGACCCTGTATCTCGCCCTGTTCCGGCAGAGCCAGGCTACGCTCCAGGGCCTGTTCTACAACATCAGCGGGCTGTACGAAAGCTCGCTGTTCATGTCCAACCTGTTCAGCTTCCTGTCCATCACCCCCGCCATGGGCGCGACCGGGGTCGGCAAAAAGGTCCCCCACCCCATCCGCCATGGAATCGAGTTTCGCAATGTCTCGTTCAAGTATCCCAACCGAGACGGTTATGCCCTGCGCAATGTCAGCCTGATGATCCAGCCCGGCGAGAAGCTGGCCCTGGTTGGCGCCAACGGGGCAGGCAAAACGACCTTTGTCAAGCTGTTAACCCGGCTTTACGACCCGACCGAAGGCCAGATTCTGCTGGATGGCATTGATCTGCGCGACATCGACCCCGAGGACCTGCGCCTGAGTATCGGGGTCATTTTCCAGGACTTCGTCAAGTACCTCGCAACCGCCCGCGAGAACATCGGTTTTGGCCAGATAAACGCCCTCGACGATCAGCCCAGGGTCGAGCGTGCGGCGGAACGGGGCGGCGCTGATACGGTCGTGGCCGAACTCCCCAAGGGCTACGAAACTGTGCTCGGCAATTGGTGGGAGCGCAGCAGCGACCTGTCTGGCGGACAGTGGCAGAAAATGGCTCTCAGCCGGGCCTTCATGCGCGAGGGGGAGATACTCGTTCTTGACGAGCCCACCGCCGCCCTCGACGCCGAGCGCGAGTACGAGATTTTCCAGCGCTTCCGAGACTTGACGGCGGGCAAGATATCGCTGCTGATCAGCCATCGCTTCAGCACGGTGCGGATGGCGGATCGGATCGCCGTGCTTGAAAACGGCGCGCTGACCGAGCTCGGCACCCACCCCGAATTGCTCGCCCGCGCGGGAACCTATGCCCGGCTTTTCAATATGCAGGCGGAAGGCTACAGATAATGTCGAGAGCGCCATGCCCCGGCTCCGCCGGGGCATGGCGCTCTCGACATCAAAACACAATCACGCCGCGGGCGCCCTCGCCCTTCAGCATGTCGGCATACGCCTCATTGATTTGGTCCAGGCGATAACGGCGAGACACGAGTTTGCCCAGGTCGAGGCGCTTGGAGAGATACAGATCGGCCATCCGGGGAAAATCCCGGGCGGTATTGGCAGTTCCATAGTATGAACCAGCAACGGTCTTTTCCTGGCGGGTCAGGACAGCCCCCGGCAGGTTCGTCGCACTCCCCACCGGTGAAATCCCGGCGAGGATGATCATGCCGCCTGGTCTGGCCGCCCGCAGCGCCTCTTCCTGGACAGCCGGAATTCCGATCGCCTCAAAGACATAGTCGGCGCCACGGCCACCGGTCAGGGCCCGAATCTCGTCGACGGCGTTTGGGCCGGCGGCGACGGCGTGGGTGGCGCCAAAATCCTCAGCCTGCTCCAGCTTTGAAGGCACGCGATCCACGACGATGATCCGGCCCGCCCCCGCCAGGGCAGCCCCCATCACAACGCTCAGACCGACACCACCAGCGCCGTAAACGACGACGCTCGAGCCGGCGGCGACTTTGGCTGTGTTGACCACGGCACCCACACCCGTGGTCACCGCGCAGCCAATCAGGGCGCTGATCTCCCAGGGCACGCTGGCCGGCATCTTAATCGCGCTCTTCTCAGAGACCACGATCCGTTCAGCAAAGCAGCCAACGCTGCAGAACTGATAGATCGGCTTCCCTTCGGCCGATAAGCGGGTCGTCCCATCCAGCATGGTTCCCGCCCACTTGGTTGCCTTGAACGTCTCACACAAGGAGGGTCGCCCATTCAGGCAATAGAAACACTCCCCGCAACTGGGCGCCCAGTCCAGGGCAACCGCATCGCCCGGGGCAAGCCGCGTGACACCTGGCCCGACCGCCTCAATCACACCGGCCCCCTCATGGCCAAGCACTGCCGCCATCGGAAATGGGGTGTCGCCAGTGACAATATGCCAGTCGGAGTGGCAAACGCCCGCGGCCTTGACCCTGACCTGAACCTCGCCTGGACCTGGAGGGGCCAGGTCGAGGGTGGTGATTTCGAAGGGTTGTTTTGCGGCGCGCAACAGGGCGGCAGTTGTCTTCATGGCCGAATTGTAGCCCGGCAATGGGTTTTTGCGGGCGCAAATACTCCTCTAACGCGGCACAAATGGCCCAACAAGCCCGCCCCTATAATCTATCAGCTTCGTGGTTTCGATTCGGGCAACACCCCGATTTTCAGGCTGGAGAGTGGCACATGCGATTTGACAAATTCACCGAACGCGCCCAGGACGCTGCCTCACGGGCGGTAGAACTCCTGCAGCGCTACGGGCATACCCAGGTTGACACCGAGCATATTCTGCTTGCGTTGCTCGAGCAACCCGAGGGCATCGTTCCGGGGCTGATCGAGAAGATGGGCGGCACCGTGCCCACGATGGCCACCCGCCTGGATGAAGAACTGCGCAAGAGCCCGCGGGTCACGATCTACGGCGGCGGCAACAGCGAGCAGGTATTCGTCACTCCCCGGGTCAAGAAACTGACCGAGCTCGCCCAGGAAGAGGCGAACAAGATGAAGGACGAGTTCATCAGCACCGAGCATATCTTTCTGGCGATTGCCAGCGAACGAAATACGCCGGCCGCCCGGGTGCTGAGCGACGCGAACATCACCAAGGAGCGGATCACCCAGGCTGTTGCCGACATGCGCGGCGGGCAACGGGTCACCGATCGGCAGGCGGAGACGAAGTACCGCATGCTGGACAAGTACTCGCGTGACCTGACCGCCCAGGCCAAGGAAGGCAAACTCGACCCGGTCATCGGCCGCAATGAGGAGCTCCTGCGGGTCATCCAGGTGCTGTCGCGCCGGACCAAGAATAACCCGGTCCTGATCGGCGAGGCCGGCGTCGGCAAGACCGCCATCGTCGAAGGGCTGGCCCAGAAGATCCAGGCCGGCGATGTGCCGGAAATCCTCGAAGGCAAGCGCGTCCTTTCATTGGACCTTGCCGCGATGGTGGCGGGCTCGCGCTTTCGGGGAGATTTCGAGGAGCGCCTGAAAGGTGTCATCGATGAGGTTACGCGCAGTCAGGGCGAGATCATCCTCTTCATCGACGAGCTGCACAACGTCGTCGGCGCGGGCACCGGCGGCGGCGCGATGGACGCCAGCAACATTCTCAAACCTGCCCTGGCCCGGGGCGAGTTGCAGACCGTGGGCGCGACCACGATGGACGAGTATCACAAGCACATCGAGAAGGACAGCGCGCTCGAGCGGCGCTTTGCGCCGGTTTTTGTGGATGAGCCCTCAGTCGACGAGACAATCGAAATGCTGCGCGGCTTGCGCGACAAGTACGAGGCCCATCACAAGGTGCGTATCTCGGACGCGGCGCTGGTGGCCGCTGCCCGCCTGTCGGACCGCTTTGTCACAGATCGGCGCCTGCCCGACAAGGCCATTGACCTGATTGACGAGGCCGCGGCCAAACTGCGGGTCGCCCTCTACACATTGCCACCGGAACTCAAGGCCAAGAAACAGGAGCTGGAGAAGATGCGGGCCGAGGAGGACGCCTCGGTTGCGCGCGAAGACTACCAGCGCGCGGCGGAGTTCAAGTCGACCCGCCTGCGCATCCAGAACGAATTTGAAGCGTTCAAAGACGTCTGGCAGCGCGAAAAGAACCTTGATGAGCTGGTTGAGGAGGCCGACATCGCCCAGGTCATCGCGCAATGGACGGGAATTCCGGCGACCCAGATGATGGAAGCGGAGAGCGAGAAACTGCTCAAAATGGAAGACCGTCTGCGCGAACGCATCATCGGGCAGGAAGAGGCGGTCGCGGCGGTGAGTGAGGCGATCCGGCGCGCCCGGAGCGGATTGAAGGATCCGCATCGCCCGATTGGCAGCTTTCTGTTCCTGGGGTCATCGGGCGTCGGCAAAACCGAGCTCGCCAAAGCCCTGGCCTGGTTCCTTTTTGAGGGCGAGAACGCCATGGTCCGGATCGACATGAGCGAATACCGGGAGGGGCACACCGTCAGCCGGCTGTTCGGGGCGCCTCCCGGTTACGTGGGTTACGACGAGGGCGGCCAGTTGACCGAAAAGGTGCGCCGCCGGCCGTACCAAGTGGTGCTCTTTGACGAAATCGAGAAGGCCCACCCTGATGTGTGGAACGCCCTGCTCCAATTGCTGGACGATGGGCGGTTGACCGATGGCCAGGGCCGCAAGGTCAGCTTCGCAAACACCGTCGTCATCATGACCAGTAACCTGGGCACCGAATTCGCCAAGAAGGGCGGCACGCTCGGGTTCATGAAGAGCGATCCCGATGGGACTCAGCCAATCGACCACAAGAAGATCGAGGATGCGCTGAAGAAGGCATTCCGCCCTGAGTTTCTCAATCGGGTCGATGAGACCATCATCTTCGCCCCGCTGTCAATCCCGGACGTCGAGCGGATTGCGGACCTCCAGTTGCGCGAGATCCGAAGCCGGCTCGGCGAGCAGGGATTGACCATTGAGATGACCGATGCCGCACGGCGGTGGCTGGCCCGTCAGGGCTACGATCCGCTGTATGGCGCACGGCCATTGCGCCGAGCCATGCAGAAGTTCATCGAAGGCCCGCTCTCGGTGCAACTGCTGCAAGGCGCGTTCAAGGCCGGCGACTCCGTCATCGTCGATGCCGGTCCAGAGAATTCGGGCATCGTATTCCGGCGCGGCGGTCCCGAAGCTTCGGTCGCCACACCAGACCTTGCGGAACAGAGCGGCGAAGCCGTCTAGACCTCCTCCAATAACAGGCCGGGGGGAGCTCCACAGCCCTGGAGCTCCCCCCGTTATTTTTTGTCGATGAGGTCACCGGCGAGGCTCATCGCTTCCTCATGAAGACTGGTAACATTCGTTTCGCGCCAATACGCGCACTTGAACGCCATTCTGATTGCGAGCATGAGCACCCCCACTTCCGCAACCGTCCTGCATAAAGGTGTCGACCTGAAGGTCCTGGGGACGAGACTGGTGGTGGGAGATCGTATGCCGGACGTCGAACTGACTGCCACTGATTTGCGTAGAATCTCCTTAAGCGCGTACGCAGGCAAAGTGAGTTTGATCAGTGTCGTGCCGTCGCTGGACACGGGCATCTGCGACGCGCAGACGCGGCGCTTCAACGATGAAGCCCGCAAACTGGGGGATTCGGTCGCGGTGATCACAGTGAGCGCCGACTTGCCCTTTGCCCAAAAGCGCTGGCAGACCGAAGCCGAAGCGGGGAACGTGATCCTGTTAAGCGACCACGCTCGCATGGCTTTTGGCGATGCAACCGGAACCCATATTGAGGCGCTGCGTCTCGACCAACGAAGCATCTTCGTGGTGGATCGAAGCGGGAAAGTGCGTTATGTGGAGTATGTCAGGAATTTCGGGCACCATCCCGACTACGACGCGGCCGTGGCCGTTGCCCGGACGCTGACGACCGAATAAACGAAGCAGTATTCATCAGGATCCAAATGCAGAAAGTCAATGAGTTCGCCAATCGTCTCATCTCGAACGTCGAAAAGGTTATCGTCGGGAAACGAAGCACCGTCGAATTGACCGCCGTGTGTCTGCTGTGTCAGGGACACCTGCTCATTGAAGATGTGCCTGGCGTGGGAAAGACGATGCTGGCCCGTGGTCTGGCGCGATCTATCGGCGGGTCATTCAAACGTCTGCAGTTCACCCCGGACATGCTGCCCGCCGATGTCACTGGGCCTTCGGTTTACAACCAGAAAACCGGCGATTTCGAATTCCGCCCCAGCCCGGTGTTCACCCAAATCCTGCTGGCCGACGAGATCAACCGGGCCACGCCGAAGACTCAGGCGGCCTTGCTCGAGGCGATGGAAGAGAAACAGGTTACGGTGGACGGTATCACCCGCCCGTTAAGCCGGCCCTTCCTCGTTCTTGCCACCCAGAACCCGATTGAATACGAAGGCACGTTCCCGCTGCCAGAAGCGCAGTTGGACCGCTTTTTGATGCGCCTGGCCCTGGGGTATCCATCAGGTCCTGAACTGATGAAAATCCTCGACGCCCAGCAGTTCCAGCATCCGATTTCGACGCTCACCCAGACCACGACGGCGGAAGAGCTCCTCGCGATGCAGGAAGAGCTGAAAGCCGTGCATATCGACAACCTGATCAAGGAATACATCGTCGCCATCGTCGAGCGCACCCGCGGCCACCAGGACATTTATCTTGGCGCAAGCCCGCGCGGCGCGCTGGCCCTCTACCGCACCTCGCAGGCGCGGGCGGCGCTGGCCGGACGCGACTATGTCATCCCCGATGACGTCAAGGCCCTGGTCGGGCCAACACTCAGCCACCGCGTCATCATCAGTCCGTCCGCTCGAATCAAGAATGTGAATGCGGACTCGATTCTTGAGGACATCGTCAAGGCCACCCCCGTCCCCGGGACCAAGGTCACGCGATAGGCGCGCTGGCGCATGACACGGTATCGGGTCGTCCTTCTCCTGCTCGTCATCACTCTGGTCGGCGCGTTCGCGTCGGGCCGGCCGCTGTGGTGGAGCATCGCCGGAGCGCTTGGAGCGCTGATCCTCGCAGCCCTTGTGTGGTCGTGGCTGGGTGTGAACTGGCTGCGGGTGGCCCGCCGGACCATCACCCGGGTCGCTCAGGTTGGCCAGATCCTTGAAGAACAATTCACGCTGACAAATCTGAGCGCGGCGCCCAAACTATTCGTCGAGGTGCGCGATCACTCGTCCCTGCCCGCCCACCGGGCGAGCCGGGTGATTGGCTGGCTGCCGGGACATCGCTTCCGCGGCTGGCGCGCCCGCACGCTGTGCCTGCAGCGCGGACGCTTCACGCTGGGCCCGATGACGGTGCGCAGCGGCGATCCGCTGGGCATCTACACCCGCAGCCGCGATATTCCGACGGTCAGCACGATCCTGGTCTACCCGCCCTCGTTTGAGTTGCGCCAGTTCCCGCAGCCCATGGGCTACATTCCCGGGGGCGAAGCGCTCCGCAGGCGAGCGTTGTTCGTGACCACCAACGCCGCCGGCGCGCGCGAATACACCTATGGCGACAGCTACAACCGGATTCACTGGGGCCTGAGCGCAAAACGCAATAAATTAATCGTCAAGGAGTTCGACCTGGATCCCATGTCCGAGATCTGGGTGATGATCGACCTGCATCGCGACGCGCATGTGGGCCGGATCGAGAACATCGATATGACCCGCGATACCGCGCTCGAGGTTGATCTGGCATACCAGCTTCCGCCCAGCACCGAAGAATATGCGGTCTCGATTGCCGCCTCGGTGGCCCGCCACTTCGTCAATCAGGATCGGGCGGTCGGTTTCTCGTGCTACCCGCGGGGCGACCACCGCGAGTTCCTGGCTGCGGATCGGGGGGAGCGTCAGTTGAACAAGATCATGGAGACCCTTGCGGTCGTGCACGCCGAGGGCGCCATTCCCTTTGACCGGGCAATGCGGGCAGAGGGCGCGTTTTTTCCGCGCGGGGCAACCGTCGTGACGGTTTCGGCATCGCCCGACATCGCCTGGGCGACAGCGGCCCAGCAGCTTATTCGGAGCGGCAATCGGGTGGTCGCCATCGTCGTCGATGGCGAGTCTTTTGGCGGCACAAGCCCGTCGACCTCAATTGTCTCGGCGCTGGCTGAGGCCGGGGCAATCGTGCGCCTGGTGCGCAAAGGCGAGCCCATCGCCGGCGCTATCGAACGCGCGACGGTTTCCTGAGCCGTTCCCTATACTTGGGGGCTATGACTCTCCGCCCCTGGATCATCGCCGCCCGTCCGCGCACCCTGCCCGCCGCCGTCGTTCCAGTTCTCGTTGGAAGCGCCATCGCCTGGCGGCAGGGTGGATTTCAGCTCCCCGTCTTTATCGCCGCCCTCGCTGCGTCGGTGCTGATTCAAATCGGCACCAACTACGCCAACGACCTGTTTGACTATCTGAAGGGCACCGATAAGGATCGCCAGGGACCTACCCGCGTCACTCAGAGCGGTCTACTGTCTCCCCGCGCGGTCGCCACTGGCACCGCGATCGTGTTTGGGCTTGCCGCCCTGATCGGGTTCTACCTCGTGACAATCGGCGGGTTGCCAATTCTCATCATCGGACTGCTCTCCATCCTGGCCGGTATTGGCTACACCGCTGGCCCCTACCCGCTCGCCTATATCGGCCTTGGCGATGCGTTTGCCTTTCTCTTCTTAGGGGTTGTCGCCACAGTCGGCACGACTCTGGCTCACACGGGACGGCTCGATCCGCTGTCGATCGCCGCGTCTGTGCCCGTGGGTTGTCTCGTGATGAACATCATCACGGTGAACAACCTGCGCGACATCCCGACCGACAGAATTGCCGGAAAGCACACCCTGGCGGTTCGGATCGGCGAGCGGGCGACACGCTCGCAATTCGCCATTTCGACTGCTCTGGCCTATGCCATCCCGCCTGCCCTCGCGCTGGCCCGCGTTGCCGGCCCCCTGGCCATCCTGCCCGTCCTCACCCTGCCCCTGGCCTGGAAACTCATCCGTGACCTGTGGTCGGCCAGGGAAGCGCGCCAATTCAACCCCATTCTCGGCCGCTCGGCGCAGCTCCACCTGTGGTTTGGCGCGCTGTTTGCGATAGGACTGCTGCCATGATCACCGATCCCACCGAGCGCGCCCGGCGCGTGCAAACCATGTTTTCGCGGATTACCCGCCGCTACGACCTGATGAACCGGGTCATGACCGGCGGGCGCGATGGGGCCTGGCGCCGCCTGGCGGCCAACGAGCTTAAGCTATCCGAAAACGGGCTGTGTCTCGATCTGGCCACGGGCACGGCCGATCTGGCCCTGGCCGTGCGCGAGCGGTATCCCGACAGCCGCGTCGTCGGAGCCGACTTCTCGGAGACCATTCTGCGGGCTGGCGCGGCCAAAGCCAAAACGCGGTCGATTGCCTCCCTGGAATTTGCCGTGGGCGACGCGCTCTCGCTTTCGTTCCCGGATGCGACCTTCGACGGGATCATCAACGGTTTCCTGCTCCGGAACGCGGTGGACCTGCCCCGCTGTCTGCGCGAGATGCGGCGGGTGTGCAAGCCCGGCGCGCGGGTGGTCTGCCTCGAAATCACCCAGCCCCAAATGCCTGTCTTCAAACAGCTCTTTGGCTTCTACTTCAACCGAATTGTCCCGCTGATCGGCGGCGTGATCAGTGGTGACTTTGGGGCTTACAAGTACCTGCCACAATCGCTGGCGGCGTTTCTGCCCGCAGAGCCTTTGCGGCAAGCAATGCTCAAGGTCGGCTATCGCGACGTGCGCTATCGCCTGTTGGGGTTGGGCACAATGGCGATTCACGTCGGCGTGGCCTGAGGCTCCTGCATCCCGCCCATGGATATGCGGGGACGACACCCCCGGCTGCGCCGGGGGTGTCGTCCCCGCATATCCATGGGACTTCGGCTTTGCGCATGGTAAAATCCGAATCCGTTTTTGGGGAGTGGCCAAGTGGTAAGGCACCTGACTCTGGATCAGGTAATCGTTGGTTCAAATCCAGCCTCCCCAGCTTAAGAACTGCCAACAGATTGGTGTTTCGGAGGCGATGCCCCGGCGTAGCCGGGGCATCGCCTCCAAAATCCAATCTATGGCAATCCGAAGCTGGAAGGATGAAGGCGGAAGGATAAGCGAATCCTTCCGCCTTCATCCGTTTTCGGTCCGGAAAGGCGGAACGACAGAAAGATGACAACCATCGCCATCATCCTGGCCGCGGGCAAGGGCACCCGCATGGTCTCTGACTTGCCCAAGGTGCTCTTTCCGTTGAGGGGCAAGACCCTCATCGCGCGGGCCGTCAGCGCTGCGACCCAGGCTTTCGGACAGCCGCCGATTGTCGTCGTCGGGCTGATGTCGGACGATGTTCGGGCGGCATGCGGAACGGGGGTTCACTTCGCCACCCAGGTGCAGCAGCTTGGCACCGGCCACGCAGTCAAGGTCGCCGCCGAAAGCGCAAAGGCACTCAGCGCCGAAGCAGTTGCGGTGATGTACGGCGACATGCCCCTGCTCCCCTCCGAGATGATGACAGCCCTCGCTGTCGAGCGTGCGCGCAGCGGAGCCGCGATCGCGATGCTGACCTTGGTGGCGGACAACCCGCGCGGATTTGGGCGGGTCGTGCGGAATGACGCGGGCGCCGTCGAGGCAATTGTTGAAGAGGTGGCCGCCACCGCCGAACAACTCCGCATTCGCGAGCTGAACGTTGGAGTGTATTGCTTTGACGCGGCCTGGCTTTGGCCGGCCCTGGAGCGCATTCAGCCCAACCCGCGCAAGGGCGAATATTTCCTGACCGACCTGGTTGCGATCGCCGTCGCCGATGGCCGGCAAGTCGTCGCGATACCCAGCAACGACGCCGAGGCTTTCATCGGTATCAACACGCGGGCCGACCTTGCCGACGCCGACGCGGCACTCCGCCGGCGGATCAATCGCGGGTGGATGCTGAAGGGCGTCAGCATGGTTGATCCCGGCAGCGTTTACATCGACGATGACGCTGACCTGGCCCCGGACGTCACCGTGCTGCCAAACACGCACGTGCTCGGCGCTACGCGCATCGGAACAGGCAGCGTCATCGGCCCAAATTGCGTGCTCCGAAATGCCAGAATTGGGCGCGGGTGTGTGGTGCAGCAGTCGTCGATCGAAGATTCCAGCCTTGACGATGGCGCTGACGCGGGTCCCTTTGCGCGGCTGCGCGGCGGGGCCAGAATCGGACCGGGAAGCCACATCGGCAACTTCGCTGAGATCAAGAACAGCACCCTCGGGCCGGGCGTAAAGATGGGGCACTTCAGCTATCTGGGAGATGCGACGGTCGGGGCGGAAGCAAACATCAGCGCGGGTGTCGTCACTTGCAATTTTGACGGACAGCAGAAACAGCCCACGACCATTGGCGACGGGGCCTTCGTCGGATGCGATACCATGCTGGTTGCGCCGGTCACGATCGGCGCCCACGCGCTGACTGGCGCCGGCGCGGTGGTGACCCATGATGTGGCCCCCGGAGAGCGGGTGGTCGGTGTCCCTGCCCGTCCGCTCGCGCCAAAATCGCCGGGGACGCCCAATAAGGAATGACTCTGTTAGCAACATCGATACTCCTGTTTGCGCTCTCGATCGCGATGCGCGCGTTTTTTGCCGTCTCGCGCGGCGCGCTGATCAATATGCGCAAACCCCGCCTCGAAGAGCTCGAGGCCCGCGGGGTGGCCAGCGCGCGCGCCATCCAGCAATTGGCGGACAACTCGAGCCGGCTGCTCGCAACGGCTGAGCTGGGCGCGACCTTTGGCTCAATGTTCGCGGCGACAGTCGCCGTCGTCGATTTTGTCCCCTTGCTCCGGGAAGCCATGGGAGGTTGGACTGGAATCGACCCGCTTAACCCAGCGATCACAGTCGCCGCCTACGGGATCATTCTGCTGATCAGCGGAATGCTCCTATTCACGGTCGGCAAACTGGTTCCCGAAACGCTGGCCGCCCGCTATGCCGAGCCGATCGCGCTCTCGATTGTTTGGCCGATGCGCTTTGCCAGTTGGGCGCTCGCGCCGCTGGTCCGCCTGGCGGTCGGGCTGAGCAATGTGCTGTCCATGCCGCTCGGCGGCCAGCACCGCCAGAATGCCTCGATCGCGACCGAAGAAGAGATCAAGACCCTGGTGGACGCCGGCCAGGAAGAGGGCGTGATCGAAGAAGAAGAAAAGGAGATGATCCTTTCTGTTCTGGATTTTGGCGACACCGTTGCGCGCGAGGTCATGGTCCCGCGAATTGACATCATCGCGCTGGATGTCACCACGCCGTTGCGCGAAGCGCTGGACCTGATGGTCACAAGCGGTCATTCGCGCATCCCGCTCTTTCAGGACACCATCGACGACGTGGTTGGGCTGCTGTATGGAAAGGACTTGCTCAAAGTGCTGCGTGACGGTGAGAATCCGCCGCTGTCGCAGGTCGCTCGGCAACCCCACTTCGTACCCGAGTCCAAGCGGGTGAACGAACTCCTTCAGGAAATGCAGGCGCGCCGAGTGCATGTGGCGGTCGTCATCGACGAGTATGGCGGCACAGCCGGCCTGGTCACGATCGAAGACATCCTCGAAGAAATCGTTGGCGAAATCCAGGATGAGTTCGACGCTGAAGAGCCCGAATTCGTGGCCCTGCCCGACGGTGAGGGCTTCCAGGTGGACGGGGGGTTTTCAATCGACGACTTTAACGAGCTGCTGCAGACCGAGCTGCCCAGCGAGGAAAGCGACACGATCGCCGGGTTCATCTACGATCAACTCGGCGTCATTCCGGATGAGGGCGCGACGGTCCGCTACGACGGCGTGCTATTGGAGGTGCTGACGGTCAGTGACCGCCGCATCGTCAAGGTAAAAGCAAAGCATGTCGGAGAAGAAGCCCCAGCCCACGAGCCGAGAACGAAAAAGAAGCGCGCGGCTAGCGTCGCCCTGGAGACCGAGACGATTCTCGTTCTCATTCAGATCGCCAACCTGGCCCGCGCTCAGGCGTATGCCCCCTACTCACAGTACACGGTTGGCGCAGCGTTATTGGCGGCGGACGGTTCGGTATTCGCCGGCTGCAACATCGAGAACGCCTCATTCGGGTTGACCAACTGCGCGGAGCGGGTGGCCATTGGCAAAGCAGTCAGCGAGGGCGTGCGCGACTACATTGCGATTGCGGTCGTGACCGAGGATGGAGGCACGCCATGCGGGGGTTGCCGGCAGGTCATGCACGAATTCGCGACGACGCGCGACCTGGCGGTGATCATCGCCAATGCAAAGGGCAAGTATCAAGTCACCAGCAGTGATGCGCTGCTCCCCGGCGCATTTCGACTGCGGCCCTAAATGAAAACGACTCACGTCCGCGAAAACGAAAAGCGCGAACTATCCACAGATTACGCAATTTTGCCGATTGCTTTTTCTTTGCCGCGGCGCACGTCCAAATCCGCAAAAATCGGTTTCACTTAAGTGAGTGACCGGCGCAAGGGACCATTGCTCATGCGACGACTCGCGTATGTCTGCGCTCTGCGTACGTTGGGCCCGTATCGCAGCCGCGGTGCTGCTCTTCGCCGCCTGGATCGCCCTGCCCGTGCGCCTTGCGATGGTTGCGAGCGCCGCCCCGCAAATCGCCAATGAGGCGCGGGCGGTGCGCCCCACCCGCGTCGCCATCGTCTTTGGCGCGGCCGTGCGCGGCGAAACCGTGTCGGCTATTTTGTATGACCGGGTCGCGGCTGCAGCGGAACTCTACCGGGCCGGCACCGTCAAAAAACTGCTCCTGAGCGGCGACAACCGGACGCTGGACTACAACGAGCCCGGCGCCATGCGCCGCACGGCGCTTGCGCTGGGCGTCGCCGACGCCGACATCGCCCTGGACTTTGCCGGGCGGAGCATTTACGACACCTGCTACCGGGCGCATGCCATTTGGGCTGAGTGAAGCCGTGCTGGTAACCCAGAGGTTTCATCTGTCGCGGGCAATTACCTCGTGCAATGCGCTGGGCGTGCGCGCAACCGGCTATGCGTCGGATCGGCGCGCTTACCTCGGCCAGTGGGGCAATGAGATTCGTGAAGTCGCGGCGTCGGCCAACGCCCTCTTTGAGCTGTATGTGACCCGGCCGCTGCCGGTTCTCGGCGCGCCGGAGCCGATACCTTAGACCCCTCTGGTCACGACACTCGTCATCCGCCTGAGAGCCAAGCCAAGTCAGGAGCGCTACGGCTGCCCAACGCGCAACATGAGCTCGGCCGCGGAAAACGTCCCAAATGCGGCCGGGTTGTCGATGGGGTTGTGGCCGCCGCTGCGTTTTCGATGGGCATCAACCGCCCGGCGCTCATCGTCTGGAAGCATCCGCCAATCCATTCGGATTTCGGTCGCATGCCAGCGCAGGAGCATTCGACCATCATCCAGATCGTGGACGCGGCGCCAATCCGCGGGGCCGTGCGTCCAACGCACAACATACTCAAATGCGGCGTACGGCTCATAAAGTGAGGCGCACCAGAGCGCGCCACATGTTACGCATCGACACAGGCTGATCCAGGTGCCGACATCGAGGTCCGAGAGCGCGGGCCGACGGCCTGGTCCGTAAAGATCGCGATCGGGAGCGTGACAGTGCTCGCATGAGGTCATCCCTAGATTATGGCCGGTTCGACGTTTGACTCGATCGCATTGGCGGCGCCGCTCACGACACGCCATAGTCCGTAGGCGATCGGGATGAGTGAGAGCGCCCACAAGAGGTAGGCTGCGCCAAACAACACTGACTGATAGGCCGGGATGAAGATGCTCGCCCACAACGAGATGCCGCCAAGATGGACGGTGATCAGGCTGAACCAGTTCCCGCCAAGCTCGGCGGGCTGCCCGGGCCGGAACGCCCGCGAGAAGAGATACGGGATGAACGCATAGCTGAACTGCAACACCCAGCCATAGATCAGGGCTTGCGGCGCGCTCTGCTCAACCCCAGCGCCGGGAAATCCAGGGACCTTGAGCAGGATCAGGGGCGCTACAAGCACTGGGGCAAGAATCCATGCGTATGAGGTGATGAGATGCCACATCCCCGGACGGCGCCAAATGCCAGAATCGCGGACAAGCGGCTTGATCACATTCAACAGCAGCCAAACCGTCGCTGGCAGATGCAGCGCGATGCCCGCCACGGTAAAGAATTCCGAATTGAACCACGGACCAAGCACCAATCCAAACGCCCCCACACTCATCATCCAGAAAATGGGACTGATCGAGCGCGCCCAGGCCAGCGGACGCTGGGTCCACGCGGGATACAGCGCGACGATCAGGCCGGCGAAGGTCAGGGACATGAAACCCCAACTGTTGGCATGGATGTGGACCTCGAGCGGCGTCTGGATCCGAAACGCTTCCGGCCAGCCCAGCCAGAGTCCAGTGCCGACAAAGATGCCCAAAAGCAGAAAACTGAGCCCCGTCATGAAAAACCGGCGCCCGGACAGCGTGGGCTTGCTTGCCGACCCCGATTGTCTGAGCCCGCTAAGTTGGTGAAGCAGCAGGCACGCTGCCACAAAAATGAGTGAGCCGCCGATGAGGATCAAGGCCTGATTGATCAGCGGAATCCCAACCATCAGGGTTAGCAGTCCGCCATTCAGCAGTATCCAGATGTCCCAGCGTGTCTTTGGGCGCGCCAGGGTCGACCGGGCGGCTACAAGCGCTGCCGTGAGGCCAAACACCGTCTCGGTGACGACGCCGAGCGTAATAAAGTGCACCCGGAGCCAGCGCAAGCCGCTCAGAAACGGCAGCAGATTTATCGACACGATCGACGCGTCCAACGCTGTCAGCGCCGCAAGACCCGCAAATATCACGACCATCAGGAGATACGGATTGAACATGTTTAACACCTTCCCAAGAGCCAGCGTAGTGGGTCTGTAGCCGGTTGTCTCCGACATTAGTCGGGTATTGCGGTCTCTCCAGGTGTCTATGGAGCTTCTAGCCGCCGAGCTTCTCGAGGGCGTCCCGATTGCGGATCAAGATTTGGCGCGGCAGGATCTCAATTGCGCCATCGTTCTCGAGGCCACGCAACGCGCGCTGCACAACATCCGGGACCGTGCCCAGGCGCGAGGCCAATTCGGCCTGTGTGCGCCAGCGGGGCCGATGATGGACATCGCCGTCCGCCTCATCGAGAAGCAATCGTGCCAGACGACCCGTCACGGACCGAAGGAGAGATCCGCGACCAGATTGACAAGTTCGATTACCCGGTCGGCCATCGTCTCGATGATGCGCTGGGCCAGTTCGGGCTGCTCACGCACGAGACGCGCGATCGCCTCACGTTGAAGCAGCCACACGCCGGCCGGCTCAAGGGCGATCGCCGTCGCCGGGTTGGCCCGGCAAGCGAAAGCGCCAATCTCATTGAATGTCTCACCTGGCCCGAGGTAGCGCAACACCTGTTCGCGCCCGCCCAATGAGGACCGGGCGACCTTCAGCCAGCCTGACGCAAGAAAGTAGAGGCCCGGCGCAGTGTCACCTTCGAGGAAGACGGTCTCGCCCGTTGCGTATTCGCGCCAGACCGCGCCATGAGCAAGGCGCGCCAGCATCGGTGGGTCGAGCGCCTTGAAGTAGGGCAGGCCAGCCAGTTGCTTCATCAGGCCGTCCGTGTCGAAACGAACGGTCATAGTTCCGAGTTCTCCTGATGCTGCAAGCCCAACTCCGCCGCCATTTTGTAGTATCGGCGGGCCTCAGACAGATTCCCCATCATTTCATGGGAGTGGCCCAGATTCACATACAGCGACGGATAGAACGCCTGGACGCCATCATCGGCCACGGCGTTTGCGCGGGCGAGCGCGACCTCGTTCCAACGCATGGTCTCGGCCGGATTATCCTGGCGGCGCGCGACATAGTGGGCGGCGACGCAGGCCTCAAAATCGTCACGGGCAGATTCCCATGCCCGCGCATATAGCGCCTTGGCGTCGTCGATTCGCCCGTCGAACTCGGCCTGCGTTCCTTGCGCGCAAAGCTGGACGACGGGATTGCGGAGATCCATCCCCGCAGTCTATTCGATTTGGCAAATCGAAGCGCCACCCGCCAGCTTCGCCGGCGGGTGGCGCTTCCAGACCTGAGTCGCGTGAAGGATCACTAACCAAACGAATCCTTCATCAGGTTGGTAAACCACTTGCCCATCATCTCGAAACCATCGCCGCTGGGCGATTCGGCCTCCATCGGGCCGGGCGTTTTCATGGTCTGGCTGATCGGGTCGTAGTGGTAAATCGCGGTGAGCCAGGAGGCCGTCGTCGCCGTAATGGGCGAATAGCAGGCCGAGTTCGTGACGGGCGCGCCGTTGACCGGCTCGCCGGCCATCATATGCAGGATGGCGTCCGCGCACACCTTGGCTTCGGCATTGGCGATGTGTCCGGCTTTGGGCTGGGTCGTGCTGCTCGCGTCGCCAATGACATGCACAAACGGCTGCGCGGTCGATTCATAGGTGAGCACGTTCACCCCGGCCCAGCGACCGCCAACGTTCGCGAGTCCGTTGTCGCGCACGAGCCGTCCGGCCCTGTGGGGTGGAATTGGATTGAGCACAGCCCCCGCAATTGCGCCAATGCTGGTGTCTATCGTGCGCGTCGCCGCATCAATACTGTTGATCGTGACGCCGGTGTGGTACTCGATCGTGTTGGCGAAGATGCCGTTGAAGGCCGTCTCAAAGGTATGACGCTCGGCCATGACATTCGGATTGGCGTCAAGCACAATCACCTTTGAGCCCGGCTTTTGTCGCTGCACGTAGTCGGCCACCACACAGGCGCGCTCATAGGGCCCGGGCGGGCAGCGGAAAGGGGCTGCCGGAATCGTCATGACAAAGGCACCGCCCGCGGGCATGGCCTGTAGCTGTTGGGCCAGGCGGATCGTCTGCGGGCCGGCCTGCCACGCGTGGACGATATCGTCGTAGTTCGTCAGACCCGGCAAGAGATCGAAGTCGATCCCGGGTGAGAGAACCAGCCGATCATACGAAACCAACTGGCCCCCGGCCAACGTCAAAGTGCGCGGACCCGCGTTGATCGAAAGCACCTCACCTTGCATCACGGTGACGCCAATCGCCTGCAATTGGGCGTACGTGTATTGCAGGCCTGGAATGGTCTTTTGCCCAGTGAGCACAAGGTTGCTCAGAATGTTGGAGGTGTAACTCAGATTCTTTTCAATGAGGATGACCTGGAGTTGCGCGCCGCCCCAGAGTTTGAGGAACCTGGCCGCAGTTGCGCCCCCCATCCCGCCACCCACAACAACGACCCGCCCGGCCAGGGCGGGTGCCGCACCTGCGCGATCCCGGGTCGAGATACGCGTAGGCGCGTGCGCGTCTGAAACCGCAAGGGCGCGTTGCGCCGCAATTCCAAGCGCGCCAGCGCCGGCCACCGTCAGAAACTGTCTGCGTGAAATCATCTGGTCTCCCTGAACTCCCAACAGAACCTGGATTTCGAGACGATGTCCCGGAATCCAGGTGTTGTTCGTGCTTCATAGATATTTACTGGCGCGAGAAATAGTCGGCGATGAGAAGGAGTTCCGCGTCGGTATAGCCGCGGGCATGGGCCTTCATGATGTCGTTGCCGATCGGTTCGACCCGCATGCTCTGCATCTCATCGATGATTTCCGATGCGCTCATTCCGGCCAGGCGGTCAATGCCGCTGCTGGATTTTCCGTCGGTCCCGTGGCACTGAAAGCAATTCGACGCAAGTAGCCGGCTCGCGGTCGACGACTGAAGCGTCCGCTGCAGCGCGGTCGTCACGGCCGGCATGTATACGGTCGCAGTCAATTCTGATGCGGACGGCGTCCCGCGCTTTGAAGGTGCGATGGCCCCAACAGGCGATAGGCGCAGGCCGGCCAACAGCGCGAACGCCCCAACCACGACCAGGCTGGCTGCCATTGTCTTGTTGAGATGGATGGGATCGTGTCTCATTTGATCTGATCATCACCCTCGTTCAAGCGAATGGCCATGAATCGAAAATGAGAAATCTCTCACGGGAGGACCGGCACTGGACAGCCCGCCCGCGTTCGCCTGCATGCTAAACTCTCCGTTCATGACTGCCGAAGAACACACCCATGACCGCGCTGCCGCGTGGGCGCTTGTGACTGAATGGACGACGGACCCGGCGCTCATCCGTCACATGCTTTCCGTTGAGACCGCAATGCGCGCTTATGCGCCGCGTTATGGCGGCGATCCGGAGATGTGGGGCCTGCTTGGCCTGATCCACGACTTCGACTACCAGCGCTATCCGGTTCTGACCGGAGATGAGTGCCATCCAGTCATGGGTGTCAAGGTCCTGCGCGAGCGGGGTTGGCCTGATGAGATTCTGCAGGGAATCCTCGCCCATGCCACCGAGCGGACCGGCGTTCACCCCACGACCGACATGGAGAAAACGCTCGTCGCCGTCGACGAGTTGACTGGATTGGTCGCCGCCGTCGCGTTTGTGCGGCCCTCGAAAAACATCGCAGATGTGCAGCTCTCGTCCATCAAGAAGAAGTGGAAGGAGAAGGGCTTCGCCGCGGGTGTGCATCGGGAGGAGATCGAAGAGGCAACTCGGGCGCTCGGCATGCCGCTTGACGAGCACATTGCGATCGTGCTTGCCGCCATGCAGGCCAATGCGGCCGGCCTGGGTCTGGATGGCGTCAAGTCCGCCTGACACAACGTATGCAGACGAACGCAGGCAAGACAACGCGTCGATGCCCTTCCTGCAGTTCGAAGTTGGCCGCCGAGCTGGCCATCTGCCCGATCTGCGGACACGAATCTGAGCCGGTCATCGTCGATATCGCCCCGTCCGATGAGGGTCGGGCGCCCGTTCCGGCGCTTGCCGCGCCGCGCCCGACGGTGGGTCGGCTCATTCTTGGCGTTATGCGCGGCCTGCCCTGGGGCGTGATTGGGGTGGTCATTGTCATCGGCGGGCTGGCACTCGGCGCCCGGGCCGTGCTCGAACAGGATCCAGCCGCCATCGGTATCGCGCCGACGAGCGCGCCCACTCGGACCGCCACTTCGACCCGCGCGCCGACAAACACACCGGCGCCTACCGCGACGTCGCCACCGACGCCTGTGCCGGTGGCACCCACCCCCACGGTCTCTCCCCGCGCCACGTATGTGGTTCGTTTCGGGGACACGTGCGGCGATATTGCGGAGCGGTTCAGCCTGTCGGTGCGAGAACTGGCGGCGTATAACGACATCAGCCTGCTTGGCGGTGGATGCTTTATCGTCGAAGGCGCCTCGTTGCGCATCCCGGCACCCACCCCAACGGCCGGCCCTTCCCCCACCTTGCGCCCGGGCGAAACACCCAGGCCAACGGATGTGGCCATCCCAACCGCCACACTCCCACCCCAACTCATCTATGAGGTGCGCCCCGGCGATGTCTGCGGGGTAATTGCCGAGCGGTTTCCCATCACGGTGCGCCAGATCATTGCCCAGAACAAGCTCGATGAGGACTGCAGCATCTCGATTGGCCAGAAGCTGACCCTGAATTTCGCGACGCCTACACCCGCAAGCACTGCGACGCCGGTGGTTGCCCGAACCCCGACCCCGCGGGGCGGGTATTCCGCGCCAAGCCTGATCGGACCGCGCGACGGCGAGATTATCACGGGGACGACCGACACAGTGGCCCTGTTGTGGCTGTCGGCGGGGATTCTGCGCGAGCGCGAATGGTATGTGGTGCAGGTTCAGCCGGCGGGGGCAATTACCGTCCCGATCTTTGAGACGAAAGCCACGTCGCTCAAGCTCAGCAGCGACATTCTGGGCGGCTTGGATGAGCGCTCTTTCGCCTGGTGGGTGCAGGTCAAGGAACTGGTTTCGATCAACCCGGTCACCGGCGCGCGCCAATACTCGGATTTGAGCCCGCCAAGCGTCGCGCGGCGATTTGTGTGGCGCCGAACGTTCACGCCGGTAGGCACCCCGAGACCGTAAGCTTATGAAATCACAATCCCCGCGCTTCGCGCGGGGATTGTGATTTCACCACCCATTTTCGGGATGACTTCTGGGGACTCAGCAACGCCAACACATCTATCTCAGAAATGACCTTACTCCGTTGGACCGTCCGCCGGCGGCGCAACATTTTGGGCACGCCAAGCAGTCCGGCCAATTGTCCCCTCAGGCGATTTCGGGCGGCCTGGCCGCGCCAGGCGCGCATGGCGTCATAAGTAATCCGCAACTGCTCGCGAAGAATCTTGCCGGCGTGGGCGCGCAGCACCACGCCAGGCACGTCTTTGGCCAGGAGCCAAATCGCGTTGCGGCCGTCGTAATAGCTGTTCAACACGCCGCCGCCAGTGGCGCTGACTTTGTGGTAGACCACCGCGTCGTGGGCGAAGGCGCACTTATATCCCGCGAGCTGGGCGCGCCAAGACAGGTCGACGTCTTCGCACGAAAACTGGAACTCTTCGTCGAGCAAGCCCACTTTATCGAGCATTGAACGGCGATAGACCGACGCCGCGCCACACGCGCCAAACACGTATTCGTCGTCAAATTGGCCGGCGTCAACCTGCCAAACGCCGCGGTTCTGGGGCACGCCTCGAGCGGTATAGCCGTCCCCGGCCGAGTGGAGCTTTTCGCGCTGATCAAAGAGGCGAAGCTTGCTGGCGACAAAGCCCGCTTCGGGATGGAGGTCAAATGCGGCCTGGATCCGCTCAAGCCAGCGCGGATCCGCCTCGGTGTCGTTGTTCAACAACGCGATCAATTCGCCGGAGGCGGCTCGGAAACCGATGTTGCACGCGCCGGCGAAGAGAAGATTGCGGGGCAGCACAATATGGCGCACTTCCGGGAAATCGGCGACGACGAGCGCGCGCGTCCCATCCGTGGACGCGTTGTCGACGAGGATGACCTCGAGCGGAGGATGCGTTTGGGCGCGCAGGGCGGACAAGCAGACCGGGAGATGAGGCGCCCCGTTCCACGTTGGGATGACGACCGAGATCACTGAAATGCATTATAGAATGACGCACGCCCGCGATCGAGGGCGTGTTCAATATGTTGCAAGACGCTCAGGGCGATTCGTCGCTTTCTTCGCCCGCCTCAATTGGCGACCCGCGTGACGACAAGGCTCTGGCGCGGGCCACGCGCGACGAGCCGGCCCTGTTCGGGACGCTCTATGAGCGACATGTCGCAACGATCTACCGGTATGTCTACTATCGCGTGGGGAACCATGATGATACAGAAGACCTTACAGCGCGGGTGTTTATGCGCGCACTGAAGCATATTGGCTCGTATGACGATCGGGGGGTGCCATTCACCGCCTGGCTGTATCGGATCGCCCACAATGTCGTCGCGAACTTCCATCGCGATAATGGCCGTCACCCAATGGTCAGCCTCGACGACATCGAGCCGCGCGAGACCCATCATCACGATGACGCGGACACGCGCATCGATGCGCGGGCAGATCGGGAGCGACTCACCCGGGCGTATCACAAACTGCCCGAAGAGAGGCAACAGCTGTTGGCTCTTAAATTCTCGCAGCAACTTCAGAACGCAGAAGTCGGCCAAATCATGCGCAGGAGCGAGGGCGCCATCAAATCGCTCTATCACCGGACTCTGGAGCAGCTACGCGAGTTGATGGAGGCTGACCGATGAGCCGATCGGCAATGACGCCCGAAGATATCGCCTGGCTCGAGGCGCGCCTGGGTGAGGCTGCAGGGCGGGTAGCGCCCCGAGGTGAATTCATCGCCCGAACCAAGGCGGCAGTGCTCGATGGCGAAATCGACGACCCCGAAGCAAGCACCCTCGCCGCGGCTTTCGTGGTCACCGCCATTGCCGCGGGCACCGCAGCATTCGCGGCGTCGGTTCTCTTTCTCCTGACTCGACGGCGTCGAGGTTGAAGGCCAGCCCGTGCGCCGCCTACTACAATGGACTTCCGATGCTGATTCGCCGCCTGCTCGCCTTCGCAGGGATGATCGCCCTGACCGGTTGCTCGAGCCCAACAAATACCCCGGCCACAGCCGTGCCGACCGCGGCATCAACACCGTCGCTCGCCGCGGCGTCGGCAACGCGCGGCGCACCCTTGGCGACGAGTACGCCCCGGCCAACTGCGGGGCCCACCCTGGTCCCCACCCGAGCGTTGTACGCCGCGCGGGTTAATGGGCAGGAGATCTCGCGCGCCCGGTTTGAAACGGAGCTGGCCCGATATGTCGCGGCGGATCCGTCCCGTCCCGACCCGAATTCCGCCGCAGGCAAGCAATTATCCGCTCAGCTCTCCAGCGTCGCGCTGGACGCCTTGATCGAGCAAACCCTGATCGAACAAGAAGCAAAGCGACTCGGCGTCGCCGTGGCTGAGAAAGAGGTCGAAGAAGAGATCAAGACCCTCATCCAACTGCGCGGCGGGCGCGATCCCTATCTGGCCTGGCTCAAGCAAAGTCGAATGGCCGAGGACGATGCGCGCGACCTGGCCCGGGCAGACTTGACCATGGCCGCCCTGCGCGACCGGATCGTTGGCCAACTTCCGCGAACCGCCGAGTATGTCCACGCCTGGCACATCGTATTGGCGACCCGGGCGCAGGCCGATCGAATCCTGGCCCAGGCCCAGCGTGGCAGTAACTTCAGCAGTCTTGCCCAAACCAACAGTATTGACACCAGCACCCGCCCGGCCGGCGGTGACCTGGGGTGGTTTGCCCGCGGCACGGGCGCAGTTGTCTGGCAGGAAGTGGAGGATGCCGCGTTCGCGCTCAACGTCAATGCCGTGAGCAGCGTCGTGGCGAGCCCGATCGGTTTTCACATCATCAAGGTGACCGAGCGCCAGACGCGGGCCCTGACTATCGAGGACCAATCTCGTCTGCAGCAGGCCGCCATGGAAAACTGGCTGGTCACCCTCAAGGCTGGCGCAACGATCGAACGCGCCAACTGATTTCCAAGCATGGGCACGCTGTTTCTCGTCGCGACACCAATCGGCAACCTCGAGGACATCACGTTTCGGGCGGTGCGGGTGCTGCGGGATGCGGCGCTGATTGCAGCCGAAGACACCCGGACCACCCGAGTGCTGCTCGACCGGTATGAGATTGCCACGCCCACAACGAGCTACCACGAGCACACATCGATATCCCGGGCGGACGCCATTCTGTCAGCGCTTGAAACTGGAGACGTTGCGTTAGTCAGCGACGCGGGGACGCCAGGCATAAACGATCCCGGATACGAACTCATCGTTGCCGCGATAGCGCGCGGGCATGCGGTTTCGCCGATCCCCGGGGCCTGCGCGGCGGTTGCCGCGCTGGCCGCATCCGGGCTGCCCACCGACCAGTTTGTTTTTGCGGGCTTCGCGCCCCGCAAGAAAAGCGCGCTGACCACCTGGGTGGCGGGGCTGCGCAACGAGAGTCGCACAACGCTTGTTTACGAGTCTCCGCATCGGGTTGAAGAGACCCTGAGAACGCTGGCCGCAGCCTACCCTGACCGTTCCGTTTGCATCGCGCGCGAAATCACCAAGCGCTTCGAGGAGTTCTGGCGAGGCACCTGCGCGGCCGCGATCACCCACCTGGAAGGGCAGCCTCCGCGCGGCGAGTATGTTCTTGTAATCGGTGGAGCAGTGGAAGCGGAAGTCGCGGCATGGGAAGTCGGCGAAGTTGAAGCTGCCCTGCGCGAACGCCTGCAAAATGGCTATTCCGGGCGAGATGCCGCCGCGGAAGTGGCCGGTTTGTCGGGCTGGCCAAGGCGCGAAGTGGTGCGCCTCGTTGATGCGGTAAAATACACGGCTGGAAATTAGAGGAGCGAGTAGTGAGCAACGAAGAGACCACCCCAGAAACCACCCCTGAGCAGCCTGTTGTCGTCGCGCCTATGCCCGATGGCATGGCTGTCAAATCCCGTCATTCGGGCACCGTTACACGCGTCGATCTTGGAGGCGCGCTGATCAGCCTTGGCGAAGGCGTCGACGGCTATCTGCACATTTCCAAGATGATCGCCCAAGGCGGGGGCCCGATCACCCGGGTCGCCGATGCCTTCAAGGCAGGCGACACGGTTGAGGTCAATATCACCGCGGTGCACCCCGAAAAGCGCCGCGTCGATTTGACGATGCACAAGCCGCCCGCCATGGACTGGACCGACCTGAAGGTCGGAGCCGTCCTTGAGAGCGTCAAAGTCGTGGCGGTAGAAAAGTTTGGTGTCTTCGTCGATTTCGACGGGCCCAAGCATGGCCTGGTGCCGTTCAACCTCATGACCCTGTCCAACCGGCCAAGGTCGGGGATGTGCTCGAGAAGTTGTGGGTGATGGAAGCCAGCGAAGAGAAGCGCCGGATTGGGTTCACCATGTTCGAGCCGGCCGCCCTGCCCTGGGACAACGTCAAGAAGGGCGAAGCTTACCGGGGCAAGGTCACCCGGATCGAGCGAAATGGCGCCTACGTTGAGATCGGCGCGGAGCGTGAAGGACTGCTCAAGTCCGCATCTTTCGGCGGCGGTTTCGTCAACGTCGGGGATTTCGTCGCCGTAGGCGAGGATGTCGATGTGCGCGTGACCTTTGTCGACCCATCGCGCAAGCGCATCGACCTGAAGCTCGATGGCCTAAACCCTGAGGACATGGCGCTTTCGTCGGGTCCAGAAGAGGAAATTTCCCCGATGGCCGCGGCGATGCAACGCGCGCGCCAGGGTCATCGAGGTTCGACCCTGACCCAGTCTGCGCCGGTCAAGACCCAGAAGAAGCAGCGCCAGCTGAACGATGCCCTCGAGCGCACGCTGCAGCAACTTCAGCAGCAGAAGCTGGGCTGAACTTAACTCACGACGCAGAAAAGCCGGGTGCCATTGCGCCCGGCTTTTGTGTTGCCTGGACCGGCGAAACTACATCTCCGCACGAAACACGAGGATGTGATCTCGCAATTGTTTGGGGCAGCGTCTAGCGCTCCTGGACGATCCGGAGCGTATCGCGGGCAACTGCCTCAACGGGCGTCTTGAAGGCAAAGGTCATGCGCCAGCGTCCGTCCCGATCAAGCAGATAGGTGAAACTGGTGTGGGCGACGAGGTAGCTGGCCGAGGTGCCCGCCGGCTTCTGCTTCTCAAAAGCAGCCCCAAATTCTGACGCAAAGCGTCGGACCGATTCGATATCGCCCGTGGCCGACAAAAAGTCCGGATCAAAAGCCCCGATATAACGCTTGAGAACCTCAGGCGTATCGCGTTCCGGATCGACACTGACATACAGCACCGCAACATCCGCCGCTTGCGGACCCAGCAGCGCCTTGATCTGTTTGAGCTCCGCAAGCGTCAGCGGGCAGACATCGGGGCAGAAAGTGTAGCCAAAGAAGATCAGGACGGAGCGGCCCCTTAATTGACTGAGTTTGAATGGCTGGCCATTCATGTCCACCAGCGGCAAATCAGGAATTTGGCGCGGACTGGACACGACCATGCCGCCACTTTGGGCGACCGGTGTGTATTGCGGCGGATCAACGATAAACTTGGCAACCAGAATGCCGGATAACGCGGCGAGAGCAATCAACGCGACGAATGCGAGTTTTCGAATCATAATTCTGGCGCAAGGATACACCCACAGTAATCACTCATGACAAATCGACACATCAAGGCCGTTTCCATCGGCGGCGGCTGCGGCGCCGTGCAAGTCCTCCTCGGGCTGAGCAATCACCTCGATGCCCTCACCGGGATCGTTGCCGTGACCGACACGGGCCGAAGCACCGGAAAGGTCCGGGCTCTGGCCAATATCCCGGCCCCAGGCGATATCCGCAACGCCATTGCCACGCTGGCCACGAACGAGGCCTTCATGGCTCAGCTCATGCAGCATCGGCTGCGTGTGCCCAACAACACCACCCTGGACGGCGTGGCGTTTGGGAATCTCATGCTCGCAGCGATCACCCAAATGACCGGCCACTTTGGGCAGGCGGTTGAACTGATGCAAAACATGGCGGGGGTCAAAGCGAATATTCTGCCGGTCACGGTCAGCAGCACCCACATCTGCGCCGAGCTTGTGGACGGCCAGATCATCGAGCAGGAGTTTAATGTGCGCGCCCTGGGCAAGCCCGACATACGCCGGGTGTATATCCAGGATCCGGCCGCCCGAGCCTACGAACCCTGCATCACTGCCATTCGCGACGCGGACCTCATTACGATCGGTCCCGGCAGCCTTTTCACGACCGTAATCGCCTGTCTGGCGTTCGAAGACATCGCAGCCGCAATTCGGGAATCCAAGGCCACGGTCGCCTATATTTGCAACAACACCACTCAACCCGGCCAGACGGACGGGTTCAGCCTCTTCGACCACGTCTTTCAGATCACCCGATATCTCGGCGATGGTGTACTGGACTATGCGCTGCTGAACTCGCGCGCCCCGTCATCACACGCTGTCCGGTTATACGCAGCCGACGGAGTGCACGTGCTGCTGCCCACCGACGCCGAAGGCGCCCGCATTGCGGCGCTTGGCGTGACACCTGTCGTCAAGGACCTGGCTGAGATCTCCGACATGAAACGCGATCTGTGGCAAAAACAGGACTCGATCCGTCACGATCCCGACGCAGTCGCCGAGACGCTGATGGACTTGCTGAAGGCAAGAGGATAATGAAGATTGAAATCGGCGCAACGAGCGCCACGATTCAAGGAACACCCACCATGAGCGATATCAAGTTCGGAACCGACGGCTGGCGCGGGCGCATCGCCGACGACTACACTTTTGAAAACGTACGGCGCGCGTCCCAAGGTTTCGCCCGTTACATCCTGACCACGGCCCGATCTGGCGAGACGCCCAGCGTTGTGATCGGCCATGACAAGCGATTCCAGTCCGAAGACTTCGCGGCCACTGCCGCCGAAGTGCTCGCCGGCAACGGGATCAAGGTCTGGCTAACGGACGGGGCCACGCCCACTCCGGTCATCGCCTTTGCGGTGCCGGCCCGGCGGGCGTTGGGGGCCATCAATATCACCGCCAGCCACAATCCGCCCCAGGACAACGGCTTCAAGGTTCGCGATGCGACGGGCGGCGCGATCAGCCCGGCCGGTCTCGCCGCGATCGAGGCCGGTATTCCCCAGGCCGGCGGGGCAAAGTCGTTGAGCTACGGAGCAGCCGTGTCTCAGGGGCTCATTCAGAAGTTCGATGCCTCGACCGACTACCTGGCGAATTTGGCCAGGCTTGATCGATGTCGGCCCAATTCGCGACGCCGGCCTGTACGTGGTGATGGATGCCATGTGGGGAAACGGCGCGGGTTGGCTTCCCCGCATCATCGGCGGCGGCAAGACCCGCATCCACGAGATCCACAACACCCGCAATCCTTCCTTCCCGGAGATGAAGCGGCCTGAGCCCATTCCGCCGAACGTCGATGTCGGCCTGCGCACAACGGTTGATCTGAGGGCGGACGTGTGCTGCATCACTGACGGTGACGCTGACCGGTGCGGACTGGGTGATGAACACGGACAGTTTATCAATCAGCTTTCGGTGTTTGGCTTGCTGGCGCTGTATCTGCTGGAGATCCGCGGCCAGCGCGGCCCGATCGTCAAGACCCTCAGCACGACCTCGATGCTGGACAAGCTCGGGAAGATCTACGACGTGCCAGTGTATGAGACCGGCGTGGGCTTCAAGTATGTTGCCCCGAAGATGACGGAGACAAATGCGCTGATTGGCGGCGAGGAAAGCGGCGGGTTCGCCTTCCGCGGCAACGTCCCCGAACGCGACGGCATCCTGGCCAATCTCTATCTGCTCGATTTCATGGTCAAGACCGGAAAGACGCCATCGAAGATTCTGGAATACCTGTACAGCAAGGTTGGCGCGCACTATTACGATCGCATCGACACGGTCTGCACACCCGAACAGCGCGAGGCGGTCCGAGCCCGGCTGGTGGCCGCAACGCCGGCGACCATCGGCGGCTTGAAAGTGGTCGGGAAGAACAGCACCGACGGCTTTAAGTTCATCCTTGAAGACGGCGGCTGGCTGCTGGTCCGCATGAGCGGCACCGAGCCCCTGGTGCGGGTTTACACCGAGACACTTCGCCAGGACCTCGTGCGCCCGATCCTGGAGGACGGGGTGCGGGTCGCGGGCCTTTAGGCAGCATTGGATCTCTTCGACACGCACTGCCACCTCGACCTCGATGTCTATGACGGCGATCGAGACGAGGTTTTCGCCCGTGCCAACGCGGCGGGCGTGCATTACTTCCTCAATCCCGCCTTTGATATGGCAAGCAGCGCGCGGGCCGCGGCTCTTGCCGCCTCGCGCCGGGACACGTGGGCGGCGGTGGGTATCCATCCGAACGCCGCCGGTGACCTGAACGACGGGGCGCTGGCCGACCTGCGGGCGCTGGCTGGGCAGCCACGGGTCGTCGCGATCGGTGAGATCGGTCTGGACTATCACTGGAACAGCTATCCGCCGGACGTCGCACGGGCAGCTTTCGTGGGTCAGATCGAACTCGCCCAGGTTATGCGAAAGCCGATTCTCATTCACTGCCGAGACGCCATGGCCGACGTGCTTGACGCGCTGGCTGTCGCAAACCGAGGCGATGACGCGGTGCCGGTCCTGCTGCATGCGTTCTCAGGCGACGAACTCCAGGCGCGCATTGCGGTTGAGCGCGGATACCTGATCGGATTGGGGGGGCCCCTTACCTATCAACGAGCCGATGCGCTCCGCGCAATCGCATGCTGGGTGCCCCTCGGGTCAATCGTCCTGGAGACAGATTCGCCTTACCTCTCCCCCCACCCATTTCGCGGAAGGCGAAATGAACCCCGCCATGTCGCGGATGTCGCAGCCCGGCTGGCCGCGATCCGCGGCATTGACCCGTCTGAACTTGGCCTCCAGACAACACTGAATGCGCTTCGCTTCTTCAACATTCACTCAACACCTGCTCAGGCGTGACTGACTTGACGGGATAGGATAGGGAAGTAGTTTCAAAACATGGGACAGGTACAATGACGACCGTATTCGCACCAATGGCATCTACCTACGAGACACCGCCCGCGCACCTGGACCCTCCGACGGCGGCGGATCTGGTTGGCCCGTCGCTCAAACAGGTGGAGGCCGTGATCCACGATCTGCCCGATGTCGAGCCCGACGGACTGAGACAGGCTGTTGAGGTTATCCTCAACAGCGGCGGCAAGCGCATTCGACCGACGATCGCCCTGCTCGTAGCCGGCATGCTGGGCGTCGACCCGCCTGACTCAAACGCGGTGCATCTGGCAGGCGCGGTGGAAATGCTGCACACCGCCACCCTCGTCCACGATGATTTAATCGACGGATCGCTCATGCGGCGCGGGGCCGCGACGCTAAACGCCGCCTGGACACCGGCGGCGACGGTGCTGACCGGCGATTTTCTGTTTGCGTATGCGGCGAAACTGGCCTCCCAGGCGAACAGCGTCGAGGCCATGTCCATCTTCGCCGACACGCTTTGCGTTATGGTGGCCGGCGAACTCCGGCAGGGGTTTTCCGACTGGGAGACCCGCAGCACACACGACGACTATCTGCGCCGGATCTATGCCAAGACAGCCTCGATGTTCGTCCTGGCGACGACGGCCATGGCCAGCGTGTGCGGGGCCAGCGCCCGCCAAACGGAAGCGCTTCGTGAGTTTGGGCGCGAGTTCGGCATGGGCTTCCAAATCATCGACGACATCCTCGACTTCACCGGCGAGCAGCGGGTCGTAGGCAAGCCGGTTGGGAGCGATCTGCGGCGCGGTTTGATCACCCTGCCCACGTTGCGATTCGCCGAAACGCATGCTTCGGACCCCGATCTGGTTTGCGCGCTTCGCGGCGAGTGCGATCGGGCGACCTATGACCGCTTGATCGACCGCATCCGCCGTTCGGATGCCATTGAAGCATCCCGCCGGGAGGCCGCCGGCGCGGGTCAGCGCGCCATCCAGGCCCTGGGTGTGTTCCCCGAGAGTGCCCACCGCGCTGCGCTGTTCGGTCTGGTCGATGAATACGCGCGACGGGTGGTCTAGGCCGGCGGTGCTTGCATGCTGACCGTCATCATCGTCAGCTGGAATGTCAGGAATTTGCTTCGCGACTGTCTGCGCTCACTGCAGCGCTGCGCGCCGGCCCATGAGGCGATGACGGTGATTGTGGTCGACAATGCCAGCTCGGATGGCACGCCGGCCATGGTGGCGCTGGAATTTCCCGAGGTCCAGCTTGTCGTCAACCAGACCAATCGCGGTTTCACGGGCGGCAACAACGATGGGTTGGCTGCGGCGCGATCGGTTCCCGGGGCGGCTGATCCAGATCACTTCGTGTTTCTGCTGAATCCTGACACGATCGTCACACCGGACGCGCTGGACGCGCTCATGACGTTCGCGCGCGGCCGTCCCGAGGCCGGGCTCATCGGTCCACGTTTGGTCTACGGCGACGGCAGCCCGCAGTCGTCGAGACGCCGTTTCCCGACTCTGGCGACCGGGATTTTCGAGAGCACCTGGTTGCAGCGTCTGGCGCCACCCGGGTTGCTGAGTCGCTACTTTGTGCGGGACGCGCCAGAGGACCAGCCCTGCGATGTCGATGGGGTGGTTGGCGCGGCAATGCTGGCGCGTTGGAGGGCCATCGACCAGGTGGGTGGGTTGGATGAAACCAACTTCTTCATGTACTCGGAAGAGACCGACTGGTGCCGCCGGATGAAGGCACAGGGTTGGGCCGTGGTCTGGTATCCGGGTGCCACCATCATTCACTTTGAGGCAAAGAGCAGCGACAAAGTGTCGGGCCTGAGAACGTTGCGTTTCAACACGAGCCGAGTGCGCTATTTTGCGAAACACCATGGCAGGGCTGCGGCGGAGCTGCTCCGCGCCGTGCTAATGGCCGGATTCACGGCGCAACTTGTCGTAGAGGCAGCCAAGTGGCTGCTCGGCCACAAGCGCGCCATGCGGGCCGAGCGAATTCGGGCGTATGCCCAGGTGATCCGATCGGGGCTGGCCTGAGCGCGTCTTCGCATCTATAATCGCTTTCGCATGAAGCCGCGCCTAAGCTTGGTCATCCCGGCCTTCAACGAAGCCGGAAACCTTGAGAAGGGTGCGCTCGACACTGTCGAAGCGTATCTTGCCGCCCAGCCGTACGAAAGCGAGGTCATCGTCGTCGACGATGGGAGCGCGGACAACACTGCCGCCCTGGTTGAGGCCTATGTTGGCGCGCATGCGCGCTTCAAGCTCATCCGCAATCCGCACCGCGGCAAGGCCTATGCCGTATCGACCGGAATGCTGGCCGCTCAGGGTGAAATTGTGCTGTTCAGCGATATGGACCAGGCCACGCCCCTCTCCGAAGTGGAGCTCATCCTGCCGTGGTTTGAGCGCGGCTACGATGTTGTCATTGGCTCGCGCGGCACGTACCGGCGCAATGCGCCGTTCTGGCGGCTGGTCATGTCGCGCGGACAGATGCTCCTGCGGAACCTCATTCTGGGCTTCAGCGAGATCACCGACACGCAGTGCGGATTCAAGGCGTTTCGAGGCAGCGCGGTCGGTCCCATCCTCGATCATCTGCATTTCTACAAGAACTCAGAGGCCCATGAAACAGTGGGCTCCAAGGTCACGGCAGGTTTCGACGTCGAGGTCTTGTTTGTCGCCAAACGGCTGGGCTACAAAGTCCGCGAGGTGCCGGTCGCGTGGGACTATCAGCACTCGCGGCGGGTAAATCTGGTGCGTGACTCGCTCCGCGGCGTGATGGAACTCGGCCAGATCCGGCTGGCGGATTTGCGCGGCGCCTACCGGCGCGCGTAGTCCCTATGCGGCGCGCTGGTCCGCCCCGCCCCGCGCCACCCCGGCCAGATGCGCGCCCAACCCTGCGCCACGAGCGCGCCCTTGAGGCGGCGGAATGTTCTCCCGTGGCGGGCATTGATGAGGCGGGCCGCGGCGCGTGGGCGGGACCCGTCGCCGCTGGCGCGGTAATTCTGCCGCTCACAAGCGCCACGCTCCGGAGACTGCGCGGATTAACCGACTCCAAGAAGCTTTCGGCATCAGCCCGTGAACACTTTGCCGATTTGATCCGGATTGTCGCAGTGACCTTCGCCGTAGGCTGGGCAGAGGCCGGTGAAATTGACGCGATTGGGATCGTCCCAGCCACGCGGCTGGCGATGCGCCGGGCCATTGACGGCCTCGGTGTGGCGCCCAAGGGGCTGGTCATCGACGCGGTCACGCTTCCCAATCTTCCGGCGCGCCAGGACGTGTTCTTCTTCGCCGATTCAATCAGCCTGAGCGTCGCCGCGGCGTCGGTGCTGGCAAAAACGGCGCGCGACGCGCGCATGACTGCCATGGATGGCAACCTGCCGGGCTATGGCTTCGCAGCGCACAAGGGATATGGAACTGCGGCGCACGCGGCCGCCCTGGCGGCCATGGGACCTTGCTCCGAACACCGATGGACGTTCCGGCCCGTCGCCGCGCTTGTCGGCGCGGAATGTAGGCGCGGATTGTAGGCGCGGGCTTCAGCCCGCGTATCCAAAACAGGCCCGCTGCGCGGGCTGAAGCCCGCGCCTACAATTGCACAACGTTCCCGTGTTAGACCCGCGGGCTGAAGCCCGCGCCTACGGCGCGCTCGCAGGCTTGCGGGCAACGACAAAGAGCTGGGTGGCGGGCATCCCCGTCGGTTCATCATAGATTGGCTTGAGCGACGCGTAAAGGGCCCGCAATCCGAGATTGGCCTTGTTGGGAAAAAGCACCCATTGGCCAAGCACTTTCTTGCTGATCAGGTTCGGCAACCCGAAAAAGTGCCCGAGCTCAAGGGCCTGCGTCGCCCGGGGTGAGAAGTAGTTCCAGGCGCCTGCGACCTCAAACCCATGACCGGCAAGACGCGCCCGCCAGGTCGCCTCGCTATCGGTCCGGACGTGCCTGGCGATGCGATTGAACCAGCGCCGATAGGTGTTTCCGAGGACGTAGCCGCCGATCAGCCACTCGGCAAAACGCTCGTTCGGGCCGCAGAAGATAAAGTGGCCCCCGGGCTTGAGCACCCGAAAGGCCTCAGCCACCACGGGCTCGATCTCGGGAATATGCTCGAGCACTGAATTGCTGATGACGGTGTTGAAGCTCGCATCCGAAAACGGCATGCGAGCCGCATCCGCAAGCGTGAGTGCCGCATGCGCGCCGCGCCGGCGCGCTTCAGCCATCGGCGGCTTCCACGGATCAAGGCCGACGTCCAGAGGCTTTGCGAAGGTCTGCGCGGCAAAGCTGCCATCCCCCGAGCCCAGGTCCAGGACGGGGCCGACGATGGGCAGATCGGCATAGAAGCGCGACTCCACTGCGCGCAACAGCGCGGAAGTAGGGCAGTTCGGCCAGTTGGTTCCACAGATAGTCGCGAGGCTCGCGGGGGGCATAGTCGTTCGGGCGAGCGGCGCTGGCGTCGCGCGGTTTGGCTGTCATCGGGGCGGGATTCTATCAGCGGCGGGGCCAGCCATGTAGAATCTGGCAGCGACGGCCTACACAACGAGATATTCCGGACACGGTTTTCCCGGCGGAGCCGGGAAAACCGTGTCCGGCAATTGACCTGGTGGTGGCCCTCGCATCAGCAAATGTCATGAGAGTCAGTTTTACGCCACCCTCCGCCAGATCACCGGCGGGAAACACGTCGAAGTCACCCGCACAGACGGGACGCGCATCCGCGACGTCCTTACCGAGCTGACGATGCGCTACCCGCCGCTCAAAGCCGAACTCTTCAACGAAGAGGGCGAGTTGCACAACTACGTCCACGTCTTCGTAAACGGACGCGACATACGGTATATGGCAACCCTGATGGACACCCTGCTCAAGGAAACGGACGAGGTCGACCTTTTTCCGGCGGTGGGCGGTGGCTGACGGGGATACTGGACCCCTCGATTTCGTGCTCCCGGGAATCACCCCGTGGCTGATGGGCGAGTATTTCAAGGACCTGGGCGGGGCCGAACTCGGCGACGGTTGGACTGGGGCCGAGGGTTGGCGCGCGCGGGTGCTGCCGGCGGATGACTATGTGATCGGCTCAATTCGCGTCGGCCGCATACGGTTACAGCTTGAGGGCACACCTGAAGTGCTCGCGAGGATCCGTCCGTTGCTCGACCTGGAAGCTCATTCGCGGCGGCGGATAGATGGAAAAAATGGCAAGATCATCATCCCCGCGCTACGCGCGGGGATGATGATCTTGCCATTCAACAATCTACGCTACGGAACCTGAAGCTCAGCCAGCTTCGCCTGGGTGGCGACGCCGTTTGTCCAGCCGCGCTCGGCGTAGTACTCGACAAGCATGTCATCGAGTTCACACACGTGGCCCTCAGAGCCCTTCATGGTGGATGCTTCATTGGTGAAGCGCTTGGGCAGATAGTCGCTGCCTTCGGCCAGACCAGCCTCGTTGTTGTAGAGGCGCTCGAGGTTGTAGATGCGCTCGCCCGTCTTGAGCACGTCGGCAGCCGTGAACGGAACACCCACGATCGCGGCGTATTGCTGGGCGTACTCGTCCGCGCCCATGGCAAACGCGCTGAACTTGCACAGGTCCATGCTGTCCGAGAACGCATGGATGTCCTGGAAGATCATCGTGAGCTTGCCCTTGCCCTTCCACTCCAGTGGATCGACCTTGAGCGAGCCGTACGGCATGACGCCAAGCTCGGCCGCCGGGGTATAGGCCCGCAGGTGGCAGGCGCCGCGGTTGCTCGTGGCGTAGGCGATGCCCATGCCCTTCATCCCGCGCGGGTCGTAGGCTGGGATACCCTGGCCCTTGACTGTCATCGCCAGCTCGGGGTGCCCGAAGTGCTTGGCCGTGGCATTGGCGCCATCCGCCATGACATTCCCGAGACCCTGGCGCAGGGCGACCTTCTCGGCCAGCGCAACCATGCCCATGGTGTCGCCCCAGGCGAGCGTGCCGTCCTTGCCCGTAAAGCCCCGTTCGCTGGCCTCCATGTAGATCGAGATGGGATGGCCGATTTCGATCGCATCCATGCCGTAGTCGTTGCACAGATCAATCATCTTGGCCACCGTATTGCCGTCGCTATTGCCGCAGTTCGCGCCGACCGACCAGGCCGGTTCGTACTCAACGCTCTCCATGCGCAGACCCTTCCACGGCCCTTCCTTGACTTCGACTTCCTTCTTGCAGGCAACCGGACAGGCATGGCAGGTGGGGTTGTCAACCAGAATATTGGCATTCACCCATTCGCCGCTGATCTTCTCGGCGTTTTCGCCAAACGATGTCAGAGTGCTGTTCTTGGTCGGAAGGCCGCCGATACTGCTGGTGATGTTCATCAGCACGTTGGTGCCATAGACCGACAGGCCGCCCTTGCGCGGGCTGGTGATGTTCTGCTCGGCCATAATGCCGGCAAGCGCCCGGGTGTGGGCGATCTTCCACGCATCACGGTCGGAGGCCTTCACCATCTTCTTCTCGGCTTTGACCACGATGGCCTTGAGCATCTTGCTCCCACCGACGCAGCCCGTGCCGCCGCGGCCGCTGGCGCGGTCGTTCTCGTTCATCCAGCAGGCGAACTTGACCAGGTTCTCGCCAGCCTGGCCGATGGTCATGACGGTGAGGTCCTTCTCGCCATACTTGGCCTTGAAGTGCTTGACCGTGTCATGCACGCCCTTGCCCCACACTTCGGCGGCATCGAGCAGCTCAATCTTGCCGTCGTGAATGTATGCGTACACGGGCTTGGTTGCCTTGCCGCTGAAAACCAGGCCGTCAAATCCCGCCCAGCGCAACCGGGCAGCGGACCAGCCACCCTGATGGCTGTCGGTGATTGTCCCGGTCAGGGGCGACTTGGTGACAACCGCCAGGCGGCCGCTCATGTTGGCCTCGCTTCCGGTCAGGGGCCCGTTCATGAAGCACAGCAGGTTCTGCGGGCTCAGCGCGTCGACCTTTGGGCCAGCCTCGTAGCAGTAGCGCACGCCCAGTCCGCGCGCGCCAACATATTTGCGCGCCCACGCTTCGGGGATGGGCTTGTATTCCACTTTGCCCGAAGTCAGGTCAATGTGACCCACGTTATTTGCATATCCACCCAGGTTCATAATTTGCCTCCAATGAAATTGTCGAAAATCCGCGGCACGGAAGCCCGTGTGTGGGATCGATCAACGGTCCTCTGCGATTCCGATTGTTGCTGGTCCGATCCTCACCTCCACAACGTTATGAAGTCATCCGCGGGGCGTCAGCGCCCCGGCGGAAAGATGGATATTTCGTCGGCTTGCCCGAGTCGCGCCGAGAACCCGCCCGCATACTCGAGATCGCGCCCATTGAGAAGCACCCGCCACCCGTAACGCGGCAGGTATGACGACGTCATGTCCGCCCAGGCGCTGTCCTGGCGCTCATGAGACTGCCAGCGCCGTTCGAGCGCGTCGGCGCGCGCCAGCGGAAAGTAGTTGAACAACTTGCGCAGGACATTCCGAACGGGCTCGCCCGCGTCGGCGCGGACGACGAATTCGCTGGTATCGACCAGCGCGCGCAGCCGACCGAAGAACGCGCAGCGTACCGCCGCGCTGCCGCGCTTCATGTCCATTGCGAGCCGATAACCAAAGAGCATCTGATTCAGTTGGGCCGACAGATAGCGGCTCCAGGCGCCCATGGCCGGCCCGATCACCGCGCCCGGAAGTTGGGCCCGGGTCATGCGATCAGAAAAGGCGCCCAGCATCAAGCCGATAGAGCCGCTGACGTAGGCCTCGGGGGTGTGGATGCGGCGCGGGCCATCAGCGGCGTGAAACTTGCCGGCACGAAACAATGCGAGCGCAAACTCGTCGCTCGTGTCTAGCGCAAGACTACGGCTGAGCCAGATTGTGAAGAATCGGCGGCGCTCCTCGAGGTGAACCGGATCGACCGCGCTTTCCCATCCCAACACAGCGGCTGTCTCGGGCACGCGGGCCAGGTAGTCATACGTCTCAACCACCATTTCGTGGGCGGATTTGAGCAAAGTCTCCACGGTCGGCAAGGCCGCGCGACGCGCTTCGGGGCCAAAGCCAACGAATCGCAGCATGCGCTGCCATTCCTCCTGCGGCTCAGGCGCGAGGTCGTCGATTTCGAGCAGTTCCGTCACGGGTTGGGTCATCATGGCCACACTGCCGATCTGCGTTTCTGGTATGAAGGATAGCACCGGAACCCGTTTTGCGAAAGGTGGGGGGCGGGTCGCGCTGTCGGCTAGAATCACCTCTCGCATGACTCAGGAAGCGCCGCATGGCCCCACGGCCGAAAACGGCATCCCCCTGCCCCGCCGCGAACGTGCGCGGGCGATTCTCAGACGACTTCAACGCATGGCGGCGCTGGTGCTGGTTCTTTTAATCGCCGGGATGCTGCGGTTTTACAACATCAATTGGGATGAAGGCCTGCATCTGCATCCGGATGAACGGTATGTTGCCTTTTTGGCGACGCTGATCCAGCCGGTCTGGACGGCCGAAGAATACTTCGACTCGGGCAAGTCGACACTCAATCCGTTCAACACCGATTGGGGAAGCCGCTACGTCTACGGCACGCTGCCCCTGTTTGGACCGCGCTACGTGGCCGAGTTCCTCGACAACGGCTGCGGTCCTGCCCCCAATCGCGTCATCCGCCGGCTCAACATGACGGTGTTTGGGGATGAACTGTCCACCTGTTCAAAGGGCACAATGGTCGGGTTCGATCGGATCAATCTGGTCGGCCGGGCGTGGTCGGCGGCCATGGACCTGCTCGCGATCGCGACGCTGTATTTGATCGCCAAGCGGCTCTTCAATTGGCGGGTCGGGATCCTGGCGGCGTCGCTCAGCGCGCTGGCCGTGCTCCAAATCCAACAGGCCCATTTCTTCACGGTGGATGCCACGGCCAACCTGTTCGTCAATCTGTGCCTGCTGTTCTGCGTGAACATGGTCATGGCAGCCCGGGGCACGCGCGCAGGACCACCGCGGCCGCGAATACCGCATTTGGCGATCAACGGCCTGCTCGCCGGGCTGATGGCTGGGTGCGCTGTCGCCAGCAAGATCAGCGCCTGGCCGCTTGTGCCGATGATTCTGCTGGCTGCGGGCATACACCTGGCGCGGGACCGCCGGCCGGCCTGGCGCGGGTTCTATTCGGCGGGACTGGCCGTCGTGCTGGCCGGGCTGGGTGCTTTTGCCGCCTTCCGCATTGCCCAGCCCTACTCCTTTGTCGGGGCGAGCTCGGCCGAGTTCCGACTCACCCTGCAGCGCTGTCTGGCCAGCTCGGCCGGCGACGACTTAATCGGGCGACTGTGCGAATTGGCGCTCAGCCTCCCGGAACCGGTTCGGGTTGTCATTGCCCCGTCAGCGCGCTGGTTGGAGAATCTCGCCCTTGCCAGTGTCTTCGTCAATGGCACCATCGACGTGCCATTCGGGCACCAGTGGGCCAATCGCGCGCCGATCACTTTTCCTCTGGTCAACCTCGTCTTCTGGGGGCTTGGGATTGCCTTGGGCGCCGCCGCCTTGATCGGCCTGGCCTATGCGTTGCGGCGCATGCTGAAGGGCAGGCGGATTTGGGCCTATGTTTTGCCTGTCGTTTGGGTTACCGCCTATTTCCTCTATCAGGGCACGCAATACACCAAATCAATGCGTTACCTGCTGCCGATCTACCCGATGTTGTGCCTGTTGGCCGCGGTTGCGCTTGAACGCGTCCCGCGCCTGGGCCGGATCAACCTGCGCATCCCGATCACCGCCCTGACCGTGGGATTGACCCTGCTCTGGTCGGCGGCCTTCATGTCGATTTACGGCGAGCCGATCACCCGGGCCAGCGCCTCGCGCTGGATCTACCAGAACATCCCAACCGCCGTGACGATGACCTGGCGCGAGAATGGCGTGGAGCAGCGCACCCAACTGCCGGTGCAAACGCTGCGGACCAGTTTTGGCCTGCCGCAAGCATTCTGGATCACCCCCGACGATTTGAAGGATCGCGGCCGCATCGTCCGGTCGGACGTCGCCGTGATCCTGAACAATGTGTCAGGCGAGGCGCTGCTGTCCACGCGGGTGATCGACAACGCGGGGGGCACGGGCATCTCCGGGCGTGAGGCGCAGATTCAGGTCAGCGCGGACCGGCCGCGCATCGCGCTGGGCGATCTGGCGTTCGAGAGCGGGCATGAGTACTACGTCGAGCTGTATCAGCTTGCCGGGTCGGGCATCACCGCAAATGCCAGCGTGATCGCCAACGAACAGTGGGACGATCCTCTGCCCCAGGCCGTGGATGGCAAGTACGGTTTCAACTCGTACTACAACAAGTTGACCACTAGCAATGACGGCCAGATGCAGCCGTACAACGAGGACACACCAGATACGCCCGGCTCTCCCGGCAAGCTCTCGCAGATGCTGAACTGGCTCGACGAGGCCGATGTCATCGTGTTGTCGAGCAACCGCATCTACGGCTCTGTGCCCAGGCTGCCCTGGCGCTTTCCGCTCACGACCGAGTATTACCGCGCCTTGCTGGGCGGCGAACTTGGGTTCGAACTCGCGGCCGATTTCCACTCCTTTCCACGCCTCGGTAACCTGCTTTTCAATTCTCAGGAGATGCCGCAGCCTCTGGCCCGGGCGGCCGACACGGCCGGCCCCGGCGGGACCTATCTGCCCTACCCGACCGCGGAAGAAGCGTTCTCGGTCTACGACCATCCACGCGTGCTGATCTTCCGCAAAACGCCCCAGTATTCGCGTCCGCTGGCGGATTCGATCCTTGGCCAGTTCGACCTGGCTCGGACCTACGTCCAGACCCCCCTCGGGGCGGTCAACACACCCCGCGGCATGCTGCTCGACGACGGCACCCGCGCCCAGCAGCAGGCCGGTGGCACGTGGGCGGAAGTCTTCCCGCCCGATTCTCCGCTCAATCAATCGCAGGCGGCGGCGCTGCTGACGTGGCTGCTGACCATCGAGGTGATCGGGCTGGGCGCGTTTCCGCTGATTGCGCTGGCGTTTCGACGCCCGGACGGTGCGACCGCGTTTGCGGACGGCGGGTATGCGTTCGCCAAAGTAGTCGGCCTGCTGTTGGCCGCATTTGGCGTGTGGTGGGTGGCCAGCCTGCGCGCGGCCCCGTTCTCGCCCGCACTGGCCCGGGTGGCGCTTGGGGCCCTTGTCCTGGCCGGCGCCATCGTCGCGCTTGTGAAGCGACGTTGGCTGATGGCGCTGGTCCGGGCGCGCTGGCGGGCGCTGCTCCTCGGAGAGCTGATCTTTCTGTTGGGCTTCTTCAGTTTTGCCCTGATCCGGAGCGGCAATCCGGATCTGTGGCACCCCTACTTCGGCGGCGAAAAGCCGATGGATCTGGCCTATCTCACAGCGACACTGAAATCGACCTACTTCCCGCCCTACGATCCCTGGTTTTCGGGCGGCTATATCAATTACTACTACTTCGGCTTTGTGTTGATCGGCGTGCCAATCAGGGCGCTTGGGATCGAACCGGGTGTGGCCTACAACCTGGCAATTCCGGCTCTGTTTGGGATGACAGCCAGCGCGGCCTTTGGGGCCGGGGCCAGCCTTTTTGCGGGCTGGCGGGCCAAGCGTGATGCGGATGACATCCTGCTGCCGCGGGGAACGCTGCTGGCGGGCGGGTTGGCGGCCCTGCTCGTGGCCGGCCTGGGCAACATCGACGCGATCAGCGTGCTGTATTCGAATTGGCTGCGCTTGGGCGGGCCACCCGAGGCCGGGACGCTGAGCAACCTGGTCAACGGCATCCGGAAATGGCTGAGCGAGGGGCCGGCCAATTTCGGGTGGCCCCATTACTGGAACCCGACCCGCCTCACCGCGCGTGAAGCCTATCCCGTGGACGCGCTCCCGATTGCGGAGTTTCCGCTGTTCACTTTCATCTACGCCGACCTGCACGCCCATGATGGCAATGCCGCTGGCCTTGACCGCTTTGGGGATGGCCAGCGCCTTTGCCCGCGGCGCGCGGCGCTGGGGGGCGATCGCCATCGCGGCAGTGGCAGTTGGCGCGCTGTGGCCCACCAACACCTGGGATTACCCTGTGCATGCGGCGCTGTGCGCGACGGCGATCATCGCCGCGGCGGCTTCCGGTGCTGCCCCGGGGCAGCGTTGGCGGGCCGGGATGGCGGTCGTCCCCCTGGCTGGCATGTTCCTCCTGGCCACCCGGGCCGCCTTCATCCCGTATCTCGAAAAATTACGGCACCGCCTACAACAGCCTGGGGCCGTGGACGGGCGAGCGCACCCCTGTGGCCGTATGTCTCAGTCTATGCTTTGTTCGTTGTTCCCCTGGCGGGGTTCGGCCTGGCTCGAATCGCGCAATCGGCGGCCTCGCAACGCGGCGGCCTGATCGCGCTCGCCGTTGCGGGTCTGGCAGCCACGGCGTTTCTCTACCTGTTGGGCGTCGAGGCGGCCGTGGTGGCTGTTCCCATGCTGTGTATTTGCGCCGCGCGCATCCTTGACCGGCGGGCCAGCCTGCACGAGCGGGCGGCCTGGGCGCTGGCCGCCGGGGCGATAGCCCTCACCCTGTTTGTCGAGTTTTTCACCCTCAAGGGCGATATCGGCCGGATGAACACCGTCTTCAAATTCTACGTGCAGGCCTGGCTGATGCTGGGGTGGCCACCGCCGCCATCGCCGCCGCCGGGCTTACGGATCCTCTGCAACGCCAGACCCGACGGGTTGTTCGGCCCGCGGCGGGGTCAACCCTACCGCGCACAGGGTTCGCGCTGCTCACCGCCGTCGTCGTCTTTCTGGCGGCGCTGTATCCCGTCTTCGCCATCCCGGCAAAAATCGCGGATCGGTATGCGCCGGATGCACCCGCCGGGCTGGACGGCTTGGCCTATATGAGATTTGCGACCCGGATTGACGGACCGCCAAACAGCGAACGGGTCTTCCCGCTGCGGCACGACTACGAAGCCATCCGCTGGATGCAGGCCAACGTCGCGGGGTCGCCCGTCATCGTCGAGGCGGGTACCGGCGGGCTGCTCTACCGCTGGGGGGCGCGCTTCTCGATCTATACGGGCCTGCCCGCGGTTGTGGGCTGGGATTGGCATCAGCGCCAGCAGCGGGCGGCCCTGACCGACCGGGTCGTGCTGGACCGCCAGACCGATGTCGATGCGTTCTACAACACAGAATCAGTCGACCTGGCCAATATCCTGCTGGCCCGTTACAATATCCGATTTGTGGTCGTGGGCGACCTCGAGGCCGCGTACTACGCGCGGCCGGGTCTCGACAAGTTCGAACGGATGGCCGATCTGGGCTATCTGCGGCGCGCCTATGCCAATGAGGGAACTCGAATCTACGCAGTTGTCGAATGATTGACGCAATCGTCTGGTACCTCTGGATGCAGGTGTTTGGCATCGCCGGGTGGCTTCTCTCACGGCGTTTGTTGGGCGGGCTGCCGGATCGCGGCTATGGCGCAAGCAAGACGCTTGGCCTGATCCTGGGCGGATTCGCCTATTGGATCCTGGTGACCCTGGGCCTCGCCGATAACAACATCGGGGCGGTCCTGCTCGCGCTTCTGTCGTTGGTCGTCGCCGGGCTGGTGCTGGGCCGAGGCGCGCCGATTTTCCATACGCCAATCCGGATTTCGATTCGGAAAATCCCAAGCCAGGTGTGGTGGACCGAAGGGGTGTTCCTGGCGGCTTTCGCGCTGGCCGCGTTGTTCCGCGCTTATGTTCCCGATATCAGTGAGGCGGGTGGCGAGAAGTACATGGAATCCATGTTCATCAACGCCATTCTGCGCAGCCCGACTTTCCCGCCGAACGATGCCTGGCTGTCCGGCTTCCCGATCAGTTACTACTACTTTGGGTATGTCCTGCTGGCCATGCTCACCCGGGTCAGCGGTATCGCCCCGTCGATTGCCTTCAACCTGGGGGGGGCGATGTTCTTCGCCTTGGCGGTGGTGACCGCCTTCTCGGCCGGTTACAACCTGTTTGGACTGCGGGCTCGGGCAGAAGCGGCAGCCGACGTCGCCGGCCCACCCCGCCGTGACACGCGCCCGTTGGCCGCCGGGTTGCTGACGGCGGTCATGCTCACCTTGATGGGCAACCTGGGCGGGTTTATGGGCGTGCTGCGCTGCAACAACACCCTGCCCGACAGTTTCTGGCGTTGGCTGGATGTGCGCCAGATCGCCACACGCCCGATTGACTATTGCCAAAACGGCGAGCCGCGCGGATTCTTCTACAGTTGGTGGTGGGATTGGTCGCGAGTGGTCAAGGACCTGGCACCCGGCAGCACTGCGGCCGCGCCCCAACCGCAGGAAGTCATCACCGAGGTTCCGATCTTCAGCTACATCCTGGGCGACAACCATCCGCATGTGATGGGCCTGCCCTTCAATTTGCTCGCCCTGCTCGTGGCAATGGCTTTTCTCACCCAGCCCATCATCCGTGAAACCGCCGAGCTGAGCTTCGCCGAGATGGGCAGCAGATGGCCGGCCTGGATCAGACGCCGAACAATCGAGCTCCCCATCGGTGTGCTGCCCGAATTGGCGCTGGCCGCCATCCTGGCCGGCGGGCTGTCGTTCATGAACACGTGGGACTTCCCTATTTTCGGCGGGCTGATCGCGCTTGCGCTGATCGCCGGGCGCGCGCTGCGCCGCGAATCGCTGATGCCCGCGGTCCTGTTCAGCGCAGCGGTCTTCATTGTTGGGTATGTGATCTACCTGCCTTTTTACGCCACCTTCTCGTCCCAGGCAAAAGGGGTGATGATCAACCTCTTCAACGGGACTAAATTTCATCAGTATTTTCTGATCTTTGCCCCGTTCCTGATTGCGGCCATCGGGTTGATCGCGCTGCTCGCCCAGGAGTGGCAGATCCGACCGCGCAGGCTTGCGTTCAAGACCGCCCGCCTGGCCGCGACCGGATTGGTCGCCGCCCTGCTCCTGGCCGCGCTGTTTGGGCTGCTGTCGCCCACGGCGCGCGCGCTGGCCACCGAGCTGACGACCACCGGCAAAGCCCTGGGGGTGACCAGCGCTGTGGTGGGGCAGCGCTTAACGGAACGGATCAACCCATTCGACCCGTCCGCCGCCGGCCCGTGGACACCCCTGATCCTGATCACCCTGGCAGCCGTTTGCGCGGTCCTGGCCTGGCGCGCGCTCGGTCCGCGGATCCGACCGTCAACGGACGAAGTCGGGTCGCGCGACGCGGCCGCAACACTCTCTCCAGCCCACATCGCGCCCGGGCTGTTTGCCCTGACGCTGCTGATGCTGGGCGCGCTGATCACGGCCTCGGTCGAATTCGTCTTCCTGCTCGACAACTTTGGCACGCGCATGAACACCGTGTTCAAGTTCTATTTCCAAGGTTGGACAATGTGGTCGGTCGCCGGTGGCTTTGCGATCGTGGCACTTCTGGGCGATCGCAGAGCCTTCTCGAAGGTCATTGGGATTGCCGCGCTGGTGTTCGTCGGCCTGGGCCTGTTGTGGCCGGTGTTCGCCTCGGCGTCGCGGACAGATGGCTTCAGCCGGGCGCCCACCCTGGATGGGGCCGCGTATCTCAAGCAGTACCACCCCGACGACGCCCGGATGATCGACTGGATCAACCTGAACGTCGCGGGCGCTCCGGTCATCGCCGAAGCGCCGGGCAAGGGCTTCGCCTCGTATGTCTACGCGGGGCGGATCTCGGCCTTCACCGGGCTGCCGGCCCTGTTGGGCTGGGGCGGCCATCAGAACCAGTGGCGCGGGAACTACACCGTGCCCGGCCTGCGCGAACCCCAGATCGAACGGCTGTACTCGATCACCAACGACGACACCGAGACCCGGCGCATCCTGCGCCAGTTTGACATCACCTACGTGGTCGTGGGCGAGGCCGAACGGCAAGCCTACAAACCTGAAGGCCTGGCGAAGTTCGACCGGCTTTGTTCGGCGGCGTTCCGCTCCGGGAATTCGACACTCTACGCATGCAAGTGACTTCGACCTTACCAAATCCGCCGATAGCCGGCGCTCGGCCGCTGCGCAGCGGGCTTGAACGCCTGACCTTCGAGCATGCGCTTTGGGCGGCGATGTGCGGGCTGGCGTTGTTGGCACGGGCGTGGATGCTCGACACGACCCCGTTGAACAGCGCGGAGGCCGGCGCGGCCAACGCCGCCCTGGCCGTGGCGCGGGGGGGCTCGGCGACCTTGCTGAATCCGCTGCATGGCGGTCTTCAGGCGGCCCTGTTCGCGCTGTTGGGCGCAAATGAGTTCAGCGCGCGGCTTGTGGCGGCAATCGCCGGCGCGGCGCTGTGCCTGACCCCAATGGCTTTTCGCGATCAGCTCGGGCGGCGGGCCGCCTTGATCATGGCCAGCCTGATGGTCTTCGCGCCCACGCTGTGGTACGTGGCGCGCCTGGCCGATGGGGCGACCCTGGCCTGGGCGATCGCGATGCTGGCCTGGGCGATGTTGCGCCGCGGGCGCGCCAGCGGCCTGGCGGCCGGTCTCGGGCTGCTGGTCGCCAGCGGCATCGACGGGGCCATCCCCTTGATCTTTCTTGGAGCGATCGCGCTTGTCACACGGCCAGCCGGGCTGCGTGACCTGTTGTCGGCCCGGTCCGGACTCGTGGCTTTTGCCGCGCTAACACTCGGGGCAACCACAGGCCTGTGGAACCTGTCAGGAATGGGCGACGCCCTGCAGGGTCTGGCCAGCTTTGTGGCCGGGATCCTTCGCGCTGGTCTCCTGCCGTACTGGCGGGCCATGCTGGGCTTTGGCCTGTACGAATCGCTGGTCATCGCCGGCGCGTTGGTGGAGCTCATCCGTTGGCAGGTCCATACCGCAATAGAACGCCGCTTTGGCCCGGAGGGCGCCGCGCCCGAGGAGAACACGGCCGGGCACCGGGACTGGCTCGTCGTCGTTGTCGCCGGCCTGGCCATCGTGTTTCTCGATCAGTCACGGGACGTCCATCACCTGATCCCGCTGACTCTGGCCTGCGCCGCCCTGACGGCAATGCTGGCGGACCGAATACTTGGCGCGCTCGCGCGTGAAGGTGAGTGGGCGCGCGAAGGCGTGGTCGCCGGGTTGAGCCTAGTGTTTTTGTTCGCAACCGCGATCGGCGTGCGGCAATACGCCGGCCAGGGCGACACGAAGTGGCTGCTCCTGGCGATCGTCGCCATCTTCATCGTCGCCGCTGGCGGGATCGCCCTATCGTTGCGGATGAGCGGCGCGGCCGTCGCCCGCGGGATCGCGATCGCAGCCTGGGTGATCCTCAGTGTCGGAACCTTTGGGGCAGGGTTTTCACTGACCCAAAGCCACGCGGCCAATCCGAACGAGCCGTATGTGACGGAATCGATCGCGATTGAAGCCAAAGCATTGCAAGGCGCTATTGAGCAGGTCGCCGTGCTGGCGTATGGCGACAAGACCGTGATGCCGATCGACGTCCACGACAGCGCCCCATCCTGGTTGCGCTGGTTGCTGCGCGATCAAAAGTTCGTGTCCTTTGCGGCTCGCCCCGCCAGCGTGGCCGCCGCGATGTTACCCGAAACGCTTGCCTTCAACTCCGAATACAGTTACCTGTCCAACAGCCTGGACGTGACCCAGCGGAATGGCCTGGGCAGCGTTCGATGCAAGCAAGTCGCCGACCGGCAGGATTGCCAGGCGGTGGCGCGCTGGCTCGTCCTCCGCGACGCCGGCCCGCCCTTCGTCTCGCGCTGGACGCTGTATGTCCGGCAGGACATCGCCCAGCGCGCATCGGGTCAGACCTGGCAAAAATAGCCGCTTCTGGCCGTAAGATTCCCATCACCCATTCGTAAGACTCTCCGGAAACAATACAGACCTGATGATCAGCCAACCCCGACTCCCCGCCCACGCGCCGAGCCGCGAGCGCGAGCCCGCCCCCGGCCTTCTGGACCGCTCGCTCCTGGCGACGGTGAACTGGGAAACCGCGCTGTACGCCCTCTTCATCGTGCTCGCCATCGTCACCCGCCTGTGGGACATGGGCGCCCGGGTCATGAGTCACGACGAAAGCCTGCACACGTTCTACTCGTGGAACCTGTCGGTTGGCAAGGGCTTCCAGCACACCCCGCTCATGCACGGGCCGTTTCTCTTTCACATCACCGCCCTGAGCTACTTCCTGTTCGGTGACAGCGACTTTACCGCCCGGCTGCCGATCGCGATCTTTGGGATCGTCCTGGTGGCGGTGCCGTTTCTGTTCCGGCGCGAGCTCGGGCGAATCGGGGCGCTGGTGGCGTCGTTCGCGTTGTTGATCTCGCCCTCGATCCTCTACCACTCGCGCTACATCCGGCAGGAAGGCACGGTCCTGATGTGGACGATCTTGACCGTGATTTTTGTCTGGCGCTACATGGAGACCAGGCGCCTGCCCTGGCTATTGGCGCTGGCGGCGGTGCTGGCCTTCCACGCCACCGATAAATCCACCTCGTTTCTGACGGTGGCGATGTTCGTCATTTTCCTGGCCTTTGTGGCCCTGGTGCAGTTTGGCTACAGCAAGGACGGGGCCGGGAATGTGGCGACAGCCATCAAGTTCGTGGCCGTTGTCGCGCTGGCGATGCTGCTCCTCAGCGCAATCGTTGAGTTATTGACAACGGTGCTGCTCGGGGCGCTCGACCTGAAGAGCGTGGTCGCCCAGACCAGCCCAATTGTGCTGCTTCAGTTCGATCCCAAAACGGTGATCTTCGGGCTCGTCATCCTGGTGATCGGGGTTGGGGCGGCCATTGGCCTGGCCTTTCTGCTCAAGCGCCAGTTCGGCGATTGGGTGGCGACGGTCGGGCAAGAGGCGCCGGCCTTTGACGTGCTGGTCGTGCTGGTGACGACCACCTTGTTTGTCGGCGCCTCGGCCATGCTGCTGGTGATCAACCCCGTGTTCAAGCTGCTGCGAGGGAGCCCGGTGCTGGACGTAAAAACGCTGGGCGAGGTGTCGCAGCTCTCGTTCAACCCGCAGGCGTTGACGACGATGTTCGCCCTGACGGTGGCCCTGGCAGCGATCAGCGTCGGGATCGGTCTGGCCTGGGGCTGGCGGCGCTACGCCGCGGTGATCGGGATTTTCCTGGGGATCACCCTGCCCCTCTTCACCACCCTGTTCACAAATCTGGCTGGCATCGGAACCGGCTTTGTCGGGCAACTGGGCTACTGGATGGCCCAGCAGGACGTGCAGCGCGGGACGCAACCGTGGTTCTACTACTTCCTGCTGGTCCCGCTGTATGAATACCTGGTCCTGCTGGGTTCCCTGGGCGGGATCGCCTACATTCTGGCCGGGCGCGGTCTCAAAAACGAGGAGATTCCGGAAGAAGAGCCCGATCCCAAGGGCAAGCCGAAAACGCGAATCATGGCCTTCGGGCCGGTCGAGATCGAGGTCGCCGACTTCGGGAATCGTTTCGACTTCCGACAATGGCTGTCGCCCAGCCGCAGCCTGCAGCTCTTTCTGGTGTGGTGGGCACTGGCGACCTTCATGATCTATTCACTGGCGGGCGAGAAGATGCCGTGGTTGACGGTCCATATCGCCCTGCCGATGGCCCTGTTGACGGGCTTCTTCTTCAACGAGTTGATCACCAGCGTTGGGCCCAGGTGGCGCGCATCGCCGGCCGGGCGGGTCGCCCTGGCGGCCGGGCTGGGAATAGCCGGCATCATCGCCATCATCCGGGCCCTGTCGGTGATTGGCGGGCTCGACATTCCGACGAGCAACAACGGGATGCAGATCGTCAAGGCCATCGCCGACATCGGGGTGGCTCTCGGCGCGCTGGCGCTGATTGTGTATGCCATGCGCCGGCTGGCGCCCGGCCTGGTGGCGCGGCTGATGACGATCGGGCTGTTCAGCGTGCTGGCCGTGCTGACCATCCGGACAGCGATCATGGCAACGTATATCAACTACGACTCCACCCGCGAGTATCTGTTCTACGCCCACGGCGCGCCGGGAGTAAAGATCGCGATCGAACAGCTCGATGACATCTCGAAGCGGCTGGACAACGGAACTGGGATCAAAGTCGGCTACGACAGCAAAGTGAGCTGGCCGCTCACCTGGTATTTCCGACCGAGCCAGTTCCCGAATGGGCGTTTCCAGGGCGACGACTTCCCGGCCGACTTCATGACCTATGAGGCGTTTCTGTATGGCAACGACACGCCCAAACGCGGCGAGATCGATCAGAAGCTGAAGGACAACTTCACCCGCTTCGAATATGCATATGTGTGGTGGCCGGTCGAGGACTATAAGGACCTGAACTGGGAGCGGATCAGCTATTCGCTGTTCAACCCGAAGGCGCGGGCGGCGCTGTGGGAGATCATCTTCAACCGCAACTACGATCAATACGCAAAGCTGTTCAACAAGACGAATTTGCAGCCCGACAACTGGTCGCCGTCCGGGCGCTTCGGGTTGTATATCCGCAACGACGTGGCCGCCCAGGTTTGGCAGCTCAAGCTGGGCGGCGTGGCGGTGGGCGACACCAAGGGCGAGACCCTGCGGCCAAAGGACCCGGTCCCGCAGGCGCCCCAGGCCGGGGCGCAGTTGCCCGGGGCAATCGTGGTGGCATCCAATGGTGACCGCTACATCGCGGATCGGCGCAACAACCGGGTGACGATCCTGGATGCGGCCGGCAACATCAAGTCGACGTGGGGCGGCGAGGGCGCGGAGCCGGGCAAGTTCAAGGAACCCTGGGGCATCACCATCGACAAGGAAGGCTTTGTGTGGGTGGCCGACACCTTCAACCACCGGGTGCAGAAGTTCGACAAGGATGGTGGCTTCTTGTTTGCGTTTGGCGGTGGCGGGGTGAGCAACGACCCCGGCTCGGGGCGAAGCACGGTGTTCTTTGGCCCGCGCGACATCGCCGTCGACGACATAGGCCGGGTGTATGTGAGCGACACGGGCAACAAGCGCGTCCAGATCTTCGACTCGGAAGGGAACTTCCTGAATCAGATCGGCGGGGGCGGCGCCGGCAATGGTCAGTTCAGCGAGCCAGTCGGGATCGACCTCGATCGGAACGGCAACCTGTATGTGGCCGATGTGTGGAACAAACGCATCCAGGTCTTTGACCGAGACTTGAAGTTCGTGCGGGCCTTCCCGGTCGAGCCGTGGGTGGCGATGAAGCAAGAGGAATTGCAGTCGGTCGAGAACAAGGCCTATCTGGCGGTAAGCGGGAGCACGTTGTTCCTGACCAGCCCGCGCGGGCATCAAGTCCTGGCCTATTCGCTGCTCGGCGCGCCGCTCGATCTGCCGAGGGTGTCATTCGCCGACGCCGATCGCCCGACCGGGGTCACGGTTTCCAACGGGCGGCTGTATGTGACGAATTCGAACGGCGGGACGGTCTTGGAGTTCCCGCTGGACGCGAAGTTGCAGTAGGGAAGCCACCGCTCCTCCGACTGGATGGTGCGGCCCGCCTTGCATCGCCCGTCACCGTCACCCGCGCAATGGCTGGGTGCGTCGCCTGCCGCGCAGTGTGTTGATTGTCGGCCAGCAAGCTCTGTTGCCGGCATCGGCCTGAAGGGCCATGTACACCGCATGGCTGTCGCCCCGGGGGCTCCCTGCGTGTCGATTCAATGGGCGACTCGCTGGTCGAAAGGCCCCGGGTGACAGGGCAATGGCCTCCGGCGCGGGGATTCGTTTCTCAGGGGCCGCCTGGTTGCTGGATGCGCGCTACCATCCGCCGAGGATCCTGTGCTGACGAACCGTTACGCCCGGAGCCGCCAACCAATCGCCCGGCGCTGCCGGCATCCCCGCAGGCGGGAGATTCGCGTGACGGCAAGCTCGGGGCGCCGCCGAAGCTTCGCTCGGGCAGATCGGACCTGTTCCGGAAATAGCTGGGTAGACGCCAGTCGCTTTCCAATCGGTCAAGACTCCCAGAGGTTGTCCGGCGCAAAACTGCGCCAGATCAAACCCTCAAATGCTGGCTACGGACTGAATTAGCCATACGCTCAGCACCCTCGAAAAACATGTCCTTCCCGCATCCTCCGCCGAACTGCCGGCCGCGGCTCGGGAAGTGTGCGCCCAACACCGGCGAGGTTGGGCGAATGCATCGAATATTGTTCGCCCGCAGCGACCAGACTTCTTGGATCCGAAGCGCAGCCAGGACTTCAGGCTGGCAGTCGTTTCACGCATCTATGCGCCCAGAACATGGCCGATCGGTTTATCCTCGCAGTGATGATCTGGTCGGACTCAGGTTGCCGCCTGCCATGAAGCGACGGCGATGAAGCGCCGTCCCTGGAACGCTAAACTCCTCAGCCTCAATGGCTTCATCGCGATAGCAAAGTCACCTGACGCGACCTCCATGTATTCGGCTAAACTCAGCGACCATAGTCAACCGATAGCGCCAGATGCCAGTTCCATCTCGCGCGCCCAACTCGCGCCGACCCCGCCGTCGTGACAAGTTTCTAGTCGTAGCGACCAGTGCCCTGAAGCGGTCGGTCTCGGCGTCCTCCCAAGAACTGCGTCATGTCGCCACCAACCACACTTCCCCAACAGAGAATTCGCGTCCGGCACCCAGCCACAGGGTCCACTGGCGCCGGCATATGCCGACATCATGTGTCGACGTGGCGTTTTTCGCCCGCCATGTCGCTCTCGCTATAATCCGCCCAGTCCGCGGGCGATTAGCTCAGTTGGTCAGAGCGCTTGTTTTACACACAGAGGTCACAGGTTCGAGCCCTGTATCGCCCATCTCAGGCCCGCGTGCCGTCGCCCAGCCGGACGACTTTCGAGCGATCCATCCCCACGAACTCGGTCGCGTTGCAGCAATCCACCACCGCCCGCGCATTGGCCACCACCAGCCGGTAATCGACCGTCTTGTGCCCCGTGACAATGACGACGCAATGCGCCTCACGCAGGGCCTCGGCCGAAAGCGGCGCGGACAGCAGCGACTTGACCTCGCGGTGAAAAACATCCCCGCCGACCGTGAAACGCGACACATACGGGTCGTGGAAGCTCACCAGCGCGCCGCGCTTCATCAACAGCTCCATCACCCGCTCGGCCGGCGAGTTCCGCGCGTCATCGACATCCCGCTTGAACGCGACCCCCAGGATTAGGATCTTCGCCCCTAGCATGGGCACGCTCACCCGGCTGAGCGCTTCCTCGACCAGGCCGATCACGTGAAAGGGCATGCTCTGGTTGACCTCGGCGGCAAGCTCGATGAAGCGGGTGTAGAAGTCGTACTCACGGGCCTTCCAGGACAGGTAATACGGGTCGACCCCGATGCAGTGCCCACCCACCCCCGCGCTGGGGGTGAAGGCCATGAAACCGTATGGCTTGGTCTTGGCCGCGTTGATGACTTCCCAGATGTCGATGTTCATCCGCTCGCACAACCGGGCGAGCTCATTCACCATCGCGATGTTGACCGAGCGGAAGATGTTCTCGAGCAGCTTGGTCATCTCCGCTGCGCGCGGGGACGAGACCGGATGAATCGGCGCGCCGATGGCCGACAGCAGGATCGAGGCCCGCTCGGTGGCGCCCGGGGTCAGCCCGCCCACGACCTTGGGGGTGTTGCGCACGTCGAAGTCGCGCCGGCCCGGATCAATCCGCTCAGGCGAGAACGCCAGGTCAAAATCGACCCCGGCCTTCAGGCCGCTGCGCTCGAGGATGGGCAGCACGATCTCCTCGGTCGTACCCGGATAGGTCGTCGACTGCAGCACGATGAGCTGACCCTTGCCCAGGCGCGGCAGAATACCCTCGGCCGTGTCTCTGATGTACGACAGGTCGGGTGCTCGCATGGCGTCATAGGGCGTCGGGACACAGATGAAGATCGCGTCGACGCCGCGCAGGGCGTCATAGTCCAACGTTGCTGAAAACAAACCATTGCCGGTCAGGGCCGCGACATCACTCGACTCAACATCCAGAATGTAGCTCTGCCCCGCGCTCAGGCTCGCCACTTTGCGCGGGTCGATGTCGATCCCGATCGTCTTGCGCCCGGCGCGGGCAAAGGCGATGGCCAGCGGCAGGCCAACATAGCCCAGACCGATGACACCGACCACCTGGTCGCTCTTTGCGGATGCGGATTGGGTCATGTTTGCTTTTTGGGATCCGGCTCAATTTGGAGTGGCGCCAATGGTTTGGGCTCGACAGGCAGCCTCCACGGACCGAATTCCATGAACCAGAGCATATACAGGCCACCGGCCACGGGGAACATAACGATCAACAGGGCCGCCGACTCGGTGAACAGGGAGACGAGGATGGCGACGATCCCGAGGCCAAAGCACACGAGATACAGAATCATCACCGCCTCGCGCCGGGTGAAACCGTGCAGGGCCAGGCGATGCGAGGTGTGATCCTTGCCCGGCGTCGTCAGCGGGTTCTTGCCGCGCCGCAAGCGCGAGATCGTCACCAGGGTCACGTCAAAGACCGGCAGGGCCATGACGATCAAGGGCACCATCCACGACTCCGTCGGGGCCTGGGCAAAACGCAGCCGGATGGCCACGCAGGCCAGCAGGAATCCCAAGAACATCGAGCCCGAATCGCCCATGAAGACCGAGGCCGGATTCAAGTTCCAGAAAAGGAAGCCCAGACAAGCGCCCACCAGGATCGCGGCCAGCGCGCCGATCAGCCATTGACCGCTCAAGACCGCCAGCACCAGGAAGACCGCGCTGATCACGGCCGAGATCCCGGCCAGCAACCCATCCATGTTGTCCAGGAAGTTCATGGCGTTGGTGATGCCGACGATCCAGATCACGGTCAATACCGCATCCAGCCATTCAGTCTGGAAGAGCCGGATTCGGGTGCCGGTGTACCACACAAAGAGCGCCGCCGCAATCTGGGCGACCAGGCGCACATACGCGCTGAGAGAGAAGCGATCGTCGGCCAGACCGAGGAAAGACATCAGGGCAGCCCCGATCACAATCGAACCAGCCTCGGCCACCGTGCCATTGTTCCCCAGCACCAGGATGCCAGCCATGACAGCGACGAAGATGGCTGTCCCGCCCATGCGCGGCACCGGCCGGCTGTGGATGTCGCGCGCGCGCGGATGGGCCATCATCCCGACATGCGGGGCCAGCCACTTACTGATCGGGGTAAGGGCGATCGCGAGCACAAGCGCGCCGGCGATCAGAATGACGATGATCTGGTCCTGAGCCATGTCGTGCAAGCGCCGCCGCTATGGGGTCGCTGTGAGGGTGCTCAACAGCGCCTCGATTCCGGCTCGCTGATCTTGGGCGCGACATCACGCGCGCGGGTGGCCGCTTCCCTGGCAAGATCGGCTTTGCCCGTGTCGCGGTACCAGATGGCGATGTTGCGCAAGGCCTCCCAGTCGGCGGCGTTCACTTTCACGCCCTTCGCGTCGGTCAGGTCGAGCCACAGCATCGTCGCTCGAATGCCAAGCGCGGCATCGCCCGTTTGCTGGGCGATGAAGGCCAGCGGACGATAGGTCTGCGAAATGAGCGTGGGGAAGACCTCAAGGCCCTTCTCAAACAAGCCCTGCGCCTCGCGTAAGCGCTGGGTGTACGTTTCATCAAGGCCCGCCGCGCGCGTTTTGAGATCGTCGACGTTTACCACCGCGCCGGTGCCCGTCACCGTCGCCGCGGCCGCAATCTGGGCCCGCAAAGTTCGGCGTTGCTCATCGATGCGGTTCGCTTCCTGCATGTTCAAGTCGCCGAAATACAGGTACGTCTGGTCGAACTTCTGGTCAATCGAAAGAGACTTCTGAAGCTTCTCGCGGGCTCCGGTCAGGTCGCCCTGGGAGTACATGAGCAAGGTCCCCCACTCATTCATCAACTGGGCGTTGTTCGGGCTGAGATACGTCGCAACCTGATACTCCTTGCCCGAACTCGCAAAGCGATCGCGCTTCAAATTCGCGTCGGCCGAAACATCCGCCGACTGGCGCCACATCCGGGCCAGGTTGGCGCTGTGATCGGTGTTTAGCGGATTGAGCACGCGCGCCTCGGTCAGAATACCGCAGGCAGCCGTGATCAGATCCTCCTTTGCCAAGCGCGCGGAGGGAGCGGGTTGGTGGCGGGGTCGCGCCCCACCCCTGTATGCCATCGGCCAGGACCTTGCGGGCCGCGCCGTTGTTGTTCCAATCGCACTTTTCGCGATCACCCCACACCTTTGCCGCGCCCTGGATGGGCGAGGCTTTGCCTTTCTCCAGGAGCGCGCGGCCCAGCCAGAGATAGTAGAAGTCTTCGTTGGGCGCCAGATTGATGGCGATCCGGTAGTGCTCAATGGCGACATCAAAGCCCTGAATGGCGGTGCCCTGTTGCAGGATGTTGGCGCCCTGCCCGTCCCACGGGTTCGCCTGCTTGTAGACGATGTCAGCCCGGATGGGTTGCAGGTTGCTGGTCATGATCGAAAGCAGGGCAACCGGCAGAAGCGTCATAAGGCCCGTCAGGCCCCCAGCGCTCAGCCCGGTGCGCTGCACGGGCTCTGAATTGCGGTTGATAAACGCAAACATGAACATCGTCACGCCGATCAACAGGTAGATATAGCCCGGAAAGAACGAGAGTTGATTGGCAATGTTCAGGATCTCTTCAAGACCCTGTTGCCGGTTGCCGGCCACGAAATCCACAAGCCGCCCGGCGATGAATGTGCCAAAGGCCACCCACACCAGGACCGCCACGGCAATCGTCGTCAACGTCGCTCCGGTCAGATCGGCCAGATTGTCTTTGACAGCGATCCCGAGATGACCGTGCCGATGGGCATCACTGATGAAGAGCAGCGCGCCAATGATCAGAAGCGCCAGGAACAGGATCAGTACACCAATGGTCGCCTGGCCCTTGGCCAGGGTGAGCGCGCCCCAAAACACTCGCCCGGGCACCGCAATGCGATCGGAGTTGGTGATGAAGCAGTAAGCGAGGACGCCCATTGCCAGGCCAAGCGTCAGGCCATACGAAACAGCCTCGTTGAACCACACTGGAAGCGGGAAGCCGCCGTAGGCGCGGCTGGTCGATGCCGGCCGGGCGGCTGCCCGGGCCTGGGCCTGGGCGCGGCGCCGGCGCTGCGATCCAGCCGCCACGGCAACCGGCGCCAAAGCAGGCTCGACGGCTTTGGCTTCAGCCGGCTGATCGAGCCGATCCGGGGCATCGGCCACGGCCTTTGAATCGCGCAGCCAACCCATCCCCACGACGACCAGCGCGCCGGCCAGCGCCCAGAAGGTCGTTCGCGTGGAAGCGATGGCAATGCCCAGGTGAATCTCCGCGAAATGAGCGACGGCGGCGGAAATGATCGCCACCATCAGGATCTGGTCGCGCAGCGACGCGCGCACGTGCAGCGCGCCTTCAGCCGCGCCGAGCGCGGACATGACGGAGCTGATCAGCATGAAGAGAGCCAGGCCAATGCCGACCCCGCCGGCAATCCCAACCCCAAGGAAAGCGGGTTCGAGAATGGTCACAGCCCCGATCCCACCCACGATCCCGCCCACGATCCAAAGCCCCCAGAACAGGACCGTGTCGCGGCGTTTGATGATCAATCCCACCCACTTGAAGCCAAAGTAGAAGAAGGCCCCGAAAAGGAAGATATAGGCCAGAAAACCGATGGCGCCGGTGATGACAAATGAGTCCCACGTCTCGTTATGGCTGCGATCGGGCGAGGCATTTCGGGCTTCGACGTTGGCCAGACCTGGCGGGTAATAACGGTTGTACGCCACATACATGCTCTCCGGACCGTATCCGACGAGCGGCCGGATCGCATTGAATGGGTCGGGGCCGGCCTGGCCCGTGCCCGGGGGAAACTCGATCGCATCATGCGGCAGCATGAGGTTGACGTTCCCGTCCCAGATCAGCTTGCGCACGAGATTCGTGCCGTCGCTCGCCTGCAGCACACTGCTCAGCCGGCCGAACATCGGAAACTTCTTCAGGCTCTCGGCGAACTCCGACTTGCTCACGTTGATGAACACAAACCCGCCGATGACGACAGCGCCCAGCGCCATCATCGACATCGTCACCGCAAAGCGAAGCTTGCGGCGTCGAATGAGCTGGGCGAGCAAAAGAACCATGAAACCAATCCCGGCAATCCAGCCGATCTGCGGGCCGCGGCTGCCGGCGAGGACGGCGATGACGAATGCGTTCAGCCCGGCGATCACGATGAACAGCGCCGTTCGGACAATGTCAACCACCCGCGCTTCATGCGATCCGAAGATGGAGGCCAGCGACTCGACGATTCTGCCCGACGCGATGAAAAACGCGATGACGAGGTAGGCGGCGATGAAGATGGAGTTGCCCATGTTCCCCGCCACCCGCTCAGTGACATCGCCACCCCACGGAAGCGGGTCGATATTCAGCCGCTGAATCGAACCGTATATTGCCACCGGAAGCGAGGTGACAACCACCGTATTTAGAAGCCGGTCGAGCTGCGCCCGTGTGCGCATGCTCGACAGGATCATGAAGAAGATGAGGAGATACGAGAAGTAGGTATACGTTCCCTGCAAACGCTGATAGGAGCCAAGCAGAGACTCGTCCGAGGCGCCACCGAGATGAGCGAGCTCAGAATGTAGACGACGACCAGAATCAGGGTCGGGGCCACAAGGGGCGTGCGCCAGGTGACCCTGCGATCCGCATTCGGATTGCGGCGCTCATCGATCCACTTGATCAGCCAGATGGCCGCCATCGCAACTGCGATGGATCGGACTGTGGTGAGCTTATCCGGCTCGAAAACGCGGCTCGAATAGATGTTGAAGAAGAGCGGCGCGATGATGACGGCCGCCAGCCATCCCATCTCGAGCAGGCGATCGCACCACACGCTCAGGCGGCTGGCCGCCAGAGTGTCGCGCGAAAAAACAGCGTTAGCGCCGTCGCTGGTCAACGGCGCGCTTGTCGACATACTTGTCATTCATTTACCTCGTCAGAAGCTAAATCCACAAACAAAACCTGCTTTTTGAGGCGATATCCTCCGCCCCGGCATACGCCGGGGCGGAGGATATCGCCTCAGAAAGCCGGTTCAGTTAGGGATTCTAGAGCCGAATTGTAACCGTATGCACCGTGCAATCCGAGCGTCTGGGTAAGCGAGGGAAGTGACATATGCCGGCTTCGCCGGCATATGTCACTTCCCCCGCTTACCCGCCAAATGGCGAACGGCCAGGGATCATTAGGACGTACGGCCAGGTGACGGCTTGCCTGGAGGAGCGTAATGTCTTGCTCATGTCCAATCCAACCTCTAGCGCCAAGGACCTTGGCGCGTTCTCTTCGCAAATGGCTGACGCGGTCGATCGCGTGGCCGCCTCGCTCGTCACCGTTTACGGCCGCGACCGCCAGGCCGCAACCGGCATTGTCATCGGGGACGGGCTTGTCCTGGCTTCCGATCACACCCTCGAACGCGATGACAACCTCCAAATTGAGACCCCCGACGGGCACAAGCTTGCCGCACAGCTCGGGGGTCGCGACGGCGCGACCGACCTGGCAATTCTTAAGATCGCCGACCTGAACCTGCCCTCGGCCGCAACAGCAGCGGCCGCCCGGGTCGGTCAGCTCGCCCTCGCCGTCGGCCGGCCGGCTCCGGGCGGCCCGATGGCCAGTCTCGGAACCGTGAGTGCCATCGCCGGGCCGTTACGCCTGGGGAACGGGCGGGCGCTCGAGCGTTACCTGCGCACCGACGCGACGCCCTACCCCGGCTTCTCGGGAGGCGCGCTCATCGACATGAGTGGGGCCGTTGCAGGGGTGTTGACCACCGGCCTGGCCCGCGGCGTCACCCTCGCCATTCCGTTCGATCTGGCGCTGCGCGTTGCTGAGAGTCTCACAAAGCAGGGGTTCGTCAAGCGCGGCTACCTCGGCGTGGTCAGCCAGCAAGTCAAGCTACCGTCCGCGCAGCGGGCCGGGCTTACCCAGGAGACGGGACTGCTTGTGGTGCGGGTTGAGGAAGCTTCGCCAGCCGAAAAGGGCGGCGTCCTCATGGGCGACATCATCGTCAGCGTGGAAGGCGCGACAGTCGCAGATGCCGACGACCTGCTCGGCGCGCTGAGCGGAGACCGGGTCGGACGCTCAGTAGCCGTAGGGCTGATCCGAGGCGGGACACTCACCACGGCCAACGTCGTGGTCGGAGAACGCGCCTGAACTCGCATGCGCGCTGAATAAGGCTGAAACGACTGCCCCCGGCTTCGCCGGGGGCAGTCGTTTCAGGCAAATGCCAGCCCATGGGGCATACTGTCCTCACTCTTGGCTCACCTGATCGACGTTCAGATCATCGCGGATACTCCAGCGCTTCGGGCCGGATTGACCGCCCTGCTGAATGACCCCCGCCTGCGCACTTTGGGTGGATTGGCCGTGGCCGATCCGCCTGACGCGTTGTCGCCTCGCACCCACGTCATTGCCGACGACGCGCGCCTGATCACGCTCGCGCGCGACATCTCGCAGGGTGGCGGTAATGAAGCCGTCGTCGCGTTGACCGAGCTTGCCGCTGCAGCGGCAACAGAGTTTTCGACTCTGAACCTGCGTGGCTGGGCCGTTCTGCCGCCCGGCGCGGATGGCGAGGATCTGGTGATGGCGGTCATTCTGGCCTCGCGCGGCCACGTCTTGCTCCCCGCGATCGATGCGGCCGGCCTGTTCCGGCCAGACACCGAACCAGGGATCCGAACGTTCGAACCCCTGCGCGATCCGCTAACGCCGCGCGAACAGGAAGTCCTCGATCATCTCGTGCGCGGGCTGCCCAACAAGAACATCGCCCAACGGCTTGAGATCAGTGAATCGACAGTCAAGTACCACGTCTCGTCGATCTACGTCAAGCTGGGCGCAGCCAGCCGCGCCGACGCGGTCAGTCGGGCTGCGCGGGCGGGGCTTGTGACGCTGTAAGGCGCCTGATCGGTTCATGACGCGACAACCCAGCGGATCGCGGGCCGGGTGCCTCAAGGTTGCATGGCTCGGTTTTCCCCCTGGACCGCGCTGACCCGGTCGCGTTTGGAGCGCGGGCATCTTGCCCGCGCGATCGCGGCTGAGTGGCATGATTCTTGGTGTTCGCCATGGACCGCGCGGGCGAGACGCCCGCGCTCCAATAGTGGGGTCTCCCCAACGTGCTAAGGTTGGAATAATGCGCCCATTTGAAGTCGTCCTCATCCTCCTGCCCCTCTTGATTCTCGCCCTGGGCCTGGGAGCGCCGTCGTCGGCCAAAACCCGCGCCCGGCTGGCCCCGGCCATCCTGACCGTCGGAGCGATCGTCATCCACCTCATCGTCGAGGGCTATCGCTGGCAGATGCTGCCGGCCTATCTCATCAGCGCCGACGTGGCGCTGACGACGGCCATGATCGCGCAGCGACCGTTCACGCCGCCTCGCATCGTCCCGATCCTCGGACGTATCGTGGCCGTGTCTGGGCTATTTATCTCCGGGTTCCTGGGCTGGGCGTTTCCAGTGCCCGACCTGCCCGCGCCGACCGGCGCGCTCAAGATCGGGACCAGCAGCGTCTACCTGAAAGACGAAAGCCGTGAGGAGATTTACACCGACGTCGCCGGCGACCGGCGCGAGATCATGGCCCAGATCTGGTATCCGGCCGCGCCGCCGGCGAATGCCCGGCCCATGCGCTGGCTCAGCAATGCCCCGGTCATCGGCCCGGCCATCGCCAAATGGGTGAACCTGCCTGACTTCCTCTTCGACCACGTCAATCTGATCAATAGCAACAGCTATCTGGACGCCCCGATGGCCGGCGCCGGCCCGTACCCGGTGTTGCTCTACTCGCATGGCTGGGGTGGATTTCGCCAAATCAACCAGAATCAAATCGAACAATTGGCGAGTCAGGGTTACGTCGTTGTCGCCGTAGATCACAGCTATGGCGCCATGGTGACCGAGATGCCCGATGGGCGCGTGATCTTCAACAAGCGAAGCATCCTGCCGCCCGGAGGATCGCCCGGCTTCGCGGGCAGCTTTGCCGAGCTTGTCAACGTCTATGCCCTGGATTTGCGCTTTACGTTGGACCAATTGGAGCGCGCAAATGCCGGAGAGGGCCCTTTTGGCCAGCGCTTCGCCGGGCGCCTCGATCTGGGGCGCGCGGGGCTGTTTGGCCACTCCACCGGCGGGGCTGCTGTTCTTCAGGCCTGCGGGAACGACCCGCGCTGCAAAGCGGTGATTGGCCAGGATCCGGTCACGACCGGGGTCGAAGCCGCCATCACCAGCCGCGGCCTGGCTCAGCCGTCACTGACGTTCTATAGCAAGGACTACCTGGACAGCCCAAGCGACACACAATTGCTCGCCATGTTGCGGGCCGGCCGGGCCGATGGTTACCGCATTGCGATTCCGACGGCCGCCCACTACGACTTTGTCCTGACCCCGTTCTTCTCGCCCCTTGCCGCAACGATTGGGCTAAAGGGACCGATCCCGAGCGATCGCGTCGTCGGGCTGATCGACGCCTATCAGGGCGCCTTCTTTGATCAATACCTGCGCGCGACGCCATCGACACTGTTAACGGGCGCAAGCCGGCCGTATCCCGAAGCGACCTTCACGAAGGTGAAGTAACGAGTTGCCTTAATCGATTGGCCCCGGCGAAGCCGGGGCCAATCGCTTAAGGCGTATTTTCAGAAGAGGCCGAGTTCGACACCCATCTGAGCCGTGTCATATCCGCCCAGGGCCTCAACCGACGCCGCGAATTCTCGCGAGGGATCCCGAATGATCTCGAGCAATGGCCCGAGCTTCTCGCTCGCGTAGTGCTCTATCGGGATGATCAGGTCATAGCGTTCAGACGCAAGTGGCACAAAGTCCAGGTCCAGCGCCCGCGCCGCGGCCAGGATGCCCATCCCGCAATCCACCGCGCCGCTTGCGATCTGCGCGGCAACAGCCAGATGGGTGAACTCCTGGCGCTCGTAGCCTCGAATACGGCGTGGATCGATGCCGCGCCGGCGCAATTCGAAATCGAGCAGCGCCCGCGTTCCGGCACCACGCTGGCGGTTGATATACGACACGTCCGCGCGCACAAGGTCGTCCAGGCCGGCAATCCCCTTCGGATTGCCCTTGGGCACGATCAAGCCCTGAGTCCGCCGGACAAATCCCAACATCATCACCTTGATCCCATGCGGGGTCAGGGTCTGTCGAATGGCGCCGACGTTATAGTCGCCGCTCTCCTCGTCCAGCAGATGCGAGCCGGCCAGATGCGCTTCCTTGCGCTGCAGGGCAAGCAGACCACCCAGCGAACCCACGTGGGCCGATGACAGGCGCATCGCCGGGGCGCGCTGGCCCAGTGCGTTTGAGAGCAGGTCGAGGGTCATGTCGTGGCTGCCAATCGCCACAATCGTATTGCGCACCCGGGCGATCTCGGTACGGAGCTCGACTCGGACGAGTTCACCCTGATGGTGGCCCTCCTTGAAGCGCGGGATACGCAGCACCCCATCACTCTTGACCAACGAGGTAATCACACCTGCGCCGCCCGTCAGCGGCGAGGCAACCAGGCGGTCGGCCACCTGGCCCACCGAGACCCGCACGAACTCATCATCCCCAGCGGGCGAAACGCACTTGCGGGTGAGAACCGCGTCGATCAGGACCGGCTCGGGCGGGCGCAACGCCTGCCAGGCGCGGAGCAGCGGAACGCAGAACAGCTCAAAAGTGACGACAGCCGATACCGGATACCCAGGAATGCCCGCCACCGCCCGCCACGGCTGATCGATTGCCGCGCGGGCAACACCCAGCATCACCGGGTGGCCGGGCCGGATGGCGACGCCGTGAACCTTCAGCGCGCCCAGGTCTTCAAAGACGCGCGAGGTGAAATCCTCGCGCCCGGCCGAAGACCCGGCGTTGACGACGACCAGATCGAAGCTGGCCAGGGCCTCCGCCACCACCTGGCGCAGGGCCGCATAGTCGTCACGTTGAATCGGAAAGCGGGTCACGACGCAGCCGGCGTCCTCGGCCATCGCGCCCAGTACCAGGGTGTTGTATTCAATGATGTCGCCCGGCTTCACCATGCTCCCGGGCGCGACGAGCTCGGTGCCGGTTGGGATGATGGCCACCCGTGGACGACGCGACACCTCGACCTCGGCGTGGCCGGCCGCCGCAAGCGCGCCCAGATCCTGTGGGCGAAGACGATGGTTGGCGGGCAGAACGAGCTCGGTCGCCACCACGTCTTCGCCCATCGGGCGAATGTATTGCCACGGCGCGGCGGCCTGCATGATCTCAATCGCGCCCTCGGGCGCGCCAGCCTCGGCCGGCAGGCGCTGGGCGTGCTCGATCATGATCACGGCGTCGAATCCCTGCGGAACTGGATCGCCAGTGTCGACATAGCGCGCCGCCGAGCCTATGGCGAGGCTGAGCGGCCGCGTTTCGGTCGCGCCGCGGGTGTCGGCGGCGCGCACCGCAAATCCGTCCATGGCGCTGGCGTGGTAGTGCGGGCTGGACAGGCGGGCCCAAACGGGCCCAGCCGTCACCCGGCCCGCGGCGCGGACCAGGGGCACACGTTCAACACCCAAACGTCCAACCAAACCGACGGCGTCAAGCTGGGCGGCCCAGGCCGCGCGGGCTTCGTCAAGTCCAACGTCTTTAAGATAGATGTTTTGATCAGTCACAAGTTCACCGTCACCCACGCGCCGGCCTGCAGGCCGTTCTCGTCCTGCGCCACCCGCAAGGTGCCATCGGCCCGCAGCAGCGTCACGATCAAGTTTGATTTGCCAAAGACAGGAATCGCCCACAGCCCATCGGCGCGGGTTTCCAGCCGCACGGGCACGAAGTCCTCGCGGCCGGTCGTCGACGCCACATTGCGGGCCAGGCGGGCCAGAACGGACGCTCGGGGCGCTACCGCTGCGCCCAACAGGGCCCGAACCGTCGGAACCACAAACAGTTCGGCCACGACCATGGCGCTGGCCGGATTGCCAGGCAGACCAAACACCGGCACGCCATCGGCCATTGCCAGGATGGTGGGCTTGCCGGGCTTAACGCTCACCCCATGCACGAGCACGCCGGGACCGCCCAGGCCCTGGATGACCTCCAGGCTCATATCGCGATAGCTGACCGAACTTCCCGCGGACAGGATCACGGCGTCGCATTCGCGCCGGGCCTGCCCGGCCGCGCGTTCGAGGGCAGCCCGGTCATCGGGGATGATCCCGTAACGAACCGCCTCGCCGCCGGCCTGTTCTACCAGGGCGCTCAGGGCGTAGGCATTCACATCCCGTACCTGCCCGATCCCCGGGACCTGCTCAGGAGGGATAACCTCGTCACCGGTCGAGAGAATGCCGACCCGAGGGCGGGCCATCACGGTCACCCGGGTGTTCCCCAGGGCCATCATCGCCCCGATGTCGGTGGGGCGCAGGCAGTGCCCGCGGCGCGCCACAATGCCGCCCACCCGAGCGTCCTCGCCAACCTGCAGGATATTCTCACCTTCCGCTACCGGGCGCATGACCTCAATTGCGGCGGGAATCCCCGCCTCGGGGAGATCCATGGGGGCCGGTCCGCTGCTGACCGGCTGGGTGTGCTCGACCATGACCACCGCATCGGCATCAGGCGGGATCATGCTGCCGGTGTGAACCCAAACCGCCTGTCCAAGGGCAATTGGCGTATCAACTATCTGACCCATGGGCGCCTCGCCTGCGACACTGAGCAGAGCGGGAAGGCCAGGCGTCGCGCCATGCGTGTCATGGGCAATGACCGCATAACCGTCGACGGTGCTGCGCCGGAATGCCGGCAAATCCTCGGAGGAGACCAGGTCCGTGGCGAGGACACGCCCAAGCGCGCGGGCGGTATCGATATCCTCCACTCGGGTGATCGGATGAAGGTGGGCAACGAGGAGCGCCCAGGCATCACCTGGCGTGCGGACCGTGAAGAGCTCAGCGCTGGCAGGCATGGCGACTATGCTACCGGACGAATGCGATCCTCACCGGAATAGACGCGGAACTGGTTTCCCCGGCAGTAGCCAACAACGGTGATGTTCCAGGCCTGCGCGAGGCGCACCGACAGACTGGTCGGCGACGTGCGCGACACAACGATCGGAACGCCCATCCGTGATGCCTTGCTCAGCATTTCGGAGCTGATCCGCCCGGAGGCGAAAAGAATATGGTCGCGTGTGTCATACCCAGCTTGCAGCGCCATTCCGCAGAGACGATCGATGGTGTTGTGGCGGCCGATGTCCTGGGCGACATGGACCAGCCGTCGACCATCGCTCAGGCAGGCTGTGTGGACTCCCCGCACAAGCTGATACAGCTCGCCCGCGTGGTTCGTCTGGCGCATCCCCTCGCTGATTTGAGCCGGGGTGACCCACAGAGACGAGGCCATGGGCGGGCGCGCCGCGGACAAGTCGTCAAAGGTCAGCCCGCCCCCGCAGCCACTGGTGAGGATGCGCCGGGTCGGGGCCGTGTATTCGCGATTGAGCCAGATATCAACGCACAGACCGCCCTTCGACAGCACGATCTGTCTGACATCGCTCAGGGTCTCGATGAACCCCTCGAGCCGCAGGAAACCCAGGGCCAGGTCCTTGATCGCGATCGGCGAACACATGACCGTGGCCAGCTCGACGCCATTGAGAAAAATGCAGGCCTGACCTTCATCGATGACGCCGCCTTCCACCCGAGTTCCGCCGCCCGCGTGATACAGGACGTAGCTGGCAGCGGCTACGCCCGGGCCGTCTGGCGCGCTGCCCTCAACGGTTTCGTGCGCGACGCCATCTTCACCCATCATCTTTGGCCGAACCATCCGCGGACGCGGAAGAATATCAGCATCAGGCCTGGCACGAAAATCATGCTGGCGAGTATCAGGACAAAGAATGCAAGTTTTAGCGGGTCCGGATTGGAGGTTACCTCGATCAGACTGGCGAAGAAATTCATCCCAAAGAAACCGGTCGCGAAGGTGAGGGGCATAAACAATACTGTGACGATGGTCAGGGTCTTCGTGATCTCGTTCGTGCGGTTGGCGACGACCGAGAGATAGGTGTCAAGCGAGCCCGTAATCAAGTCGCGCAAAGATTCGTTGAGGTCCGTCAACCGGAGAAAGTGATCGTAAATGTCGCGAAAGTAGATCCGCTCGGATTGGTCGATCGCAACATAGTCCTCACGGGCAAGCTTGTTGAAGACCTCGCGCTGCGGGCTGAGCACGCGGCGCAGGTTCAGCACCGCCTTCTTGAGGTGGAAAATCGTGTTCAGCGTCTTCCGCGTGGGCCGCTCGAACACCTCATCCTGAACGCGATCAGATTCCTCGTCAATAGCGTCCATGCAGGGCAGGTAGTCGGTGGCCACGGCATCGCACACTTGGTACAACAGGTAGTCAGGGCCGCGCTTGGTGTGTCTCGCGTCGCGCGTAGCCTGCTTGAAGACCCGATCGATACCGCGGATTTCCTCCTCGCGCAAGGTGACGAGGTAGTTGGCGCCGACGAAGGCATCCAATTCATGCAGATCGATATCCTCGATGCTCTTGTCGAAGTCCACCGCGTGAAGCGTCAGATACAGATACTCGCCCCAATCATCGACCTTTGGCACGTTGGAGTCATTCAGCGCGTCTTCGATTGACAGCGGGTGAAAGCGAAAGACATCCCGGAGCAATCCCAGGATGCCGTTTCCGGCATCCAGCGCCTGTTTCCCCGGCCGCGCATCGTCGTGCCACGAATGCACATCCACCCAGATCAGGCCGTCCTTATCCTTGAGCAGCTCAGGAAGCTGATCCGGCGTGTCTTCGGTGTTGATGACACCCGCCCCGCTGCGATACAGAATTCGAACCATGATTTTTAGTCGCGCTTGTCGCCGGGCGCCGGATCCATCGGCGCCGCGCGCACAATTCGATTCAGATCGACCTGGGCCTTCACCCGCATCGGCAGTCCGAACAGCCGGATGAAGCCGTCGGCGTCGCGTTGATTGTAGACCTCATCGCGCGAGAACGTGGCCAGGTCCTCGCGATAGAGCGAGTAAGTCGCTTTGCGGCCGGCCAGGGTGGCCACACCCTTGAACAGGCGCACCCGGGCCGTCCCGGTCACATCGCGCTGGGTGACGGAGATAAAGGCCTGCAGCGCGTCGCGCAGGGGGGTGAACCAGCGCCCGTCGTAGATGATGTCGGCGAACTTGAGCGCGGCCACCTGTTTGAAGGCCGTCGTCTCACGGTCCAGGGTGAGCTGTTCGATGCCCTGATGGGCCACCCGCAGAATCGTGCCACCCGGTGTCTCGTAGACCGCCCGGCTCTTCATCCCGACCAGCCGGTTCTCGACCATGTCGACCCGCCCCACCCCGTGCTTCAGGCCAAACTCGTTGAGCAGCAGGATGATCTCGGCCGCGCCCATGCTCTTGCCATTCACCCGGCGCGGCACGCCGCTGACAAACTCGACCTCGACATAGTCCGGCGTGTCCGGCGCCGTCTCGGGCGAAACGCTGCGCTCATAGACGCTTTCGCTCGGCGCGATCCACGGGTCGACCAGATCGCCGCCTTCATGGCTGAGGTGCCAGAGGTTTCCATCGCGAGTGTAGTTGTTCTTCACCCCGTAGCCCAGCGGCACATGCATCCTTTTAGCGTAGGCGATCAGGTCCTCGCGCCCTTTGAACGCCCACTCGCGCCAGGGCGCGATGACTTTGAGGCGCGGATTCAAGGCCATATAGGTCAACTCGAAGCGGACCTGGTCGTTGCCTTTCCCCGTTGCGCCGTGTGCGACTGCGTCGGCGCCCTCGCGCGAGGCAACGTCGACCTGATATTTGGCGATTAGCGGGCGCGAAATCGCGCTTCCCAGCAGATAACCGTGCTCGTAGGCGGCCCCGCTCTGCACCAGCGGGAAGAGATACTCCTTGGCGAACTCGTTGCGCAGGTCTTCGATGACGACCTTGCTGGCCCCGCTCTTGAGCGCCTTGTCGCGGATCGCATCAAGGTCATCTCCCTGCCCCACATCGGCGACAAAGGCCACGACCTCGCAGCCATAGTTCTCCTTCAGCCAGGGCACGATTACGGATGTGTCCAGCCCGCCGCTATAGGCGAGCACGACTTTGTTGACGTTTTGGCGTTTGGACATCTTTCCCTTCCTCCGCTCGGCCAGCAACTGGGCCGGTTCCAGGATGGCGAACCCTTCGTTGGGAATCGGCGCTTCCTGCGCATCATCGAGCTCGAGCGTGACCGCCACTTCATCGCAGTTCGCGAGCAGCGGGCAGGCCACGCAATCGTTCCAGACCTTCTCCGGGAAGTTTTCCTTGGGGGTGATGGTGAAGCCGCACTTCTCGAAAAACGTGATCGCCCGGGTGAGCGCAAACAGCGTCGAGAACTGCCTCTCCCGCGCGGCATCGATCAGGCGGGCGACCAGCCGGGCGCCAATCCCCCCGCCCCGAATCTCGGCATCCACCGCCAGCGAGCGCAACTCAGCAAGATTTGCGCTCATCGGGAGCAGTGAACCGCAGCCGATCACCCTGCCGTCAAGTTCGGCAACCAGGAAATTGTCGATCGACGCGCGGATGTTGGCCTCACTGCGTGGGAGCAGCCCGCCCCGGCGCGCGTTGTCGGCCACGAGCCGGACAATGCCCGGCACGTCGTCGAGAACGGCTTGTCGAATATCAGCTTGCATGATGATCCGGAGTTGGTATTCCCCGGCTTCGCCGGGGAATACCAACTCCGAAGAAAATCAGTCTGTGCCGGTAAACGTATCGAGCAGCCCGGCATCGCCGCCCGACGGCAGCCGCATCACGCCCGCGTCGCCGTAGACCTTCAGCTTCTGCCGGCTGTCAGCAATGTCCAGGTTGCGCATGGTGAGCTGGCCGATCCGGTCGGTCGGCCCAAACTCGCCCTGCCCGCTCTCCATCGTCAGCCGTTCCGGGTGGTAGGTCAGGTGTGGTCCACTGGTATTGGTGATCGTGTAGTCTTCGCCCCGGCGCAGCTCGATCGTCACCTCGCCGGTGACGGCCTTGCCCACCCAACGCTCCAGGCTTTCGCGCAACATCAGCGCCTGCGGATCAAACCAGCGGCCCTCGTAGAGCAACCGACCGAGCTTGCGCCCCAGCGTCCGGTAGTTGTCCTGGGTGCCTTCGTTGTGGATGGCGCTGACCAGCCGCTCGTAGGCGATGAACAGCAAGGCCATACCCGGCGCTTCGTAGATGCCCCGGCTCTTGGCCTCGATAATCCGGTTCTCGACCTGGTCACTCATGCCCAGGCCATGCCGCCCGCCGATGGCATTTGCCTCGACGACCAGGGCCACGGCGTCCTTGTATTCCACGTCGTTGATCGAAACCGGGAAGCCGCCCTCAAAGGCGATCTTGACCGCCTCGGGCTCGATCTCGACCGTCGGATCCCAGTAGCGCACACCCATGATCGGCTGGACCAGATACATGCTCTGGTTCAGGAACTCGAGCTGCTTGGCCTCGTGGGTGGCCCCCCACAAATTGGCATCGGTCGAGTAGGCCTTCTCCACGCTCGAGCGGTACTCGAAGCCGTTGGCGATCAGCCATTCGCTCATCTCCTTGCGCCCGCCCAATTCGGTGATGAACTGCGGATCGAGCCAGGGCTTGTAGATCTTGAGATCGGGGTTGGCCAGCAGCCCGTAGCGGTAGAAGCGCTCGATATCGTTGCCCTTGTAGGTCGAGCCATCGCCCCAGATGCTGACCCCGTCCTCCTTCATCGCCTCGACCAGCATCGTCCCGGTCACGGCCCGGCCCAGCGGAGTGGTGTTGAAGTAGGTCCGCCCGGCGCTGCTGATATGCCAGGCCCCGCACTGCAATGCCACCAGCCCCTCGTGGGCGAGCTGCTTGCGGCAGTCGATGATGCGGGCTTTTTCGGCGCCGTAGCGCAGCCCGCGGCGGGGAATGTCGTCGAAATCGACCTCGTCGTATTGGCCCAGGTTGGCCGTATACGCGTATGGGATGCCGCCCTTGGACTTCATCCAGCCGACGGCCGCCGATGTGTCGAGGCCGCCCGAAAAAGCGATGCCGATGCGCTCGCCAACGGGGAGAGAGGTAAGGATCTTTGACATGGATTGGGTGAATTGATTAGGGCGACGGCGCGGGCGCCTGATGGGTAAACACGGTGCCGGTGCCGGCGCTGACGCCGGCGAGATTTGTGATGCGCACCCGGCTGACACCGGCCGCGAGCGCTTCAAGACAGGTGCGAACCTTGGGGATCATCCCGCCGCTGATGGTGCCGTCGGCGATCAGGGCTTCGGTCCGGCGTTCGGTCAGGGTCGGGATGAGGGTGGCCTGCTGGTCCAGCACGCCGGGCACGTTGGTGATGAAGGTCAGGAGCTCGGCCCCCATCGCGGCCGCAATCGCGCCAGCGACGTGATCGGCGTTGACGTTATAGATCTCGCCGTCGACGCCCAGCGACATCGGGGCGATGACGGGCAGCAGGCCGGCATCGAGCCAGGCCGCCAGGATCGAGGCGCGCACCGCCACCGGTTTGCCCACAAACTGCAGCTCGTCGTTGATCCGCTCGACCCGCACGACGCCGGCGTCGATACCGCACACGCCCAACGCAGAGACACCCTCGCCGACGATGGCGGCGGTCAGGCGCTTGTTGGCCAGCCCGCTCAGCACCATCAATGCGGCGTCCCGGCCTGCCCGGGTGGTCACCCGCAACCCGTCCGAAAAGCGGGTCGGGATCTGCAGCGCGGTCAGCAGGTCGGTCAGCTCCTTGCCCCCGCCGTGGACGAGGGCCAGGCGGGTGCCCGCCCGCCAGCGGTTGGCCAGCTCGCGGGCAAGGGCGGCCGAGAACTTGGGATCGTCCAGGTCGCTCCCGCTAACCTTGAAGATCTGGGCGCTCGACACCGGCTTGAGCGCCGGCGGCGCGATCGTCAGGTCGAGGCTCATGAAGACCAGGTCGATCGGCTTGACCGGCTTGAACGGCCGCGCGATTCGAAAACCCAACGACTGAAACAGGGTAACGGCCGGCTTCCACGCGTCGCGGGCGCTCAGGGCGAGCTGTTGGTAGCCGGCCGCGCGGGCCTGGGCGATCAACTCGGCGCACAAGGCCCGGCCCACGCCCGCACCGCGCCGGGCGGGCGACACATACAGGCGCTTGAGCTCGCCGATCTCATCGGTGGCCTTGGCCAGGCCGATGCAGCCTACTGGCTCATCGCCGCTCATCGCCAGGAGAAAGCGGCCTTCCGGCGGCGCATAACGACCAGGCAACTCGCCCAGGTCTCTGAAGATCGAGCTGGTGTTGGGGCTGAAGCCTTGCTCGGCGATATAGGCGGCCAGCAGGCGCCGCACGGCGTCAAAGTGGGCCTCGGTGCGCGCTTCGATGATGTTCATGCCAGGTCCAACGCCATGAATTGCAGGTCGCCCATGTCTTCGGGTTTGTGTTTGAACGGCGCGATCTCGCGGAAGCCGAGGGAGTGATACATGGCGTGCGCCTCACGCCAGCGAATGCGGGTGCTCAACACCACCCGAGTGTATCCCGCTTCGCGCGCCTGCCCAAGCAGGGCCTGGGCCAGCGCCCGCCCGCGCCCCAGCCCGCGAAATCCCGGGGCCAGATAGACCCGCTTCATCTCGGTCCAGCCCGGGATCGGGCCGTCCGGTCCGGGCACATCCGTCAGACCGCCACAGCCGGCCGGCTGGCCATCTTGCAGGGCGAGCAGCAGCCGCCCGGAGGGGCGCGCATAACGCCCAGGCAGATCCTTGAGATCCTCATACGCCCGTGGGCTGCTGCCGGGGGTCAATCCCTGCTCGGCCATGTAGTCTCGCAGCAGCGCTCGCACGGCTTCGACATCCGCCGCGCTCACCGCTTCGCGGATGGCGAACCCGGCAGTTCGTATTGGCCCGGAATCGGCATGCCCCGGCTCCGCCGGGGCATGCCGATTCCGGGAAATCTCGTGGTTTGCCACGCTAGAGCAACCCCTCGGTCTCATCGAGGCCGAACATCAGGTTCATGCTCTGCAGGGCCTGGCCGGCCGCGCCCTTGGTCAGGTTGTCGATGCACGAGATGACCAGCAGCCGGTCGCCCAACGCGCCGCCCATGGGGTGGATCGACAGCGCGCACAGGTTGGTCCGGGCGACATGGGCGATGGTCGCGGTCTGGCCCTTGGGCAGGACTTTGACAAAGGGTTCACCCTCGAAACGGCTGGCAAAGGCCGCCTGCCAATCGATCTTCATCGCCTCGGGCGTCAGGCGAAAGTACAGCGCGCTGAGCATGCCCCGATTGATCGGCAGCAGGTGCGGGGTGAAGATCACGTTGACCCCGCCTGGGCTGCGCCCGCCGTCCACCTCGTTCAGGGTCTGATTGATCTCGGGCACATGGCGGTGGATGTTGCCGACGTTGTAGGGGGCCAGGTTCTCGCTGACCTCGACGAAGTGGGTGCTCTGGCTGGGCTTGCGGCCCGCCCCGCTCACCCCGCTCTTGCTGTCGGCGATGATGATCGGGTCGGCCAGCGCGCCGGACTCGAGCAGGGGCAGCGCGCCGAGCACGACGCTGGTCGGATAGCAACCGGGATTGGCTACAAGATCAGCCGCAGCGATGTCGGCCCGATAGATCTCGGGCAGGCCGTAGACGGCTTCCGCGATCAGACCCGGATGCGGGTGGGTGTGCTTGTAGGTGGATTCGTAGACCGCGACATCGCGCAGCCGGAAATCGGCCGAAAAGTCGACGACCTTCTTGCCGGCCTTGAGGACCCGCGCGCACAGCTCAGCCGAGGGCCCATGCGGCAGGCAGGAGAACACCACATCGACCTTGTCCAGCGGGGCGTCATCGGCCTTAATCAGCGGAACGTCGTAGGGGCAGGCAATGACATCGGACAGGCGCATCCCGGCATTGCTGTCCGAGTGGGCGAAGGCCAGGCGGGCATGGCCGTGCCGCTGCAGCAGGCGGAGCGTCTCCACCCCGGTATAGCCCGTCGCGCCAAAGATGCCGATGTTGATCATGCTGTCTCTCCTTGCTTGCGGCCGCGCCGCAAAAAGAAAGGGCCTCCAACACATGTCAGAGGCCCAAGATCCGCCTTGTCCGAGAAGTCGCGTCTACACGCAACGCCGAACGCGCAGGCTGGCGATCCCTGGCCTGGGGCGACGACGGGCGCGACGTTCAAACGCGTTTCGATTCACAGGGTCGGGATTATACGCGGATTGGCGCGGGACGAATGCGCTACCGTAGATTAGGCCGGAGACGAAGCAAAGGTGAGCCGCAGTATCCGGCGCAGAAATATGGGCCCGTAACTACCCGCCCGCTGGCCAGCGAACGTGACGCCTGCCCTGAGCGGACCCGATTACCGGTCCGTCGAAGGGTCGGTCGGCATGACCGCGCCGCTACTCCAGCGCAATTCGCCCTCTCGCTGGCGCTCGGGACAGGCGCCTGGCTTGTAGCAGCCTGCCCTGAGCCTGCAGAAGGGGCGTTCGCTCACCTTCTGTCCGCTTTTGTTGGTCGTCAGCGAGACGGAGCCGAGGCCTGTCCAGGAGCGAAGTCGAAGGGTGGTCGCCGTGCAGGTAGCTCAGCGTGCGTGGCGCCGCGTTCATCACCCCGTCCTTCATCGCCACGACCGCCCCGCCGAAGCTGTAGTAGTCTCTCCTACCGCGGGCGTGGATGGCGGCCACGGGCACCACCTCCAATGCCCCGCCTGTGCGCCACCATCGTAGTTGAATATTTTCCCACTACTGCGGCATCGGGAAGATAGACTTGCGACTTGTGTTCAACCATCACGCCTGTACCCAAGGAGCGTCACTCTCCGGCAAGTAATTC
>JADKDT010000014.1 GCA_016714465.1 Candidatus Brachythrix odensensis | reverse complement strand
CTGAACCGAAGCCCGCCGAACAATGACGGATCACGCATGACGCATGACGCGCCTCACCCAATCACATCCACGCCCACGAACTTCCGCAGCGGCTCAGGCACCTCGACGCTCCCGTCCGCGCGCTGGTAGTTCTCCAGCACCGCAATCATCGTCCGGGGCAGGGCCAGCCCCGAGCCGTTGAGCGTCGCGGCCAGCTCGGCCTTGGCCCCCCGCTCGCGGCGGAACTTGATCCCAGCCCGGCGGGCCTGGAAGTCGCCGACGTTGCTGACTGAGCTCACTTCCAGCCACTCCTGGCATCCCGGCGCCCACACCTCGAGGTCATACGTCATTCGCGCGCAGAAGCCCGTGTCGCCGGTGGCCAACAGCTTGACCCGATACGTCAGACCGAGCGCCTTGAGCGTCTCCTCGGCGTCGGCCAGCATCTTGACGTGCTCGGCCTCGGCCTGCTCGGGCGCGCAAAACGTATACATCTCAACCTTGTCGAACTGATGCCCGCGCTTGATCCCGCGGCTGTCCTTCCCCGCGCTCATCTTCTCCCGCCGGAAACACGGCGTATAGGCGCAGTAGCGCAGCGGCAGGTCGGCCCCCTCCAGGATCTCGCCGCCGTGCAGGTTCGTGATCGGCACCTCGGCCGTCGGCACAAACCAGTAGTCCTCCTCCGCGTCGTGATACAGGTTGTCGCGGAACTTGGGCAATTGGCCCGAGGCAAACAGGGTCTGCTCCTTGACCATCACCGGCAGATACACCTCGCGGTAGCCCTGCTTCTGGCGCAGATCGAGCATGAAGGCGATCAGCGCCCGCTGCAGCCGGGCGCCCATCCCGGCCAGCACGTAGAAGCGGCTGCCGCTCAGTTTGACCCCCCGCTCGAAGTCGATGATCCCCAGGGCCGGCCCCAGGTCCCAATGCTCGCGCGGCTTGAAGTCGAACGTCTTCGGGGTGCCTTCGACCCGCAGCACAACGTTCGAATCCTCATCGGGGCCGACCGGCGCGCGGGCGTCGACCAGGTTGGGCAGGGTGGCGGTCAGCCCGTCGAGCTCGGCCTCGATCCGCCCGAGTTCGGCCTCGTACTGGCTGATCCGGTCGCCGACCTCGCGCATCTCGGTCTTCTTGGCCTCGCGCGCGGCCGCGTCGGGCATCCGTCCGATCTCTTTGCTGGTGGCGTTGCGCAAGGCGCGCAGCGCCTCGTTCTCCTTGAGAATGTCGCGCCGCTGGGTGTCCAGGGCGAGGATCGAATCGAGCCGCTCGACGCTGTCATTGCGGTCGCGCAGGGCTTGGCGCACCACCTCGGGCTGGGTGCGGATCAGGTTGATGTCCAACATGGCTTGGCCTCCTCGAAAAAAGAATGCGCCCTTCATCCATGCCAGGACGAAGGGCGCTCGTGGTGCCACCTGACTTCGCGCCGGCATTCTGCCCGGCGCCTCAAACCGTCCGATATCGGGGACCCCGCCGCGCTCATCGCGCGGTGCTCGGCGAGTGGAAGCGATCGTGCGGTCCGCCGCTGTCTCGCACCCCCGACAGCTCTCTGATGCGTCCCGCCCGCGCCGCTCGCGTCATTGCAACCTTACGCGATTATATGCCGATCCATTGCCATGATTCCGCCTGGATAGATCGGACATGGGCCGGGCCCAACAAACCCCCCGTATCCGGGATCCTTTGCCGCGCGCGCGCCGCTATGCAGGATGGCAGTGCCACATTAAAACGTCCGGTGCAGCCCGCAACCGCGAGAACAGCGAATCACCCCGTTCCCGGTCCCCGAATCGATGCAATCAACGCGCCATCGTCACAGCACCGTGCGCGGGTCCAGGGTCACCCGGTCATCGATGATCCGGCTGATCACCGGGGTGGGGGCCTGCCGCAGCCGGCGGGCCAGGGCCTGGGGCTGCGCGCCGCGCAGGGCGATCACCCGGGTCGGCAGGGTCTCGCCGGGCAGGCTGCCCCCGCCCACCGTCGAGGCGCCGTCGATGATCTCGGCCGCCAATCCGTTCGCGGCCAGCCACGGCCCGAGCGCCTCGGCGATGCGGGCCGCCCGCGCCGCGATCACCGCCACCGGCATCGCCATCATCCGCACGACCGGCACCTCGCGCTCGGCCTCGCCCCGGGCGTAGTGCAGCAGGGTCGCTCCCAGCGCCGCCATCGAGAACTTGTCGATCCGCATCGCCCGCTGCAGGGGATGCCGCCGGCAGCGCTCGATCGCCTCCTTGCGCCCGACCATAATCCCGGCCTGCGGCCCGCCCAGCAGCTTGTCGCCGCTGAAGGCGACCACATCCGCCCCGGCCCGCACGCTGTCCTGGACCATCGGCTCGCGGGCCAGCCCAAATGCGCTGGTGTCGAGCATCGCCCCGCTGCCCAGATCGTCCAACGCAAACGTGTAGGTCGCGCGCTCGCGCGCCAGGCGGACCAGCCCGTCGAGGGGGACCTCCTCGGTGAACCCGATCATCCGGAAATTCGACGGATGCGCGCGCAGGACGGCGATGGCGTCGTGCTCGGGATCTGCCAGCGCGGCCGCGTAGTCGGCGGCCCGCACCTTGTTGGTCGTGCCGACCTCAACCAATTTCGCGCCGCTCTGGCGCAGCACGTCCGGCACGCGGAAACCGCCCCCGATTTCGATCAACTGCCCGCGCGAGATCACCACTCCCCGGCCCCCCGCAAGGGCGGCCAGCATCAGGGTTGTCGCCGCCGCGCAGTTGTTGACGACCAGGGCCGCCTCGGCCCCGCTCAGGGAGCGCAACAACGCTTCGACCCCGCCCCCGCGCGGGCCGCGCTCGCCCGCCGCGATGTCGTACTCCAACGCAGAATAGTCCTGGCTGACGGCCAGGATGGCCTGCTGGGCGGCCGCGCTCAAGGGCGCCCGCCCAAGGTTGGTGTGGATGATCACCCCCGTCGCGTTGATGACCCGGCGCGGGATCACCGACTCCGCCGCATCAGCCAGCGCCGCCCGGGCCGTCGCGATGATGGCGGCGCTGTCGGGCGCCGGGCCGGCGGCCCGGGCGACTGCACGGGCGGACTCGAGGGCGTCCCGGAGCGCCTGCGCCGCGCGGGCATTGCCTTCTGTCGCGACCAGGTCGGGGGCGGATTCGAGGAGTTGATTGACGCTGGGGAGCGCCCGCAGCGCATCGGATGACATGCGGTGATTATAGGGAGCGGTGCCTGCGCCGCCCGCTTGGCTTTGTCCGGTGGGTTAGGCAGGAGAAGCGGGAGAACAGGAGAAGGCGCCCCGTTTTATCCCCTTTCCCGGCCTTCCCCGTCCCTGTAAATGCCTATCAAAGTCCGGGACAGAGTGGTCAAAGGTGCCACGGAAACAGGCCGGGCCTGATCAGACCTCTCCCGGTGGGAATTCCTCCGCGCCTCCGCGTCCTCCGCGTGAAACGATTCTGTGCGACCGCGGTCACGGGCGCCCGTGCCGAGCGTCAAGAACCTTTGGGCGCCGACCGATGCCGGATTACAATGCTTCGGATGCAGCGTTTTGCGATTCGGGCTCAATCTCCGGTGGTTGTGCGCATCGCCAGCCTCATGCTCGCCGCTGGCTTGTTGGTCGCCTGCGTTCCGCCGGAAGCCCTCACCCCAATCGCGTCACCAAGTGCCGAGTTGCCCTCCGGCGCGCGCGCCGCCCAGTCCTTTGTCGACGCGCTGAATCAACAGGCTTATCCGGCCGGGTTTGCCTTGCTCGATGACGCCACCCAATCCAAGCTCAAAAACGCCGATGGCCTGCGCCGACAGTACCAGGCCGCTCGCGACACCGCGACGGCCATCACCCTGACTTGGCAATTGCGCGGCGGCCTGTTGCAGGAGGCGAATCTGGCGACCGCCCAGCTCGTCGGGGTATGGCAGACCGCCGTCGTTGGCACCTTTAACACGACCAGCACCTTGCGTCTTGCCCACGACGGCAAGGCCTGGCGCGTTGCGTGGACGGCCGACCTCATCGTGCCCGGGCTGGCCAGCGGCGAACTCTCGCTGCGGCGGGACGTTCCGCCGCGCGGGTCGATCCTGGCCGCGGATGGGTCGGCGCTCGCGGTTCCGGGAACCGTTCAGACCGTGGGGGTCCGGCGCAGTCTGATCGGAAGCGCAGCCGAGGAGCAGGCCATGGCCCGCGCGCTGGCGCGCCTGACCGGTCTTTCCGCAACCGAGGTCATCGCCCGTTACCAGAAGTATCCCGAGGATTGGTTTGCACCGATCTCCGACGTCAGCGATGATGCGCTGGCCCGCCTGGGGGCCGATCTCGCCAACTATCCGGCCGTGAGCGCCCAGCCGCGCCCGTCGCGGGCTTACCCCCAGGGCACCCTGGCTCCGCACGTCGTGGGCTATGTCGGCGGCATCTCGCCCGAACAGGTGGCGGCTTTTCGCTTGCGGGGTTATGGCGGTGATGAGCAGGTCGGTGTCGCAGGGGTAGAAGCCGCCCTGGACGAGACCCTGGCCGGCCGGCCCGGCGGCGCGCTCTCGCTTGTCTCCGGCGGCTCGGCCAGCGTGATCGCCCGGCGCGCGTTTGTCCCCGGGCGGGATGTTCATCTCAGCATCAGCCCAACGGTGCAGCTTGCCGCCCAGAATGCGCTGACCGGGCTGCGCGGGGCGGTCGTCGTCATGGATCCGCGCACCGGCGGGGTGCTGGCCATGGCCAGCTCGCCAGGTTTCGATGTGGCGACCTTTGTCACGGCCGGCGTGGAGCGCGAGCGGGCGGCGCTCTTCACCAACGCCCAGAAGCCGCTGCTCAATCGGGCCATCCAGGGCGCCTATCCGCCCGGTTCGACCTTCAAGATGGTCACCCTCTCCGCCGCGATCGGCGAGGGAGTGACCAATGCCAATGACGCCTTTGTCGATCCCGGCTACTGGGACGGGCTGGGCTCGGGTTATCGCAAAACGTGCTGGCTCAAGACGGGCCATGGGCGGATTGGCCTGCAGGACGGGCTCACCGCATCGTGCGACATTGTCTTTTATGAACTCGGCAAGCGCCTGGACGCCAAGGGCCAGTCCGTGCTCGGCCAATACGCCGCCCGCTTTGGCTTTGGCGCGCGCACGGGGATCGAGCTTCCAGGCGAGCTGACCGGCAACGCCCCCGATCCGGCCTGGAAAAAGCAGCGGGTGGGGGAGGTCTGGACGCCTGGCGACACGGTCAACTTCTCGATTGGCCAGGGCTTCATGCTGGCCACGCCGCTGCAGGTGACCCAGATGACGGCGGCAATCGCCAACGGTGGGAACATCCTCGGGCCGCGGCTCGTGGCCGGGACTGCCGAAGCCGGCGCGGCTCCGAAGCCAAATCCTCCGGTCAAGGCCGGCACGCTGCCTGCGCCTCAGGCGCTGTCCCTGATTCAAAAGGGCATGATCGGGGTGACCACCAATGCCAGTCTGGGTACGGCCACTTACCGTTTTGCCGAATTCGACTACTACCGCGTGGATGGTCGTTGGACTGCGGGCAAGGCTCTGACGGCCGCCCAGCGCCAGGGCGCCCAGCGCCTGACGGTGGCCGGCAAGACCGGCACTTCCGAGACTGGAACAGCCGACAAGCCGTATGCCTGGTTCACCGCGTACGCGCCGGCGGCCGATCCCCAACTCGCCATCACCGTGCTGATCGAGGGCATCGGTGAGGGATCCACGCATGCCGCGCCCCGCGCGCGCCAAATCATTGAAGCCAGTTTTGGTCTGCCCATCTCTGAACTTCCGAAGGATGTAAAAGCAACTGAATGAGAACAGGATTGGTCGTCAAAGCCCATAGCGGCTTCTTTACGGTGCTGGTCGAGGGGGGGGATCGCGTGACCTGTCAGGCGGCGGGCAAGCTCACCCGCGGGCGCCACACCGAGGACTTGCTCGCGGTGGGGGATCAGGCTGAATTCAGCGAGATCGAGGGTGATGGGTTTGTGCGCGGCCGGATCGAACGGGTCCTCCCGCGCAAGAGTGCGCTCTCGCGCCGCGACCCGGTCGCCAATACGTCTCGCAAGGACGTCCGTGAAATCCGCCAGGTCATCGTCGCCAACGTCGATCTGGTGGTCTTTGTCTTTGCCTGTGCCGAGCCGGACTTTCACGCCCGCATGCTCGACCGCTTCATCGTCGGGGCCGAGGCCCAGAAGCTGCCGACTCTGATCTGCGCCACGAAAACCGACCTGGTCGGTCTGCCGCAGGCAAAGGAGCTGTTTGGCGACTACGAGCGGCTTGGCTATCGGGTCATCTACACCTGTGCCCGGACCGGTGAAGGCATCGAGGAACTGCGCCAGGCGCTGACCGGGCGTTTGAGCGTGCTGACCGGCAAGAGCGGCACCGGCAAGAGCAGCTTGCTCAACGTCCTCCAGCCTGGCCTCGCCGCGGCCGTCGGCGAGGTCAGCAAGCTCATCCACAAGGGGCGGCACACCACGGTGGTGCCCGAGCTCATCCCGATGGACGCATCAAGCTGGATCGCCGACACGCCCGGTCTGCGCGCCTACGATGTGTGGGACATCCAGGCCGAGGAGCTGGATGCTTACTTCATCGAGATGGCCCCGCTGGTCTCGAAATGTGGTTTCAGCAACTGCGCCCATCTGACCGAACCTGGTTGCGCCATCCGGGCCGCAGTCGTCGCCGGGACCGTGAGCGCGACGCGATACGATTCGTATGTCCGGCTGCGCGAGGCGCTGGAAGGTCGGCGAAAGTGGTAGACGCCGCGTGATATCGACCGTCATTCCCGCGTTTGCGGGAATGACGACGTGGAATATCTGAAAACTCGAGGTAATCCGGCAGAATAGGTGGGGTGGCGTTGCGGGTCTGATCCGCGGTGCCGGCAAGGAAGTTAGGCAATATGGACATCCAGCAGATCAAGAATTCGGCCCTGCGCGCGTGGATTGCGAAGATCGCCGCCCTGTGCAAACCCGACGCGATTCATCTGTGCGACGGATCTCAGGCGGAGTACGACGGGCTGTGCAACCAGATGGTCGCGACTGGCACGCTTATCCGGCTGGATCCCGCAAAACGCCCCAACTCCTTTCTGGCCCGCTCGGATCCGGGTGATGTCGCGCGGGTTGAGGACAGGACCTACATCTGCAGCCTGGACAAGGGCGATGCCGGCCCAATGAACAACTGGGTTCCGCCACGCGAGATGAAGACGACCCTGAACGGGCTTTTCGACGGCGCCATGCGCGGCCGGATGATGTATGTTGTCCCTTTCAGCATGGGCCCGATTGGTTCGTCCATCGCCCATATTGGCGTCCAGCTTACCGATTCGCCCTACGTGGCGGTCAGCATGCGGATTATGACCCGCATGGGGGCCAAAGTCCTCGATGCGCTGGGCGACGGCGAATTCGTGCGCTGTCTGCACTCGGTCGGCGCGCCGCTGGCGCCCGGCGAGGCCGATGAGCCCTGGCCGTGCAACCGCGAGACAAAATACATCGTGCATTTCCCGGAAGAACGCCAGATCTGGTCCTATGGCAGCGGCTACGGCGGGAACGCGTTGCTGGGCAAAAAATGCTTTGCGCTCCGAATTGCCTCGGTGTTGGCCAAGGAGCAGGGCTGGCTGGCCGAGCACATGCTCATTCTTGGCGTCAGGGACCCCCAGGGCGAGCGAACCTATGTCGCGGCCGCGTTCCCCAGTGCCTGCGGCAAGACCAACTTCGCGATGATGATCCCGCCCGCCCCGTTTCAGTCCGAGGGCTGGGATGTTTCGACGGTCGGCGACGACATCGCCTGGATCAAGCCAGGCCCCGACGGCCGGATCTATGCCATCAATCCGGAGGCGGGCTTCTTTGGCGTCGCGCCCGGCACCTCCGAGAAGTCCAATCCAAACGCGATGGCCAGCATCCGGGCGAATACCCTCTTCACCAATGTCGCCCTGACCGATGATGGCGATGTGTGGTGGGAGGGCAAGACCAAACACCCGCCTGCCCATTTGATTGACTGGACTGGCAAGGATTGGACCCCGGCGAGCGGCCGCCCGGCCGCCCATCCGAATGCCCGTTTCACCGCGCCGATCGAGGGCTGCCCCTCGATCGACCCCGCCTATGACGACCCGAACGGCGTTCCGATCAGCGCCTTCATCTTCGGCGGGCGTCGATCGACCGTTGTGCCGCTGGTCTACCAGGCCTTCAACTGGGCCTATGGGGTGTACGCCGCGGCGACCATGGGCTCGGAGACCACGGCCGCCTCGGCCGGCGCGCTCGGGCAGGTCCGCCGCGACCCGTTTGCCATGCTGCCTTTCTGCGGCTACAACATGGCCGACTATTTCAACCACTGGCTGAACTTCGGGCGGCGCCTGCCCAATCCGCCCCGGGTCTTTCTCGTCAATTGGTTCCGCAAGGACAAGGATGGCAAATTTCTGTGGCCGGGATTTGGCGAGAACATGCGCATCTTGAAATGGATCGTTGGGCGAACGCATGGCCATGCGATGGCGGTGGAAAGCCCGCTGGGTTGGGTGCCCCGGCACGGCGATCTTGACTGGCGCGGGATGGAGACCTATGAACGCGCCCAATTTGATGAGGTGATGTCGGTCGATCGCGACCTGTGGCAGCAGGAGGTTGCCGCGCACGATTCACTCTTCGCCCGCTTGCGATCGGCTGCCCAAGGAGATGATCTTCATCCGGGAGTTGATCCTGTCTGCCCTGTGGCGCTCGCCCGAGCATTGGGGATTGCCGTCTGAGCGATTCTGACTCAGTCGAATAGTGACTGGCGAGAAAAGCATCCCCGCGCGAAGGGCGGGAATGCTTTTCTCGCCCGCAATATTCGTCCAGCGCGCATGATCGAACTGCTCGAGAACAACCCGCTGCTGCTGCTCTTCGCCATCGCGGCGCTGGGCTATCTGCTCGGGCAACTCCGCTTCGGCGGGGTCAGCCTGGGCGTGTCAGCGGTGTTGTTCAGCGCGCTGTTCTTTGGCGCCCTCAGCCCGCGCATGCGGGTGCCCGAGATCATCCAGCAGCTTGGGCTGGCCATCTTTCTGTATCTGTTGGGTCTCAGCAGCGGCCGGCAGTTCTTTGCGTCGCTGCGCGGGCCGGGCCTCAGGGAGAGCCTCTTCGCGGGTGCCGCAGTTGTCTTGGCCGCCCTTGTGGTGGCGCTGGTAGCGGTGGGGTTTGGGTTCGGACCCGCGGTCGGGACCGGGCTGTTTACCGGGAGCTTTACCAATGCTGCTTCGCTGGCCGCCGTGCGCGAGTTTATAAAGGGCACCGTCCCGCCTGAATTGGTCGAAGCGCTCGTCAACGGCCCAACCGTCAGCTTCTCGATCGGCTATCCGCTGGGGATTGTGCTGACCCTGGTTGTCATCGTCGTCGCCGAGAAGGTTTTTCGGATCAACTATGCGCAAGAGGCCGAGGCCACCCAGGGCAGCTCGACCCGCCGGCCGATAGCGTCGCGCACGTTGCGCGTAACCCAGGCGGCGGCGATCGGGCACAGCCTCTCTCGAATCATGGCTGAGCATCCCCTCGACGTCATCGTGGGCCGGGTGCGGCACGAGGACGATGTCGTCCTGGCGACCGGATCAGTCGTCCTGCGCGAGGGCGATCTTCTGACCGTCGTCGGCGGCGCCGATGACCTGGATCACTTTCAAGCCCTGGTTGGCGAACCGAGTGACATTCACCTCGAGCTGGAGCGCCACGAACTCGACTATCGGCGCATCTTTGTTTCGAATCCGCGCGTCGCCGGGCGCACCCTCGCCGAGCTGAACCTGCCAAAGGTGATCGGCGCGGTCGTCACTCGGGTGCGCCGGGGCGACGCCGACATGATCGCGCGAGGGGACATGCGCCTTGAGCTCGGTGACCGGGTCCGGGTGATTGCTCGGCGCGAAGACCTGGCCGCAGCCGCCAAGTTCTTTGGCGACTCGTATCGCGCGTTGAGCGAGGTCGACGTGCTCACCTTCAACATCGGGCTGGCCCTCGGTGTGTTGGCTGGCTTTGTAGCCATTCCTCTGCCGGGCGGCATCACCCTGCGCCTGGGCATCGCGGGCGGACCGCTGCTCGTGTCGCTCGTCCTGGGAGCGCTGGAGCGCTCGGGGCCGCTGGTGTGGGGTCTGCCGTACAACGCCAATCTCACCCTGCGTCAATTCGGCCTGGTGCTGTTCTTGGCGGGTGTTGGGTCGGGCGCGGGCTACGATCTCGCCCGGACGATCGCGTCCGGCGATGCGGTCGTGATCGCGGTGGCCGCCGCCGTATGCATCATCGTCGTGCAGTCGCTGATCCTCGTTGTCGGCTATAAGCTGCTGCGCATCCCGATGGGGCGTTTGATCGGCATCCTGGCCGCGATCATGACCCAGCCTGGATTGCTGGCCTTTGTCGAGCAGCGCGCCGGCGATGACCGGCCCGCCGCCGGCTACGCCCAGGCTTATCCGATGTCGCTGATCACCAAGATCATCGTCGCCCAGGTGCTGATGAGCGTGTTGCTGTCGGTGGCGGGGCGCTGAGGCGCGCATAGCCCCATCGTGTCGTCAAGGTGCGGCCCAAGGATGCCTTCGCGCGGCCGGACCGTAACAGGCCGCGCGAGCCCTGTGACGTAGCGGATGGAGGTCAATCGGCACTCGTTCGCTGTTGCCGATTTGCGCATGCCCGGGGAAAGGCAATAGGGGTCCTTCGCTCGCCCTCAAAGTCCTTCCCGCCCGCGTTCCAGTGGGGCGAGCTGCTCAGAAACCAGGCGGATCTATGTTTGCGGAAGCATCCTGAGGGGAGGGCGGCGGCCGGAATGAGCCCATCGCCGGCCGCCGGCGCCCGCAGCGAAAAGGGCGACTTCCGCTGACGGGTCGGCGCAGGGGCGTCCTTCGACTGCGCGCATCGACGCTGCGCGCCGATGCTCGCGGCTCAGGATGCCGCGCTCCTAATGTGCGCGCCGGCACACGCCGTTTCTGTCCGCCCTTTCCCTGAAAGCGGTCGGACTCAGGATGACATGGGTGCGGGTGCAGTCTGACCCTCTCCCGCCAATCGTCCAAAATGTCCGAGACCGTCTGTTCGAAGGGGATCCGGGGCGTCCAACCGGTGACGGCTGACAATTTTTCGTTGGACCCATAGCTGATAAGCGTGTCGGCGGGTCGTATCCTGGCCGGATCAGGCTCAATCACAATCGTCTAATGGGATTTGCTGAGCAAGATATCGAGCAGGGCCTGAACCGAGCGCGGCTGGCCGCTGCAGATGTTGTAGATCTCGCCTGGCTCGCCCAGGCGGATGAGTCCAAGATAGGCCCGCGCAACATCGCGGACGTCGGAGAAGTCGCGTTGGGCGGTCATGTTCCCAACCCGCAGCACCGGCTCGCGCAATCCCGCCTCAATCTCGGCGATCTGTTGGGCGAATTGATTGGCTGCCGAGCTCATGGTTTGGCGCGGGCCGATGTGATTGAAAGGCCGGGCCACGACGACATCCAGGCCATGGCTGCGCCGATACTGCAGCGCCATCGCCTCCTGGGCGACCTTGCTCACCCCATATGGGTTGACCGGCATGGTTGGGCGGGTTTCGCGGAAGGGCAGGTCGCCGGTGTCGGACGGCGGGCCATATACCTCAACCGACGACGCAATCATGATGCGCGGGGTGAGCCGGCTGGCCAGCAGCGCGTCAAAGAGGTACTGCTGCGGGCGGACGTTCATCTCGAAGGTCGCCCACGGATCGTCCCAGGCGGCCGGCACGTATGGCTGGGCGGCGGGGTGGATGACGAGATCGGGCCGCTCGAGTTTGATCAGCCGCTTGACCGCGTCCGCGTCCTGCAGATCCAAATTCCACCACGACATGCGCGGACTCGTGCGCTAGCCGCTGGCATTTCGCGAGGCCCCGATGAGCAGCCAGTGCGTCTCGGCGATCAGCAAGTCCGCCAGGTGGCTGCCGGCAAATCCGTTCATCCCGGTGATCAGTACGCGCATGAAATCCCCTCGTTCGATCGCATTCGCCGATTATAGGTTGCGTGCGCAACACGCGTAATCGGAATCGATCCCCGGCTCCGCCGGGTTTATTTCCAATAACCCGTGCCGCAGGCGATTTAGGGAGCCCGCAGTACGCCACGCGTAAAGAGCGTCTGCAGCGGCCCAGTGATTCCAAAGGCCAGGGCCGCAACGAGGAGGAGCATGGTGATGGCGACGAAGCCGGAGCCGCCCACAATGCCCGTCCATGAGAAAAGCCGCGCCCGCTGCGGATCGCGGGCATGCCGCGCGCCGCCCAGGCCGACCAACCCAAGGATCAGTGGCACCAGCGGGAGCGGAGCTGCGCAGACGGCGGCCCCGATCCCAAAAGCAGGTCGCGATCGACAGCATCCCCGTGCCAAAGGCCAGGGCCGCGATCACGTCATGGTTGTTGTTGCCCAGGGAGGCGAGAGGGGGCGGCGCCATCGGCAAGCGGGGCAGTTCGACGGCCGCGCCGAGGGTCGCGAGGTAGGTCTGCGGCGAGAAGACGGTGACGCCGCTCTGGCTGAGCTGACGGGCGACGGTCTGACTGATCCGCCGGCCGTCATCGGCGTACCACAGATGCTGGGCGCACAGCGGGATTCCTGTGACTTCGCACCGTTCCACGGCTTCATTCGGGCATTCCACGCATCTGGCTGACATGAAAAAGGGTCAGGGCCGGCGGCCGGGGAGCAGACCATCCTTGCGGACGCTCCAGCAGTCCGGCGCCAGCCCTGTCACGAGCGGAGAGAGTGAGATTCGAACTCACGGTAGGTACGAGACCTACAACGGTTTTCGAGACCGTCCCATTCAACCGCTCTGGCATCTCTCCAACGAACGCCGCGATTATAGTCTCAAACGCAATCGCCGCGCGCCGACGAGATCAACGCATCCAGAACACGCTGATGCTTCAGGATCGCGTCCGGGCTGATCTTGGGCGCCCGCTTCACGCCGATCGCCTCGGCAAAGTCCTCGAGCACGAGAATATACGGGTCAGAATTGGCGATGTGCTCGATTGTTTCGCTGGAGTTCACCCGGTGCTGCCTATCGTCAAGCGTGATCCGTATGACGTTGTCGGAGAAATAGGTGAACAGGTGCGGCACATACATCATGCCGCGCGTGCCAACCACGATGAGCGGGCTTATCCGGGCGCATACGAAGCTGGCTGCGAATGTGGCCGTGATGTCGTTGGGAAACCGCATCAGACCGGTAATGGTCTCGTCCGTGCCGCTTGGCCCGAAAGTCCCGCGCGCCATGACCTCGATCGGTTCGTCGGCGGCAATCGCGCGGGCGATGTGCACGCAATACGTGCCGAGGTCATTCAGCGCGCCGCCCGCCAATGGCTGGCTTCGCCGAATGTCGTTCGGGTCTTCGAGCGTGAAGGCGAACGTGGTGTTGATCGATCGGATCTTCCCCAGCATGCCGCTTCGGGTGATGTCGAGGATGCGCCGGGTCAGCGGGTGAAAGCGATACATGAGCGATTCGCTGACGGTGACGCCCGCTTTCGCGCACGCATCAATCACCCGTTCGGCATCCTCGGCATTGGTCGCGAAGGTCTTCTCGACCAGAACGTGCTTGCCCGCCTCGGCGGCTTTGATCGCCCACTCGGCGTGCATCCCGTTTGGAAGCGGGATATATACCGCATTGACATCCTTATCCGCCAGAACCGCCTCATACGAGTCGTAGGCATGCGCGCCATCGCCGAGCGCCGCAAGCTTTTGCGCGCGCCCGAGATCGCGGCTGCCGATGGCCGTCAGCGTGTTGCTTTTGGCGGCCTTGATGGCCGGGATCATTCGGTTTTCGGCGATCTGGGCCGCGCCCAGAATTCCCCAGTGCAGTGTCGTCATGTCTGTATCTCTCTTGGCGCAGCCGCATTCCGCGGCTCAAGCCTGTATTGCGAAAGATGAATTCTACTCGCCCAATAACCTCCTGCAGGAATACTCCCCGGCGGAGTAAGCCGGGCCGGGGAGTATTCCTGCAGAAGAAACTAAACTCACGCCTGCAAAAGGGCCTCTTCCACCACATCCAGCCCCTCGTTCAACTCGCTATCGCTGATGACGAGCGGGAACAGGAAGCGCACGCCATTTGATACAGCCCGCAGCGGATCATCAGCACGCCATTTCGGGCCGCGTAGTTCACCACCGACAGGGTGCGCTCTACCGCCAGCGGCTTCTTGCTGGCCCGGTCGTCGACGAGCTCGATGGCCAGCATGGCGCCCAACCCGCGCACATCACCGATGATGTCGATCCGCGACTGCATGTCCTTCAGCCGGTCACAGGCGATCCCGCCGACATGCCGCGCCCGGGCCGGCAGGTCCTGGTCCTCGATCAATTGAATAGCCGCCAGCGACGCCGCGCAGGCGATCGGATTGCCCGAATAGGTGCCGCCCAGACCGCCAAGATGGGGTTTGTCCATGACCTCGGCCCGACCCACGGTCGCCGCAATCGGCATCCCGCCCCCCATGCTCTTGGCCAGGGTGATGATGTCCGGCGACACCCCGAAATGCTCCATCGCGAACATCTTGCCGGTCCGGGCCATCCCGCACTGGATCTCGTCGGCGATCAGCAGAATGCCATACCGGTCGCAGGTCGCCCGCAGCCGGCGCATGAACTCGACCGGCATCGGGATGAAACCGCCCTCGCCCTGCACCGGCTCGACGATGACGGCGGCCACGGCCTCGGGCATGACATGGGCGACCAGCGCCCGCTCAAACGACTCCCACACCAGCTCGACCTTCTGTTCGTCGGTCAGCGTGTCCGCGGCCACCATCCGGTACAAGTAGGGGTAGGGGACCCGATAGATCTCCGGCGCAAACGGCCCGAAGTTCTTCTTGAACAAGGCGTACTTGCTGGTCAGCGACTGGGTCAGCAGGGTGCGCCCGTGATAGGCGCCCTCAAACGCGATGATGGCTTGCCGGCCGGTCGCCGCCCGGGCCGTCGCGATGGCGGTCTCAACCGCCTCGGCCCCGCTGTTGTTGATCATCGCTTTCTTGGGCCCGGGGATCGGCGCGATGGCGCACAGTTTCTCGGCCAGGCGCACATGCGGCTCGGTCGTGGCGACCAGCCCGCTGATGTGGATCAGCTCGCCGGCCTGGGCCCGGATGGCTTCAACGACCTCGGTCGGGGTGTGCCCGACATTCAGCACCCCGATCCCGCCGGTGAAGTCGAGCAGCATATTGCCGTCGACGTCCTCGACCATGGCCCCGTGCGCGCGCTTGATCGCCAGGGGCGTCGACTTGGCGAACCCGGCCGGCATGCTCGCATCGCGCCGCGCGACCAGCGCGCGGCTGCCCGGCCCGGGCAGTTCTGTCTTGAGTTGGATGTGCTTTCGAGTATGTGTCATGGTTTTGACTGAAATGTCCCGGGCGGCCTGAATATGGCTGAACCTGTGGCCGTCCAGTCTATTTGGCACCGGGCTTGCGCCGTCGTTCCGCAACCACCCTGGCCCGCGCCTTCAGCGAAGCCGCAAAGGCTGCGAAACCAAATGCTTGATTCGGTTCGTTGCATGCGCCCAATCTACCGGACTCACGCTCCGACAGTATCAAGCAAGTTCCGTCATAGAGGCGCTCACGGATAAGTTTCTCGCAGATCTCATACCGCCGTGCATACGACGCATTCTTGAATTCGGGAACACAGAAAAATGCGATTCCTTGGCCGTGACCGGTTTCGTCGAACCGGATGATTGCTCAAGCAACATCAGCCAGCCGAGCCAGGGGCGGCTTGAAACGGCGAATTTTCCTTCTCGGAACGCAGTAAGCACGTCCGTCGAACTACCGATAGCCTCTTCTACTCGATTGTTGAAGTTGTTGCCAAATGAAGGACCGGGATGAGACTTGAGCTCGATTGCGGCGATCAATTCGGTCTCGACAACCACCACAATGTCCCAGTTCTTCGTGGGCCGGAAGAATCCAGGTAGTGTTGTGCTTTGGCGTGTATGAATCGTGCTTCCGACAAGGTCGGCTTCTACAAGAATGTCGCGAATGAGATCAATGAAGCCGTCCATCTGCTTCCCGCCCGTTGAAGCACTCCGATTCCCCCTGTCGCGCTCACCACTGATTGCGCCTTGCCTTACCCCCTGTTGTTCCAGTTCTGACCAGAAAGCGCGTACAGCGCCAGAAACACGTTCGATGTAGCTCATGCTATTCCACCGTCGGTTCAGTCGTGATCGCGGCGGTCGCAAAAAGCGATTCTGCGGAACGCCTTATCCGATTCTCGGACGTTTGCTCCCGGGTCGACTTCGATGCCGATCGAGTTTCGTCCCCAGCGCGCAGCCGCCACACTCGTTGCCCGTTCCAGAAACGGATCCACGTGTGTCGCCAACAAACGAGAACATTCTGACCAACCGTTCCGCCAATTCTTGGGATATGGGGCGGGATGATGTCGCGTGGATGCGCCGGTCACTCCAGTCCAGATCGATTGAAACCACCTCTTGTGATTTGCCTCGGAAATCACGGACAACAACCGGTTTGCTGAAGATGGTTTGCGATATCCGCCCGGTTTGCGCTCCATCAAGATGAACTCAATGTCGTTCTTGATAACGGCATTGGGCTCCTCAGGTTTCCCCAGGAATCCGCCGCCGTTTCTTGCCTCGTAATTTGCATTCGCGATCTTGCCGGTGATGGGAGATGATTGTCAAATCCAATATGCCGAACTTTCCTTGAATTGAGAATGTGCGGGACAACCGTATGCCTGCCGCATTCTGCTTGCGTGACAGGCACATCGCCGACGACGCAAACGGGGCGACCACTGGAACCAGGCGAAAACAATAGGCCCACACCTGTCAACTCCCGCTGGGTCTCAGGCGTGAACGTCACCTAACTGGTCTTCATGATCGCGGATTTTCGGGGTCCAGGCGGCGACGTTACAACGAGATGGACTGATTCATCTCTCGATGAAGCCCAACTCACGCGCGTCGCCACGTACGAGTCGGTGGCGGGTCGGGATCCTGCTCACCGCGTTCTCAATCTCGGACATGAGAGCAGCGTCTTTAGCGATGCGGGGTATGTCGGTCTGCAGGTTTTCTGATCCACCAATGCTCACCGGCACGAAGCTGGCGAAATCAAGTTCTGCCGGTAGTTCAGTTTCGGGGCGATCATTTGGCTTGGCGGTCATCAGGAAGTTGTTTCGGCAGCATCGTACTCGATCGTTCAGCCACCGAGCGTCAGCGTCGCGCGGGTCTTGCCCGTCCGATCGTGCCGGGCCGTAACAGTCACCGTTGCGCCGGCCGGCGCCTCAAGCACCCACTCGACCCGGACCCGGTCGGTGCTGGCGTCACTGCCGCCCCACACGCCCATGGTCAGCTTTAGCGCGCGCCCCTCGAGCTGCCCGCAGGCCAGCTTGAGTTCGCCGCTCACCAGCCGCGCGCCCTCCGGCGGATTGGCGGGAGCTCCAAGGGCTGGACCAGGCGCTTCTCGGCGGCGCGCGTGCTCACGCTTGTGGGCAACCAGCCGGTATTCTCGACCACCGCCTGGAGGTGCCAGGCCGAATCGCCCACCCGTTTGGCCGAGAACTCCCGAAAGGCGAAACTCCGGGCGAAATCAGGGCGTGCCAGAAGATCACATCCGCATGTGGCGCAATCTCGGCCTCCAGCAAGCGCGATGGAGGATTGCGCCACATCAGTCGGCATCCAGCCCCCGAGCTCAACGTCGCCCAACTGGGGATGGGTGAACGGTTGCCACGCGACAAAACCGCGCCCGCCGAGGGCCTCGTCCTGCCACTTGAGCAGCTTGAGGTCGTCCTCGACATCGTGCTGGCGAAACCAATCCATGAAGCGGTAGCCCCCGCCGTTTGGCTTCTTCATATCGATCCCGGCCATGCGCTGCGGGCTCCACAGCTCGCACGTCCAGGCATACACCCCGAGGTGGTCGTATAGCCAGTCGTCGAAGACCCCCTTGATGGTCTCCTTGGGATGGTATTTGAAGTCGTGGAAGACCGAAACCGCCGGATAGCCGGTCAGCCTTGTGATCGTCTTGCCGATCTCCTGCATCGTCCACAGATCGGAGGTCGCGATCGTGTCATCCGCCCGGGTGCCATATGGGCGGAGATACACCCCGCTGTAGGTGTGAAAAGTGATTGCGCCAGTGATATTCGGGTGGTCGACGATGAACTGGACCATCGCCCGCACCTCGGGTTCGCTCGTTGGATATGGGCCGGCTCCGGGCTGTTCGCTCTCGATCGCCCACTCGACCGGGAAGTTCCGATTGAGGTCCAGGCCTTCCAGCGGGCGGGCGGGAGCTTTGATCGTGACGCCGTCGTAGTTCTGAATCGCCCTCGGGCAGGATGCGATAGAACGGCCCGCTGTCGCCGCCGGCCGGGTCTCGCGCAATCAACAGGCGCGCATCATCGGGATGGGCCTTCCACGGGCCATTTGGATCGCGCACCCGCATCGACAAGATGCGCCCGTCGCCATCGATGTCGGCAAGGTGCAGACCGTCCTGGCGCTCCTTGAGCGGGTAGGGCCGGGTGGATGAGCGAATGCGGCGGTGGCGCTCATCGAGGAAGAGTTCGGCCCCATCCGGGTTCGCCCGCGGCACGATGTACAGCGCGCGGGTGTCGAGCAGCCGGGTGAGTTGGGCATCGCTGCCATACCCGCTCAACGCCTTGTAGATCGCACAGCGCGCAGGTTGATGGCGACACTTCGGTCGCGTGAATATTGGCGTCCACCCAGAATGCGGGCTTGTCTGAGGCCGGGCCGGTTTTGGCGCTGGTCAGGTCGCTATCCAAATCTCGCGGCCCTCGTGGCTGCGTCCATTGAGGTGATGGCGCACGGGTCTGGATGCGCGCCAGCCAGCGCATTCAGGAGATCGGTGAGTTCGGCGTAGCGATAGAAGCGGTCGAATGCGGGTTTGTTCATGATTCGGATTGCGCGGGATGCCCGCCGCCGGTCTACAGCGGCCGCAATCGCCCCGTCCTTCAGGATGACGCTGTCAACGATCCGTTGGTCACGGCCGCCGGGCGTGATTGTGCTGGCTGACCGTGACGTATTGCCTGAGCGGGGTCAGGTTGAGCTTCTTGACCAGGATCTCTTCGACCTGGGAAGATGCCGGCCGAGTTGCTCATATCAACGGATCTCGACCGGCATGTTTTCCCGCGAAGGATGCGCACGGCTTCGATCGAGAGCGCCGATACCGCGTGGATGTCGATCTTGCCGAGGTCGAAGGGCATGCGCGCGCGCCCTTTGCTCATGTCGCAACCGTCCGCGACGGCGACGACGGCGCCTTCCATAAATAGCGGGGCGGGTTCATATCGTGGCACTGGATTGCCGACAGAATGAAGTTCTCGATCAACTGCATGCGTTCGGAATCGCCATACAGGCGGGGCAGCGTGCGCTCCAGAATCAACTGTCCCATGATCACGCCCATCGGCTCATGGTTCAGCCGATGCAGGGCGTTCCCGATATCGTGCAGCAGGATCCCCGCGATCCCGACCACAAAGGCGTCCTCGTATGTGCCCGTCCCGGAGTCGACCACGTCGAATGGCACGCCTGCTTCGTGCAGCAGGACCATGATCTGGGCGAGATACGACGCGGTGACGCGAGCGTGAATGGGCCCGTGATCGTTGTAATTGAGCTTGCTGACCGCCGTGTAATTCGACATCTCCCCAATTCCTGCACGCGGATCGGAAGACAGCAGCTCCTAGATCCGGGTGGCCTGGTGGGGGCAGTCAGCTTCCGGATCGTCTCGTCGGCTTTGACGAAGAGCTCCTCGTAGTCGTTGGGCAGGTGCGCCTTCAGGCGCGGAGTAATGTTTGGCTCGGGTTTGGGCGGGTGAATCGAGTGACATGTCAGTGCGCCCGAATCTCTTTGCGCTCGCCCGACCGCGATGGATGCCATCTTCGCCATCCTTGAAGCCCTGCAGGGTGCGGCGCGGCGCGCAGCAGCCTGACGTTGGCCCGGTGGCGTCGGGGGCGCAGGTCAGGCAGTTCGCTGATCGGATGACCATTAGCGAGAACGCCACACGTCCGTGGGTTTCGCAGTTTCGCCAGGCGATCCCCCCAGCTCGACCAGGCGTCGCCCGTCCGCGCCTTTCGCAAGAGTCGGGTATGCAGGAAGCGGGGAAGAGGATCTCGTATCGGGATACGTGGATACAAATCCGAATCGGCACGCAATATACACCCGATCGGGTGATGATGGCTTCACCGGTCTGCTGGGCGAGGGCGGGTGGCGAAACACTCCGGCTGGAAGCGTATGGCACGGTCGATGAAGCCAACTCGACCTGGCCCTCGCCCGCGCCTCTGCCCAGGCGGAGCTGACCCGGGCGCGCTGCTGCGGGCCCAGCGGATCTGTCACATGATGTGGCCGAGCTGGCTTCCACCCAGCAGGCCGCGCCGCAGTTCCGCAAAGTCGACGCGGCCCGGGTCGCCTGGATCCAAGCTTTTAACTGATGCGTGACCGCCTGGAGACGCGCCCAGAGAATTTGTTGTGCCGGGCGACAGCCTGCCGGAGCGCGTATCTCGATCTGGCCCGGCCACGACTCGGCGGGCCGAGCGGTCGGTGGTCCGTTTGTTGCACGAGGGCCTCATCGACAATGCCGGAGCTTGTGCGCTATCTCAATCGGTTTTGTCCTCGCTTTCTTGTTCGTTTTATCGCTGTATGAGAACGCGCTGGCAGTGTCGGCGTCACTCATTTCAACAGAATCCACCGGCGTCTGATCAGCGCCATCGAC
>JADKDT010000013.1 GCA_016714465.1 Candidatus Brachythrix odensensis | reverse complement strand
TCCGATTTGGCTGGGCATGAATCGTGACGCGATTTACACCAGCGCGCTGGTTGGAACGGCGGAGCTGCTTTTGAGCGGCTGTACGACGGCCAGCGACCATCTGTACATCTACCCAAATGACTGCCGTATCGACGACGAGATTCGGGCCGCCACGGAAACCGGCATCCGCTTCCATGCCACCCGGGGCTCCATGAGCCTCGGCGAGTCCAAGGGCGGTCTTCCGCCGGACCGCGCGGCTGAAGACGAAGGGCATATCCTGCGCGAAAGCCTGCGGGCCATCGAAGCCTTTCACGATGCGTCGCGCTTTGCGATGACGCGGGTGGCTCTGGCGCCATGTTCGCCGTTTTCAGTGACCACCGATCTGATGCGCGAGAGCGCCCGCATGGCACGGGCCACTGGTGTGATGCTGCACACGCATCTGGCTGAGACCCGGGACGAAGATGCCTTCTGCCTGTCGATGTTCGGCAAGCGCCCGCTTGACTATGCCGAATCGGTCGAGTGGCTTGGATCGGATGTGTGGTACGCCCACGGTGTGCACTTTCAGACTCGTGATCTTGCCCGGATGGGGGCCTGTGGCTGTGGCGTCGCGCACTGCCCCAGCAGCAACATGCGCCTGGCCTCCGGTATCGCTCCGATAAGGCTCATGATCAACGCCGGGGTCAAGGTGGGTCTGGGTGTCGATGGCAGCGCCAGTAACGACGGCAATCACATGCTGCTCGAGGCGCGTCAGGCGATGCTGCTGCAACGCGTGACAGACGAGACATTCGCCACCTATGACTCGGTCTCGGCCGGGCATCAGCGTTCAGCGCTCTCGGCCTATGAGGCGCTGTGGCTCGCCACCCGGGGTGGGGCGGGCGTGCTCGGGCGCGACGACATCGCCCAGGTCGGCCCCGGTTTTGCGGCCGACCTGATCGCCATCGATCTCAATCGCGTAGAGTACGCCGGGGCATTGCATGATCCATTGGCCGCCATCGTTTTCTGCGCGCCGCGCGGGGTGGATTTCTCCATGGTCAATGGTCGCGTCGTCGTCGAAGAGGGCCGTCACACGAAGATCGACATGCGCCGGGTAGTCAGCCACCACAACGCGCTCAGTAGGGCGCTCATCCGTGGCGAGGCCTTGCCGGCCGCTCTATCTTGAGGGCCAACATGCGACGCTATTTCGCTTTTTTGCGCGCTATCAATGTCGGCGGACGCAACGTCACGATGGCGGTGTTGCGGAACGCCTTCACGTCCCTGGGCCTGCAAGACGTCGAGACCTTTATTGCCAGCGGGAATGTGATCTTTGCGTCCAAGTCCGACGATTGCGCGGCGCTCGAGAGCACGATCGAAGCGGGACTGCAAAAGACGCTTGGCTACGAAGTCAGACGTTCCTGCGGGACGACGCCGAGCTGGCCGCTATCGCGCACTGCCGCGCCTTCGGTGGGGCGGACGAGGCGGCTGCGCATGCGCTCTATGTCGGATTCCTCGCTCGGCCCCTGTCGCCCGCCGGCGAAACCGCGCTCGCCAGATTCAAAACAGATTTAGACGATTTCTACGTGCACGGGCGCGAGGTGTACTGGAAGTCCATTCAACGGCAAACGGACTCGAAGTTCTCGAATGCCGTGTTCGAGCGGACGCTCAAGATCTCGGCGACCTGGCGCAATGTCAATACCGTTCAGCGCCTCGCCACAAAGTACGGGTTATAGCTCGTCACTGTCAGAATCGGTGTCCTCCGTGATCGCCATCGCTGGCGCGGTTAATCCATCTGGTGTATGGTGATACCTGTGTCCGAGGGCCGGTCCAGGTGTCCGTCCTCGCCGTCAATCCCGTTCCAGGAGGAAATCCGCAAATGAATGCAGCAGGTGGAATCGTCATCGGCCTTTTGCTTGGCTTTGTGCTGTGGTTAGTCCGCACCATATTGCCGAGCCTGTTCACGGTCAACCAGAACGAGCGCGCGGTAAAGACCAGCTTTGGCAAGGCCATTCGTATCGGCAAGCAAACGACGCTTGAGGACCCGATCAGCATGCACCTTCGAGCCGAGGAGCGCGAGCGCTACGTGTACCCGCAGGTGCAAGTCATCCCGCCGGGCGGGCCGTATCTCAAATTCCCGTGGGAAAAAGTCTACAAAGTGCCAATCGCGATCCAAACCGTCAGCCTCGCCTACGATGCGGAGAACCCCACAGTCAACCAGAACGGCACCGTTCTCGAAGCCGTAACCAAGGACCAACTCAACACTGAGCTCAAGGGCCAGATTCGGTACAAGGTCAGTGAGTCGAATCTTTATGCCTACCTGTTTGGCATCAAGAATCCGATCGTCCACATCATGGGCTATTTCCACTCGGTGCTGCGTGAGCGCATCGCCAACTTCGAAGCGCCGCAGCGCAGCGGGCTCGAAGCCAACACGGCCCAGCCGGTGGACGCGACCATGGTGGCCGGAATTTCGATCAACGACTTGCGCAAGAACCTGCGCGACATCAACGAGCACATGGACACCGAGTGCGCATCTTCGCCGGCCCGCTATGGCGTCGTGCTGGATGCATCCCTGATCACTGCCATTGATCCGCCCAACGAAGTGGAGAACGCCCTGGCGGCCATCAATACAGCCTACAACCAGGTCAGCAGCGACATTTCGGTCGCCCAGGCCAGCGCCGACCAGAAGATCGTCCAGTCGAAGCGCGCCGTCGAAATCGAAACGCTTCGAGCGCAGGCCGAAACCGAGCCACTCCTGGCGCTGTCGCAGCAGTTGGCGCTGCTCAAGGAAAGCGGTCCGGATGCCCTCCAGACCTATCTGCGGTATGTCCGGCTTGGGCTGTATGCCAACGCGCAGCGCGCCGTGACGGAGATCAAATAATGGACGCGCTATTTCAACGCCTGTTTGGCAACCTGGGTTTTCTAGCCTTCATCCCCACGGCCTTCGTCACGTTCATTCTGCTCACCATCGCGTGGGGGATCTTCAAGGGCATCGTCCGGATCTTTGGCTTTTACGTGATTGTTCCGGAGCGTCGAGCCTTTGTGTATGTGCTGTTTGGCAAGGTTATCGGCGTCATCGACGAACCCGGCCTGCACATTCTGCCGGCGAAGCTCGGCCCGGCTGCCTTTGTCGTGAACTGGCTGGGCAGTCTGCGCGTCGTCGATTTGCGCCTGGATCAGCAGTATCTGCGAAACAGCCCGGTGAACAGCGAAGAAGGCGCGCCGATGGGCATCGGCCTGTGGTACGAGATGTTCGTCAGCGATCCCGTGGCCTTCCTGTTCAAGAATAGTGACCCGCGCGGTTCGCTGGCTGCCAACGTCAGCAACGCCAGTGTGCGGACCTTGAGCAACATGCCGCTTGCCCAGATGCTCGAGGAGCGGCACAGGATGAGCCAGCTCGTGCGAAATGAAGTCACCGCCCATTCGACCGACTGGGGCTATCGGCTGGGCAGCATTTACATTCGCAAGGTTCAGTTCCGCGACGACGGCATGAAGCGTGGGATTGAAGCCAAGGTTGTCAATCGCCTGCGCCAGGTCACGGCTGCGATTCGGCAGACCGGCACGAACCAGGTCAACATCATCACCAGCACGGCCGATCGCCAGGCCGCCATCGAGTTCGGCAAAGCGGCGGCCACTCGGCCGCAGATTGTCGGCGCGACGCTGCAGAAGATCTCTCAGGACAACGACGTCGCAGTGGCGATGTTTGAGGCCCTCGAGACCCAGCGCCTGCTCGAGAGCAAGGCCGGCATCACCCTGGTGCCGAAGAACAGCGGGTTGCTGCCGCAGCTAATCGCCAGCAACAACAGCAAGTAGGCGGTCGACGGATCAAGATGCCCCCGGCCCGACCGGGGGCATCTTGCGTTTTCTCAGGTATTGCCTCGCACGCCCGAAACGATGATATGTTCGACGCATGACTTTCAAACGTGTCCTGTTTGTTCCAATTGCGGCGGCCCTGTTCACGCTCAGCGCGTGTGGTCCGGCCGCAACCCCCGCGCCGGCGGCTCCGTCGGCCGGCCCGGTCAGCTTGAAGCCTTTGTCCAGCGAGATCACACCCGAACAGGCCCGCTCAATGGCGGCCTCTGGAGCCTTCATCCTTGACGTGCGCGAACCCTCCGAGTGGGAGGAGTTCCACGTCGCCAACACGACACTGATCCCGCTCGGACAGCTCGAGAAGCGCCTCAGCGAGGTGCCGCGCGATCGCGAAGTCGTCGTAGTCTGCCGATCCGGAAATCGGAGCACGTCTGGGCGGGACATCCTGGCCAAGGCCGGCTTTACGAGCGTGACGAGCATGTCCGGTGGTCTCCTTTCCTGGCGGGCCAAGGGCTTCCCGACCCTGAGCGGCAAGTAGCTAAACCGGTCAACCCTAAGGGTTGACCGGTTTAGCTATCCCATGCGCGCCTCGCGAAGGGGGTGGGGGACCTACACCAGCGCCGAGATCTGGCGGGTGAGCTGGGCGTGCCCGATGTGCTGGCTGAGGTGGTCTATTGCGTGCGTTATGCACCAGCGGGTTGTGAGCTGCCGCTCCGGGCGGCGCGGATGGGTGCGTTCGGCCTCGAGGTCCGCGGGCGAGAACCCATCCAGGATCGTATTCACCGTCGCCAGGGTTCGCTTGGCCCGGGCCTGCATGACGGCGGTGTCGTGATTTGACGCGTTGAATTCGTCCGCGCCCTGATCGCCGGCCACATCCTCCCAGCCAATTTCTGCCAGCGGTAAACTCGGCCATTCGCATGAGGAACACGGTGGAGGACACCGCGTGGGCGATTGTCCAGCCTACCGAGCCGCTCGGACCTTTCCATGGGCTGGTCTCAAATGGCTTGAACAAGAGCGCCTCAGAGTCCATGCCATCCAGAACTTCGTCCACTTGGCCGTAAAGATCGCGAAACATGCGCCGGTAGTTGTCGATTTCGGTTGCCATGCCGTACATCATCGCACAGTGTTGTTGAAACGAAGATCAGTGCTAGGCCTTATTACTCGTTTCAACGAATTTCACTTCCGATAAGTAAACATTATCGGAAGTGACTCGACATTGGCGTATAATGGCGGCGTGAACAAGGCTCAGCCAGAAACTCCGCGCATGCGGGTGCGCTTCTTCGACGAGCAGCGCCTGGTCAACTACGCGCCCCTCGACAAAGCAAACGACGACGCGGGAGCAGCTGACCGAAGCCGGTGGTCGAAGGTCCAGCGCTTTGTGCTGAGCGGCATCAACGCAAACACCAAGCGGATGTACCGCGCCCATTGGGCCGATTTTGCCTATTTCTGCCAGATCAATCGCCTGCGCAGCCTGCCGGCCCGCCCGGAGTCGATCGCCCTGTATCTGGCTACCCTGGCCGAGGGCGAGCTCAAGCGGGCGACGCTCCAAGCCCGCCTGGCCGCCATCGTCAAAGTCCACGATTGGCGATTTGCCGGGGCAGCCGGCTACGTCAATCCTGGGCGCGATCCTCTGGTCAAACTCTCCCTGGGCGCCGCCATCCGTCAACGCGTACTCGAGCGCGAAGCCGTTCGCCAGGTTGACGCCCTCAGTCCCGACGACATCGCCACGCTGCTTGATCAACTCGATGAGGTCTATCCTGGGGATGCCAATGCGCTCAAGGTCGCCTGCTATCGGGCGCTATTGCTGATCGGATTTGCGGGCGGTTTTCGCAGAAGCGAGCTGGTCGCGGTCCGATTGCGCGATGTGCGCGGACCACCCATGGCCTTCGGATCATCTTGCCGTTCTCAAAAACCGACCAGATCGGGGCCGGGATGGACAAGTTCATCAATAAGTCGACGAAGGCGACCGGGCTGTGTCCTGTCCGCGCCCTGGATAGCTGGCTGGCCCAATCGAACATACGTTCTAAGGGTCCAGACAGCTTTGTCTTTCCCAGTTTCGGATCGCGTGGCCAAATGCGAAACACGCATCTGTCCGATCGGATGGTGGCGCTCTTGATCCAGAATCTCGCTCGCCGGGCTGGTTTCCCAAACTGGAAGGAGCTCGGCGGACACAGCCTGCGGGCCGGCTTCATCACCTCCGCCCTCCGTCAGGGCAACGCCGAGTGGAAGGTTCGCCGCCAGACCGGCCACCGTTCGTCACAGGCGTTCCGGCGCTACATCCGTGGCCAGCAAGACGGCGGCGACGCGGCCACCGTTTTGTAAACAGGCCTTCACGCCATGTAGGGGCGAAGCATTCGTCCGCGTCGCGGACGAATGCTTCGCCCCTACAAAATCAACATCGCGTCGCCAAACGAATAGAATCGATACTGCTCACGGATGGCTTCGGCATAGGCTGCCCGCCAAAGGTCCATGCCCATGAACGCGCCGACCAGGGCCAACAGCGTCGAGCGCGGCAAATGGAAGTTCGTAATCATCGCATCAACGGCTCGGAACGGCCGGCCTGGGGTGATAAACAGACGGGTCGCGCCACTGAAGGGCGCCAGGCGTTCGGTTTCGCCAGTCTGCCCCGCTGCGCTCTCCAACGACCGAACTGACGTCGTTCCCACCGCCACAACCCGTCCCCCTGCAGCGCGCGCAAACGCAGCCGCGTCGACGGTGCGCCGGGGCACCTCGCACCATTCCGAGTGAATGAAATGGCCCTCCACCGTATTGCCATGGATGGGCTTGAAGGTGTCGACCCCGACGTGCAGGGTGACAAACTCGAACCCAATCCCGCGCTCGCGCAGGTTATTGATGAGTTCGGGAGTGAAATGCAGTCCCGCCGTCGGCGCCGCCGCCGAGCCGGTCAGCCGGGCATAGACGGTCTGGTAACGCCCGGGATCCGCCAAGGCTTCGTGGATATAGGGCGGCAGGGGCGCCTCTCCCAGCACAGCCAAAAGGGGCTCGATCGCTGAATCAAATTCAACGATTGCTTCCCCACCCCCGTGATTCTCCAATACGCGGGCATTGACGCTGATCCCATCCCGCTCAAAGCGAAGGGTGGTCACATTTCGCCCGCCGACCAGGCAATCCAGCGCCGGTCGTCCAATCGGCGCAGCAGGAGCGCCTCGGCCTTGCCGCCTGAGCGTTTTCGTCCCTTTAGCCTGGCCGCCAGCACTCGGCTGTCGTTGGCAACCAGCACATCGGCGGGCCGCAGCCACGCCCCGATATCGCGAAATATGGCATGCGTGATTGTCCCGGCAGCCCGGTCCACCACCAGTAACCGGGATGAATCGCGGGGTTCAATTGGGTGCTGGGCGATCAGTTCAGGGGGAAGCGCGTAGTCGAGTTCCGAGGTCAACATGCGGCGTCATTGTAATGGCCGGTCGGCGCTGGACGCGGTCTAACCTCGTGCTAATACGAGGGGGATATCAACAGGTGTCGCTATAATCGCGAAGTTGACAGCCGCGCCGGTTCAGGCGCGCAAGGACAGGCAGAATGCCGAAGAGCCTCAGAAATAACATCATCCCGATCATCCTCATCAGTTTGGTCATCGTCTATGCGCTGATGGCGTTCGCGCGCCCCACTGCGCCCGTGACCGACCAGCCGACTATCAACACGCTTGTTACCGACATCAAGACCAAGAATGTCAAGCGGGTGCAGGTGTCATCTGAGGGTGAAACGGTCAAGGTTGAGCGGATCGAGCGCAAAGATCCCTTCCCCAAGACGTACACGTTTGGCAAGCCAGACTCCAGCGAGCTGACCACCCTGCTCAAGAACTACGGCGTCGATGACACGGCGTTGGCTGGATTCGAGTATTCGATCGAAGCGCGCTCGCCTCTCTCGCAGATTCTCCCAATCATCGCCTCGATCGGAATTCCGATCATTCTTCTGGTTTTCTTCCTGATGATGATGCGCCGGGCTCAGTCGGGTGCCGATCAGGCCTTTAGTTTCGGACGCAGCCGCGCCCGGCGGATGAATCAGGAAACCCCCGTGGTGACCTTTGGTGACGTCGCTGGTTGCGATGAGGCCAAGCAAGAGCTGGTGGAAGTGGTTGACTTTCTCAAGTCGCCCGAGAAGTTCATCCAGCTTGGCGCGCGCATTCCAAAGGGCGTTCTTCTCGTCGGTCCGCCTGGATCGGGCAAGACCCTCCTCGCCAAGGCCGTAGCCGGCGAAGCGGGCGTGCCGTTCTTTACCTTGTCCGGCTCGGAATTCGTTGAGCTCTTCGTAGGTGTGGGCGCAAGTCGCGTGCGTGATCTGTTCGACCAGGCCAAGAAGGCCGCCCCGTGCATCATCTTCATCGATGAAATCGATGCGGTCGGCCGCCATCGCGGCGCTGGCCTGGGTGGGGGCAATGATGAGCGCGAGCAGACCCTAAACCAGATGCTGGTCGAGATGGACGGTTTCAACACCGACACCAACATCATCATCATCGCGGCCACGAACCGCCCCGACATCCTGGACCCCGCCCTTGCTCCGCCCCGGCCGCTTCGACCGCCGCGTCACGGTTGACGCGCCTGACGTCATCGGCCGCGAGGCGATCCTCAAGGTGCATAGCCGGGGCAAGCCAATGGCCACCGATGTCGATCTGCGGATCATTGCCAAGCAGACCCCGGGCTTCACCGGGGCCGACATTGAGAACCTGGTGAATGAGGCAGCGATTCTGTCCGCGCGCGCCAGCCGCAAGGAGATTGGCCAGGCCGAGCTGCAAGAGGCGATCGAGAAAGTGGCCCTTGGGCCCGCCCGGCGGAGCCGGCTGATGAGCACGCATGACAAGGAGATCGTCGCCTACCACGAGGCCGGTCACGCCGTCGCAATGGCGCTGACGCCAGAGGCGCAGGAGACTGTCCAGAAGGTCACCATCATTCCGCGCGGCATGGCCGGTGGCGTGACCTGGAATTCACCGACAAACGACGACATGTTCTCGCAGATGAGCCGCAAAACGCTTGAGGGCAAGATCGTCACGCTCATGGCCGGCCGGGTCGCCGAGGAGATCGCCTTCGACGACATCACGGCGGGCGCGACCAACGACATGGAGCGGGCAACCTCGATCGCGCGGGCCATGGTTCGCCAGTATGGGATGAGGCGACTCGCTCGACCGATTTCATATGGCGATCGCCAGGAGATGGTCTTCCTCGGGCGCGATTCAGGAAGGCCGCAGTTACAGCGAGAAGGTGGCCGAGGCGATCGACTCCGAGATCAGCAGGATTGTCAACACCGGCTATCAGCGCTGCAAGCATCTGCTGAACGAGAATAAGGACAAGCTGTTCCTGGTGGCGAAGAACCTGCTCGAGCGCGAGACCCTTGACGCCGGTGAATTCCGGCTCGTTCTTGGGCTCCCTACCCCGGTTTAGCGCGAAAGAGGCAATAAGGGCGGGTCTTGCGACCCGCCCTTATTGCATTTTCCGGCAGCAATCGCCTCTAGAAACGCATTACCTGGGTATGTCGGCGCTATGCCTGTATGCTCAACCCCATGAGTCGAGAACGAATCGAAGCTTTGATTGCGGTATGCGTCGCGCTGTCAGCGCGATTCTCTGAAACTGCGGGGACTGACGATCGCGATGGTCGCTTTCCGCGAGAAAAGGCCGAATTGGCGCGTGCCGCAGGGCTTTCGGCACTGACCGTTCCCGAGGAATATGGCGGGATGGGCGCCGGGGTTTGGGATATGTGCCGTGCCCTCCTCGCCCTGTCCGAAGGTGACGCAAGTGTCGCGCTCGGGATTGCCATGCACGTTCACGCCATGGGTTCCGCCGCGCAACAGCGCAATTGGCGCCCCGAGGCGTTTGCGGTGTTGTGCGCCGAGTGCGTGAACCCCGGCATCTTCGTCAACTCGGTGCACAGCGAGCCCGAAATGGGCAGTCCTTCGCGTGGCGGTATGCCTGCGACGCGGGCGACCCCGGTCGATGGCGGATTTGTGATTAACGGGCAGAAGCGCTGGGCGACCTTTGCGCCTGCCCTGGACTACTTCCTGGTCAGCGCAGCAATGGAGACGCCCGAGGGCCTGGCTGCAGCCGTCTTTGCGGTGCCCGCGTCAACGTCCGGACTGACCCTGATCGATCGGTGGAGTGACGGCCTGAGCTTGCGCCAGCAGCGGCAGTTTTGACGTGGTGCTGGACGGGGTATTTGTGCCCGAAGCGCGCCTGATCGACATTCGCGTCCCGGGCAACTCGCTCAAAGTTGGCTATCCGCTCGCCTGGGGCCCCTGCGCATTCGGCGCTGTTTACCTTGGGATTGGCAAGGCGGCCCTCAAACGGTTGGCGGCGTTCGCTCGTGCGGTGCCGTCGGCGCTCGGCAGGCCCATCGCCGAACTGCCCGCCGTCCAGCGCGCGGCGGGCCAGATGTCACTCCGCCTGCGAGCCGCCGAACTGGCGCTTCGCGATACCGCCATCCGCTGGGATACACAGCCCGAGCATCGGGTTGGCATGGCCGCCGATATCGCCGCGGCCAAGTACGTGTGCGTGGAAGCGGCGATCGCGACGACCGAGCTGGCAATGCGGGCGGCCGGCGCCAGCGCACTGGATCGCGGTCTTGGCCTCGAGCGGCATTTTCGAGATGCCCGAGCCGGTCTGATGCAGCCGCCCCAGGAGGATCTTGCCCTTGAGATCATTGGGCGGGCGGCCCTGGAGGCCTGACGATGGCTGAGCTTGACCGACGTGATGTCATTCTCATTTTGGCGAGCGTATCGCATCCCGAGCACGGCCCGCGGCTGGCGGGCGTCGACCTATCGGGACTCGATTTGCGCGGGCTGAACTTTCATCAGGCTGATTTGCGGCGCGCAAATCTGTCTGGATGCAACCTTCGGGAGGCCGACTTGGGAGAGGCCAGACTGGATGGCGCGAACTTCAGGGGGGCAGTCCTGATTGAGGCGACGCTTGCCGCTGCGCAGGGCCTGGGCGCTGATTTCTCTGAGGCAGATTTCGGCAACGCCCGCGCAGCGGGCTGCATCTTTAACGGCATCCGAGTTCGCCAGGCAAAACTGGTGGGCGCCGATTTCACCGAGGCCAGATTGGCGATGGCGGACTTTAGCGAGGCCAACCTCGCGCGTATCCGTCTCGACAGGTCCCGTCTTTCTCGGGCACATTTTTCAGGCGCGAATCTTGCCGATGCCAGTGCGATTCAGGCTGAGGTGACCGACGCTAATTTCGACGGCGCGAATCTCAGCCGGGCCACGTTCTCCAGAGCGCATGCGCAGCGCGCAAGTTTCATTGGCGCCAACGCCGGATGGAGCAAGTTCGACGAAGCCAATCTAAGCGAGGCGGTTTTGGCGCGAACTGATTTCAGGAATGCGAACCTATCTCGGGCCCTGCTCCGGGGTGCGGACATTCGAGGCGCGCTCTGGTTGGGGGCGAATATGTCTGGCGCGCAGATGGGGACGCGCAGGTCCTGACCAGGGCGTTTTTGAGTCTTTGGCGATTAAAGTAGCTTGTAAGAAAGTTCTGCCTATGCGAAATCGACTGGCCTGAAGGCCGGCTGCCTGTCAGCCTCACTCAGTTGGGCGACAATTTGTGATATCATCCGCCCACGGCATTGGTAGCCGTGATCGTTAGCAGAATGGTGATCGTTTCGTCCGCCGTTTGGGCCGAGAAGAACCTGCTCTTTCGCAGGGTCTTCGATGCGCCGCGCGAGGGTAGCGCGCCGCTCCTCCGGTATATCTCGAGCATCACCCAACGCGCAGATGGCGCAGGAGCAACCTAAGTCCGACCGACCCCCTTACCCTTCCCTTTCGCGTTCGCACCCACTCGGGGATGCGTCCCTTTATCGGGACCGTCAAATCAAAGTTACGTTCTGTACGGAGAAACTGAATCACATGACCGCTAGACTGTACGTGGGCAACCTTGCCTATACCACGACCGATGAGAGCCTGCGCGCGTTCTTCGAGAGCGCCGGGGCCGTTAAGACCGCTGAAGTCGTGATGGACCGCGAGCGCGGTCGATCGAAGGGCTTCGGGTTCGTTGAGATGATGACGGCCGAAGAGGCCCAGACGGCCATCAGCCGCCTGAACAACCAGTCGCTGGATGGGCGCCCCATCCGCATCGACCTGGCCAAGCCGAAGGATAGCTCGGATCGCCCGATGCGCTCCGGTGGCGGCTTCGGTGGCGGCGGCAGCCGCGGCGGCTTCGGTGGCGGCGGCGGCGGCGGGTCGTCCAGCGGCGGCTTCGGCGGTGGTGGCGGCGGTGGTGGTGATCGCCGCAGCGATCGCCGGCCCCGCACCGATCGCTGGTAGTTGGCTAAAACAAAAACTCCCCCCGTCGCTGTGCGACGGGGGGAGTTTTTGTTTTGATCCGGTGCTATTCCTCGCGCATCACGTAGCCCACGCTGCGGACCGTATGAATGAGGCGGGACTCATTTGCCGCTTCGGTCTTCTGGCGCAGATACCGGATGTAGACTTCGAGAACGTTGCTTTCGCCCCCAAAATCGTAGCCCCAGACCCTGTCCAATATCTGCTCGCGGGTCAATACCTGGCGAGGATTCCGCATCAGATACTCGAGAAGATCATATTCCTTGGCGGTCAACTCGAATTGTCGCTCGGCACGCCGCGCCAGACGTGTGCCAGTGTCGAGTTGCAAGTCCGCGAATTTTAGGATCTCAGGTTTGGCGCTTGGAGCCGCTCGGCGGAGCATGGCGTGCACGCGGGCCAAGAGCTCGGGAAAGGCGAAGGGCTTGACAATGTAATCGTCTGCGCCCGACTCAAGCCCGAGCACACGATCGGGAACGCTCTCCTTCGCGGTCAACATGATGATCGGCACATTGCTCGCCATCCGCAGCCGGCGGCACACTTCAAGACCATCCATACCGGGCATCATCCAATCCAGGATGACAAGATCAGGCGGTGTGTCACGCGCCGCGGACAAGCCCGTCGCCCCGTCGGCGGCGACGGTGACCTTGTAGTTCTCATACGCCAGGCCCCGCCTCAGCAGGTCCCGAATCTGATGATCGTCCTCAATAACGAGGATGTGTTCTGATTGCATTGCCACTCTCCTGTCTGGAAGCCGTCCTGAAAATGTCCTGCGATCTCGCAAGCATTTTAGGTTGACGTCTAGTATCGTAGAACCATATTTTAGGCCCGAGCACGCCGGGGGCATTCGAACGTGAGCGGCCTCTAAGCCCCAATCACCTGGCGTCAAACCCCAAAGCCTGGAAATACTCGTCGCTAACGAACTTAAGCATATAGCGAAACGCCCTGCCCTGCCGGCCGACCAAACGAAAGCCGGACTCCTCGGCCCACCGTTGGATTGTCCGCCCACGGACAAAATCGGGCTCCGGAAGTTCTTCGCCGACCACGAGGATGCCGGATGGCTTAAGTACCCGCCGGGCCTCCTTCAACGCCGCGCCGCGATCCTTGATCACGGGCAACATCGAGATCATGACCACCACGTCCGCAGTTCGATCGGGAATGGGTAGTCGATCGGCTTGACCCAGGCTGACCTTCACGTTGGTGGCGCCGATATCGGCCAGGCGGCGGTCCAGACGGTCCAGCACCTGTGGATTGGCGTCTATGGCGTAAACCATGCCTTGCGGCCCAACCCGGCGTGCCGCCTCTATGGTGAGCACGCCCGGTCCGCAACCAACGTCAACGACGCTCGCGTTTCGCCGCACGCCCGCAAAATCCAGGACCTGGATTGGATCGCGATATCGCACACGCGCCCGGCTCCCGAGCAAGGGCGCCATCTGCGGCGGTGTTGGCGCAGGCCGAAAACGGAACAGCACCCGCACGCCAACCTGTATGCCTACCAGGATGCCAAGCACAAATGCCGTGGCGCGAACAAAGGCTCTAAACATGGAAGCCATTGTAGCCGTGCCGGGCTATTGGCCCAGAAACAGCGACCCATAGTAGACAACAACGCCCGTCCACAACACCGAATCCATCCGATCGAATACCCCGCCATGGCCCGGGATGAGGTCGCCTGAATCCTTCTCATGCGCCTGCCGCTTAAACATCGATTCAGAGAGATCGCCCAACGTGCCAAGCGCGCCGGCAGCCATGGCGAGCGGGATGGCCTTGGCGGGCCCGATCTCGGGAACGACAAACCCAAAAACCACGCCGCCAAGGATCGCGGCCAGAACTCCGCCCAGGTAGCCTTCCCAGGTCTTCTTTGGGCTGACGTCGGGCGCCAGCTTCCGGCGGCCGAAGCGGGATCCGACCAAGTAGGCGGCGCTATCGGCCAACCAGGTTGCGCCGATAGCGACGATGACCCAGGCAAGACCGTTGGGCGTATCGCGCAACAGGGCCAGATGACCGGCGCACCAGCCCACGTAACCCCCCGACGCCAGCGTGAGCGCCCAGTCTGCAGTAGGAGAACCTTCCCTGCGCCGCAACTGGACGGCCAGGCTGCCAAGCATCAATGCAGATGCGATGGCGCCAACCGTCGCAAGCGGCCAGCGCAGCCAAACCGCCAAAAATGCGCTGGCCGCAACAAGCAGCGCAACCAATCGGCCAGGCCGATAGCCGCTCGCCCTCACCAGGGCAATCATCTCATCGGCGGCCCGAATCGCGAGGCCAAGCAGGTAACCCGCCCACCAGATGCCGCCCAGCAAGCCGGCGCCAATCGTAATCGCGCCAATGACGATACCGCTGATGACGCGGATCCGGAGATTATGCGACACGGGGCTACCGAGCGGTCACGCCACCGAAGCGGCGCTCGCGCTGCCCAAAATACGCAACGGCTTTGCGGATCTCGCCCTCATCAAAATCGGGCCAGAACGTATCAGTCACGTAATACTCGGCATATGCGCTTTGCCACAGCAAGAAGTTGCTGGTCCGGAATTCACCACTGGTTCGGATCACCAGATCGGGGTCCGGCAAGTCACCTGTATACATGCGCTGGCCAAGCATTTCCTCGCTTATGTCTTCGGGCCGAACACCCTCGGCGACGATTTGCCGCACAGCATCCACGATTTCCGCGCGCCCGCCATAATTAAGGGCCACATTTAGCACGATCCGATCATTGCGCCGAGTCCGTTCGATCGCGGCCCGCACTCCTTCCTGCAACTTCGGCGATAGCCGCTCAATCCGCCCAATGTGCCGAACCTGTACACCATTGGCATCCAGTTCGTCGATCTCCTTTTCCAGTACAGTCTCAAAAATGCCCATCAATCCGGCGACCTCATCCTCTGGCCTGCTCCAATTCTCGGTCGAGAAGGCGTAGAGGGTGAGCACTTTTACGCCCAGCTCAACACACACGCGCAGGACGCGCCGTATATTCTCGGTCCCCGCCCGATGGCCAAAGATTCTGGGCCGATTGTGGCGCTTCGCCCACCGCCCGTTGCCATCCATGATGATGGCAACGTGCTGCGGAATGCGCGCAGGCGCTATCGTCGGCGCAAGGTGACCGACCTTCCCGCGTGACAGGGCCTTGCGATGGAGCGCGCGTTCAAAGGACGTTATGGCCATTCAGGTAAGTTCAAGTTTCACCAGACGCGCCGTCACAGACGGGCGGGCATCCGGCGGCATCGGCTAGAGTTCGGTGATCTCCTTTTCTTTGCGGACCGCAATCTCGTCGGCCCGGGCGGTCACCTTGTGCGTGAGCGTCTCGATCTCCGCCTTTCCGCGCTTGTGATCGTCTTCGCTGATCAAGTCACCTTCCTCGTACTCCTTGAGCGTGTCCATCGCATCGCGCCGGGCATTCCGCACCGCAACTTTCGCCTCCTCGAGGCGTTTGTGCACGTGCTTCGCAATTTCCTTGCGGCGTTCCAGCGTAAGCGCTGGGAGAACCAGCCGAATCACCTTGCCGTCGTTCGAAGGCGTCAGTTTGAGATCGGATGCTGAGATTGCCTTCTCAATGATCTTGATGGTGGAGGGGTCAAACGGCTTGATCATCAACATCTGCGGTTCTGGGACCGAGATCGTGGCCATGCTCTGAAGGGTGACGTGGGTGCCGTAGTACTCGACATGCATCTTTTCAACGAGCGCCGGCGACGCCCGCCCGGTCCGAATGGACTGGTAGTCGTTTTCCATTGCCTCGATGGCTTTGTTCATGTGCTGCTCGGTCTCATGGACCAGCTGTTTGATATCGTCTGACATGCGAAACTCCAAATAATACTAGGCTTGGCGCTCTTCCCGCCTCAGCAGGACGACTGTCAAATGCTATCACAAAGGACCATGGCAGATTTTGACAGCGTCTAGTGCGGGGCGAGCGCGCCGCGTCACATTTGACAGGCATGCTTCCGCTGCTAACTGATGATCGTTCCGACCGGCTCACCCATCACAGCACGTTCCAGGCTCCCCTCGTGCCACAGATCCATGACCATAATGGGAAGGTGGTTTTCCATGCAGAGCGTGATGGCCGTGCTATCCATGACTTGAACGCCCTTGTTTAACGCATCGAGGTAGCTAAGTCCAACATAACGCTGTGCGCCTGGATTCTTGCGGGGATCCGAATCGTAGACCCCATCCACTTTGGTGGCCTTGATTAGTACGTCGCAGTTGATCTCCATCGCCCGAAGCGCGCCAGCGGTATCCGTTGTGAAGTAGGGATTGCCCGTTCCAGCGCCCAGGATCACGACAAGCCCCTTTTCAAGATGGCGGATGGCACGCAGGCGGATGTAGGGTTCGGCCACGGAGCGGATCTCAATGGCGGTCTGCACACGGGCGCCGATGCCGCGCTGCTCAAACGCATCGCGGAGGGCAAGCGCATTCATGACAGTTGCGAGCATTCCGATGTGATCGGCGGTCGTTCGATCCATCCCGAGTGCGATTCCATCCTTGCCGCGCCACCAGTTTCCTGCGCCCAGCACGATGGCAACCTGCACCCCGAGATCCCGTACGCGCTGGACCTTCTCGGCCACCTCCCGCGCCAGTTGCGGCACGATGCCCATTCCACCGGGGCCAGCGAACGCCTCCCCACCCAGTTTCAGCAAGACGCGCTTGTATTTCGGTCCGCTCATTGCTTCCTCCCCATAATGACGGGCAGATCGGGCGCCAATGCACTCACCTGCCCGTGACAAAAAAACTCCCGAATCGACAGGGTCGGTTCGGGAGTTTTGATTTCCTGCCAGCGACCTATTCGCCGCCCAGTTGATATCGCGAAAACCGTCTGACCACCACATTCTCGCCTATTTTGGCGATCCCGTTTCGGATCAGATCGGAAACCTTGACCTTGTCATCCTTGACGAACACCTGCTCCAGCAGGACGGCCTCCTTTAGCCAGGCATCCACTTTCCCTTGAGCGGCGCGTTCAGCGATTTCAGGCTTCTTGCCCTGCTCAATGTACTCCTGCTTGAAGCGCTCCACTTGAGCGCCGAGCACGTCCGCGGGCACGTCTTCCTTGCGAATGTACTCCGGACCTGTTGATGCGATCTGAATCGCGATTTCGTGCGCAAGCTCGCGAAACTCGGGGGTTCGCGCCACGAAGTCCGTTTCGCAATTCACCTCAACCATGACCGCCATGCGGCCGCCTTGATGCGCGTAGATCTCAATTCTGCCTTCGTTGGCCTCGCGGCTGGCCTTTTTGACCGCCGTGGATAGCCCCTTCTCGCGCAGACTGGCGGCGGCCTTTTCCATGTCGCCGCCGCACTGCTCAAGCGCCTTTTTGCAGTCAAGCATTCCGGCGCCAGTCGTCTCGCGCAGTTGCTTAACCATTTCTGCTGTTACTGCCATGTTTTCCACCTCTCTTTCGCTCGGCCTGGAGTCGCGCAGAAGGACAGCCGGAAACGCCGGGCACGGCGTTTCCGGCTATCCTTTTGCGCGCGTTAAGCCTGCTCTTCCTCGCCCGGATCAAACGAACGCACGGCTTCGGCCGCCGCGCCTGCCGCGTCCTCGGGCCGAGCATCCTTTTCCACGAGGGTCGCCTCAATCTGATCTGCGCCCTTGCGGAGCTGAAGACCCTCAATGGCCGCGGTCGCCATAGCCTCAACAATCAGCTTGATGGCGCGAATCGCATCGTCGTTGGCTGGAATGACATAGTCGACGCCGGCCGGATCGCAATTCGTGTCAACCATCGCAATGACCGGAACCCCGAGCTTGTTGGCTTCCTTGATTGCATTGGCTTCGCGCGAGACATCGACGATGAAAAGGGCATCGGGCAGGCGCTTCATGTTCTTGATGCCGCCCATGCGCCGATTCATCTTTTCCATTTCCCGGTCGCTCAGCAGCGCTTCCTTCTTGGTGAAACGCTCGAACTCGCCTCGCTCCTTCAAACCCTCGAGCTCCGCCAGGCGCTCCAGACGGCTCTTGATCGTCCGCCAGTTGGTAAGCGTGCCGCCCAGGAAACGCTCCGTGATGTAGGGCTGGCCAGAGCGCGTGCACTGGGCGATGATCGGATCCTGCGCCTGGCGCTTGGTCCCGACAAACAGCACGAAGCCGCCGCGGGCAACGATATCGCGGATCAGGCCCGCCGCATGATCAATAGCGACAATCGTCTGCTGCAGGTCGATGATGTGGACGCCGTTCCTCTCGGTGAAGATAAACGGCTTCATCTTGGGGTTCCACCGCTTCGTGCGGTGGCCGAAGTGCACTCCGGTTTCGAGGAGCGCCTTCATTGGCACTACGGACATATTGAACTGTCTCCTTACAATCCTCTGCGCCTGGGGCCGTTGTCGGCCACGCACAGTTGGCTTAACCAACCGTGTCAGGAGTCGTACCCGGACGCATGGTGTGATGATTTTGCCCGTTCTACGGGCGGACCGAGTTTATCACACCCCCGGCGTTGACGCGTCGGCAATAATCACCAAAGCTTCGCCGGGGAGATCATTTCCGACGCGTCAACGCCGCAAAAAGCGGGACTAGAATAGCGCGATTATGCGGCTCGTTCTTTCTGATGGGCACAAACAGCGTGTGCGGGCATCGGTACGCGACAAGCAAACGCTGTCGGCGCAGGCACCCTAGCGCGGGGAAGGGTGCCGCGGCTTGCGCCGCCCAGGCACGTCCGTGCTTGCCCAAGCCGTTTGTCCCTCGGGGCGCTCAGGCTCGGGATACTTCACTCCTATTTCGTTTGCAAGACCAAGAGGAACATTTCCATGACAGCGAAAAACATGTCCGGCGCGCTCGCCAGCTTTGAGACTGGCAGCGGCAAGGCCCAGCTGTATCGGCTCGACTACCTGAATCGCTCGGGGATCGGCGACGTCTCCAGACTTCCGTTCAGCATCAAAGTAATGCTCGAACAGGCCCTCCGCCAGTGTGACGGCTTTGAGATCTCCGAAGACGACGTCGCGCGCCTGGCGCGCTGGGATGCCAAGAACACCGGCGGCCACGAGCTGCCCTTCAAGCCTGCGCGGGTCATCCTGCAGGACTTCAGCGGCGTGCCTTGTCTGGTCGACCTGGCTGCGATGCGTTCTGCGCTGTCACGCCTGGGTGTCGATCCGCGCAAGGTCAATCCCCTGGTTCCGGTCGACATGGTGATCGATCACTCGGTCCAGGTCGACTTCTTTGGCACACGCGACGCGTATATGAAGAACCTGGAGAAGGAGTTCGAGCGGAATGGCGAGCGCTACACATTCTCGCGCTGGGGCCAGCACGCCTTTGACAATTTTGGCGTGGTTCCGCCTGGGACAGGCATCATTCACCAGGTCAATCTGGAGTATCTGGCCAAGGTCACGATGCTCAAGTACGGAGTCGCCTACCCCGACACCCTGGTTGGCACAGACAGCCACACGACCATGATCAACGGCCTGGGCGTTGTTGGCTGGGGCGTCGGCGGAATCGAGGCCGAGGCGGTCATGGTCGGCCAACCGCTATATATCGTCACGCCCGAAGTCATCGGCTTCAAACTCAGCGGCGCGCTGCGCGAGGGCGTCACGGCGACCGACCTGACCCTGACCGTTGTGCAAATGCTGCGCAAGAAGGGCGTGGTCGAGAAATTCGTCGAGTTCTACGGGCGCGGCCTGAGCTCGATGAGCCTGGCCGACCGGGCCACGATCGCCAACATGGCGCCCGAATACGGGGCGACGATGGGTTTCTTCCCCATCGACGACGAAACGCTGCGCTATCTGCGCGGCACAGGCCGCTCGACCGAAGCTGCGCTGTCGGAGCGCTATGCCAAGGAACAGGGCCTGTTCCGAACCGACGCAACCCCCGATCCGATCTTCACCGACACTCTTGAGCTCGACCTGGGCACGGTGGAACCGAGCCTGGCAGGTCCGAAGCGGCCGCAGGATCGGGTGGCGCTCAGTCAGATGAAGGCCCAGTTCAAGGGCGCGTTAACTGCGGCTACCAAGGACCGCGGCTTTGGCCTCGGGGACGAGGAGCTGAGCCGTACCGCCCAAGTCAGGGACGGCAGTCAGGAACTTAGCCTCGGGCATGGCGCGGTCGTCATCGCCGCCATTACGAGCTGCACGAATACCAGCAACCCGAGCGTCATGCTCGGGGCCGGCCTGTTGGCGAAGAAGGCCGTCGAAAAGGGGCTGCGCGTGCCCCGCTACGTCAAGACCTCGCTTGCGCCGGGGTCTAAGGTCGTGACCGAGTATCTGCGCGATGCCGGTTTGATCGCGCCGCTCGAGGCGCTTGGCTTCCACGTGATCGGCTACGGATGCACGACCTGCATCGGCAACAGCGGTCCCCTGCCCCAAGAGGTCGCAACGGCCGTGCTGGCAGCCAACATCGTAACCAGCGCCGTGATCAGCGGCAACCGCAACTTCGAGGGCAGAGTCCACCCGCTGGTCAAGGCGAACTACCTGGCCTCACCGCCATTGGTCGTCGCGTACGCGCTCGCGGGACGAACCGACATCGACCTGACGACCGAGCCGATCGGGACTGGCAAGGACGGCGAGCCGGTCTACCTCAAGGACATCTGGCCGAGCCAGGCCGAAATCCAGGAAGCAACTGACGCCCATATCCGCCCTGAGATGTTCATCTCGCAGTACGCCATGGCCCGCGAAGGCACCGAGGCCTGGCAGAAGATCACCGGAGCCGAAGGTGATCTGTATGCGTGGGACGAAAGCAGCACCTACATCCAGGAGCCGCCCTACTTCGGAGGGTTTGGCCTGGAGATTCCGGAGATCAAGCCGATCGTGGGCGCGCTGACGCTCGGGCTGTTTGGCGACTCGATCACCACCGATCACATCTCGCCTGCCGGCGACATCGCGTTGAAGAGCCCGGCCGGGCAATGGCTGGTCGAGCGGGGTGTCGATAAAGAGGACTTCAACCAGTACGGCACACGGCGCGGGAATGACAAAATCATGACCCGCGGAACCTTCGCCAACATCCGGCTTGAAGAACCTAGCTAACGTCCCGGGGACCGAGGCGAGCGATGCGGCGCCCTATCCGCGCACCAGTCTGGACATGGTCGACGACCTCCACCTCCTGCTCGACCGTGCCCATATTCCACCCCCCTACTTGCTGGTCGGCGATTCATTCGGTGCGATGAACGCGATTCTGTTTGCTCATAAGCATCGCAGCGAGGTTACCGCCGTTGCGCTCATCGAACCTCTCGCGCCCGGCGCTCTGACTTCAATGCTCGCCGCTATCCCGCCACAGACGGAAGATGAGTCGCCTGGCGTTGGCCACGCCAGGCGCCGAATTGTCGGATTGCTCACCAATTACAGTCCGGGTATTGACCCACGGCAAGTCAGGCCCAAATAACGGGCATAGGAGCGTCTTGACGATCTACCCGTGTTGATCCTCCAGGCGAGGTTCCGCTGACGGATTGGCTCCCCTGCGATGGCGCCGCCCATATCGCTGTCGAACAGGCCTGGCGACGTCAGCAGGGGTTCTATTCCAAGTTGAGTACACGCACGTCGGTTGTATCCATTTCGGGCGGACATGATTTGCTGGGGGATGACCCAGATGCGGGGCCACGGCCGTGCGAGGACTTATCACTGGAAATAGGAGATTGCCATTGGCATCGCCGGGGCGTTCGCCTGGGCCGGATCCGAACCAAACTCGGGGTTACGCCCCAATCCCCAGCACCTTGATCAGCACGGCGCTGAGGGTGATCATGACCGCCAGCGAGGCCACAACGGCCAGAGCGACGGGCCGCCCAACTTTGCGGACCTGACCGATGTCGACGCCCAGGCCGAGCGCGGCCATGGCCAGAATCGTGAGCAGACGGCTGACCTCGCGCACGGGGTCCGCCACGGACTGGGGCAGAATCCCCGTTGAACGCAGCACGGTCAGAACGGCAAAGCCAATGATGAACCAGGGCACGTAGTTGGTGACTTTGAACTTCACCGCGGCGGCCTTGCCTGCCCGCGCCGCCATGAGCGAAAAGGCGAATACGACCGGCCCGATCATCAGGACGCGAACGAGCTTGACCAGGGTCGCTGTGTCACCGGCAAGCTTGCTGACCGAGTAGCCGGCAGCGACGACCTGAGGCACAGCGTAAACGCTCATGCCCGCCAGCACGCCATACTGATAGTCGCCATACGACAACAGGGTGTGGAAGACCCGCAGGCTTAGCACAACGATCACACCTAATACAGCCGTCAGCGAAATCGAAGACGCAATCTCCTCTTTGCTCGCGCCGATGACCGGCGCGACTGAGGCGATTGCGGAGTTGCCGCAGATCGAATTGCCCACGGCCACCAGGATGGCCAGGTTGCGGGTAAGCCCAAACGCGCGTCCAATCTGAGTGCTGGCCACAACCACGACCAGGACGATCCCGACGATCATGACCAGCAGCACCGGGCCGGCCTTCATGAGATCGGCGAAGTTGACCGACGCGCCCAGCAGCAATACCGCAAACTCAAGCACCTGTTTGGCCGAAAATGCCGCGCCGGGCGCGGCCCATGCGGGCATCCAGCCCAGTGTGCGAACGGCCATACCGAGCAGGATGGCGATGACGAGCCCCTCGATGATGGCATTTCCAAAGAGCGCGACCTCAAGCAGCTGAAGGGCGTAGGCGATTGCGCCGATCCCGGCGGAAAACGCAATGCCAGGGCCGAATTTGCGAATCCAGTTCATGAAAGATCCTTTAAAGATGAATGGCAGCGGTGCTCAGAAAATGGCGCAATCCGGAAACGATACCCGCCGGCGCGGCCGGCGGATATCGTTTCCGGAAGGAGACCGCTCTTTGATCACTATGTCCACGAAACGTGCCGGACGCCTTCGCAAATCAACAAGCGCTGCACGACGCGTCCAGACATGCCGAAAACTTTCTCGCGCTTGAATTTGACTTCGAATCGAATTGTCTTGATGGAATTGGTGAGGTCGTAGTCGAGATCGGCCTTCTTGACCCGGACCCCTTCGGACTCGATTGCCTGGCGCAGAGCGAGATCGTTCATGCCGTCCAGTTTTGCGCGCACGGTGACGACCGCATACCAATCGTTTTTGACCCGCCCCTCGATCCTTGGCATAACGCCCAGAATAATCAGAACAACTACAATTCCAAACGCGCCAATCACCCACTCCCCGGCGCCAAACGCGAGCCCAAGGATCGATACGTACCAAAGTGATGCCGCCGTCGTAACACCCTGGACACGGTTGCCCTGGCGAATAATGGCGCCAGCCCCCAGAAAGCCCATCCCGCTCAATACGCCCTGGGCCAATCGCGCTGGATCTGGAAACGAAGACGGCGACAGTCCCACCACATAGCCAAACAGAGATTCCGAGATCAACATGGCGATACAGGCGGCCACCGAAACCAGGATCGTTGTGCGTAAACCGGCGGCGCGTCCGTGGCTTTCGCGCTCGATACCGACAACGGCGCCGGCCACCATTGCGGCCAGAATCCGGAGGATGATTTGATCCAGTGCCATATCGCTTAGGAGGTGTAGCGCCCAGCCATTTTCTCGAGCGCCTTGCGATCTTCGTCGGTGATGGTCGCTGGAACGCTGATTTGCACCCGAAGGTACTGATCACCGTGCTCGCCTTTTGGCTCCAGTTTTGGCATGCCCTTTCCGCGCAAGCGGACCAGCTTGCCCGAAGATGTGCCAGCCGGCACGCGCACAACGAAGTTCCCGGCCAGCGTCTCCGCCGTAACTTCGCCGCCCAGAATCGCAGTGAAGACATCGACCATCAGGGTCCGATACAAATCATCTTCCTTGCGTTCGTATACGGGATCCGGAAGCACCGTAATGACCATGTAGAGATCGCCCGTCTGGCCGCGCGCCCCGCGAGCCGCCTGTCCGCGTACCCGAACCCGCGAACCCGTCTTCACTCCCGCCGGAATGGAAACTTCGATTTCCTGGCCAGCACGTCGGACAATGCGGGTCGTGCCATGGAAGGCCTCCAGAAGCGACACCTCAACTTCCTGCTGGACGTTGCGCGGCGCGCGAGTGGGCTGACCCTCGCCACCGGCGGCGCCACCGAATAGATTCTCGAAGAGCGAAGATGGATCAAAGCCACCGGCGGAGCCTCCGCCTTGCGCCTGGCGGAACATCTCTGTCCAATCCATGCCGCCCTGCCCTCCAGGGCCGGCGCCCTGCTGCATGCGCTCATAGTTTGCGCCAAACTGGTCATAAAGCTTGCGCTTGGCGGGGTCCGAAAGCGTCTCGTAGGCGTTGTTCAGCTCCTTGAATCGCTCCTCCGCATTCTTATCGCCCTTGTTGACGTCGGGGTGGTGCTGCCGCGCCAGCCGTCGAAAAGCCTTCTTGACGGCGTCGGCGTCCGCGCCGCGCTCTATCCCCAGAACCTTGTAATAATCCTTGCCTGGCATGCCTGACTTTGACTCCTCGAACGATTGTATCCCGATTGCTCATATTGGCGAGTTTTCGTCGGCTTCACGGCCAATCCTTGCTCCTTTATGACCGTTGTCCCGGATGTTCCGCTCCTCGAGCAATCTTTCGGTCTGGCCAGCTTTCGGGCAGGCCAGGTTGAGGCCATCACCCATGCGCTCAATGGGCGGCACGCGCTGGTCGTCATGCCGACAGGCTCCGGGAAAAGCCTGATTTTCCAGTTCGCGGCAGTTTCGATGCCCGGCACCACGCTGGTCATCTCGCCACTCATTGCGCTGATGAAGGACCAGGTGGATGCCTTGCACCGGCGCAATATACCTTCGACTTTTATCAATAGCGCGCTGTCGAGCGACGAGCAGGGTCGACGAATCCAGGGGATGGCGGCCGGACGATTCAAATTGGTTTACATCGCTCCCGAGCGCCTGCGCAGCCCAGCCTTTGTCGCCGCGCTGAAGCGATCGACGATCTCCTTGCTGGCCATCGACGAAGCCCATTGCATTTCGCAGTGGGGCCACGATTTTAGACCGGACTATCTCGCGCTGGGGCAGGCGCGCGAAATGCTGGGGGGGCCAACCACACTTGCGCTTACGGCGACGGCGACACCGGAAGTGCAGGACGACATCCTGGCCCAACTCCGCCTCCCCGCGGCCGAACGCGTTGTGACAGGCTTCCAGCGCCCGAACCTGGTTTTCCATGCGCGACTAACCCCAGACCTACGGTCCAAGATCGGAGTTATCCGGAAAGTGCTGGGCGCCGTTAAGGGCGCCGGCATTATTTACGTTGGGACGCGCCGCGACGCGGAGGAGTTGAACGCGACGCTCGAAGCAGAATTCAAGGTGCCATCGTTCATTTACCACGGCGGCATGGAGAAGAGCCAGCGCAGCGTCATGCAGGACGCCTATCTGAACACCCCAAATGCGGTCATGATCGCCACGAACGCCTTTGGCATGGGCGTTGACCGGGCCGACGTGCGGTTTGTCGCCCATTTCAGCATTCCGGGCTCGCTCGAGGCTTACTACCAGGAAGCCGGACGGGCCGGCCGGGACGGCAAGCTCGCCCAATGCATGCTGCTCTATGCGCCCCAGGATCGCAACTTGCAGGAATGGTTTATCGAGAACGATGCGCCCTCACAAAACGAGTTGATCTTCCTCAGGAAGGTCATTGCCGGCCGCGCAAAGGACGGCGTCGCAACCGTGTCGGTGGATGAATTGCTGGCAGTGACGCGCATGTTCGAAGTCAAGTTACGGGTGGGCCTGGCCCAACTCGAGCGCGCTGGCACCCTGAGCCGGATCGACCGGTCGGGCACAGGCACGACCTTTGCGGTCGGCGAGTTGACCGATGAGATGCTGCGCCAGACCCAGGCGGACGTGACCGAGCGGCGGGCCCACAAGCGCGCCCAGCTTGCGAAGATGATCTCCTTTGCGGAAACAACCACGCGCTGCCGCCAGCAAATGCTGATCGAGCACTTTGGCGACACGAGCGAAATCACGTCAAAGCCGTGCTGCGACTTTCACATCCGCCTTGCGCGTGGCGAACCTCATCCGGATATCCACGGCAGCGTGGCGGCGCGACCCGCCGCCGCCGGCGGCGGGGCCAAGGCCGACACGGTCGCCGAGACGGGCAAGCTTTTCACTGAGGGGCTGACTTTGCGCGAAGTGGCAGCCCAGCGCGGGCTGACCCCGTCGACGATCTACCATCACGCCGCGCAACTCATCAGCGGCGGCGCGCTCGAATTGCGCAACCTCGTGCCCGAGGAACAGGAACGGCTGATCCGGGCGGCAATCGCCAAAGTCGGATCGGCGGACCGCCTCGCTCCCGTCAAAGCCGAGCTGCCTGACGCCATCGACTATGGCGCAATACGCTGCGTCGTCGCCCAGCTTGCGCGCGAAAACCCTCCAACTGAACCCGGCCCGGCTACCGAAGCGGCCGGGTGAGCCCAACCCCAAACATGGACGTGGCGGCGCGCATGCGTGCTGCCACGCGCCGACAGGAGCCCAAAAACATGCAGGACAAAATCATCGTCGTCACCGGCGGCACCAATGGCATCGGCCTTGAAACCGCGCGCGCGCTTGTCAAAGCCGGGGCCGACGTTCACATCGTCGGTCGAAGTCAGGACCGCATCGATGCGGCAGTCGCCACCATCAAAGCGTCGACTGGCAAAGGCAGCATCCAGGGCTGGAAGGCCGACCTCTCCAGTCAACCCTCGATACGCGCGCTAGCGCCCCGCCTTTTGGGCGCCCTGCCCCGAATTGACGTCCTCGTCAATAATGCCGGCGCACTTTTTATGAAGCGCGAACTTAACCCGGAAGGGATGGAAATGACCTGGGCGCTGAACCATCTCAACTACTTCACACTCACCCACCTCCTCCTGGACGCGGTCAAGGCCGCGCCCGCGGGACGAATCGTCAATGTGTCGTCGGCGGCGCACCTGTCCGGGCAGATCCGATTTGACGATCCGGAATTCCGGTCTGGCTATGCCGGGTTCGCGGCATATGCGCAGTCCAAGCTGGCCAACGTGATGTTCACCAACGCGCTGGCGCGGCGGCTGACCGGAACCGGCATAACGGCCAATTCGCTTCACCCAGGCGGAGTCGCCACAGGCTTCGGAATGAACAACAGCGGCCCGCTTCAGGCCTTCTTCGGCACGATCTGGAAGGTCTTCGCCATGAGCGCGGAGAAAGGCGCCGTCACGTCGATATATTTGGCGTCGTCCAAGAAGGTTGAAGGCGTGTCCGGCGGCTACTTTGCGCGCAGCAAGCCGGCCCCCATATCGGCCAATGCCCGCGACCAGGCCGCGCAGGAGCGCCTGTGGACGATGACAGCCGCGCAGACCGGGATCGTCTGGCCCTGACGCGGCGGTACAATCGCCTCGCGCGCTGAGCGACACCATGAACATCTTCAACAAAATCTTCGCCATCGTGACCCTGATCATTGGGTTCGTCACTGGATTGATCGCGATCTTATTTCCACAGACTGCCCTGGCCGCGATCAACGGTCTGGCTGCCGGTTTCCACACCAGCTTCTTTCCCGGAACCGACGGCCTGGCTCGCCTGGCAGCGCGCGCCCCGCTTGCCATTACCTTTGCGCTGCTGGTTGGCGGGCTGCTCTACCTCGAGCTGCGTCCGCCCCGATCCAGCACGATTGAGGTGTCGAAGGCGACGGGAGGCAAGGTCCGGGTCACCACGGCTTCGGTCGAGAAGAAGCTCCTTGATGGCGTAAACGCGATGCCCGATGTCATCTCAGCAAAGGTGCGCGTGTCTACCCGCGGCCCGAGCTTGACCGCCTACATCGAGGCAGTGACGCCGGACACGGTGGACGTGCTGGCCAAGGGTGACGAAATCGCGGCGGGTGTGCGGGCGATCGCCCAGGATCAACTGGGTCTGAAGATGCAGGACAAGCCGCACGTCATGATCAAACCCACAAAGGTGAAGGCACCGTCGCCTGCTGGACACGCGCTGTTCGGCAGCAAGAAGCGCGCGGGCGGCGACGACTCACCTGGGAGGTCTGGGCGGTGACCCTGTCCAACGTCCCCGCACTTTCGCTCTCGGCGCTTGTTGAGAGCATTCTGTACGCCGCGGGCGAGCCCGCGCCCGTCTCGGCGATCGCAATTGCGCTCGACGCCAGCGTGCAAGATGTCGAGTCGGCCCTTGAAGAACTCAACACGGCATTCGGAGGCCGAGGGGTGCGGCTCCAGCGCCAGGGCAACAAAGTCCAGCTCGTGACAGCGCCCGAGGCGGCTGAGCGGATACAGCGGTTCCTGGGCCTCGAGTCAACCAACCGCCTGTCGACCGCCGCGCTCGAGACCCTGGCCATCATCGCGTATCGGCAACCGATTACCAAACCGCAGATTGAGATGTTGCGCGGCGTCAACTGCGATGGCGTCATGGCAACGCTCGAGGCGCGCAATCTGGTTCAGGAGCTGGGTCGGGCCGACACGGTTGGACATCCGATGCGGTATGGCGTCTCCTTTGAGTTTCTGCAGTACTTTGGCCTGAAGGGCACCCATGAGCTGCCGGCCGTCGAACACCTCGAGACCTTGGCTGCCGCGGACACACCCGCAGCGCTGGGACCCCCTCGCGATCCGGATCCTGCCGAACAGGCTCTGCTGCCGCTCGGGTCGCAAATTCCCGACACCGGTAACACGCCGTCGGAGACCCCGGCGGAAGTATGAAACCGCAACGTTATCTTGCGGCGGCCGGGCTTGGTTCACGGCGGGCGTGCGAAGAGCTGATCAAGGCAAATCGGGTGACCGTCGACGGAGCCCCGCTGACATTCAACATGGAGCTGAGCGGCACAGAGGACATTCGGGTGGATGGAAAGCCCGTGGCAGCTCAGTCCCCGGTCATTTACATTGCGCTGAACAAACCCGCCGGGTTTATTTCAGATCGCGGCGTGGCGGGTGCCCGCAGCGCGCTCGATTTGGTCGATGTTGGCGCTCGGCTCTTTCCGGTTGGGCGGCTGGACATCGATGCCACCGGACTACTCCTGTTGACGAATGACGGTGAGCTCGCCTACACGCTCACCCACCCCAAATACGAGCACGAGAAGGAGTATCGGGTCCTGGTCGATGGCGTCCCGAGTGATCACGCGCTGTCGCAGTGGCGACAGGGCGTCTTGCTCGATGGCGACACGCGACCGACTGCTCCCGCGAAGGTTAAGCTGATTGATGGCCCGACCGTCACGGGCGCCACGTGGGTGGCCGTGCGCCTGCGCGAAGGGCGCAAGCGCCAGATCAAGCGCGTCGCCCGGGCAATCGGCCACCCCGTGCGCGAGCTGCAACGGATCCGAATTGGGACACTGAAGTTGGGAGAACTCGCGCCGGGGAAGTGGCGCCTCTTGACCCCCGACGAAATCGCTTCGCTTAAGGGAGACGCATGAGGATCGCCATCGATGGGCCAGCCGGCTCAGGAAAAAGCACGGTGGGGGCAGCTCTTGCGCTCAAACTCGGCTTCCTCTATTTTGACACGGGTGTCATGTATCGGGCGGTGACCATCGCCGCGTTGCGGCGGGGAATTCCACTTGACGAAGAACCCATGTTGAACGAAATAAGCCGCAAGGTGGTGATCGAGGTAAGGCAACCCACTGAAGACGATGGCCGCCAGTCCACGGTTCTACTGGATGGCGAAGACGTTACGTGGGAGTTGCGCGCGCCGGCAGTCGACGCCAGCGTCTCGATCCCCTCGGCCAATCGCGGTGTGCGTGCGGCGATGGTCGAGCAGCAACGTCGTATCGCCGCGCCCGGCAATCTGGTGATGGTCGGACGCGACATTGGCACTGTCGTTCTGCCTCGGGCCGAAGTAAAGATCTATCTCACGGCGACCGTTGAAGAGCGCGCGTTGCGGCGGCATGCCGAGTTGCTTGCCCGCGGACGGCCGAGCGACTACGATGACGTGCTTGCCTCCATGCGCGAACGCGACCGCCTCGACAGCGAGCGGACCGAGTCGCCCCTCCGGCGCGCGCCCGACGCTATTCGGATTGACTCAACCGGCCTCACGCAGGAAGAGACGCTTGAGCAATGTCTCCAGGCCGTGCGCGCCAGGCAACCAGACTCCGAGAAATAGTGGCGAGATCACAATCCCCGCGCCTCGCGCGGGGATTGTGATCTCGCCACCGGGTTAGGCAAGAGAATACAGCCCGCCGTATTTGGTCCGCAGATAGGCGATATACGGTTCGACATCGAGCGGGCCGCCCGTGACGCGCTGGACGAGCTCATTCGCCGTGTATTTGCTGCCATGGGCGTATACGTTCTCGCGCAGCCACGTATGCAGGGTTCCGAACGCGCCCTGCCCCAACTCGGCGCGAATGCTCGGCCGCGACCGCTCGGCGGCGGCAAAAAGTTGCTCACTCAGGATGTTACCCAGGGTGTAGCCCTGAAAACTGCCCCCGATCAATCCGGCGTACCAGTGCACATCCTGCAGGCAGCCGTCCTTGTTGTCAGGCGCGACGATGCCAAGGTCGCTTTGATAACGCGCATTCCAGGCCTCGGGCAGATCGGTGATGCTCAGCCCGCCCTCCAGGAGCTGCAGCTCCAGATCAAAGCGAATCATCACATGCAGGTTGTAGGTCACCTCATCGGCGTCGGTGCGGATGAGTGAGCGCTCCACTTTGTTGATTGCGCGATAGAAGGCATCCTCACTGACGGAGCCGAGCTGGCTTGGAAATGCGGTCTGGAGTTGGGGATAGAAGTGCGACCAGAATTCGCGGCTGCGGCCAACCAAGTTTTCCCAGGTGCGGCTCTGGCTCTCGTGCACTCCGGCCGAAGTGCCGCCTTGCAAGGGTGAGGCTTCGTAGGCTGGATTAACGCCTTGCTCGTACATTGCATGTCCGGCTTCATGCATCGTGCTGAACAGAGCCTCGGACAGGTCGTTGGGTTTCACCCGAGTCGTGATGCGAACATCCCCGACTGAAAACGTTGTGCAGAATGGATGATGGGTCTTGTCCTGCCTGCCGCGCTTGAAGTCGTAGCCCATTTTCTCCACAAGCTTGCGCCCAAACGCAAGCTGCAAGTCTTCGGGATACGCCTGCTTTAGGCAACTGTCATCAGCGGGCGTCTGGGCCAGGATCTGGCGCGCGAGGGGGACAAGGCGCTCGCGCAGGCTTCCAAACACAGCGCTCACGGTTGAGGCCCGCATGCCGTCATCGGCGAAATCGATCAGCGGATCGGCGATGTGCTCATACGGCGCGAAGAATCCGGCCATCTTTCGCGAGAATTCCAAGGTCTTTTCGAGGTAAGGAACGACCCCCTTGAAGTCGTTGGCCGGCCTAGCCAGCATCCAGGCCATAAACGAGTCGGATCCGTGCGCGTAGAACTCCCCAAGAAAGGCGGGGGGAACCTTGATGGATTTCAGGTAGTTCCGGCGGGTGGCCCGGATCAGCGAAGCGCCATCGTCATCGAAAGGCAGGCTGCGCTCATACGGTTCAAGATCGTCCAGGAGCTGCCCGACCGCCTTGTCGACGAACTTTTCCTGGGCCAACCGGCCAAGCGTCGCGGATTGGCGGCCGCGGGCCGGCCCGCCTCCCGGCGGCATGTAGGTGGACTGATCCCAATTCAGGATCGCGTTTGCGCGGTTCAGGTCATCGACCTCTGAGAGTCGGGCTTTGAGTTCAGCAAGTTTTGCGAGAGGATTATGGGCGGTAGACATACCTGACTATACGTCGAGATCACGATCCCCGCGCTTCGCGCGGGGATCGTGATCTCGACGTATGGTTGGTGCGCCAAGCGGATACACTGGTCCGATGCGACCCATCTCCGAGAGCGACCTGGTGACGTTTGTTGAACGGGCCGTCAGCGCGCGCGCAGGGCTGATTGACATCCGGCACGAGTCCGCCTTCAGGCTCTTCAACGGCTTCTACGAGGGTTGCCCGGACCTCGCCATCGACGTCTACGCGACAACCCTGCTCGTGCACAACTACGCGGCCAACGTCGAACTCGGCGGCTGCGGCGGCGCGGGTTGCCGCAGCCAGGGCGCGCGAGATGCTCCCCTGGCTTACTGCGGTGCTCATCAAGACCCGCAATAGCAGCGTGCAGGCCGAGCGCAACGGCGTCCTGCTGGACGGCGGGCTGATTGCGACTCGCATTCGTGAAGGTGGGACGCGCTACGCGCTGGACCTGACCCTGAATCGCGACGCAAGCCTGTATCTCGACACCCGGAACTTGCGCGCCTGGGCCCAGGCTGAACTCAAGGGGATGAGTGTCCTCAATACGTTTGCCTATACCGGGAGCCTGGGGGTTGCCGCTCTTGCCGGAGGGGCCGCGCGCGTCGTACAGCTTGATCTCAACGGCTATTTTCTGAACGTGGCCAAGACCAGCTACACCTTGAACGGATTCCCCATTCGCAAGGCCGACTTCATCGCGGACGATTTCTTCCCGGCATTGACCCGGCTGAATCGGACGGGCGAGCAGTATGACTGCGTATTCCTCGACCCGCCATTCTTCTCCGTGACGCCGAAGGGTGTCGTCGATCTGGAGAAAAGCTTCACCCGGCTGATCAACAAGGCGCGCCCCCTCGTGCGCGACGGCGGACGGCTCATCGTCATCAACAATGCCCTCTTCACGAGCGGCGCGGAGGTCATGCACGATATCGAAGCGCTGGCGGCGGACGGCTATCTGGCTGTCGAAGCCCTGATACCGGTGCCCGAAGACTTTACGGGCTACGCCGGCACGCGGGTGGCCGGGCCTCCTGTCGATCCGGCGCCGTTCAATCACCCGACCAAGATCGCTATTCTGCGTGTGCGGAAGAAGGCGAAACAGAACGACAACCCTTGAGATTCCCGGGGCGACCAACTCCGGTTTTCATCACAAAGGCACAAAGACACCAAGATGCATGCTGTAACTTTGTGCCTTTGTGGTGAATACCTGATGCAATCCAGGATCATTTGCCGACAATTCCGATGGGCCTGGGCGTATAGCCCGGAAAGACCTCCGCCAATTTGTCGTTACCCATGCGCTTGGCCAGCACTTCGCTCAAGACATCGCGATAGTCGGTCGTCAACGCGAGATCCCCTGGGCCGTACAGCTTGTCCTGGCTCAAACCAGGCCAAGTCCCATGGACCATGCCCCCGACCGCCCCTCCGCCCAGGATGAACATCGCATTGGCATGTCCGTGATCGGTGCCGGCGCTGCCGTTCTCGGACGCGCGCCGCCCAAACTCGCTCATGGTCACAAGCGTTACGCGCTTCATGCCTTCACCAATATCCGTATGGAAGGCTGCAAGACCCTCGGCCAGCTCTTGCAGCAGTCTGGCCAGTGTGCCCTCGGGGCCACCCTGGTTGGCGTGGGTGTCCCACCCGCCAATATCGATGCAGGCGACTTCAAGCCCCACCTCCGCCTTGACGAGTTGGGCAATCTGCTGCATCCCCATACCAAAGTCGGTTTTAGGATACGCCGCGCCCCTGGCCGGTTTGTAGCGCGTCGCGTCGAGTTTTGACAACACCTGAATGGTCTCGTCAATATCGCTTCCGGTTGCCTTCAGGTCAGCGTTCCGGTTATCGGGCGACACATACATTGCCGTGATGGCCATTTGCATCGGCGCGACATCCTGCAGTCGTCCATTGAGATGGAAGTCGGCAATTGACTTCAGGACAGTGGCGGAGACCGGACCTCGAAGCGATGCCTGGAGCATGCTCCCCATGCCAACAGCCCGCAGGGGCGAGGTGTTGCCCGTATTGACGGCCTGCAAGTGCCGGCCAATCCAGCCCGAGCCAAGGCCGCCGATCTTGCCCGGCGTGCCGCGCTCCATGCTGTCCATCGCTTCAAAATGCGAATGCGTCTCGTCCGGCGAGCCACAGGCGTGCGCGATCGCCAATGTTTTGGCATCGAAGATGGGCTTGAGCGGCGCCAGGGCGGGGTGTAACCCAAAGAAGCCGTCCAGCGCGATGGCGGTCTTCGCGTCGCCAGCCCTGGGCGCCTTAATCGCAATCGTTGGACGCAGGCGCGAGTAGTCCGGATCGCCCAGGGGAACAACGGCGTTGAGTCCGTCCATGGCGCCGCGCTGAAAGACGACAACCATGACGTCGCCGCGCGGGGCCTGGCCCGTCGGCGCAAAAGCGAGGCGCGGCATCCAGGCCGGCAGACGGCCAAGGGTTTTGGCGATAAAGTTGCTCATGTCCTGTCCTTTGGAGTGTTGGCGGGTTCAGCCGCGCACCTGAAAAAGCGGGGCGCACAACATGAGCGCCACGAGCTGGGGAGTCTGGCGACCACTTGCAAAGGGTTGCAGGGTGATCTTGATGCTGGCAGGCAAGGGGCCTCCAAAAAGTCGCTGGGCCAGCCCATCAATGAGGTCGCCCTTCCCCGCCAGCGCGTCCAGCTTGACCCTGGTTTCCTTGTATGCGGCGTTGGCGAGATCCAGCGCGAAGTTCCAGCGGGCCAAAAACGAACTGGCGCCCAGATAGGCGCCCGCAGTATCGGGAAAACCATTCGGCGGCTGCCACAGGAAGAGCGGCTGCCCCATCGCCGCCAGGGCCTGCTGCATGCGCGGCTCCGCCGTTGTATCAGCGTCCATGGCGCGCAGGGCCGATGCGACATATTCGAGCGGGCGCTTGATCTTCTGCCCAAACGACGCTTTGAATTCGGGACTGCGCAAAATGGCGCTCAGAGTCGCTTTGATATCGCCCTTGCTGGCTGTGAAAGCTGCCGCACCGGCGCTCACCACGGATTCCGCGGGCGCATCGGCAATGAAGCGGCGGCAAAGCTTAAGGCTGAGGGTTCGGGCGGTATTGGGATGAACCGCGAGAAAGTCCAGGAGCGCCTCGCCGTCCTTCATCCCGCCGTTGGCCGGAATCCTCAGCCCCATGACGGTCTTGGCATCCTCATCATGGGCGCGCGGCCGATACATGAAGGTGCCGGCTTTGCCCGCATCCTCCCGCAGCGTGTTGATACTCCAGCCTGTAAATGCCCGGGCGGCATCGAGCACGTCCTGCTGGGTATAGCCATTGTCCGCGCCAACCGTATGCAGTTCGAGCAATTCGCGCCCATAGTTCTCATTGATCTTGCCGCGGACATTGCTGTCGTTGTCAAGGGATTGAAGAACTGCCGGGCTCTTGGCGCTCGCCCCGAGGAGGGCTCGAAAAGTTCCCATCGCATGCGGACGAATGGAACTGCGGTCATCATCGGGCTTGAGCAGGTAGTCGAACTTCTTGTTGAAGCCGACATTGAAGTGGTTGTTCCAGAAGTCGACCATGACCTCGAAGAGTTGGCGCCGGCTGTAGACCGCGCGGATTACGGCGGCCTGCTGCAAGTCAAGCAGGATGTCACGCCGGATCCCCGGCCCGCGCGGGTCACCGCTGTATTTCTCCAGAATCTGGCCGGGGGTCTTCGACAAGGTATCGAGCGGCGCCAGACGGCGCTGCACTTCAGCGTCCTCCGGCTCAGCGGCGGCAGCAAGCTGTTCGTCGACAAACGCGTCCAGACCCATGCGGGCGATGCGCTCCAGGTCGCCGGCCCGCGGTCCAAACATAATCCGATTGGCCGCCAGCCAGGCTTGGGCGAGCGCCGATTCGGTCAGCGCACCGGAGGCTGCGGACAGGGTTGGCGCAGCCGTAGCCGAGGGTGCCAACCCCAACGCAGGCGCACCAGGGATGGTTGCTGTTGCGGGGACAGCGGTGGCGGGCTCAATCACAATGCGAGTAGTCGCTGGCACACGGCTGCAGGCCGCCAGGGCGGATGCGGCTGCGCCAAGTCTCAAAAAGCGGCGCCGATTCAGCGCAAGTTCAGATCTGCCAGATTTTGGTGCCATGACGGCAATTGTGTCTCCAATTGCCAGACTGGTGTGCGCGAATTGCAAAATGCGCGTAAAGCCGGCTGTCTGGTATATTCGCGCGTCTCTGGCACCCGGAACCGCCGGTCGAGTGGAGGCGCTTTGCAGCGCTGAAAGGTATCTGATAGGACGCATGAATCGACAGTATTTCAAGTGGCACAGCCCGGCGCTCAGCCGGGAAATGGAAATGCTCGTTTTCGGGCATGCCGGGGCGCGATTGCTGGTATTTCCCACCTCAAAGGGTAAATACTACGAGTGGGAGGACCGCGGCATGATGCGGGTGCTGGGCGACCACATTGACAACGGGAACCTTCAGGTATTTTGCGTGGACAGCGTCGACGCGGAGAGTTGGTACAACTACGGCGCGCACCCTGGCCAGCGCGGCTACCGCCACACTCAGTATTTCTTGTACATCGTCAATGAAGTCCTGCCGCTCAGCGCCGCAATGAACGGGAATCCGTTTCTGATATCGGCCGGAGCCAGTTTCGGGGCATTTCATGCGGTGGCGATTGCGCTCAAATACCCCAACCTGTTTCGGCGGGCGCTCGGCCTGAGCGGTTTATATGACATTCGGCGTTTCACCGGGGGCTATTCGGACGACAACGTCTATTTCAATAACCCGGCTGATTACATCCGAAACGAGTCCGATCCGGGGCGTCTGGCGGATCTGCGCCGCCTGGATATCATCCTGGCCACCGGGCGGGACGATCGGATGCGATCCGAAAGCCAGTCGCTCTCAACGGCGTTATGGAACAAGGGAATCGGCAACGCGTTACGCCTGTGGGATGGCTGGTCGCATGATTGGCCCTACTGGGAGCGCATGATGCGCCTATATGTGGGAGGGCACGACTAATGGAGCGAAAACTGGACGGCTGGCACAGTGACCGACTTAACCGGCATATGGAAATCGTGACGTATGGCCATTACGGTTTTCCCCTGCTCTTCTTCCCAACCGCGGCCGCCGACTACCTCGAGTACGAGCGCTTCCTCATGATTGACGCGATTGCGCCCTTCATCGACAGCGGCAAGGTCAAGGTGTTTTCGATCAATAGCATTAATAACGAGGCATGGCTGAACGATCGGGTCCACCCGCGAGACGCCGCAGTGCGCCAACAGGCCTACAACGGCTATATCACCGAGGAAGTGGTGCCCTACATCTGGTCGAGCTGCAACGGGCGGTTCGGCATCATCACGACTGGCGCAAGCCTGGGGGCATTTCACTGCGCCAATCAGGTATTCCGGCGGCCCGACTTGTTCGACGGGATGATCGCGATGAGCGGGTCGTACGACATTCGGGGCTACTATCACGGCGATCACTACGACGACAACGTCTATTTCAACAATCCCGTGGACTACCTGCCGAATTTGAACGACGAGTCTAGCCTGGTCTCGCTGCGGTCCAAGCGGCACCTTCACCTTGTGACCGGCCAGGGGGCCTATGAAAACGCCAATGCGTCGCGCCGGTTGGCAGGCATCTTGTCAGCCAAAGGCATCCCCCACGAACTGGACATCTGGGGGTACGATATGCCCCATGACTGGCCGACCTGGCGGGCCATGCTGCCCCACTACCTGGCCACGCGTTTCTAGAACCCGGGGCGCCTCGTGGCGCCCGCCATGCGCCCACGAAGCCGCGCAAAAACAAGTGCTCTCGGAGGAACAATGAAGAAAATCGGAATCATCGTAGGACGCGAATGGTCATGGCCGCCCGCCTTTATCGAGGAAGTGAATAAGCGCAACGCTGGCGTGACCGCCGAGTTCGTCAAGATGGGCGGCACCCGGATGAACGAGGCCAATCCGTACGCCGTCATCGTGGATCGCATTTCCCACGAAGTGCCCTACTTCCGCTCCTATCTGAAGAGCGCCATGCTGCAGGGCACCCGGGTGATCAACAACCCGTTTATGTGGACGGCCGATGACAAGTTCTTTGGCGCGTCGTTGATAACGAAGCTCGGCGTGGCCAGCCCAAAGACCGTGGTCCTGCCCAACAAGGATTATGTGCCCGGAATTGTCCACACCGAGAGCCTGCGCAACCTGGAATACCCCGTGCCATGGCAGGACCATATCGACTATCTGGGCGGGTTCCCGGTTGTGCTCAAAGACGCCCACGGCGGCGGCTGGAAGAACGTCAGCATCGTCAAGACCTGGGACGATATGTGGCGGGCCTACAACGACTCTGGGCTGTTGACGATGGTCCTGCAGGAGTTCATCAAGTGGGACAACTACCTGCGCTGCATGTGCATTGGCCAAAAAGAGATCCTGGTCAGCAAGTACGATCCGGACAAGCGCCAGTATCTGGCGCATGATCTGTCGCCCGAGATGCACGCCCGCGTCGTGGCCGATTCGCTCAAGATTGTGAAGGCGCTCGGCTACGACATGAACACGATTGAGTATGCCGTGCGCGACGGCGTGCCGTATGCCATCGACTTCATGAATCCTGCCCCCGACATGGACATCTATTCGACCGGCCAGGACTATCACCGCTGGTGCGTGGAAAAGATGGCCGACATGTGCATCGACTATGCCCTGAATCCCCAGCCTCAGATCGACGACCTGACCTGGGCGGCGATGTTTGGCGCGGCATAGCTGGCGCTGCAGGACCACCGGAAAATGACTCAACTGCGCGAGGCAATCGATACCTATCACGGCTTGCTGACCGACGACATCGCCGCGGACAGCAACTTCCACCTCGAGGACCAGCATCGCCGACGCAACCTCTACTTCGGCACCCGCCCGCTCGCGAGCGTGCTGCGGCCTCGCTTTCTCACCACCAGGCAGTATCACTACCTGCAGCGCTCGCTCAAACTGATTCTGCCGGCCTTCAACAAGGCCGAGGCGGCCGCGCTTGAGCGTCCGGACGTGCTTGAGCAGTTCATGCTTTCGGATTGGGAAAAGGAGTTGATTCCGTTCAATCCTGGCTTCTCGTCAAGCCCGAATGCGCGGATGGACTGCTTCTTTGTCACCGATGACATCGAAATCGGCACGTTGATGATGACAGAGTACAACGCCGAGACGCCGGCGGCAGTGGCCTACAGCGACGTCCTGTCGGACATGTTCTACGGGATACCGGCGATGCGCCTATTCGAGCGCGAGTATGAGGTCCGTTCCCTGCCCGGCCGGCACCATATGCTGCATGCCCTGGTTGATGCCTATGCGAAATCAGGAGTTGGGGCATCGGGCGAACGGATGCGGATCGCAATCGCCGACTGGAAGGAAGTGCCGACCTACAGCGAATTTGTGCTGTTCCGGGACTACTTCCGCGAGATGGGCTACGAATGCGTCATCGCCGACCCGCGCGAAATGGAGTACGTCGATGGCAAGCTTATCGTCCTTGATGAGCAGGGCCAGCCTTTTCACGCCACCATGGTCTACAAGCGGGTGCTCCTGACCGAGCTGGTCACCCGCAGTCCGGAGGGGCTCGGGCATCCGATCATCCGGGCGGTCAATGACCGAAAGGCCTGCCTGTCAAACCCTTACCGGTGCAAGATCCTGCATCAGAAAGCCAGCCTGGCCGTGCTGAGCGATGAGCGCAATGAGGCGTTGTTCAGCGCATCGGAGGTCCGCGCCATTCGGACCTTCATCCCGTGGACGCGCGAATTGAGCGAACGCCACACCCTGTACGAGGGCGCCCGGATTGATCTTGTGCCGTTTGTCCGCGACAACAAGGACATGCTCGTCCTCAAGCCCAATGACGAATATGGCGGAAAGGGCATCGTGCTCGGCTGGACGGTAGACCAGACCGAGTGGGAGCAGAAGATCACCGATTATCTCAAGGAAAAAGCCATTGTCCAACGCAAAGTGGCTATACCGAGCGAGCCCTACCCCAGCTTTGTGGATGGGCACGCTCAGGTCATCGACCGGATGCTGGACACCGATCCGTATATCTGGGACAGCCAGTACGCCAGCGGCTGCCTGACCCGGCTCTCGACGGCCGCCCTGCTGAACGTCACGGCCGGCGGCGGCTCTACAGTTCCGACCTTTGTGATCGAAAAGCGCTGAAGGCGTTACCGCTGCGCAACGGAGAAATACTGTGAAGGCACCCACATTCAATATCGGAATCGAGGAAGAGTACCAGATCGTCGATCCGGAGACGCGCGAACTCAAATCGTACATCACTCAGCTGATCGAAGAAGCGGGCAAGATGCGCATCTTCGAGAGCATGAAGCCCGAATTGCACCAGTCGATGGTCGAGGTCGGCACCGATATCTGCAACACACCCGCCGACGCGAAACGCGAGCTGATCAGCCTGCGCAAAGACCTGATGTCTTTGGCCGCCCGCAAGGGGCTGAAGATCGTCTCGGCCGGAACACACCCCTTCTCCAACTGGATGGACCAGCCCATCACGCCGCTGGAACGCTACATGGGCGTGCGGGCCGACATGGCCGTACTCGCCCAGCAGCTTTTAATTTTCGGTACGCACGTTCACATCGGCATCGAAGACCCCGAGGTCATGATCGACGTCGTGAACGTCGCGCGCTATCTCATTCCGCATGTGCTGTGCCTCTCGACCAGCTCCCCGTTCTGGGTGGGTAACGACACCGGTCTCAAAGAGCTATCGCAGCGTGATCTTCAAGAACTTCCGCGCTCCGGAACAGCCCCGGTATTTCGCGTCGCATGGCGAGTACCAGAACTACGTAAAAACGCTGGTCAAGACCGGCACGATTCCGGATGCGTCAAAGATCTGGTGGGATTGCCGGCCAAATCACAAGTACCCCACCCTCGAGTTCCGGGTCTGCGATGTCTGCACGCGTGTCGACGAGGCCGTTTGCATGGCCGCGATTTTCCAGGCAATCTGCTACAAGTGCTGGAAACTGCGCAGCAGCAACATGACCTTTCGGATATACCCAAACACGATGATCGATGAGAACAAATGGCGGGCCGTCCGCTACGGCCTGGATGGCAAGCTCATCGACTTTGGCAAGCAAGAGGAGATGCCCGCCCGCGAGCTCATCAAGGAAATGATCGAGTGGTTCATCGGCGATGTCGTGGATGAATTGGGCAGCCGCAAGGAAGTGGAATACGCTTACCGTATTCTGGAGGAAGGCAGCAGCGCAGACCGCCAACTCAAGGTCTTTCGCGAGACCGGCAGCCTCAAGGCGGTGGTCGACCACTTGATCCTCGAAACCGAAGAGGGCGTGCTCTAGGCCGCTCCGACCCGAGGCTGGTCGTGTCGCACCATCACTTTCTCGTCGTCGCTGGAAACATTGGGGTTGGAAAATCAACCCTTGTTGAGGGCCTCGCCCGGCGTCTGGGCTGGCAGGCGGCTTTTGAGCCGCATGCTGAAAATCCGTATCTCGCCGACTTCTACCAGTCCATGCCGACCTGGAGCTTTCACTCGCAAACCTTCTTTCTGTCAAAACGCCTGGAACAACACTTCCGCATCGGGCTGCGCGAAACCTCGGTGATCCAGGATCGCAGTTTGTATGAGGATGCTGAGATCTTTGCCCGCAATCTGTTTGAACAGGGGCACATGAGCGCCCGCGACTGGCGAACCTATCACGACCTCTACACCACGATGTCGATGGCGATCCCGGCGCCTGATTTGGTCATCTACCTGCGCGCGCCTGTGTCGACCCTGTTGGATCGTATCGCGGAACGCAATCGCGGCTACGAACAGTCGATTCCACCTGATTACCTGGAACGGCTGAACGATCTTTACAATCGCTGGGCAAATGGATTTCGACTTTGCCCGTTGGCCAGTATCGATGCCTGCGCGCTCGACTGGCGAAAAGCGGGCGACCTCGACCAGGTGGTCGAGGTCGTGCGGCAGCGCCTGACTCTTGGAACGTAGGCTTCAGCCGGAAATGATCGAAAGAGCTAACGCCATACGCACCCTGGCGTGCTAAAGCCCACGCTCCAACGGACCGGATTCAAACATTCCGCCCGGTCTCCAGCACTTCGCCCGTCGCGACAAACTCGGACGCGAAGCGCTCCTTGTATTCATTCAGCAGCGCCTGCACTCGGGTCGCGTCGGGCGAGCGCACGATCAGACCGGCGTGCCAGGGCTTCTCCATCCGCCATGCCACCTCTGGCGCGTCATAAGTCGAGAGATCGGGCCACTCCATGCGAGCAAGGCAAACTGCGATCCCGGCCGCATCACGCCGTCGCTCGCCCAATTGGTACTGCTCGCCGCGCGCGTTGGCAAGTTCGATCCGGGCCCCCTCGCGCCATGGGTTTACGCCCGACGCAGCCTCGATCATGTCGGCCAGGATTGGCCCCGCCAACTCGGGCTGCAATCTCGAGGAAATACAGCTTTCCATCCGCCCGCCCGCGGATGAATTCGGCATGAGTTGCGCCGCGAACCATGCCCAGTTCCTTCAGAAGCTGTTTGTTCAACTGAAAAAGCTGGCGCGCTTCGTCCCCGTCAGGCGCAAGTGTGGCGCTGGTGAAGACACCCCCCCCGTGAGACACGCTCAGCGGTGGAGCGCCATATTTGCTCGCAATCGCCCACTGGATTTCCTTTTCCCACGACAGCGCGTCAACATGATAGACATCGCCCGGCACAAAGCGCTCGAGCACGTAGTACGACTGGTTGTCGCCCAGCTTGTCCAGCCAGCGCCACAACTCCTCCGAGTCGTTGATCTTCTTGATCCCCATCGCGCCAGCCTCGCCCCGCGGCTTGAGCATATATGGCGGGGGAACCCGGCTCATGAACTCGCGAATAACGTCATAGTTAAACACGCCGACAAAATCGGGAACCGCGATGCCGGCTTCGTTCGCCTTGACCCGCATGGCCAGTTTGTCCCGAAAGTAGCGCGCCGTCGTTTCGCCCATGCCCGGGATGCGCAGATGCTCGCGCAGTCCGGCCGCGGTATCCACTTCGTAGTCGTCCAGCGGCAGAATTCGGTCAATCTGCGTGCCACGGGCGAGATAGGCCACGGCATTGATGACATGCTGCTTGTTTGCCAGGCTGGGCATAAACATGATGTCGTCGAGGCTTTCCCGAGGCCAGTCGGCGTCACGCCAGCGTTCTTCGGTCAGTAGCAATACGCGGGCACCCTGAGCTTTCAGCTCCTCAAGCAGGAGATGGCCCTTGACGGCGCTGCTGAGACATAGAAATGTGATTGGCCGGTTCGGCATGGGTTCCTCTCAATCGGCTAACAGAATGGAGCGATGTTACACCGGAAATCAACGCGCCGTGATCTCGGCCTGGCCGGTCATCCCGGGCAGGAGCTCGGCATCCAGGAGCGCGTCCGCCGGATCCACATCGATAACGATTGTGAAGATCGCCGCGTTGCCCTGGGTCCCGGATGCTTGCGGCAGAATGGCGCTCACCCGGCCCGTAAACGTCCGGTCAAACGGCTTCAGACGAAGGGTTGCGGCGGCACCGACACGGATCGCGGCGAGATCGCGTTCGGACAGGTTCGGGCTCCGAAAGACCAGCGCGCTGGTCTGGGCCAGGACAAACGCCGGCGCGGAACTGGCCGCCGACCCGACCGCGATGGTCACGTCCTGCACGGTGCAATCGCACGGGCTGAGCAATGCCGCCCGGCTCAGGTTGCGTTCGGCGCGGGCCACCGCCGACTTCGCCTGGCTGAGTTCAGTCGCGGCCAATTGGCGCTGCTCCACAGTCTGGGTGACCGGCTCCGTAAGTTGTTTCAGGCGCGCATCGGCCGAGGCGATGGACGAATAGGCTTGGGCAAGTTCTTGCGCGGTCGCGCCCCGCTGCGCGTCGAGATAGCGCTGGTAGGCGCCGCGTTCCGCCTCGAAGGCTGCCCCGACTGACGCCTCGTTTGTTTTGCATACGATTGCCTCGCGCGAGGCGCACGCGCTATCACGCGCGATCTGGGCCGACCAGAGCTGGTTCTTGGCCTGGTTCCAACTCCTGAGCGCCTGCTCGATACCGCTTTGGGTCGGACGCTTGGTGAGGTCGGTGTACGCGGCGTAAGCGGCGTTCAAACTCGCCTTTGCCGAGTCAACATCGGGTTGGCGCGCAGTGGCAGGCGCGGCGGCCTGCGCCTGACGCGCTTCGACAAGGCCGAGTTGCTCGCGCGCCTGGGCCAATGCATCTTGCAGCGCGACGTCGTCAAGTCGGGCGAGCACCACGCCCTTCTTCACTTTGGTCCCGGGAACCGCGTTGACTTCGATCACGCGGCCGGTTGTTTCGAAGCCAAGCTGCGTCGCCGGCAGCGCCAGAGCAAGCGCGCCGTCGACCGCCACCGTCGCGCGCGAGACGAGCACTGCGGTCGGAAGCGGCACCACGGTCGGCGCGGGCGTCGCGCTTGCAGCGCCGCGGTCTCCCGTGGCAAACGGATTCTGAACGGAGCAAGCGCCCAGGACGAGCATTCCTGCGAGGAGCGGGAGGAAAAGGCGGCGAATGTTACGCATAACGGAGTCCTTTTAGCGATCACGCAGAATGGTGATCGCCTTCTGGCGAATGACGGGCTGGGTCGCAAGGGCGGCGCTGAAGATGGCGGATAGCGTGACCATCAGGCAGATCAGGCCGGCCGTGCGAATGTCGAATGCCCAGATGAGCGGCGTTTCCTGGCTGAAGCGTTGGGCATATTCGAAGATGTAACCGAGGATGGTGCCGGCGATGATGCCGGCCAGCGCGGCGGCAAGCGTCGTGACGATCGCCTCGCCGATGAAGATCGTCCGCAGGCTTAGACGTGAACCGCCGATCGCCTTGAGCATGCCGATCTCGGTGCACCGGCCCATCACGGCGGTGTACATTACTGCCAGCACGCCGAACACCGCCGTCACCATGCTCAGGCCGGTCAGAAGCACGGTGAAAATGCGTCCCTGCTCGAGCTGCGCCCGGATCGTCTTGACCGTCTCGCTCGTGACTTCAATCGAGATGGCCTTCTGCCCGCTAAACACGTCGCGCAAGGCACGGCTGAGCCCTTCTTCGGAATATCCGGCCACGCTCTGATCGGCACGCATGAGAATGCGCGTGAATAGCGACTCAGTCTTGTCGATCGGGCCTCTGGCCGGGTCCCAGCGCAAGTCGCGATAGGTCTCAAGATTGACCAACACACCGGTCTGGCCGGACTGGGCGTTGTTTCGGTTGCGGGTCATCTCCGTGTTGAAAGCTGGGATGCGCGCGCCAACTGCGATGATGGTCATGATCCGGTCATGATCAAAGCCCGAGCCGCGCAGCCGAAGCTGGTCGCCCTGCTTCAAATCAAGCAAATCGCTCAAGCCGGATGAGATGATCGCGGCATTGGGGTCGGTTTGGATCCGCCGCAATGCTTCTTCATCGCCGCCGACAAACTGATAAAAATCCGGATACAGCACGCTGGTGAGATCGCCCTGCACGCCAATCACGGAAACGGTGGCGACCCGCACCTGGGCCCGGTCGCTGGCGTCGCCGCGATAGTCCTGGGCCAGGCCGACCGCGGCCGCGATTCCCGGCTGGCGCGACAGCTCGACCAGATTCTCGCTGCTCAGGCGCTGGCTGGTGCGTGAGAAGGAGCGGAAGACGCCTCCGATGGTTGCTGACAGTCCCGGCCGGGCCGTGACGTCGGCGCCGCGATTGAAACGCGAGTCGGTCTCGATATTTGCGTCGGTCAGCGCGAGCTGGGCGGCGAGCAGACACGGCAACACCGCGCTCGCCACGACCATGAGCGAGATGAGCGAATTGCGGCCCTTCGCCCGCAAGGCGTAGCGACCGATGAAGAAAGCATTCGAGCGGGTGAACACCGAGATGATCGCCACCAGGACGCGCTCGAGCGGCGTCGTCACAAACAGGAAGACCAGCGACATCCCGATGACCATCAGCAGGAAGGAGATGAAGTAGATCGTGGCGACGGCGCTGAAATCACCCAGGGCAAAAAGCAGCGGAAAGACAAAGACGACCAGCGAGCAAAACGCAAGAAGCACAATCCCGGCGACCAGCAAGCCATAATTCGCCTGGCGCTCGCGCAGTTTGCTGAGCTCCTCGAGGGTCGGCTGATCGGCGGCGGCCGGGTTCAGAACGATCATGACCTTTGTCCGCGCCGCAGTGCGGGCGGGCGTGATGGTGGCCAGCGCGAGAACCGCCGAGGTGATGGCCGTGGGCAACAGCACGGCCTGAAGTGTCCACTCCGGCCGCACACCCACAGGGAGCTGCAGGGCATTCGTCAGGATGGGGGTCGTGATTTCGTCGGTGATCAAGCGGCCCAGGCCAAGCCCGAGTATCACGCCGATTACGCCAAGAATGATGACCTCAATGATGACGGCTTCATACAGCCGGTTGCGCGGCGCGCCGAGCACGCGCAGTACAGCCAGGTCGAATTTCTGTTCGGTCACCGTCGTCATCATCAGGGCGTTGACCATCAGCCCGATGATGCCCATGCTCAGCAGTCCGTAGAGCGTGATAAATGTCTGCTGAAACACGAAGGCCTGTTGCGTCGCGTCGAGCTGGCGATATTTCGCAAGATCAACGACATAGTCCGGGCCAAGCTGGGCCTGCAACCCGTCGCGCACCAGAATACCGATATCGCGCGCGCGGCTGACGGCGACTTTGGCATCAACCCCGCCGGCCGTGTCGCTGTTCCACACAAAGAGCACCCGCTCGGCCCGACCGGATTCACCCAACCAGGCCTGGGCGTCCTTGAGCTGCATCAGGGCGAAGTCGCCCCCGCTCTGAGCCAGCGGTCCGGTAAACAACGTGTTGCCCAGGCCGCTGATGAAGCCAACGCCCGATACAACAAACGCGCCCTGGGCCCGCAGCGTGCTTGCGCCCTGCACGGCGGCCCGCCCTGTCTGGCGCGGCGTCGGGCGCACATATGACAATGTGACCGTATCCCCGACCTTTACGCGCATGAGGTCGGCGGCGGACACGGTGAGAAACACCTGTCCCTCCCCTGGCGGATACGCGCCTTGAGAAACCGTCACGGCGCTCAAGGTGTCGCCTTCGACATCGATTCCCAACACTGAGACCGTTTCGCCCTGAGTGGCCCCAAGCCTGGCCCTCGGCATCTCCCTGGATTCGGGCGTGGCGGAGACAATGTCGGGATTGACCGCGCGGGCAAGCCGCTCGACCGGCGTTGGTCAAAGAACCGGCTGTTCGCAACATCCGAGCGCCGGACGCTCAGATCGTAGCCGCCGGTTTGCTGCCCGATGGCCTGCACGCTGAATTGGCGCTGGGTATCCACGAGCATGAGCAGAGCCCCGACCAGCGCGACACCGATGACCAGCGCCAGTTGGACAATAAACGTGCGCAGCTTGCGCCGGCGCATGGCGCTCAATACATACTTAAGCCCCATCGTCCACCATCTTCCCGTCGCGCATCGTGATGACCCGATGGGCGAACTTCGACATCCGCGGGTCGTGGGTGACGTATACGATGGTCGTGCCCCGCTCATTGTTCAGCTTCACGAGCAGTTCCATGACCTCAAACGAGGTGGTTGTATCGAGATCGCCCGTCATTTCGTCTCCGATGATGAGGGGCGGTTCGTTGGCCATGGCTCGGGCAATCGCGACGCGCTGCTGCTGTCCGCCGGAGAGCTCGCTTGGATAGTGGGTCATCCGATCAGACAATCCGACCAAACCAAGCAACTCGCGGGCCCGCTTTGGGTTGTTGTTTCCCAGTAACACCATGGGGACTTGCACGTTCTCCAGCGCGGTGAACGATGAGAGCAGGTTGAAATTCTGAAAAACAAAGCCCATCCGGGTCAAACGCAAGCGCGCAAGCTTTTCCTCGTTCAGGGTGACGACGTTGGCGCCATCGACCGTCACGTGGCCGCGTGACGGTGTGTCAAGCCCGCCAATGATGTTGAGCAAGGTGGTCTTGCCGCTGCCCGACGGGCCCATCATGCACAGCACTTCGCCGCGCCGGACCGCCAGGCTGACCCCGCGCAATGCCGGGACCGCCTCCTTTCCCATCACAAACGACTTATGCACGTCCTCCAGAATCACAATTGAGGCATCGGAATTGACCATGAAATCGATGATACTGCTGGGCACACGGAAACCGAGATTTTTGAGACTGATGTGAGCATGAAAAGACTTCAACCCGCGGCTTCGGCCGGATTCTGGTGGGCGATCCTGGGCGGACTGGCCCTGGTCGCGCTTGTGGCGACAGTGGCGGTGCTCACCGCCAACGACGCCACCGGTCAGGCGGGCGCAGGCGGCCCGCATCCAGGCAAGGTGGCTGTGGCTCCCGCGCCCAGGCCCGGTGTGACGGCGCGAGTTGGGTATGACCCACTGTCTTCGGCCGAGCGCGATGCCGCCCTCAAGGTTGCGCTGAGCGACGAGCGCGTTGCCAAAGTAATGGGTGGCGCCTCGAGGTCGGAAACGATCGTCGTCGAGCGGCACGAGGAAACCAAGACGGTCTATGCCCGCGGCGCGTGGGACCGGCGGGCCGACGTCGTGTTTTACTTGTACGGACCCGATCTGGCCATTTCGGTCGTGGTGAACCTGGCGACCCGCGCCGCCGACGGCGTCGATGTGCGGGCCAAATACCAGCCGACGCGCACCCGTGGCGAGATGAACCGCGCCTTTGATCTGGCGCTGGCTGACCTGACCGCCGCTGGCAAGATCCGAAGCGCCTATCAGAACCGCATCGGTCGCGCCCTGGCCGATCCGGAGGCCATCGAGCGATATGGCTTCGTCTTCATGCCCGACGAGGTCCCGGAAGCGACCTCGCCGGATGTGCTTGCGTGTGGCCTCCGACGCTGCGCTCTGATGGTCCTGGCAGTTACGGGCGACGTTCTGGATACCACCATCGTGGTCGACCTGTCCAATGGCCGCGTCGTCTACGCCGGCGGTGACAAATGATCAAGCGCTTTCTTGCTGCGACCATGGCCGTGGCTGCCGCAGCCGCGCTCGGACTGTTTCTTGGCCAAATGCCTGGGGCCGCCTCAGATCAGCCGGCAGTGACCGCCGCGCCAGCCGCATGCTCGCCCTCTTTCAGTGTCGTGATCACGTTCACCAACGGCGCACGTTGGGACATGTGTTGGGAATCCCGCTCCAAAGAAGGAGTCGTCTATCGTGACGGCTTCTACACGCCGCCCGGATACGCTCAGCAGAAGGTCTTCTCACAGCTCGGGATCGGCCAGATCTTCGTCCCCTACGACCCGGGTTCGCCCCGCTTTCACGACATGTCCGACTTTGGGATTGGGTCCAACCACGTCACGCTGGATGGGTCGGATTGCGCGAACGGCAAGGTGCTTAATGATGGCGCGAAGGATATGTTGTGCCAGCAGGTCTTCAGCCACGGGTTGCGTTACCTGTATGGCAGCGTCCGCCCCAAAAGAAGCGCTCGAGTTGTGGAGTTCGGCCCAGATCGGCGCCTACAACTATGTCATGCAATGGAATTTTCACGATGACGGCACAATCGAGCCGGTGATTGGCGCAACCGGCCGGCTGCAATACGTGGACACCACAAGCGCGCAGGCGCAGCACGGCTGGCCGATTGGGCCCAATCGGTGGGGCAGGAGTCACATCCACAGCATCTACTACCGGCTTGACTTTGACCTGGGTCCGGCCGGCAACGACGCGGCCGAGCAGTACGAATTCGGTGGATCGGGCGGGACGGCCAGGCGGATCTTTTCCACCACGCTCAGCACGGAGACGGCGGCCCAGTATTCGACGGAGCGCTTCCGCTTCTGGCGCATCGTCGACACGGCCACGACAAACGCTGACGGCCACCCCATCTCGTATGAAATCTCGCCGAAGTTCGGCTACCTGCATCGCAACCAGGTCGAGCCCTGGACGCTCAACGATGTCTATGTGACCAACTACGCGCCAGGCGAAGTCTGCGCCACCCACAACGCCTCGAATTGCGGAGGAACGGGTAGCGACGTTTCAGCATTTGTCAACGGCGAGACCGTCACAGACCCAGTCGTCTGGCTGAGCGTTACCTTTCACCACGTGCCGCGGGACGAAGACGAGGTGAATATGCCGCTACACTGGGAGAGCTTCAAACTGTATCCGAGGGACTTGACGTCTGTGAACCCAACACCATGAACCAAATGAATGTATCCACCACCGGCATCGTCGACGACGTTGCGGTTGAACGTAGTTTTTTGATGCGGGTCTACGCCTGGATGGCGCTGGCGCTGCTGATCTCGGCCGGCGTCGCGTATTCGACCGCAGTCGCGCCAGAATTGGTGCTGATGCCCCTGCTCCGCGTGCCAGGCGGGATGCTGATCCTGTTTGGCGTGCAGCTCGCGCTTGTGCTTGGCCTTAGCTTCGGGCTGAACAAGCTGAATGCCAGCGTGGCAACGGGGTTGTTCCTGGTCTATGCGGCCGTGACCGGCTTGACCTTGTCGATGATCCTGATGGCCTACACCGCGGGCTCAGTGATGGCTGCGTTTGTGGCCGCCTCGCTGACTTTTGGGATCTGTAGCGCATTTGGGCTCGTGACCCGGATGGACCTCAGCCGACTGGGCGGCTTCCTGTTCATGGCCTTGATCGGTCTGGTCGTTGGCAGCATCGTCAACCTGTTCGTCTCGAGCACGGCCCTGGACTGGGTCCTGACCTATGTGGGCGTCCTGATCTTCGTCGGGCTGACCGCCTACGACACCCAGATGCTCAAGCGCATGGCCCATGGGATCGACGCCGAGAACGGCGAGGTCGTGCGCAAGGCGTCGGTCATGGGCGCGCTGCGGTTGTATCTGGACTTCATCAACCTGTTCCTGCGCTTCACCCGCATTTTCGGGCGGCAGAGATAAGCGTAGCCAGGCGAGGCTCGCTATCTCGCCACGTTCGGAATGTAGACAGATATGGGGACCGGTATCGCGCCAATCTCATCGAAGCCAATGTCCGGGCCTGCGTCGCGCGGGCGCGGCTCGTGGTCAAAGTCGATGTTTATCCCGGCCGCAACACCGGCATCCCAGGCTGGGCTGCCCGGGCCGATGTGATAGTCGTCGACGGATGGATCGACAAACAAGGGGTCGCCAGTGAATTGGGCCGTGCTGGTGATCGCCCCACCCTGTGTGCGTGTGATCACGTTGAAGTACAAGTTGTTGCCTTCCGAGAGTTGCGCAGCGCCAGCCTGAGCAATGGCAAGGTCACCGTCGAGAAGATCGTGTTTGAGATCACGTGCGGTGTCGTAACGCTATCGCCAGCGTAGATGGCTGGCTTGATATTCGCCGGATCGCCGATGACCGTGTTATGCAGCAGGGTCGAAATCGCCCTGAGCCGGACCGCCTGGCCGGAGCCACCTGCAGAATTGCGGACCAGCAGCGAGTTCACCAGAGACAAACCGTAGCGAGGGGCACCCGGGACCTCGGTCGCAATCGCGCCGCCAGCGCCCGTGGCTGAATTCTCGATGAAGCGTGTATTTGAAATCATCGTCGTGCTGCTTGCTTTGGAATAGATTGCCCCGCCGTCGGCGCCGGTCTGGGTGGCGCGATTGCCCTGGAATAGGCTGTCGTAGACGACCAGGCTGCCGCTGGCATACACGCCGCCCCCGTCGAGATACGTGGAAGTGTTGCTCAGCAAGATCGTGTCTTTGAGGCGCACGTCGCTGCCATACACGCCACCTCCGTTTCCATTCAGCGTTTGATTCCCGACAATGCGGGCGTCCCCGCCGATATTCAGTTTGCCCGAAGATCGGATGCCGCCGCCACCGGCATCGGCCGTGTTTGCGGTGAAGTCCGAATCCCAGACGTTGACGTTCCCGCCGCTCAGCCCGCCACCAAGCCCAAGCGCGAAGTTCGAGATGAAGGTCGAGGCGCTGATTGTGGCGGTGTTCTTGACCACCAGACCGCCGCCCTCGTCGAAGGCGGCTACATTCCGCTCAAACAGTGTCGCGTATACCGTGGCATTGCGTGTCACATAGGCTCCGCCGCCTCGCCCGCTGGCCGATATTCCGGCCCCGATTGCCGTGTTGCTGATGAACGAGGCGCTTGCCAATGACACATCGGTCACATACAGCGCCCCGCCGTCATATTGGGTGGTGTTGCTCAGGAAGGCGCTGTTTGTCGCCAGCACCTTTGGCGCGATGATGGCGCCGCCGTTCAATCCGCTCGCGTTGGCGCTAAATGTCATGCCGACCAGTTCAACTTCTGAGGTGCTGTCAATTGCGCCACCGCTCAAACCCGCCCCCACCCGCCCGTTCGCGACCGTGAAGCCGATCATCGTCGTCCGTGCGGCCGGGCCAATCTCGAAGACGCGGGTGATCGTGTTGCCGCTGATGACCAGATTCGTGGACCCGCTCGCGTCCAGGGTGACTGTGACGGGCACCGTAAGGGGGGAGATCAGGACTACGCTCGTATTGGCAGGCAGGTTAAATGTGATCGTGTCACCGTCCGCTGCGACGGCAAGCCGCCCGCGCAAGGTGTTCGGTCCGCTATCCGCGCTATCCGTCACCGTGAGTGTGGTCGACGCAGCCCGCGAAGGGACGCGCCCAACGACGCCCCACATTCCCGTGGCAATGATGAAGGCGGCCAGACCGACGCGGAATTGGATACGGATATTGCTCATGGAAGATTTAGGGATAACCGGCCCGACATCTGCGCGGGCCGCAACGTCTCGGTGACAAGAGCAGGCGCGGTCTTCACAGACCGCGCCTGCGGAAGTACGGCGGAAAATGCGCCGCCTGGCCCATGGCCAACAGCGCATCGAGTAAAGGCTACGCGCTTACAACGCTTCCAGCGGCTGGGTGTTGCCCCGGATCGGCGCAGCGCCGTAGACCGGCGCCGCCCAACGCACGCCATTGGCAATCACCTTGCGCACATCCTGGTTGTAGTAGGTTGGATACGTCTCGTGCCCCGGCCGGAAATAGAACACCCGGCCCATCCCGCGATAGAAGCAGCACCCCGAGCGAAAGACCTCCCCACCCTGAAACCAGCTCACCAGGACCAACTCATCCGGGGTCGGGATGTCGAAGTGCTCGCCGTACATCTCCTCGCGTTCGAGCTCGATCCGCTCGGGCAGACCGCGCGCGATCGGATGGGCCGGGTTGACCACCCAGATTCGCTCGCGCTCGTCGGCCTCGCGCCACTTGAGCATGCAGCCCGTGCCCATCAGCTTACGGAAGATTTTGGACATATGCCCGCTGTGCAGGACGACCAGGCCCATGCCCCCATCGACGATGCGGGCCTGAATCCGATCCACCAGCGCGTCCGATACCTCGTCATGGGCCATGTGCCCCCACCAGATCAGGACGTCGGTGTTGTCCAGAATCGCATCCGGCAGCCCCTGTTCCGGCTCATCGAGCGACACGATCCGGACCTTGAAGTCCGTATGCTGCTCCAGCCCGTCGGCGATGGCGCGGTGCATCCCCTTGGGATACAACGCGCCTACGATCGGATCGCTCTTTTCGTGGCGAAACTCATGCCACACTGTTACATTCAATTGATCACTCAAGATGACTATTCCTCCAGGGTCGAGAGGTCGCCCTCGGGCATCCCCTGGGCGGGCCTTGAGCACGCGCCGCATGATCTTGCCGCTGCGGGTCTTGGGCAGCCGGGCCACGAACTCGACCTTCTCAGGCTTGGCGATCGGGCCCATTTCCTTGCCCACATGCTGGCGCAGCGTCTCGGATAGCTCAGGCGAGGCTTCCCAACCCGCCCGCAGAATCACATACGAGTAGATCGTGTTGCCGCGCAGCTCGTGGGGCAGTCCGATGGCCGCGGCCTCGGCCACCGCCGGATGCGACACCAGCGCGCTCTCGATCTCGGCCGTGCCGAGGCGATAGCCGCTGACCTTGATCACATCATCGACCCGGCCAATGATCCAGTAGTAACCGTCAGCGTCCATGCGGGCCGAGTCGCCGGTGAAGTAGCGGCCGGGATAACGGTTCCAGTAGGTCTGCCGATAGCGATCCGGATCGCCGTAAATGGTGCGGGCCATCCCCGGCCAGGGCGTCAGAATGGTGAGGTAGCCCTCCTCGCCTGGCTTGCACGGCTCGCCAGCCTCGTCGACGATCTCGGCCTTGATCCCAAAGAATGGTCGCGTGCCGCTGCCCGGCTTCAGTGGCGACACGGGAATTGGCGTGATCATAAAGCCGCCCGTCTCGGTCTGCCACCAGGTGTCCATGATCGGGCAGCGGCTGCCCCCCACGTTCTCGTAGTACCACTTCCACGCCTCGGGGTTGATCGGCTCGCCGACACTCCCCAGCAGTCGCAGCGACGACAGGTCGTGCTTTTTGGGCCACTCCGGGCCAAAGCGCATAAAGCCGCGAATCGCGGTCGGGGCGCAATACAACACCGAGACACGATATTGCTCGATGATCTTCCACCAGCGATCGGGCTGCGGGAAAGTGGGGCCGCCTTCGTAGATGATGCTGGTTACGCCCGCCATCAGCGGGGAGTAAACGATGTAGCTGTGGCCGGTGATCCAGCCCGGGTCGGCGGCGCACCACCAGCGGTCGTCATCGCGCAGATCAAACACGTAGCGCAGGGTCGTGTAGGTGTAGACGCTGTAGCCGCCATGGGTGTGAACGAGCGCCTTGGGCTTGCCGGTGCTCCCTGACGTGTACAGAATGAAGAGTGGGTCCTCGGCGTCCATCCGCTCGGTCTCGCACACGGCGCTGGCATCCTTCATCGCGTCATGCCACCACACATCGCGACCCTCGACCCAGCCCACCTCGCGCCCGGTGCGCTTGAAGCAGATCACCCGCGTCACCGGGGACTCGCGCTTGAGCGCCTCATCGACGATCTGCTTCAGCTCAACCACCTTGCCGCTGACAAAGGCGCCGTCGCAGGTCACCACGACCTTGCTGGTCGAGTCGACGATGCGGCCGTGCAGCGCCTCCACCGAGAATCCGCCATACACGACGGAATGCACCGCGCCGATCTTGGCGCAGGCCAGCATGGCGATCGGCAGCTCCGGCACCCGGCCCATGTAAATGGTGACCCGGTCGCCCTTCTTGACGCCACTGTCCTTCAGGACGTTCGCGAACTTGCTGACATCCCGCTCCAACTCGGCATATGCGATCGAGCGCTCGCTGCCGTCCTCGCCCTGCCAGATATAGGCGACGGCATTCCGTCGGGCCGTGTGCATGTGGCGATCGAGCGCGTTGTGGACGATGTTTGTCTGCCCGCCCACGAACCACTTGTAGAACGGCGCGTTCGAGCTGTCCAGGACCTTATCCCATTTGCGATACCAGCCCAACTCTTCCGCCCGCGCGGCCCAGAAGGCCTCGGGTTGATCGGCAGCATAGGCGGACAGGCCGTCCCAATCCTTCACCCGCGCGGCACGCTTTACCGCCTCCGAGGGGGCGTAGACCTCGCGGTGAGAAACGTGAACATCCTGGTTATCAATCTGCGACATTTCGATTGGCTCCTAAATGGTTTTGGGAATGACATCCCCCGGTTTTGCCGGTGGATGTCATTCCCAATAACAGGTCAGGCCTCGATGATCTCGATCGAGACCAGCGTCTCTCCTGGCTTCTTCGCTGAGCCCGGATCGCGCTCGGGAATCGCGTTCACCACATCCATGCCCTCGACGACCTTGCCGAATACAGTGGGCTTGCCGTCGAGCCAGGGGGTGGCGACGTGGGTGATGAAGAACTGGCTGCCGTTGGTGCCCGGGCCGGCGTTGGCCATCGAAAGGATGCCGGGACCGCCGTGTCGCAACGAGGGGTGAATCTCATCGGCGAACTTGTAGCCGGGGCCGCCCCGTCCAGTCCCAGTCGGATCGCCGCCCTGGACCATGAAGTCCTTGATCACACGATGGAACATGGTGCCGTCATAGAAGCCCTCACGCGCCAGGAACACGAAGTTGTTGACCGTCTTGGGAGCCTTGTCGGCGTGCAACTCAATAACGACATCACCCCGCGAGGTCTTGATGCGGGCGCTGTACTTCTTCTTCGGGTCGATGACGAGGTCGGGCGGGGACTTGTATTGTTTTGACACTTTCTTTTTCCTTTGTTTGGAAGCCATCTCAGCCGTAGTGGCGAGATCACAGTCCCGCGCTTCCCACGGGGCTGTGATCTCGCCATTGGTAACCGGGACGTCTTCTAGAGATCTGAATATAGTCGATCCAGGCTGAGCTCAGGCGCAACTGTCGCCGTCGTCCTCAACGTCAACGCAGCCGCGCGCAAGCCCAATAGGACGGAATCACTGAGACTGATGTCGTGGGTAAGGCCAAAGACGAGCGTTGCCGTCAGCGCATCACCAGCGCCTGTAGTATCCGCGATTCGAACCTTGACCGCCGGTAGCTGGCCACTCTCGAACTCGGTGGCATAGCACGCGCCTCGCTCGGCCTGCGTGACGACAACCATATTCACCCCAAGATGGACAAGGCGCCGGGCGGTCTGCAACGCCCGATCAGGATCCTGAATTCCGGTCAGACTCTCATGCTCATTCGGGTAATCGCGCCCGATCGCTGTCAGGATAGCCTCGGCTTCGGTCATATTCGGCGTAATGATATCGATTTGCGCCAGGAACGGCGCGAGCCGAGCCGCCCGCTCGTCCGACGTCGGGTCGACGCACACGGGCTTTCCGGCGATTCGCGCCAGACGCAGCGCCGTGTCAAAGGCATCGGCCTCGAGATTCATGTCGAGGACAATCAGGTCAGCCTCGTCAAACGCGTCCGCATTCGCCTCGAGATACGCGCTCGACAGGCGCTCGACGATACGCAGGTCATCCAGGCCCAGAGCAAGATCACCCGTCATATCCAACGCCGCCAAATAGATCCCGGAGGATTCGCCGGGCACTCGTAGCGCGCGAGAGATGTCGATGCCGATTTCATCGGCATGCCGCAGCAGATCGTCGCCCACACTGTCATCGCCAACCGCCGTCAACAGCGTGACGGGCGCGCCAAGCCGGGCCAGGTTCTCGGCTACATTCCGGGCGACCCCGCCGTGTGACGTTCGAATCTCAGACGCATTTGACGATCCTGCAATTGGCGGCCCCAACAGCCGGCCCTTTACATCCAAATTGGCAGATCCGATGACCAGGACTTTGTCACCCATGATGCACCCGCCTTACCGCACCGGCGCGAGCTGCCATGCGGCGAACAACGCAACCGCAAGCACCACCCCAAACTCAACCAGAATCATCGGTGAGATATGGTCCTGCACGTGCTGTTGGGCTAGTCCGACCAGCAAATAGAAGACAGCCAGTAACAGCACGCCAGCGCTCCAATTTGAGACATTCCAGTAGTTGAGGGCCCAGGTGGCCTGGGCGCACACAAGCCCGGTAACAAGGGCAAAAGCCCCCGCAGAACGCAGCCCAATGATGTGCGGCGCCAGCAGGTCAAGCGCCAGTCCCGCGGCGATCACGAAGGTGAGCGTGGCGCTGACAACACTTCGCTCGCGTGCCGAGTACACCAGGGTGAACAAGCCAAATCCAATCGCGTAGGTTACGGGCCGTCAGTGCCAGCCTGGAAAGCGCATATCCCCTTGAGCCGGGCGACAGTCCGACATATTCGGCTGTCAATATGACGACGATGAGAACAGTGCCGAACGCCAGGGTGAGCACCCAAAGCGGCCAATTTGGTATTCGAGTCAGCAACACGGCCAGCGCCAGAGAGGCGAATGCAGGCGCGATCCAGAACGGAAACAGAAACGGGATCTCACCGGCGCGCACTTCGGGATGCGCCCGCAACAGCCAATCCGCTCCGGAGCAAGCAAGAACGGGCATCAGCACAATCAACAGCGAGTCCGCCGTAATCGTTACGGTCAATGCCGAACCGAGAAATGCTGTCTGCAGGCGACGGGCGGGCAGGTCCGCAGCGGCGAGCGCGATCGGCGCCAGGGCGATCAAGGCAGCGACCACGAAGGTGCGGTTTCGCGCCTCGACGGCGCCGGAGTCTAGAGAAAGCTTTGAAGAAGAAGCCACGCAGTCATCCATTATCATCGATCGTATGGTCACCGTCTTCGAACTTCAAAACGAAAGTGGCACGATTCGCGCGCTCGGCCAGTACCAGACCATGACGGATGCGTCGGCCGGACTGCCGGCGGGGGCCTACACAACCTTCCGCACGTATTCGGGCGATCGGGTTGTGCGCCTGGCCGGGCACTTCCGCCGTCTCGAAGAGTCGCTGGCGCTGTTGGGCCACACAGTCCGGTTGAATCAGAACGCAGCCCGCGAGGCGATCGCAGCCGCCCGGGAAAGCGCCGGCCATCCCGAGTCGCGATTCCGCTTGACCCTCGTGGCTGGACCGCCTTCGCGCGTCTTTGTCGCAGTCGAGGCGTTCACCCCCCTGCCTCCAGCGGACTATGCGCGCGGTGTGCGGTGCGTGACCGTCCACGCCGAACGATCGAATCCCCACGCAAAAAGCACCGACTTCATCTCAACGGCCGATCAAACGAAACGCCGACTGCCAGCCGGTGTCAACGAGGGGCTCATGGTGGCCGAGGACGGCACACTCCTCGAAGGCCTCAGCAGCAACTTCTTCGCCCTCACCGGTCGGACGCTCCACACCGAGGAAGCACGCGCGCTGGCAGGCCTTACCCGGGCGCTTGTCCTCGAGGTTGCCGCGTCCGACGGGCTCGCCATTGTTCGCCGCGGCATCGGGCTGGCCGACTTGCCCAACGTAGAAGAGTGCTTCATCACCAGCGTCAGCCGCGAGATCCTGCCTGTCGTCGGGATCGACGATCAGCAAATCGGCTCGGGCGCGCCGGGTCCGCGAACCCGCGCGCTGATGGCCGCCTTTGCCGACCTTGCTCAGCGCGAGGCGCAGCCGATACTGCCCCGCTAGAAAGCCTCCGCCTCTGGTGGAATCAGGGCGCTTTCGCGTCAAGCCCAAGCACGATCACGATATCCGCGCCAACAGCCGGGTTAATCTCGCGTCTGGGGTCCGGCGCGGGTCGGATGCCAAGTGCCTCGGCGACGGCGCTCACGGTCGCGGGTTTGCCAGCGTAATCCGTGAACTGCGTCTTCACATAGTCAAATCGTCCATCCAGGGAGTTGCCAACGTCGACGATCAGGAAACCGCGTCCTTCCAGCAATTGGCGCACCCGGCTGGCAAATCCTACCTGCTCAGTGCCATTCAGAACGATGATCCGGGCATTTTCGGCCTTCCAGTCTGTTGGCGCTGGCGCCACCGTTCCTCCGCCCTTTTGAATCTCGGCCGCCGTATTGGCGCCGGCGGTAAACAGCGCGTTTCGCAGCTTTCTGATTTCGGTCTGGACCGGCACCTCAACCTGGTAGCCCTCAGGGGTCGTCACGTTTTCGGTGTAGTTCTGATCGATGACGGCGGTCCGAATGTTCTTGCGATCAACATCCTTGGCAAGCAACGCCAACCGCTGAATCAGGTCAAGGGGCATGTCGGTCTTGAGAGAGTTCTTCAGGTTGCTCCACAGCTCATCGGAGCCCGCCAGCAGGGCTGGTAGTGTTCGCGGATCACCGGTCACTTTGTCGCGGACGGCAAAAATAACCTGTTGCTGTCGGCGGGCCCGATCAAAGTCGCCCCCAAAGGTCGCCCGCGTTCGGGCGTATTTCAATGCGGTGGCGCCATCCAAGGTCCTGATCCCGCGGGTGACGGTGAAAGTCTCAGTCCCGAAACTGCTGGTCGGGTACCGCTTATCGACGATGTCCTCCGGCACATCCACCGTCACCCCGCCGATCCGATCCACAAAATCTTCGAACGCGGTGAAGTTGATTCGCGCGTAGTAATTGATCGGAACACCGAGCAACGCTTCGACCGTCTTCTTCGCAAGCGCGGGTCCGCCACCGGGATAGTCATCAAGATCGCCCTTGTAGTTGGCAGTGTTAATCCGGTCGCTCCCATAGCCCGGGATCGGCACCCATAAATCCCGGGGGATGGACAACATGGCGGCCGAAAGGGACACCGGGTCGAGAGACAGCACCATCATGGTGTCGGTGCGATGCCCTTTCTCGCCATCACCAGCCCTCTGGTCTATTCCCAGCAAGAGCAGATTGATCCGCTCTTTGCCATTCCAGGGTTTTGGCAACTCAAACCGCACAACACTGGTGTCGGTGATCGGCCCGGTAACCGTTGCCAGCGGCGCAGGCTGCAAGATGTCGATGACCGCCGTTACCTGGTTGGCCGAAAAGTCACGCCCCCAGTTGAACGCGTAGATGCTCGCCGCGACACTCAGCGCAAACAAACCCAGCATCACCCAGAACCTCTTCAGCCTAAACATGCCGCGGCAATATATCACGCGCAAAAACGGGAGTATGATACGACCATCCCCCCGGGGGGGATTAGACGACTATCTAGAACCGCGAGGAGAATACACATGAACACCAAGACTGTGAACGTGCCTAACATCGGCTGCGACGGCTGCGTCCGGACAATTCAGAACGAAATCAGGGACCTGCCCGGCGTTGTCGAAGTCAAGGCCGATGTGAAGACAAAGATCGTCTCTGTCAAGTGGGACGACAAGACCAATTGGCAGACGATCGCCGGCAAACTTGCCGAGATTGACTACCCGGCCGTTGAGCTGGCGAATCCCGTCTAGCCCATTCAAACCGGTCAACCCTAAGGGTTGACCGGTTTACGATCGCCATGACCGACACCCCTCTCCGCTCCATCGATCTGCCCATCACTGGGATGACCTGCGCCAACTGCGCCACCACGGTCGAACGTGTTTTGCGCAAAACTCCCGGCGTCTCCGGCGCCGCCGTCAATTACGCCAACGAACGGGCCTCCGCCCAGTTTGACCCGACCCAGGTTTCGGCCTCGGCCCTGATCGAGCGCGTCCGTAATGCCGGGTACAACGTGGCTACAGCCAAGGCCGATCTGCCACTGCTGGGGATGACCTGCGCAAATTGCGCCAATACGATCGAGCGTACCCTGAAGAAGATGCCGGGCATGGCCGCCGCCTCGGTCAACTATGCCAGTGAGCGGGCGACTGTTGAATACGTGCCCGGCGCGGTCGGCATCGCCGACATGGTCGCCGCAGTGCGCAAGGCCGGCTACGATGTGGTGACCGCGGCAGCCGAGGACAACGGGCAGGATTTGGATGCGGAGGGGCGGGCCCGGGCGGCCGACATCGACGCCCGCTGGCGGCGGGTGGTCGTGGGCTTTGTGTTTGGCGTGCCATCGATTGTCCTGGCGATGGGCCGCGACTTTGGGTTGCTCGACAGCTTCATCCCGATGACATTCCAGCATAGCCCGGCTTTTCACTGGCTTCTGTTCGCGCTGGCGCTGCCGGTCCAGCTCTATGTCGGACAGCCCTTCTTCAGCCATGCCTACAAGGCCCTGCGCAACGGCGCGGCAAACATGGACGTGCTGGTGGCGCTGGGGTCGGGCGCGGCATTTCTGTACTCGCTTTATGTGACGGTGTTCAACACCGGCGGGCACGTCTACTTTGAGACGGCAGCCCTCATCCTGGCCCTGATCAGCGTCGGGAAGTGGATCGAAGCAAAGGCCAAGGGCCGCACAAGCGAGGCGATCAAAAAACTGGTGAACCTGCGGCCAAAAACCGCCCGGGTCGAGCGAGACGGCGCAGAGATCGAGATTTCCGCGTCGCGCCTGTCGATTGGCGATCTGGTCGTGGTCCGCCCGGGCGAGCGAATTCCCACCGACGGCGTCGTGGTCAGTGGCGGGTCATCTGTTGATGAGAGCGTCATCACCGGCGAGAGCGTGCCGCGCGACAAACGCCCGGGTGATTCAGTCACCGGCGCCACCATCAACAAGGAGGGCGCGCTCCGAATCGAGGCGACTCGGGTTGGTCGCGACACCGCCCTCGCGCAGATCATCCGGCTCGTCGAGCAGGCCCAGGGCAGCAAGGCCCCCATCCAGGCCCTGGCCGACCGGGTATCCGCGATTTTTGTGCCAGCGGTCCTGGTCATCGCTCTGCTGACCTACATCGCCAACATCCTGATCACCCAGAATTTCGAGACGGCCCTGGTGAATGCGGTCGCTGTGCTTGTCATCGCCTGCCCGTGCGCGCTTGGCCTGGCAACGCCGACCGCGATCGTGGTCGGAATGGGTCGCGGCGCGGAGAACGGCATCCTGTTCAAGAACAGCGAGAGCCTCGAGCGCGCGTCGGCGCTGACGACGATCGCGCTCGACAAGACGGGTACCATTACTCGCGGCGAGCCCGCCCTTGTGGAGCGGGTCGCTGCGTTTGGCAGCGAACTGGCATCCGATGAGGTCCTGCGACTGGCGGCAAGCGTGGAGAAGGCCAGCGAGCATCCGCTCGCCCAAGCGATTGTGCGCGCCGCGGCCGAACTGAAGCTCAAGCTCGCTTCAACAGAAGGATTCACGGCCATTGCGGGACGCGGCGTCTCTGCTCGTGTCGGCAACCTCACCGCCCTAGTAGGCAGTCCGCGCTTCATGGATGTGGCGGGCATCGCGATCGCGCCCGACGATGCTGAGCGCATTCGGGCCTGGGAAGGCGAAGGTCGTACGGTTATGGCGCTGGCGCTCGATGGCGTGCTGGCGGGCCTTTTCGCCGTCGCCGACACGATCAAGTCCGAATCCCCGGTGGCCGTTGCAGCCATGCGCGCGCAGGGCATGCAAGTCGTGATGATTACGGGCGACAACCCGAGGGCGGCCCGCGCCATTGCCGATCAGGTGGGCATCACCGATGTCGAAGCCGAAGTCCTGCCTGAACAGAAAGCCGATGTCATCAAACGCCTGCAGGCAGCGCCTGCTACCTCGGATGGGCGGACCCGGGTGGTGGCAATGGTCGGGGACGGCATCAATGACGCCCCTGCCCTGGCCCTGGCCGACATCGGCGTTGCCATGGGCACTGGCACCGACGTCGCGATCGAGGCGGCCGACATCACCCTGATGGGCGGCGACCTGCGCAAGCTCCCCCAGGCCGTGCGCCTGTCCAAAGCGATTGTGCGCGGGATTCGCCAGAATCTGTTCTGGGCGTTCTTCTACAACGTCATTCTGATCCCGGTCGCCGCGGTGGGGGTGTTTGCCCAGTATGGCCCGATCCTGGCGGCCGGCGCGATGGCTTTCAGCTCATTGTTTGTCGTCTCGAACAGCCTAAGGCTTAAGCGTGTGGCTCTCGACGGCTAGCTGTGTTCTGGATCGGCAGTAATCGGGGATAGCGCTTCGCTGTCCTCTTCCGGCGGTGGCGCCAATCGCTCGAATATGGCGTCGCGCGCCAGATCATCAGGGATCTGAAAACCAACGGATGGCCGCACCAATCTGTATGCGTCCGCCGGCTTGGCTATTCCCAGCAAGAAGCCTGAACTCAAGCGCATTCGCCGAACGACTCACGTCGTCGATCACCATGAGTTCCGTTGCCTCGACATCGAGACAAATGTCGCCTGCCCAACAATACTTTTGAGAATACAAGTATCGTACAGTCCCTCGAACTGAGATCCGATCGAATGCAAACAACGTGTCGCCGGCGAGGACTAGCAACGTGTCCGCCGCGGCGTTCACGGCTGGAATCCAGGTCAGTGGGCCGAAAGCCGGCAGCGTGCGGCGGGCCGGCGTCTCGATGCGCGTCGCGGTTTCTGACACTGCGCGGACCCGGGCCAGCACGTTGCGAGCACGGTCATCCGAAACCGAAACAATAATTACGGCACCCAACGACAGAAGAAAGGCGAGGCCAAGCAATTGCGCAAGTTGCGAACCCAAAGCATCAGACACAGAACAATATTACTCCATCCCGTGCCACCAAACTGCGCCCCAGGAAAACGTTACCAACGTTACCAACGTTATCAACGTTACCAACCTTATCAACGATCCCTACTGGCCTATAATCCCGCCCCGATGACGTCCCATATCAAGTTATTCAACCCAGGCCCCGTCGAGGTGCGCCGCGAGATTCTGGACGCCCAATCCGAGTGGATGATCGGCCATCGCGGCAAGGCCTTCGAGGCGTTGTACGCCCGCATCCAGACCGGACTTCGGCAGGTCTTCGGCACCGCGAGCCGGGTATTCGTTTCGACCTCTTCGGGTAGCGGCCTGTGGGAGGCCGCGGCCCGCAATTGCGTCAGCGATGACCCGGCCCGGGGCGTGCTCGCCCTGGTGTGCGGCGATTTCAGCGAACGCTGGGCGGATGTGTTCGCTCGCAATGGAAAGGCCGTGACGATCCAGGAGGTCGCGCGCGGACAGGCCAACACCGCGGACAGTGTCGCCGCGGCGCTGCGGGCGCGCACCGTGCCATATGATGCCATCGCGGTCGTGCACAACGAAACCAGCACCGGAGTGCGCAATCCCCTGGCTGAGATCGTCGGGGCGATCCGCGCGCATGCGACGGAAACCTTAATCCTCGTCGACGCGGTGAGCTCGCTGGCCGGCGACAAAATCGACGTGGACGGCCTGGGTCTCGACGTGACGCTGACATCTTCGCAGAAGTGCTTCGGCCTGCCACCCGGCCTCGCCTTTGCCGCGGTGAGCGACCGCGCCCTCGCCCGCGCGGCGACAATCCCGAATCGCGGCTATTACTTTGATTTCCTCGAACTCGAGGCATTTGGGACAAAGAACAACACACCCTCGACACCGGCAATCTCGCTCATGCGGGCCCTGGACCGCCAGCTCGCCGACATGCTGGCCGAAGGGTTGGAACAGCGTTATGCCCGCCACGCGGCGCTGGCCCAGATGACCCGCGAGTGGGCTAAAGAAATGGGCTTCGAGTTGTTTGCCGCGCCAGGGTTTGAGTCACAAACGGTGACCGTGGTCAAGAACACCCGCAAGGTGGATGTTGCCGCGCTCAACACGTCGCTGGCTGCGCATGGGCTAAGCATCGCCGATGGTTACGGCGGGCTCAAGGGCAGGACATTTCGGATCGCGCACATGGCCGACACAACGGTGGCGGATATGCGCGAGCTCCTCGCTGCCATGACCGAACACTTGAACCATGGTTGAATTTGCCCACTCGGCGGTGTTTGACGTGCGCGACTACGAATGCGATTTGCAAGGCATCGTCAACAACGCCAACTATCAGCACTATCTGGAGCATGCGCGGCACTTGTATCTGCGTGAGCTTGGGATCGATTTCTCGGTGTTGAGCGCGCGCGGCGCGAACCTGGTGGTCATACGGGTTGAGATCGACTATCTCTCACCGCTGCGAAGCGGCGAGTCGTTCGTCGTGCGCAGTCGTCTGGAACGGGTATCACGAGTGCGCTTTGTCTTTGTCCAGGAGATCGACCGAGCCAGTCGCCAGCCGGTGGCCCGAGCAAAGATCTTCGGCGCGACGATGGATGCTTCCGGCCGCGCTACTCGCCCCCACCCGAAGTCGAAGCCGTAATGTCGCCAATGGCCTTGACCTGACAGATGACAAGTGCTGCCTATGCGAAAGGCCGCTCAGGGCGCCAATTGCTGCATCAAGTATCCGAGTCGGATCTTCGCATTCGCATATAGATAGTCATTCCCAGCCGCCTGGGCAAGCTCTCCTGCCTTCTCCAGATCGGCGATCGCCGCCTTGCGTTCGGGAATCCCTTCGAATGCCGAAGCGCGCAGATAGTATGGGATTGGATCCTTCGGTCTGAACGCAATCACCCCGTTCAAGTCTTTGAGCGCCTGTTCGTATTCAAGGGCCGCCAACCATACCTGCGAACGTTCAAGCAGAAAATCCGCCTCTCCCAAGGCCGTGCGCGCTTGAGCGTAGGCGATTGTTGACTCGGCGCTGCGGGTGACGGGAAGCATGGCTCCCTGCCAGATGAGCAACATCGCATTTGATGGCGAGATGGCCAGCCCGGTTTCAATCGCGCTCAACGCCGCCGCTGGATTGCGCTTTTGCGCCGCGGCCTGGGCCGCGCTCACCGCATCCCGAATCGGATCCTCCGGAAACAGAGTGTCGCGGAAAACATAGCCCAACCCAAGCATAAACAGGAACGCCGCCAGGGTGCTCCCCGCAACGATCAACACACGGCGCTGGCGACGGGCCGCGATCGCGTCAAGCTGCCAGCCCGCTTCGTCCGCATCCACCCCCAACCGCGCGCGTAACGCCCGATATTGATCACCGCCGCCGCACGCTCGCAGCACTCGAGTGGCGTCTCGCTCCAGGCGCGCGCAGAAGTCCTCATAGCGCGACCGTTCCGAACGGACATCCGTGCCGGCCACTTCCTGATACGCAAGCATTTCGCCCGCCTGCGCAACGGCCGTCAGCACCTCCTCAACCGTGGCGCGAGTTATTCCGCCCTCGCTCTTCTCAAGTCCATTCAAAATCGCCCGCAACGCGTCCGCGTCGTTGAGCTGGTCGTGTTGCTGCTGCAGTTTTCCCACGCCAGGATTGTACCGTCCCACTGGCCTAGAATATCGGGATGGACTTAACGCCCCACACGCCCGAAACGACTCGCCTGCTTCAGGATCTGTTGCGTATAGACACAACAAATCCACCCGGCAATGAAACGCCCTGCATCGACTTCATCGCCCGCACCCTGGCCGGTGAGGGCATTGAGTCGACGGTCATTGAAAGCGCTCCTGGCCGTGGAAATCTGGTCGCCAGGCTCACTGGTGATGGCACGCTCCCGCCTATCCTCCTTTCGGCCACGTCGATGTCGTTCCGGCGGAGGCCGACAAATGGCAGCGGCCGCCGTTCAGTGGCGACTTGCATGACGGCATCATTTGGGGTCGCGGCGCCACCGACATGAAACACATGGTCGCAATGGAGCTGATGACCCTCATACAGCTCAAGCGCGAAGGCATCGGCCTGAAACGGGACGTCATCTTCATGGCCAACGCCGACGAGGAAACCGGCGGATTGATGGGCGCGGGGTTTATGGTTCAGAATCACCCTGACCTCATCCGGGCCGAGTATGCCCTGACCGAGGGTGGCGCATCGAGCATCGAACTTGAAGGCCGCAGCTTCTTTGTGTGCAGCACAGGCGAAAAGGGTTCGGCCCGCTTCACCGTGCGCGGACGGGGAAAGCCCGGGCACGCCTCGCAGCCACATCTGGACAACGCCATCCTGCCTCTGGCAGTGGCGCTGCAACGAATCATCGAGACGCCCCTGCCCCTTCACATCACCCCGACGACCCGCGCGCATGTCGAGGCGCTGGCGTCGGGCGTAAGCGCGGGAACTGCCGAGATGCTGCGGGCACTGCTTGACCCGCAGACACATTCTGATGCGCTGGCCGAACTGCCGCTCGCTGAACCCGTCAAGCGCCGGCTCAATGCCATATTCCGAAACACCGCCACGCCGACGATTCTGCAGGCTGGCAGCAAGATCAACGTCATCCCGGCGGAGGCCATCGCGCAAGTGGACTGCCGCGTTCTGCCAGGCACGACCCCCGAGTCAATCGCGGCTGAGGTGCGCGCCGTTGTTGGGGATCGCGTCGAGGTCGAGTTCGGGCGCTTCAATCCAGGCCAGGAATCAGATCCCGCTTCCCCGCTGCTCGAAACCATAAAGCGCTGCCTCGGCGCGCGTGTTCCCGGGTCCATCGTGGTGCCAGGTTTGATCGCAGGCGGCACCGATGCCCGGCACGTCAACAAACTGGGGATCAAGACCTATGGCTTCATCCCCGCCCGCTACGAGGGCCCGAATATGACCGGGCTTGCGCACGCCCACGACGAGCGAATCAGCGTCGCGAACCTCATGTTTGGCACTCAGGTGATCTACGACGTCGTGCGCGCGGCGTCAACCTAAACAGCGAACAGCGCCCGGGAAGATCACAAGCCCCGCGCTTCGCGCGGGGCTTGTGATCTTCCCGGGTGTAGTTTGGATGACGTCTACGCTTTTGAGGCGTCTTCGTCGGCGGGCGGCTCGTTCTTGACCTCGTGGGCGGGCGCGGGCTCCGCCCGGCGCGCCAAATCCTCATTGATCTTCTTGAGCGTGTCAACCACGCCGGTCTTGACCTCAGACACGATCTGTGGTCCGCGGGCGGTCTCCCACGCTTCCTTGGCCTTGGTCTTGGCCTTGTTCAGAGCCGGGTCGGTCTGGGCCGATTCGACCGCCTCGTTCAGGCGCTTCACGAATTGTTCCAGACCCGCTGCAAGTTCCTTCTCAATGCTCCTGCGCTCCTCCGACTCCCAGGCGGAGCGCACGACCTTGCCCAGGTTCTCGCCCAAGCGGTTCAACTCGGCAACCAGGCTCGAGGTTTGGGGGTTGTTCTGATCTGACATGTGTTTTGCCTCCGAATAACTGGGCGATCGTACACCCGCTTTGTTATACGGCTGCTTGAGATCAAGGTTGCGCAAGCGCTTCTGAGCGCAAGTTCGTCGCGAGCCAATCCGCGATCTTCGTCGCGATCTCGGGCCTCAGAATCACAGTCAGATGGGTGCCGTGCGTCACAGGGAGTATTTCCGCACGGTGAGCGGCCGACAACAGCGCCTGCGCATTGGCGAATGGCACTGCGATATCTGCGCGCCCATGCACGAGCAGGATCGGGCGGGCGCCAAGGGCAGAAACCGCGCGGGCCGTGTCAAATCGGCGAATCATTTCGTAAAGCGTTTCCGGCCCAGCCGCATATCCCCGCATTGATCGCCAGCCACGATAGAAATCGCCAGCCGATCCCCAGCGGAACACGCGAAGATTTCCAGGCAGCAGCATCGCCGCTCCTTCCCGAAGAATTGTCCTGCGCCGGACGGGCCTGAGGGCCACCGGCGTTGACACCAACACAAGCGCGGACACGCGCGGGTCATGGGCGCTTAACCATACCGCCTGGTTCCCGCCAAACGATATCCCGATCGCGCCAAGTTGAGCTGCCGGAAATCGCTGGCAAAGCCAATCCAGCGCGGCAAGCGCAGCGCGCTGGGTGTTTTCAACGGTGGTCGGCACGTTCATGAAATCGCCATGCCCCGGCGGGTCGATGCTGAGAACTGCGATGCCGCGGGCATTCAGCTCGCGCACGAGCGGCCACTTGAACGCAAGGCGATTGTCTCCCGCCCCGCACAACAGCAGCACCGCGCAGTCGCAGTCCATCGCTGGCAGGAACAGCGTACCGGGTAAGGACGGCATGAGAGACGCCGGCGCGACGATCGGCACGCCATCGCGCTGCAATACCAGCGAAGTCGGGGCGACCACGGTCTCAGTTGTTGACGGGAGTTGATGCGGGAGCGACACCGGGATTGACACGGGCTCAACTTGCCGAAACTCAGATGGGTTCGGCGCGACCAAGGCGCTTAGCGGATTGGCCCGCGCGCCAACGACGGCGCCAAAAAGGGCCGATGTGACGAACCCAATGAATGCGCCAGGGATCAGAAGCGCTAACGTGGTTGGCCCGACATCAGCGCTAACTGCAAGCGCCGCTCCCCCGACCAGAAAAATAACTGACAAACACCCCGCGAGTGTCCGCTGCGGCCCCGAAATCATCAGCCCGGGCCAGTTCGCGATGGCGGCCAACGCCTGCCAGAGTCCGGAGCCCAACCAGACAAGACGCCAAGAATGCTATCGCCATATTCGCAACGGCCAGTGACACAGCGACTCGCGCCGCTTACGGATGGGCCCGGCAGGATTCGAACCTGCAACCCACGCCTTATGAGGGCGCTGCTCTGCCATTGAGCTACAAGCCCGGACAAAAAGATTGTACACCGTATACTCGCCAAGAAATGACTCGAACTCTTTGCCTACTTGTTGTTTTGTTGCTGGCAGCCTGCAGCAGTGTGCCGGCTACGCTTACGCCATCGGCGCGCCCACCGGTCAGGCGTGTTTCCGAGGCGCCCATCCTCCCGGTGGTTTCTCCAGAAATGCGGGCGCTGTATGCAGATGGGCAAAAGGCGGGCAACAATCCGCGGGCCTTCTCCAAGCTGGGCGACTGCATGACGGACAACGCCGAGTTTCTTGTCCCGCTGGCCAAAGGCAACTACGACCTTCGGCAATATGGCGGGCTGAAGCCCGTCATCGACAAGTTTTTCGGCGCGCCCGCGCGCCAGGGCAAACCTTGGGCGCTCGATTCCTTTGCGACTCCAGGCCTGTCCGCCGCGGGCGGATTTAACTCGGCGGGTCCGTTGGATTCGACCTGGTCGGATCCTCAGTGGTGCCAGAGCGGCGAAACCCCGCTCGCCTGCGAGTATCGCGTGACGCGGCCGAGCGTCGCCTTGATTATGTTCGGGACGAATGATGTCGCCGCGACCGAACTAGACGCCTATGAAACCTACTTGCGACTCATCATCACTCAAACGCTCGATCGCAAAATCGTTCCACTCCTTCACACCTTTCCAACCCGCCCCGAGAACCCGGAGCGGTCAACGCAGTTGAACGAGATCGTACTCAAGGTGGCGGCCGACGCAGGCGTTCCGCTTGTCAACCTCAATCGGGCCCTGGCCAACCTGCCAAACCAGGGCGTCGGGATTACCGACACAACGCATTTGTCCATCCCACCGGATGGGCGCGTCGACGTTTTCAGCGAGGAAAACCTGCGCTATGGGTTCACCCAGCGCAACCTGGTTACGCTTCAAGCGCTGGAGGTGGTCTTGCGCGCCGTAGGCGGACTGCCCTAATGCTTATCGATACCCGCACACCCGCCACTCGCCTCCCTCGTTGACGGTCTTGAACTGCTTTTCCGCCAGGCTGACCTCCCGCGACTCGCCGTTGTAGCTGGTGACGATCTTGCCTGGCGCAGGCCACATACGACGCGGATCCTTCTGAGCCCGCGACCTGACAGGTCAGACCCTCGACCCGCGCGTTGAGGGCCTTGAAAGACGATGCCTCAATACGCGCCTGGGCCTCTCAGGCGCCGCACGAGAGGCTTACCATCTGGTTGACATTGCTGGAGGCGCGCGCCCGAAGATAGGTTTCAACCTGCTGCGCCGGCGGGGCGCCCGCCGCGCATGCCGCAATGAGCAGCGTGGCCGCCAGAACGCCAATCGCCATGGTGGGGATTCGTTTTTTGATCACCCTATAATTCTGCCATGCGAATGGGGTCGAGCCGCCTGAACGTCATCGCGGCAATCGCCGTCGTTATGTTCATCCTGGTGATGGGGGTCGTTGCCGTAAGTGGGCTTGCGACGCAGGGGTCCGTGCCGCCACAAAGGTCCGCCGAGCCAGCCATCACCTTCTATGTGATTGCATCCCCAACGGCGCGCGCCACCGATGTTGTCGCGCAGCCGACTGATGTCGCAGCGCCGCCGCCGGCGCCGTCTCCGACACCCACGCCGCGGATCTACGTTGTCGAAGACGGCGACACGCCCTGGGATATAGCCCTGAAGTTCCGCATGAGCGTCGACGACCTGCTCGCCGCAAACCCCGGAGTCAATCCGTCATTGCTGCGCCCGGGCGCAAGCCTCGTCATCCCCGGACCTGGCGCGCCGCCTGTGACGGTGTCCCGGCCCATCACGCTCGATGCCATCGTATCGAACCTGGTCAATGTCGACGGGGTGAATCTGGCGCTTCGAAAAGGTCCAGGAACCAGCCAGGACCTTATGGTTCGACTGCCTGCATTTTCACCGTTGAAGATCCTGGGGCGAACCGCCGACAGCGCGTGGCTTAAGGTCGCGACGACCGATGGACAGGAAGGCTGGGTGTTTACCCTTTACCTTGACATTCAACCCAATCTGGGAATGGGCAGTCTGGCTATTTTGAGCCGAGAAGTCGCCCGGCCGCGGGTGGCTGCAGCGGTTCCGGTCGCCACAGCCAGGCCCGGCGCACCAGCCCGTCCGGTGGGCCCGTCGAGTTATCCGTACATCTCGGGCACCTCGGGCCGGGCCAGGACGATTTTTGCCGCGGGCCAGAAACTTGGAAATCGGCCGGGCAGCGTTGCCCTGGTGGGCGACAGCAATACTGACAATCCCGCGTTCTTCAAGCCCTTCGCCTGGGGAGTCTACGATTTAGCCGGCTTTTCGTATTTGCAGGACACGGTCAACTTCTTTCAATCCTCATTCCTGCATGACAGCCCGGCCGCCATCGGCGGATTCAACACCACCAAACTACTCGATCCTGGCAGCGCGCGGGCGGGTTGCCAGGCGGGCGAATCGCCACTGCGCTGCGAGTACCGCCAGACCAAACCGAGTGTGGCCTTGATCCTGATTGGAACCGGCGACCAGCACACCTGGCAAGGCTACGAACAGCGCTATCGCCAAATCCTGAACGAGACCATTGAGCTGGGAATCATCCCGGTCCTGATCACAAAGGCCGACGACCTGGAGTTCAAGGACAACAGCGCCCCATACGGCTACTTGAATGCTATCGTTGTGCGCCTGGCAGGCGAATACGGCGTGCCGCTGCTCAACTTCCGGCAGGTGGCCGACACGCTGCCCAACAAAGGCTGCATCGCGGACGGCTTTCACTACAACAAGCCCGGTGACGGTCAGGTTGCGAACTTCAACACGGCCTATCTCCAGTATGGATACAACCAGCGCAACCTGACCGCGCTGCAGGTGCTTGACCTGCTCCGGCGGCAGGTCATTCAGCCCTGAACTCGCCTACGGCTTGTTATCGGGAAAGAAGTGCCCCGGCTTCGCCGGGGCATTTCTTTCCCGACGGTGAATTGGATGACGCTCCTACGCCGTGCGACGCGTTTCCGGCGCCAAGTCCGCTTAGTTCGTAATGGCAGCCAGCATCGCCAGCGTCGTCAGGATGCGCATCTCCTTGCCCTCAGCGCTCAGGTGAAAGTAGTAGCCCCACTCATCGAGCAGGCCGTTCTTGGTGAAGGGTCGATCCGGCAGCTGCGGATTGGGGATGACCGGCAGATTTCGAGTAGAAAGGTGGAAATCGATCATCGGAACCTGATAGTCCACCGCAAGCCGCCGGATCACGGTGTTCATGTGGTCGATGGGCGCCCCACCCTGCCACGATTCGAGATCATCGGCCTTTGTCACAAGGACGGGGAGCACCCCGTTCTGCAACGACATCTCCAGCATTCGGCGGATGTGGCCCTCATACTCGGCCCACACGAAGCGATCCCCGGTGCCGAGCTGGATAAAGACAATCGACGCGCGCGAGAGCCGCAGTTCACACGCGAATCGGCCTTCGGCGCGATCACACACCGATGGCTTGTCGGGCCAATCCGCAAGAAACATATCTGCGGCGCGAAGCCCGCCCGCCACCGCAACGCTGCGCCGCTGAAATGACGGCCCAAAGCGTGCCGCGACAGCGGCATACGCCGGCCGCGAACGCAGATCATAGGCGCCGAGCGCGATTTGACCCAGGTAGCCAGCCCATTCGGAGTTGCTGTCGCCGGCGATGGTGAATATCCCCGCAGGCCGTCCGCGCGCGATTGCGGCGGCATACAAACCGCGCTCACGGCCGGTCAGGCGAAGGACACCCGCCGGAACGGCAAGTGGACCGGCGGCCGATGTCGCAAGGGCGGCAACCGGCGCTCCGATAACCGTTGGGACCAGAGTCGGCGGTGGAAGTGGCGTTGACGCAACGGGGGCAGGCGTCGCGGTTTGAACAGGCCCCGACCGCGTGGAGAATGGCATCGAGCACCTCGAGGGTGAGACGAATGTGCAAGTCCATCCCAGCCGGACTCAAGTGGAAATCGAGATCACCTTCGTCCAGCAAGCCAGAGTTGGGAAGCGCACGCGTCGCCAGCCAGAAGTCGATCAGGGGCACGCCATACTCACGCGATAGCCGGCGCACAACGTCATTGATGTAGTGTGGTGGCGCGCCGCCATCTCGCGACTCGAGATCATCCGCCTTCGTCAGCAACACCGGGAGCACGCTCTTTGACAACGCGTGCTGGATCAGCGGGCGCAGGTTGCGCTCAAAATCGCGCCAGGCGTACTGGTCTCCGGTCCCGATCTGAATGAAGACGACGCTGGCGCGGGAAACCCATACCTCGCACTCGAAAGGCGTCTGACTCGTGCCGCATAGTGCGCCGTCGGCCCAGACCGGATCGTTTAGCGCGGCGGCGGTAAATCCGCCCCCCGCCGCCAGACTGATCCGCGAGAATGACTGGGAAAAGAGGCCTGCGGTCTCGCGCAGGGGCGCGGGCTGGGCTGCCAGATTGAACTCGCCAGTCGCAACCCGGCGCACATACACCGACGGCTGAGAGTTGCAGTCGCCAACCACGGCGAACATCCTTAGGTCCTTGCCAGCCGCAACGCTGTTGCGATAGATCTGTTTGTGGGCTGAAGTAATCACTGGCACGACGCCAGAAGCCGTGATCAAGGGCGGCCCAACATTGGCGGTCGCGGTAGCGATTGCGCCCGTCGCGGCAATCACTGTTGGGGTCTGGTTTGGCCCGCGGGTTGCGATCAGAGCAGCGGTTGCGGCTGGCCGGGTTGCCTCTGCTGTCATACGGGGAAGAGGAGTGGCGCTTGCGGTTGGATCCGGTGGGGACGTTACAGTCGGAATGGACGTTGATGTCGAGGTCGGCGCGACTGTCAGAGGCGTAGGCGTGGGCGTGAACGGCGGGGTTTCAACAATGGCCGCGGTAGGCGGCTGCTGGGTCGGCTGGGGCGCTACGGTCACTTGCGCCGCGGGCACTGTCGCAGCGGGCGCGCAGGCGCAAAGCATTCCACACAGGACGAGGGGCAAAGCGTATCTGGCGGCTTTCTTCATTGGAGAAGCGCATTCAACATCTGCAGGGTCGCCTGCAAGTGGAGATCAGAGCCCGCCGGGCTCAGATGAAAATCGAAGTTTCCTTCGTCAAGGAGTCCGTAATTTGGCAGGCCACGCGTTGCCGTATGAAAGTCGATCAAGGGCAATTGCTTTTCTCCCGCGATGCGACGAACAATCGCGTTGATGTAGCCCGCGGGCGCGCCGCCCTGTTGATGATCCAAATCGTCGGCTTTGGTGACCAGGATCGGCAAAGCGCCCGCGACTAGCGCGTAATCGACAATGGCGCGGTAGTGCTTTTCGAAGTCCTTCCAGCCAAACTGATCGCCGGTGCCAAGTTCGATAATGATGACGCTGGCGTTAGTCTGACGCAACTCACAGGCGAGCGGCCCCTCACCCAACGGACACAGGCCCGGCTCTACCCAGGAGGGGTCAAACAGCGACGCGACCGTGTAGCCTCCCCGGGCGGCCATACTGACCCGCGAGAACGAGGGGGCAAAGCGCTGGACAACGCCATGCAGCGCGGTCAGGCCACTGGTGTCATACAGCGCGGTGGCAACACGGCGCACATAGGCGTAGGCCTCGCTGTTGCACGCGCCGGCAACCGTGAAGACGCGGCCATCGCGGCCCGCAGCAAGCGCGGCCCGATAGCGCTGGCGGGCCGAAGCAGGCAGGGAGAGATAGGCTGGAAATGATGCCGGCGTTACCGACCCGGCGCCAGTCGCCTGCGCGACCGGCAAGCTGACGAATCCGGCCCCAACGTCCGCATAGATACGAAGCAGCCACCCCGTCGCGCCCTCGGGTGAGGTCACCGCCACCCACTGCCCATCCTTGGTGCGGCCAACCGCGGTCAGGAGGTTGCCTTCGAACACCGGAAACGCGTGAGGCGCGGTCAAGCTCGGCGATGTGCGCGCAAACGCGCCATCGATTCGTATTACGGCCATTGCGGTCAGGCCCGGTGCGGGCGGGGCGACGTTTGTGGCAGTTGAGGCCGGCGGGGCAGGCGGCTGGGGTGACGTGCTCGCTCGCACCAGCGGCGTGGCGAGGGCAAGTGGCGTCGTTTTCGGCGGCGCGGCCGGGGTCGGTGAGACTATCCTGCCTTGCGGCGTGACCGCGACCGTCGCAACCGGCGCAGTCGCCGTTGCCGTTCCTGGGAAAGCGCTGGCGGGCAGGCGCGTTGGATTGGGCACATCCGTTGGGGAGAGCGCCAAAATCTCGGGCTCGGGCGGCACCGGAGTTTCCGTGGGCGCGGGCGCCGGAGTAACCGATGCCGAACGCGCAGGCGGGGTCGGTGGGGTCGACCCGGCGCATGCGCCAAGCGCCAGGACCACGCAACTGAGCAACAGTCTGATCTTGATCCTGATCATCATCGTTCAGCGCGCCAGAGCGTTGAGCGTTTGCAGGGTGAGCAGGATGCGAGCGTTCATGCCCTCGTCCGAGAGATGAAAGCGTTGCGCGCCCAGATCAACCACGCCGCGATTGGGATCCTCACGCACTTCGCGAGCAAGGCCGTTCTGCGGCAATCCGCGGGTGGCCTGCCAAAGGTCAATGACGGGAATACTGTATTGGGCCCCCAGGCGACGGATGGCATCGTTGATGAAGCCCGGCGGCGCCCCACCTTGCAGCGACTCGAGGTCATCAGCCTTGGTCATCAGCACCGGCACGGTATTTGCCAAAATGGCCTGATCAATGACGGCTCGCAGATTGCCTTCGAACGACTGCCAGGTGAAAGTGTCTCCGGTGCCAACCGCGATGATGACGACACTGGCTTTCGACACCCTGATCTCACACGCGAGGGGCGTCTCGCCGGCCCGGCACTGGGCGGGATCAGACCAGACTGGATCAAGCGCGGCGCCCGCGTTGTAACTGCCGTGGGTGGCCAGGCTGGCCCGATAAAACGAGCGGTTGAATTTGTTGACAACCGGCTGCAGGAAACTCGCCCCGCTTGCGGCAAGGCTGTAACCACCGCTTGCAAAGCGCCCGAAGAAAACCTGCCACTCGGAGTTACAGTCGCCGATTACGGTGACCATCCCCGCATCGCGTCCGGCGGCCACCGCCGCGCCATAGAGCTGACGGGCACGGGCCGAAATCGTGGGCAGGCCTGATGCGACTCGGGCGGGCGCCAGCACACCCGGGCTGAAACCCAAATCTGCGATGGGAAGTTTTCCCAGGTCATCCGCCGCCCGCATCATCGAGCCGTGCAACCACTGGCGCGATGTGCCATCCTGGACGAGGAACCATTGAGATGAACTGTCGCGCGCGATGACGGGATAGGTCGACCACTTCAGCATCCGGCCAACCGGACCGGCGTTCCAGCTTGGACCGCTGCGGGGATAGGTGCTGTCGATATTGATCGTCACCAGAATGCTGGCTGCCGGAGAAAACGCCGGAGGCAACACGGCTCCGCCGACAGGCGGGAGCGCAGTCGGAAGCGCGCTGGCAGCCGTCGGGCTCGGCGAGACGGCGCCTGGCCCACTTGTCGCGCTAGGCGTCGACCCAGGTCGCTGTGTGGCGATCGGGCTCACCACGGACGCCTCCGGACTCTGGACAGGCGTCGCAGTAACCCGCTCCGCCGGCTCAGTAATCGCCTGAGTCGGCGGAGCGCCAGGCGGCGGCACGGGCATAGTCGTTGCCGTTGGGGCGACGGTTGCTGTCTCCGGCGGGACGGGCGTCTCAGTCGCAGGGCGCGTCGTCACAGTCGGCAGCGCAGGAGTTGCCGGCAACGGCGACGGCGTTGCATTTTGGGCGGAACACGCGCCAAGGATGGGTAACAAAAGAAGCGCGGCCACCGCCGCGCGTCTGAATCGGGTGTTTTTCACTCGCTATAATTTTAGCTTCATTCGCCTGCCTGGACTCAAAATGATAAACAAGCTCCATTGCCGCGCAAGCATTGCGTTGGCGCTGATCTTTATGCTGTCTTCCTGTGGCGCGCCTGATTCGCCGCTGCCGACGGAGGCGGCGCCACAGGCGATTCCGACAACATCGGGCTCGGTGGCGCCACCCCCTTCGGCCACATCAACCCCTCCCCTGGCGCCGACGAAGTCGGTCAAACCAACCGAAGTGCCTGTTGAGGACTTTACTCCCAAGGCTCAGTCGGTGTGGGACACCCAGGTTGGACCCGACAGCATGAAGGGGTGCAGCGGCGGATCAATCCTGCCAGCCTATGGACTTGTTCAGGTGACACCGGAGGGGAACACGCTGGTGTGGAAGAATCAGGAGCCCAAACCCTATACGATGACACGGGTGAAACCCGGCGTTTTCGCCTACGAAGGCCCAACGGCTATCAACGATGGCGCGGTCAAGATGGTTGCCACGTTCAGCGGACCCACAACGGTCAAGATGACCCGCAGTTTTACCCCCAAAGCCGAGGCGGCTTGCGTACACACCCACGAATACACGGGTGTCTTTAAGTGGGAGACAGCGCCTGCGGCGACGCCCAAACCATAGAATCCCCAACACATCTGGGCTTGGGAGGTGATATCACCTCTCAAGCAGATACTGCTAGCGACTCTGAGCGAGGTACTTCTCCCTGTTTGCGCTCCGGGCCACCTTTCCGCTGCTAGTTTTTATAAGCCATCGCGGCGGCACAAGCTCAATCACGCGGGCCACAACGTCAGAGCGCTGGGCAATCTGGCGTCGAATGTCCTCGCGCAGCTGGGCCAGCGCATCGTCGTCACTTTGTTCGGTTTCGGCAACCACGGCGATGTCTTCGGTGCCAGCGGCCTCGTCGAACAGCCCAAACACCACAACCCGGCCGGCCCGAATGCCCTCGACTTCCTCAACCAGAAGTTCGATGTCCTGCGGATAGACGTTTTGCCGCCGACGATGATGAGATCCTTTTGCGGCCGGTGACAAACAATTGGCCGTCGGCCAGGTAGCCGAAGTCGCCGGTATAGAACCAGCCTTACCGAATCGACAACCGGGTGGCATCGTCGCGGTGGTAGTAGCCGGTCAGCATGGAATCCGAGCGCAGACAAATTTCACCGATGCGCCGGTCTGCCAGCGGCACATTCGCGTCGTCGACGATGCGGATCATGACGCCATCGATGGGCCCTCCGGCCGATAGCATTTCCACGATTTCGGCGGTTTCGCCTGGCAGGGCAAGGCGGGCATGACGGTCCTCGCGCAGGTCGCGCGCAACTGGCCGATCAACAACGACCGGCGCATCAATACCGCCCTGGGTGATGGCGAAGACGTTCTCAGCCATGGCGTAACAGGTCGTCATCATTTCGGCGCGCACGCCGATCGCCGCAAAGCGCTCGACGAACATGCGATGGCTGGCCGCCCGCATCGGTTCCGAACAATTTACAAACGCCCGCATCGAGGACAGATCCAGCCCGTCAAGATCACGCTCGCGCACGCGGGTGGCGGAGAAGTTGTAGGCGAAGTTGGGCAGCCAGCACAGGGTAGCTCGGTAGGTCGAGATTGCCTGGAGCAGCCGCGCGGGGGCACGCACCCAATCAAACGGCGAGCGCAGGACCAGCGGCACGCCGAGGGCAACGGGGAGCACAAATGAGGCGATCAGGCCCATGTCGTGATACAAGGGCAGCCAGCTGGCAATCAAGTCGCCGCCTGTGTTCAGGCGGATCGCCCGGCCATATGCTTCAAGTTGATTGAAGATGGCCCGATGCGAGAGCGCAACGCCCTTTTGCAACCCAGTGCTTCCAGAACTGTGCTGAAGAAGCGCGATATCCTGGGCCTGGGCGACCGCGCCGCCGAGCTCAGCCCAATCGGGCGCGACCGGCTCCACTGACTCGAGATCAATGACGCGCAGGGTTGCCTCCCCAGCTGGCAGCTCGGCGATGACCCGCCCCGCTTCAGCGCCAAAATCAGCATTAGTGAGAATGGCAGCCGGGCAGGTGATTGCGAAAGCGCGGCCAAATCCTGCCGATACTTATCGGGCGAGAGCTTCTCGGTCAGAAACGGCAGGATGGTCGGAACCGCGCCATGAAGGATGGCACCCCAGAACGCTGCGACAAGGGGTTCGCCGTGCTGGAGGATGATGGCGACCACTTCCCCGCGGGCGATGCCGGCTGCGGCCAGCTTCGCCGCTACGCCGGCGGCAGCCCCGATCAGATCGCGATACGTTAGCGCGACATCCGGGCGCTTCGACCGGAGCAAGTGAATGGCCGGTTGATCGGGGCGCGCCTCCCAATGTCCGCGCAGCGCGTGAACGAGGGTGCTCATTCGCCGCGGTTCGCGGCGATGAAGGCCGCCAGCTCTTCCAGCGTGTCGAAGGTGTCCTTGTTCAAATCCGCGTCGTCAATTCGGACATCGAACGTCTTTTCGATAAAGAGGCAGAGGTCGACCAGGTGAAAGGAATCGATCAAGCCACTGCTGAGGAGAGGCTCGCTGGACTTGATAGCGCGTTTGGGCTGTTTGAGAATGCTGGTCGCGATGAAAGTCGCCAGCGGCTGAAGAATGTCATTGCTCATCGGAGTGCGATTTTACTCGGGCAGGGCAACCTCCTCGCTCACTCTTGCGGAATCGGCGCGAATCTGCGAAATCTGCGGACAAATCCCTGTCACTGCCCGCTTGGCCCGTCACGGGCACGTCGGGTTTTGTCCGCAGATTTCGCGGATTGCGCCATTTTCTGATTCTGATTGGGCTGAGCGCAGGGTGCCCGGGCGTGTTAGATTCGGCGCATGCCGGAAGTTGCTCAGATCGTGCTGTGGGGTGTTGGCCGTCGCGGCGGTGGTGATTGGTCTCGTCGGCATTGTGGCGCCGGTGTTGCCGGGTGCCGGTTGTATTCCTCGGCCTTGTGCTTGGGGCGTGGGCGGGCGATTTTCAGCGGGTGAGCTGGCTCGGGCTGGGCGGCGGATTCGTGCTGATGCTTGCCTCGTTCGCCGTCGATTGGGCCGCCACAGTGCTCGGGGTGCAGAAGCTGGGGGCCAGCAAACTGGCGGTCTTCGGCGCCCTTGTCGGCGGGATTGTTGGGGGTTTGTTTTTCAACATCGTGGGCGTGCTGATCGGGCCCTTCATCGGGGCCGTCATCGGCGAGCTGATTTCGGCCCGCGATATCGTCCAGGCCGGCAAGGTCGGGCTGGGCACCTTCCTCGGGATGGTCATTGGGGCCGCGCTGAAGATCGGTCTGGTGGTGGGGATGTTGGGGTTTTTTACGTTGGATTACTTCATCAGTTGACGCGCGCTGTAGGCGCAAGATGTAGGCGCGGCCTTCAGGCCGCGCGTTCAAGCCCTGCCTCCGGTTGTGCAGGACGTCAGGCATCAAAAAGTACACGTCTCTGCGCGCAGCCTGAAGGCTGCGCCTACAACCCCCTATCGCAACCAACCGGGCAGGGCCTCAGCGATCCGCTTGGCGAGACGGGCTGATCCCGCCGGATTCAGGTGGACGGGGCTGTTGGTGAACTCCGCAACGGGCGCCAGATCCCACAGGTCGAGATAGCCCGCTCCCGTTCCGCCAATGGCCTCGGCAAGCCGGCACGATACTGGTCATACGCCCAGCGCGGATAGAAGGCGTTGTAGCGAATGTCGCTGTTATTTCCGGCGCTGATCGCCACGGGCTCATTGATGAATATGAGCGGCACGCCGCGCTCAAGCGCAAGGCGATAACCGGCCGTGAGGGCGTCCAGGCGAATCTCGTCGTCGCGCAATACGGGCGGCGTCAATCCACGTATAGCGTCACTGGCCTCCAGATCGAGGGTGACCGGATCGTATCGATCGGGATAGTCCTGGTCGATGCCCGTAGCCGCCCACGACAGGCCAAGCAACTGTAGGCGCATGAGATCAGCCAGATTGCGCCGTTCGCCAGCAATTGTGCGGTCCAGCAATCCCGGCGCGTCAAACTGCGGATCGGAGTCGTTCAGACCAAGACCGAATCGGCCGATGAGAGCGCGCGCCTCGGCCGGATTGCTGCGCACCAGCAGGTGTTCAATCTGGCGGTCGGTAGGCAGCGAGTTCAACGTCACCAGCCACAAAACCAAATCAGGCTGCAGGCCGAGCCCGCGTTGCAGCAGCAGCAGGTCCTTCGTGACCGAGAAGTCGGGATACCCGAGGTTGTAGAAGCGCATGCGCCGGCCATCCGGGGCGCGCAGACCAAGCGCGTTCAATCGGCCGGCAAGCGTGTCATCCGGCTGAAGCAACACGCCCCACACCGACGAGTCCCCCAGGACCAGCACCCGAAACTCGTCTGCTTGCTTCGGCGCGCTGACGGCATGGCTGGCCAACATGGCGTCCAGGTTATTGACGACCAGGTTGTAGGCCTTGTCAGGCCGATAGCCAAAGGCAGCCGTTCGCGTCCAGGAAAGACGCCGTATAGAGCGAAAGCCGACCGAGCAGGGCCATGGGCTGGAACAACGCGAAAGCCAGGTTCAGGACGACAAAAAGCGCGAGCCCCTTGATCAGAACTCGGACAAATGGGGATGCCCAGATTGTCTTCATCGCCCCGCCCCGGCCAACAGGCCGAATACCCGCAGCGCAAGATAAGGAGTTGGCAGGGCAAACCACACCCATCCCAACAGCACGAAGTGAAAGGTGAAGGCGACGCCAACAAGCTGGCGGGCGCGCGCCCAACGCTCGGAGAACAATCCAGCCAGCGGGCGCGTCTTGGCCCAGTCCGCAAACCGATTGTGGACAAACAGGCCGGCTGCGTGCCAGGCCCCCCACGCGACGAAGTTGAGGGTGAGCCCGTGCCACAGCCCGATCAGCAGCATCGTGCTGACCTGCCCCACCCCCACGATCGCGGCCTGCGACCACTCGCGCAGCCGCAGGGCCCGAGTGAGCGGATTGAACCAATATCCGCGGAACCATTGCGACAGGGACATGTGCCAACTGTTCCAGAACTGGGTCAGGTTGGGCTTGAGATACGGCCGGTCAAAGTTCTCCGGCAGCTTTACGCCGAGGGCGCGGCCCAGGCCGATCGCGATATCGGTGTAACCGCCGAAGTCGAAGTAGATTCGAAAGGCATAAGCGTAGAGCATGACCCAGACCCAGCCGCCCGGGCGCAGTTGGGCGGCGTTGTCGGCGTTAAGCGCAACCAGGGCGAGGGTATCGGCGATGGCAAGCTTCTTGACCAGCCCGATCAGAACGCGCCGGGCACCTTCGCCGACTTCCGCCACGGATGGCGACCACGGTGCCCGCCACTCTTTGAGGAAACGATCGGCGCGACCGATCGGACCGGAAAGGAAGGCCGGCGCGAACAAGGCGTAGACAACAATTTCGCCCAGACCATACGGCCTCAGGGTGCGGGCTGAGGTCATTCGATCCCGCAACACGGCAATCAGGCGAAAGGCAAGATACGAATAGCCGAGCCAGCCAATATCGGTGGCACGGGCCTGATCCGCCGGTTGCCCGGCAAGTGGCCGAAGGAGCGCGCTGGCAGCGGTCGCCAGCGCGTCACTCTTGAGGACGGCAAAGATGGCGATAAGCGCGCCGATGACCACCCATGCGGTCGTAGCACGCGCCGAGAATGCCCGACCAGCCGCTGCAGCAACACCCGCAGCGACAATCAGCCCGACCAGCACAAGCGTGATCTCGGGTGGCCGGCTCGGTGTCAGGCTGAGCGCGCCCAGATAGCGGGTGGCGGCCACGAGCAGAATCACCCCGACCAGGCTCAGCAATGCAATCTGTTCTCGGCGCTGGCGCAGGGCGGCCAGCCCGTGGATCGACAGCCAGACCAGCACGATCAGACCGATCGAGGCCATTGGCACCCAGAAATCAAGATTGCGGATCGGGGACTGGGGCTGCAACAGAAACGGCGCCAACACGCACAACGCAAAAACAAGCGCGTTTCGGATCGCGGCCGCACGGTTTGCGGAGGCAGGCGGCGCGACAGGCGCCGGCTTCGCGGGTCTTGGCACGGGCGCGGTGGGCGCTGGGATCGTCATCAGAAACCCTGATAGATCCACTGCGGCGAGCTGCCGGCGGTGGCGATCAGCAGCGCGATGAGGGCCAGACACAGCAGCAGCGCGGCCAGGTTCTCTCGGGTGAAGAGCGAGCGCATGCCGTGACTACCAATCGCGCAGAATGGCCGCGCACACGGCGGCTCGCTCGGGCAGGCTATCCACGACAACATGCTCATGCAGCGCATGCGCGCCATCGCCCACCGCGCCAAGGCCGTCCATGGTCGGCACGCCGATTCCGGCGGTGAACGACGCGTCGCTCCCGCCGCCGCTCGGCGCATGCTCGAGCCCATGCCCCAGTTCGCGCCGGGCCAGCGCATTCATGCGTTCGAAGGTGGCCAGCCGGCCGGCGTCACATTCCATCGGGGACGGTTGAGCCCGCCTCCGACCATCACCGTGGCGCCAGGCAGGACCGGTTTGAGCGACATGAACTTATCGACGGCATACGGGCCATCCGATGCCCGCGCAATCGCCAGATCGGCCTTGAAGGACGCCAGATCGGGGACTGACGTTAGTGACGCCGCCGCCGCGGATATCGCCCACGCTCACCGTCAACCCGCGGGCGTAGTCTGTCCAGGACTGCACCGCCAGCACCTGATGGGCAAGCTCCTGGATGGCGTTGATGCCCTTCTCATGGTCGCCGCCGGCGGGCGGCCCGGCCGCGGGCGGTCACGGTAAAGAGCCCGGTGCCCTTGCGGGCCGACTTCAAACGCCCATCTGGCAGGGCGGGTTCCATCACCAGTGCCAGGGCGCAGCCGCGGGCCTGCTCCTCGATCAACTGGCGCGAGGTGTGGCTGCCCGTCTCCTCATCGGCGGTGAATAGCACTCGGATCTCGCGCCGGGGCATCTGGCCCAGGTCCAGCAGGGCCCGAATCGCGGACAGCGCAATGACGTGGCTGGCCTTCATGTCATAGACACCGGGGCCGTGTAGCCGTCCTTCCAAGTATTTGATCGGCATGCTTGCCAGGGTCCCGCGCGGATGCACGGTGTCCATGTGCATGACGAGGATGAGCGGGACACCCGCCCCGGCGTTGAATACGCCGAGCACGTGATCGCCGGTTTTGGCCTGGGGAAAGGTTCGCACCTGCGCGCCCAGCGACGTAAGCTGGGCGGCATGCACGGCCCCGACGGCATCGACCGCGGCCTTGTCGAGCGTCGGCGACTCGAGCGCCACCAGTCGCTCGAGCAACGAAAGCGTCGACGGCAACGCCGTCTGCAGCGTGGAAAGCAGCGTCATCGGCCGGTTACTTGGCGTATTCGACCACGCGCGTCTCGCGCACGACGGTGACCTTGATCTGGCCGGGGTACTCCATCGTCTCCTCAATGCGCTTGGCGATATCGCGGCTGAGCTGGATGCAGGCCAGGTCGTCGATCTGCTCGGGCCGCACAATGATGCGCAGTTCTCGACCGGCCTGGACAGCGAAGCACTCGGCCACCCCGGGGAAGGCGCGCGCGCTGTCTTCGAGCTGGCGCACCCGCTTGACGTAGTTCTCCAGCGACTCGCGACGGGCGCCTGGGCGTGAACCGGAGATGGCGTCGGCGATTTCGACGATGACGGCTTCGAGCGACTCCTGCGCGCCATCATGATGGTGCGATTCGACGCAATGCACAACTTTGGGTGGAATATTGAAGCGGCGCAGCAATTCGACCCCGAGCTGGACGTGAGTGCCTTCGTTTTCCCGGTCAAGGGCCTTGCCGATGTCATGCAGCAACCCGCCCATCTTGGCGATCTTGACATCAGCCTTGAACTCGGAAGCGAGCAAACCCGCCAGGCGGGCCGACTCGACCGAATGGTATAGCTGGTTCTGACCGTAGCTGGTGCGGTACTTCAGCCGGCCCAGGGTCTTGATGATCTCGGTGGGCAGATTGGGCACACCGGCTTCGACCGTTGCGCGCTCGCCCTCGTCCCACATGATCCGCTCGACGTCGCGGCGGGCGTCCTCGAGGGTCTTTTCGATTCGTTGCGGTTGAATCCGGCCGTCCCGGATGAGGGCATCCAGGGCCCGCCGGGCGATCTCACGCCGAACCGGATCGAAGCAGGCAATGGTCACGGCATCCGGGCTGTCGTCGACGATGACATCGACGCCAGCCGCTTGTTCGAATGACTGCACATTCCGGCCGTTCCGGCCAATGATGCGGCCCTTGACTTCCTCGTTGGGAATGGCCACAGTGGTGACGGCCTTTTCGGCCACGGTGTCGGTGGCGACCCGCTGCATGGTCTCGATAACAATCTTGCGGGCCTTGGTGTCCGCCGTCTCCTTGGCCTGGGCCTCAACCTCGCGGATCACCCGGGCCATATCGCCGCGGGTCTCTTCGCGGACCGCCCCGATCAACTCATTTCGGGCGTCTTCGCGGGTCATGGCGGCGGCACGTTCGAGGGCGGCCACCCGCTCGGCCTGCAGCTTCTCAACATCTTGAGCCAGTTTGTCGAGCTGTTGCTGGCGCTTGTCAGCGGTCTTGTTGCGCTGATCGAGCTTCTCGCGCTGCGCTTCGATATCCGAGCGCCGGCGGACCTGGCGCTCTTCTTCACGCTGAATCTCGGCCCGGCGCTCCTTGAACTCGGACTCGGCGCTGTCCCGCACCTTGATCGCCTCGTCTTTTGCGACGACCAGCAATTCGCGGGATTTGGCTTGCGCCTCGGCCAGCGTCTTTTCGGCCTCAACCCGCAGGACGGCGCCTTCGTCGCGCGTCTTCTTTCGGGCATTCCGATACGCGAATACGGCAATTGCCGCGCCGATCAATAAACCTACGACCAGCCCAATGATCAGGAATGTGACTTCCATGTATTTCGTCCTTGTCTCACTCTACGGCGTCATCCGCCGCAAGGTCCAGTTTTCCAAGGACGTCTTCGATGATGGTGAACGCGAAACCATTCCGGGCGAGATACTCGATCAACTTGCGCCGTCTTTCCGGCGCCGATAGCGATGCCAGCCTTGACAAACGCTTACGCGCCGCCGTGAGGCGCGGCCTCCTCGATCGTCCACGCCGGCAAGGGATGCCTCGATCGCCTGCGGATCGGCGCCCTTTTGGCGCAACTCCCAGGCCAGCATCCGCTTGCCGCGCGGATTTGCGCGCAGGCGGCTCTCCACCCACGCCGCGGCAAACGCTTTGTCGTCCAGCATCCCCGCCGCCTTCAGTTGATCGACGACCTGATCGATCGTATTCTCGTCCACCCCTGCGCGCTTCAGCCTCTGCTGAACCTCGCGCACAGATCGCGGGCGAAACTCGAGCAAACCGACCACCCGCTGCTTGGCCTGCTCAAGCGTATCCGCAGCCTGCAGCGACGCGATCGCATCGTCGCTTAACGTCTGCCCAATCTTCAGCCACAGGGCGTGAATCAGGGCCACACTAAACGCAACTTCACCGTCCAGGTGCACGTCCACCCGCCCTCGCGCGCGTTTCTGCGCCTTGAGCGCCGTAATCGTGCCTGCCATCGAATTCGTCCGACTCGGGCCAGTGGCCCAAGTTCTTGCGATTCATTATATTCATTGGCTGAACCGCTACAATAACAATCCCCAGCGCTCCCAATAAACCTGACTTCCGAGGCGATGGCCCCCGTCCCGGCGCGCCGGGACGGGGATACCGCCTGAAGCGGAAATCTTTGCTGGGAGATCTTGGGCAGATTATGTCAATGCGACCCTTGTCGGCCTGGCTTGAAGGCCTGCCCGAGTACCAGGCACTCCGGAATTCGCTGTCCGAGCCAAGTTCCGGTCCGATCGCCCTGGCAGTCGCCCGGTCCATCCGCCCACTTATCGTTGCGGCGTTGTGGCAACAGACCCGCCGGCCGACGCTGTATGTCACATCGTCGGTGGAGGCTTCGCGCCAGGCTGCCGACGCCGTGCGAACCCTGTGCGGGATCGACATTGCCGAGTCACTATCGCTTATTCGGCTGGTCGAGCCCAACACCTCGTTCTACGACAGCGTCGCGCCGGTGATCGATGTCGTCACCCAGCGCACTGCGGCGCTGGCCCGGCTCAGCCCAATGACGCGCGGCATCGGCGTGCCCCCGCTGATCGTTGCCAGCCCACGGGCGGCGATGCATCCGACCATGGCGCCGGGTCTGTTCTCAAGCGGCACACGCTTCATCCGGCGGGATATGGATCTTGCGCTGGAAAGCATGCTGGCCCATTGGGTTTCGATCGGCTACGAAAACGCGCCGGTCGTTGATCGGGTCGGTTTGATCAGCCGGCGAGGCGGGATCATCGATGTGTGGTCGCCGGTGTATGAGCAGCCGGCCCGGATCGAGTTGTTCGGCGATCAGGTCGAATCGATCCGCTGGTTTGACCCGGGCACTCAGCGAAGTGGCGAAACGGGCGACCGGATCGCCATCACCCCGCTCGACCTCGCCGCGCCAAGCAAGGCGCCATCGCTTGTCGTCGACTATCTCGGCGAGGACGGACTGATCATCATCGACGACGAAGTCGAACTCCGCGCAGCCTGGGAAGAACTTGAAAACAAGGCGGAACGCGAACGGGCGATCCTGGAAGATGCCGGCGAAGTCGCACAGGTAAAGGCGCGACTCCTGCCATTTGGGTCCTGGAAAATGTTCTCGGAGGGCAAGCCGGCGATACCGCGACTTGTCCTTGGCCTTGCGGCCGAAAGGTCCGTGTCAGCGCGAAACCCTCGCGAATGCCTTCAAGGCGGCCCCCATTTCGCAGGGCAGCGTCAGCCAGTCCTGGATTTTCTCAAGGCCAACGTGACAAACCCAGTCATCGTTGTATCGCGCCAGGCCAGCCGGTTGGCCGGCCTGTGGGCCGAAACGCGACCTGGGACGGCGGCGCACTCCGACCTGGAGTCCGTGCCGGAGCGCGGGGTGATGTTTGTCAATGGCGCCCTGCCAGGCGGTTTCATCCATGCCAGCGGAATGACGCTATTGACAGATGTAGAGATTTTTGGTTATGCTCGCCCGGACGCCTTCACCGCCGGCCGGGCGCGGAGGGCCGCTCCCGAGAAAGGCTTCGCCGACTGGAAGACCGGCGATGCGGTTGTGCACGAGGACTACGGCGTTGGGGTATTCCGCGGCACGGTCAAGTTGACGGTCAACACCGGCACCTCGGTCGAGCCGGTCGAAGGCGAGCGCGAGTATTTGCTGCTTGAATACGCCGAAGGCGACCGCCTGTTTGTGCCGCTGCATCATCTGGATCGGGTGGCGCGCTATGTCGGTGGCGAGGATCTGCAGCCGACACTCACCAAGCTGCACTCGCCGGAATGGCAAACCTCCAAGTCAAAGGCCAAAGGCGCGGCCGCCGATGTTGCCCGCGAGCTGCTCAAGTTGTACGCCGAGCGCGAAGTCGCGCCCGGTTTCGGTTTCAGCCCGGACGGCCATTGGCAGCGCGAGCTCGAATCGTCGTTCGCCTATGTCGAGACCGACGACCAGTTGTCGGCCATCCTGGCGGTCAAAAATGACATGGAGAGCCCGCGCCCGATGGACCGGCTGGTGTGCGGCGACGTGGGGTTTGGCAAGACCGAAGTCGCGCTGCGAGCGGCCTTCAAGGCCGTGCAAGATGGCAAGCAGGTGGCGGTGCTGGTGCCGACGACTGTTCTCGCCCAGCAGCACCACAGCACGTTCCGGCGCCGCCTGGCGCCGTTCCCGGTGAAGATCGACATGCTCTCGCGCTTCCGGACTGCGGCTGAGAAGAAACGGGTGATCGAACGGATGGGCGCCGGGGAGCTCGACATCGTGATCGGCACGCATGGGCTGATCGCTGACCGGGCCCAGTTCAAGGACCTCGGCCTGCTCGTCATCGACGAAGAGCAACGCTTCGGCCTGAGCGCGAAAGAAAAGCTCAAACAGCTCAAGGTTGGGGTGGATGTGCTGACAATGACGGCGACCCCGATCCCGCGCACGCTGCACATGGGCCTGTCGGGCGTGCGCGAAATCAGCCTGATCGAGACCCCGCCGGCGGAGCGGCTGCCCATCATCAGCTATGTGGGCGCGTTCGAGGACGCTGTGCTCCAACAGGCCATCCAGCGCGAGCTCGATCGTGACGGGCAGGTCTTTGTCGTCCACAACCGGATCACGACCCTGCCCCTGCTGGCCCAGAAGGTACATCGTCTCGTGCCGGAGGCCTCGATCGCCATCGCCCACGGCCAGATGCACGACCGGGAACTGTCGCGGATTATGCAAACGTTCTCGGACGGCGGGACCAACATCCTGGTTTCGACCAACATCATCGAGAGCGGGCTGGACATTCCGAACGCCAACACCATCATCATCGATCGGGCCGACCATTTTGGCCTGGCCGAGCTGTATCAATTGCGCGGGCGGGTTGGGCGCAGCTCGACCCAGGCCTACGCCTACTTCTTCCATGACCGCAGGGCCAAGCTCACTGAAGACGCCAAGGAACGTTTAAAACACATTACGTGAGGCGGCCGGGATCGGGGCGGGCTACATGATCGCGATGCGCGACCTTGAGCTGCGCGGGGCGGGAGATCTGCTCGGTCCGAAGCAAAGCGGGCACGTCAGCAGCGTTGGTCTGGACCTCTACACCCGATTGCTTTCGCACGAGGTCGGCACTTTGCGAGCCTTGCGCGACGGGACCCAGGTCCCAGCCGAGCCGACCCGCCCGATGGTGATCGATCTGCCTTTGGCAGTCGGGCTGCCCGAAAAGTATGTCGGCGACAACGCTCTGCGGCTGCAGCTCTATCGGCGGATGGCCAGCCTGGGCGACGAGGCGGCCGTGGTGGCGTTCGAGGAAGAGCTGGTCGATCGGTTTGGCAAGCTGCCCGGCCCGGCCCTGAATCTGACCTACCAGGCCCGGCTCAAGATCGCGGCCAGTGAGTTTGGAGCCCAGTCGATCACGACGGATGGCAATCGAATCACGATCCGGGCGGATGCGATCGAGAAGATTCCGCGGATCAGGCTCGAGCGGCTGTTGGGCGAGGACGGCATCATCGGCCGGCGCCAGGTGACGTATTCGCGGCGTGGCACGCCGGAGCAGTGGAAGGCCCGGCTGATGGAGGTCGCGCACGCGTTGGCGGGGATGGTTGGTCGTTGATACCGTTACCAACGTAATCAACGTTATCAACGACCCCGAGCGATGCGTAGAGCGATCGCCCGTCGGATCGCCCCGTAATGCTTGGCGTAATAGCGCCGGCGGCTGCGCCATTTGATCGCCTCGGTCCGGGCGCTGGCCTGGCCGCTGCTGGCCCCGCCGTAATGGGTCACGACGGCCGAGGGCACGCACCAGCGCTCCCAGCCGGCCCGGCGCATCCGCATCGCCCAATCGATCTCCTCGCAATACATCTCGAAGCCCTCGTCGAGCAATCCCACCTGCTCGACTGCCTCGGCCCGAGCCAGCATGGCCGCCCCCAACGGACTGCCTATGCGAAAGGGCGTTGGGCGATCAAACCAAGCGCGGGGATAGCGGCCGTCCACTCGCGAGTCGCGAAAACGGGCCAGACGGGGCTGGGTCTCGATCAGGAGCTGGGCCAGGCCGGGAAAGCCGAAAGCCCCCATCTGCAGACTGCTATCCGGCTTTTCCAGCTTCGGCCCGCACAACCCGCAGCGCGGCGTCGCGTCCATGAAATCAACCAAACCGTTGATCGCGCCCGGATGCACACGGGTGTCGGGGTTGAGCAGCCAGACGTAGCGCGGGCGCTCAGCCGCGGTATCTTGCCCGCCAAGTCCCACCCGGCGCAGGGCCAGGTTGTTGCCCTTGACAAAGCCGATGTTGTCCTCTGATGCGATCAGCTCGACCTGGCCAAACTCAGTGCTAACCATCGCGGCGGTGCCGTCGGACGAGGCGCTGTCGACAACGACGATCCGGCCCTGCAAGCCAGACTCGTGAAGACCATCGAGACAACTGCGCAGGCAGGCCCGCAGTAAATCCCGGACGTTCCACGAGACGATGACCACGGCGAGATCGAGCATGGCCACGGGTCAACTTGCGACGACAGGCGCTAGATCGCGCGTCATGGTCAGGCGGTTGACCTTGCGGCCATCGGCGCCGCCGACCCCAAACTCCCAGCGCGCCTCCGACATGGCCTGGCGAATAATGCGCAGCCCAAGCCCACCCACCCGCAGCTCTTCGATCGACTTCGGCGGTGATTCCGGCGGGACATCCGGCACGATGAACGGGCGGCCCTCGTCGGTCAGGATGACCACAAAGGTCTTGGCGGGCACCCAGCCGATCTCCATGTCAATCTCGCCGGGATTCCCGGCATAGGCATGGTCGACGATGTTGGCGCACGCCTCGTCCACCGCCAGCTCGACCCGGTAGGCCTCGGCCTCGCTCATCCCCGCCTCGGCGGCCGCGGCACGCGCCTCCCGCGCAAAGACAACTAACTGGCTATGGCGCGCCGGCAGGCTCAGGCGTCGGAGGGTGATCATCGCGAGGGTCAGCGCGCGGCATGTCGCGCGCGGCTCGGGCGCAACGCCCTAGAGCGAATCCACCGCTTCGAGAATGTCATCAAACACGGGGAAGAGGCTCTGGAAGCCGACCAGCGCGATCGTGTCTCGAATCTTGTCATTGGCCGCGGCAACCAGCACGCTTCCGTTGTGCGCCTTGGCTTCCTTTAGCGCCGCGACCATGGCCCGCAGACCGGCGCTGCTCATGTAATCGAGGCCGGCGAAGTCCAGCACGATCTTGTGCCGGCCCTCCAACTGCAGGCCTTTTAGCGCATTGTCAAATTCGGGCGCGGTCGCGCTGTCCATCCGGCCCGGAGACCGTGACGATGTCGATCTTCTTCAGGGCTTTCACTTTGAGCTGCATCATGATCGGCGATTGTAGTCGAAGATGCCACGGCGAGAGCGAGCACAATCCAAAACAGCATTACCGAGTTGTGGAAGTCAATGTTGAAGAAATAGTGATCGACCATCCCCGTCATCAGCGCCCCGATCACCGCGCCATGCGCCCCCAGCCATACGGGGGCCAGCGTGTTATCCCGCAAGGCCGCCCGCATCGCGCGGGCAGCTATCGAAAAGAAACCGATCAGGGTGACGATAAACACGGCCAGACCGACCAGACCCATCTGCTGGGCGATGAGCAAATACATGTTCGACACGCCGATGTAGAGATCAACATCCGGTGTGTCAGTGAAGCCAACCCCAAAGATGGGGTACCGCTCAATCAGCCGAAAAGCGTCCTTGTATTCCCCCACCCGCATCTGGGTGGCCAGGTCGCGCACGGCGAATCCATCGGCGAAGTGGGCGATCAACTCGCGGGTCTGGGGCAGCGCAAGCGCCGCTAAGAGCACGATGCCAATCAGCGGCAGGATCCGGCGGTATTTGACAAGACCCATCAGCAAGGCAACCAGCCCAAGCGCAATCATCGCCCCTCGCGAAACGGTGAGAATCAAGGCCAGCCCTATCACCGCGAGGCAGCTCAATACGAGCAGGCGCGGCAGCGCTGGCCGCGGCGCGAACGCCTGCGGCAAGCTGATTGCGCCGGCAACCAACAGAAAGCCCCCGAACGCATTCGGGTCAATCCAGAGTCCAGTTGCGCGCTGAAGCTGCGCCGGGTCATCTAGGACATAGCGGAGCACACCGGAGCCCTCAGGATAGCCAAACGGCCGAAGGGCCGATAGCAGCCGCATCGCTGTCTCGTCGGCGATAACGTATAGCGCAATTCCAATCAGACCGGCTAACGCCCCAAACAGCATGAGGGCGCGCACTACGAGCTGGCGCGCGCCGGCGCCGCAAAGATGCCGATCATGACGTAGACCGACATCAAAGTCAGGATAAGTTCGCCAAAGCGGCGCAAGACCAGGGTTGTCAGCGGGCCATTCGGAATACCAGCGATGAAGGCGGCGACCGCGACAAATATCAGCGCCGCGAGCGGATAGCCGACGAGACCCGGCAAGGCCGGCGCTGGTCTTGTCTCCCGGCGGCGGGACCGATCGATCACCCAGGCCGCCAGAAGCAGCAGCATCGCGGCGTCGATGACCGTGGGCTTGAAGCCGATGGACACCGGCGACGCCATCCGCGGCAGCAAGGCGATGCCGGCGACCAAGAGCCACATCGCGCGTTCCTTGGTGCGGGTCGCCCAAGCCGTCCCGACGGCCAGGGGATCAGCGGCAGCACAAACAGCGGATTGACCACGACCGCCAGCGCGCCCGACACCAGTCCGACCACCGCGCAAAAAAACGCAAGCGCAACGCGCTGCGCGCGCTCGTTTGTGGGGAGTGTCAGACCATTTCGCATGGGCGGGTTCGGCTACAATCGGCGGGCTTTGCGCATCAAGATGACACTGCGACACCTATCGCGCCGCTTCGGGCCGGTTATCGGCGGGATTGTATCAGCGGCATTCGCGTTGATGACGACGCTCCTCCCGGCTGGCGCGCAAACGCCACAGCCACCGCCCACGCCCACCCGCTCCCCGACCGCCACCCCGGTGGCGCCAATCGCGCGGATCGTAACACCCGTGCGCGGGCAGACCTTGAGCGCCAGCGTCACTGCCCAGGGCAGCGCCAACATGCCTGGTTTCAGCCGCTACGAGGTCGCCTTTGCGATCGAACCGGACGCCAAGACCTGGCAGGTCTTTGGCGGCGGCACACAGCCCGTCGACAATGGCTTGCTGTCAACCTGGAATACCCGGGCGTTGGCGGCCGGTGAATATGCGCTGCGCCTGCAGGTATTTAGCGCGGATGGAAAAAGTATCGAGTCGGTGGTCCGGAATCTGAAAGTCGAGGGCGCGGCCGCAGCCGCCACGGGCGCGGCAACACCGGGTGCAGCCTCCGGCACACCTCGCCCTGGCGCGGTTGCCACCCCGGGCCTGGCAGCCACCGCAGTAGCTTTGGACACGGCCGCCATCCCACGCGCCTTTTTGCGCGGCGCGGAGCTCGTTGGGCTGGCTTTCGCGGCCTTTGCAGCGTATCTCCTGGCCAAGAAGATTGTCGGCTTTGGCATCAGGCGCGTGTTCCGCCGGCCGATCGACTACGGGAACTAGTTGATGGAGGATTTGCGCTGGCGGGTGATCGCCGGGCTTGGCAACCCGGGTCGCCAGTACGCCAACAACCGTCACAACGTCGGTTTCCTTGCCGCCGACTACCTTGCGCGCGAACACGGCCTGGCCTTCACCAAGATGATGAACCACGGCCTGGTCGCGCAAGGTCTGATCAAGGGCGCGCGGGTCGTCATCGTCAAGCCTCAGACCTTTATGAACGAGAGCGGTTTGACGGTCGGGCCACTTTTGCGCTTCTACAAGTCGGCGCTGGCCGACCTGCTGGTGATCTACGACGAGCTCGACCTGCCCTTTGGGCAGCTTCGGATGCGCCCGTCCGGCAGCGCGGGTGGGCACAATGGCATGAAGTCAATCATCCCGCGTGTCGGCGGGCAGGAGTTCCCGCGCATTCGGGTCGGGATCGGGCGTCCGCCGGGGCGTCAAGCGCCCAAGGACTATGTCCTCGATGACTTCGGACGGGACGAAGTTCCGGCGCTGGATGACCTGTTCAAACGGATCGATCAGGGCGTGCAGCGCTGGGTGACCGACGGCCTGGACATGGCGATGAATCTGGTCAACCCGCGCGCTGCACAGGATCCGGGGCGGCCCAAAAACCGGGGCCGCCCGACAGCAATGCGCGTGAGCCTCGTGGCTAGGCGTTCTGCGGGATCAACCTCGCGGGTAGGCGCTGCAAAGCCCATCTCGCGTCGAGCCGATGGCGCCTACCCGCGAGGTTAATCCGTTGGGGGTGGCACATACCCTCGCTGTAAAGTCGCGACGATTCTTCGCTCAGCGCGGGGCTAACCACTTCCTCGACAGGCCATCCAGCGATCCATCCGCCTGCATCGCGCCAATGATCGCATTGACCTCCGCCATGAGCCGTCCATCGCTGCGCCGGGCCGCCAAGACGTATGGACGGGCCTCGACAAGAACAATTGCCTGATTCGATCCACGCAGCGCGTCGAGTTCTTGCCAGACTTCGCGACCATCGACCAGGGCCGCATCGGACTGCGTATTGAGAGCGGCCAGAGCTGCTCGATCCTCATCAAAGACAATACGGACCAGGTTGGGCGCACGCCGCTCCCACTGCCGGGCAAGACGATCGGCGTCCGATCCCAGCGCGACGCTTAGCCGCTTGCTGGAAAGACACCCAGGGATGGCCCCGTTGGGCCGACACCCGCCCACCAGCACGAGGCCAGCATCGAAGTACGGCACGCTGAATGCATAGTCCGCCGTTTGGGCCGGGTCGGCGATCAGAGCCGACATCGAGACGTCCACCCGATCCGAGCGAAGCGCGTCGTAAAGACCGTCGTAGCCGACCGGTTCCACCCAAAGCGCCAGACCAAGCCGGCGCGCAATTTCGCGGGCAAGATCGGCATCAAAGCCCTGCCAACCCTCCACCGTGAAATACGAAAACCGTTTGTCACTCGGGTCGATGCCTACTCTTAAGCCGCCGCGGGCGCGCACCAACGACCAGCGTTGTTCGGATTCGGCCTCCGCTCGGACACGCCGATACGTAAGGACAGAGGCAGCGACGAGTGCCACCGCAATCGCGAGCAGGATCAGCACGCGTCCGCGGAGGCCGGCCCTCATGCCAGGTCCTGCCAGCTAATGGATGTAAACCAGGGTGCCGACCGGCGCCCATCTGAAAAGCTGGCCAGAAAAAGACACCGGCAGGTTCACACAACCATGACTCATGGGGCGGCCGAAGTTGTTGTGCCAATAGGCGCCATGAAGGCCATAGCCGCGGTAGAAGTACATCGTATACGGCACGTTGGGAAGGTTATAGCCCGGCCCGCGCATGCGTGTGCTGACATACTTTACATAAATCCGAAAATTTCCCCGCACGGTTGGAGTGCGCGAAAGCCCGCTCGATATCTTCGAAGACAGCACTACTCTGCCATTCTGCCAGGCGTAGACCATCTGCTTGGACAGAACCACCTCAATCCACTTTGCCGGGCGCGCCGCGGCAGCCGGATCTTGAATGCTGGTCTCATCAAACGTGAACTCATGGCTCTTTTTCAACGAGTCGAATTCCGCGTCGATCTCATAGTCCTTAAAGCCTGGGGCGAAGTCGACCGAGTATTCGGCGTCCGAACCGTCGTCGAGGAATGGCGCAATGGCGGCGGGATCAACGCCTGTTTCGGCCAACGCGGCCATGGGCGCGGCCCCCGAGAACGCCAGCGCGAGCGCAAACGAAATCAGTATTCGAGCAAGCGGCCTTTTGGTTGTGATATTCATGGGTTACCTTCTCCGAAGCTGCATTATCAGCATACTCCCAATTCGCGCAAGTGGCAACAGCCCATGGGCTGGCGCTTCCGAGAATTCGCGTTTCAGCCTATTCCGTCTCGCGGTTCAGGAAGCACACCAAACCGTCGACGATACCTTTGGCGACGGAATCGGCCCGCTTGGTCAACACCGCGCGATCGAGATTCATGAAGCCGGTTTCGATGATGGCGGCCGGTGTCTGCGGCGCGATCTCATAAAACGCGTGATACTTCGTCATGTCAAACGTGATGGTATTGGCGTTGAATCGCAAGCCCGTGGCCGCGCCGTAACGGGCGCGGATGCACCCCACGAGGCGATCTTCATCGACGGGAACGGTACTGTCGAGCACGCGGGCGGCTTTGAAACCAGTCGCCAGCTCGTTGATGTAAGCGCACGAATCAGCATGGATCGATAGCAACGCGCTCGCCGTGTAGTTCTTGAGCCGCGGATCGAACTCGTCCAGAACATCCACAACGAAACCACGCGTGCGCAGCTGAGTGGCCACCCGGATCGCGTGGTCGAAGTTCACCTCGGCCTCGGTCAATCCGTCAGCGCAAATCGTTCCGGTGTCGTTGCCACGATGGCCGCTGACAATCCCAACTCGCCTAGACGTTGCGGCTGTGACCGTGGCGGCAGGCGCGCGGGTCGCTGCCGCCAAAAACGGAGCGTTCACCGGCGCCGAGGTCAGGCTCTGAAGGGCCGCCAGGCCAAGCGCAACCAAAGAGAACAGCACAATGAACACAACAAACGCCCTGCGCAACCCAGGCCCAATCGGCACCGAGGCCGCACTCGCATCGCCTACGCGCCGCGCGGCCCGATCGGCTTGCGCGCGCCCGGTCGCCTGGGTGCGCCGGATGCTTTCGCGTTGAGTGCGCTGACGGTCGTCGCGTCCCGGTTTCGATTTCATGCGAGGGGCAGATGATAGACCTTGAGCGGCGGATCAAGAACTCTGAACCCGGCCGACCGATACAAACGCTGAGACGCGACATTGCTACGCTGGGTGTTGAGCGTGATGCGGGTGACGCCCCGCAACGCGAGCTGCCCGTTGATGTCGGCCAGGAGCGCTCTCCCAACGCCCCTGCCCTGCGCCACGGTATCCACCGCGATGCGATTGATATGGCCCCCGCCATCACGCACAACGGCAGTCGTATACCCAACAACGCGATCCCCGTCCAGGGCCACGCGGGCGACTGACGCCGCGGACAGCTCGCGGGCCATCGTCGCGGGTGCATAGCGCCATGGATCTTGGAACGCCCGAGAATCCACTGTCACGACCGCCCCAACATCCTGGAACAACGCCGGGCGGAGGCAGATCCGTTTGGCTTCCGGCGTGATCGGGCCGAAGTTTCCGGCAAATGCCTCCGAACGCGCCCGGCGAAGCGAACGCTCGAGGGTGATGACCTCATCAACGGCCCGATACCCTTCATCGAGCAGATAGGGATCAAGCCACCCCCCCGAGTCGCACAGCAGCCATAGGCCTGTCAATCCGCCCTCACGCGCAACCCGGTCGGCTGCGCGCAGCAACACGCGCAGGCGCGGTCCCACGGGGGCGCGATCGTCAACGCCAATCCAGCGCACCCAGGCTGGGCCACCGCCGCGGCTAAGCCACTCACCCGGTCCACCCGTGTCGACGGGCACGACCAGCACGCCGGCCCAACCGGCATCATCGTTGCCAGCAAAGCGCAGGCCCGGCGCGCCTGACCACTGGGCAAGCGGCCAGTGGTCGAGCCGGTCAAGCTGCCGGCCCGCCCGCCGATCCAAGGCGCGGATTACCGACAAAGAACGGTCCAGGTCCAGCGCGCGCGAAGCCTCAGCCACCGGCGCGGTTCTTTCGCTCCGGCCCCGAGCGACCCAGCGCGCCACCGACGGATCCAAGAAACAGCCCAACGATCGGCAACCCCAGTCCACAACAGGCCATCGTTACGGCAACCGTAATCCGCGGCAGAGCAGCCGCGTATTCTTCGATGCTAAATCCGGACTGGCCGATCAATTGACTGGCCTGCTCAGCGCCATAGAAAGCTTCAAGCTGGGCGCGCAGGGATGCCGGCGTGGTCTGTTCCTGAAGCGCGGTCATAGCCGGAGGCGTGACCGGGCCAAGCGCGACGACGAGAAACAGGGCCGAAAGCGCCATTGCGGAAACCACCCCCGCGATCAACCCCGCCAGGCCGCCGGCGCGCTGCCCGGTGCGTCGATCGGCGACCTCCGCTTCGCGGGCCGCATACCAGCCCACCGTCGCAAACCCAACCAGCACCATCAAGGTGCCGAGGCAATTGAGGTCGGGCGAAGGCGTCCACTGCTGCGCGAGCACGGTGACGCCCAGGAGAATGCCGCCCACGAGACCTGCTCGCGCTGCGACGCGCCCAAACGGGGCTGGAATGGGTTTCATGGTTTACCGATAGCTGAAGAGATCATCGACTGCGTCCGCAAGTTGTTTCAGCGTGGCGACCTCGTGCACGGCATCGCACAAGGGCGCGTACTGGGCCATGTCGCTGTCGCCGGTATTCCACATCCAGGGTGACTCCGGGTTCATCCACACGATCCGCCGCACACGCAACTTCAGCGCCTGCAGGACATCCGCACGCGGGTCATTGTAGTTGTTCCGCCCGTCACCGACGATGATGAGCGAAGTCCGCCGGTCAACACTATCGAGGAAATCCCGCGCAAACGTGTTCAGGCTGTTGCCCAGATCAGTGTTGTAATGCCCCGGCGGAAGCGCCTCCAGGACCCTGGGCACTGCGTCCTCGGGCCGATGCTCGACAAACGTCAGACTGATGTCGTGCAGATCGCTGATAAAGGCAAATGAGCGCGTCTTGCTGACCTGGTCCTGCATTTCGTAGACCAGCCTGAGCATGAACTCCACGACTGGGCGCATTGACGTTGACATCCACAATGACGACGAGGCGCGGCGAGATGCCGCTTGCGGTAGCGCAGCTCGATCGGCACGCCGAGGTTGCGCATATTGGCCCGCAGGGTCCCGCGCGTGTCGAAGTTGCCCCGCTTGCCGCGTCGCAGCCGAAGCGCAGCGCGCGAACGCAGCCGGGCGACGAGCCGGCGGACGTGGGCGCGCAATTCGTCGGATTCGGCGTCACTCAGGCGATTGAGAGGGCGATCCATCAGCTCATCGATTTTTTGCCGACGCTGGGTATCCTCATCGCGCTGATTCAGCATGGATTGCCCGACAAAGCGCGAGACCTGCTCGCGCATGGCCTCGGCGTTGGCCTGGACCGTTTCGCGCACTTCGCGGCGCCCGTCGGCGTTCATCCCCTGTTCCTTGAGATGCTTCATCAGCGCTTCAATCGCGTCGCGCAGCTGTTCCGGGGTCAGGTTCATCTCGCGCAGCATCCGCTCGGTGAGCCACTTTTGCACCTGGGGATTGGCCCGCTGGCCTTCGCGCATTCCCGCATGCTGGGCGGCTTCGCGGAGTTGCTCGCGCGAGGGACGCTCGCCATTGGCGAGCATCTTCATCACCTCGCGAATGCGCTCGCGGAGTTCCTCGAGCGCGTCGTTCAGCATCTGCTGCTCTTCTTCGCTCAAGCCTTCGGGCGCCTGCATTTCAGGCCCCTCCGAGCCGAAAAAATTCGGGAAGAGCTGGTCAAAGGGCTTGACATCAGCCGGCTCCTTGATCAGAGTCGCCTTGAGCGCATTCCGGAAAAGCGCCCGGTCGATCACCCCGATGGCCTCGATTGCCCGCATCGAATCGGCGGACTCGGCGAGCGAGACGCGCACGCCCGCCGAACGCAGCGCGGCGACAAACTCAACGATGCGCTGATCCATTTAGCGCGATCCGGTCTCCCGCCCGGCCCGGCCGCCCGTCAACGCCCGCCGTGCCCGCTGCAGATCGGACTCATGTTTGAGCACGACGCTGAGCGTGTCATTTAATGTCTTCTCGTCCAGGTTTCGCGCATTGATCGAAATCAGGGCCTTGGCCCAGTCAACAGTCTCTGCCACGCTGGGCGCCTTTTTGAGCTCGAGCTCGCGCAGCCGATGGACGACCTCAACTACCTGTCTCGCCACGCTGGCAGACAAGTCCGGCGCGCGCAGGCGGACGATCTGAAGCTCGGATTCAAGCGTTGGATAATCCACATACAGGTAAAGGGCCCGGCGCTTCAGGGCCTCGCTGAGTTCGCGCGTATTGTTGCTGGTGAGAACGACCATCGGATGATGGCGGGCCTTGATCGTGCCCAACTCAGGAACGCTGACCTGAAAGTCACTGAGAATTTCGAGCAAGAAGGCTTCGAATTCAGCGTCAGCCCGGTCAATCTCATCGATGAGCAACACGACCGGCTTTTCGCTGGTCAGGGCCTGCAGCAAGGGACGCGGGAGCAGGAATCGCCGGGAGAAAAAGACACTCTCTTCCGCGGCCACGCGATCGGCGGCCTCGGCGAGCGTGCTCGCGCCTGCCATCACCTCGCCAAGCTTGTCGCGCAGAAGCTGGGTGTAGAGCATCTGCTTGGAATACTCCCACTCGTAGAGCGCCTTGGCTTCGTCCAGACCCTCGTAACACTGCAGGCGGACGAGCTGACGACCGGTGGCGGCCGCCCAGACTTTGGCGAGCTCCGTTTTGCCCACGCCAGCAGGGCCTTCGGCAAGTACGGGTTTGCCCATCCGTTCGGCCAGAAACACCACCGTCGATATCTCATCGTTGGCGATATAGTCCTGCCGAAGCAGGCGATCGGTCACGTCTTGAACATTTTGAAACACTGCCAAGGAACCCCCTGCCCCGCCCGGCGGTTGTCGCGTTCCGTCCGAGGGGCGCTTTGTAAATTGGATTATCCCCGACGGGCTGAGTGCTGCCTGATATCCCGACGCGACGGCTGCCGGCGAAGCCATCAGCCGTCGCGTCGGGGTTGTCCGCAGAATGATTAGCGCTCCAGCGGCTCGAGCAGCCAGTAGTCAAATCCGTTCATCTTGATGCTCCGCGCCCAGCGGTAGTTCTGGCCAATGGCGTCCTTGACATCATCCGGATAGAACTGGGCGCGGAAGATCACCAGACCGAACTCGCGGCGTCGGATTCGGCTGATCATGTCCCGGGTATCCAGCAAGCCAGCCTTGGACAAGTTGTAGAGCTGGGTGGGATTTGTGAGCACATCCTTCCCGGCCAGGAGGGTCAGCATCGCCTCTTCGCTCCACACCGGCCCCGGCGCGTTCCGGACAGCGGCAACGATTTCCCACCCATTTGCGATGTCAGCGGGATCCAGAAGATGCCCGAGTTGGGTGTAGCCAACACTGTCGTAGTATGCAAACGGCGGGTAGGATGAGCGGCTTTCCACCCCCAATACGCGCGCAAGCGCGCCAAACAGACGGCCTGACGTCGGTAAATGAATGTTCAATCCCGCCTGCCATACAAGCAGGCCGCTGAAGGCAAGCGCGGCCAGGGCGAGTCCAGGGCCCGCGCCAATTCGCTTGACCAAGGAAGAATCAAGACGCGCGGCCAGCCTGCCCGCACACACAGCCCCGGCGCCAATGGAGGCGATGAGATAGACCGGACCTGCCCCCCACTTGCCGGTCAGCATCCCAAGCGCGATCCCGCCCAGAAAGTAGAGCGACCAGATCGAGATGGGTTCCGTCGAGCGCTTGCGTATCGCCGTCCAGAGATCCAGCCCAACGTGGGCGACGCCGCACAAGACCAGGGGGGCCTGCAGGCGCCAGAACTCGGCATAGATCTCCCAGGTGCGATCCAGGCTGTATTCATTGACGTTTGCGGCCACCACGTTCAGCCAGAATTGACCTCCGGTCGCGACGTTGAGCGCGAGTACGATTGTTCCGGACACCACGGCCGAAATGCCAAGGGCTGCGACGCCCCAGCGCGGCCGCCGAAGTAAAAGGAGTCCAAATCCGGCGGCGAGAGCGTCCACCGCCTGGAGCTTGGTGAAACCCGCCACGAGCAACAAAGCAACGCCGGCTGTCGCCCAGCCCCGGGCCGGGCGTGGCCCCGCAAACGCGCGCTCCAGACACAGCACGCCGAACATTCCAAACATCACCATGGGCAGGTGGGCGCGGGCAAGGGGGCCGATCTGATACACATAGTTGGCGGCAAAAAACGCCAGACCGCATACCGCGGCAATCACGGCGCCAGCCAACCAAAACGCGCGTCCGGCGTTACTTGAATCCCGACGTGTCCAGGCCGCCCGCACGGCGGCGAAAATCGCCAGCCCGATTCCCAGCGACATCACCCAGGTCAACACTCGCGCCACCACAAGCTTCGGCCCAAAGAGCCAGATGAGGGGGACCAGCAGCAATCGATACACCGGCGGGTAGTTCGAGGCGTAATATGGGAAGACCGCGTTGTCGAGGTAGATGTTCTGGCCGCGCGCCAGGCGGATCCCATCGAAAAGCTCAAATCCCTCGCCCTGGTCGTAGTCAAAGGGAAACTCAAACAGACCGCGCGCATAGGCGGCATACACGCCGAAATACAGCAGGAAAATCGCGGCGGTGACGACAAGCGCCACGATGGCGGCTGCGCCCAGGGCGGAGGTCAACGCGGGGCGCAACAGGGCGCGGCGGGAGTTCGGAGTGGGCACGCATCGATTATAGTAAGCGACCGGTTTCAAGCCGGCATATCATGGCTTCGCTTAGAGACACGCTCAGCAGGACGCGCAACAGCGTCTTTTCCCGGATACAGTCTGCGCTCGGTCAATCCGACATCAGCAGCGAGACCTGGGAAGATTTGGAGACCCTGCTCATCCAGGCCGATGTCGGCGCGCAAACGGCAGGGACGCTGATCGAACGTCTGCGCGCCAGGGCGCTCCGCGAGGGCATCACGCGGTCCGACAAGCTGCGCGGCGTGCTTAAGGACGAATTGCGCGCGCTCCTGACCATCGGCGCGCCGCCCGCGGATTACGCGTCACGCCGGCTGCTGGAAGTCATCATGGTCATCGGGGTCAATGGGAGCGGTAAAACGACCTCGATCGCCAAGCTGTGCAAGCTTTACAAGAGCCGCGGGCGCAAGATCGTATTGGCGGCGGCGGACACATTCCGGGCGGCCGCAGTCGAGCAACTCCAAGTCTGGGGAGAGCGACTCGGCGTGGATGTCCTGTCCGGCGCGCCAAATATCGACCCCGGAGCGATCACCCATGATGCGGTGCTCGCGGCGTTTTCGCGTAAAGCCGACCTGCTCATTGTCGATACGGCCGGGCGCCTGCACACCAAACACAACCTGATGCAGGAGCTGGTGAAAATCCGGAACGTGCTTCAGCGCGGTGTCCACGAGGCGCCGCATCAGACCCTGATCGTCATTGACGCCGCAAACGGACAGAACGCGATTGCCCAGGCCAAGGGGTTTGCCGGGGCGGTGGGCGTCACCGGCGCAATCCTGACCAAACTCGACGGCACCCCCAAAGGGGGCGTCGCGTTTGCCATCGTCAGCGAGTTGGGAATTCCGATCCGATACATCGGGACGGGTGAGAAGATCGACGACATCCAGGAATTCAACGCGACGGAATTCGTAGACGACCTATTTGAATCATGATCGAACAACTTATCGAAACAAAAGCCAGGCTGGAATCGCTACACACGGAGCTGATCAGCCTGCGGGGGCGTCTTTGACGTCCTGGCCAAACAGACCCGGATCGAAGAACTAGAAGCCGCCGCGGCGGACGCCAGCCTGTGGAGCGATCCGATGCGGGCGCAGGCAACGATGCGCGAGTTGAGCGGTCTGCGCGCCACGGTTGACGCCTATGTCAAACTGGATCGCCAGCTGCAGGACGCGCGCGTCCTGGTCGATCTGGCCGATGAGCTGGACGACCTTGACAGCGCCCGCGAAGCGGCGGGCGAGTGCGATGCGATCGCAGAATCCATCGCCGCGATCGGCGAAGAGCTGATGTTCTCCGGGAAACACGACCATCGCGACGCGATTATCATCGTGCAACCGGGCGCCGGCGGCGTCGATGCCCAGGACTGGGCGGCGATGATTGTGCGGATGTACGCGCGCTGGGCGGATCTGCACGACATGAAGATGACTGAAATTGACTACGTGCCAGCCGATCAGGCCGGGATCAAGAATGCCACCCTCAGCGTGCAAGGCGAGCGCGCATACGGCTGGTTGCGCAGCGAGCGCGGCATCCATCGGCTGGTCCGGATGTCACCTTTCAACGCAGGCGGCACGCGCGAGACGTCGTTTGCCCGGGTCGAGGTCTATCCCGATATCCAGGACGATGACATCACCATCGAGATCAACCCGGCCGATCTGGAGATCGATACCTATCGTTCGCAGGGCGCGGGCGGCCAAAATGTCCAGAAGAACGAGAGCGCGATCCGCATCCGCCACATCCCGAGCGGTCTCATCGTCACCTGCCAGGATCAGCGCAGTCAAACCCAGAATCGCGAACGAGCGCTGCACATCCTGAAAGTGCGGCTGCAGGAGCAGGAGGAGCGCCAACGCGAAACTGAGCTGCGCAACCTCAAGGGCGAGCACGTTGAAGCCGAGTTCGGATCGCAGATTCGCAACTACGTGCTGCACCCGTATCAACTGGTCAAGGACACCCGGACGGGCTGCGAGACCGGGAACGCCCAGGCCGTCCTCGACGGCGGGCTGGACGAGTTCATGCGCTCCTATCTCAAAGGCGAACGGCGCGAAGCCTGAGCCGCCGCAGCACATGAGAATTCTGGCGGTCAGCGATGAGGTGATCCCGTGGATGTACAGCCCGGCCATCAAGGATCGCGTCGGCGATGTGGATTTGGTGATCAGTTGCGGCGACTTGCCGATTTACTATCTGGAATTCATCGCCTCGAGCCTCGACCGACCGTGCGTCTATGTACGTGGAAATCACGACCAATATGAGATTGGCCCAAATGGCGTCATCAAGACCCACCCCGGCGGATGGATACCCCTGGATATGACCCGCGAGGAAGTCGGCGGGCTTCAGATTGGCGGGCTGGATGGCTGCCTGCGCTATAACGCCGACGCGCCGTATCAATACACGCAGCAGGAGCAGTGGCTAAGAGCCTGGGTCCTGGCCTCGCGCTGTCTGGGTCCCCTGATGGCCCGCAAGCAGGCCCTGGACATCCTGGTCACGCATGCCCCACCGTACGCCATCCACAATGGGAACGATCACGCCCACACCGGCTTTCACGCCATCAATTGGATCATGCGGGCGATGAAGCCGCGTTTTGTCCTCCACGGGCACCAGCACCGAAATTACGCGATGCTCCAGTCAGGCGAAACGGAGGTCGATGGCACAACGGTCCTCAATGTGCATCCGTATCGGATCTTCAACTACTAGAAGTCAGGCCAGGGTTGGCCGCTGATACAACTCGATCAGCACGCCGCCGGTGCTCTTCGGATGGACAAAGGCGTAACGCGTGCCGTCCGGCTTGCTGACCGGCTCCGGATTGATCAGTTCGCCGCCATGAATGCGGATGCGCTCGAGTGCCGCGGCAATATCAGCGACCTCCAAACATACGTGGTGCATCCCAGGGCCATGCCGGTTCATCCATTTGACGATGCCCGTATCCGGGCGAGTCGGCTGCAACAACTCGATCTCGGACTCGCCGACAGGAAGAAATGCGACCCGCACACCCTCGCGCTCAATCTCCTCGACCCTGTCGCAGACAAGATCGAGCGCATCACGATAAAACGCCAGTGCCGCGTCCAGATCGGGGACCGCGATCGCAAGATGATCTACCCGCATCAATCGATCATCTCCACCTTGTAGTTGGTCCCGCTCTTGATCGTGTCACCCGTGAAGTCCTCAGACTTCAGGTCGCTGCCGATCACAACGTTGCGCCCGACCTTGAAGTTGGCCGGCACGGTGGTGTCCTTTCCAATCACCGTGATACCGGTTGAGATGCCCGCGTCCTGATTCGGCGTGTAGTCGTTGCCGTATCCGATGTGCGCGCCCGCCCCGATGCGGACGTGTTTGTCGATGATCGCGCGGTCGACGACGGCGCCGGCTTCAATCGTGCAGTCGGTCATGATGATCGAATAGCGGACCACGGCCCCACGCGCCACGCGCACGCCCGGGGACAGCACCGAGTATTCAACCGATCCCTCGATGGTGCACCCGTCGGTAATCAGGCTATGGCTGACAATTGCTCCGGTCCGGATGTTGACCGGAGGCCGCTCTTCGGAGCGGGTGTGGATGATCCAGTCACGGTCAAGCAAATCGAGGGAGGGTTGATCGGCAAGGAGATCCATGTGGGTCTCCCAGTACGACTGGACCGTTCCCACATCGACCCAGTAGCTCGAGAAGGGATAAGCGAAAACGCGGAAATTGTCGGACACCATCTTCGGAATGATGTTCTTTCCGAAGTCCCGCTCGCTATCGGGCGCCTTGGCGTCCTCAGTCAGCACCTTCATCAGCGTCGCGTAGTTAAAGACATAGATGCCCATCGACGCGAGGGTGCTCTTCGGTTGCTTGGGCTTCTCCTCGAAAGCCGTCACCCGCATGGTGTTGTCGGCGTGCAGAATGCCAAAGCGAGAAGCCTCTTCGACCGATACGCGCAAGGTCGCAACAGTAACGTCGGCCTTGTTATCAGAGTGGAACTGGATGAGCTTGCTGTAGTCCATCTTGTAGATGTGATCCGCCGAGAGAATCAGGACAAGATCCGGCTTCACATTCCGCAGGTAGTCCGAGTTCTGATAGATCGCATCGGCGGTGCCTTCATACCAACCGCCATCCATGCGGCCCTGATAAGGCTGCAAAAGCGAAGCGCCGCCGCTCTGCCGGTCGAGGTCCCACGGCGCTCCCGTCCGAATATGGTCCTGCAGGGAGCGTGGCCGATACTGGGTGACAACGCCGACATTCGTGATGCCGCTGTTGACGCAGTTCGAGAGGGCAAAATCGATGATCCGGTACTTGCCCGCGAACGGCACGGCCGGCTTGGCGCGCTTGTTGGAGAGGACGGTGAGCCGGGTGCCGCGGCCGCCCGCCAGGATCATGCCTACAGTTCGCATATTGCCTCGTGTATGTCGTAACGCTCTTGACATTTATGTCGCCGCACCGAGCCTGCCTCGGAGGCAATGCGCCCCGGCGAAGCCGGGACGCATCGCCTCCTCGTATTGACTCGGAAGGGCGATCCTAGTCGCGGTGAACCGCGATCTGGGGTGAATTGTAGCAACGGCTCGGGGCCGATCATCCGCGCGGTGAAGTCAGCCAGGCGCTGACGGCGGCACCCAGTCCCGTCATCAATCCGCGCTGAATAGTAGGCCCGGGAAGCGCATTAAGGAAAGCCTGCCCGTACTGCTTCGAGATGACTCGCCGGTCCAAGACCGCTACGACGCCACGGTCCGAACGCGAACGGATCAGCCGGCCAAATCCCTGCCGGAACTTCAGCACGCTTTCGGGCACCGAGTAGTCGCTGAACGAATTTTCGAAGGTCTCACTCCGATCAGCAAAGATCGGATCGGTCAGCACGTCGAAGGGCAGCCTGCAGATGGCGAGGGCGCTCAGTTTTTCGCCCTGAATGTCAACACCTTCCCAGAAACTGCGCGTCCCCAGAATCACACCCCGCTCCGCACCCCGAAACTGGTCCAGCATGGCCCGCCGCGAGACTCCGTCGCCCTGCTCATAGACGATGATGCCGTCACGCAACAACAGCGGGGCGATCACCTTGCTTGTCGCGCGCAGTTGGGCGTAGCTCGTGAACAGGGCCATGCCACGACCCTGGCTTGCGCGGAACAGCTCGACCAATCCGCGCTCCACCATCTGCTGATAGCCAGGCTGATTGGGTTCGGGCATGTCCGAGACGACATAGACCAGCGTCGAGTTCTTGAAGTCGAATGGCGAGCCGAGCGCGAGCGCGCCAGCGTCGTTGGCTTCGAGCCGGCCTTTAACGTAGTCAAAGGTCGGGAGCGCCTTGCCGCTCGCGCTGGCCGTCCGCATCGTCGCGCTGGTCAGCACCACGCTCTCCTTCTGGTCCCACAAGCGCTGCCGGATCATTTCTCCAACGTGAAGCGGCGCGGCATGCAGGGTGAGCCGCATCCCTCGTCCCCGTCCGCCTCGGGCCGCTTCGGTTTCCGCCCAATAGATGCGCTTGTCGTTCGGCTTGCTGATGATGCCATTCAATTGCTCTATCGCCTCGACAAAGAAACGCGATGCGCCGCTCACCCGCGCCAGAAGCATGTCCATGCCATCCGCCCCGCCTTCAGCGAGCTCGGACAGGGCGCCAAACAGGGCGCTGATGGACTTGGCGACCGCGGTCAATTCGTCGAGCAGCGGGTCAAAAGCCCGCTCAACCGACCCCCAACCCGGGTTGGAGCGCACCCCGGCTGTTAACCGGGTACGTTGGGCGTAGTCCGAGCCATCAGCCGTATTCTGATTGGCCACAAAGGCCTGCACTTCGTCAAAAAACGTCGTCGACGCCTGGGATGCGCGCTGGGTGGCCGCGGCCGCCCGGTCGGACAGGACCTCAATCGCCCCGCTCTGGTCCGGGGGCAGCGCGCTGCGCGCCTGCGTGACGATATCGGACAAAAGACCGGCCGCTTTGCGGCCGCCGCGAGCCAGGTCGCCCAGGTTGCGCCCGACCTCGTCCCGATCGATGACAAACCCAAGCGCTTCAGTGGCGGCGGCCTCGAGGTGGTGGGCCTCATCAATGACGAGGTATTTGTACTCCGGCAGCGCCTTGTTCTCAACGGCCACGTCCGCCAGCAGCAGGGCATGGTTGACGATGACGACGTGGGCGTTCTCGGCCATTCGGCGGGCCTGGTTGAAGTAACAATCCGTTGCGCTGCATGTGTTTCGATCGCAGGCAGGGTTCTCCGCGGTCAAGTGGCTGAGCGCGACCCGCTCCAGCGGCTGGGGGACGAACAGCTCGTCAGTGTCGCCGTGGATGGTATCGGGCTGCCAGATCAGGATCTTGGTCAGCACCCGCGCTTCCTCAAGCGTGCGCGGGCCGGATTTGCGCAGGTCGCTTACCCGCAGGCCACAGACATAGCGGCCTTTTCCTTTCATCACCGCGGCCCGCCCATCCAGGCCAAGCGCGTTCAGAATCGCCGGCACATCCTTGTCCATCAACTGCTCCTGCAGGTTGATGGTATTGGTGCTGACAACGACCCGTTGGCCATTCTGGATCGCCCAAAGCATGGATGGGATCAAATAAGCCAGACTCTTGCCTGTGCCTGTGCCGGCCTCGATCAGCTCAACCGTGCCATCGTTAAAGGCCTTGACCACCCGCCGCATCATTTCGAGCTGCTGCGGGCGCGACTCGTAGCCCGGGAATTTCCGGGCGAAAGGGCCATCCGGCGCCAGTGTCGCGGTCACCCGTTCCGGATCAAGCGGCTTTGTATTCTCATTCGGAACGAGCGGCCGCGCATCAGCCCGCGCTTTGGCCGCCAGTTTGCGCTTCTCTGCGGCAGCCGCGCTTCGGGCAGGCGCCGTCGATGTGAATCGCGCGCCACGCTCCTGCGCTTCAAGCGCGTCGCGCCAAAACGGCGCCAAGCCCCAGCCGCTTCGATCCGCGTGTCCGGCGATCTCCTCCAACGTCTCATGCCTCAGACCAATTGCGCGCTCGTAAAGCTTGAGGTAGAGCTGATGCGCCACGCGAGCGTCGTCCAGCGCGCGATGTGTGGCCGGCTCCAAAATACCAAGCTCCCGCCCAAGCGCGCCGAGGCTGTAGCGGCTGGCATGCGGTATGAGAATCCCGGCCAGCTCAAAGGTATCGATGGCGGCATTTGCCGAAAGCACCCGCTGTCGCCGGGTGAAGCCGAGATCAAAACCGATGTTGTGTCCGACGATAGGGGCATTCCCGCACAACCGTTCAGTCTCGCGGAGCGCTTCCCAGAGCGACACACCCTCGCGCTCAACCATTTGGTCCGTGATGCCGGTCAGCTCCGTGATCTTTGGCGGTATCGGGCGCTGCGGATTGACGATCCGGCTGTATTCCCCGACGACTTCAGGGCCGCGAAAGACCAGAATGCCAACTTCGAGAATGACGTCGCGTTCAGGATCGAGGCCGGTCGTTTCAAGGTCGAGCGAGACGAGGGTACGCATGAAGATTCGAGATTGTACCGCTAGCGGTCCTCCCAATGATGGTTGGCGAGATCACAATCCGATCGCTTCGTGCAGGGCTTGTGATCTCGCCGGGTCAACCCCAAAGGCTACTTCGTGATGAGCGGCAAAAACACTTTGATTTCATTCTTGACGAAGGTCGCGGTCACAAGACGGTCGGCTGTCATCGTCACCGGACAGTCGCCCATCCCCGCGCACGCGCCGCTCCACCCCGCAAAGGTTGAGCCGGTGTTCGCAGAAGCCGTAAGCGTTACCACCGTGCCATAGCCGTACAGCGTGCTGCCAACGGTCGGGGTCACCACCCCAATCCCTGTGCCGGTGGTCGTCACGAACAGCGCCAGTGCAATCGGATTCGGCGCAATGAACCACGGTGAGAAAGCGGTCACGCTATCGGACTCGAGCCAGTTGTTGACGGTATCCGACAGGCTGGGCGTGAAACCAACCAGGCCCGCGGTATTGCGCCACAACGCGAGATTGCTTTCCGGGTTGCCATTCAGTTCAGTATCGCGATAACGCAGGCGCAGCGTGGCCGTGAACGCGCCGCCCCCGGTCGCGGTGATAAGGTAGGTGCGCGACACGGCCGTGCTGAATCCGATCGGACTACCCGGCAGCAGATTCACCAACAAACCAGTCGGCGGCGTGCCGGCGGTGAGATTAACCGAGACATTTGGATTGCCGAACGGATACGCGCTGCTCAGGCTGAACGCATGCTCACGTGAGGTCAGGCCCCACACGTCTCCATTCCCGCCGCTGGTTGCGCCTGATGTCAAGTTCAAGCGATAGCTCGGCAGGGTAGAAAGATCGGTCGTCAGGGTCAAACGATTGGTCACGGTCACATCCTGACCCAGGTGGACGCCTGCGCCCGTATTCGCGACTTCCACGTTACTCAACGTCGACATGCTCGTGCCGCCGATGGTCTGACCGTCGGTGCCGTTGAGGAGCAACACGCCCCCTGGCGCCTGGGTCAGCACTGTCTGCGTCTTGATGCTGTCGGCGATCGTCACGAACTGGCTTAAGGCGAGGGTGGTATTGGCAAACCAGCCGCTGCTGATGCAGTTGGTGCTGGTGCATCGGTTGGCCACGAACAGGCCACCGTTGACGGTTGCGGCCACTTCACTGAAAAACCCGCCGCCCTGCCCGGCGGTCGTGTTGCTCAGGAACTGCGTGTTGGTCAGGTTGATCGTGGCGTAGGCGTAGATGCCGCCGCCCGCGTTGGTGGCCGAGTTGCTGATGAACTGAGAATTCCTGATGTTCGTGGGGGCGTGGTTGACCATCGCCCCGCCGATGCCCGCGTTGCGGTTGTTCTGGAACAGGGTGCCAACAATCGTTGTGAGTCCGCCCGCATAGACCGCGCCCGAGTTTGCGCCGGTCGTCGTGTTGCTGATGATGGTGCTGTTGTTCAGCGTGAGCGGGCTGAACGTCACCAGTCCGCCGACGTTGTTGGAAACCCCGCTCTCAAACCGCGCGTTGGTGACCGTCGCTATATTATTGCCGGGGTTGTGCCACACACCCGCGCCATTCGTTGCGCTGTTGCCGGTGAATACCGTGCCAGAGATGGTGAGCGGCCCACCCGCCTGGTAAATGCCTCCGCCAGTATCCGCGCTATTTCGGTCGAAAAGGCCGCCCGTCGTGCCCACAAAGAACCCGGCGCTCTGATAGATTCCGCCGCCCTTAAGTGTCGCGCTGTTGCTGATGAATTGCGTCCCTAGCATCGTCAGGGTACTGGTCGCCACAACGCCCCCGCCGTTACCGGCCGCGACGTTGTTCTGGAACAGCCCGCCGGTCAACTGCACGCTGCCGCCGTTATTCTGCCAGGCTCCGCCGCCACCGCCGCCTGCGCTGTTGTTGGTCAATCGGGTGCCCGAGATCGCGAGATTCCCGTTAAGCACGTAGACGCCTCCCCCGTTGCTGCCGGCGCTATTGCGGTCAAGCAACCCGTTGGTGAACTGCACCGCGGTGTTGGCAAACACCGCGCCGCCCAGCGCTGCGGCGCTGTTGCTGACGAACTGAGTATTGACCAACGGCGTAGAGAAAGTCGCGACGATTGCCCCGCCGTTGCCCGCCGTGCTGTTGTTCTGAAACAGGTCGCCGCTCAGTTGCGCGAAGCCGCCCACATACACCGCGCCAGCGTTCACCCCCGTCGTCGTGTTGCTGATGACCGTGGTGTTGACCATGCTCAGATTGCCCAACGTTACAAAGCCTCCAACATTGGGCGATGTCCGCGCTCAAAGCGCGCATTGGTCACTGACGAAGTGGCGTTCGCGGACGTCTGCCACACGCCGGCGCCGCCGACAGCGGCGCTGTTCGCGACAAAGGTGGTGCCGGACAACACGAGGTTCGATACATTGCGGATGAAGATGCCGCCGCCCATCTGGGTTGTCGTGTTGCTTAAGAACGACGAGCCCGTCATGGTCACGTGGCTGAGCGCCGCGATCGCGCCGCCGTTGCCGGTGGAGCCTGTGCCGCGGTTGCCCTGGAACACACTGTTCACGTCGCTGCTCTGGCTGGTGAGATACGCCGCGCCACCCGCCGCCACGGAGGCGCTGTTCGCGCTGTTGCCGACAAAGGTATTGCCGGCCAGGCTGGCGCGGCTGCCCGCATACAGCCCACCCCCGCCACCGCCGCTCGGACTGCCGGAAATGACGGTGTTGCTCATGAACAGCGTGTTCGTCAGGTAAAGGATGTCATAGGCGAACAGGCCGCCGCCTCTGTGCGCCGCGCTATTGCTGATGAACTGGGTGCCGCTCATGTGGAGTGTGCTGTTCGAGACCATGCCGCCTCCGATCAAGGCCGAAGTGTTGTTCTCGAACAGCCCGCCGGTGACGACGGCCTGCTTGTCGGCGTACATCGCGCCGCCGTTCAAGCCCGTGGTCGTATTGCTCAACACGGTCGTATTGGCCATGTCCAGCGTGCCAAGCGTGACGAGTCCGCCGACGTTGTCCGAGGTGCCGCGCTCGAAACGCGCGTTGATGACAACGGCGTTGTTGGCATTCTGCCAGACCGCCCCGCCGCCCGTGGTCCCGACATTGTTGGCAAAGGTCGTGCCGGTGATGAGGAGATCACCGCCCCCGAGATAAACGCCGCCGCCGAGGCCGGTCGCGGAATTGCTCAACACCTGCGCCGACGTGAGCGTCAGCGCGCTGCTTGAATATATCCCCGCGCCGTCGCCGTTGACGCTGCCATTCTGGATGGTCAATGAGGTGATGTCAATCGCCGCCGCGCTCACAAACAGCACCCGCCCGCCCAAGAGGGCATCGAGCGTCGTCGGCTGAGTGATCGGGAAGGCGTTCGTCCAGTTCGTGGTGGTGTAGCCGCCAGCGAGTGTAAGCGTTTGCGTAATGACTGCAACTTGATTTGTTCCGAGTTGGTTCACCGCGCCCGCGCAATAACCCGCAATCTTTACCGTACCGCCACTGCCCGCCGCCGCCACCGCATCACGCACGGCCGAAGCCGTCGTGCTTGTGTAAACCAACGCGCCATCGTTGGGCGTGGCAAAACAGGTTTCGTCCGCCGCTTCGGCGGAACGCACTCCCAGTAACGCAAGGGTTACGCCGAGCACGACAAGCCCAACCCGAAGAAAACCGCGGCGCAAGTCCGCGATACCCGAAAATACTTTGGAATACTGGTGCATGCGAGCGCAAGTAAGCATACCGATAGTCTACTTACTCAGCACTTAAGTCGCCTACCGAACCTGTTTCCGAGACGATATCCCCGGCTTCGCCGGGGATATCGTCTCGGTTCCAATAAAGCTATCTAATCCATAATGGCATCAAATGCCCACCGAGACACTCCAGCGCTTTTTTGCCGAAAACGATGTCGCGGTTCGATTTCTGCATGGCCAGGTGTTCTTCATCCTTGGTCTCGCAATGGGGTTGCAATGGCGCCAGCGCAGCCGGCTTGAACTGGCGCGCGGCCTGCCGTGGCTGTGCGCATTCGGGTTGTGCGAGGCGCTCGCCATCTGGGGCGATGTATTTGTCCCGATTCAGGCGCCGACGCTTGATCCCTTGACCGCCGGTTTTGTACGGTCATTGCAGCTCTTTTTGCGCCTGGTGGGCGTTTCGGCGCTGCTCGGATTTGGATTGCAGCTAAACGAACCCTCGACGCCGTCCGCTGCGACGATTTTGCTGCCGGCCGGCATCGCGAGCTTCGGCGCCATCGCCCTGGTCGTTCAGCGCCTGGTCTCGCCAGCGCCCGATCTGACCACGTCGGAGGCGATCCTGCGCTACGGGGTCGGCGCGCCAGCGGCCCTGCTCGTTGCATTTGGTCTACGGCGGCAGGCCACGCGGCTGGTCGGCCCGCTTCGCGGCGAGCGTTTTGTTGGCGCGTTGCGGATCGCGGGTTTTGGTTTTGCCTTTTTCGCGCTCACGGATGGCTTGCTTGCGCCGGCAAACCCGGTTCTGTGGGGTCCCGTGCTGAACGAGGGACTGGTCGCACAACTAACGGGAATCCCCATTGCCACGGCCCGGGCCGCGATCGGGGCCGTCATCGCGGTATTCCTCTTTGCCGCCCTGGATGTTTTCAGGCTCGAATCGGATCGCATTGCGCAGGCCCTCTCGCAGGAGCAGGCGCTCAGCGCCGAGCGCGAACGAATCAGCCGCGAATTGCACGACGGCACCCTGCAGTCGGTCTATGCCTTTGGCCTGGTCCTCGATGATGCCGGGCATGCCCTGACCGAGGCCGTCACGCCGCCGGGATCGCCCGAACTCACGCCCGTCATGCGCGAACGGATCGAGCACGCCCGCAAGCAAATCACCTACGCCGTCAACGGTCTGAATCAAACGATCGGCGACATTCGAGGATTCATCTACGACCTCCGCGCGGCGCAGGCAGATGAGGACCTTGCTCGCGGACTGGTCGATGTCATTGGCGAGTTTCGCATGCGGACCGGGCTGCCCGTGGACTGGCAAGTCATGGGCCGGCCCTCCGAACCCCTCAGTCCCGCGCGCCGGCATCACGTCTACCAGGTCGCACGCGAGGCGCTCAGCAATGTTGCGCGCCATGCCGGCGCGGACACGGTGCGCGTCGCGCTGGCCTATGGCGGGCCAGACGGCCGCGGAACTGGAATGCGCCTCTCAGTCAGCGATAATGGCGTGGGCGTATCATCTCCCATAGGTCAGATCGGTCGCGGCCTGCGCAACATGCGCGAGCGCGCCCGCATCCTCGGCGGCGAGTTGACTGTCGAGGGAAATACGGGAAAAGGCACCACGGTTGTGCTGGAGCTGGACTAAGCGGGCCGCGGCTGGAACAGATCATGAGCAGGTTGCGAATCATCATCGTCGACGATCACGAGGTCGTCCGCATCGGGTTGCGCACCCTTCTGGCGCGCCAGCCCGGATTTGAAGTCGTCGATGAGGCTGCAAATGGCCAGGAAGCGGTCCGAAAAACCCTGATGCATCGGCCTGACATCGTCGTAATGGACGTGCGGCTGATGGGGATGAGCGGGATCGAGGCATGCCGCGAGATCGTCGCGGCCGCTGCCCGAGTCAAAGTCATCATGTTGACCTCGTATGGCGATGACGATGTGCTATATGACTCGATCGCGGCAGGCGCCAGCGGATTTGTGCTCAAACAGTTGGGCAGCGATGATTTGGTAAAGCACATTCAAACGGTCGCGCGGGGGGAAAGCACCCTCGACCCGGCCTCGACGACAAAGGTGTTTATCAAGATGCGCGCCCAGGCCCGCAAACGCGAGCAAAGCGCATTTGCCGAGTTGACCGAGCAGGAGATGCGGGTGCTCTCACGCCTGGCCGAGGGCCGCACAAACCGCGAAATTGCGGACTTGCTGTCGCTCGGCGAGGGCACCGTTCGCAACTACGTCAGCGCTGTGTTCTCGAAGCTTGGGGTCAACAATCGGGCCGAAGCGGCGGCCTATGCGGCCGCCCATAGCATCAAGGAATACCTGTAACCCAGCTTGGATCGGCGATGTTTGCCGCGGCTGGATCAGACAGACGATATCCGCGCAGCGTCGTCCGCGCCACTTGAGCGAGCGTGCTTGCGTCGCACCAGACGATTTCGACCTCAAAAGGATCGCCTGCGTTCAGGCCGGCTGCAAAGTTCACCTCGCATGCGCCATCCCGGATCGGCACGCCCGCGGTCCAGGACCACATCGGCGCGAATCCCTGCATTGGCTCCTGGTCCACCTGGGCCAGAATCCGGCCGTCCGGGCCGCGCAAGCGCAGGCTGTACTTCAGCGCGTAGGGTGCGTCGCTTTCTGCCAGAACCCAAGTCGGAAAGAGGCAGACGCGGCCTGGAGTCGTCTCGCGCCACCCGAATGCCGCCAGTGAAACGGGAAGCTGGGGCGAAAATGAGCGCAGGGACGGCGCAATCGCTGTGGACGATCGTGCGACGATCCGGGGGCCGTACACAGCCCCAACGTATGCGAATGCGCCGCCGGGCGTTCGGCGAAGCAATCTGAACAAGGATGGACCCGCTGGCATCGCGTCCAGAATGCGGATCGAAGCCGCATCGCCCTCAAACTGGGCCTGCGCGCCCTCTGCCCGGAACACCTGAGTTGCCAGCGGCCAGCCTCCCAGCCCGTGCGACGGCGCGAACTGCTCAAGGATCATCCCTGCCGGTATCCGATTGTTGCGCCAGTGCAAAGTGATGGTGAGGATCTCACCCGCTGAAGCAGTCGCAGGAGTCACGCTCGCTCCCTCCAGCACGTACGGGCCACTCTCTTCAACATCCAGCAAGATCGGACCTCGGTGGGCGAAGGGCCTGTCCGTGTAGTCCACAAATCGCGCGACGCCGGTCGGCCTTTCGGCCAGGGCGCTCAAGCCCCACCCAGCGAGCAGGACGGCGAAACCAACCGCCAACCCCGCGCGGAGCACCGGCTGAAAGCGCCGCCAGTCGCCTGCTGTCCGTCCACGCCACACAACCCAGACCGCAACGATTGCCAGAGTCAGCAGGCTGATGAACTCACCCGCGCTCTGCAAGGGCGTGGGCCGATAGCGGACTTCCAAACGCCATTCGCCCTCGGGCAACTCGGCCCGTGCCCAGCCAAGCCGCGGCGCGGACGTTAGTGCGATTGCCCTGACAGCCCCGGACCCATCCCGAGCCGAAGCCTCCCACGCATCCCAGTACATCAACGGCAGCGCGATTGCCGCCCCGCCCGGGCCCACGCTGAGATCCCAGGTTTGGCCTGCAACCTTCGCATCCACGCGAACCGAATCCCGCAGCGAACCAGACAAGGCGCGGACGCGTTGCATGCCCTGCATGGCAGGACCGACCACGGGCCGGGGTGATACCGCCGCCGGCAAGTATTCGGCTCGAATCGTTGTGCCGATATTGCCGCTCAGCCACTCGAAGTCGGCGATGCTCTCCGCAGACACATCCGCGGCAACAATGTTCAGGCGCGCGGAGGGAAGACGACCGAGCATGGCGATGCTCAGGCCAAGCGCCAGCGCGACCACAGCTGGCGCCCACCTGCGCGGGCCGGCAACGGCGGCGCCAGCAAACCCCACCAAAGCCGCGCCAAATACCGCCTGGATCGACAGCAGGCGCCACGGGAACTGGGCCAGGGCCAGCGGGGGAATGGCGCGCCAAGCAAACTCGGAGGCTGGCGCGATCATGAAGGTGGCCAACCCGAATGCGACGGCGCACACAGCGAGAAACCCAATCGCCATGCGCCGCCTGAGGGCGAGCGCTATTCCGGACACGGCACCGCCTGCGATCGCCATCGCCTGCGCCAGACCCATGGCAAAGGGCGTGCGCGCGCCATCGATGGCGTAGTCAAATGCAAGCGTTGCCTGGATGAGATTCGATCCTCGGAAATGGTTGACGAAACTGAAAAAACCAGTGGTCTGATCGCCAAGTTGCGCGCCCGACGCTTCACTCAGCGCCGGAAGCCAGAACCAGGCGCTCAACGCCAGTCCAGTTCCGACCGCGATCGTCAAATTGCCCAAAGCGGGCCAGATTCTGCGCCGGCCCGCGGCGTTCGGCATTCCGAGCAGGCCCGGCGCCGCCACAGCCACGAGCGCGTACAACGCGCAAAACGGCGCAAACAACATGGCCGAAACATTGTGGGTGACCACGAGGCCCGTGACCGCGAGGGCGAGCGTCGCGACGGAGCGCCATCCAGGCCTGGAGGCAACGCGCTCAATCCCCATCAGGATAAGCGGGAAAAAGACAAAGGCATAGAACTCGGACAGCGAATCGCCGCGCACGTACACGTTTACCAGGTGAAAGGGGGCCAGGATGTAGGCAATCGCGCTGAAAACCGGTCCTGCCCCGGGCAGGCGATCGCGCAGCCACAACCACATCGCGACGCCCGCTGCCGCCATGCCGATGGTCTGGGTGAGCTTGATGGCAACGAGCAAATCGACCGCCAAAACGTTCAGGCCAGCGGCGAGGTAATACGGCAGCGCGGCATAGAAGTTGAAGAAGGGGTAACCGAGACCATATGCCGCGTCAGGCATCCAACGCGCGGGGAAAATGCCCTGGCGGAGGTTGAGCGCGAGTTCATAGACCCGCTGCAGCAGAAATGGGCTGTCACCGCCGGCCCGGGTGTTCAGGATTCCAGGGCCGTTCCAAAGCCCCACCGAGGCAACCACTGCCACGCCCATGATCAGAGCAAGTTCGACGACAAGGCGGCGCGATTCGGCGGCAGTTCGCATTCGGGATAATGCTACCGCAACGATGATTGGCATCTTTGACACGGGCCTGGGCGGATTGTCGGTGTGGCGGGCTTTGGCGACCGCCCTGCCCAACCGGACAATGCTTTACCTCGCCGACCAGGCCCGGGCGCCCTATGGCCCGCGCCAGCTCAGCGCAGTTCGCGCTCTGACCCTGGGCTGTCTGGCCTGGCTGATCGAGCAGGGCTGTCGGACTGTGGTCCTCGCCTGCAACACGGCGACGGCCGCCGCCGCGGACGAGGCCCGCGCGCTCTGGCCCCACATCTCGGTTGTGGGCATTGAGCCGGCCGTGAAGCCGGCCGCGCAGGCAACCCGGACCGGCGTCATCGGCGTTCTGGCGACCCAGGCGACATTCGAAAGCCCGCGCTATATTTCGCTTACCCGTCGTTATGCGGCCGAGGTCCGCGTCCTGCCAAGGGCATGCCCGCACTGGGTGGCGTTGGTGGAGGACGGTCCGGGCCAGAGAGCGGACACGTCCGCGCTGGTCGACGCGGAGATCGAACCCTTGCTCGATGCGGGCGCTGATCAGATCGTACTTGCACGCATTTTCCGTTGTTGATGCCGTGGATTGAGGCGGCTGTCGTGCGCTGGCGCACTCTGCGCGGCGTCGATCGCGCGATTCAAGTCCTGGATCCCGCTCCCGCCGTTGCGCGTCAGGCAGCGCGAGTTGAGCAGCTCGGAGCCAGCGTGCTGGCGGGCGATCAGTTCTGGACAACTGGAGACCCGCGCCGGTTTGCCATTCGAGCCGCGGAAGCCCTGGGCGACGATTGGAAATTTGGTCAATGTCGATTACTCCCGCTGAGCGCGCTCAGCCCGGCTGATCTCTAGGCGCCATCCAAAAATCTTCTTCGAGATCACCCTCGCCGCAGATCGTTTGGATGTCTTCTAACAGTTCGCCAACATCGCGATGTGATAATCGCTGGACATGTCAGACATTGACCAGGATCGCATCCACAGCATCATGCAGGCCGCGGAAGAAGCCGCGTCTGCCATCGCCGCCGCGAACGAACAAATCAGCCTGGACTCCGCAGAGGCATTACCGCCGGCCAGCTCCGATGGGCCAAAAACACTTGTCATCCTGCCATTGCGCGGAGTGCTTGTGTACCCGATGTCGGCCTTGCCGTTGCGCGTTTCACAGCCCCGCGCCATACGCCTCATTGACGACGCGCTGGTAAGCAAAACCACAATCGGTCTGGTCGCCAGCAAGAATCCGGCAAAGGAGGACCCCGATGCCGAGGACGTCTATCGGATCGGGACCGTCGCCACCATCGTGCGCAGCTTTAAGGCGCCCGACGGTGTGGTGAACATGATCGTGCAGGGCCTCGAGCGCTTTCGGATCGTCGAATTCACCCAAACTGAGCCGTATCTGATTGCAAAGATCGAACCCATGCCCGAGTCGGGCGATGCAACCCTCGAAACCGAGGCCCTGCGACGCAACCTAAGCCAGGGATTTTCGAGGATGGTCGAACTTTCGCCCTCGATTCCGGACGAGCTGTCACAGATGATCCAGACCATTCAGGATCCGCGACAGCTGACCTATGCAGTCGCCACCTATATGCGAATGGAAATGAGCGACGCGCAGAAGCTCCTGGAAATGGAGGGGCTGCCGGACAAGATGCTGTATCTGCTCCAGCTCCTGAACAAGGAGTTGGAAGTCCTCGAGCTGGGCAAGAAGATCCAGACCGAAGCAACCAGCGAGATGGAGAAGCTCCAGCGCGACTTCTACCTGCGCGAACAGATTAAGGCCATCCAGCGCGAGTTGGGTGAGACCGACGAACAACAGATCGAGGTGGCCGAGTTTCGGAAGAAGATCGGCGAAGCTGGGATGAACCCGGAGGCCCGCCGCGAGGCCGAGCGCGAAGTCGAGCGCATGGCGAAGCTGCCGACCCAGGCCGCCGAATACGGCGTCATCCGGACCTACCTGGACTGGCTCACCACCCTGCCCTGGTCGAAGAGCACACCGGACAATCTCGAAATGAATCATGCCCGGGTGGTGCTGGACGAGGACCACTACGGGTTGAAGGACATCAAGGATCGGATTCTCGAGTTCCTGGCCGTGCGCAAGCGCAAACTCGATCTCGCCTCCGAGCCCGCCCCGGCCGCCGAGGAACGCCCGTCGGGTATGGCCCGGCCTGAGCGCGAAGGCGTCATCCTGTGCTTTGTGGGACCGCCCGGCGTAGGCAAGACATCGTTGGGCGCAAGCATCGCGCGGGCGATGGGGCGCAAGTTCATCCGCAGCTCGGTGGGCGGCGTGCGGGATGAGGCTGAAATCCGCGGTTTTCGGCGAACCTATATCGGCTCGATGCCGGGCCGGATCGTGCAAAGCCTGCGCCGGGCCGAGACCAATAATCCGGTCTTCATGCTTGATGAGATCGACAAGATGGGCAGCGACTTCCGGGGCGATCCCTCGGCAGCGCTTCTCGAGGTGCTCGATCCGGAGCAGAACCGCGAGTTCCGCGACCATTACCTGGACGTGCCGTTTGACCTGTCACAGGTGATCTTCATCTGCACGGCCAATACGCTTGAAACCATCCCGGGCCCATTGCGCGATCGCATGGAGATTCTGCAGCTCAGCGGCTATACCGAGCGGGAGAAACTCAATATTGCCAATGGTTTTCTCGTGCCGCGCCAGTTCCGCGAGAACGGCTTGAAACCGGGTGAGATCACCTTTGCCGACGACGCGATTTTGCAGCTCATGCGCGACTTCACCCGCGAGGCGGGTGTGCGCGGCCTGGAACGCGAAATCGGCAGCATCTGTCGCAAATTGCTGACCCGCTCGCTCGAGGGCAAGGGCCGGCTTCCGATCCGGGTGACCTCCAAGATTCTGCCCGAACTGCTGGGCAAACCGCGCTTCTACTTTGAGGCGCTCGAGCGGACGGCGACACCCGGTGTCGCCACGGGACTGGTATGGACGCCAGTCGGCGGGGATGTCATCTTCATCGAAGCCACTCAGATGAAGGGCGCAAAGGGTTTTTCTGCTGACCGGTCAGCTCGGAGATGTGATGCGCGAGAGCGCCCAAACGGCGCTGAGCTTCGTGCGCAGCCACGCTTCCGACCTCGGCATCCCCGGCGATGCATTTGAAACCCACGACATCCATGTGCATGTGCCAGCGGGATCGACGCCCAAGGACGGGCCATCCGCGGGCGTGACCATAGACGGCTCTGGCATCGCTGCTCACCGGCCAACGGGTCCGGCCAGATGTGGCGATGACCGGCGAGATAACCCTGCGAGGGTTGGTCCTACCCGTTGGCGGCATCCGCGACAAGCTTCTCGCCGCGCACCGGGTCGGGATGAAGACGGTCATTTTGCCGCGCAGAAATGAAGTCGACCTGGATGAACTGCCCGACGAGGTCCGCAAGACGCTTCAATTCGTTCTAGTCGAGCGGATCGAACAGGTGTGGAAGGCAGCTTTGTTGCCCGCCGAAGGAAAACCGGCAAAGTCGGGCCACAAACGCAAGGGATGAAACCGAGCCCGGCGCTACACGCTGGCGGGCGGCCGCATCGCGCCTCGCGCACCCTGAATCAGATAGTATGCGATGAGAATTCGCGAAAGCATCCAGATCGACGCTGAATTGCCGCCGGTAAGCGCGCCGCTGATGGCCACCAGGCTGTCCAGGACAAACAAGCCGACTCCCGCCGGCGCCGCCCACTTGTATCCGCGCCGGGCCAGAAAAGCAAGCGCGCCGTAAGCCAGGCCAACAGCAATACTGAGCGGACCACCGCCTTGGGCGATGGCGAAGTCCCACTGGGCGCCTACTGCCAGCACTCCCGCCACCACATTTGCGGCCGCGATCCAGGCGAGCAAGGATGCGACGCCCTTCAGCGCGTCGGCCGGGGACTCCGGCGGCTCAGGCGCGGAATCGGGTTTGTTGAAGAAGCGCATGGCGGGTGAACAATAAAGCTGGGGCGGCTGGATTCGAACCAACGAATGGCGGATCCAAAGTCCGCTGCCTTACCACTTGGCGACGCCCCAAAGGCGACATTTGATTTTACTCCACTCTGACTTGTGAATATGGCGTTTCTCCACTAGAATCGTCGTGTGTTGATCCAGCAGCTCGTGGTTGCGTCGGGCCGTGGCGCACCTCGGGCATCCGATTTCCAGATGGGAGGACCTTGACAATGAGACGCCGTGAATTTCTAAAAACCGCCGCCAAAGGCGCCGTATTTGGAGGAGCGGCCGCGATCGGCGCGGCCTGCACGACTCAGAATACGCCCGCGCCATCCGCTACGGCGGCCAAACCGGAAGACAAGCCCGCCGTGACCCAGGCGCCTGCGGTAGTCGGTCCTGCGCAGACTTTCGAGTGGAATATGGCCACCAGTTGGCCGATCTCGCTGGATACGATCTATGGCGGGGCACAAGTATTCGCCGAGCGCATGCTAAAGCTGACCGGCGGCAAGTTCAAGATCACTCCGCGCCCGGCGGGCGATCCCCAGGGCTCGCCCGGCACGGCCGTTCTGGACGCAGTGTCACAGGGAGCTGTCCAGGCGGGACATACCGCCGCGTACTACTACATCGGCAAGAGCTGGGTGTGCGCCTTTGCAACCGCCGTGCCGTTTGGTCTGACTCTGCAAGAGCAGAATGCCTGGCTCTTCGAGGCCGGCGGGCTGAAGCTCATTAACGAGGTCTACGCCAAGAAGTTCAACATCGTTGCCTTCCCTGCCGGCAATACTGGCTGTCAATGGGGCGGATGGTGGCGCAAGGAAATCAACACGCCGGCCGACCTGAAGGGTCTTAAGATGCGCATCCCCGGCATCGGCGGCCAGGTAATGGCCAAGCTCGGCGTGAACGTCATCACGCTCGCCGGAGGCGAAATCTTCCAGGCAATGCAGACCGGCACGGTAGATGCGGCCGAGTGGGTGGGCCCCTACGACGATGAGAAGTTGGGGTTCAACAAGGTCGCCAAGATCGCCTACTACCCCGGCTGGTGGGAGCCCGCTCCGACCCTCGAAGTCCAGGTCAATTTGAGCGAGTTCAACAAGCTCCCCGCCGAGTACAAGGAGATGATCCAGTCCGCCGCCCACGAGGCGAACACGATCATGCCCGCGCGCTACGATACCAAAGCGCCCGACGCGTTGGACCGCCTCGTCAAGGATGGCGTGCAGTTCAAAGCCTTCTCGAACGAGATCATGGAAGCCGCGCGCAAGGCGACTTTCGAGTTGCTTGACGAGCAGGCGGCCAAGGATCCGGACGTAAAGAAGATCCACGAGAGCTGGAACGCTTACCGGCTTAGCGGCTACAAGTATCACAAGCTGGCCGAGAACACCTTTGCCAATTTTGTGTTCGGGACCGTCAAGTAAGGGGTTCCTGCTGGATGTGATAACCCCCGGCTCCGCCGGGGGTTATCACATCCAGCAAACTCTCTACGGTCCTCCCGGTGTGGGGTAAAGGACTGATGGCAGCCAGGTCGACAACTGGGGAATGAGCGACACGATAACGAGCGCAACCAGTTGTATGAGGACGTCGGGATCGCGCTACGGTGGATGTCGGCGGTGCTGATCTTGTCCTTGGGCGCCACGCTTTGCATATAGAAAAGCGAGAATCCTACCGGTGGCGAGATGAAGGCAATCTGCAAATTGACGGCCATCATGATCCCAAACCAAACCATGCCGTAGTCGCCGCGCCCAATGATGAGTTCGGCGGCGGGCACCAAAAGTGGCATGGCCAGGTAGGTGATCTCCACAAACTCGAGGAACACACCCAGCAGGAAAATGGAAATGTGGGCGACGACGACGAAAGCCACCAGTCCGCCAGGCAGGTTGGCCAGCGCGTTGATGATGAACTTGTCACCTCCGAGCCCGCCAAACACCAGGGTGAAGAATGTTGAGCAGAACAAAATCATGATGACCAGCGTCGTGGTCCGCATGGTCGCATTTGCGGCCTCGCGAATGACCCGCCAGGAAAGCCGGCCTCGGACAAGCGCAAGCGCCAAGGCCACCACAGCCCCCACACCCGCCGATTCCGTCGGTGTGGCCAAACCGGCAAATGTAGACCCCAGCACCATGAGGATGAGCAACACCGGCGGGACAAATGCCTTTAGGACCTTGACGAGCAAGGCTCGGCCATGAATATCTCGGGCGGCCAAAGGCAGCGCCGGCGCCATGTGCGGTCGAAGCGCGCCTACAACCAGCGCGTAGATTCCATAGCTGGCCGACAGAAGCAGGCCCGGAATCATTGCGCCAGCAAAGAGGTCACCCACGCCCACACCGATCTGATCGCTTAGCAACACCAACACCAGGCTGGGCGGAATCATCTGGGCAAGCGTGCCCGCGGCCATGATGGTCCCGGTGGCCAGCTTCTTGTCGTAGCCATACTTCAACATGGTCGGCAACGAGATCATGCCCATTGCGATGATCGTCGCGGCAACCACGCCAGTCGTAGCGGCCAACAATGTACCTACGATCACGACGGCCAGAGCCAGGCCTCCGCGCAAGCCACCGAGCAAAATGCCGGCCGTCTCCAACATCTCTTCCGCGATCCCCGACTTTTCGAGGATCGAGCCGAGAAAGATGAAAAATGGAATCGCGATAAGCTGCACATCCGACATCGTGCCAAACCACTTCCCCGGCAGAAGCCGGACAAGTTGGAAGTTGAAGGCGCCCAGGGCAATCCCGACCAACCCGAAGACCATGGCCGTGCCGGCAAAGCTGAAACCAACCGGGTAGCCCGTCATCAAGATGAGGAAAAAGCCGGCGAACATCGCGATCGCCAGCCATTCATATCCGGATCCAGAAGCGATTTGTGACAGCATCAGGGTGTGACTCCTCGATCAGGACTTGATAATCTTTTTTGCGCGCTCGGCGACTTCAGCGATGACCGCTTCTGCCTCGGGCGTCTCATCCGCGCGGATTTCCCTGAGCACTTCGGTCTGCCCGCGCAACACGGCGTAGTACTTTATTAATTGCGAAACCGCTTGCAGAAGCATCAGCAAGAAAGCGACAATGATGAACGAGCGAATCGGGGCGCGGGGCAGTCCGCCCGGATCGGGCGAACCCTCCATCAAGCCGGTGAAAGAGCCCTTGGCGAGGAAATCGAAGATGTCCTGGGCGGAGCCACGTGAGATGAAACCCCAAGAAAACAGCACCGGCACCAGCGTGACATAGATCCCCAGGACGCAAAACGGAATCAGGATCAGAAGCGTTCCGAGGAAGTCGACCAGCGCCTGGCGCTTCGGCGACCATTTGGTGTACAGAAAGTCAACCCGGACGTTGACGCCATGTTTCAGAATGTAGCCAAATCCGAGAAAGAAAAGCAGCGAGAACAGATACCACTGCACCTCTGTGACGAAATTCCCGGAGCGCGCCTGCCCAAACAGGAGCCGTGTAATGTCGCCAAAGACGTCAGAATTGGTGAAACGACCGATGTAGCGAATGACGACGTTGAAAAAGCCCACGAAAATGAGAAGCACGACGATAAAACTGCTGACCGAACCGAGGCGTTCACTCACCCCGTCGATTGCATGGGCGATTCGAAGCAGGGCTTTCATCTTTGATCTCCAATCACCGCCTGGCGTCCGTCAACGGAACCCCAATGTTAACGATCTCGCCGGGTTTGTCAAACGCGCTCAGACCCGTTCGCGCGGGTCGAACAGGCGGGCGTGCTCATCAAGAGCGAATCGGTCCGTCATGCCCGCAATGTAGTAGCACACACGTTGCGCCGTCGACAAACCGGCGTACTTCTCCTGAGTGCTTGCCGGCAGCATCGCCGGCTCGTCCATAAAGGCGGTGAACAGGTCGCGCAATACCCGGCCTGCCTTGTTGTGCATTCGCAGCACACGCGGATGGCGATACATCCGGGCATACAGGAAAGACTTCAATTCAGTATTCATCGCACTGCCCTGGGCGGAAAAAGCGATCAAGTTCACCGGATGCCGCCGCACGTCGGCTACGCTCTCAACACCCGCCCCGGTCAGATTCGAAGACGATTGCGTTAGAAGATCACCCACCATAACGTTGATCAGGCGGCGAATCGTGCGATGGCGAACCATGTCGCCAAACGGCGCGTCGGGCGGAACGCCGGCTTCGGCGGCGGCGCGTTGAATCCAGCCTTGCCCCAATACTTCATCCCAATCGAGCAGGCCCGCTCGCAGGCCATCATCGGTGTCGTGGGCGTTGTAAGCGAGCTCGTCGGCGTAACAGGCGATTTGAGACTCAATCGAACCGCGCTTGTCGGTCTCGTAGTCATGTTCGGCGACGACGTCGTAGTCGGTTTCGTGCTTGACGATGCCTTCCCGCATCTCGTAGGTCAGGTTGAGGCCGGGAAAGTCCGGATAGCGGCTCTCAAGCTCCGTGACCACCCGAAAGCTATGCTGGTTGTGGTTGAAGCCGCCAAAGTCAGACATCAACTCATTCAAGGTGCCTTCGCCGGAATGGCCGAACGGAGGGTGGCCAAGGTCGTGAGCCAGGCAGATCCCCTCAACAAGGTCCTCATTTGCCCCAAGCGTGCGGGCGATGGTCCGTCCAATCTGGGCGACCTCGAGCGTGTGGGTAATCCGGGTGCGATAGTAGTCACCCTCTGTAACGACAAAGACCTGCGTCTTGCCCTGCAGCCGCCGCCACGCGGTCGTGTGCACAACACGCTCGCGGTCACGCTGAAAAGCGGTGCGATAGGGTTTCTCCGAGTCAGGATAGGCCCGCCCACGCGATTCGGCGCTGCGGCATGCAAACGGCGCGAGGGTCAGTGCCTCAAGGCGTTCCAATTCTTCTCGGGTGCGCATGCTTGAATTGTACGCTTCGCCGGCATTTCCCGGGAGAAGCAACAGGCCCCGGCTTCGCCGGGGCCTGTTGCTTCTCCCGACATCCAGCAAAAGCGAACATTCGTTCTATAATCGCGCCATGGCGGATTTCAAAGTCCACTCTCCCTTCGAGCCGACCGGCGATCAGCCCCAGGCCATCGACGATATTGTCAAGAGCCTCGCAGCCGGCAACCGCTACACGACCTTGCTCGGCGCCACCGGCACGGGAAAGACCTTCGCCATGGCGAAGGTCATTGAACGCACCCAGCGGCCAGCCCTGGTGATGGCTCACAATAAGACCCTGGCGGCCCAGCTCTACTCCGAGTTCAAGGAGTTCTTTCCCGAAAACGCTGTGGAGTACTTCGTCAGCTATTACGACTACTACCAGCCCGAGGCCTACGTGCCCCGGATCGACCTGTACATCGAGAAGGATTCGTCAATCAACGACGAGCTTGACCGGCTGCGGCTGGCCGCGACGAGCAGCCTCGTCAGCCGGCGCGATGTCATCATCGTCGCCTCGGTGTCCTGTATCTACGGCGTGGGCAACCCGGAGGACTATGGCCGCTTTGTGGTGAAGCTGCAGCGCGGTGAGACTCGCCGGCGCGAGCTCATCCTGCGCCTGCTCGTGTCGATTCAATATGAGCGCAATGATGTGACGCTCGCGCGCGGCAAGTTTCGCGTGCGGGGTGACACGCTTGAAGTCCAGCCTGCCTATGCTGAGACCGCCTACCGGGTGTCCTTTTTTGGCGACGAAATCGAACGGATCGTCGAGATCGATACGTTGACCGGCGAGATTGTGAATGAGCTCGAGCAGATCGAGATCTACCCCGCCAAGCACTACGTCACCCCCCAGGAGAAGCTCCAGAAGGCGATCCTCGACATCGAACAGGAGCTCGTCGAACGAGTGGCCTGGTTCAAGGAGCATGACAAGCTGATCGAGGCTCAACGGGTGGAGCAACGCACGCGCTATGACCTCGAAATGCTGCGCGAGGTCGGTTTCACCACTGGCATTGAAAACTACAGCCGGCTGCTCGATGGGCGGGCGCCCGGGACGCCGCCGTTCACCTTGATGGACTACTTTGCCGACGACTTTCTCCTTTTTATGGACGAAAGCCACATGACTATCCCGCAGGTGAACGGGATGTACAACGGCGACCAGGCCCGCAAGTCAGTGCTGGTGGACTTTGGTTTTCGCCTGCCCAGCGCGCTCGACAATCGCCCGCTGAAATTTGGCGAGTTCGAACAGCGCTTTCGCCAGGCGGTTTTCGTCAGCGCGACACCAGGGCCGTATGAACGGGCGCACAGCGCCGTCATCGCTGAACAGGTCATCCGTCCGACCGGCATCGTTGACCCCGCGGTGGAGGTCAAGCCGGCCAAGGGCCAGGTTGACGACGTCGTCGCCCAGATCCGGGAGCGGACCGCCCGGGGCGAACGCGCTCTGATCACGACGATGACCAAACGCATGGCCGAGGATTTGACCAGTTATCTTCAGGATATTGGCATCCGGGTGCAGTACCTGCACAGCGAAATCCAGACTGTCGAACGCGTTGAGATTCTTCGCGACCTGCGGCGCGGTCAATATGACGTGGTGGTTGGCATCAACCTGTTGCGCGAAGGTCTCGACCTGCCGGAGGTGTCGCTGGTCGCAATTCTGGATGCCGACAAGGAAGGATTCCTGCGCAGCGAGACCGCCCTCACCCAGACCATCGGCCGGGCCGCCCGCCACGTCAGCGGAAAAGTCATTATGTATGCCGACAAAATGACCGACTCGATGAAGCGGGCCATCGAAGAGACCGATCGGCGGCGCGAGAAGCAGGTCGCCCACAACCTCGCCCATGGAATTGAGCCTGTGTCAATCCATAAGGCGATCCACGACCTGACGGAGCGGATGCGGGTCGAGGAAGCCGGGCCCGGCTACGACGCGAACAAGGGCACGGGCGGATTCAGCCTCGACAATCTACCCAAGGACGAGGCCCAGGCGCTGTTGCTCGAGCTCGAGAAGCAAATGACCCAGCTTGCCAAGGACCTCGAATTTGAAAAGGCGGCTATGCTGCGCGATCAGATTCTTGCGCTGCGCCAAAAGGTGATGGACATCGATGACAGCACGCCCGAATGGGAACGTTGGCGCAAACTTGGCGCAGCGGCGGCCCGAGACTCCCTGGCAGTCGAGACCGCCAGCGGGGAAGCCGGGGATGTCGTAGCGTATCGCCAGGGCAAGCCGGCCAAGTCTCGACCGGGTCCGGCGCGCAGCCGGACCCGAAAATAGGCCGCCGAACGACCTTCACCCGCGTCTCAGACGTGGCCGCTATAATCCTGCGCGAGGTTCTGCAAGAAATGACTGAGAAAACAAACGCCGACGCCGCTCCCGCGGCCATGCCCGCTAACATCGAATACGCCGCGATTGAAGAGGCGACTCGGACAGCCCTGCGCGAAGTCTACGACCCGGAGCTTGGCATGAGCGTGGTCGAGCTTGGCCTGATCCGCAAGTTCGAATGGACGCCTGACACCGTCAAAGTGACGATGATCTTGACGACGCCGTTCTGCCCCTACGGGCCAGCGATGATCGAGCAAGTGCGAAACAAGGCCCAGGAGGCCGCCATGCGCGCCACCACCGTCGAAATGGGTCTTGAGATGTGGGAACCGACCATGATGGAAGACCAGGCCGCCGCCAATTGGGGGCTGTACTACTAGCTACCCGGAGGACCCGCTCGAAAAACACGCGTGCCCGGCGGAGCCGGGCACGCGTGTTTTTCGAGGTTTCATTACACGCCGACGCGGCGCAGCTTGAAAAAGGATACCCCGCCAGCAGCCAGGCGCAACACGACGCAAATCAGCAGCCCAGCCTGGGGTGTCATGCCCGCGCTCACGAGGCCAGTCATGACGAGGGGCGCCGCAAAAATCGCCAGGTTAAAGACCAGGTTCTGCAGCGGCACGTAACCTTCGTAGTTGCCGGGCGGGGCCGTCTCGGTCAACAGCGTAAACGCGGTCACCTGAAAGAGCACCGTCGCGACGCCATTGATGAGACCTGCCACCCATGTCAGCGGGAGCGAGGCGCTGACCGCCAGCAAGAGTGTGTGGAAGGCGAACACCAGGCCGGACAGCCCGAATATCCGCCCGGTGCCGACCCGGCGCACCAGACGAGGCGCTATCAGCCCAACAATCGCGATGGCCGCCCATGTCGCGGCGGTGTACCAACCAAAGTCCGAATCGGTCGCGTTCAGGTCCCGCACGAGCCGAAGGGTGATCAGCGGCGATGCCGCGTTCAGCGAAAAGTGCATGGCGAAGGTCAGAAGCAGATAAGTCGCCGCCGGGCCATGCCGCAAAATCTCCCGCGCGCTCAGCCTGGGAGCACTCGACTCGTGCACTGCTTCCGTGCGCGGACCATAAGTGACCTTCCCAAGCAGTACGCTGTTCGCTGCAATGAAGATGCCGGCGATGGCGCAGACTGCAACGTAGTTCCACGGCAGTGGCAGCGCATCCAGAATGGCCGCAAGAATCGGGGTGAAGATTGCCATGCCAACCCCGAGCACCGTCCAACGGGAAGAAACAAGCGCCGAGAGACGGTCGCGGGTGGTCAGGCGCGGCAGCAGCATCGCGAACGTGACATTGCCCAGTCCGCCAAACAGGCTCATTGCCAGGACCAGGATCACCAGGGCCTCGGCCCGATATGCCGGAAGCAGCAGAACAAGTGGAATGAACGCCAACTGCAGCCGGTTGATATTCAGGGGGATCAACAGACGCGGGATGTCGCCCAGCGGCCGGGTGCTCCACCAGCGTCCGAGCGCCGCGGCCAGCGCCAGAACCAGAGCTGATCCCGAGGTAATCGCCCCGAGCAGGAGCGGCGTAGCGCCCAGGCGGGCCGCCAGAACCGGCACATAGCTCGCCGTCACGATGATGAACGGCGCGGCGAGAAAAATCTCGGTCAGGCTGGTCCGCTCATTGCGGACCGCTGTTGAGAGGGCAAGCCGGGGCGATGATGTCACGCCGCCGCTTCGGACGCCCCGGCCGGCGCCGGCAATAGATACTTCTCAAACGCTTCGGCCGTCCAGGGAAGAGCCGGCTTGAAGAAGTGATCATAGATGGCCTGGGCATAGACCCGAATCTCATGCTGCGCGTCGTCGGCCATCCGCAGCCGAAGAAAGTGCATCAGGTTGTGGGCGTCGACTTTGCACACCCAGGTGTAATAAACCGCGAACCCTGGCAAAAACACGCGCGCCATCTCACGTGCGATACCAGCGTCGAGCGCCGCGCGATACAGGCGATGCCCTTCCTCGTAGTGCCGCGCAAGCGCCTCAAAGAAGGGTTTTCCCTCGTCAATTGTGAGCTCGCCCAGGCTGGCTTGCTTGTTGGAGGGCGACTGCTTTCGCCAGACTTCAGGCACGTAGTAGGCGTCCTCATCGAATGGCGTGTACCGTCCGGACTGCGCATTGAATTGCCATGTGCGATGGCGCACCCACTGCCACCACGTCACAACCGGGGCGCGCACCCGGAACTTGAACTCGACCTGCTCGAATGGGCTGGTGTGCCGATCCTTCAGCAGGCGAAAAAGGAGGCGTTTGTCCTTCTCTTCGCCTTTGCTCTCGCCGAGAAATGACACCCGGGCAGCGCTGACGATCGCCATGTCGTCGCCCATGATGTCCTGGAGCTCAATCCAGCCTTTATCGAGCACATCCACGCGCTTTCCAATGAGTCCCTGAGCCCCCGCGGGCGGTCGCAATACCATGTTGGCAATGGTAACATCAGCCGGCGCTCGGCCAGTAGTCTTTGACCGAATCCTGCGCCAAACACGCCGACATTCCCATGCGCTCGCCTTCGGACATCGACCCAACGTTGGAAGCCTTTCGCCGGGCGACTGAACCCTCCGGATCCGGCATCGATTTGGCCCACGCCCACTTCGCCCTGGGACGATTTGAATACCCTGCCCTGCCCCTGGAACCATCCCTTCTGGGGTTGGACGCGCTGGCGATGCGAGTCGCCGAATGACACTGTCCCAGCTCAGCGCCCCGCCCCGCTCGGCGGTGCGTTCCGATTTGTCCGCGCTGCGGGATGTGCTGCGCAACCCCAGTGGATTCCTGCTGACACTCAGCCAGGCCGCAGGCGACATTGCCCAATTCTCAGCCGGCCCGGTCCGAATTGTGTCCATCAACCGGGCTGATCTTGCCCAGAGGGTGCTTGTCGAACAGGCAGACGCATTCCGGAAGATGCCGGCAGTGCGCGTGATCGGCGCGCTGACGGGTAATGGCCTGCTGATCAACGAAGATGCGACCTGGCGGCGGCATCGCCGGCTTGCCGCACCCGCCTTTCAGCATCGACGAATCGCCGCCTATGCCGATACCATCGCCGCACTCGCATCCGAGGCGGTCGCGGGCTGGCGCGTCGGCGACGTTCTGGACGTTGGCCAGGCGATGAAAACACTCACGCTTCGGATCATTGGGCTGACACTCTTCGACACTGATTTTGCCCTTGATGCCGCGGGGCTGAGCGACGACATCGAAATCGCGCTCGATTTCATCAATCGTCAGTCCGGCCGAGTATCCCTGCCCATACTTGATCGGTTGACGCCAGGCAAGGTCCGCGGCCTGGAAGCGATCGCGAAGGTCGATCACTTTGTGCGCAGCCTGATTCGCGCCCGGCGCGCTTCACCAGGCGGGCATACCGACTTGCTCGACATGCTGATGGGCGCGCGCGACGCCGATGGCAGCGGCCTTTCAGACGATGAAGTGCGCGACGAAGCGATCACCCTCATCGTGGCCGGCCACGAAACCGTCGCCACGGCGCTGACCTGGACGTTTCACCTGCTCGGCCAATACCCTCAGGCGGCTGAACGGCTGCGGACAGAAGCGCAAGTCGCGCTTGAGGATAGGCTGGCGGCGTTTGGAGACCTGGAGCGCTTGCCGTGGGCGCTTCAAGTATTCAAGGAGTCCATGCGGCTGTATCCGGCGGCGTTTGTCATTGGCCGCGAGGCGCGCCAGCGCGTCGACCTGGGCGAGTTCCGCATTGCGGCCGGGACATGGGTGATGATCTGCCCGTACACCTCGCATCGCGATCCTCGCGCGTGGGCAAATCCCCTCGGTTTTGACCCTGATCGTTTTGCGCCGGCGGCAGAGCGGGCGATCCCGCGCGGCGCGTACATCCCTTTTGGGGCCGGTCCGCGCGTCTGCATCGGCAATCAGTTTGCCCTTCTCGAGGCGCAGATCATTCTGGCCACGATCGCCCGGCAATTCAGACTGACGCCGGTAGACGATCGGCCGATGGGTATTCGCCCCATGATCACGTTGAATCCCGACCGGCCCGTCATGATGCGGGTGGAATGCCTGGCGAGATCACACTCCCCGCGCGACGCGCGGGGAGTGTGATCTCGCCAGGCATTTTGAGGATCGGCTCTAGTCTGCGGCGTAAGCCTCGATTCTGTGCGGTCTTTCGTCCAACTTCACCGACCAGAACGCCAGCGCCGCAAGCGCCAGGGCGAACAAACTGATCACCAAGACTCCGCTCAGGCCGATTGCAGCGTACAACGGAATGGCCACCAATGCCGCCAGGGTGCGGCCGATGGAGTTGACCCCGCTCAAGCTGCCCATCATCGCCGTGCGCGCCCCGGGCAGGACCTCGCTGGCCACGGGCAGATTCGATACGACAGCGTACTCAAAACCGAGAAAAACCAAAAACAGCGACGCCATGGCGGCGAGCAGGTTCAACCCGGCCGCCAGGAAGCCGAATAGGCCGGCGCCCATGACCAAAAGGCCAAGCAACACTGAACGCTGCTTGCCGATGCGGTCCAGGGCAAAGATGATCAGCCCCTCGGCCACCACATCGGCCACGCCCAGAACGATCGATATGACGCCCAATCGCTCCGCCGTCAAACCAAACTGCGCCACCAGATGGGGTGCATACACGACGACGGTCAGATTGATGGCAATCATCAGACAGAAGCTTGAGAGCAGCACCCGCCGAGCCGGAACATGGCGCAGGACGGCCGCAAGCCCGCCCGAAGTGGGGCCCGCGGCGAGCGCGCGGGCGTGGTCCCGGGTGATCGCAAACCGAAGCGTCGCCCATGTGCCGATCAGACTGATCACGCCGATGACCGAGAATGGCACCCACCACGCGGCCCGCTGAATCAGAAAGCCGAAGGCGGGCACACCCACGATCCAGGCGAGCGCCCAGGCGAGTTCGAGCACGCCGAGGACGGTCCCGCGCCGGGCATACGGAACGGTGTCGGCGACGTAGGCCTGAGCCTGCGGGCCGATCAGGCTCCGTCCAAGTCCGAGCACAACGCACAATGCCAGGGCAATCGGAAATGAAGGCGCAAACGCAAGGGCAAAACAGCCTCCCGCGAAGATCGCGGTCGAGATCACTATGGACCGACGCGCGCCGACGCGCCGCTCGATGACGCTCACGAGAGGCGAAACGAGGCCGGATAACCCAAGCGCCACCGCGAACCAGCCCGCGCTTTCGGGCAGCGCCCCGTAGGAAGCCGCGATAAAGATGACAAAGGGCACCGGCGCGCGAACGGCCGTGTCGCCGGCGAAGCGCAGCAAGGTCAGCGACGCGACGCCGCGCCAGAGCGCACGCGGCGATCCGGATGCAATGCGTTGCCCTGCCGCCGCGCTATCCCCGGCCGACATACGGCATCTTGGTTGCCATGATGGTCATAAAAAGGACGTTGGTGTCCAGCGGCAGACTGGCCATGTTCAGCACGGCGTTGGCGACATGCTCAGGATCCATGACCGGTTCGACCGCAATCTCGCCGTTGGCCTGGGGCACACCCCGGGTCATGGGGATCGCCATATCGGTCATGGCATTGCCAATGTCAATCTGGCCGCAGGCAATGTCGTACTTGCGTCCGTCAAGTGACGTGGATTTGGTCAGACCGGTGATGGCATGCTTCGTAGCGGTGTAGGGGGCGGAATTCGGTCGCGGCGTGTATGCGGAAACGGAGCCGTTGTTGATAATTCTGCCGCCGCGCGGCGTCTGGGCTTTCATGATCTTGAAAGCTTCCTGGGTGCACAGAAATGCGGCCGTCAGGTTGGTGTCCACCACCGACTTCCATTGTTCAAGGCTGATGTCCTCGAGCAGGCCGGGCGCGCTGATGCCCGCATTGTTGAACAGCAGGTCGAGCCGGCCAAACGCCTCCCCCGCGCGCCGGAAGAGCGCCGCGATCGCGGCCGGATCGCGCAGGTCGGTTGGCACCGCCTCGGCCTGCCCGGCCGCCACACCGGACTCCTCAATCGCCTTTTTCAGCGCGTCATCCCGGCGCCCGGCCAGGACGACCCGCCAGCCGTTTTCAACAGCGCCAACGAAACGGCACGGCCAATGCCGCTCCCGGCTCCGGTCACAATCGCCACCTTGCTTTCCATGTTGACCCCCAGTTACGTATTCGTCGATTTACGAAGTCGTGTTGATTGATTCCGTCGGATTCAACGGCCGACTTGTCGCAACAAAGTATCTTCGAACGCGTGACGAAAGAAGATACGCCAGTAGCGCCAGGACAATCGGCACGCCCAACAAAGCCCGCGTTTCAGCGCCGGATATCCCGGCAAACAGATCCCCCGCGAGATTCGCCCCCAGGATCGCAAGCGCGGCAACATAGCCGCCTTTGCGGCGGCTGGCCATCCCCCAGAACGCAAACGCGCAGCAGCCGCACAAACCCACCAATAACGCAATCGCCCAGGGGCCCATCGCCTCGAATCCAGACCGCGCACGAGGATTGACCATCCACATGGGCTCCAGCGGACCTCCGGGCGTGGCCAGGGACACGGCGGCCAGGCCGCTGACCATCGTGGCCGCCGCAAAGAAGACGATCGCGGCAATAATGCCGCGCGGTATTCGCGGTCGCATGATCAGCAACAACAGCGCGGCATCGCGGCGTCAGGCCTGCTCTGCCGCGGGAATCTCAGGCGCGTCCAGAGCAGCGCGCGCGAGGCGCTGAACCGACGTGGGCAGGTCACGGCGCTTTCCCGCGCCGCGCAGGTAGTCCTTGAGTTCACCCGGACGCATGACGGCAATCGGTGACGGCTCGATATCCAGCTTGGCTTCCGCGTGGGTAAATACAACCACAGCCTGAATCGGGACCTTGATCGAAGGCGCTTTCTCCGCAAGAACGGCGCTGATGCGGGTCATTGCCGCAGTGGCGTCGACGAACGGATCGCCGAGGGGCTCCTCACTCGCAAAAAAAGCGGACAGGCCGCCGCCCGAGCGCTTCCATTTCCCGTCCTTGTAAGTCGCCAGACCGCGCTGACCGCGGCAGATAAACACGGTGACGCCGCCCGGATCCAGCAAATAGTAATCCACCGGTTTGCGGAAGATCATGAGCGCGAACTTGCGATCCAGGCCCTTCAACCCCTCGCGCAATACACGCTCGGGCCGGAACGGCGAAAGATAGCGATTGGCGTAGACCAACCCCACCCGCGAGACGAAGAAGACAATGACCATCAAGGCGATCATGCCGATATATATGACCTGGAACGTTTCGGGGTCGCGCGTCAGGAAGTTGGTGCCGGGCAGCGAGAGGACAAACAAGGCGCCAATCACCACGAGCGACCCGATGATGATGGCCCGCGAGATGAGCGCGTTGCGTTTGATTTTGGCGTCGTCGGCGGATATACGCATGCGGAGTCAGACCTTCCCGAACGCAATCGTTGCGTTCTGCCCGCCCAACCCGATCGAGTTGGACAGCGCGATATTGACGTCGGCCCTGCGCGCGACATTCGGGACGTAGTCCAGGTCGCATTCGGGATCCGGCGTATTCAGGTTAATCGTGGGCGGAATGATGGAATCGCGTATGGACAGAAGCGTGCTTAACGCCTCAATGCTGCCCGACGCGCCCATGGCGTGTCCGACCATGCTCTTGGTGCTGCTCACTGCCACGGAGTACGCGTGCTCGCCCAATACAGTTTTGATGGCCATGGTCTCGATTGGATCGCCGGCGACTGTGCCGGACCCATGCGCGTTGATGTAGTCGATCTCGTGCGGGCGCAGATGCGCGTCGTCGAGCGCCCAGGTCATCGCCCGGATCACTCCCGCCCCATCTGGATCCGGAATCGCGATGTGATGGGCGTCCGATGACACGCCCATGCCCAGATATTCGGCATAGATCTTCGCCCCGCGCGCCCGGGCGCGGTCATAGTCTTCGAGCATCAACACCACACAGCCTTCGGCAAAGCAGAATCCGTCGCGGGTGGCGTCGAAGGGGCGGCCGGCCCCGGCCGGGTCATCATTGTGCTTCGTGCTGAGCACCCGCATCAGGGAAAAGGCCGCAATCGCTCCGTCGATGACGGTCGCTTCGACGCCGCCGGCAAAGGCGGCGTCGACTTTGCCGCGCCGTATCATTTCAGCGGCATCGCCAATCGACTGGGTGCCCGAAGCGCAAGCGGCCACCACGGTGCTGAGCGGGCCTTTTGCGCCAAAGCGAGTGCTGATGTGATGACCGGGCGCATTGGGCAAGGCGGCCGGCAGGGCGAACGGATTCACACGCCGGTAGCCCATTGTGTGAAGCTCCTGCATGCCCGAGTGCGACATCTCAAACCCGCCGAGAGCGGTGCCCATCACCACCCCGACCCGATCAGGTCGGACATCCTTGCCAATCTGCATTCCCGAGTCGTTCATCGCCTCCTGCGCGGCGGCCACCGCAAAGTGCGACACCCGAGCCATGCGGCGGGCATCCTTGGGCTCGCTGTACTTGAGCGGATCAAACCCTTTGACTTCGCCGGCGATTTTCACGGGCAGGTCGCTCGCGTCAAACTGGGTAATGGGGCCAATCCCGCTCCGGCCCGCCGTGAGACCCGCCCAGGTGGTGGCGACGTCGAGGCCGAGCACCGTAATCGCGCCCAGCCCGGTGACGACAACCCGCCGATTGAACTGATCGGGCGCGCGCTGCCGATCCCGCCGGCGTTCGCGCGCGTCGCGGAACTTGTTCCCAGCGAAGGTCGCGACCTTTCTGGCGCTGGTGCGCAGACTGGAGAACCGTTTTGATCTGGTCATTCGATCCGGTCAAGCCCCCTGGGGCGCGGCGGCCAGCCCGCGCTCGATGGCATCGACGACACCATTTTGGACGGATTCTGTGGCGCGCTTGATGGCTGAGAAGATGGCCGGCGCCTTGCTCCGCCCGTGTCCGATGATAACGACCCCATCCACCCCAAGCAGCGGCGCACCGCCGATCTCCTCGTAACTGGTGCGCGACTTAAGGGTCGCCTTGATCGCGGTGCGCGAGAGCGCGCCGCCGATCTTCGCCGGAAGGCTGCTATAGAAAGCATCCTTCAGCAGGCTCTCGATCATCTCTTTCATGCCCTCCATCAGTTTGATGGCGACATTGCCCGTAAAGCCGTCGGTCACAATTACATCCGCGGTGCCAACCGGAATATCCCGGCCCTCGACATTCCCGATGAAATTCAGTCCGGATGCCTTAAGAAGCTGGTGAGTGGCCTGGACGAGTTCGCTGCCCTTTGACTCTTCCTCGCCATTCGAAAGCAGCCCAACTTTGGGATTGCGGACCTGCATCACCCGCTCGGAGTAGATGCTTCCCATGAGCGCGAACTGAACCAGATACTCCGGGCGACAATCGGCGTTTGCGCCGATATCAATCATGAATGTCCAGCCCCGGGTGGTCGGTATGGCCGATGAGATGGCCGGACGATGAACACCTTTGATGCGCCCAAGCGTGAACAGCGCCGACGCCATCGCGGCACCGGTATTTCCCATGGTGACAAAGGCGTCCGCCTGGCCGGATTTCACCAGGCGCAGCCCGACACTCATGGAATTGTCTTTCTTGGCCTTGACCGCCGCGGCGGGATGCTCATCCATCTCCACGACCTCGTTCGCGTGGACGATCGGCAGCATCAAGCCCGCCGTGTTGTGCTGATTGAGCAAGGGCCGAATGAGATCCTGTTTGCCGACCAGCACAATCTCGTGCCCAAATGCGCGCGCGGCCTGAATCGCCGCTTCCACATTCGGCTCCGGGCCGAAGTCGCCGCCCATCGCGTCCAATACGATTTTCATGGTTGAAGTTGATCCCTTCCGTGGCGCCAGCGACGGCGCGAAGGATCAGTTAAGCGAAAAAAGCGTTCCACCGAGGAACCCGGGCGCAGGCCGCGCCCGGGTCATCAACGTTAACGCAAATACTTCGTCCTCAAGGATCGCCAGCTCCTCTTCGAGGATGTCGGCGACACTATCCAGACTCAGCAACTCCTGTTTATCCTCCAGGTCAATTTGGAGCACGATCGCGGCAAAGACCGCCACACTCGACGCGTCGCGGGGAATCCGGGGAAACTTCAAGCGGCAGCCGCTCGTGCGGGCCAGAAGCTTTAGATATCGGCGCAACAGCATGACGACACGACGGCGAAGCGACTTCGGCACGGCGTCTTCATCCTTGAAGGGCAGAGGCGTGGCGCTTCCAATCAAATAGTCGTCGTCGCTCACTCGAATCTGTGTGAGATGGAACCGTTCGACCCCAACCGTCAGGATATTCAGCCGGCCGTCGTCAAGCCGCTCCGCCTGAGTAATCCTTGCGGCAGTGCCGATTTCGTAGGGTGAGTCTGGATCATCATCCCTGGCCAGCACCACTCCAAATGGTTCGCCTCGCTCGATGCACCGGTTGATCATCAGCCGGTAACGCGGCTCAAAGACATGCAGCGGCAACGTCTGCCCGGGAAAGAGCACGACGTTCAGGGGGAAAAGCGGCAGTTCGAGCGCGTCTTTGTCCATGTTGAATCGGAAGCGGTTGGAGATTCTAACATCCCGGAACATCAGCGTTACAATCGCAGGCCGCCATGCAATCGGCCGGAACCCGCTCATGAGAAAACTAGCCTTACAACTTTATACTGTCCGTGAAAGCTTGGGCCGACTTCGTCGGCACTCTCAAACAGATCGCCGCAATCGGATACAAGGGCATTGAAGGCGCCGGGAACCTGGGCGACATGCCGGCCCGCGATCTCGCCAAGATCCTGGACGACCTGGGCCTGAAGATGATTTCAGGCCACGTCAGCCTGGAAGCGATTCGAAACGGGCTCGATCGCGAAATTGACGCCTATGCCGCCCTTGGCGCGCGCTACCTCGGCCTGGCCTGGATGGCCGCAGGCGAGCGCCGCGACGCGGCCGCTTATCGCGCTCTGGCGGGCGAACTCGAGACCATCGCCCGAAAATGCGCCCCGGCTGGGTTGACGTTCTTCCACCATAACCACGATTTCGAATTTGAGCAATATGGCGGACAGTATGGCCTGGATATTCTGCTCGGTGCGTCAGATCCTGCGCTGGTCAAGTCCGAGCTGGACGTCTATTGGGCCGCCCATGCCGGCGTTGATCCGTCGGCCTACCTGCGCCGGCTGAGCGGCCGGGCGCCGCTCGTGCATCTGAAGGACATGAGCACGGACGCCGCGCGGACCTTTGAGATCGTTGGCGAAGGGTCGATCGACTTCGCCCCGATTATGGCTGCATCCGACGAGACTGGCGTCGATTGGCATGTCGTCGAACAGGACCGCTGCCCCAAGGGTGAACTCCACAGCGCCCGCGCCAGCTTCGACAATCTTCGGGCCAAGGGCTGGTTCTAGGCATGGAGCCAACGATCGACCCGGTAGCGCCACCGGCGCTTCCGACAACTGGCGCCGTAACTCGCACCGCGGGCCACGCGGGCCGCACGGTACTCCGCGAGATTGTGGAGACCATCGTTCTGTTCCTGGTCGTATTCACGCTCTCCCAGGCCGTTATCGGCAATTTCATCATCGAGCAGACCAGCGCCGTCCCGAATTTTCGGCCCGGCGACCGCATTCTGATCGATAAGGCGTTTTTCCACGCGTCGGGTCTGCGGCGCGGCGATATGATCGTCCTGCACTGCCCGGACGGGTCAAGCCAGGATTGCTTTAAGCGGGTGATCGGGCTTCCGGGCGAGAAACTTGAAATCAAGCAGAATCGCGTGTTTATCAATGGCATCGCTCTGACCGAGCCCTACATCAATCCTGACGGTTCAGATACCGAGGGCCGGACCGATCCGCGCTATCGGTCCGTCATGCTCTCAAACAGCCAGTACTTTGTCATGGGCGACAACCGCTCCAGTAGCGGCGACTCGCGCAGCCGTGGTCCGATCGAAAAGGATACGGTCGTCGGCCGGGCCTGGTTACGCTACTGGAAAGCCGAACAAAACGGCGGACTGGGGCGGGCTGAGCCGATGCTGATCGCCGGTTGGACGTACTCAGAACTTTCGACTTCGAATCCGTAGCGTGCCAACCTCAGCCGGGAGCCGCACGGAAACCCTGTCTGAGGCGGGGTTGGCGCAGGAGACTTGACACATGTCCCAGACTGAGGTTCCAATCGTACGCCTCGAAGGCGTGACCAAGACATACGGCGAAGGTGAAGCCAGGCGGCACGTGCTGCGCGACGTATCGCTCACCTTCACCCGCGGCGAATTTGACGTGCTTTTGGGCAAGAGCGGCTCAGGCAAAAGCACGCTTCTGAATCTCATCGCCGGTATAGACGACGCAACATCGGGCCGAATATGGATCGAGGGGCGCGAAATGACGGCCATGGGCGACACCGAGCGCACCCTCATGCGCCGCCAACGCATGGGTTTTATTTTCCAGGCGTTCAATTTGATCCCGACTCTGACGGTTCTGGAAAACGTCACCATGCCCCTCGAGCTCGCCGGGGCCTCACCCCGCAAAGCGCGCGATCGGGCCAACGAATTGCTTCAGGCGGTTGGCCTGTTCGGACGCGGGAAAGATTTTCCGGACAAGCTCAGCGGCGGAGAACAGCAGCGGGTGGCGATTGCGCGCGCGCTGGTCAACGATCCGGCCCTGGTGCTGGCCGACGAGCCAACGGGCAATCTTGATGCCGACACGGGCCAAATCGTCCTCGATCTGCTGGATACACTCACTCGCAAAGCGGGACGTAACCTGATCATGGTCACCCACAGCACCGAGGTGGTTGGGGTCGCCGATCACGTGTATCGGCTGCGCGAGGGCCGGCTCATGCCCGCGGCAGGCTGAAACTGAAGGTTGAACCGTGTTGGCCGTCGCTTTCGACCCAGATCCGGCCGCCATGCGCGTCGACAATCGACTTGCTCAGGAAGAGGCCCAATCCTGTCCCGGGTGTGCGTCGGGTCAAGGCGTTGTCCAGCCTATGGAAGCGCGAGAATAGTTGCGGCTGCTCGCCGGCAGGAATGCCGGGGCCGTGATCGCCCACTGAGATGATGACCTCCGACGGCGCAACGCGGCTCGACACGCGGATCTCGCCGCCTTCTGGAGAATACTTTACAGCGTTGGATAGCAGGTTGGTCAGCACCTGAGTGATGCGGGCATGATCGGCATACACCAGCGGCAGGTCCGGGGGAACAGCCGCGGTAAGGGTGTGGCGGGGCGCCTGTGGGCGGATCCGTTCTACAACGTCCCGGACAAGCTGATCGATATCAAGCTCCACCGGGACAAGTTTGAAGCTTCCAGCCTGCGCCCGTGACGCGTCAAGCAGATTGTCGATTAATTCGGCCAGTCGATCACTCTCATCTTCTATCACTTTGAGGCTTTCCGAAACAGTAGCCGCATCCCAGTGCGCATCGGTGCGCTGAAGCGTGGACGCATATCCCTTGATCAAGGCAACGGGCGTCTTGAGTTCATGCGAGACGACTGAGACAAAGGTCGATTTCATGCGATCGGCCTCGCGAAAGCGGGTAATGTCGCGGACGTTGGCGACGATATTTACCAGGCGCCCGTCCCGCTCGAAGATCGGCGCGAACGTGATCTCCACACTGATGGGCCGGCCATCATTCCTGGCGATATCGCCCTCGACAAAGAGCGGGTGCGAGGATCCCACCAGCGGCCAGCCATTCGCCTCGGCTTCGACCAGGGTCGTGCCCGCGCGCTTGTCAGCAAAGTGGACAATATCCTCGAACGCGTGGCCGAGCGACGTTGCCGCACTGATCCCCGTCAGGCTGCTCATCGCCTTGTTCCAAAGGGCAATTCGATGGTTGCTGTCCATGATCACCACGCCGTCTGCGGTTGATTCGAGGATGGCATCCAAACGCTGTTTCTGGGCGTTGAGCTGTTCGTACAAGCGGGCGTTGTTCACCGCGACCGCCGCCTGGTCAGCGAAGCTCTGCAGCACCTGACGATCGTTGGTGGAAAATTCCCCGCTCCGCCGGCGCAGCACATACAGCTTGCCCAGCACTTCTTCGCCAATTTCAAGCGGCAGCGCAATCCACTCGTAGTGCCCCACGCCAAACTGGCCCACCAGGCGCGAAAGCACCGCTTCGAGAGCCTCAGTCGCGCGGTCAGCCGCATGTCCTCGAACGAGCGCCGTGCCTGGGGCGTCATCCGCCCCGACGCCATCACCGTCAGTCCGCAAGCGGGCCAGGCCAGCGGTGAGCGTGTCCAGCATGGCTTTCGGCAATCCAACCGCGTCACGCAGTCGCAAGTCGCCATCAGCTTCGATAAGCGTGATCAGGCCGGCGCTGCCCGACATCACGTCGACTGCCGCCTGGGTGACGAGCTTAAGCACCTCTGCAATGTCCAGTCGGGACGTGATCGCGCGCAGTATGTCAAGAAGGAAGTCGCGCTGGCGGACACGGTAATCAGGCAGCATTTCTTACTCGTCCCCGCCTCGCCGGCGGGCAATGAAAGCGAACGCAAGGGCTGCAAGCGCCACGCCTGCGCCGGTGACAAGCGGCAGCATGATAGACCTGGGATCGGGAAGAATTCCAACCATTTGAGGATCTCGATTTGTTGCGGGCGGGGCCTGGGTGGGCGCGATTGGGCCCGCCGGCGCGGTCGGCCTGCCAATGAAGGTCGGCGTTACGGTGATGGAAGGTTGTGGCGAAGTCACCATGCTTGGGGCCAGAGCTGCAACGGCAGCCTCGGCAGCGGCAGCGCCAGCACCGGCGCGCGCAGCCCGGCCTGCTTTCTCGGCCGACACCAAGGCCGGCACAAGAGCCGGATCCGGGTCGCATCCGGCGGCGGCCTCTGCAGAGCGTTCGGAAAGGTCACCCAATCCATTCGCAGTCACCCGAACGACAGGGACGAACGGCACTCGCCATGCCGGCTCGCCCGCCGCCGGGCGGATGGCGACGGCCACCCGGACCGCCGAGTCGCCAGGCCGGACGGAAAAGCGCGCGATGCGGCCGTCACCGGCGATGTTCGGACTGGGGCCGAACGCCAAAGCCACTTGGGCACTGGCTGGCAGCTCAAAGTCGACCAGATACTCGGCTGCAGGCGGGCGATTGACGGACTGCCCCGGATCAATTACGCAAACCACCGCCAGACTGAACGCCGTGCCTTCCACGTCGGAAAGCAGTACTCGCTTCGCGAAGTAAGGCGGCGGCGCCGGCGTTGAGGTGGGCGTCGCCGTTGCAGTCGGCGTTGGCGTAACCGTCGGTTCGGATTTGCAGGTCTCTGGCACGCCCATGTCCACGATCGTTACTGTTGGAAGGGCGCGGGCGCCGCCTGCCTGGACATACACCACGCCATCGACTCTGCGAATGAAGCGGCCGGCGCTGTCCCTGCTTACCGAGACAGCCAGTTGCTCGCCCACGGCCGCTGCCGCAACCCGGGCCGACACGACCATGGTATAGGATTGCCACGCATCATCTGCATCGGTGGACGCCCACACCATCCCCGCGCTGGCGCTTGCGGCGTAACGCGCCAAAAAGCGTCCGGCGCCAACTCCCGGCACAACCCGAACCGAGCCTTCGTCCAGGACGAGGCCGGCTGGAACACTGATTTCGGTCAGGGTCCCCCGAGCGGTTGCTGCGGAGCTGTTCGCCACGCTCACCCTGAGCGTTACCGTGTCTCCAGGTCGGACGATGCGCGGGCAATACCCGTCGAACCCCGGCAGTCGCTCTTGGCGCCGCGGACTCCCCAGGACAGGCCGACCAACCGCCAGAAGCACGACCAGGAAGAGGATGAGGACCCGAAAAATTGCTGTCATGAGTTCCAGGCCAAACCATAGAGGTCAGGCCGGCGATCCGCGAACAGGTCCATCTCATACTCAGCCGCTTCCACGACGATCCTTTTGTTGCGGGCCAGCGTGGGCTCAATCTCGGCAATGATGATGTGCTCTTCATCCGGAGACGCATCCGCGAGCCGCCGCCCATCCGGGCCAATGATGCAACTCCGCCCGATGAAATGCGCGCCTCGATCCGCGCCAACGCTGTTGCACGCGACCAGAAAGATGTGGTTTTCGAGAGCCCGCGAGGGCGCTAGGATGTCGGGACCGCTTTCCGCGCCGCCAGGCCAAACCGCCGGGAGCGCGATAATTTCGGCGCCTGCCAGCGCCAGTGCGCGGGCAGCCTCGGGAAAGCTCAAGTCGTAGCCGATCAACATTCCCACCCGGCCAGTCGCGCACTGATACACGCGGAACGCCGTGCGCCCCGGATCGGCGAACTTATCCGCGCCGAAATGGGGCAGATGCGCCTTGTCGTACCGGCCGATCACACCCGCCGGACCCAGCAGGAACGCCGCGTTCTGGAGATGATCACCCGCCCGCACGAGCGCGCCGACAACGCACTCCACATGATGCGCTCGGCAGCGTTGAACCAGCAACTGGATCACGGCATCATCGTCAGTGAGCGCCGTCGCCAATGCCGCTGCCCGATCCGGGAAGCAATACCCGGTTATGGCGCACTCGGGAAATACAACCAGATTCGCAGCGTGCCGGGCAGCCTCCGCCATCAGTCGATCAATTCGGGCAAGGTTTCCCTCGACATCTCCGAGGCTCGGCCCAAACTGGGCCGCAGCCACCCGCACGCCGGCCGAGACGCGTGCCAAGTGCTCCGGCAGGGGCTCAGCCACCGGAATCGGCGGACGGGACACAACCACGCCCGAAAGGATTTCCGAGGGCGCCGGGTTCGTTAAGGCGTCCACTGACCGGATTGTATAGCGTCGGCACGCATCAGGCGGCGCCGCTTCTGATCAGCGCGACGCGCTGAAGTTCGCTCACACTTCGGGCCGCGACACAAAACATCGCCACGCGCAGCTGACCAACGATTACGTCGATCTCGTCCGACACAGCGCTCGCAGATTCGGTGGCAGCCCGAAGAAATGGACGGGCCAATCCAAACAACGCGGCGCCCAACGCTATGCACTTGGCGCCTTCCACGCCATTGGCGATTCCGCCGCTGGCGATAATCGGCAAGGCCGGCGCCCCGCTACGGACATTCCGGATGGACTCGGCGGTGGGCAAGCCCCAGTCCCCAAACGCGGCGGCGATGCGGCGCTGTGTTTCCGTCCGTGCCCGGTACATTTCCACCTGGCTCCAGGATGTGCCGCCCGCCCCAGCGACATCAATGGCCGCGACGCCGGCGCTGGCGAGATCGCGGGCCGCTCGCTCCGAGATGCCCCACCCCACTTCCTTTGCGATGACGGGCACTGAAAGCTGACGGCATACCTGCTCGATCGCGCGCAGCAGACCGGACCAGTTTGTATCGCCCTCTGGCTGAAGAGCCTCTTGCAGCGGGTTCAAATGCAGGATGAGCGCGTCTGCGCCGGCCAGGTCAACCAGTCTGCGGCACTCTTCAGGCCCATAGCCATAGTTGAACTGCACCGCGCCAATGTTGGCCAGGATCATCGCATTTGGGGCAACGCTTCGAACCTGAAATGTGGGCGCGCTTTCGGGCCGCGCGATGGCCGCCCGCATCGAGCCGAGGCCGATTGCGATTCCGGCCTTTTCCGCGGCAGCCGCGAGATTCAGATTGATCCGCTGCGCTTCTTCAGTGCCGCCTGTCATCGAGGATATCAACAGCGGCGCGCGAAGACGGCGACCCAGGAAATCAATCGAAGGATCGACTTCGGCGAGGTCGATTTCCGGCAGCGCCTCGTGCCCAAAGCGCCATGCTTCCAGGCCGGACGTGATTCGCGACGCAACATCGCGCTCCAGGTTGATTCGGATATGGTCGGCTTTCCGCTGGGATAGGTTCTGGTCGGTCATGCGTAACTCCGGTTGGCGAGAGGTGTTTCCCTGTTCACGACGGCGTGAGTTAGAATCCACGCACAATCTATCACAGGGAGGCAACTAACTAAATGGCAGATCAATCCACCTACGAGCGCGTCAAGGCGCTGGTCATCAAGCTCTTGGGCGTTCCGGCCGAGAAAGTCGTCATGGAGGCCAAGTTCCGCGATGACCTCGAGGCCGACTCGCTCGATCTGGTCGAGCTGATCATGGCTTTCGAAGAGGAATTTGGCGGCGAGATTTCTGACGAAGACGCTCAGAAGATCACCACCGTGGGCGAGGCTGTGACCTATCTCGACGCGCGTATCAGCAAGTAAATCTGCTGGCATCGCAATTCCGCCCAGATCCCCGGCCTTACGGCCAGGATTTGGCGGAGATACCGGGGGGCGCCAAGGCGCCCCCCGATTCCGTTTTTCAGGCTGAATTTAGAAACGCTTCACGCCTCGATCGGGACGACTGGCTGTGCGTCGAACAAGGCCTCAAGACCGCGAAGCGCCCGCTGCTGCGCGGCGAGACCACGGTTCGCGGCTGGATATCGGGCCAGCACGTCGCCGAGAACCACCGCCAGCACGTCACGCGATCGATTTGCGCGGTGAACCTTGCGAACAGCCACCTGGGCCGCCTTGATGTACTCGGCCGTTTCCGTGGTGGCGCCCAAATCGCCAACCGGGCCAATCCCGGGCACAAGCGTCTTGAATACCTTGCTCTTCTTCAAGGTGGCCAGCGCTTCCACCCACTCGTCGATATTACTGGCGCCTGCAATCGGCGGAGGCGTTCCTCGGGTGACCAAATCACCGGTGAACACCACGTCACTTCCGCGGACGCTGACAATAGCGCTGCCAGGCATAAAACCACCGACCCGCGTCACATCAAACTGAACTGCGTCCTTCCCGCCCATCGAAAAAGTCGCCGAGTCCGAAAACGTAATCTCGGGAAGCACGCCCCGCTCCCGCAGTTGCGCGGCCGAAAGGGGTTCGCCCTGGCGGTTTTGGAATTGCTGCTCCAGTTGGGCGTATAGCAGGTTGAAGCCGGTTTCGTGCACGAGCGCGGGCAGAATTGCAGTGCCAGGCTTGTGCGACAACGCGCGCAGCGCGTCGCCGAAGACGCGATGCGCGCTGGTAAAGAGCGCGCCCCGAAGCGGCTTGTCGGTGACCTGGGAGATCTCGGCTCGCCAGGCAAGCGCCTCAGCGAAGGTCAGCGGCAGGTCGATGCTGATGACGCCGTCGTCGGTGACGATGCAGCCGATATTGAGGCCATCGCTGGTAGTGTGAGCGTAGATACGCGCGGAGGTGTTGGGAGTTTTCAAACGTTGCACGGAAGCAATCATACAGGCGAACGCCTGTTGTCGTCAATTCAGCCTGGAATCAGCGCGGCAAGTATCGCCTCGGTTGCCTCGCGGGTTGCGGCCGGGCCGCCCCCCTGGGCATACGACGCCGAACCGCCGCCCTTGGCGCCAACGCGGGCCAGCGCGGCCCGAAGCAAGGCAGACATGTCCGACATAGCATCGGGAGCGCGCGAAAAGCAGAAGAATGTGCGCGGGCCGGCGCTGGCAAGCAGCACGACGGTCTTCGCATCTGTAACCAGGCGTTTGGCCAATGCGCGCATGGAATCTGGTTCGCGGCCGTCAAGGGTGGCAACGATCCAATTTTCCGCCCCTATTTGCCGGCCCGAGGCACGGAGCCGGGCCGCCTCAGCATCGAGCACCAGCTCCGTCGCTTCACTCAACCGGGTCCGCACTGCCTGGCTTTCTTCACGCCAGCGCTCAAAGGCAGGCAGGACCTCGAGCGGAGAAACGCTCAGGAGTTCGCCGAGCATGACTGCCTGCGCATTCAATAGCCGATGGTGAACGATGGCCCGATTGCCGCACAGGAAGGTCAGGCGCGTGCCACCCTTCCGTTTTTCGGATTTCACGAGCGCAACTGCGCCCACTTGCCCCGAACGCCGCACATGTGTGCCTCCGCAAGCCGACCAGTCATATCCTTCGAACTCCACGATGCGGACCATCCCAGTCACTTTGGGCGGCCGGCGCAATCCATATGCGGCAACCTCAGCTTCGGGCACTTCACGCACGACAACAGCCAGATCTGATTGGACGGCCCGATTGACTTCAACCTCCAGCGCCGCCAACTTCTCCGCGCCAAGCGCAACTGCATCCACGTCAATGGTACTGGCCTCATCTCCAAAGTGCACCGACAGGGTCTCCGCGCCAGCCGTCCGAACGAGGGCTTGCGACAGCAGATGCTGACCACTGTGCTGCTGCATGTAGTCAAATCGACGGCGAAAGTCGATCGTCCCGGTCAGGGTGTCGCCGGGCGCGAAGTCGCGTTTTGCGCCCAAAACATGGACAATGGCGCCGTCCGCACGCTCGGACACGTCGACGACCGGCACGCCCCCCAGCATCCCAAAGTCGCACGGCTGGCCCCCCGCCGCCGCATAGAATCCGGTTCGGTCCAGCACGACGGCATTCCCGGCGTCTCTCGGCAGGCATTCGAGCACGCGTGCCGTGAACGTCGTCAAATATGAATCGTGTCGATACAGTCGTTCGGTCATGGGGCTGCGATTATATTGGGGGGATGTCTAGCGCCTTTGATTCCCTGTCCGCACGCCTCGCCGAAATCGCGGATGTGAACTACGCGACGTCAATCCTTAACTGGGATCTCGAGACCTATATGCCGCCTGCCGCCATCGGCACGCGCGGCGAACACATCGCCACATTGAGCCGGCTCAGCCACCAAATGCAGACGGCGACGGAGACGCGCGCGCTAATCGATGCGGCGCGGGCCGAGGTCGGCGAAGATCCTGACGACGATCGGGCCGCCCTGGTTGCGGTCGCGGACTACGACGTGAGCCGTGCAACTCGAATCCCGAATGCGTTTGTTGCCGAACGGGCGCGGGCCCAGGCGAAGTCCCATGCCGACTGGATCGCGGCGCGCAAAGCCGCCGATTTCAGTCTGTTTCGGACGTCTCTCGAAACGATGTTCGACTTCGCGCGGCGGACGGCCGATTACCTTGGCTATACCGACCATCCGTACGACGCCCTGCTTGGCAACTATGAACGCGGCACCAAGACCAGCGATGTTGCTTCGATCTTCGCGGACCTGCGCGCCCAGACTGTGCCGCTGGCGCGCGCGATTGCAGAGCGGAGCGACCTTGTGAGTGACGCTTGCGTGCGCCAGCACTTCCCCAAAGACGCTCAGCTTGCGTTCGGCGCGCGCGTGGCGCGGGCGTATGGCTACGACTTCAATCGCGGCCGGATTGACCTCTCGGCCCATCCCTTCTGCATCAATTTCACCCGCAATGACGTGCGCATGACGACCCGGGTAAGCGAGGATTTTCTCAATCCTTGTCTGTTTGGAATCATGCACGAGACGGGCCATGCCCTGTTCGAACAGGGCACGTCGCCCGCATACGTGCGCTCGCCACTTGGACGGGGAGCATCCCTTGGAGTGCACGAATCGCAGTCGAGATTGTGGGAAAACATCGTTGGGCGGAGCCTGTGGTTCTGGCGGACGTGGTTCCCCAGCCTGCAGGAAACGTTCCCAATCCTGGCCAACACATCACTTGAGACGTTCTACCGGGCCATCAACAAAGTGGCGCCCAGCCTGATCCGCGTCGAAGCCGACGAAGTGACTTACAACCTTCACATCATGGTCCGTTTCGAGATCGAGACCGGCGTGCTCGACGGCAGCTTAAGAGTGGACGACATGCCAGAAGTGTGGAACGCCCGCATGAAGGAGTACCTGGGTGTGACACCGCCAAACGACACGATGGGCTGCCTGCAGGACATTCATTGGTCAGCCGGGATGATCGGCTACTTCCCGACTTACAGCCTGGGGAACATCCTATCGGCGCAGCTCTTTGCAGCCGCCCAGGCCGAGACACCGGGTCTCGACGATTCGCTGGCCGCCGGCGACTACAGCAGGCTGCTGGGCTGGATGCGCGCGCACGTGCACCAGCATGGCCGCAAGTACCCGCCGGCCGAACTCATCAAGCGCGCCACGGGCGGCCCACTCTCGGCGTCAGCCTACATCACGTATCTGACCCGGAAGTTCAGCGCGATCTACGGTTTATAAGCCCGTGAAGACCAGCGACCACAATCTGACCTTCCTGGCCGACATGGTGCGCTGGCTGGGCGAGCAGTTGGGCCAGGTCATCGTTGCGCTCGAGGGCCAACGCACGCTGGACCTGGTCGAAGAACTGCGCCACCTCGCAAAGGCCTGCCGCGCGGGCGATGCGGCCGCCCGGCAGAACCTTCGGGCGGCGGTTGCGCGATTGACGCCCACCGATGCCTATGACATGGCCATGGCGTTCACTACCTATTTTGAGCTGGTGAACCTGGCGGAAGAGGACTACCGGGCCCGCCTGTTGCGGAATCGTCGGGCCCAGACCGACGCGCCAGAACCCGTGCGCGAGTCGATAGACGCTGCCCTGGCGGAGTTGAAACGCCGCGGCACGAGCGCCCCGGACCTGCAGCGGCTGTTGGACGACCTGTCTATCGAGCTGGTGTTCACCGCGCATCCAACCGAGAGCAAGCGACGGACCGTGCTTACGAAACTGCAGCGCATCAAATGGCTGTTGTGGCGCGATCCACGCCCGCCCTCCGCCGGCGCTCCGGTTTATGACGCCGAGACCACGCTGAGCATCCGCCAGGAAATTGCCGCGCTCTGGTTGACGGATCGCTCGCGCACCCAACAGCCACTGGTAACGGACGAAGTCAAAACCGGGCTGTGGTATTTTGACGCGACCCTGTGGTCAGTCCTGCCCCAACTTCAATCTGATTTGGAAGGCGCCCTTGCCAAACACTATCCCGACGCGCGCGTGCCGCGGCGCTGGCTGACGTTTGGCAGTTGGATGGGGGCGACCGGGACGGGAATCCCAACGTCACGACCGCGGTAACCGCAGAAACTATTCACCTCCACCGGCGCGGCGCTCTGGAGAAATTCCGGGGGGCGGCGCGCGAACTTGCGCGCCGGCTCAGCGCTTCACGCCGCCGGGTAAACATCTCGCCGGCGGTCGACGCGATTGCGGACGGCAGCGACGCGCTCATGTCGACGCATGTGCGCGAACTGGCGGCGCGCTACCCAAACGAACCCTACCGCGTGGCGCTTTCCGCGCTGGCATCCAGGCTCGACGACGCCCAACAAGCCTCCCGGGTCCAGCCGCTGTTTCCGTTGGGCTTCACCCGCACCCTGGCGCTTTCTCCCATGCTTCAGTTGCCGCTGGCGCCGCAACCGGCCGTGTCCGAGGCCGACGTGGCGCGGGTGCTGGATACCATCATCGCCAGTCTGCGCGCTGGAAAGGGCCGCATGCTGGTGGACGGCGATCTGGCCAACCTGCGTGCCCAACTCAACACGTTCGGGCTGAATATGGCCCGCCTTGACATCCGACAGCATTCCGACCGACACGAAAGCGCGGTGGCTGAAATATTCACTGCCCTGCGCGGGCTGGGCGAAGACGCTCCGGTCAACTACGCGCTACTATGAAAGCGCCAAGGTTGCTCTGCTCAACGACGCTTTGACGTCGCCGGCCGCAAGCGTCATCGACCGAGTCGGAGGCCTGAGCGATGAAACGCTGCAAGTCATCGAGCCGCTGATGCTGGCTCGCGAAGCTGAAAGGCGGTATGGCGAGGGCGTTTTCGGGTTGTATGTCATCAGCATGACCCGCGAACTCTCGGACGTGCTTGAGCCCCTGCTGCTCATGCGCTGGGCGCGGGCATCATTGCCGATCACGCCGCTGTTTGAGACACTTGACGACCTGCAGCGCGCGCCGCACGTGCTAGCCACCCTGTTTGAGCACCCAGGATATCGCCAGCATCTTGCCGCGTTTGGCAATCATCAGACCATCATGCTCGGCTATAGCGACAGCAACAAGGATTGCGGCTATCTCACGTCCAGTTGGGCGCTATATGAGGCTCAGGAAACCATCGCCCGCGCGTGCGCCGAGGCGGGGGTGACTTTCACCTTATTCCATGGCCGCGGAGGAAGCATCGCCCGAGGTGGCGGACCCGCTGCTCGAGCGATCTTGGCCCAGCCGGCAGGACTGAAATATGGGCGGATCCGGGTGACCGAGCAAGGCGAGGTATTGTCGACGCGCTATCACGACACTGACATCGCGCATCGCCACCTCGAACAAATGACCTACGGCGTTCTACTTGCCGCCGACGAAGCCCAGCGCGCGCGATTCGAGCCGCCCGTCGCATGGCGGGACATGATGACGAATCTCTCGGCGCACAGCTATGGCGCCTACAAGGTGCTGGTCCACGAGAACCCGGATTTCCTTGTCTTTTGGCGACAGGCGACCCCGATCGACGAAATCAGCCTGCTAAAGCTGGGGTCACGTCCGGCTTTCCGGAAGCCTTCCAACAGCGTTGCCGATCTACGGGCGATCCCCTGGGTGTTTTCGTGGATGCAGAGCCGTTTTGGATTTCCGGGCTGGTTTGGGCTGGGCACTGCGCTTCAGGCCGCGTTGGCGCTTGGCTCTTCCGCACGCGCGACGCTGTCCGAAATGTATCGCGAATGGATGTTCTTTGCCACGCTGATCGACAACGCGCAACAAAGCCTGACGAAGTCGGACCTATCCATCGCGGAGCAATATCTCGATCTTGTCACCGATGGCGGGTTGCGCGAACGAATCTGGGCAATTCTTCGAAACGAACACGCCGCGGCCCGCGCCGCGATTCTCGCCATCACCGGCCAATCCGAACTGCTGGACAACGAGCCAATGCTGCAGCGGTCGATCCACCTGCGCAATCCATACGTTGACCCCCTGAACTATGTTCAAGCCGAGATGATTCGCCGACTGCGCGCGAACGGGACGGATCCGGTCCTGGGCGTCGACGACGTGCGCATGCTTCGGGAAGTGATAGAACTCACGATCAACGGCGTCAGCAGCGGCCTGAAGAACACCGGTTGAAACGGCTCCCGCCGCTACAATGGGCGACCATGCAAACCGGACCCGTGGGACTTTCGGCGCGTCTCGGCGACGTCGACGCGAAAATCTCACAGCACCCGACCGCATACCTGTGTGTGGCGATCGGCATGGTGGCGGTTGTCGGTCTCGTCTCATACGCGCTTCGCCAGGCCGAAGTGACCGTGGTATTGAGCCTGTTGACGCTTTACGCCGCGCTTCGCTTTCAAACCCGGAAGACTTTTTTGACCATCATGGCAGCCCATGTGGCCACCACGTTTGGGGTCATGCTGGCCCTGAAATCTGTTCCGTTGCTCGCCTTGATCACAGCCACAGCGTCGGTACTTCTATATGCCGAGCTCAGCTTCCGCAGCGCGCGAAGCCGCGAGCGAATCGACGTGGAACGGCAACGGCACCTGCTCAACCTCGACTTGCTCGAACAGGTTCGGACGTCTATTGCCCGTGAGCTCAATGAAGTTGAAGTTGCCAGGCTGGCAGTCGAAGCAATCGTCCGGGTGATCGGCTATCCGCGGGTGACGATCTATACCGTGTCGGGTGACACGCTGGTTTTGATGCACCAGGTGGGCTGGCCCTCACCGTGGCTGCGGATTCCCACCGGCGCGGGGATTATTGCCCGAGCGATCAGGACCGGAGAGGCGCAGTTTGTGCCCGAGATCCGTCTTGATGGGGACTATATTGGACCGCAGCCTGACATCGGATCCGAGATTGCGGCGCCGATTTTTGACGGAGACGTCGTCATCGCGGGCATCAATGTCGAGACCTCCGGGACGGAAAGGCGGTCCCCCCTGACCCCCGACGACGTAACGCTCGTCGTGTCCGTGGCGCAGGAAATCGGCATTGCCATGAGCCGGGCCCGCCTGCACGAGTCGGCCCAGCGCGAGCGCGACCAGTATGAGCAAGTGACCCGGGCATTGGGCCAGGCGCTGTGTGTCTACAATCGTGATGGCAATCCGATCTTCATTAACCAGGCGTTTGAACGACTACTGGGCTGGACGTTGCCTGAGCTCCGGGAACGCACGTTGGCCGGGCTGGTTGGACCCGATCAGATCGCGCAACTTCGCGCGGGATTCGAGGGCTGGCGAGCGGGAGTCTTCGGCTCGTCCGAGATGACCTTGAGCCATCGTGATGGAACCGCGATTCCGTTCATGGTCACGACCAGCCCCCGATCCCTGACCGGATCGTCAGAGGGCGGCGTAGGCGTGCTCACCGACCTGCGCGAAATCAAGCGCGCGCAGGCGGACCTGGCAGCCAGTGAACAGCGTTTTCGCGCGCTGTATCTTGAATCGGAGCGCCAAAGACGGTTGCTATTGGCCCGGGACCATGTCAGTACGGCGCTGGCCCTGGAGCTGGATCCGGACGCAATTGGGCGGGCGGCAGTTGAGGCGATATCAGGGAGCCTGGGCTATTCGCAGGTCACGCTTTACACACTCGAAGGCGAGTGGTTGGTCATGAGGCACCAGCGCGGATGGACCCAGGTCTGGCCGCGCATTCATGTCTCTCAGGGTGTGATGGGCCGCGCCATTCGAACGCGGCAAGCCCAGGTGGTTCCCCGAATACACGAAGACCTGGACTACATCAACCCACTGCCCAACGGACGGAGCGCCGTTGCGGCACCCGTCTTTGACCGGGAGAGGCAATTGGCGTTCTGTTTCTCGAAACGACCGATCGAGATGAAACGCCTGAGCTGGGGGCAATGGATGCCGCGCTCATCGTCGCGATATCGGAACAAATTGGAAATGCCCTCGGCCGGGCGCGTCTGTACGCCGAGATCGCGCGCGAGCGCGACCTTAACGCGCAAGTCATGGCGGCGCTCGGCCAGGGCTTGATCCTTTTCGATGCCTCCGCCCGCGCCGAATACGTGAATCCTGCGCTCGAACAATTGTCAGGTTGGAGCGCGGGCAGGGTCTTTGGCGCGCCGTTCGCGGCGCTTGTCGCCGAGCCAGATGGCTCCGCGTTCGAAAGTGCGCTCACGGCCGCGCTCGCGGGACGCACGCAGTCGATCGAAATACACCTAAAACATGCTGGGGGGTCTCTGATTCCAGTCCTTGTAAGTCTGAGCCCGCGATCGCGCGACAGCGCTATCGGGGGTTGCGTCGCCGTGGTCACCGACCTGCGCCAGATTCGGGAGACCAAACGCGCCCTTCAGCAGAGCGAGGCGCGATTTCGCCAGCTTTACCAGGATGCCGAGCACCGCCGGCGCGAGCTTGAAGCGCTCGACTCCGTACGCAATGCAATCCTTAGCCGCGCATCACTGCAGGCAGTCCTGGATGTGGTGGCGGATTTCATCCACACGGAGCTGCGGTATGCCGGTGTGGTGATCGGCCGCCTGGATGCTGACGAATTGATCCTGCTGTGCGCGCGCGGATCAGCGGAACTTCCAGCACGATCGCCCCTCGCCGGCGTTTCGCGTCTGGCCGTCGCGCGCAAGACGCCAATCATCGGCCGGGATGCGCCCTTCGACCGCCTCGCGCCGCTCTCGCGCAATACCCGATCACAAATCTGCGTGCCATTGATGGATGGAGAAGCCGTCTATGGCACGCTGTCGGTCGAGGGAGAGTCAGCGCAGGAGTTGGGAGGCGACGACCTGCGCATCCTCACTCTGATTGGGCAGAATCTCAGCCTGGCGATCGCGCGCGCAAAGCTCATTTCGGATCTCGAGACCGCCCGCGATCAGGCGCTTCACGCGTCACGCGCCAAGTCGGAGTTTCTGACGATGATGAGCCACGAGCTCCGGACGCCACTGAACGTCATCCTGGGAGGTACCGAGCTTCTCCGGGCGACCGTGCACCGGACAGACCAGATTGAACTCGCCCGGATGACAACCGAAGCCGGTGAAAATTTGCTTGAAATCATCAACGATGTGCTCGATCTCGCCCGAATCGAAGCCGGAAAGGTCGAGCTCACGCCAGAAGACACGCCCATCGAGCCGATTGCGCGGTCCGTCTTCCGACTCCTGGATGCGCAGGCTGCCGGAAAGGGCATTCAGTTGATTGACCATACCGCGGGCAGCCTGCTGACGGTTCGCTGCGACCCAAAACGCACCCGCCAGGTGCTGTTGAATCTCATGGCGAATGCCATCAAGTTCACCCAGGCGGGTTCAATTGAGTTGAGCGCGGCCCGCGAGGACGGGCACATACGCGTCACGGTAACCGACACCGGGCCAGGTATTTCGGCCGAGAACATCGCGCGGCTGTTCCGGCCGTTCTCGCAAGTCGACAGCTCGTCCACGCGCCGTTTTGGCGGAACCGGGCTGGGCCTGGCGATCAGCCGCCAACTTGTCGAATTGATGCAGGGCGAAATCGGCGTCCGAAGCACCCTGGGCGAGGGAAGCGCGTTCTGGTTCACGTTGCCGGTTGCGCCATCAATGAACCGTATAATCCCGGAATCACCTTGAGAAAGACCGCAATGCAGTTCTGGGGCAACCGCCGACTCACCCGCTGGTTTGTTCCAGGCCTCGGTGTGAAGCGCTGGCTCCTCCTCATGCTGACCGGGCTGGCCATGCTTGGCCTGGGAATTGGTTACATTCAGGTCCAGGTCTACCGCCAGGCGGACGTCCCAGAGGTCTTCTACTATTTGACGTTGCAGTTCGTCCCGCGCCTGGTTCGCGCATTGCTCTTTGGAGCGCTGGGCGTGTCAGCTTTTCTGATCGGTCTGATCCGATTCAATGCCACCCTGCTGAATGTCGCGCGTGGTAATGACCGGCAGCCTATCATTGACAAGCTTTGGCAACAGCGACTCGGCGCAATCGGTCCGCGCGTTGTGGCTATTGGCGGCGGCCACGGACTGTCGGCCCTCCTGCGCGGGCTGAAAACCCACACTTCGAACATCACCGCCATCGTCACGGTTGCCGACGATGGTGGAAGTTCGGGGCGTCTGCGGCGAGAGTATGGCGTGCTTCCGCCGGGTGACTTCCGGATGTGCATCGCCGCGTTGGCCGATGACGAGTCGCTGGTGACCCAGCTCTTTCAGTATCGCTTTGGCAGCGGCGCTGAAGCCGGCGCGAGCGCGTTGACCGGCCACTCATTTGGGAACCTGTTTATCGCGGCCATGGCCGAGCTCACTGGCAGCTTCGAGAAGGCAGTTATCGAGTCGTCCCGGGTGGTTGCGAGCCAGGGACGCATCCTTCCGAGCACGCTCAGAGATGTAACGTTGTGCGCCGAGTTCAGAGACTCCCTGTCCGACCCGGCCCCCGATAACATGGCCCGGTCGGCGCGGGGCGAGTCATCCATTGGCAAGACCGGGCGGGCCATCGAACGGGTCTGGCTTGAGCCAAATGATCCGCCCGCCTTTCCGGACGCCGTGCGGGCCATTCTCGAGGCGGATGTGGTCGTGCTCGGGCCGGGGAGCCTGTACACCAGCGTCTTGCCCAACGCCCTCGTCAGAGGCATCGCCGAAGCGCTTGGTCAAACCAGAGCGCCCGTTGTGTATGTCTGCAACGTCGCGACCGAAGCGGGCGAAACTGACGGATATTCGCTCGACCAGCATGTTGACGCGCTCGAGCGGCATATCGGCCGCGGCATCATCGACATCGTGGTCGCCAACGATCGTATCGCAGCGGGAGCCGGCCCGGAAATTGTTCGGCCGTCAAACGGGCTGGCTCAATCATCGGCCCGGGTAATACAGGCGGATGTGGTGGATGAGGCCGCGCCCGACCGGCATGACCCGCGCAAGCTTGGGACTGCGATCATGGGGATAATAAGACCCAGCTAGAGAGCGTTCCGGCTGCCGCAACGCATGTCCCGGGCTCTGGCTGACCGTTTACACAACAAAAGGAGTATTTACGTGGCTAAGATAAAGATTGGCATCAACGGATTCGGACGCATCGGCCGTCAGGTGCTCAAGGTGCTTGTCGAAAAGCACAGTGACGCATTTGACGTAGTCGCCGTAAACGACCTTGTGCCCGCCGCCACCAACGCCCACCTGTTCAAGTACGACTCGAACTATGGGCGGTTTGGCGGCACGGTGTCCGTCGACGGCAACGACCTGGTCATCAATGGCGACAAGCTGACTGTGTTTTCGCAACGCGATCCGGCCCTGATTCCGTGGGCGAGCGTCGGCGCAGACATCATCATTGAGTCGACCGGCCGCTTCACCAAGGCCGAGCTTGCCTCTGCCCACCTGAAGGCGGGCGCGAAGAAGGTCATCATCAGCGCGCCGGCCAAGGGCGAAGACATCACGATCGTGATGGGCGTAAATGAGAACAAGTACGATCCGGCAAAGCACAACATCATCTCCAACGCGTCGTGCACGACCAATGGGCTCGCGCCCGTGGCGAAGATCCTGAATGACAAGTTCGGGATCGAGAAAGGCATTCTCACCACGGTGCACGCCTACACGAACTCGCAGCAGCTGCTTGATCTGGCCGTCCCTGATTTGCGCGATGCGCGCGCCGCGGCGATGAACATCGTGCCGTCCGAGACTGGCGCTGCGCGCGCCGTGGGCCTGGTCATCCCTGAACT
>JADKDT010000012.1 GCA_016714465.1 Candidatus Brachythrix odensensis | reverse complement strand
GGCCTTCGTCCTGGCCGAGTTGAAATCGCGCGCCGCCGCGCCCGCCGCCCCGGCCCGATGCCTGCCCGAACGTCGGTCGGGCTGGGCCTTGTCACGCCCGGTCCGCCCTACACCGGCGTCAACTGGGTCGGCTGCGATCTCAGCAACGCGAATCTCTCCGGCTTTGACTTCACCAACGCCAATCTGTCGGCGCTCCGCTCGCCAATCTGTCGTACTCCAACTTCACCAACGCCAACCTGAGCGGCGCGACGCTGTACGCCTACCTTAACAACGCGAACTTCACCGGCGCCGATCTCAGCAACGCCAACGCTTCGGGCTCGATCGCCAACGACTCCAACTTCACCAACGCCAACCTGGCCAACGTGTATTTCGCCGCCGCCGGAATACAGCGGGCGAATTTCACGGGCGCCAACCTGACGAGGGTCAACTTCGGCGCGTCGTATCTGGAAGGCGTGATCCTGCTGAGCGCGAACATGAATGGGGTCAAGTCGGGGGGCATCACCGGCGCGCCCGTCCAGATGCCGCCCGGCTGGCGCTTCATGAACGGCTATCTGCTCGGCCCGCAGGTCGATCTGAGCGGGGCGAACCTCGCCTCGTTTGACCTGACCGGGATGAACCTGTCGGGGGCCACCTTGAATAACGCCCTGCTGACCAGCGCCAACCTCACCCGGGCCGACTTGAGCCAGGTGGACATTCGCAAAGCGGGGATTACCGGCACCGTCCTTCTGCGGGCCAATCTGACCAACGCCGACTTCGGCGGGGGCTATGGAAAGCCCGCCGTTTACACCAACACCGCCTTTCTCAATACGACCTGCCCGGACGGCGCGCGGCTCACCTCCCCCCGGACGTGCTGGGACACGCTGGTCTTCGTCAGTGAGGTTCAACGGTAGCGGCACCGCATGCGCCGGGGTAGCTGGCGGCTGCCCATGCGCCAGCCTGGCGGCGCTGACCTTGGGCGCCATGCGTCCATCACCCGTGTCATCCGCGCGTTCTTCCGCCGTGGTGCGACGGCCGGATGGCCCAAATGTTGCCCGGCATCGTGTGGGCCGCATGGACGCGCTCGACGCCTTCGCGGGCCGATGCGCAGTGGGCGAACTGCGGGGCGAGCACCCGCCGTTCCGGGCGTAATGGCGGGTGCTTCGCCCCGCGTGTTCCGTGGATCCGTGATCTGCCCGCATGTGACCTCGCGGGCCTATGCTCATGGGCGTTCGCATCCCCTGACGAGGTAATCATGAACCTATCCCTCACCGGCCGCGTGGCCGTCATTACCGGCGGTGGAAACGGCATCGGCCGGGCCACCGCCCTGCTCTTCGCTTCCGCCGGCGCCTCGATCGCCGTGTGGGACTTCGCCGAGGCCGCCGGCCAGGCCGTCGCCGCCGAGATCGGCCCCAACGCCGCCTTCTTCAAGGTCAACGTCGCCGCACCCGCCGACGTGGCCGCCGCGACCGAGGCCACCCTGCAGCGCTTCGGCCGGATCGACATCCTGGTCAACAACGCCGGCATCACCCGGGATGCCCAGCTCATCAAGGTCAAGGATGGCGAGGTCACCGGGCGGATGAGCGAAGCCGACTTCGACGCCGTCATCGGCGTCAACGTCAAGGGCGTCTTCAACTGCGCCCAGGCCGTCGCCCCGATTATGATCCGCCAGGGCTATGGCCGCATCCTCAACGCCTCTTCAGTGGTCGGGTTGTATGGCAACTTCGGGCAGACCAACTACGCCGCCAGCAAGGCTGGTGTGATTGGCATGACCAAGGTCTGGGCCCGCGAGCTCGGCCGCAAGGGCATCACCGTCAACGCGGTCGCGCCCGGCTTCATCATCACCGACATGACCCGGGGCATGCCCGAGAAGGTCCTGGCCGGGATGATTGAGCACACCCCGGTCGGGCGGGCCGGCACCCCCGAGGACATCGCCAACGCCTATCTCTACCTGGCCTCCGAGGCCGCCTCGTTCATCAACGGGGCCGTGCTCAGCGTGGACGGCGGTCTGGTCTCCGGGACTTGACCCGGGCGAGGCAAGCGATGACAACCCGCGCGAACTGGGCGACGGACTGGCTGGCCCGCCGCGAGGCGCTCTCCCCGCACAAGATCGCCCTGATCGACAGCCTGCACGGCGATCGGGCGATTACCTATCGCGAGTGGAACCGGGCCGCCAACCGGACCGCCCACTTGCTCTGTGCGTTAGGCGTGGGCAAGGGCGACCGGGTGGCGGTGCTGGCCAGCAATTGCGTCGCGTATCTCGATCTGTGGTTTGCCTGCGGCAAGCTCGGGGCGATCCTGCAGACCCTCAACTGGCGCCTGGCCCCGGCCGAGCTGGCCGGCCTGATCGCCGACGCCGAGCCCATCATCTTTGTCGCCGGGACGGCATTTGCCGATGCCGCCGGACAAATCCTCGCCCGGGCCGGCTCTCCGGCTCGGCTGATTACGTTCGGGCCCGAGTTCGACGGCCTGCGCGATTCCCAGCCCGACACGCCTCTACCCGACCCGGGCCTGCGCGACGACGACCCGTGGGTGATCTGCTACACCGGCGGCACAACCGGGCTGCCCAAGGGCGCTCTGCTCACCCATGGCAGCATCACCGCCAACTCAGTCAACACCGTCATGAGCTGGGGGCTCGATTCGAACGACATCGCCATCCTCAACGCGCCGCTGTTCCACACCGGCGGGCTGAACGTCTTCACCGCCCCGCTCGTCCACTGCGGCGGGACCAGTATCGTGTGCGCCGGCTTTGACGCCGAGCAGGTCTTCGATCTGGTCGAGCGGGCCGGGGTCACCGTCTTCTTTGGCGTGCCGACGATGTTCATCGCCCTGCAACAGCACTCGCGCTGGACGACGGCCGATTTCTCGCGGCTCAAGATCGTCATCAGCGGCGGGGCGGCTTGCCCGCTGCCGGTTTTCGAGCGCTTCTGGGCCCGCGGGGTCGATTTCAAGACCGGCTATGGGCTGACCGAGGCCGGGCCCAACACCTTCTGGCTGCCGCGCGAGCTCGTGCGGGCCAAACCCGGCGCAGTCGGTTGGCCGCTCTTCCACATCCAGGTCCAACTCCGCGACGAACGCGGCGCCGAATGCGGCCCGGACCAGGTCGGCGAGCTCTTTATCCGCGGCCCGCACGTGGCAGCCGGCTATTGGCGCCAGCCGGACGAGACCGCCAGGGCCATTGACGCCGCGGGCTGGCTGAGCACCGGAGACCTGGCCCGCCGCGACGAGGATGGGTGTTATACGATCGTTGGGCGCTCGAAGGACATGATCATCTCGGGCGGCGAAAACATCTACCCGGCCGAGGTCGAGAGCGTCCTGCACGGCCATCCCGACGTGGCCGAGGCCGCGGTCGTGGGTGTGCCCGACCCGAAGTGGGGCGAGGTCGGGCGGGCCTACATCGTGCCGCGCGCCGGCGCGGCGCCGGCGGCCGACGGGCTTATCACGTTTTGCCAGGCCCAGCTCGCCCGCTTCAAGATTCCCAAGTCGTTTGTCCTGGTCGACTCCCTGCCCAAGACCGGGGCGGGCAAAGTTGATAAGAAAGCGCTACAACGCGACGCGTGAGGCGTCGCCTGGCATAACGTAGCTAACAGAAGAAGGGAAGGTTATTTATCCAAATTGGTGAGAATCTGCGGACAAAACCCGCCGCGTCCGTGACGGGTCGAGCGGGTTCGGAACTGAATCTATCCGCAGATTACGCAGATTTCCGCCGATTTGGATGAATTGGGCTGAGCAATCACGAAGAATAAAGTCGTCACCTATCCAAATCGGCGGAAATCTGCGTAATCTGCGGATAAATCCCGTGATCTACAGAAACCCTACCTGAGGCACAATAAGAACCATGAGCACGATCCCGACCCTCCCTGGCATCACCTCCAACTTTGTCGACACGCCCCGCCTGCGCCAGCATGTGCTGATGTCGGGCCCGACCAACGGCAGGCCCGTCCTGTTTATTCACGGCAACGCCTCCTCCGCTACGTTCTGGGAGGAAGTGATGACCAAGCTCCCGCCCGGGTATCGCGGGATCGCCCCCGACCTGCGCGGATATGGCGATACCGAGGACAAGCTCATCGACGCCACCCGCGGATTTGGCGACTGGATCGATGACCTGCTGGCGCTCAAGCAGGCGCTCGGCATCACCCGCTACCACCTGGCCGGGCATTCGCTGGGCGGTTCGATCGCCATGTGGCTGATCGCCGCCGACGCGGCCGCGATTCAATCGGCGACGCTGGTCGCGCCCGGCTCGCCCTACGGCTTTGGCGGGACCAAAGACCTCGATGGCACGCCGTGCAACCCCGACTTCGCCGGCAGCGGCGGCGGGGTGGTCAATCCGAACTTCGCCGCATTGGTGGCCAAGGGCGATCGTGGCAGCGACAATCCGCAGGCCTCGCCGCGGATCGTGATGAACTCGTTCTACTTCAAGCCGCCCTTCACGGCCCGGCGCGAGGAGGACCTGCTCTCCTCGCTGCTCAGCGAGAAGATCGGGCCCGACAAATACCCCGGTGATCTCACGCCCTCGGCCAACTGGCCCAATGTCGCCCCCGGCGTGCTCGGGCCAGCCAACGCGCTCTCGCCCAAATATGTCGGCGACAGCGTCCAACGTTTTATCGCCTGCACTCCCAAGCCCCCGATCCTGTGGGTGCGCGGATCGCACGACCAGATCGTCGGCGACATGTCGCTGTTCTGCATGGGCACCCTCGGCAAGCTCGGCGTAGTCCCTGGCTGGCCGGGCGACGACGTCTACCCGCCCCAGCCCATGGTCAGCCAGACCCGGGCCGTGCTGGAGAAGTACGCCGCCGACAACGGGCAGTTCGAGGAAGTCGTCATGGAAGACACCGGCCACTCACCCTTCATCGAGAAGCCGGACGCGTTCATGGCGATGTTTACGCGGCGGATTTCTTAGGGTCGTTGATAACGTTGGTAACGTTCATGGTAACGTTATCAACGTTATCAACGTTACCAACGTTATCAACGGATCGTCCCCCAACACATACGCCAGCGACCGATAATCCGCCGCCTTGAGGAGGAGCAGATCGGCCCGTTTGCCGACCTCGATTGAGCCGATGCGGTCGGCCAGGCCGAGGGCGTGGGCGGCATTGATCGTCACGGCGTTGAGGGCCTCGGCCGGGAGCAGGCGCTGGTAGCGGCAGGCGATCGCCATGACCAGCGGGAGCGACAGGCAGGGCGCCGAGCCGGGGTTGTGGTCGGTGGCCAGGGCCAGGGCCGCGCCGGCGTTGACCAGCCCGCGCGCGTCGGCGAACTGGGTGTTGCCGAAGTTGAAGGCGCAGGCCGGCAGCACCACCGCCGCTGCCCCGCTCGCGCCCAGGCGGGCGGCATCAGCGGGCGTCGTGGCCTCGAGGTGGTCGCACGAGAGCGCCCCGGCCGCCAGAGCCATCTCCACCCCGCCCAACGATGTAAATTGATCCACATGGATCTTGGGCGCCAGCCCCAGCCGCGCGCCGGCCTCGAGCACCCGCTGCGACTGGGCGACGGTGAAGGCGTGGTTCTCGCAGAACACGTCCACCCCCAACCGGATCCCGCGCGCGGCAAAGCGCGAGGCCGCGTGCCAGGCCGCCGCCGCCGGCAGGATGTGGCTGACGACCTCGTCGACGTAGCCGTCGGGGTCGTCCTTGAACTCGGGCGGGACGGTGTGGGCGGCCAGCACCGTCGGGACGATCTCGCATACGCCCAGGGCGGCCAGGCGCGCAATGGCGGCCAGCATGCGCAGCTCGCTCTCGAGGTCGAGGCCATAGCCGGTCTTGATCTCGACCGTCGTCGCGCCGTTGGCGGCCATCTCACGCAGGCGCGGCTCGGCTTGTGAAGCCAGCGCTTCAGCGCTGGCTTCACGGGTCTGGCGCATCGTGTTGAGGATCCCGCCCCCGGCGGCCATGATCTCGACATAGCTCGCCCCGCGAATGCGCAGCTCGAACTCGCCGGCCCGGTCGCCGCCATATACCAGATGGGTGTGGCAGTCGATCAGCCCGGGGATGAGCGCCCGGCCACCCGCGTCGAGGGTCGCGCGGGCCCGCACCCGCGCGCGGACGTCGGCCGCGGGGCCAACCGCGACGATGACGCCGCCGGCGACCGCGACCGCCCCGCCCGGAATGACGCCTGCATCGGCCAGGGCCGCCCCGCGTTTGGGGGCCGGCCCGGCGCAGGTCACGACCTGGCTGGCGTTGTCGATGAGCAGGTCGGCGTCGATGAGGCTCACGGGGTCATACTCCAGCAATCCTCGCAGGCGGCATCAACGGCCCGGGTCAGCGCACCGTCGGCCACGAGCCGCCGGCCAGTTTCAAGGTGGGGATACATCAGCGTGTCGCGCTCGATGAAGGGCACGCTCTGGCGAATGAGCGCGTAGGCGGCGGCGGTGCCAATCCCCTGGTGTTTGGCGGCTCCCATTCGCTTCAAGCGGAAATCCACGCCCTGGGCGGCGGCCAGGTATTCGATCCCGACGATCTGTTCAACGTTATCCAGAATCTGATGCAGCTTGAGCCCGCTGGTGCAGCCCATGCTGACGTGGTCCTCGACATTGGCCGAGGTCGGGATGGTGTCGGCGCTGGCGGGATGGGCAAGGATCTTGTTTTCAGTCGCCAGCGCGGCGGCGGTGTACTGGGTGATCATGAAACCGCTGTTCAGCCCGCCCTGCTCGGTCAGAAAGGCCGGCAGGGTCCGGGTGTTGCTGGCCTCGTCGGTCAGGCGCATCACCCGCCGCTCGGAGATGTTGCCCAGGTCGGCCAGCGCAAAACCGAGATAGTCCATCGCCACCGCCAGCGGCTCGCCGTGGAAGTTCCCGCCCGAGAGCACTTCGATCGCGCCATCATCGCCCAGGAAGATCAGCGGGTTGTCGGTCACCGAGTTGAGCTCGATGTCGGTCACCCAGCGCAGATAGGCGATCGCATCCCGGATGGCGCCGTGGACCTGGGGGATGCAGCGCAAGGTGTAGGCGTCCTGCACATTGGTCGAGTCGTGGCCGCGCACGAGCTCGCTCCCGGCCAGCAGGGAGCGCAGATACGCCGCGCAGTTGATCTGCTGCGGGTGCGGGCGCAGGCGGTGGATCCGCTCGTCAAAGGCGACCGTTGTGCCATTCAGGGCCTCGACCGTGAGCGCGGCGACGATGTCAGCCGATTGCCCCAGCCGGTGGGCGCGGACCGAGGCCAGGGCGGCCAGGGCGCACATCACCGCCGTGCCGTTGGTGAGGGCCAGGCCTTCCTTGGCGGCCAGGCTCACCGGCCCGAGCCCGGCTTTGGCCAGCGCGTCGGCGCTGCCCATCCGAACGTCCTCGAAAACCGCCTCGCCTTCGCCGATCAGGACCAGGGCCATGTGGGCAAGCGGGGCCAGGTCGCCGCTGGCGCCCAGCGAGCCCTTGCGCGGGATGACCGGCAGGACGTTCTTGTTGAGCAGGTCGAGCAGCAATTGCAGGGTCTCGACCCGGATGCCGGAGTGGCCGCGGGCGAGGGTGTTGGCCCGGACCAGCATGATCGCCCGGGTCATGACCGCGTCGAAGGGCTCGCCCACCCCGACCGCGTGGCTGATCAGGATATTCCGTTGCAGCTCGCGGACCTGCTCGCGCGGGATGAGGCGGTCCTTGAACGCGCCAAAGCCGGTCGTGATGCCATACGCGATCTCGCCCCGGGCGAGCAGGGTCTCAACCGCCTCGGCCGCCCGGGCCACTTTCGCCCGGGCCTCGGCGGACAGGGCCACGGGCGCCCCGTCCTGCGCCACCGCGAGCAGTTGATCGACCGTGAGGGACGCGCCGTCCAGTTCGATGGGGTTCATGTCGAGGAGGATGATAGCGCCGGATCACGGATTAAGCGCGCCTGTCTGAATCGCGGATGACACGGATTCAGCAGCTTCCACGGAACAGCGCGAAATATTCCGCGTAATCCGTCTTCGCCGTGTAATCCGTGATCTAAATCGGCGCGAATCTGCGTAATCTGCGGACAAAACCTGACGCGCCCGTGACGAACCGCGCGGGTTTGGACCTGGATCTATCCACAGATTACGCAGATTCGCGCCGACTTCTTTTGTCGATTTCGTTATCCGTAACAGCGCACCTCGAACAGGGCCGGCGGGGGCGCGCCGGGCGAGCCTTCCAGCGCGATCGTCAGGCTGGATGTCGTCAGCGGCGCCGCCAGGTCGACGATCCGCCGCGTCTGATGATTGTCCGTCACGCTGGCCACCTCCCGCCCGTCGGCGCAAATCTGAAATGCCTTCACGCAGAACGGCATGACCCGTTCAGGATGGCCCATCAGCACATGCTCGAGCGGATGATCAAAGTCCGTGTCGAAGCTGAGTTCGATCCGGCGGATCGGCTGCGGCGACGCCCACGCCAGCGTTATCGCGGGCTTGGCATCGTCCAGGTCGGCCACCCACGCGTTTGGCGCGCGGGTCGGCCGCGCCAGGCCATTGACGGCCTGCTCTGGGCCGAACACGTCCAGCGCTGGCTCGATCCGCAAGGCCAGATTCCGGCCCTCCGGGCGCCGCTGCGGGGTCCAGAACTCAAAGGCCTCGACCCCGATGTCACGCCCGGCCGGAGGCTCCTGCCGGCTCGAGGTGGCCACCGACTTGTTGAAGCGATTGGCGACCGCCAGCAGGCCGGTGATGCGTTGCTCCGTTGTGCGCATCTGAACCTGCGGATTCTTGACAAACGTCACAAAGCAATACCGGGCCTGGTCGATGGAAACGCCGAAATCCAGGGCGATCTCCGATTCCCCAGCCGCAAGCGCGATCTCGCGCGTCGCCAGCAACACGTCCGGGGTGTAGTTCGTGGGCCGATTGCTTGTGCGCAACTCAACCGTCAATGTCGTCGGGGCCGCAACCCGGGCGAAGAATGTCATCCGCGGCGCCGGCCCGGCCGGCAGCGGCAGCAACTGGGCCCATGAATCGATGAGCGGCAGCAGCGGCCCGTCCGCGGGCAACACTGACAGTCTGAGGGCGCTGCTCGCCCGGACGCGGGCCGTCTGAGCCAGGTCGGCGTCATCGCGGGCCACGACCTCGGGGATGAACTGGCCCAGGCGCTGCAGGCCGCGCTGCAGGGCCGCCATCCGGCCAGGCTCCGTCAGATCGCGTGGTTGGAGCGCCTGCGTGAGGCAGTCCGAGGCCGCCACCGCGACGGCCTGGGCGCAGGCCGACAGGGTGGCCTGAACCCGGGTCGAGCCAAACGCCACATGCGAGGCGCTCAGGATCCGCCCGACCAGAAACAAGTTGTTGATATTCCGGCTGTAGAGGCAGCGATACGGAATTTGATACACGCCCCGGGCGTGCCACTGGTTGCAGGACGGCTTGTCGCTGTAGATGCCATCAGCCGGGTGCAGATCGACCGCCCAGCCGCCGTGCGCGACCGCGTCGGGGTGCAGGCGCTGCTCGATCACATCCCGCTGGGTGAGCATGTAGTCGCCTTCGAAGCGCCGGCTCTCGCGTTTGCCCGGGAAATGACCCACCCACTCGAGGGTCAGGTTCTCGGCCTCCGGAAACTTGCCCGAATTCTTGAAGTAGTGCCACACCCCGTAGATGATCTTCCACAACTCCCACTTGATCTGCTCGGTGTCGTGGACGGTGTCCATGCGCCCGCCGTATTCGATCCACCACAGCCGGCAGCCGTCCTCGCGCGGGGCAAAGCTGCGGAAACGCGGGATCTTGGTGATGTCGTCCAGCGCGAAGCTGGGCGGGACAAAGGTGACCGGCTTGCCGGTGTCCTTGCTGTAGAAATACAGCGTGTGGCCCAGCAACTCACCGTAGCTCTGGTCGGGGGCGAGCTTCTCGCCGAATTCCTGCTCGGTCTCGGCGCCCATCCGAAATGCCGCGCCGGCCATAAAGCCGACCACGCCATCGCCCGAGGCGTCCGCAAACAGCGGAGCAGACACGCGATACTCGGTCGAGTTCTGGCTGCAAAACGCTCGCACGCCCGCGATCGTGTCGGCGTCGCGTTTGGACACCTCGAACACGACCGTGTTCAACAGCAGCCGGATATTCGGCTCCTCGATGACCTTCTCGAGCAGGATCGTGTCGAAGATCAACGGATTGCCTTCCGGGTTGCGATACAGGTTCTCGATCAGGAGCTCGTCGATGACGCCGCCCTCGCGCGACCAGCGATTGTTGTTGCCCATATGCGAGGTCGCGCCCAGGATCCACAGCCGCATCTCGCTCGAGGCGTTGCCGCCCAGCACCGGGCGGTCCTGGATCAGGGTCACGCGGACACCCAGGCGGGCGGCGGTGATGGCGCAGCACGTCCCGGACATCCCGCCGCCGACGATGACGAGGTCGCAGGCGATGCGCTCGGTCTTCGGATCTCTGCTGGCTGCTGGATTTTCGACAATCATGGTGTGGGCCTCGCGCACAGACGGCGCCCCTTTGGAGAGCGCCGTCTGCAGCTTCGTAATGGTTTCTCGCGGCGCTCGTCTATTTTAGCAACGGCGTGATGTCCGCGGCGGCCTTGTCCAGGGCGGCCTTGGCCGTCGGCACCGAGCCGACCAGATATGCGTTCACCCGCTCGGTCAGGATCGACTCCATCCGGGCCGAGGCCGCGTAGAGGGCGAACGGATTCGCCTTGGCGCTTGCGGTGATCTTCGACGACCAGTCGGAAGTGAACGTGTCCTTCTTGACCAGATCAGCCTTCAGGGCCGCATCGGTCGTCGGCGGCAGGGCCAGCTTCTCGAAGTAGTTGGTGGTCGTGCCGAGGTCCGAGGTCAGGTGCTGCGCCCACTGGGCGGCGGCATCGGCATTCTTGCCCTCGAACACGACGACGATATGGCCCCACAGCAAGGCCTGGGGCGCGTCGCCTTCCTTGAGCACGGGGCGGGCCACCGGCACGATCAGGTCGCCCAGGTTCTTGACCGGCGAATCCTTGGTGACGATGCCCTTCATGACGATGGCGTCATCGTAGAAGGCAACCTTTCCCTGCGAGAAGAGCTGGCGCGCGGTGAAACGGTCCATCTCCTTGTTCATCAGGCCGCGGTCCAGCAGGCTCTTGTACCACTCGAGGGCGGCCACGCTGCCCGCGTCGCCCAGGGTGACATTGCCCTTGTCGTCAATGACGGTCCCGCCAAAGGTCCAGATCCAGAACAGGATGTCCTTGAGCTGGGCGGCGGCGGTCATCCCGGCATAGGGGATGACATCGGGGTTGGACTTCTTGATCTTGAGCAGGGCGGCTTCGAACTCGGCCACTGTCTTGGGCATGCTCGTTACGCCAGCCGCGTCCAGGAGCTGCTTGTTGGCGGCCAGGCCGATCGAGCCGGTCGTCCAGGGCAGGCCGTACTGCACGCCCTTGATCTGGCCCGAGAGCAGGCCGGCCTGGGTATAGCCGCGATCCTTGGCGTAGGCCGAGAGATCCTTCAGCTTGCCCGTTGCCGCCATCGTGGCGAGCCAGGCGATGTCGAGCTGGGCGGCGCCCTGGGCCGAGCCGCCGCTGGCCTGCAGCACGAGCTGGTTGAGCTCCTCGCCAAACGGATACGGCTGCTCTTTGATCACCGCATTCTTGGAGGCGCCATAGGCCTTCATGTAGCCGGTGACGACGTCCTTGGACGCGCCCTCGTTGATCGCCCAGCCGGTAAAGGTGAATTCGGCGGGCGCGGCGACCGTCGGCGGCGCCGGAGCCTTGGTGGCAGCGGCCGGCGCGGGCGCGGCGGCTTGCCCGCCACAGGCGACGCTGCCCATGAGCAGACCGGCGGCGATCAACGATCGGGTAAGTTGCTTTGCGTTCATATCTATCTCCTTTTGATTCGGTTCGGTAATTCGTCAGCCTTTCACGGCCCCGGCAGTCAGGCCGCTGACGATTTGGCGTTGGAAGAGGATGAAGGCGATGACCAGCGGCAGGGACACCAGCAGCGAGGCCGCCATCATGTCCGCCCACTGCGACTGAAACTCGCCGATGTAGGTGAGGACCAGCCCCGGGGGCAGGGTTTGCTTTGACTTCCCGACCAGGGTCAGGGCGTAGATGAAGTCATTCCACCCGCGCATGAAGGCGAAGATGCCCGTCGCGACCAGGGCTGGTCTGACGATCGGAACCAGGATGCGATGGATGATCTGCATCTGTCCGGCCCCGTCGATCTTGGCGGCCTCGATCAGGTCGGTCGGAATGTGGTCGAAGTAGCCCTTGAGCATCCAGATGCACAACGGCAGGGTGAAGGTCGTGAACGAGAGCACCAGGACCGCATACGTGTCCAGCATCTTGAGCTCGGAGAACATCAGATACAGCGAGATCAGCAGCAGGGCCTGGGGAAACATCTGGGCTGAGAGCACCAGGAACATCAGCGCCCGCCGGCCGGTGTAGCGGAACTTCGAGAACGAATAGGCCGCGTAGACCGAGATGATCAGGCTGCCCAGCGCGGTCGTGGTCGCGACCAGCACGCTGTTGCCAAGATAGACCAGGAGCTGGGGATTCTTGATGAAGTTGGCGTAGTGCTCGAGGGTCAGCGTTTGGGGCAGCAGCGTGGGCGGAAAGGCGAAGACCTCGGCGTTTGGCCGCAGCGAGGTGACCAGCATCCAGTAGATCGGGAAGAAGGCAAAGAACATCGCCAGGGCCAGGGCGGCATACAGCCCGATCCGGCCCAGCGCGCGTTCGGAGGCGCGGGTGGCCATCCACGGCCCGGAGGCGGTCTTCATGCGAAATCCTCCTCGCCGCGCATGCCAAAGCGCAGATAGACGATGACGACGATTGAGAGCAACAGCATCCACAGGATGCCCAGCGCGCCGGCCTTGCCCAGATCAAAGGCCTGGAATGCGGTCTGATACACGGCCACCGAAAAGGTGGTGGTGGCCTTGGCCGGCCCGCCCTGGGTCATGACATAGATCGTCTCGAAATGCTGGAAGTTCCAGATCAGCGACAGCAGCAGGACGATCCCGATGACATTGCGCAGATGCGGCAGCGTGACATGGGTGAAGCGGTTCCAGCGATTCGCGCCGTCGATGGCGGCGGATTCCATCTGGTCGGCCGGGATGGTCTGCAAACCGGCCAGAAGCATCACGGCAATCCAGGGGAAGGTCTGCCACGTCTTGGCGATCAGCACCGCCAGCATCGCCGACCCGCCCGAGCTGAGCCAACTGTTGTTCTGGCTGAGCACGCCCAGGCTGCGCAGAAAGCCATTCAGCACGCCATAGTTGGCGTTGAAGATCCACAGCCACAGGAACGAGGCGATGACGCTGGGGACGAGCCAGGGCAGCAGAAACGCGCCACGCAAAAAGCCGCGGGCGGGGATCGGCCCATTCAGGATCAGGGCCGCCCCAAAGCCGATGAAGAAGGGGAGCAGGGTCGCGCCGATGGCGAAAACCAGGGTGTTGCCCAGCACCGGGATGAACTCATTGTTAAGGACGGCCTCGAGGTTCTTGAAGCCGACAAACGCGCCGCCGCCATAGATCAGGCTCTTGTCCAGAAAGCCGATCAGCATCGAGTTGAGCAGCGGGTAGACGATGATCGCCAACAGCAGAGCGGCCGCGGGCAGCACGAGCAGGATGGCGGTCTGGGTGTCCTTGAGCCGGCCCGGGCGTTGGCGCCGGCCGCCGGTGGCGGGCGCAATCGGGGACACGCGCTCCATGCTCATTCCTGTCGAAATCCGTCTTGGGAGGCCCCCGCCTTCCGGGCGCGGAGGCGATCTGTTACGCCATGACTATAGGAAGGGAGCGCAAAAATGTCAACTATTTTATGCAATCATGTAACGATTCTGCAATAGTATGCAAAGGTGCGCAAGCAAACATCCGCGGTTATTTCCACGGGCGCCCCCATCCACCTGCGGAAGCATCCTGAGCGGAGGGCGGCGGCCGGGATGAGCTTGATACCGGCCGTGCCGGCCGCGCGCAGTCGAAGAAGCTTCCGCCGCTCAGAAACCAGGCCGTGGCGCCAGAAGCGGGCGCGAACACCCTAAAGGTTGGCCCCCATACGCTTGACCGCACCACGAGCCTGTGCGGGCCAACCTTTAGGGTGTTCGCCCACGGCGCATGTCCCCTCGCGCCAGGACGACGCACCCAAGCCGTTTCTGCCCGCCCTGTTCGCTGAAGGCGGTCCGGAACTCAGCATGACCAGGGGCATTCCCGTGTTACGATTCTGTCCGGTGTTACATTTCAAATGTGAAAATTGAGGTGGCCATTGTGTCGTCAACGCGTGATATCGCCCGGAAGGCGAATGTTTCCCTCGCAACCGTTTCGCGCATCCTGAACAACAAGCCCAACGTCAACGCGAGCACCCGTCTGTTGGTGCTTCACGTCGCGCAGGAGCTTGGCTACCCCATCCCGGACCTGGCCAGGAACATGATGGTCTCGCGCTTCGTGCCAGTGCTCATCCGTCAGAACGCCAACCAGCTCACCCAGACCGGCCGGACCGGCGAGTCGTTCGAGCAGACCGCCTGGGCGGGCGTCGAGGCTGTCTTCGCTGAAAAGAAGGTCATCACCAAGCTCCAGTTCACCAGCCTGACAACAGAGAGCGCCGAGCATTTCGCGAGCGAAGCCGGAGTGGCCGGCCTCGTCGTCCTCGGCGGGGTGACCCCCATCGATTTCCTGAAGCGGTTGAAAGACCTGAACATGCGTTTCGTCATCGTCGGCTCGCATCCCCACCCGTTGGAGCTGAACAGCGTCATGGCCGACGTCATGACCGGAATGCGCCTGGTCGTGCGCCATCTCCTCGGCAAGGGCCGCCGGCGGATCGGCTTTGTCAATGGCCCAAACACGACCACAACCAGCGAATACAAACTCGATGGCGTCAGGCTCGAGCTGGGAATGTGCAACATTCCGTTTGACACCGGGGCCCTGATCGCTTCAGATTTCTCGCCCGAGTCGGGATACCTGCGCACCAAAGAGCTGCTCGCCCGCGGCCTCGGTCTGGACGCGATCATGTACGCCGACGACATGATCGCCATCGGCGGGATGCGGGCCCTCCGCGAGGCGGGCTATCGCATCCCCGAGGACGTCGCCGTGACCGGCTTTGGCGACTATGACCTTTCCAAATTCACCTCGCCCACCCTGACGGCGGTGTCGTATGCCGACATGCACGCCATGGGCCGGATCGCCGCCACCCGGCTGTATCAATTACTTGAGGGCGCCGATCCCTACCCCTGGTCCGTCCTCGTGCCGACCTCGCTCGTGATCCGCGAGTCAGCCTAGAACTCATCCGGAAAATGGGGAGTGACATCACAATCCCCGCGCTTCACGCGGGGATTGTGATGTCACCGGACTCCTGAGCCGGCCCGCCCGTGGATAATCACGTTCTTCAAAAGCGAGACCTGATCCATGCCTAAAACACTCTTTCAGAAGATCTGGGACGCCCACGTGGTGGCCCAGGACCCGGACAGCCCGGCCGTTCTTTACATCGACCTGCACCTCGTCCACGAGGTGACCTCGCCCCAGGCCTTTACCGGCCTGCGCCAGCGCGGGATCAAGGCCCGCCGGCCCGATCGCACCTTCGCGACGATGGACCACGGCATCCCCACCTTCTCGCGCGACCTGCCCATCGTCGACGACATGGTCATCAAGCAGATCGCCATGCTCGAGCAGAACTGCCGCGATAACGGGATCGCCCTGTACGGCATCAAAGAGAGCGAAGGCGCGGCCAAGCAAGGCATCGTCCACATCATCGGGCCCGAGCTCGGCCTTACCCAGCCTGGGATGACGATCGTGTGCGGCGACAGCCACACGGCGACGCATGGCGCCTTTGGCGCGCTCGGCTTTGGCATCGGCACCAGCGAGGTCGAGATGGTTCTCGCCACCCAGTGCCTGCTGCAGCGCAAGCCCAAGACGATGGAAGTCCAAGTGACTGGCGCGCTCAAGAAGGGCGTCTCGGCCAAGGACATCATCCTCGGCATCATCGCCAGATACGGCGTGGGCGCGGGCACCGGCTACGTCTTCGAATACACCGGCCAGGCCATCCGCGCGATGTCGATGGAAGCCCGCATGACGGTCTGCAACATGAGCATCGAAGGCGGCAGCCGGGCCGGGATGATCGCCCCCGACGACACCACCTTCAACTTCGTGGCCGGGCGCGAGTTCGCCCCCAAGGGCGCCGCCTGGGATCAGGCCGTGGCCAGGTGGCGGTCGCTCCCCACCGATGCAGGCGCGACCTACGACGCCACCCTCACCCTCGACGCCGACGCGCTCGAGCCGATGATCACCTATGGCACCAACCCGGGCATGGGCATCGGCATCAACGCCCCCGTCCCCGACCCGGCCAACATCGCCGACCTCAGCCAGCGCGCGGCGCTGCAGAAGGCTCTGGTTTATATGGGCCTGGAGCCGGGCAAGCCCCTGCTCGGCCGGCCTATCGACGTCGTCTTCATCGGGAGCTGCACCAACGGCCGGATCAGCGATCTGCGCGAGGCCGCGGCGCTGCTCAAGGGCCGCCGGGTCAGCGACAAGGTCCGGGTGATGGTCGTGCCGGGCTCCGCCCCGGTCAAGGCCCAGGCCGAGCGCGAGGGTCTGCACGAGATCTTCCTCGCCGCTGGGGCCGAATGGCGCGAGCCCGGCTGCTCGATGTGCATCGCCATGAACGGCGATGAGCTCCGGCCCGGGCAGTACGCCGTCAGCACCAGCAACCGCAACTTCGAAGGCCGCCAGGGCAAGGGCGGCCGGACCTTCCTCGCCAGCCCGCTCACCGCGGCCGCCTCGGCCATCACCGGCGTCGTCACCGATGTCCGGGCGATGCTGTGAATCCCATGAAATACACCGCCCTCACCAGCAAGATCGTCCCGCTCTCGTCCGAGAACGTCGACACCGATCAGATCATCCCGGCCCGCTTTCTCAAGGTCACCGACAAGGCCGGCCTGGGGGCCAACCTGTTCGCCGACTGGCGGTATAACGGAGACGGCACACCCAAGCCCGGGTTCATCCTCAACCAGCCCGAGATGCAGGGCCGCCAGGTTCTGCTCGCCGGCGACAACTTCGGCTGCGGCTCCTCGCGCGAGCATGCCCCCTGGGCCCTGACCGGCTTCGGTTTCCGGGCGGTCATCAGCACATCGTTTGCCGACATCTTCCGCAACAATTCGCTCAAGAACGGCCTGTTGCCCATCATCGTCGACCGCGACACCCACCAGCAGCTCTTCAGCCTGGTCGGCGAGGACCCCGAGACCCAGGTCTCGGTCGATCTCTCCGCCCAGACCGTCACCCTCCCCGATGGCCGCAAAGTCGGCTTCAACCTCGACGCCTTCTCCAAGGCCTGCCTGCTCAACGGCGTGGACGAGATCGGCTACGTGTTGGGGATGGGGGAGAAGATTGCGGCGTTCGAAGCGCGGGCGCAAGCCGTTTGATCAAGTGGATCAGGTGGATAAGGTTTGGTCAGGTGACGTTCCCGTTAACGTTACCAACGTTACCAACGTGATCAAACCTTATCCACCTGACCAAACCTGATCAAACGAAACAGCCATGGCCCCAGCAACCCCGCCGCCAATCACCCGCGACGACCTCGTCGCCGGGCTGCACGCGCGCGGGGTGTGCTATCTCGCCCCCACGCCGGCGGGGGATGAGCGGGGGGTCACCGACGAGGAGCTGATCCTCGGCCTGGCCGGGTCGAAGGACTCCCGCCTGCGCTTTGCCCTGGTCGCGCTGTTGCTCCGCCATCCGATGTTGTCGGATGCGGTCGAGCGCCTGTGCGCCCAGGCCCACCCGGCGGTGGTGCTTGGCGAGCTGCGCAAGCGCTACCTGGCGGCGCTGTATTTGCAGCGCCTGTGGCGCACCCGCCTGCGCCTGGCCTTTGGCGACAGCCCGCTCATCCCCGAGCGCTTCACCGCCGAGTTCCGGCTGCCCTCGCCCGAGGTCATGCATGGCGAGATGGGCTTGCAGCGTTTGACCGAGCACAGCCCGTATAACGACTGGTCGTCGTACGAGCAGCTCGTTGATCTGCTGATCGAGCAGCCCTGCGCGCGGGCGTAGATTCTTCCGCGCTAAACCTCGGAGGTCGGCGCCATGGATCCGTGCCGACATTGAGCTGTCGGCGCCGACCTCCGAGGTTTAGCACCGCCCCGCCTGCGCTATGCTATGCGGCATGGCCGGCCGATCTGCACTTGCGCGCGTTGCCCTGGCCCTCGCGGGTCTGACCCTGGCTGCCTGCGGCGCCGCGGCGCCCGCCCCGACCCAACAACAGGCCGCGGCGCCAAAGCCCGCAGCGACGGCCGCGCCCGCCAAGCCAACCGACGCCCCCAAACCAGCTGAGGCTACCCGTCCAACCCAGGATGCCCAGGCCACCGACGTGGCCAAGGCGAGCGGCGCGCCGGCTTCGGCATCTACACCCGGCGCTGCGGCGCGAACCACAACCCCGCCGCCCGGACCGCCCGCTCCTACGCCGGCTGCGCCATTGCCCATCCTGCCGGCCGCGACCGTGCCGGGCCAGGCGACGCCGGCCACCCGTCAGGCGGCCGAAATCGCGCCTGGTCTGGAGCCACGTTACCTTGAACTCGAATGGCCGCCCAGCATGCGCCTGGGCGACTCGAACATCGTCCGCATTTCGCTCGAGCCGGTCAGCGACGGCTACGTCACCACCGTCCAGATCGACGGCAACAAGGTCGAGACCCGCACCATCACCATCACCCGCCCGGCCGGTTATGCCGTCGCCGCGGTCGCGCGCCTGGATGGCGTGGGCTTCGACATCGAACCGCGCGGCGAGTGGCAGAAGGATCTCCCGGCCCGCGAAACGGTGAGCTGGCAATGGACGCTTCGCCCGCGCGAACGCGGCAAGCACAGCATCTCGGCCAGCGTCGCGCTGGTCTGGACGGCCGCGCCGGGCACCGGCCTGCCCGCCCGTGACCGCGCCCAGATCTACAGCCGCGCGCGCGAAATCACCGTCTCGGACACCCTGGGCCTGGAGACCTCCGCGGCGACGGCGGCCGGGCTGGCCGGCCTCGTCCTGGGCGGGGGGATGTGCGCGGTGGCGTTGCGCAACCGGCGCCCCTCGAGCGACCCCACGCGGCTGCGGGCCGTGCGGGCCAATCCCGACCTCGCCCTCGAGACCCAGTCCGGCATTGTGCTTGATCCCGCGCGGGCAGGCCTGATGCGGGCGGTGTTCTCGCCCTACAAGCGGGTCGTCGTGGAAGGCGAATATCGCTCGGGCTACTCGGGCGCGCGGACCTTTCTGGCGGTTCCGATCAAACCCGACGGGCGCTCGGACGCGCACGCCATCGTCAAGATCGGCGACGCGGGCGCCATCGCCCGCGAGTACGACAACTACCGCCGCTTCGTCAAGGACACCCTGCCGCCGGTCACCGCCCGGATCCAGGAGCCGCCGGTGACGGCCGAGGGCAATGCCGGTCCGGGAAAGATGGCGGCCCTACGTTATACCTTTGTCGGGGCCGGCGACCAGCGCCCGGTCAGCCTGCGCGAGGCGCTGCTCAAGCGGCCCGAACCGGCCCTGCTCCGCCAGCTCTTCGACACCTTCGGGCCGACCTGGTGGATGCAGCGGCACGCCCGGACCTTCATCTGCGCCCAGGAGTACGACCGGGCTCTGCCTGCCCACCTCGTTGTGACCCCTGCCGGCGACGGCGGAAATGGGCGAAACATCGACGGCCGCCAGCCGCCGCCCGAGGGCCTCAGTCGCGGAGACACGATCTCCCTGGCCCATTTTCCGCGGGTCGAGTTGCGAGCGGATGGCGAGAGCTGGTCGCTGTTTGGCGCGCCGGCCGGCGGGCAGCCGCCCTTGCGCGTGCGGGTGATCGGCACCCACGGCGCGCAACCCAAATTGCCGGGCGCCTATCTGGTGGTCGACACCCGTCTGGCGTTTTTACGTGAGGCGGCCGGAACGGGCGAGATGTTTGGGCTGCCCGACCCGCTCGAGGCGCTGCCCGGATTGCTCAACCGCACCATCCGCGGCACGCGCTCGATCATCCATGGCGACCTGAACCTGGAGAACGCCCTGGTCGGCCCGGGCGGGGCGGTCTGGCTGATCGATTTCGCCGAGACCCGCGAGGGGCATCCCCTCACGGACTTCGCCCACCTGTATGCCGACATCGTCGCGCATGTGGTCGCGCCTCAGGCCCATTCGCCCGAGGAGGCCCTGGCCGGCATGCATGGCGAAGGCGCTCCGGCCTGGCTCCCGCTGCTGCAGACCATTGACGGGATGGCCGGGCGCTGTTTGTATGACCCGGCCGACACCAGCGAATGGGATCTCGCCCGAGGCATGGTCTGCCTGGGCGCGCTGAAGTTCGGCAATCTCTCGGCGGTGCAGAAGCGTTTGCTGTATCTCACCGCGGCGGCGGCCTGGGCGGGGCTGGTCACCGCCCCACCAGCGGCAGATACAGCACCCGCCCGGGCGGAATGAACACCGTCAGCGTGCCTTCGGCGCTGAAGGCGCCGTCTTGCACGGTGTAGCTGAACGTGTCGGCGCCGCTCGCGCCGGCTTCGGGCGTGTAGACGATGGCATGCCCGTCGATCTCGGCCGTGCCCTTGCCCGGGGCGCCGACCGCGACCAGCGCGAGCGGGCTTGCATCCGAGTTGAGGTCGTTGGCCAGGACATTGACCGTCAGCGCGCCGCCCAGCGTCGTTGTGATCGCATCCGCGACCGCGGTCACGGGCCCGTTCAGGCTGATCTCCAGCCGCTCGCCCGCGGGCTTCTCGAACGCCGTCCGCCGGTATTCGCGGATGGTATATGGTTTGTGCCGTTGGACGATGCGGTGTTGGGTACCGGCCCGCCCGGGCGCGAAGCGCTCGCCCTGCGCATGGGCAACGCCTTTCAGTTCGCATTCAAAGGCGGGCAGCCGCTCTCAGCCCAGATCCTGAGCTGGCTGAAGGACAAGGACTGCCTGCTCATCCTCGATGATTTCGAGCGCTATCTCGACACGGATGCGGTCGATTTTCTGGTCGAGTTGCTCCCCCGGGCGGCGCGCGTGCACGTGCTGGTGACGTCGCGGCTCGCCCTCGATCTGAACAGCGAAAGCGTGTTCCGGGTGCCCGGGCTGCCGGTGCCCGACGATCCACAGACGGCCGCGGCCGCCGACAGCGTGCGCCTGTTTGCCGACCGCGCCGCGCGCGCCGGAGGCTCGTTTGACCTGGAGGGACAACTCCCCGATGTCATCGCCATCTGCCGCTGGGTGGGCGGGCTGCCGCTCGGGATCAAGCTGGCCGCCGCCCACGCCGCGAGCCTGCCCTGCGCCGACATCCTGCGCGCGCTGCAATCCAACCTCGATCTGCTGTCCAGCGCCCGCCGCGACATCCCGCCCCGCCAACGCAGCATGCGGGCAGTGCTCGAATACACCTGGGCTCGGATGGACTCGGATGAGCGGGCCCTCCTATCCCAACTGGCCGTTTTTGAGGGCGGGTTCAGCCGCGAGGCGGCAAGGGCCGTGTTGGGCGGGGCGGCCGAAGCGCTCGATCGCCTGGCCCATCAGGCCCTGCTACTGCCCGCATCCGAACAGCGCTTCACGATGCACGACCTGGTCCGCCAGTTCGCGCGCGAGCGCGCGGGCGTCTCGACCAACGGTGAAACACAACTCGCCGAGGCGGCTGACCGGCACAGCGCCTTCTACCTGCGGCTATGGCAAAGTCACGAGCAGTCGCTGCGCCAAATCAATGCCCAAATCGTTGTGCGCGTGCTGCGCCAGGACGAGCGGAACCTCGCCGTGGCCTGGCAGCGCGCCGTCACCCAGGAACGTTGGGACGATATCGCCGGCGGGTTGGACGGGTTGCTGGTCTACATCGACCGGAGCAACGTCTTCCATGCTGGGCGCGGTTGGGTGCTCAGCGCGCTCGAGCGCCTTCCCGAATCGCTCGACCGTCAACGCAAACTGCGCGGGCGTCTGCTGGCCGCCCTGGCCAGCCTGGATGGCAACCTCGGCCTGTATGACGAAGCCATCGCCAGCGCCGAGCAGGCGGCCGCCCTGGCCCAGGGCCTGGGCGAGCGCGTCATCGAGACCCGGGCCAGCCTGACCTGGGCCCATTTGCTGTATCAGCGCGGAGCCTTCCCGGCGGCGCTGGAGAAATACCAGCACGCCCTCGGACCGGCCCGCGAGGCGGCCGAAGCGCGGCTGGAGGGCGACGCGCTATGGGGAATCGGCTGGATGCATCTCCAGATGGAGGACTACGCCCCGGCTCAGGAACCCCTCGAGCAGGCCCTCTCGCGTCATCGCGCGATCCAGGATGCGTACGGCGAGATGCTGGGTCTGACCTCGCTGGGGGTATTGGCCCGCCGGCGCAACCGGCTGGACGAGAGCGAGCGCTGGTATGAGCAGGCCCTCACGCTGTGCCAGACCCTCGGCGACCGGCACTTCGAGGGCAAGCTCCTAAGCAACCTTGGGGTCGTTGCCCGCATGCGCTGCCACTTCGGGGATGCCGAATCTCGACTTGAGGCGTCTCTGGCCCTTCTCAGGCAGTTGGGCCTGCCCCCCAACGTCGAGATCGTGCTGGGCGAGTTGGGGCTGCTAGCCCTGGCGCTGGGCGATATCGGCCTGGCTCGGGCCCGCCTGGAGGAGGCTCTGACCATCGCCCGGTCGATCGGCGACCGGTATGGCCAGTCCGGCTTTGCCAGCAACCTGAGCGAGGTCGCGCATGCGCGCGGCGACAACGAGGCCGCGCTGGCGCTGGCCCGTCAGGGGCTGGCGATTGCCCTCGCCGACGCCAACACCAGCCTGCAGGCGATCGCCCTCGTTGCGGAAGGAAACGCGCTGTTGGGGCTGGGACGGCTGGACGAAGCGGAGGCGGGCTATCGCTCTGCCGGCGCGGTGTATCTCATCCAGCGCCGAGCGCTGCCGGGGTTGAGCGCGCAGTCCGGGCGGGTCGAAGTCGCCTTGAAGCGGGGCGATCCGGACGCGGTGCGGGGGCGGGCCGAGGAAATCCTGAGTGCTTTCGCCGCTGATGCCTCCACGGCGGCCGGAGCGCCGGCGCAGGTGTACTGGGCGTGCTGGCGCGCGCTCGTCGCATCCGGTGACACGCGCTCGAGCGCAACGCTGACCCAGGCGCAGGCGGTCCTGCGCGCGCGGGCCGAGACGATTCCCGATGCGCTGCCCGCGCGCGCTACGCGGCGCAGGCCAATGTGACATGGGCTTTGAGCGTTGTGTCATCCTGAACCCCGGAGGTGGGCGCTCACGAACCGCGCCCGCATGAAGCTGCAGGCGCCCACCTCGGGGTGCAGGAACATCCCCTATCATCCCCCCATGCTTCGCACCCATGGCGCGTCCGGCCGGATCGTCATCGTCCTGCACGGCGGCCCGGGCGCGCCGGGCTCGGCCGCCTCCCTGGCGCGCGAGCTCGCAGATGAGTTTCGTACGCTTGAGCCGTTTCAGCGCCGGGCCGATGACGCGCCCCTGACCGTCGCCCGGCACATCGCAGACCTCCATGCCATCGTGGCCAATTGCGGCGACCCCCGCCCGGCCCTGGTCGGCCACTCTTGGGGGGCGATGCTCGCCCTCGCCTATGCCGCCGCGCACCCGGGCACGCTGGCATCGCTGGCCCTGGTCGGCTGCGGCACCTTTGACCTGGCCTCGCGGGCCAAATTCCGGGCCCGCCTCGACGCCCGGATGGATGCCGCGTTTCGGGTGCGCCTCGCTGCCCTGGACGAGATCGCAGACCCGGACGCGCGCCTATCGGCCAAGGGGGCGCTTTTGGGCAGCATCTACGACGTCGACGTCCTTCCGGACGATGCCGATTCGCCCCCGGCCGACGCCCGCGGCGGGGCCGAAACCTGGCAGGATATGCTGCGTTTGCAGGAGGCGGGGGTGTATCCGGCCGCCTTCGCCGCGATCGATGCGCCGGCGCTCATGCTGCACGGTGACGACGACCCGCATCCGGGCCGGATGATCCATGCCAGCCTGCAGCCGTGGATGCCTCAACTGGAGTACGTCAGTTGGGCACGTTGCGGGCACTCGCCCTGGCGCGAACGCGCCGCGCGCGAGGATTTCTACACAACGCTGAAGGCCTGGTTGCGGGTATCGTTGGCGACAAAACCTCGCGGGTAGGCGCCATGGAACCGCGCCAACACAACGATCTGAGCGCCTACCCGCGAGGTTTGTCCGATTAGGGGCGCCTACCTCCGGGGTTCAGGAATGCCTAGCCTGCCCGCGAGGTTTAGCCTCAGAACATCTCGCCGTTGCCCGCCTTCTCGCGGGCGCGTTCCGGCGGCGTGAGCGTGACCCCAAGCTGCCGCACATGATCGAGCTCGTTGAAGAGCGACTCGAGTTCCACGATCCGCCCGCCGGCGATCCGCATGAAGTAGACCCCGTCATTGGCCCAGGGCTTGTTGGTGGCCGGGATGCCGTGCCACTCACCGGTATGCAACCCGCTCGTGGTGATCCGCACCACAACGTTGTCGTTGCACCCGATGATGCTCTTGATCATCATCGTGTGGCCGGCAAACGTGCCGTGCAGCCAGGGCAAAACGGACTGCCGCCAGCGATGCGCCAGCTCGGGCGTCAGGATCTCGTTCAGCCGGGCCACATCCCGCGCGTTCGCGGCTTCAATAAACCGCTTTACGATCGTCTCGTTTGTCTCCGTAGACATGGACCACCTCCTTGTCTGCGGCGCCCGCATCGTGCGATACGGGGCTGTTTGGACACCGCCGCATGCGCCTGCATGCGGGTTCACTTCCATTATGGCCCTTTTCGGCGTTTTGGTTGTCGGCTATCCATGGTTGTTACAAAGTCCCAATTTCGGGCAAGCATCCTGAGCGAAGGGCGGCGGATCGGACGAGCCTGACCTGGACAAACCCGGCCGCCCGCAGTCGAAGGATGCGCCACAGGCCTGTTTTCCAAGCGCAAGCGTCCTTCGACTGCGCGCGGAGTACACACTGTGGGCGACTCGTTCCGGGGCCGCGCTCCGCTCAGGATGCTTGCTGAGGGTATATGCGGAAATGTCAAGGGACTTTGCAACAGTCATGGTCGGCTATCATCGCAAAACTAGAAACCGCGCCGACATTACAGGAGAAGAACCATGTGCTATGACGACAATGCCCGCCCCCCGCTGCCGCCCGGCTCGGCCGGCCAGACCCGCGGCGAGCAGATCACCCTGACCGCCTCGGACGGCAATCAGTTCCACGCCTTCGCCGCCCTGCCGGTCGGCGCGCCTCCCGCCCGCAAAACGGTCCTGATCTACCCTGATGTGCGCGGGCTGCACCAGTTCTACTGCGACCTGGCCATTCGCTTTGCCGAGGTCGGCATCCCGGCCCTGGCCATCGACTACTTCGGGCGCACGGCCGGCCTGACCAGCCGGGCCGAGGGCTTTGAATTCTGGCCGCATGTGCAGCAGCTCAAACTGTCCAACTTCACCCTCGACGTGCAAGCCGGGCTGGCCTGGCTGCGCGAGAACGTCGCCGCCGACGCGGCCGTCTTCGTGGTCGGCTTCTGCATGGGCGGCTCGTTCACCCTGCTGACCGGGACCAACCGCGAGCTGAAGTTGGCCGGGCTGATCCCCTTCTACGCCGGGCTGAGCCGCGACTTTGGCGGGGCCGGGACCGCCTTGGACAACGCCCCGCGGGTGGCCTATCCGGTCGAAGCCTTCTTTGGCGGGGCCGACACCGGCATCCCCGAGAGCGCGGTGCAGGATCTGGATGCGCGTTTCGACGAGACCGGGGTCAAGCACACCCTGACGATCTACCCAGGCGCGCCGCACAGCTTCTTCGACCGGCGGGCCGAGGACTTCGCCGCCGATTCGGCCGACGCGTGGGGGCGCCTGCTGGCCTTCATCCACGCCACACCCGCCGGCTAAGCAGATACCAATCCAAAAGCGATATCCTCTTTGGCCTGGTCTACGCCGGGGCGGAGGATATCGCTTTTGGAAAACAAACTGATGCAGACCGGCGTCCCAGACGTCCCCTTTGAGCAGGTGTGCCCGTATGTGGCCAGCGGTGAGACCACCCTGCGCTGCGCGAAGTGCTCTCGGCCCTGATGCTCGAGGACGCCACCCGCACCCCGGTGGGCTATGTCTGCCCGAACTACGTCAAAGGCCGCCGGGCGCGCTTCTTCAACGCCAAACCCGCCGACTATGTCGTGACCGGGGTCGTCGCGTTCTTCGGGGGAATGCTGGGCGGCTTCGCCCTGAGCCTGGTGGGCGGCTCGATCATCGGCTTTCTGGCCGCCTTCTTCGGCGGGCCAATCCTGGGCGGGGGCGTGGCCGAGGTCCTGCGCCGGGCGCTGAACAAGCGCAGGGGCGAGTACACCTGGCTGATCGCGGCCGTGGCCCTTGTCGTCGGCGGGTTGCTCTTGCCGCTGTTCCCCTTCCTGCTCTCGATCCTGGCGGGCGCGCCCCGCTTCGGCCTCGGCAACCTGATCGGGCTGGCCGTGCCGGGGATCGGGCTGGCCCTCGCGGCTGGGGCGCTGGTGGCGCGGCTGCGAATATGACCCGTCGCCTATAATCCCCGCACTATGGAACGCACTCTCATCATCATCAAGCCCGACGGCGTCCAACGCGCCCTGGTCGGCAACGTCATCAAACGCTTTGAGGCCCGCGGCCTGCGCCTGGCTGGCCTGAAACTCATCCAGATCCCGCGCGCCCTCGCCGAGGAGCATTACGCTGAGCACAAGGGCAAGGGCTTTTACGAGGGGACCGTCACCTACATGACCTCCGCCCCGGTCGTCGTCATGGTCCTCGAAGGACCGGACGCCGTCGCCGCCTCGCGCGCGACTATGGGCGCGACCAACCCGCTCAACGCCGCCCCGGGCACCATTCGAGCCGACTTCGGCCTCAATATCTCGCGCAACCTCGTGCACGGCTCGGACAAGCCCGAGACCGCCGAGCGCGAGATCAAGCTCTACTTCCAGCCCGGCGAGCTGCTCAGCTACACCCGCGCCGGCGACGGTTGGCTCAAGGAATAAGGGGAACTGGACGTCCGCACCCGCTACGCCCCATCGCCCACCGGCGAGCCGCACATCGGCAATATCCGCACGATGATCTTCGCCTGGCTGACCGCCCGGCATGCCGGCGGTAAATTCGTCCTGCGCATCGAGGACACCGACCAGGAGCGCTATGTGCCCGGCTCGGCCCGCTCGATCGTCGAGAGTCTGCGCTGGCTGGGGGTCGAGCTGGACGAGGGCCCCGCCCGTGCCGAGCTCGCCCGGATGAAGACCAACGAGGATTGGGATGGCGCGATGGAGATGCGCGGGCCGTATGCGCCTTACGTGCAATCCCAACGCCTGGAAATCTATCAACAGCATGCCGAGTGGCTGGTCGAGCGTGGGCTGGCTTACCGGGCCAACGAGACTTCCGAAGAGCTCGATCACATGCGCGGCAACGCGCAGGCGGCCAAGCAGGCCTTCACCTTCCGCAAGACCATGCGCCTGCGCGACGATGTGCGGGCCGACGAGCCGCATGTCATCCGGCTCGAGATGCCCACCCGTGGCACGGTCACCCTCGACGACATGATCCAGGGCCAGGTGACCTTTGACAACGGCAACCTCGATGATGTGGTCCTGCTCAAGTCGGACGGCTTCCCGACCTATCACCTCGCGGCGATGGTCGACGACCACCTGATGCAGGTCTCGCACGTCATCCGGGCGGTCGAGTGGCTGCCCAGCGCGCCCAAACATATTCATATCCTGCGGGCCTTTGGCTGGGAGCTGCCGCGCTTCGCCCATGTCCCGCTGGTCCTCAGCGACGACGGCAAGAAGCTCAGCAAGCGCCACGGCGCGACCAGTGTGACCGAATTCCGCGAGGCGGGCTACTTGCCCGAGGCCCTGGTCAATTTCCTGGCGATGCTGGGCTGGGCGCCCGGACAGGGCGACGAGCAGAACGTCTTCACCCAGAGCGAGCTGTTCGAGAAGTTCACCCTCGAAAAGGTCGGCTCGTCGCCGGCCATCTTCAGCTACGCCAAGCTCGATTGGCTGAACGGCGTGCATATCCGGATGCTCGCCCCGGAGGATCTCGCCCAACGCTTGCTGCCCTTCCTCGAGAAGGCCGGGGTCGCCGTCGACACGCCGGCCAAAGTGGACCGCCTGCATCGCCTGATCCCGCTGATCCAGATCCGCCTCGACCGGCTGACCAAGGCGGCCGATCTGGTCGACTTCTTCTTCAATGACATCCCGACCCCGCCGGTCGAGATGCTGATCGGCCCGAAGATGGAGCAGCACCTGTCGCTGGCCGCCCTGCGGGCCGCGCGTTCGGAGCTGGCGGCCCTGAGCGAGTTCAGCGAACCGGCGATCGAGAAGACCCTGCGCGATCTGGGCGCCGAGTTGAATCTCAAACCGACCCAGCTCTTCACCGTGCTGCGCAACGCGGTGAGTGGCAAGCAGGTCACCCCGCCGTTGTTCGGGATGATCAATGCGCTCGGGCGCGCGCTCACCCTCGAACGCCTGGACCGGGCGATTGCGCGGCTGCAGACCGGCTGACGACGTGCTGTTCTTCGTTTTTCAGGGCGCCGGCTACGCGCACTTACATCGTCATCCCCGCTTTCGCGCAATGTCAGCAAGTTAAGGTGCGCATGCGCAAGACGCCGCACGTACGATCCTCCATTCTTGTCATTCTGAGCGAGCCCCACGGGGCCTCGGGCAGGACGAGCGTAGGGGGCGAGCGAAGGACCCCTGTAGCGTCGCGCGGTGGACACGAGAATCGGCGAACGCGATTGGGTGCCGATCGCTAACTTAATGCCATTCCGCTTTCGCGGGGATGACGATGTAGATGCGTTACCTAACACCATGATCCCAACCGACACATATCTCCTCAACGGCCGCGAGACGGTCTCCCGCTGGCGCGCGGCGCCATTTGCCCTGCCCGACGACACCGCGGTAGAGGTCAGCACGTTTTGCTTCAACGAGGACGATCGGCTCATCATCGTCTCGATGGACGGCTTGGGTTGGGCGCTGCCGTCGGGGGCCGGCGCGGGCGATGAAAGCCCCGACGAGGCGCTCACCCGGGCCGTGGCCGAGTCGGCCGCGGCTGTCGTCGAACGGAGTGTCTACCTCGGGGCCGAAGAGATCAGCGCGCCGGGGGCGGCACCGCGTTTCGTGATGCGCTTCTGGGCCCGGGTGACCGAGCGCCCGGCCGAAGCCGCCGCGCGCGAGGCGCTCGACCCCGAGACAGCCATGATGCGGATCAAGCCCAGCGCGCCGCTGTGCGCCTGGGCGGCCCTGCACGCAGCGCTCGAGGTCAATGCGAAGTTTCGCCCGCTGAGGGACTTCTATCCAAGTCTACCCAAAAAACGGATGGCAGCCGGGGCGCTGTTTCGAAATGCGCTGGGCGAGATCCTGCTGGTCAAACCGACCTATCGCCCGGATTGGCTGATCCCGGGCGGGATCACCGAGGCCGACGAATCGCCGCGCCAGGGCTGCGCCCGCGAGGCGCGCGAGGAAATCGGGTTGGAGGTGGTGATCGGTCGTTTGCTGTGCGTCGAGTATCTCCCGCGCGAGGGCCCCAAGACCGAGGCCGTCCAATGGATCTTCGACGGCGGCGTGCTCAACGCGGCCCAGATCGCGGCGATTTCGCTGCAGGCTGGCGAGCTATCCGAGTACCGCTTTGTCACGCCGGGCGAAGCGCTACGCCTGCTCAACCGCTCGCTCGGGCGGCGGGTCACCCATGCGCTGCGGGCACTTAGGTCGGGCGGGGATGTGTATTTGGAGGCTTAATCACGATCTCTTTACGCCCGGGCGCTACAACCGGCGCATGCTGGATTCCCACAGTCGCCGTATCGGCACCGTTGTCAGCCTCGGCCTGGCTGCCCTGGCCGCCAGCCTGATCGCCGCCCGCCCGGCAATGGCCATCGACCCCGCGCCGCCCGAGAAGGTCCGCGAGATCAGCCCGGCGACCGACCCGTCCAACCCGCACAGTTTCACCCGGGTCGGCCACCTGACCTTCTTCGCCGCCGACGATGGCGTGCACGGGATTGAATTATGGAAGACCGATGGCACCCCAACCGGCACGTCGCTGGTGAGGGATATCCACCCCGGCCCAACCAACAGCGCACCCGCCCATCTTGTGGCGCTGAATGGCGCCCTTATCTTCGTCGCCGCGCATCCAGATTCGGGCTTCGAGTTGTGGAAGAGCGACGGCACATTGACCGGCACGGTTCTGATCAGCGATATTGTGCCCGGCCCGTCTGGTTTTGTCTCGGATGGTCCTGTGGTGGCGGGCGGCCTGGGTTACTTCAAGGTTGGCACGGGAGCGCTGCGGCCCGAAGGCGGCGGCTCGTCCACCGATGTGATCTACATCACCGATGGCACTCTGGCCGGCACGCGCGCGCTGACGCCCACGCTCAATACCTCGGCCTCGGAACTGACCGCCGCGAACGGACTGCTCTATTTCAGCGCCGATGACGGGACGCACGGATATGAACTGTGGCGCAGCAACGGGTTGATCACTGGCACGCTCATGATCTCCGATGTCTTCAGCGGTCCGTCCGACGCTAATCCGACCGAGATCGTCGGCGCGGGCAGCCTGGTCTACTTCGTCGCCGACGACGGCGTCAATGGCCCGGAGATCTTTAAGACGACTGGCGCGCCGACCGGGACCGTGCGCGTGTCAGCCTTCGTCTCCAATACCGCCCCCGCCCGCCTGACCGCGCTCGGGACGGACGTGTATTTCGTCGGCAATACCGCCGCCGAATGCTCAGAGGTGTGGAAGACAGATGGCACGCTGGCCGGCACGCTCCTGGCCGGGAGCGCCTACGCCGGACAGGGGCTGCGCCAACCCACGCAGCCTGGTCGCCGTGCAGAACACCTTGTAACTTCGTTGCCAATGACGGCGCGCACGGGGATGAGGTCTGGCGGACCAAGGGCACCCAGGTCTCGACCGAAATCGTGCTGGATGTGTGGCCGGGAACGGACACATCCTCCCCGATTGAACTCACCGCGGCCGGTTCAAGGCTGCTCTGGACGGCCGAGGATCCCGATCATGGCCGCGAGCTGTGGAAGGTCAACTCTGTCGGTGTGGCCGTGCCCGCCCTGGTCGTAGACATCCTGGCGGGCCCGCCGGGCTCCAGCCCATCGAATCTAGCCTGGCTGAGCAACGGGCTGTATTTCTCGGGCTGCGATGCGGTTCTGAAGTGCGAGCCCTGGCTGAGCGATGGCTCGGTCGGCGATGGCGCGCTCATCGCGGACGTGAACATGATCTCGCTCGGCTCTTTCCCGCAGGCAGCGATTTCATTCGGAAACCGGCTCGTCTTCGTCGCCAACGACATCACGCATGGCCAGGAGCTGTGGACCAGCGACGGCACGCTGACCGGCACCACGCTCATTACCGACATCCGCCCGGGTCCCGATTCCGGGATGTGGTCCGGGTTGTATCCGTTGGGCGGAGAGGTCTACTTTGTCGGCATTGACCCGGCCCATGGCCGCGAGCTGTGGTCGAGCGACGGCACCCCAACCGGCACACTGCGCGCGACCGACGTGTACTCGGGGACAGGCAACGGCGCGGACGGGTATCTGGCGGTCGCGGGCGGTTCGATCTTCTTCTCCGCCGACGACGGCGCGCATGGCAGCGAGCTGTGGCGTCTCACCCCGCCGGGCCCGCCCGTGCTCGTGTCGGACATCCTGCCGGGCGCGGCCGGCTCGCAGCCGCAGGGGATGACCGCCTGGGGCAACACGCTGATCTTTCACGCCGCCGGCGCGGGCGGGCGCGAACCCTGGGTGAGCGATGGCACGCTCACGGGCACCTTCCGGCTGAAGGACATCGAGGCGGGCGCAGGCGGGTCGTGGCCGGGTGGTTTCCCGCCCAACGTCTTTACGCCCGTGGGCGGTCAGGTCTTCTTTGCCGCGCAGAACACCCCAACAGGGCGTGAGCTGTGGCGGACCGACGGCACGCCGACCGGGACGCTACAGGTCAGGGACATCGTCACGGGGAGCGGGTCGAGCAGCCCCGAGGCGCTGGTAGCCTGGAGCGGGCTGCTCTTCTTCACCGCCGCCGACGGCGCGCATGGGCGCGAGCTGTGGCGCAGCGACGGATCGCTGGCTGGCACCTTCATGCTTACCGACATCAACCCGGGCACGGCCGGGGCAAACCCGGTTGGCCTGGTCCTCTCGGGCGCCTGGCTGTATTTCGGGGCGGATGATGGCGCGCATGGGCGCGAGCTGTGGCGCACCGACGGCACGGCCGCGGGCACAACCCTGGTCGCCGACATCGAGCCGGGCGCGGCCGGGTCCGATCCAACGAACTTTATCGACACCTATGCCGGGCTGTATTTCGCGGCCAGCGCAAGCGGGACCGGGCGCGAGCTGTGGCGGACAAAGGGCTCCGCGGCGTCGACGATCCGGGTAGGCGATAGCGCGCCGGGCCCGGCATCCTCGGACCCGACGCCCTTGGGCGTGGCCGGGACGAAGCTGTTTCTGTCGGCCAACGACGCCAGCAATAACTACGAACTGTGGGCGGCCGACCTCGGCCCGCGGCGGGCCTGGATGCCGGCGACATTTCGTTAGTTCTGCTTCTTCTTCACCACAAAGGCACAAAGACACAAAGAAATCAAACCGACCTTTGTGTCCTTTGTGCCTTTGTGGTGAAAAGCGCGCGGCGGGATACGCGAGGATAATCTCCCCCTATGCCCACCGACAGCACGCCGATCGCCAAAGTCTCCGAGGCGCCGACCAACCCGGGCGCCGCGCCGCGCCAGAAGCGCTTTGATGTCGCCGACCTGTATCGCGGGCCGGCCTCGACCGGCGAGGCAGTCGCCGGCCCAGGCGCGATCCCGCTCGACGAGAAGCTGCGCCAGGCCTATTTCTGGATCGTCAACCACGCCATCATCAGCCCGCACTACGACCTCGAATACAACACCGACAAACCGCCCCAGGTCTTTACGTTTGGCGACGCGAAGGCGAAGTTGAGCCTGCCCTCGGGCCAGAGCTACAGCAGCTTTGTCCTCGTCCCGCTGCTCAACTTCGCCGTGCGCCGGCGCTGCCTGCTGGTCGGCGGGCCGGGCCGGGGCAAGACCGCCAGCGCGACTCTGATGGGGATCCTGGCCGGCTACAGCGTGCGCGAGGTGCGGCGCGGGATGCAGCACGGCCAGCCCCAGATGACAATCAGCGACCTGATCGGCAATCCGCTCCCGGCCGACCTTGTCGCCGCCCAGAAGATGGACGACATCCGGATCGCCTGGCGCAAGTGGCTGAGCATGCGGGTCAAGATCATCGACGAGTACAACCGCATCCCCACCCGGACCCAGAGCGCGCTGCTGACTGTGATGGGCGACAACTACGCCGAGATCCTCGACCAGATTTACGAGTGCCCCGAGTCAGCCTGGTTTCTGACCGCCAACGACGACGCGGGTGGCGGCACCTATCAGGTCATCGAGGCCCTGCGCGATCGGATCGACGTGGTTGTACACACCCTGCATTTCAACAACCGCTTCGTCGACGAGCTGCTCACCCGGATCGAGGAGAACCTCAAGCCCGAGGAGGTCATGCCGGCGGCCATCATCTTCAACGAGGCCGAGATCGACCGCATGGGCGATGCGGTCCGCGAGGTCGAGTTCGCCCCCGCCCTGCGCCGGCGGCTGGAGTTCTTCGCCAGCCAGTTCGAGTTCTTTGAGCCCGCCGCCGAGCAGCTCGAATACAAGACCAAGGACACCGCCAAGCTCTCCGGCATCGACTTTCGCGCGCTAACCGCGCTCGACACCGGCAAGGACAAGGTCAAGGACATCGGCGCGGCGACGAAGAATGGGTTCTCGGTCCGGGCCCTGATGACGGTCCTGGTCTTTGCGAAGGCCCTGGCCTGGTTCCGGGGCTACAAGGCGGTGACCCTCGACGACCTGCGCAACATCGTGCCGTTTGTGCTGCACGACAAGCTCGTCCCCGACACCGAGGCGCCCTTCTTCGACGCGGCCGGCAACCAGGTGTATCGGGTCGACCGGGTGGGCTGGATCCGCCGCCTGTTCGACCTGTCCTGCGCCGAGTTCGACCGGCTCAGCCTGGACAAGGACGACCCGGTGACGGCGCTCGAGACCGAGTTCGACGGCGGGCTGCAGGGCGTGAGCGAGGCCGAGGCCCGCGCCCGGCTGGTGAAGATCGAGCGGTTGCTGGCCGAGTGGGGCAAAGGCCGCAAGTTGTATGGCCCGATGTTCGACGATATCCTGAAACTGAAGTATCTGCATCAGCGCTACACCAACTACCTGGCGTGGCTGCTCATCCGCTGACATGAGCGCGATCTTTCGGGATGCGCTGCTGGCCCGCCGCGAGCGCTTCAATGCCCTCTTCGCCGAGGCCCGCCATTACCAGCCCCAGCTCGACGGGGCGGCCTTTGGGTGCGTGTTAATTGATTCCGTTGCGCCGCTGGTCGAGGCTGCCGCGGCCGCCGGCGCCGATGCGGGCGAGGTCAGCGACGGGCTGTATACGGTCGCCCTCGAGCTGTATGGCCACGGCATGCTCGGGCCGGAGCGGAATGATCCCTGGGTGACGGCCGGCTGGACGGCCATGACGGGCCTGGCCGGCCCGCTCGGACGCGCCCCACGCCGGGTTACGGCGGCGGTGAGCAACGCCCTGCGCAACCTCGGCCAGACCCCCGGCGCGCGGCCAGCCGAATGGATCGCGGGCCTGCGCGCCTGCGCCGAGATCATGGATGAGCCCGAGACGTTGCTTAGGGCCGGGCAGGCTCTGGCCTGGCGCTGCGGGATGGCCCACTACCGGCCCGACGCTTTGGCGATTCTGGCGGCGTTGCCGGCCGAGCTTGCAGCCCGCGTGCTCGGCCTCCCCGACCCGGTCCGGGTCCCGGAGGCGCTAGGCCGGATGGCGGTCGATCCCTGGCATGATCCGGGCCAGCCGGCCCATCCGGCGCGCCTGACCCGGGTCGCTCGGGTCGGCGGATTCCGCGGTTTTGGCGGGGTCTTTCTCGCCCCGCCGGCTGTGACCTTGCTCGACGGCGAGCTGCATGCCCGGGATGGGAACAGCGAGGGCGGTATTTGGCGCGTGTGCGCCGACGCCTTTGGGGCGACCTTTCATCGGACCGTCATCGACAAGTGGACCGAAGCAGGCACCCGCGGCAGCCCGTTCAAGCTGGTCAAGGGCCGGGTCTCGAAAGTGGGTGCCAGCGAGGCGGACTTCCCCGACCTCGCGGTGGTGACCAGTGTCGCTGCCAACGCCACGACCCTGGCGGCCACGACCCCGCTCTCGCACTACATCTGGCTTGTCGCGGCGGGCTGAGGGGGTTGATGCTGAACCTCGGAGGTAGGCGCCGAGAGTCCTGTACCGGCGCAGTTCTATGGCGCCTACCTCTGAGGTGCAGGATCACAGGCGCCCACCTCCGAGGTGCAGGACCAACATTCTTTACCCCCGCCATGCCCCCCGCGCGGGTAAACTGGCCGCATGTCGCGCGCGCGCCTCGCCCTCATCGGCCTGTATGCCCTGGGAGACGCGTGCGCCCTGGCCGCCCCGCTGACCCTGCTCGGCCCGCCCGCCACCCGCCTCGCCCTCCCGGCTGCCTTTATTGTCGTCATCGTCATCCTCGCTGGCATTGCGGCCGCCCGCCTGGCCGTGACCACCGCCAATATCGATCGCGGCCCGCGGATCGGAATCCTGGTCGGGTTGTTCGTCCTCATCGCCTTTCTCCTGGCCGCCTTCTCGGGCCGGACCCTCTCCGCGCTCGGCATCGGGGTGGCCGCCGCGCTGGCGCTTTGGTGGCGCGGGATGGCTCTGGGCGGCGAGGAATTCCAGCCCGCCAGCGTGCGGATGCGGCTGTGGCTGGGCCTGGTCCTCGTCGCCGTGGTGGGGATGGCGGCCGCCGAGCCGATCCTGATCTTCGTCTTCGCCGCGGCCACCCTGCTGGCCCTGCACATCGCCCACCTGCTGAATGTGGCCAACCGCCGGGATGTCGATGGGCGCGCCCTTGCCCGTCCGCGCTGGGCGCGCGCGATCCTGACGGTCGAGGCCAGCGTGCTCATCCTGCTTCTGCTCGAGATGCTGGTCTTCAACACCGAGGTTGTGGCCCGCATTGCTCAGATCGCGGTGGTCGCCCTGATCTTCCCCTTCGCCCTCCTGGTCGCCCTGATCGGCAGCCTGATCCTGCTCATCATCTCGCCCGAACTGATCGCCGAGCTCATGCGCCGGATCGCTGAATTCATGCAAGCCAGACTCCGTGCGTTTGGTTCGGGCAACGGCGCGCTGGACCCCGCCCAGCAAGCCGCCGACCCAATCAGCCCGGTGGTCAGCGTCGCCCTCGTCATCGGCCTGATCCTTGCCGCCATCGTCGTCGTCATCCTGATCGCCGGGGCCGCGCGGGTGGCCGCGAAACGCCGGCTGGCCCGCCCGCCCGGCGACATGCCCGAGGCCGCACCCGAGCTCGATGCCGAGACCGACGTGTTGCGATCGGTCGGGGGCCGGGTCGGGGCGCGCCTGTCGAAGCTGTTCGCCGCCGCCACCATCCGCCTGATCTACGCCCGCCTGACCGCCGAGGCCGCTCGGCGCGGCGAGCGGCGCGCACCCGCGCAGACAGCGCTGGAGTTTCTCCCCGGCCTGGCCCGGGCCTTCCCCGGCGCCGACGAGGACGCCCGGCGGATCACCGACGCCTATATCAACGCCCACTACGGCGAGGTTCCTGACACCCTCGATAAGCTGCGGGCCATCCAGGCCGCCTGGGCCCGCATGCGGCGGATAGAGCCGCCTGTGGTCGCGCCGCCAGTCGCGCCAATCCAAACCAGCAAAACGTAAACACTATGCAATCCATCACTCTTCTCGCCGACCGCCTGCGGGCCAACATTCGGACCGTTATCGTGGGCAAGGACGATGTCATCGACCTCGCCCTGATCGCCCTGCTGTGCGACGGCCACCTGCTGCTCGAGGACGTGCCGGGGGTGGGCAAGACCACCCTGGCCAAGGCCATCGCCCGCAGCCTGAACGGCATCTTCAAGCGCCTGCAGGGCGCCCCCGACCTGCTCCCGAGTGATGTGACCGGCGTGTCGTATTTCAACCAGAAGCTCCAGGAGTTCGAGTTCCGCCCCGGCCCGGTCTTCGCCAACGTCCTGCTCGCCGACGAGATCAACCGGGCCACCCCGCGCGCGCAGGCAGCCCTGCTCGAGGCCATGCAGGAGCGCCAGACCACCGTCGACGGAGTGACCCATCCGCTGCCCAGGCCCTTCCTCGTCATCGCCACCCAGAACCCGATCGAACTCGAGGGCACCTTCCCCTTGCCCGAGGCCCAGATCGACCGCTTCTTCGCCCGCCTGGCGATCGGCTATCCGAGCGAGCATGAGGAGCGCGAACTGCTCGCCCGCTACGAGCGGGCCGACCCGCTGCTCACCCTGCAGCCGGTGGCCGAGGCGGCCGAGCTCATCGCCGCGCAGCAGGCCATCCGCACCATCCGGGTCGAGCGCAGCGTCGTCGACTATCTGCTCAAGCTCTGCCGCAGCACCCGCGGCGCGCCGGGGGCCCAGCTCGGGGTGAGCCCGCGCGGGAGCCTGGCCCTGTATCGGGCCGCCCAGGCCCGGGCCGCCCTGCAGGGCCGCGACTTCGCCCTGCCCGACGATGTCAAACGCATGGCCCCGAGTGTGTTGACCCATCGGATCGTCCTCGACGCCCAGTCGCGCCTGCGCAACCGCAGCGCCGAGGACATCCTGCGCGAGGCGCTCGAGCGCACCCCCGCGCCGGTGGATGTTGTCTAGATGTCGAACACCCTAAGGGTTGGCCCCCTAACGCTTGACCCTGCCAGGATCCTGTGCGGGCCAACCCTTAGGGTGTTCGCCCGACAAGGAAAACGAATCGGCGGAAATCCGCGTCGTCTGTGGATAGATCGCGGATTTCATTCGTGCAGACATTCGTGGGATTCATTTGGGCATGGGATCGTTCTTCAAGCTGTTTGCGCGCCGCACTGACGAGACGCCGCTCGAGTCGCGGCTGATCTCGCTGCTGCTCCTGGCCGGCTTCATCGGCCTGCTCTGGCGCGTCCCGGCCATGATCGCCCTGTTCATCATCGGGCTGACCCTGCTCGGGCTGGCCCGGGCCTCGCGTTCGCTGCTCCTGCGCGGGGTGGGCTACGAGCGGCGCTTCAGCGCCGATCACGTCTTCGAGGGTGAGCAATTTACCGTTTGGCGAATGACCGCCAATCGCAGCCGCCTGCCGGCCGCGAGCATTCGCATCGACGATATGGCCCCCAAGGAATTTACGTTGGTCGCCCAGGCCGCCCAGGGGGAAGCGCCATCGCCCGTGCTGGAATGGCTGCACGAGAAGGGCAAGCTCGGCCCGGATCTCACCCAGCTCGTCGCCCTGCTGCCCAGGGAGCGGATCAGCCGGGCGGCCCTGCTGCGGGCCAACAAACGCGGCTACTACCGCTTCCCGGACGCGCGGGTGCGAGTGACCGACGCGCTGGGCCTGGCCGACGAGGACAAGCCGGCCGGCCTGACCGACGACGTCGTTGTCTACCCGCGGACCTACCCCCGGCGCGGGCTGCCGGTCGAAAACCGCGAGCCGTTTGGGGCGCTCAGCGCGCTGCGCACCCTGGTCGAGGACAACCTGCGCATCGTGGGCGCGCGCGACTACGCCTCGGGCGACGAGTTCCGCCGGATCGACTGGAAGGCCAGCGCCCGGCGAGGCAAGCTGCAGACCCGCATCCACGAGCGGGCGAGTGAGCCGGCCGTCGCGGTGCTCCTCAACGTAACGACCTATGAGCGCGAATGGCAGGGCATCGCGGTCGAGAGCTTTGAGCGGGCGGTGTCGGTGGCGGCCAGCCTGGCATCGTGGGCCGACGACCAGGACTGGGCGGTCGGGCTGTCATCCAACGGCAACGCCCCAAACCTGCCCCAGAGCCTGCGGGTGCGCCCGCGCCGGGCCCCGCGCCAGCTCCTGCATGTGATGGAGAGCCTGGCCGCGATCACCGCCTATCCCATCTTCAGCTTCGGGCTGTTCCTGTTCAACGAACAACGCTATCTGCCGACCACCAGCGCCCAGATCGTCGTCACCCCGCTGGTCAATCCCGAGCTCATCGACGCGGTCCGCCGGCTGCGGGCGGCCGGCAAGCGCATCGCCGTCATCACCGTCGACTGTCCGCCCCCGGACATCGAGGGGTGTTGTGTGCGGGCGGAGGATGTGTGCGTCATGCGCGTTGATAACGTTGGTAACGTTGGTAAGGTTTGGTCAGGTGAGTAAAGTGGATAAGGTTTGATCAGGTAGGTCAGGTATGACCAAGCGGGAGCGGCGATCCGTCCACGACATTCAAGATGACACACGAGCGTTCGAGTAGAAGAGCGCCCCGGTGAAATCCGCACCATCCGTGTCCTCCGTGATCGGCTCTTACACGCCGCCCATCGCGCCTCCATCAGAACTGCATGCGATTCCTCTACCTTGAATGCAATCAAGCAAACGCCGCCGGGCTTCTCGAAGCGCGGCGGCCCACCAGGAGGAATACCATGTTCAAGAAGATGTTGATCGCCAGCGTGATTTCCGGATTGGCCCTGACTTCGGTCGCGACCGTCGCCGGCGCGGCGGAAGCGCAGGCGCCCAGCGCGCAGACGGGCATCGTCGTGGCCCCCTACGCGGTCAGCCCCGCGGAAGCCGCGTCGCTGCAGTTCATGCGCGAAGAGGAGAAGCTCGCCCACGATGTTTACGTAACACTGTATGAACAGTGGGGCCTGCGCCTCTTCAACAACATCGCCGCGAGCGAGCAGACCCACACCAACGCGGTCGCCTATCTGCTCGACCGCTACGGTATCGATGACCCGGCCGCGGACACCGGCTTCGGCGAGTTCGCCAACCCAGACCTGCAGGCGCTGTATGACCAACTGGTCGAGCAGGGCGCTCGCTCGGTGGCCGATGCGCTCAAGGTCGGCCTGGCGATCGAGGAGATCGACATCCTCGACCTGCAGAAGCGCCTGGCCGAGACCAGCAACACCGACATCCAGCGGGTGTATGGCAGCCTCGAGTTCGGATCGAACAACCACCTGCGGGCCTTCGCCGGCAACCTGAAGAGCCAGACGGGCGAGACCTATGCGCCGCAGTATCTGACCCAGGCCGCCTATGACGCCATCGTCGGCGCGGCCGGCAGCCAGGGCGGCGGCAACGCAGGCCGGGGCGGCCGGTGGGGCGGCCGGCGGTAAGCGCTGCACCCCCAAAATCGAAACACCCCGGCCATGGCCGGGGTGTTTCGATTCCAGTAACGGCGTGATATCGTTCGCCGATGCCCGACGCGCTCACCCCTGACATCGCCCTCGGCTACGTGACGTCGCTGCTCCAAGCGCTCAAGCCCTTCTCGTATTTCGCCTGGGTTGCAGCCGGCGCGCTGCTGTTTTGGCTTCTCCCCGTTGGGCGGCGGCCCTTCGCCGTCCTGCCGATCAGCCTGGCTATCACCCTGCTCGGCGAGGGCCGGCCGTGGCTGCTGCCCGCCATCGCCGCCCTCGTCTTCATCGGGGTCTACGCCGCCGTTCGCGCCCGCTGGTCAACCCGTTTCGTTGTTGCGGGCGTCATCGGCCTCTACGCCGGCCTGCACTTTCTGTTCGGGCTGATCACCTTCACCGACGCGCTGAATGGCCTGGCGCTCACCCCCGACTACGTGCTCTTCACCCTCGGGCTGCCGGTCGCCTTCTCCTTCTTCCGCCTGATCTCCTTCGCCGTGGACGCGCCGAAACTCGCGCCGGGCGAGTTGCCGGGCCTCTACGACTACCTGACCTGGATGTTCTTCTTCCCGACCTTCGCCCATGTGCCCTTCATCAAGCATGGCCCGTTTCTGAGCCAGCTCGCGGCGCTGCCGGCCCGTCCGTCGGACTTCGAGCTTGGACGCGGCGCGCGGCGCATCGCCCAGGCCCTGCTCAAGGGCATTCTGGCCGGGCTGATGTACGCCGTGATGTATCCGGCCAGCGTGCTGCTCGACCCGTTCGCCCACCCGGCCTGGCAAGTCGCGGCCGCCATCCCTTGGATGGCGTTGATCTTCTACGTTGGCTTCTCTGGCTACGCCGATCTCTCGGTCGGGGTCGGGCATCTGTTCGGGCTGACCCTGCCCGAGAGCTTCGCCCCGCTCGGCAAGCTGCTCCGGACCACCCGGGCCCGCGACTTCTGGCGCAACTGGAACCTGACCACCGCGGCCTGGCTGGGCGAGTATGTCTACGCGCCGTTGGGCGGATTCCGGCGCCACCCGTTGCGCAACACGATGCTGACGATGATCCTGTGCGGGCTGTGGCATTCGGTGAGCGTGCTCGGGCTCGCCTGGGGGGCCGGGTTGGGCGGGATGATGGTCGTCGAGCATTGGTTGGCGAAAGCGCGCCTGCGCCAGGCGTCGCCGCCGGTCTGGCAATCCGGCCGCGCGTTCAAGACCCTCGGCGCGGCCCTCATGTTCGGGCTGATCGCGCTGATCAACCTGGCCATCACGCCCTTCGCCTACACCGCCCAAAACGTGGGTGGGTTGGTCAACGTTTTCGTGCGGCTCGTGGCGCCGTGAACTCCGTCGTCGGCGTTACGCACATTCACGCGTCATCTCACGCATGCGTTATTCGTTTCCAGGGGTTCGCTGCGCTCACCCCTGGCTACCTTCGGGCACCCCTCCGGGGTGCTGGGCATCGCCGGATCGACGCAGATTGGCTTTGGCTCGCTCGAGACCGCACCCCGGAGGGGTGCCTGCGGGTAGCCGGGGCGTCGAGCGAAGCGAGACCCCCGGAAACGTAGCGCAAGATCGAGCCGCGGCCATGAAGCGCAGCGAGACCCCCGGAAAACGAAATACAAATGCGAAACGTGGCGCGAACGCGCTCCGTGCGTAAGCGCGGGCGCATGACACCCACGCGCGCCCGGCCATGACAGAGATCACTGGCCGCGCTCATTTTGGCGCGATACGATACATTCCTTGTGTTCAGCGAATCCGAACGCCTGCGCTTTCGCCGCCTGACAACCCTGGCGGCCGTGCTGGCTTACCTCCTCGTCGTCTCGGGCAACATCGTCCGGGTGACCGACTCCGGGCTGGGCTGCCCGGACTGGCCGTTCTGCTACGGCAGCCCATTCCCACCGCCGACTCGACCGCCATCATCGAGATGGCCCACCGCTTCTTTGCCGCCAGCGTGAGTGTCCTTGTCGTCGGCATCTGCGCCGTCACCCTGCGCCGGCGCTTCAGCCCGCGCCTGATGGCCCTGTCAGCCCTCGCCCTGGGCGCGCTTGCCGTCCAGATCATCCTCGGCGCGCTGACGGTCTGGCTCAAACTCGCCTGGTGGACGGTGGCCGCCCATCTTGGCATGGGCATGCTGGTGCTGGGCGCGATGGTGGTGATGGCCTGGGAGTGGCGAGGCGTGCCGCGCCCGTCCAACTCAGCCCGGCTGGCCGCAACCGCCGTCTTTATCCTGCTTCTGACGGGCGGCGCAGTCTCGGGCAGCGGCGCCGCATTGGCCTGCGGGGTCGAGTTTCCCCTGGGCTGGCCGCTGTGCGCGGGCAGCCTCGCGCCCGGTCCGACCACGCTCGGCTTCGCCCAGTGGTTTCACCGCGGCGTGGTCCTCGTGACTGTCGTCCTGGTCATGCTGTCGGCCTGGCGCGCCTGGGCGCGCGGCTCACCCACCGCAAAACGCTGGGCGCTCCTGGCCGTGCTCGCCATCCTTGCCCAGGCTGCCGTCGGCGCGGTCATGGTGATGTCGCTCAAGCCGCTCTGGCTGGCCACCCTGCACAACGCAACGGCTGCCTTCACGTGGGTGGCGGTTCTAGGGATACGCGACGCGCGTGTGTCATTGTCTTCGGGAGCGGCATCACCCGGCGGAGCCGGGTGATGCCGCTCCCGATTCAGCCAGTGATACTATTCCCGCCACGAGGTGCTCATGAGCGACGAAGCGACGAAACTGGCGGACAAACTGCTGAGCGAGGGCGAGCGCACGCTTGCATTTTTTCGCGCCCTGAGCGCCCATGACTGGGCGCGGCATGTCTATGCGGACGGCGCGCACTGGACCATCCGCCAGGCCTTTGAGCACCTTGCCCTGTCGGAGCGCAGCATGCTTCGCCTGTGCGAGGGGCTCATCGCCGGCGGCACAGGCGCCCCCGAGGACTTTGACATCGATCGCTTCAATCGCGAGCACACCGACCGGATGGGGGCCAGCCCGATCGCGGAACTGCTCGACATCTTCAGCGGCACGCGCCAGGCGACGGCCGGATTCGCCCGCGGCCTCGACGACGCGCAGCTCGCCTTGCGCGGGCGACATCCAGCCATGGGCGATTCATCTCTGGGCGACATCCTGAAGATGATTTATCTGCACAACACCATGCACGTGCGCGACATCAAGAAGCTGCTGGCCTGATTCTACGATCCTCCCGCGAGTCCAACAATGCGCGACATCACCATCTTCAGCGGAAACGCCCACCCCGAGCTCGCCAACGAGGTCTGCCAATATCTCGGCCTGCGCCTCTCGCCGGTCGACATTCGCCGCTTCAGTAATGACTGCATGTATGTGCAGTTGCTGGATAGCTGCCGCGAATCGGATGTCTTCCTCATCCAGCCCCTGTCGCCACCCGTCCAGGAGCACCTCTTCGAGCTGCTGCTCATGCTCGACGTCGCGCGCGGATCGAGCGCCGGGCGCACCACGGCGGTGATGCCGCACTACAGCTACGCCCGCTCGGACAAGAAGGACGCCCCGCGCATTTCGATCGCCGGGCGGCTGGTCGCCGATTTGCTCCAGACCGCCGGGGCCAACCGGGTGCTGACAATGACCTTGCACGCGCCCCAGGTGCATGGCTTCTTCGGCGTGCCAGTCGATCACCTCAACGCGCTGAGCGTGCTGGCTCGCCACTTCCGCGAGCGGGGCGACCTGGAGAATTCCATCGTCGTCTCGCCCGATCTCGGCAACGCCAAGGCCGCCGCCGCCCTGGCCCGCCTGCTCAAGCTGCCCGTCGCCGCCGGCAGCAAGCAGCGCGTGTCGGATGACAAGGTGATCATCGACACCATCGTGGGCGATGTGGATGGCAAGGATGTCATCGTCCTCGACGACGAGATCGCGACCGGCGGCACGCTGATCGAGCTCTTCGACCGCCTGCGCGAGCGGGGCGCCCGGCGCCTCTCCGTCGCTTGCACCCATGGCCTGTTTACGGGTCCGGCGATCCAGCGCCTGGGCGCGCGCGACGATCTGGATGAGATCGTCACTACAAATACCGTGCCGATTCCGCTCGAGAAGCGCCTGCCCAACATGACCGTGCTCTCGATCGCGCCGCTGCTGGCCGAGGCCATCCGGCGCATTCACAACGGCGAAAGCATCAGCAGCATGTTTGCGGAGCGGACCTAGACGAGGGCGACGCGTGGCGCGGATTACCGCGTGTCGCGGATTACCGCGCAGCCGATATGGCATCGCTCATCCTTGCCGCCAAGCTCTATCGGCCCCCGCCCCAGCCCAATTCCGTCCTCCGGGCCCGGCTGATCGCGCAGCTCAACACCGGCCTGGGCCGCAAGCTGACCCTGATTTCGGCCTCGGCCGGATTTGGAAAAACCACCCTCGTCAGCGCATGGGCCGCTGCCTGCGGGCGGCCGGTTGCATGGCTGTCGCTGGATGCGGACGATGGCGACCCCGCCCGGTTTCTGACGTATCTGATTGCGGCGTTGCAGCCCGTTATGCCTGGCGTCGGGGCCGGAGTGCTGGCGAACCTGCAATCGACACAACCCCCGCACATGGACGCGCTGCTGACAGCCCTGCTCAACGAGATTTCCACCGCCGCCAACCCGATCGTGCTCGTCCTGGACGATTTCCACGAGATCGATTCGCGGCCGGTGGATCAGGCCCTTGCCTTTCTGGTGGAGCACCTGCCGCCGCAAATGCATCTGGTCATCGCCACTCGCGAAGATCCGCCGCTGCCCCTGGCGCGCTTGCGCGTCCGCGGCCAGTTGAGCGAATTGCGCGCCGCCGACTTGCGCTTCAGCCTGCCCGAAGCCGGCGGTTTCCTGAATCAGGCGATGGGTTTGAGTCTTTCGTTGGACGACATCGGCGCGCTGGACGCGCGAACCGAGGGATGGATCGCCGGCCTGCAATTGGCCGCGCTTTCCATACAGGGTCGCGCGGACACGGGGCAGTTCATCGCGTCTTTTACCGGCAGCCATCACTTCGTGCTGGACTACCTCGTGGAGGAAGTCCTGCGCCGGCAATCGGAAGACGTTCAGGCCTTCCTGTTGCGCACCTCCCTCCTCGAGCGCATGTGCGGCCCGCTGTGCGATGCCGTGCTGCAGCCCGTCGGCGCCGGCGCTTCCAGCCAGGCGATGTTGGAGTCCATCCAACGGGCCAACTTGTTCATCGTGCCGCTCGACAATGAGCGGCGCTGGTATCGCTATCACCATCTATTTGCCGATTTACTCCGCCAGCGGCTGCAGCAGGGCGCGGCCTCGGCCGCGGGAGCGGGCGGCTGGGATATCCCCGAACTGCATCGCCGCGCCAGCGCATGGCATGCCCGAAATGGCGCGCCGGCGGATGCCATCCGTCATGCGCTTCTGGCCGAGGATTACGAGCGCGCGGCCGGCCTGATCGAATTGGCCTGGCCCGCCATGGACGCGAATTTTCAGACCAGCATTTGGCTGGGCTGGGCAAAAGGGTTGCCGGAGGCGCTCATTCGGGCCAGACCGTTGCTCAGCGTGGGCTACGCCTGGGCGCTGCTGAATGCCGGCGCGCTGGAAGCCACCGAGGCCCGCCTACGGGATGCCGAGGTGGCGCTGGGCAGCGTCGATGACAACGCGCAGATCCGAGCGCTATCCGGGTCCATCGCCACCGCCCGCGCCTATCTCGCCCAGGCGTTTGGCGATGTTGCCGCGACCCTGGCCCATGGCCAGCGGGCCCTCGACTTGTTAACTGATGAAGACCACCTGCGGCGCGGCCCGGCCTCCGCGCTCGTCGGTCTGGCCCAGTGGGCTGCTGGGGACCTTGACGCCGCCTACCGTTCGCTCGCCGCGGCCATGGCCGGCTTTCGAAAGTCGGGAAACCCAAACTTTGCCATCAGTTGCACGTATGGCCTGGCCGATATTCGGGTGACCCAGGGTCGCCTGCGGGCCGCCATCAGCGCCTATGAAACGTCATTGCAGCTTGCCCTGAACGCGGGCGGTCCCATGCTTCCGGGCACCAGCGATATGTATCTGGGCCTGGGAGAGCTTTGCCGCGAACAGGGTGACCTGGAGACCGCGGAACGCCTCTTGCTGAAAAGCGAGGCGCTGGGCGAGCAACTCGGGTTGTCCGATTGGCCGTATCGCTTCCAGCGCGGCCGGGCCCGACTGCGCCAGGTCCAGGGCGACCTGAACGGCGCGCTCGTCATGCTGGCCGAGGCGGAACGTCTGTATTTCCGATCGCCCGTCCCGGATATTGCCCCGATCGCGGCGATGAGGGCGCGGGTGTGGGTGCTGCAGGGCAGATTGCCCGAAGTCCTGAGCTGGGTCCGCGAACGGGGTCTGTCCGTCGACGACGAATTGACCTTCCTGCGCGAGTTCGAGCACATCACCCTGGCCCGGGTGCTGATCGCCGGCTACGCGAACGGTCAGGAGGCACAGCCACTGCATGACGCGCTCAGGCTTTTGGAACGCCTGTTGCAGGCGGCCGAAGCGGGCGGCCGGATGGGGAGCGTGATCGAGGTTCTAGTTCTGCAGGCGCTCACTCACATGGCGCTTGGGAGCAGCCCGGCCGCCCTCTCCGCGCTCGCGCGCGCCCTGGCCCTGGCCGAGCCCGAGGGGTATGTCCGGATCTTCGTGGATGAAGGCCCTCCCATGGCAAGGCTATTGTCTGAAGCCGCAACTCGCGACATGCTGCCGGTCTACACCCGCACACTGCTGGCCGCATTCGGCCCGCAGACGCTGCCGCCCAAGGCCGTTTCACCGCAGCCTGTGACCGAGGTTGACCCGCTGAGCCCGCGCGAATTGGAGCTGCTCCGCCTTGTCGCGCAGGGGCTTTCGAATCAGGAAATTGGCGAACGGCTTTTCCTGGCCCTGGACACGGTCAAGGGTCACAACCGCAGGATCTACGCCAAACTGCAGGTGCAGCGGCGGACGGAAGCGGTCGCCCGCGCGCGAGAGCTCGGGTTGATCTGAAACATCCGGCAAGATCCCGCTCCCGGCGTGAAGCGCGGGGCACGGCTGTTGCAAAGTCCCCTGACAGAATCCCTCATGCGTGTCTTGCCCACCCTTGACGCCGATCAATAGCCGATTGCAGGAGAACGAGAGAACGGGAGAGGACATTTTCCCTCCCGTTCTCCCGTTCTCCTGCAAATTGCTTGGTGCACAGCTGGCGTGCCGGGCTTCAGCCGGAGAACAGCGGACTTTGCAACAGCCGTGAAGCGCGGGGAGCGTGATCTCGCCATTTTTCAAGAACAACACCGCCGCTGACACCAAAGTGTCTATCCGTCACCGCCTGCCGCCCGTATTGTCCGTGTGTGTCAAGCACGCAGCGCGAACAGGTTTATCAACTCAGGGTCAAAGGCCATCTGGATCCCCGTTGGAGCGACGGATTTGACGGCCTGATCATCACCCTCGAAGACAACGGCGACTCGCTCCTGACCGGGCCGGTCGCCGACCAGGCGGCGCTGTACGGCTTGCTAAAGAGACTGCGCGATCTGGGCCTGCCCTTGCTTGCAGTCAATCGCCTCACCCCCGATCAGGAATCGGAATAGAAGTGGTCCAAAAATACGCGGGGCGAGAGCCCACTCTCCAGCGCGAAGCGCGGGGAATGTGATCTCGCCAGATGTTTTTGGGATAGCTTCAAGGAATCACAAGATGAACACACTCAAGACCACCGCCAGAATCACCGGGCTGCTGATGCTCGTCCTCGTTGCATTAGCGCCATTCAGCATGCTGTATGTGCCCGCCACCCTGATTGTGCCGGGCGATGCCGTCACAACCGCCAACAACATCGTTTCCTCGGCCTCGATGTTTCGTCTGGCGATGGCCAGCGATGCCGTGATCTTCCTGGTCGAAATTGCGTTGTGCGCGCTCGTCTACACACTGGTCAGGCCGGTGAACAAGACCCTCGCTTTGATCGCCGTGTTTGCGCGGCTGGCCATGACCATCATCCAGGGACTCAATCTGCTCAATCACTTTGTGGTCGTGTTGCTGCTGAGCGGTTCCGGCTCTGTGGCCGCACTCGCGCCGCCTCAATTGCAGGCGCTCGCGTCGCTGTTCCTCGGCGCGCATGAAGCGGGTGTGCTGATCTGGGGGATGTTCTTTGGTCTGCATCTACTCGTGCTCGGATATCTGGTCTATCGCTCCGGCTATCTGCCGCGCATCGTGGGCGGCATGCTGGTATTCGTCGGGGTGGTTTATTTCGTTCAGAGCTTCGGGACCATCCTGATGCCCGACGCCAAGGCCGTGTTTACCGCGATGGGCTCGCTCGGGTTTCTCGAAATCGCCTTCCCGGTATGGCTTCTGATCAAGGGCGTCAAAGCTCAAGCCCCTGATTGATCTGGCTCCCGCAAAGGCCAAAGGATCCCCAAAGCCAGTATTGCCTTTGTGATATCCCCGACGCCGTCCGGGATCAACCCCAAGTTCCCTAACCAAAATGCGCCGGCGATTCCGGCAAGGAAATTCATATGAAAGCAATCGTATTCGCCAAGTATGGCCCGCCCGATGTTCTGCAGTTCCAGGAAGTTGAACAGCCCGTTCTGAAAGACAACGACGTGCTGGTGAAGGTCCATGCCGCCGCGTTGAACGCGGCGGACTGGCATCTCGTCCGGGGCGAGCCATTCCCGGTGCGGATGATGCTCGGCGGACTGCAAAAACCCAAGCCGAGCATCCTCGGCGAGGACATGGCCGGGAGGGTTGAGTCCGTCGGTAACGCTGTCACCCTGTTTCGGCCCGGCGACGCCGTCTTTGGCGATCTGTCCAACTGCGGGCGGGGCGCCTTCGCCGAATATGTCGCGGTCCCTGAAAGCGCGCTAGTCGCAAAGCCAGCCAAAATCACGTTTGAAGCCGCCGCCGCGACGCCGATGGCGGCGGTCACGGCGCTGCAGGGTCTGCGCAACATCGGGAAGATTCAGGCGGGTCAGAAGGTGCTGGTCAACGGCGCATCGGGCGGGGTGGGCAGCTTCGCGGTTCAGATCGCAAAGGCGCTCGGGGCCGAGGTGACAGCGGTCGCCAGCACCCGCAAGCTGGACGGGCTGCGCGCCCTGGGCGCCGATCACGTCATCGACTACACCCGGGAAGACTTCACCCGCAACGGGCAGCGCTACGACCTGATTCTGGCCGCCAATGGAAACCGCTCGATATCGGACTACCAGCGCGCGCTGAGCCCGAACGGGGTCTACGTGATGACGGGGGGCGCGATGTCTCAGTTGATGCAGGCGATGCTGCTCGGGCCGTTGATGTCGATGACCGGGGACCGGAAGATGAAGAGCCTGATGGCGAAGCCGAACACGGCGGACCTTGCCTTTGTCGCCGGGCTTCTGGAGGCCGGCAAGGTCAAACCCGTCATCGACAAACGCTACCCGCTGAACGCGGTTCCCGAAGCCCTGGCCTATCTCGAACAGGGCCATGCGGCGGGGAAGGTCGTCATCAGCGTGCAAGGAGATTGAGGGGGAAACGAAACGAAAGACCTCGCGGGTCTTTGAGACCCGCGAGGTCTGTTTCGTACGGACGGTAGGGGCGGGTCGCGACCGGCCCCTACCCCACCGTGTGTTCTACGCCGCCAGCCACAGATACGGCGTTTCGATCAACTGCTTGATCCGCTGCAGAAAGCGTGCGGCCGGCGCGCCGTCGACCAGGCGGTGGTCGAAGGTCAGGCTGAGGGCCAGCATCTTGCGGGCCTTGACCTTGTCCTTGATGATCACCGGCTTGGCCACGATTCGCCCCACCCCCAGGATCGCGCACTCGGGCGCGTTGATGATCGGGGTGAAGGCGTCGATGTCGTAGACGCCCAGATTGGTGATGCTGAACGTGCTGCCGCGCAGGTCGTTCATCGTCGCCTTGCCGTCCTTGGCCCGGGCGATGACTTCCTTCGAGGCCTGGGCGATCTGGCGCACGGTCTTGTCCTGCGCGTCGCGCACCACGACCACCAGCAACCCGCGATCGGTGTCAACGGCGATCCCGATGTGGGCCGACGCCTCGGTCACGATCTCGTCGCCCTCGATCCGGGCGTTGATCTGCGGATGGGCGGACAGGGCCGTGGCCGCGATCTTGGCCAGCAGGTCGTTGTACGACGGGACCTCGCCCCCGCTGTTGGCCGCGTCGGCCTTGAGCGACTCGCGCAGCTTGACCAGCTCGGTCGCGTCCACCTCGGTGGTCAGGGTGACCGGGGCTACCGTCCGCAGGGTCGTCATCATGCGCTCGGCGATGAGCTTGCGCGTGCTCGACATCGGCTTGCGGGAGGCAGCTGCGGCCACGGGGGCCGGGCCCTGAGCTTGTCGAAGGGCCGGCCCCTCGACAAGCTCGGGGACCGGCGCCTTTCCGGCCGGGGCGCGTTTTTCAGCCGCATAACGTTCCACGTCAGCGCGTTCGATGCGCTTGCCGGGCATCGTTGCAGCCAAAGCCGCCAGGTCGACCCCCAGGTCGGCGGCGGCCCGCATCGCGACCGGCGTGGCGTTGACCTTGGGCGCGGCGGCGATGGCGGCGGCCGCTGCAGCAGCCGCAGCGCGCACATCCCGCTCGACAATCCGGCCGGTCGAGCCACTGCCCTTCAGGCCGGACCAGTCCACCCCGAGCTGCCCGGCCACTTTGCGCGCGCGGGGGCTGATGGTTGGGGTCTTCCCCGTCGGGGCCGTTCCGTTGCTGGACGCCGCCGGTTCCTGTGCCGGTCCCTGAGCTTGTCGAAGGGCCGGCGCAGGGACCGGCGCGGCCCGTTCGACGGGCTCAGGGACCGCGCCGGTCCCCGCACCACCCTCAAACGGCAGCACTTCGCCCGGCTTGGCGACATAGGCCAGCAGGAAACCGACCGGGATGCGCGCGCCGGCGGCCGGGCCGTTTGGAACGATGCGCAGAATGCCGGTGTCGAAATTCTCGACCTCGGCCGTGGTCTTGTCACTCTCGACCACGTAGATGAGATCGCCGGGCTTGACCTCATCGCCGTCCTTCTTCAGCCACTCGACGAAGGTGCCTTCCTCCATCGTCCAGCCCAGGCGGGGCAATACGATTTCGACCGCCATGCCTACTCCTTGATCAAGTCGCGGATCGCCTGGGCGATGGTCTTGGGGTTGGGCACGATCGCGGCTTCGAGCGACGGGCTGTAGGGCGTGGGGGTGAACCCGCCATTCATCCGGCGGACCGGCGCGTCCAGCTCGTCAAAACCCTTGTCCATGATCTGTGCGGCGATCTCGGCCCCGATCCCGCACGGCTGGAAGCTCTCGTCGATAACCATCAGCCGGCCGGTCTTCTTGACCGACTCCAGGATCGTGTCGGTGTCGAGGGGCGAGACCGTGCGCGGGTCGATGACCTCGACCGAGATGCCTTCCTTGGCCAGGGCCTCAGCGGCTTCCAGCGTTTTGCGCACCATCAGGGTCAGAGCCACGACCGTGACATCCTTGCCTTCGCGCGCGATGCGGGCCTGCCCAAACGGGATGTAGTAATCCTCTTCCGGCTCGGGAACCGGGCCCTTCATCGCCATCAGGTTCTTGTGCTCGAGAAACAGCACCGGATCGTTGCAGGTCAGGGCCGTCTTCATCAGGCCCTTGGCGTCATACGGCGTGGTCGGGATGACCACCCGCAGGCCGGGGATGTTGCTGAACTGGGGCAGGTAGCTGCCCGAGTGGTGGGTGGCGGCGCTGCCGCCGATCCCAATGCAACCCCGAATCAGCAGGGGCATCCTCAGCCGGCCGCTGCTCATGTATTGCATCTTGGCGACCTGGTTGAAGATCTCGCCAAACGCGTCCAGGATGAAGTCGACCATCATGAAGTCGACGACCGGCCGCGCGCCGGTCATGGCCGCGCCGCAACACATGCCGACAAAGCCGCGCTCGCTGATGGGCGTGTCGGCCAGGCGCATCGCGCCGTACTTCTCATACAGCCCGAGGGTGGTCCCGAAGTTGCCGCCGCGCGGGCCAATGCCCTCGCCGACGACAAAGATGGTGGGATCGACGGCCATCCGCTCGGCCAGGGCCTCGCGGGCGGCGGCGGTATAGGTGATTTCTCGCATTTTGGATCAGGCCTCCGCGTAAACGTGCTGCAGCGCGGTCGCGCCGTCGGGATAGGGGCTGTTCTTGGCGAACTCGGCCGCGTCTTCGACCACGAGCCGGATTTCCTCGGCGATCGCATCCAGTTCGCTTTGGGGCACGATGTTCTCGATCATGAGCTTCTGGGTCAGGATCTTGATCGGGTCGCGCTTCTTCCAGGCTTCGATTTCCTCGAGCGAGCGATACCCGCCGTCGCGCATGCCCTCGGAGTGGGGGCGGGTGCGGTAGGTCTTGGCCTCGATCAGGGTCGGCCCGCCGCCGGCCCGCGCGCGCTCGACCGCTTCGCCGGCCGCGGCGTGAACCGCCAGGACATCATTGCCGTCGACGCATACGCCGGGCATGCCGTAGTTCTCGGCCTTCTTCCACACGTCGGTGTTGCGGGTGGCGTAGCTGAAGGCGATTTCGGTGGCGAACTGGTTGTTCTCGCACACGAACACGACCGGCAACTGGTAGATCGCGGCCAGGTTGAGGCCCTCGTGAAAGGCGCCGTTGTTCGAAGCGCCATCCCCAAAGAAAGCCGCCCCGACATGCGGCACACCCCGCAACTTGAACGAGTAACCCGCGCCCGTGGCCTGCAGGATGCAGGGCGCGACGATGCCGCTGGTCCCCATCATCCCAACCTCGGGCTTGAACAGGTGCATGCTGCCGCCCCGGCCATGTGAGACGCCGGTCTCGCGCCCATACAGCTCGGCAAACAACTCGCGGGGCGAGACGCCCTTGGCCAGCGCGTGGCCGTGCCCGCGATGGGTGCTGAAGATCGCGTCGTTATAGTCGAGGTGGGCGCACACGCCCGTGGCGATCGCCTCCTCGCCGACATAGGTGTGGCATGCTCCGTGGATGAAACCGGCCGCATATTGGCGGGCCAGCCCCTCCTCGGACTGCCGAATGGTTTGCAGCATGCGGTACAACGCTAATGCTTGATCCTTTGTCACTTTCATGGCTGGTATCTCCCCTTGTAGACGTTCAAAATACGGGCCTGGCCCGTTTCGATATGCCGGCGCATTTCGTCCCGCGCTTCAACCGCGTCGCCGGCCCGAAACACGGCCATCAGTTTTTCGTGCGCGTCGATGATGCCCGGCAGGGCGTCATCGGCCATCAATGCCACGGTCTCATCGAGCAGGCGGGCCACCCGCCGGCGCAGGCTCGAGACCATCTCCATCAACACCCCATGCGCGGCGATGCGCCAGGTGGCGGCGTGGAACTCGGTATCCAGGCGCGACAGGCGGTGGCGGTCGCGCGCCCGGACGCCCTCGCGCATGCGATCCACGATCGCGGCCAGGGTCGTCTCCGCGGCGGGCGCCCAGTGCTGGGCCACCCGCTCGGCCACAAACTGCTCCAGCACGATCCGGATCGCGGTGATCTCTTCAACTTCGCTGGGTGGCGGCAGATACACGACTGCCCCGCGGCTGGCCGCGCGCTTGACCAGGCCTTCCTCGGTCAGTCGCTGGATGGCCTCGCGCACCGGCACCCGGCTCATCCCGAGCTGGCCGGCCAGCACCCGCTCCACCAGCAGATCACCCGGCGCAAGAGCGCCGGTCTGGATCGCCTCACGCAGCCGCTCGGTAGCCTGATCGCTCAGGGTTCGGGTCGTGATCGGATCGGCCAGCGTCGACGTCGCGGTGGAAGGACTGTCCATTGACCTGCGCGCGTTGTTGATGAATCTGTGCCGTTGGCCCGCTCAGGCCAGGATCCGGTCGACGTTGACCTTGCCCGCCGCGATGGCGTTCCGGAATATGTCGATGGTCTGGCGCACGCCATCCCCCAGCGGCGTCCAGCGCAGCCCGCCGATGGCGGCCTCGAGCGGCGCGGGATCGACATGCGGGGGCAGGGCCAGGGCCTCGGGGTTATAGGTGATTTGGCCCTTCATCTCCGGCGCGGCGGCGTCGATGGCGTCGACGACCGAGCCGATGGCGGCCTCCGTGCCGCCCAGGTTGTAGACCGGCGCGCCCTTGACCCCGGCCCGGGCGGCCTGGATGAAGGCCCGGGCGCAGTCATCGGCGTACTGGAACACGACCGTCCCACCGTAGGAGATGCGATAGGCCCGGCCCGCCGCGGCGGCCAGCATGGCCTTGGTCGGGGTGGAGGTCATACCCTGGTCGCGGCCGGGGCCATACAGCACATACGGCCGGATGCCGATGCTGTTGACGCCCCAATCCTGGGCGTAGATGCGGGCGGTGCCTTCGTTAGCCTGCTTGAAGACGCCATACAGGTTGAGCGGGAACTGGGGCGAATCCTGATACAGCGTGCCGTCGGGATACAGATCGGGCCCGCCATACACGCCGACCGAGCTGGCATACACGAGACCCTGGATCTCGGCCTTGTGGCGCCGAACAGACTCGAGAACGACCGTTGTGCCGACCACGTTCACCCGCGCCCCGGCCAGCGGATCGGCCCGCACAAAGGGGACCTGAAGCGCGGCCAGATGCACGACGTGGGTGATGCCATTGGCGGCGACGGCCTGCTCAAAAGCCGCGGCATCGGTGATGTCGCCATGGATGAAATTGACCTTCGCCAGCGCGGCATCGTCCATGATCAGACGCAGGCGATGCGGCTCGCCCGGCAGATCGTAAGTCCAGACCGGGACGCCTTCAGCGACCAGGCGCTTGACCGTCCACGCGCCAATGCAGCCGAGCGCGCCCGTCACCAGGAATTTTTCAGCCACGTTTCACCTCGCTGACGTCATTGACCGGCATGCGCGGCTTCTCGCCCTTCAGCGCGCGCAGGATGTCCTCCGCCGCGCGGGTGCGCATGTCGATCTGGGATTCTTCCGAGTACCAGGCCGTATGAGGGGTGACGATGACGCGCTCGTGGCGCATCAAGGCTTGCAGGACCTCGTTATCGGCCGGCGGCGGCTCGATGCTGAGCACATCGAGGGCGGCCCCCTTGATGCGGGCAGCCCGGACCGCGTCCAACAAAGCCGCTTCATCCACCAGCCCGCCCCGGGCGGTGTTGACCAGGCAGGCATTTGGCTTCATCAGCCCGATCGTGCGGGCGTTGATGGTGTGGCGGGTCTTTTCATCCAGCGGCAGGTGCAGGGTGATGAAGTCCGATTGCTTGAAGAGCTCATCCTGGGTCACCGGCTCCGCGCCCGCGGCCCGAATCTGATCATCCGAGAGGAAGGGGTCGTAGGCGATGACGCGCATGCCCAGGCCCTTGCCCTTGCTTCCGGCGCTGCGGCCGATGCGGCCGAAGCCCATGACGCCAAGGGGCGTGGCGGTCAGGCGGTGAATGGGGCGCATCGCGGCGGATTCCCAGCGCCCGGCCCGGGTGTTGTCCGCGAGGCCGCGGATGCCGCGCATCAGGGTCATGACCAGGGCGATGGCATGGGTGGCGACTTCGTCGGTGCCGTAATCCGGGATATTGCCCACCCAGATGCCGCGCTTTGTGGCGGCGGCGGTGTCGATGTTGTCGATCCCGACGCCCAGGCGGCTGATCAGCCGGCAGTTGGGCATGGCATCCATCACCTCGCCGGTGATCTTCTCCAGCGAGATGACGAGGATGTCGGCCTGGCCCAGAATGGCTCGCGATTCAGCCGAATCGACACCATTGGAGTAGGCGAAGTCGACATCCTGGCCAGCCAGAATGCCGCGCTCGATGGGATTGCCCGAGGCATCCCCGAAGGCGTAGACGATATGGGTTGTCATTTGTCTCCCGTGGTCATTTGACCTGCCTTGACAGAAGTGAGAACGTGACGTATTGTCGGCAGTAAGTTGTTAGCAGTATACCAAAACAGAGGAGAAACTTGAAACTCATCACTTTTACCCGCAACGACGCGCCCGCAACGCTCCGCCTCGGCGCATTGCGCGGACAGTCCGCCGTCGACCTGAACAAGCTTGATTCGCGCATCCCCGCCGACATGATCGCCTTCCTCGAGGGCGGCGCGGCTGCGATGGCCCTGGCAGCCAGCGCGCTGGCTGCCGCTAAGAGCAGCGACGAGATCGCGCCCGGGGCCTACACCCTCAAGGCGCCCATTCCGCGGCCCGGCAAGATCATCTGCGTCGGGCTGAACTACCGCGATCACGCCAAGGAGTCCGGCCAGGCCGTGCCCGAGTTCCCGACGGTGTTTGCGAAGTACGCCAACACCGTCATCGGGCCGGGCGAGGCGATCATCATTCCTCGTCTAACGGACAATGTCGACTACGAGGCCGAGTTTGGCTTTGTCATCGGCAAGCGCGCCAAGCACGTGAGCGAGGCCGACGCGCTGAGCTACGTGGCCGGTTACCTGCCGCTCAATGACATCAGCGCCCGTGACTACCAGGCGCGCGTCTCGCAGTGGACGCTGGGCAAGAGCTTCGACGCCTTCCTGCCGATGGGCCCGGCCATCACCACCGCCGACGAGATCCCCGATCCGCAGTCGCTGGACATCAGCCTGACGATCGGCGGAGTGGTCCTGCAGAAGTCGAACACCCGCGAGCTGGTCTTTGGCGTGCAGCAGCTCGTCCACCTATTGAGCGGGATCATGACCCTCGAGCCGGGCGACGTCGTGTCGACTGGCACGCCCTCGGGCGTGGGCGCGGCCCGCACACCGAAGCGCTGGATCCTGCCGGGCGAGACCGTCACGGTCGAGATCGCCAAGCTGGGCACGCTCTCGAATCCAGTGGTGAAGGAAAGCTAAACCAGCCGATCGGTTGAGCGCCTACCGAAACACGCCGGATGGAATGCTCCCCGGCGGCGCCGGGGAGCATTCCATCCGGAGATGTATTTGGTTGGCAGCCTGCAAGGGGGGAGTATCGAGACACGACACCGCTAGCTCCATGCTGAGCGCACTGCGCCATTCCTGGCGCGGCGCGGATATCACTCAAAACCAACCGACATTGTTCGGAAAGATACGCCAGGAGAGAACCGAGATGACTACCCAGAAACCGGCGGGCATCAGCCGCCGCAAGTTCCTCAAGGCCTCCGCCCTTGGCGCGGGCGCCGCCGCCTTGGCCGCCTGCGCGCCCGCCGCCGCGCCAACGGCCGTTCCGCCCACCGCTGCCCCGGCCGCTCCGGCGGCCACGGCTGTCCCGGCCGCCACGGCCGTGCCCGCTACCGCCGTCCCCAAACCCGTAGCCACGGCCGTCAACGCGGGCGTCAAGCAGAAGGTGCGCTACCTGTGGTGGTGGTTCGAAGAGGGCAACCGCGGTAAGACCTGGGTGAACCTGGTCAAGGAATTCAACGAATCGCAGAAGGAAATCGAAGTCGTCACCGAGCAGATCGGCTTCGATCCGTACAGCACCAAGATGATCCTCGGCGCGCAAGCCGGCAAGCTCGACGGGGACATCATCATGGCCACCCCCGAGCTGGCCCCCCGCCTGATCCGGGCCGACCTGCTCTATCCGCTCGATGCTGTTCTCACCACCCACAACATCAAGGACCTCAGCTCCGCCCACGATGCCCTGCGCAAGGATGGCAAGCTCTACGGGTTGGACATGGTGACGGTCGCCTTCGGCATTCTCTACAATGCGGATCGCTACGCCGCGGCCAAGATCACCCCGGCCAAGACCCCCGAGGAGTGGATCGAGGTGAGCAAGGCCCTGACCGACCGCTCGAAGCAGCAGTACGGGTTCTTCTCGAACCATCTCGTCAAGGAAGCCTCGGACTTCTGGTTCCAGCTCGAAATGTGGGCCATGCCCTACGGCGGGGTGTGGGCCAAGGGCAAGACGCCCCTTCTGACCTCTGAACCCATCATCAAGGGCCTCAAGCTCTTCAAGGCGATGTACGGGGGCGATGCCGCAGGGCGCCGATTCCCCGACCGGGCAGCGCCTGTTTGGGACCGGCGCGGTCGCGCAGGGCATGTTTGTGTCGGCGGCAGTCGGCGGCCTGAAGCCGGGCTTCCCCGATCTGTATCCGAAGCTGAAGAGCGCGCCCATCCCGTGGGCGAGCAACACCTCGATCGCCCGCATTCACCCGATGATGATCAACAAGGCCTCGCCCGTGCGCGATGCGGCCCTCGAGTTCGTCAAGTGGGTCTACAAGCCGGACACCTACCGGCGCATGGTGGAAGGCTGCGAGGACGTCATCTTCGCCCAGGCCTCGGCCGGGCGCAAGGAGTATCTGGACAACCTGCCCTGGCTGAAGCCCGGCTATGACGGAGTCAAGTACGTGACGCCGTTCGACATCGTCGGAGACTTCGTCTACAACTTCGCCGAGTTCGGCCAGATCGTGATCACCAACTTCTCCGGCGCGCTCACCGGCAACAAGTCGGTGGAAGAAGTGATGGCCCAGGCCCAGAAGGAAGCCGAGGCGCTCGCCGCCCGCATCGTCTGATCGACCCTTGCAGCCGGGCTGCCGCGCCAGCGCGGCGGCCCAGCTGCCCAACGGACCTCGTGCGCCGTCAATGGACGACGCGCACGAACAATCCGTTTACCAGGCCGCCACCCGGCAGGCAAGACAACCCAAGAGGCCGCAGCCGCCAAAGATGGCTACGCGGCAACGGAAACGCGTATGAAACCAAGTTCGGGCAAGGTCCACCGCCGACTTCACCTGTTGCCGTATCTTCTGGCGTTGCCGATCATCTTGTACGAGGGGATCTTCATCGTTTCCCCGATCCTCCAGGGCATCTACGGCAGTTTCACCCGAATCGACCTGGGCTCAGGCAAGCCGCAAATCTGGGTGGGTCTGGCCAACTACGCGCGCATGTTCGCCGACGATCTGTTCTGGCAGGCCCTGAAGAACACGCTTACGATCTCCGCGATGGTGATCATCGTCGCCCTCGTCGCCGCGCTGGCCACCGCGCTGCTGTTCAACCGCCCGTTCCGTTTCCGGGCCGGCGCGCGCGCGCTGATGATGATCCCCTGGGCTTTTCCCGAGGTGCCGGTGGTGATGATCTTCATTTGGATCCTCAGCCCGCAATTCGGGGTCGCCAATGTGGTCGCCCGCCTGATCCCCGGTGTCACGCAGAATCCCATGTGGCTGCAGGATTCAAACCTGGCCATCGGCTCGGTTGTGCTGATCTCGGCCTGGAAGGCCTTTCCGTTCTACAGCCTGGTCATCCTGGCCGCGCTGCAAAGCGTGTCGCAGGAACTGTATGACGCCGCCAAGGTCGATGGCGCGAATGTATTTCAGTTGTTTCGCAATATCACCCTGCCGGGCATCCTGCCAACCATCGAGGTGCTCCTGGTGCTGGCGGTGATCTTCTCGTTTAAGGGCTTCGCCCTGATTTTCCTGTTGACCGGGGGCGGTCCGAATTACGCCACCGAGACCGTCATTCTGCGGATCTACAACGCGGCGTTTCGCTTCTACGACTACTCCTATGCCGCGGCGATGGGCGTGGCCGGTTTCGTGATCTCGCTCGTGATTGCCATCGGCTTCATCATCATGCAGGCCCGCCGGGCCAGGGAGCTCGCCTAACGTGACGACCGCAACAACGGGAGCGCCCTACCGGCCGCCGAGGCTGCGCCAGGCGATCAGGAAGACCCTCCTCTACGTCGCCATCATCTTCGTCACGGCGATCACGATCTTTCCGATCTACTGGATGATTGTGTCGACGATTCAACCCAACAAGTACTCGCTGAGCTTCCCGCCGCCGTTCTTTCCGCAGGAGATTTCATTTACCCAGTTCGGCCTGTTGTTTGCCCAGCGGCCAATCGCCAACTGGCTGAAGAACTCTTTTGTGATCGCGTCGATTTCGATGTTGCTGGTGACTGCCCTGTCGGTGCTGGGCGCGTACGCGCTGTCCAGTCTGCGCTGGCGGGGCCGCTCGCTGTTCGGGCTGTTCCTGTTGGTTACCCAGATGCTGCCGGAGATCCTGGTGCTGGTCCCGCTCTACATCTTGTACAACCAGTTGGAGCAGCTCAACTCGCTTCCGGCGCTGGCCGTCGTTGATGCGGCCTTCGCCTTGCCGGTCTGCATCTGGATCCTGAAGGGCGTCTTTGACGCGGTGCCGCCCGAGGTGCTGGACGCGGCCCTGGTTGACGGCTGCTCCGAGTTCAGCACGGTCTGGCGCATCGTCCTGCCCCTGTCCCTGCCCGGGTTGGTCGCCGTGGCCGTCGTGGCGTTCTTTGGCGGCTGGAATGAGTTTCTGTATGCAAGCATTCTGGTGGGCTCCACCGAGCTCATGCCCGCCTCGGTCGGTTTGACCACCCTGAGCGGCTTGTCGGGGGTGCTGGTTGAGCAGTACATGGGGGCCGGAATGATCTTTTCGATCCTGCCAGTCGCCTTCTATCTGTCCATGCAGCGCTACATCATCGCCGGCCTGAGCGCCGGCGCCGTGAAGGGCTGAAGCCCAAGGGAGGTCATCATGAGCCACGCCGCTCCGACTACCGCGCCGGTGATCACGCCCGAGATGCGGGCCCAGTTTGACGAGCAGGGCTACCTCGTGGTCGAGGGCGTCTTCGACGTCGACACCGACCTGGCGCCCGTCGTCGCCGACTACGCCGCGACGCTGGATGCGCTGGCTGAGAAGTGGGTGGCCGAAGGCGTGCTCAATAACCGTTATGCGGGCCTGTCCTTTCGGCCAGCGCCTGATCAAGATCATGCAGGAGAGCGGGGCCAACTGGGGCCAGTATTTTGATATCTCGCTGCCCCAGACCCAGGTGTACGCGGATACGCCCATCCACATCAGCGAGCCGGTCTTCAACCTGCTGCGCCACCCGCGCCTGCTCGATATCGCCGAGCAGTTTGTGGGTCCTGAAGTGCTCTCAAACCCGATTCAGCACACCCGGATCAAGCCGCCCGAGCGGATGGTGCCGGCCCAGGCCAAGAACGGCCTGGTCGTCCGGGTGGGCTGGCATCAGGATCAGGGTGTGGCCACCCCCGAGCAGGACGAGGTGCCGGTCCTGACCGTGTGGCTGCCCATCACCGACGCGACGGTCGAGAACGGCTGCCTGGCCGTGGTCCCGGGCAGCCACAAGCGCGCCCTGGCCGATCACTGTCCCGGCACCGGGCCGGATGGCGGACTGCAGATTCCGTCCAAACTCATCCAGGGCAAGCCCGTCCCGGTCCCGGTTAAGCGCGGCGGCGCGCTGCTGATGCACCGCCTGACCATGCATGCGTCGCTGGCCAACCAGAGCGACGACATTCGCTGGAGCTTCGACCTGCGCTACCAGCCGATCGGATTGCCGACCGGCCGGCCGGCCTTCCCCGGCTTTGTCGCCCGCAGCCGCCAGAATCCGCAAAATGAGCTGCGCGATTGGCGAGCCTGGTCGCAGTTGTGGCTGGACGCCCGGGCGGCCCTGGCGCCCAAGGCGCCGCCGCAGTTCAATCGCTGGTCGGCCGATACGCCCATGTGCGCTTGATCTTCTGCGGCGATATGCCCGCCGGGGCGGGCATATCGCCGCAGAAGGAGAACCATGCAGACGCAACTATTTGATCTCACCGGGAAAGTCGCCGTCGTCACCGGCGGCGCATCGGGAATCGCCCAGGCCATCGCCATTGGATTCGCCCAGCAGGGCGCCGATGTGGCCGTCGCCGACATCAATGACGCCGGCGTGGCCGAGACCTGCGCGCAAATCAGCGCGCTGGGGCGCAGGGCCATGCCCGCCCACTGCGACATCAGCAAGGCAGAGGAGGTTGCGGCCCTGTTCGCAAAGGTCGATGAGATCTTCGGGCGGGTCGACATCCTGCTCAATGCCCCCTACATTGGGGCAAAGAAAAAGCCCGAGGATCTGGCCCTCGAAGACTGGAACCGGGTTCTGACGGTCTGCCTGACCGGCTACTTTCTGTGCAGCCAGGCGGCCGGCCGGCGGATGATCAAGCAAGGCAGCGGCGGGAGCATCATCAACATCAGCTCGATCGCCGGCAGCCTCGCCCTCGGGCGGGGCAATCTGCCCTACAGCGTGGCCAAGGGCGGGATCAACCAGATGACCCGCGAGCTGGCGACCGAGTGGGCGCGCCACAACATCCGGGTCAACGCCATCCAGCCCTCCCAGACCCGTTCGCCATCGGTGCGCAAGTGGCTGGATGACCCGTCGATTGATCCGGCTTTTCTCGGCCACTTGCTCAAGGGCATTCCCATGAATCGGTTCGGTGAGCCGGCGGACATGGTCGGCCCGGCGATCTTTCTAGCCTCGCCGGCCTCCGGATACGTGACCGGGGTGCTGCTCCCGGTCGATGGCGGCAACCTGGCGATGAACGCGGGCGGCAGCCACCTCTGGTGACATGGACCCGCAACACGCGTTCGAGACCCCGTTTGATAATCCACTCGTGCCGCGCTTCCCGATGCAGATGCGCAACACGGAGATTTTGACCGCGTTTTATCGAACCGATATCGAGGCCTCCCGGCGCCTGGTCCCGCCGCCGCTCGAGGTCGTCAGCGACGTGGTGCTCATCCACGTCTATCACATGAACGACTCGGACTATTTCGGCAACTACTACGAGTCGGCGGTGCAAATCCCCGTGCGTTTGGCAGGGACGGACATCGCGGGGGCGTATTCGCCCTATTTGTATCTGGGCAGCGACGGCGCGGTGGCGACCGGGCGCGAAATCTACGGGCAGCCCAAGAAGGGCGGGCAGCCCTGGCTGGGTGTGCGCGACGATTTGTTTGTTGGGACAGTGACCCGCAACGGCATCGACGTCATCACCCTGACGATGGCCTACAAGCAGACCCGGGCCCAGCCCGAGGAGATGACCGCCTACGGCGATTTCCGGACCAACATCAACCTCAAGGTGATGCCCAACGTGGACGGCAGTGATGCGATCCGGCAGCTCACCGCCCGGACCTTCGCCGAACTGCATGTGTACGAGTGCTGGCGCGGGCCGGTGACGGTTGAGCTGCGGCCCAACGCCCAGGCCCCGGTGTATCGCCTGCCCGTGCGCGAGATGCTGGACGGCTTCTACTGGCGGTCCGATTTTGTGCTGCCGTTCGGGCGGGTCATTCATGATTACCTGGCGAAGTAGGGGTGGGATGAAAACGTACAGCACAATGCCGTCATCTCGGCGAAAGCCGGGATCCATACGTCAGCCCGGTACGGTCGCCGCCTCAGCGGCGGTATCGCCCAGCCGCGGTATGGATCCCGCGCCTTCGCGCGGGATGACGGGTATGAAAATGACGGTTCGGGCAGCGCGAGACGCGTTTTATCCCACAGCGAACACCCTAAGGGTTGGCCCCCATTCGCTTCTCGCTGCCAAGAACCCATGCGGGCCAACCCTTAGGGTGTTCGCATGAAAGAAATGGACATGACCGGCGGTGTAGCCCTGGTGACCGGCGGCGCGGGCGGGATCGGGCGGGCGGCCTGTCTCGAGTTCGCCAGGGCCGGCGCGAAGGTCGTCGTCGTTGACATCGACGCGGAAGGCGCCGAACGCACCGCGGCCGAGATCCGCGCGCTCGGCGGGCAGGCGCTCGCGACCCGAGCCGACGTAAGCCAAACGGCGGAGGTTCAGGCCTACGTCAAACTGACCGTCGACACATTCGGGCGGATCGACTATTTCTTCAACAACGCGGGGATCGAAGGCCAGGTCGGGCCGATCGCCGAATACGACGAGGCGGTTTTCGATCGGGTGATTGCCGTCAACCTGAAGGGCCCGTTCCTGGGGTTGCGCCATGTGCTGCCGGTGATGCTCGCCCAGAAGAAGGGCGCCGTCGTGAACACCGCTTCTGTGGCCGGAACGCTTGGCTCGCCGAACCTGGCGGCCTACTCGGCCAGCAAACACGGCGTGCTCGGGCTGACCCGCTCGGCCGCCGGCGAAGTTGGGAAGCAGGGAATTCGGGTGAATGCCGTGTGCCCCGGCCCAATCGACACCCGCATGCTCCAGTCGTTGGAAAAAATGAACCGGCCCGATGATCCGGACGCCTTCCGGCGCTGGAACATGGGGCGCAACCCGATGGCCCGCTATGGCGACGCCGAGGAAGTCGCCCGGGTCGTAGTGTTTCTGTGCTCCGATGGGGCTTCGTTTGTAAACGGCGCCGCTTGGATCGTCGATGGCGGGCGGGCGGCAATCTAAGTGGGTTACCAAAAGTCCTTGATACCCAATGCGCCGAAAGGCACGAATGTTCCTGAACCTCGGAGGTGGGCGCCGACAGGTCGCGCCTGCCAAGAACCCTCGGCGCCCACCTCCGAGGTTCAGGAAGGCACGGTCTGGATCGCCCCGAGCGCGAGACTCCGAGGCTGGACGATCAAGAACATTCGGTAACGCACTTAGGCAGACCACCCATCATGAACACCCTCAACGGCCCCTGGACGATCGCCCCCGACCCCGACAATGTCGGGCGCGCGGAGGGCTGGTGGCGCGCGCCGCGCCCGGATGCCGTTGACGCTCCGGTACCGGGCATCATCCAGCAGGCCCTGCCCGGCCAGCATGGCGTGTTCTGGTATTGGCATCGCTTCCAGGCCGACCCGATCGGGGCCGGCGGCAGCCGCGCGCTTCTGCGCTTTGGGGCAGTCGACTATCTCGGCGAGGTGTGGCTGAACGGCCACGCTCTCGGCCAGTACGAAAGCGGCGAGCTGCCGTTCGAGTTCGATGTCACCGAGGCGATTCGAGCCGACAGCGACAACCTGCTCGCGGTGCGAGTGCTGAATCCCACCGGCACACCAATCGATGGCTACGTCCTGGCCGAAACGCCCCATCGCAACAAGGCCCTGTCGATCATCCCCGGCAGCCCGACCAACACAGGCGGGATCCTGTATCCAGTCACCCTGCGGGTCGTGCCGGCTGTTCACGTCCGGGATGTCTTCGCCCGGCCCGACCCGCGCACGGGGCGGATCACCGTCACGGTCACGGTCTTCAACAGCCGCCCGACGGCCGCCCACGGCGACATTACCCTGACCGTTGGGCAGGCCACCGACGGCGAGACGCTGGCCAGCGTCACCCACGCGGAAGATTTCCCGCCCGGAGAGTCGACCCACGAGATCGCGCTGAGCGTGGGGGAGCCGCGCCTGTGGAACCTCGATGATCCGCACTTGTACGGGCTGACAACCGTGATCCAGGAAACCGGCGCCGCCGCCCACACCCACGCGATCCGGATCGGTTTTCGCGAATTACGGGTCGTCGACGGATATTTCGAGCTCAACGGCAAACGCATCTTCCTCAAGAGCACCCACACCGGCAATCACCAGCCGATCGGCGCGAATGTGCCGGTCATCCCCGATTTCGTCCGGCGCGACCTGATCTTCGCCAAAGCCTCGGGCTTCAACATGGTCCGCTTCATCTCGGGTACGGCCTATCCCGAGCAGCTCGATTTCTGCGACGCACTCGGACTGATGGTCTACGAGGAGTCACTGGCGGCCTGGCTGCTGGCCGATTCGCCCAAAATGGGCGAGCGCTATGACCGCAACACCGGCGACATGATCCGCCGTGATCGCAACCACGCCTGCGTGACGATTTGGGGTCTGCTGAACGAGACCAATGACAGCCCGACCTTTCGCCACGCGGTCGATTACCTGCCCAAGGCCCGCGCGCTGGATCCCACCCGTCTGATCCTGCTCGCCAGCGGGCGTTTTGACGAGGCGCTGGCGATCGGCTCGCTGAGCAACCCTGGCGGCACGGCCTGGGAGCATGTCTGGGGCGTCGAGCGCCCCGGCGCGCCGCGCGCCCAGCCGCGCCCCCCTTCAGGCAATTGGTCGGGCTTCCCGCCGCCGGGCTATGTGGGCGGGGCCGGCGACGCGCATGTCTATCCCCAGATGCCCCTCACGCCCGCCGCGATTGATTTCATGAAGCGGCTCGGGGCCGACAGCAAGCCAGTGCTCCTGTCCGAGTATGGGATCGGCAGCCAACAGAACGTGATCAGCGAGTGGCGCAACTGGGAGCAGACCGGCGCGCCCCCGCTTGAGGAAGGCGCCTTCCTGCGCGATCAGGCCGAGAAGTTCCAGGCCGACTGGCGCCGCCTCGGCTTTGACGATGTGTATGCGTTCCCGGAGGACATGCTGCGCGAGAGCCAGCGCCTGCATTCGCGCCAGCGCGCGTATGCGTTTGATCTCATCCGAGCCAACCCGCGCCTGGCGGGCTACAACCTGACCGGCATGCTCGACCACGCGTTGACGGGCGAAGGGCTGTGGACGTTCTTCCGCCAATGGAAACCAGGCGCCTTTGACGCGGTCTGGGAGGGCTGGGCGGCGTTGCGCTGGTGCCTGCTGGCCGATCCCACCCACGCCAGCGCGGGGCAGACGGTGACCCTCGAGGCCAGCCTGGCCAACGAGGGCGCGCTCAAGCCCGGCGAGTATCCGGCCCGCTTCCGCCTGCTCGGCCCCGGCGGCGTGGCCTGGGAAAAGACCGTCACCATCGCGATCCCCGATCCATCTCCGCTCGCCGTTCCGGTCTTGCGAGACACCGTTGTACTTGCCGGCCCGCCGGGGGCGTACACCTTTGCGGCCAATCTCGAGCGGGGCGGCGCGCCGGCGGGCGGGCGCATGACCGTGCATCTTTCCGATCTCGCGGACCTGCTCCGCCTCACTGGAGATATTGCGTTGTGGGGGATCGACGCGCGGGAAGAGGCATGGCTGACGGCGCGCGGGTTGCGCTGCCGCCCATTCAACAAGGGCGCATCAGGTCCGGCGGACCTGATCCTGGTCGGGCTGCCGCCGGAGGCTGAACGCACGCCCGCAGCCATGGCGGCGCTGACCCGGCGCCTGAGCGCAGGCGCAACGGTGATCGCGCTTAACCACGCGGTTTTCGCGAATGGCGCAGACTCGACGGCATATCTGCCCCTGGCCCGGCGCGGCAAGGCCTACACCGCCACGGACTGGCTGTATCACAAGGAATGCGTGTCGCGCCGCCACCCGGTCTTCGAGGGCCTGCAAGGGCCGGGAATCATGGACTGGGACTATTACGGGCCGGTTGTCCCGCATGAAATCTACGAAGGGCTGGACGCGCCCGATGACATGATCGCGGCCTCGTTCGCGGTCGGCCATCACCGCTATCCGGGCGGTTACGCCTGGGGATTGTTGATGGGCGAATACCGCCTCGGCGCGGGGCGGCTCATCCTCAGCACACTGCCGCTGCTCGAAAACCTGGACGCCCATCCGGCGGCCGACAGGCTGCTGGTCAACCTGATCCGGCATGCTCAAACGCGCCGGCAGGCAACCCCGCCACGCCCGGAGGTATAACGTAATATGGCCATCTTTGATCCAAACAACATTCGCGCAATCACGATCTTCGATGACATCCAGCGGCCCGACCCGGCCCTGTGCGAGGCGCTTCAGCGCATCGGCACGGCCACCGCGGCGGGCGAGTTGTTCAACCTCGGTGTGGCGCGCCCGCACATGGCCGGCCTGACCTCGTGGAAGAAGGGCAAGGCGATCGCTGGGCCGGCCCTCACCCTGCAGTGCATGCCCAAGCGCCAGGACCTGACCGACAGCAAGGAATACGGCGAGCGCGGGATGTTCCACCACTTCGCGATGTATCCGACCCGGCCCGGCGACATCATCGTCGTCGACGGGCGCGGCGAAATGGAGGGCGGCATTTTTGGCGAGATGATGATGACCTTCTTCGCCCGCCACGGCGGGGCCGGGGTGGTCATCGACGGCTGCCTGCGCGACTGGCCGGATATGGACGACCTGGATGTGGGCGTGTGGATGCGCGGGGTGACGCCCAACCATGGCATGCAGAACAACCTGATGTTCTGGGGCGTCAACGTCCCGATCTCGTGCGCCAACGTGCTGGTGATCCCCGGCGACATCATCGTCGCCGATGGCGACGGCGCGATCTGCGTGCCGGTCAAGCTCGCGCCCGAGGTCATTCAGCGCGCCAATGCCAAGAAGGACTGGGAGGAGTTCACCCGGATGAAGCTGCGCGAGGGTGAACATCTCAAGAAATTACTACCCGCTCAGCGCCGAGGCCAAAGTGGAATATGAGGCCTGGCGCAAAGCGGCCGGGGCCACCCCTGATGCCCTCCGGTAGAGACGCGCCGCGGCGCGTCTCTACCGGCGCCCCATTTCGCGACAAACGCAAACGGAGGAACAAGATGGCGATGAAAATCACGAAACTCGAGACGATCTGGATCGATGAGCAGCCCAATACGACCTGGGTCCGGATTCATACCGACGATGGCCTGATCGGGCTGGGCGAAACCTTCTATGTGCCGCGCGCGATCAGCGCGATGGTCCACGACGTGTTCGCCAACCTGCTGCTCGGGCGCAGCGCCTTTGACATCGAGAGCCACTGGCAGAACATGTTCTACACGGTGAACTTCTTTGGCTATGGCGGAAGCGAGACGCGCGCCATCAGCGCCGTCGACGTGGCGCTGTGGGACCTGCTCGGGCAGTACACCGGCCAGCCCATTTACAACCTGCTGGGCGGGCGCTGCCGGGATGACATCTGGATCTACAACACCTGCGTTGGGCATGGCAAACATCAGGACTACAAGCGTTGGGCGGAAGGCCATTCCGGCGAGCTGGCCACCGAGCTGCTGGGCCAGGGCATCAAGGCGATGAAGATCTGGCCTTTCGACCAGTTTGGCGTGCCGACCGGCGGGCCGCTCGGCACCCGGGCCGGCGCGGGCGCGGTCGGGCCGGTGGGCTACCACCTCAAGCATGAGGACCTGAAGAAGGGCATCTCGTATGTCGAGGACATCCGCCGGGCCGTGGGCGACAAGATGGAAATCTGCATCGAGGGACACGCCCGCTGGAGCCTGACCGAGGCGGTCAAGATCGCCCGCGCCCTGGAGCCTTACGACGTGATGTGGATGGAGGAAATGATCCCCCCGGACAACGTCGAATCGTATGCCCGGCTAAAGCAGTCCACCACCGTGCCGCTGTGCGTGAGCGAGCGCCTGATCTCGAAGTTCGGCTTCCGCGAGGTGATCGAGAAGAACGCCGCCGACATCATCATGCCCGACATGGCCTGGTGCGGCGGGCTGACCGAGACCCGCAAGATCTGCGCCATGGCCGAGACCTACCTGCTGCCGATCACCAGCCATGACTGCATCGGGCCGGTGGCGTTGTGGTCGGCCGCCCACCTCATGCTCCATATCCCCAACGCCAAGATCGTCGAAACGGTCCGGGCCTACTACGACGGCTGGTACAACGATGTGATGACAGAGCCAATCCCAATCCGCGACGGCATAATCTCGCTCGGAGGCAAACCCGGCCTTGGCGCCGCCCTGCGCGACGAGGTGCTCAAGCGCCCGGACGTCCACATCGAGTTCTCCGATGCCAACCACCGGATCAACAGCTGGCCCGAACGGGGCGCCGGCCCGGACAGCAACACCTACTCTTCACCGCATCCCCAGCACGGACCTGGACGTGTCCGGGTTGTGCTACGGCGTGATGCAGTTCAACGCCCGCGTGCGCGGCGACGAGATGCGCGCGCTGTATCGCATGTACCGCGCCGCGGGCGGCAACTTCTTCGACACCGCCCACGCCTACAACTTCTGGATGAAGACCGGCGGGCCGGGCGAAAGCGAGCGCGGCCTGGGCGAATGCCTCAAGGCGTTTGGCGATCGCGACAAGGTCGTGATCGCGACCAAGGGCGGGCACCCCGACTTCACCCCGGGTTATCCGCGCCCGGACGACTATCTGTCACCGGAGAGCATCGCATCGGATGTGAGCGACAGCCTGGAACGATTGGGGATCGACTACATCGACGTGTATCTGCTGCACCGCGACGATCCTCGGCGCACCGTCGCGTCGATCATGGACGGGCTGAACGCGCAGGTTGCCCGCGGGCGGGTGCGTTACCTGGGCGCGAGCAACTGGGCGATCCCGCGGATCGAGGAGGCGAACGCCTACGCCGCGGCGCGCGGGCTGTCTGGTTTCGTCATCGCCCAGCAGCAGTGGAGCTTGGCAGAGTCCAACGACCCCTATCCACTCAACCTGCGCGGACCCGACCCGACCTGCTACCGGTTGAACGACGCCGATGTGGCGTGGCACACCCGGAAAGGCTTTCCGGTCATGGCCTACACCGCGACCGCCTTCGGCTACTTTGGCGAAAACCCGGGCAAGAACGCCCCGCACTACGAGAACGCTATCAGCCGCGGGCGGCGCGACCGGGCGGCCAAGTTGGGCCGCGAACTCGGCGGATTCAGCGCCAACCAGATCGCCCTGGCGTATCTGCGATCGCATCCCTTCCCGGCCTTTCCCATCCTCGGCACAATGCACCCCGAGCACCTGGCCGACGCGCTGGGGGCATTGGCCATCACCCTGACCGACGCGCAGCGGACCTGGCTGCGCGACGGCTGATTTAGTTCAACCGGAGATTACCCATCACCATGACCCGCCTTTCCAGTCAGCAACTGTCGCAGTTTGACGCCTTTGGATACATGGGCTTCCCCGGCCTGCTGGCCGACAAGGCCCAGGCCATCATCGACGCGTTCGAGGCGGTCTGGGTCCGCCACGGCGGCGGCCACGACGGCAAGCCGCATGACGAGAAGGCGCGCTCGGTCGTCGTGCAGTTTCTCGATCAGAGCGAATATCTGAGCACGCTCCTGGACGATCCGCGCATTCACGACATCGCCGCCAGCATCCTGGGCGACGACTTCAACTACATGGGCAGCGACGGCAACTTCTATGTCGGCGACACCAAGTGGCACTCGGATGGCTACGGGGGACGGGGCGGGCTCAAGCACATCAAAATCGCCTTCTACCTCGATCCGCTGACCCGCGACACGGGCGCGCTGCGGGTGATCCCCGGCAGCCACCGGGTGGGCGATCACTTCTCGGACCAACTCGAGCGCGAGGTCAAAAAGTGCGACGAGAGCTGGGGGATCCCGGGCAGCCAGGTCCCGGCCATCGCGCTGGAGACCAAACCCGGCGACATCCTCGTCTTCAACCACGACATCAAGCACTCCGCCTGGGGCGGCTCGACCCGCCGGCGGATGTTCACGATGAACTGCTGCCAGCGCTATCCCGACGACAAACTCCCCGCCCTGCGCGACTACCTTGCAGGCGGCTCGCGCTTTCTGATCGAGCGCTCGTATGACAACACCGTTGTGCGCACCGCCAGCCCGGAGCGGATGGTTCATCTCGAGCAGGTCCTGGCCAACGACGGGCACCTGGCCGAACTCAGCGCAAAGCGCCGCCTGGAGATGGCCGAGCCCGCCCGGGGGTAGGGGGAGATTCGAGCGCATGTGGACCGAGCGGTCCGGCCGCGCGGTGATGGTAGTCGGGCCGAAACCTAAAGCAGGGCCCCGCGCCACCCCGCCACAGCCCTGAAGGGGCCCATCCTTATCGGGTGTTGGCGCGGCGAAAGGCCTCCGTCAGCCCGCCCTCAGGCTGGAACGCATGATCGAGCACTTCGGCCTGGATCTCTGCCCTTTCGCGCGGGATGACGGCTTCAGGTTGGCGGCACACTTGGGCTTCACCGTGCTTTCGCCCGCCCGGGCATTTGATCGGAGATGATGGAAATGGCAACCCTCTCACAGACAATCGCGGACACCCGCGTCCCACCCGGCAGCGTGATGGCCTGGTGGCTGAGCGGGACCGGCTTTGTCCTCAAGACCCCGGCCGGGACGCAGATCTATATCGACCCATACTTCAGCAACTGCGTCGCCCAGATCTTCGGCGTCGAGCGGTCCGGCCCACCGCCGGTCCCGGTCGAGGACGCCCAGCCCGATCTCGTCATCGCTACGCACTGGCATGAGGACCACCTTGATCCCGAGGGCCTGCCGATTCTGGCCCGCCGCACGAGCGCCCAGTTCCTGGCCCCGCCCAGTTGCCGCTCGCGGCTGATGGGCTGGGGGGTGCCCGGGGCGCGCATCACCGCCCTCAGCGAGGGCCAGACCCAGGTCTTTCGGGACGTCACAATCACTGCCGTCGCAGCCCGGCATCTGGCCGGCATCCCTGGCTGGGAAGTCCCCGACGCGATTGGGCTGCTGATCGAAGCCGAAGGGCTGCGGATCTATCACACCGGCGACACGGAGTACGATCTGCGCCTGCGCGCGCTCGCCTTCGACAAGAGCCGGCCCATCGACGTGATGATGACCGTCATCAACGGGGCAGGCGGAAACATGAATGCCCATGAAGCCGCGCTGCTGGCCTGGCAGATCCAACCGAAGATCCTCATCCCGATGCACCACGTGCTGTGGAAGGACTTCACCGGCGGCGAGCAGGCCACCCTCGATCCCAACCTGTTGGCCGACACCTATCGGCGCCTGGGCGGCACGGCGCAGGTCCGCGCGCTCGAGGTCGGCGAGGGCATCCTGATGGCGCTTAATTCGTGAATGGATATCCCCTGGCTCCGCCAGGGGATATCCATTCACGAAAAGGATTCAACCATGACAAACGAAGAACTGGCCAAGGCCCGCGAAGAGCTGCGGGCGATCTGCGACGTCGCGCTGCTGTCGTCGATGCATCACGTCACCTACATCAGCGGCTATGAAGTCCCGCACGCCGTCGGCGTCGGCGCGGTGATCGTTTACGCCGGCGCATTCTCCGCCTTCTCCGTCCGCGACAGCGCGGCCTGGCTGGGCGTGTCGGCCGGCGGCGCGGCCCAGGCCAAACGCGAATCGCGTCTGGACGGGATCCTGACCTTTGACGGTTTCGACAGCTTCAAGCAGGCCGATTCAACCGGGACATATCTCGAGGCGCTTCGGGGCGCGCTGGCCAACGTCGGTCTGGGTAAATCAGGAACGTTGGGCATCGAACCAAACGCACTGCCCTACGGGGCTTATGAGCGGATCGCCCGGGACTTCCCCGGAGTGAAGCTGGTCGACATCCTCCCGGCCCTCGAACGGGCCCGCCTGACCAAGACCGCCCGCGAGATCGGGCTGATCCGGCGGGCCGTCCAGGTCGGGGATGTGGGCCACAACACTCTGGCCGAGCTGTGCAAGACCGCCGGGCGAAATGAATTCGACATGTGGGGGACGATCACCGCCCGGATGAATGAGGCGGCCGGGCACGAGATCCCGGTCTCAGGCGAGCTGGTCACCGGCCCGCGCACGACGACGGTCCAGTACCCAGGCGGCCCGCGCAGCCGGGTGACCGAGGTCGGGGACGCCGCCCTGATGGACATCAGCCAGCGGGTAGATGGCTACTGGTCGGATGTGACGAACACGCATGTGATCGGGCGCGAGCCCAACGACCACGAACGCAAATACGCGCGCGCCTCGCAGGCCGCCTTTGACGCGGCGGCCGAGAACCTGCGCCCGGGCAAGAAGGCCTCGGAGGCCTGGGCGGCGGCCAACGCCGCGTATGCCAAACACGGAATGGAGATGCCGCATTACATGGGTCACCAGGTCGGCATCGTCGTCAACGAGCTGCCGCGGGTCGTCCCCTACGACCACACGCCAATCCAGGCCGGGATGGTGTTCTCGCTCGAGCCGGGCGCCTACGAGGGCCCGGGCGGCACGTTTGGGGCGCGCTCGGAGAAGACGGTCCTGGTGACCGCGTCCGGGCCAGAAGTGCTGTCGCAATTCAAGTGGGGAATTTAGAATTCCTAACAGAATCGGGACGGTCTCCCCGCCCGGCGCACGGGGCGATACCGTCCCGGAAACTGGTTGTGTTAGTGCTTCTTGGCCCGAGAATGGCCCGCAATGACTAAACACAAAATACCGACCCGCGCTGAATGGCGAAAGTTCAAGGCGGAGATGCGGCGTGAAGGACGGCGCTTCGAAGGGCGTTGAACTCGGTGACGCGATTGACAAGTTCTGGTCGACCGTGCGGGCGCTCGAGGGGACGACGCCTGAACCCGCAAAATCCGTCGCCTGGTACGACCACTTCGAGTTGATCATGTATTCAGGGCTGATGCAGCTTGAGAAGACCTTTGGCGCCTATCTTGTCAACGTGGATGTTAAGAAGATCGCGCCAAAACCGCCCAAGACAGCGGAGCAATTCAAAAAGAAATTCCATGAAGAGTTCGTGGGCGCGGTGAATGAGCACCGGGTGGGGCTGGGTATCAAGCGCACTGAAATGACAAAATTCGCCTCAGCGCTGGCCACGTTCGCCACGCAATTGGCCAACCTGGATCACATGATTGCCGCGCATGGCGAACCGAAAGCCCACACAGTCGGCAAGGCCGAGCTGGAGAAATTCGCCAGCGGGCCAGTCCGGGCCATCCTTGAATACAACAACGAAGCATCCCACCGCAACGGGTGGCCCTGGGTGGCGGGGGTCCGCGACCAGCTTGACGATATCCCAAAGGCCATCGACCGGATGCCCGACTCCCCCAGCCCGAACGAATTAAGGTCCTTCATCGATATGGCTAAAGCGCGCTCCGCATCGGCGGGCGAACTCTGGGTTCGCGCGCTGACCAACCCGCACTAAACGGAGGGGCAATGCCTGAAGGCCGCATTTCCATCGGTCCGCTCATCCAGGTCGGCTTCATCGTCCACGACTGTGAGGCCTACTCCCACCGTTGGACAACGCTGTTCGAGCTCCCGCCCGCGCGGGTGGTCGAATGGCCGCTGCGCGAGGGCATGACCGCGGTCCTGCGCGGTCTGCCCATCGACCTGCGGATGAAGATCGCCTTCATCGAAATGCCCAACGCCCAGCTCGAGTTCATCCAGCCGCTCGAGCCGAACAACATCTATGCCGAGTTTCTCGAGCAGCACGGCGAGGGGATCCACCACGTCCTGTTCGATGTGCCGGATCCCGAGGCGGCCGCGGCCCGGATGGGCGTCGACGTGCTGCAGAGCGGCGACACGGTCAAACCGGGCGGGCGCTGGTATTTCCTGGACACGCTGGCGATGTTTGGTTTTCCGCTCGAGCTCCGACGCCGCGCGCCGGACTCATAGAAGATGCTGTCGGAAGCGATATGCCCTGCTTCGCAGGGCATATCGCTTCCGACAATCATTTTGTTAACAGCTCCGCCGCCAGCGTGCCCTCAGCCACCTTCTGCACCGGGCCCAACATCGTGAGGGCGTACTCAGCCGAAACGCCGATCTGCAGATCGCCGCCCGGCATCGACACCGTCACCTCGCGCTCGCACAGCCCCAGGCGGACCGAGGCGGCGGCGGCGGCGCAGCTGCTGCTGCCTGACGCAAGGGTATAACCCGCACCGCGCTCCCAGATCTCAATCTGCAGGTGCTGCCGGTCAAGGACCTTGACGAACTGGACATTCGTGCGATTGGGAAAGAGCGGATGCGTCTCCAGGACGGGCCCAAGACGTTGTGCTATCTCGGGCGAGACATCGTCGAGATGAATGACGCAGTGCGGGTTGCCGACCGTGACCGCGGTGAAGCTCAGCGAATCGTTGCCGACAGGCAACGATTCGCCGACCACCCTCGCGCGGCGGGCCGGCCACGGGGATGCGGGCGCTGTCAAAGCTGGCCGAGCCCATCTCGACGAAAACCTGCTGTCCGCCCTCGCGGATCTGACAGGTGACATCCCCGCCGCGGGTGGAGACGCTGAAGGGCGCGGCAGTGACGCGGCCCTCATCCCACAGGTAGCGGGCAAAGATGCGCAGGCCATTGCCGCTCTTCTCAGCCTCAGAGCCATCCGGGTTCAGGATGCGCAGGCCGAAGCGCGCGCCCGGGCCGGGAGCAGCCTCGAGCAGGATGCCATCCGAGCCCAGGCCGAAGTGCCGGTTGCAGATCCGCCGGACAAGGCCGGGGATGAGCGCCCGCCCGCCCGCTGTCTCGAGCACGAGATAGTCGTTGCCCAGGGCCTGGTATTTGTGGAATCGCATGGCGTTTGTGAGCATACTTCACAACGACCGGGCACGGAACCGCGCACTTGCTTTTCTATTGAATACCACTACACTCCGCGCCTTGTTGTTACGCCATCATTGAGATTTGAAGTCATCCGAATTGGTAACTGGCGAGATCAGCATCCCCGCGCTTCGCGCGGGGATGCTGATCTCGCCGAGGTTATTTAGGGTGGCTTCCTGTGTCCTACTCTAGGAGGAACATGAAGACTGGTACCCGCGCCTCTTTCCGCAGCCTGGCCGTCTTGTGCGCCGCGCTTCTGGCGGCCTGCGGCAGCTCGCCCACACCCACCGCGGTCCCGCCGACCGCTGCGCCCGCGCCCACGACAGCGCCGCCTCCCACGGCGGCGCCCGCCCCCACCGCGGCCCCCAAGCCGACGGATGCGCCCAAGCCGACTGACGTGCCCAAGCCTGCGCCGACCGCGGCGCCCAAGCCCGCGGCGGCCGTCGTGCCATTGGGAATCACCAAGGGCAACACGTCCAAGACCGGCGGCAAAGCCGAAGCCGTGGCTGCCGTCCAGGCGGTTGCGTTGAGCAAGGCCGATCTGGCGACGGTAGGGACCACCACGTGCGCGGCCGAGCGCGAGAAAGTCGTCGCCACCTACAAGGCGGCGTTCGATGCCGGCACGACCTTCGACGTCTCCGGGGCCGCGGTCAAGGAGATCAGCTATGACGGCACCACCGCCGTGGTGGAGCTGGCCGGGGCGAAGATCGTCGCCGCCGGGGTCTCGACGGCCGTGCCGCCCTCCTTTGCCAAGGCAATTGAAGAGGGCGGAACATGGGTGCTGTGCGGCGCTGCTCCGGCCCCTGCGGTTGCGGCCGCTGACGCGCCGGCCACCGGCGCCATCACCGCCGACTATGGCTTCCGCCCCTCCCCGAACGGGTTTGCCTTCGAGAACTATGGCGAGAAGATGCCCGATGGCAGCACGCCGATTAACCTCACCCCGGCTGATGTGCGGCGCCTGTTTGGCGATGCGGTTTGCGCCAGCCTCAACGGCGACACCTGCATCCTCACCCCGGCCGGCGAGCAGTGGACGGCCTCGGCCAACAAGGCCATGAACGGCGGGCACTGCGAGGGCATGGCCGTCCTCGCCGCGCTGTTCTACGGCGGTCTGCTCTCACCGGCCGACTTCGGCGCGCCGACCGGAACCTTCGATATCAAGCTGCCGAGCAACGAAAAACTTCAGCGCGAGATCGCCTACTGGTTCGTCACCCAATTCACCCCGCCCTCCGGCGGCACCGAGCGCAAGGACATGAAGCCGGCCGCAGTGGTCGACGAGATCAAGGCTCAGCTTGCCAAGGGCAAGGACGGCGAGTTCTACGTGGTGGGCATCTATCAGCCTGGTTACAAGGGCGGACACGCCGTCACGCCGTTTGCGGTCAAGGAAGATGGCGACATCGCCCGGATCATGGTTTACGACAACAACCATGTTGGCAAGGAGCGCTTCATCACCGTGGACAAGAAGACGGGGGCCTGGTCCTACAACGCGGCCATCAACCCGTCCGCGCCGTCCAGCGAATACAAGGGCGATGACACCACCTTCACCCTGACCATCGCGCCGATCCGGATCCGGACCACGAAGCAGACCTGCCCGTTCTGCGCCGCGAGCGCGACCGGCGAAACGGGCCGCAACGCCCTGGCTTCGCCCCAGGCCGGGATCGCCCACAACGAGCTCTTCCTGACGGGCGATGCGAACCTGCTCATCACCGACGCCAACGGCAAGCGCCTGGGCTACGTGGCGGGCAAGCTCGTCAGCGAGATTCCGGACGCTTACTTCCAGCCAGTCAAGAGCGGCGATTTCTTCGCCGACGAGGGCGAGCCGGTCTACTACGTCCCGCGCGGGATCAAGTTCACGGTCACGCTGGACGGGACCGGGCTCAAGGCCGATTCCAATTCGTCCGTGACGATGATCGGGCCGGGCTATGTGCTCGAGGTTGAGAACGTTGTGGTCAAGCCAAACCAGAAGGACACTCTGACCTTCACAGGCGATGGTACCGAGATGACCTACGCCACGACCAGCAAGGAAACGCCCAACATGCTCATCGGGATCGAGACGCCCGGCGCCGACTACGAGTTCGACGTCAAGGCCGTCGGCGAGGCCAACGGGCAGCAGTTCACCCTGCGCCTCGAGACCAAGGATGGCCGGCTGGGAATCACGACCAAGGACCTGAACGCGGCGACGACCTACGACATCGTGATGAGCCGGATCGACAAGGCCGGCGAAGAGAACTTCGAGGCGACCGGCATCGAGCTGGAGCCAAATGTCACCGACTACGTGCTGTATGGCGACTGGGGCGGCAACAAGAAGCCGCTCAAGTTCGGCATCGACAACAACAGCGACGGCAAGATCGACGAGACCGTCTCGGTTGACGACGCGAAGTAGTCGCTTCGCATCGTTGAAGAAGTTTGTTTAGGGGAGGGATATCCCCCGGCGGAGCCGGGGGATATCCCTCCCCGAAGTTTTTCGCGCGGCCGCGATGAGGATAAGGTCACGCCCGCGCATCGTTGATCCGCGGGGCCTGATTCGGACGGAAACTCCGGCACTCCGGGGCCGCGCCGCGCGGCTCATGCAGGCAGACCAGCGTCCAACCGCCCTCAAAGCGGGCGACGATGATGACGCTGTTGACCCGCGACAGCCAGCCCAGCCCGCGCCGCAGCACGGGATCTTCGCTCTCCTCCAGGGCATAGCGCGGCGACGCGCCAAGCATGAAGTCGATGACCCGATTTTCGTTCCGCAGCGGCCCGGGCAGCGTTGCGACGGTCGCTGCCTTGAGCCCCTGCTGGATGAGGTCATTCATGTTGCGCAGCGCCAGGCGCGTGTCGGCGGGGTAATGGGCCAGCGCGCCAGCCCCGCACGCCAGCGCCGCCAACGCCAGCGGACCCTGCACGCGCGCCCATGACAGGGCGGATCGCCGCGATTCGAACTGGCTGTCGATTGCCCAACGTAGCAACAATGCAACCGGAAGGGCGAAGAAGAAGACCACCGCGGCGCCGGCAAGGGTGACCGCCGCAAAGTCGAGCCGGGCGATCTGGACGATGCCGAGGTTATTGATGATCACCCCGCGCGCCTCGAGCGCGACGGTCATCGCCAGCGCTCCGGCCAGGGCGCCATTGATCGAACCCTGTGGCCAGCCGCACACAATCCCGATGAGCGCGCCCACGCCAATCGCCAGGGCTCCGTTTCCGAACGGGCCAAACGGGTAATGGGCAAGCGGGATGCCCGGCAGCAGGAACTCATTGATGGTCTGCGACAGCAGCCCATAGGCCAGGCCCGCCAGGGCGCCCAGGGCCAGCCCGCTGAGCCGCGCTGTTCCGGCGTTGGGCTTTTCGGACGGGGCGAGCTTTGTCCGGGCGAGATCGCGGAAGAACGCGATGTCAGCGTCGCTGGCGCCCGGGGGTGGCGAATCCGGCATCGTTTCGGCTAATGAATCGGCGCCAGGAGCTGCTTGTGGCGGCTGATCACCATCACCACCGGCGCCTTCAAGCCGGCAAACTGCGCGCCCGGGCTCAGGCAGGTGATCTCGGCATCGGTGACGACAAACCCGACCTGGCCCGAGAAATACCGCAGGTCCCGGAATGGGCTCTGGACCATGCCGCGAATCAGATACGGGCCGACATACGCCTCGCAGGGCGATGCGTTGTTCTCATCGCCATTCATCTGCACGGCATTGGCAATGCCCGCCTCATCACGCGGGATGATGGCCACGACGCTGTCGCCGTTCACCAGCACCCACGGCGCGGCCGGGCGCTCCGGCACGCTCAGGGCGCCGGTTGACTGAAAGCGGGCGTTGAACATCGGAATCGGCTGGACGTCGTGGCCGACCATGCGAAAGAGGGCTCGATCCTTCTCGGGGTCAATGTCACCCTCGATGAGATAGTCCAGTGTCAGGACCTGGGCCCGCCACCACACCCGGGTGGTGGTTTTCAGTTCGAACATATGATCGCTCCCTGGCGCCGCGACGGCGCAGGCCGGCCGACTTGTCAGAGGTCGGCGGACACCTTTAGGGACCTGTCAGGTCCCTATTTCGCCCGCATGCGGTTGTTCTTGGGGTTGTGCTCGAGCTCGGCCAGGCCAAGGGCCTCCAGCAGCGGCGGCAGATACATCCCAAAGCGCCCGCGCAAGCCCTTCTTCAGCCCGTACCAGCCCTTGACTGGATTGTCTGGAGAGCGGCCCCAGGCCTCGACCGTGCCCTCAGCCGCCGGCTTCTGCTCATCGGCGCTGCCTAGAAGCATCCAGTCGCCATGCTTCTTGAGCATCGCATGCAGATCCTCGATGCAGCGCAGATGGTAGCGCAGCTCGGTCTTGCCGACCACGCACACCAGCGCGGGCGGGCTGGCCGCCTCATCCCGATACATCTGATACTCAGAGGTCCCGGGGGGCGTTTTGAGCGTCCACGGGTTTTCCTTTGTGCCTGCGTCCTTTGCGGCTGACTTTGCCATGTATGCCTCCACTGACTGATCCAGATTGGACTGCGATCCCGGGATGATTGTAGCGGCCGCCGCGAAACTGCGCCAGAGGTCATTCCGCATCCCAATCCAGCCAAATCTGCGCCAATCTGCGTTAATCTGCGGATAAAAACCTGCCGCGCCCGTGACGGGTCGCGCGGGCATGGATCTGGATCTATCCACAGATTTCGCAGATTCGCGCTGATGTCTCCTTTCTGGATTGGTCTGGCCTCTACCGCCGGAGGGATAATGACGCATGACGCGTGACGCATGACAGAACCGCGCCCGCGAAGATCAATCCCATGTCAAACCTCTGGCTCGCCCCCCACCCTCATCCACTCGTGCTCGGCCATCGCGGCGCCTGCGCCCACGCCCCCGAGAACACCCTGTTATCATTTCGCCTGGCCCGCGAACAGCGCGCCGACGGGATCGAGTTCGACACCAAACGCTGCGCCAGCGGCGAAGTCGTCATCATGCATGACGTCAGCGTCGACCGCACGACCAACGGCCATGGGGACGTCCACGGCCTGACCCTGGCCGAGTTGCGCGCCCTCGACGCCGGCGGCGGCCAGCCTGTGCCAACCCTCGACGAGGTCTTCGAGGAGGTCGGCCAGGATGTGCTGATGAACATCGAAGTCACCAACTACAGCACCCGCAACGACGGGCTGGAGGAGGCCCTCGTCGAGGTCATCAAACGCCACGCCATCGACAAGCGGGTGATGTTCTCGTCGTTCAACCCGTTCTCGCTGCGCAAGCTGGCCGGCCTCGCCCCGCACATCCCCGGCGGGATCCTGTATCACCCGCGCATGCCGGTCTGGCTGCGCAACGTCTGGCTGGCCCCGTTCGTCCCGCATGCTTTCCTTCACCCCGAGAAGTCGATGGTGACGAAAGCGGAGACCGCTGCCCTGCGCAAACGCGGGATCGGAGTCAACACCTGGACGGTCAACGAGCCGGCCGACATCATCCGGGTGACCGAAGCGGGCGTCAACGCCATCATGGGCGACTCGCCGGCCACGATCCGCACAACGTTGGGGATATAGTCTATGCTTGCCCGTCACGCCGATGCGGCCGGCTTTCTGGCCGTCGCCCGGCCGGCCCTGGAGATCGAAGAAGCGGCCAACAACCTGATCCTCGGCCTGCCCCTGCGCATCCTCGCCCAGCCCGATTCGTTTGCCACTCGGCCGTATTTCGCCACAGTCGTTCGCGGCGGGCGGCTGGCCGCGGCCGCGGTAATGACCCCGCCTTACAACGTCATCGTGTGGGCGGCCCAACCCGGCGCGCAGGCGGAACTCGGTCTGATCGCCGATGACTTGCTCAGCGCCGGCTGGCCCGTGCCCGGCGTGGGCGCGCGCGCGCCCACGGCTGAGGAATTCTGCGCGGCGTGGCAATCCCGCGCGGGCGGACAGGTGTCCCTGACCGGCCATCGGCGGATCTACCGCCTCGATCGGGTCATTCCTCCCGCCTGGCCGCCCGGCGAGGCCCGTCTCGCCGGCCCCGATGACACAGCCCTGATTGCCGCGTGGATGCAGGGGTTCTTCCACGACGCGGGCATGCGCGAGCCGCACGAGGCATGGGCGTCCATGGCCCGCAAACGGGTGGAGGCGGGCGACATGCTGCTGTGGACGCTGGGCGAAGCGCCCGTCTCGATGGCCGCCCGCTCGCGGATTCTGCCGCGCGGCGCCGTCGTGGGCCTGGTCTACACCCCGCCCGAACTGCGCGGGCATGGCTATGCCTCGGCGGTGGTGGCGGCGCTCAGCCAGCGCCTGCTCGATGCCGGGCATCAGTATTGCGCGCTCTACACCGATCTCGCCAATCCAACGTCCAACAGCATCTACCAGAAGATCGGCTATGCGCCGGTGTCGGACGCGGTCGAATACACGTTTGGCTGAGAATCTGCTGGAAACCAACTCTCCGGAGGCGATATCCCCCGGCTCCGCCGGGGGATATCGCCTCCGGAAGCTGGTTTTGTCAGGAGTGCTCTACGGGAATTGCCCATGCCTGAGATCCGCCCAGAAACGCCCGCCGACTTCCCCGCCATCCACTCCCTGGTCGCCGCGTGCTTCCCCAGCGGCGCCGAGGCCCGCCTGATCGACGCCCTGCGCGCAGCCGGCCGGCTCAGCCTGTCGCTGGTGGCCGAGGATGCCGGTGGCCTCCTCGGCCACGTCGGCTTCAGCCCGATGACCGGCCTGGGCGGGGGCCTTGGCCTGGCGCCGCTGGCCGTCCACGCCGGGCATCGCCGGCGCGGGGTCGGGGCGGCGCTTGCGCGGGCGGGGCTGGCTGCGTGCGCCCGGTTGGGCGCGCGCTTTGTGGTGGTGCTGGGCGATCCCGCCTACTACGGCCGTTTCGGCTTTGCCCCGGCACATCGGTGGGGGTTGCGCGGCGAATACGGCGGCGGGGATGCTTTTCAGGCGCTCGAGCTGGTCCCCGGGGCGATCCGCGCTGGCCTGATTCGATATGCGCCCGAATTCGCAGCGCTCTGATGGGAAATCGGAAAGAGGGGGCGTTCGCGAAGCGCACGCCCCCTCTTTCCGATTCTGGTATTCCGGCTTGACCGGCGCTTCCTTCGGCTCGGGCTTCAGCCCGTTGGCCTCGCGCCAATCCTTGATCGCCGTGGCCAGGTCCTTCCCGGCGCCATCAAGATGCTCATGCGCTTTCTTGAGGTCTTCGCCCGCGCTCTTAACGGTCTGGCGGGCCGCCTCGCGATCGATCACGTCGCCAGTGTCGCTGAAGCCCGCGTGAGCGGTCAGGGTGGCCTTGGCCTTGTCATGATCGACCTTGGCGGCATTGACCCGCTCGGTGTAGGCGACCAGCGCGGTCCGCAGCGGCGCCACATCCTTGCCCGCTGCGGCCTGCGCATCGATGAAGCGCTGGGTGCGGCTCTGGACTTCAAACGCCTTGCGCAGGCGGTCGCCCTGGGCATGCAGGGCGCGTTTTTCGCGCATCAGCAGGCGGGTCAGCCCGCGACCCTCGGCGTCCTTGGCGTCCGGTGCGACGGCCGGCGCGCCAGGAACTGGGGGCGCCTCGGGGATTGCGGCGAAGGCGCCGCTCGGGTTGAGGGCGAACGCGCCCGCGCTCATCATCAGGGCGGCCATGCCGCCGGTCACGAACTTGTGGATGCTGTTCATTTCGGGTTCTCCTGTTTCTTGAACTTGGTGTCGCGCAGTGATGCGCTGATGTCCATCACGATGAGCCCGGCCTGCAATCGGCGCATCACGGCGGTGTAAATCGGGGGTAAAACGCGTTCCGTCATGCGTCATCCATCATGCGTCATTGTTCAGCGAGTTGTGGCTCATTCAACAGAAGAAAGGAAGAAGGAAGGGGAGTTTGAAAACTTCCTTTCTTCCCTTCTTCTGTTAGGGATCGAAGATCGCTGAACAATGACGCATCACGCATGACGGATGACGAACCCGCGTGACGATTCATCACCCGCTCATCCATCCAGCCTAGAATCCCGTCCCCATGTCACGCTGGATCAAACGCATTGCCGTCGCTCTCCTCATCGTTCTGCTGGTCGTCTCGGTCGGGTTTGTCGCCTGGACCCGGATCAGCCGCTACGCGGCCTTCCCCGAAGCCGCCGCGCTGGGCGCTTCGTCGGCCCGCGCGCCGGAGGGCTGGCTGGTCTTCAAGCCCAAGGCTCCCAACGGCAGCGGGATGGTCTTCTACCCGGGCGGGCTGGTCGATGCCGCCGCCTACACCCCTATCGCCCAGGCCCTGGCCGAGCGCGGGTCGCTGGTCGTCATCGCCCCCATGCCGCTCGACCTGGCCGTCTTTGGGATCACCGCCGGGGACGCCGTCATCAAGGCCTTTCCCGAGGTCGAGCGCTGGGCGATTGGCGGGCACTCGCTGGGCGGCTCGATGGCGGGCGAATACGTTGGACAGCGCGGGGCCGAGATCGCGGCCGGGACCAGCCGCATCCGCGGGGTCGTGCTCTACGGCTCCTATATTCAGACCAGCGCGGGGGTGGCCAAACTTCCCGTCACCGGGCTATCGCTTTACGGCAGCAACGACACGCTCTCAAAGCCGCCGATCACGATCGAGCAGCGCCTGGCCGGCGGGCCGGCGGGGTTGAAGTTGATGGCAATCGAGGGCGGCAACCACGCCATGTTTGGCGACTACGGCCCGCAGGCTGGAGACGGGCAACAGACCGTGCCGTTGCCCGAGCTGCGCCGGCAGATCGTTGACGCGACGGCGGCCTTTCTGGCCAGCATGAAATAGCGAAAAAAAGAACGGGATGGGGCGAGCAAGCTCGCCCCATCCCGTTTTCCCTATTTTGCCGACGCTTCGAACATGGGCGCGAGCAGGTTGTCGGTCGGGACGTAATCGTCAGTCAGCAGAAATTTCGGGCCATCGTTGATAAAGGCCTCGAAGTCAACACCGGAGACAAGCCAGTCCCGCACGTTGTTGGCCCCATCTCCGCCATCGAAGCTGCTCAAGCGGGCCATATCGATCGGCCTGGGTGACGCGAGCAGCACGAAGGTGTTGCGGGTCATGTCTTTCCAGAAGCCGCCGGTTGGCACAAAGTAGACATATTGAAACGTCTGGCGCAGGGTGCGGATAAAGGCCGTGACAAAGGGCAGGTCATTGCCGTCGATGAGGTTCAACATGTAGATCCCGTCATCGGCGAGCTGGGCGCGGACGAGCTGGTTGAACTCGCGGGTGGTCAGGTGATAGGGGACCGAAAAATCATTGAAGGCGTCACCCAGCACAAAGTTGTAGCGCGGCGCGCCGGGCTGGGCGGCCCCCTGGGCGGCCCGGTTGACCAGAAACAGCCGGGCGTCCTGGCTGTAGGCGGTGATGTTGGTCTTTGAGATGGCCCCGCCGGGCCGGACAAGCTCAAGGTGGCGATAGGCGGTCTCGGTCACCATCGGGTCGATCTCGGCCACGTCGATGAGGGCCTCCGGGAAGCGGTGCTCGATGAACTTGGGCAGGGGTGTAGCCCCCGCCACCGATAAAGAACACACGTTGTGCGCCGTCGCGGTCCTGCAGAAATTCGCTCACCTCCGCCCCCACCCGCTCGTAGGCATAGCGCAGCTGGGTCGGATCGCCCAGGGCGGTATAGCTGTGGACGAGGCGGTCGAGGACCAGCACGCGCCAGGTCTTGCCGTCCAGGTCCTCATCGCGGACCTTGATGCAGAAGTAGTCGGTCTCGTAGAAGCAGGTGCTGGCCACCCACCCGGCGGGGATCGCAAACACGGCCGCAAGCGCCAGACCGGCCGCGAGCGCGGCGTTGAGCAGGTCGCGCCGGAACCAGCGCCCAAACAGGGCCCCCATCCCGATCAGCAGCGCGCCCGCGCCGAGCAGAATCGGGCGTGTGCCGATGGCGGAGACCAGCCAGAAGCCAGTCGCAAAGGTGCCGACGATGCTGCCCAGGGCCGAGGCGGCATAGATCCGGCCGATTTTTGCGCCTGCGCCGGCCATCTCGAGCAGGCTGAGTTTGATGACCAGGGGCGAAATCAGCCCGAGCATGATGCTCGGCAGGCCGAAGATGGCCGCGATGAAGAGCGCCATCCGGGCAAAAAGCGGAATCGTGGCGGCGAACGTCAGCCCGTCATTGCCAAAGGCCTGCATGGCGGCCAGCACGCCGAGGCTGCCCAACCCGGCCAGGCCGAACTCCAGGCCCAGCAGGCGGCGCGAGGCAAAGCGATCGGCCAGTTTTCCGCCGATGAAATTGCCCAGGCTGATCCCGGCCAGCATCACCCCGATGATGCTCGTCCAGGTGTAGAGCGACACACCGATCACCGGCGCGAGCAGGCGGCTGGCCACCAACTCGATGACCATGATGCAGATGTTGCTGACAAAGACGATGAGGGCGGGGCGCCACAGGGGATCGCGCGCGGGCGGCATAGGAGGCGATCATAGCGCCAGAATACCGGAATCGATATCCCCCTGCTCCGCCGGGGGATATCGATTCCAGGAATTACTCAGGGGCGCGGGAAGCGAAACCCCCAGAGGTTGGCGTCGAGGCGCGCCGTCGCTGCGACCTGAGGACTGATCTCCGGGCGGACGCCCTCGCGCTCGCCCTTGTCAAGCAGCCACTGACGGGCGTGCCAAGTCTGACCGGGGTCGAGCTCGGCAAGTTCGGCCAGGAGTTCGCCCGAGACCGTGGGGCCCAGAGCGGAGTTGGCCTGCCAGGCAGCGAAGGCGCGGGAGAGCATGCGCCGGCGCGCGACACCTTCGAGCAAGCGCACGACGACGACCAGGGCAGCAAAGGCGACCAGGGCGATGAATAACGGCGGGGTGAGGCGGCTGCCCTTGTCTGCGAGCGTCAAGCCGAAACCGGCGCCGCTCAGCATTGCGCCGGACAGCAGAATCCAGAACGCGACGTCGAAAAGTTTGAGGATCGTTGCGTTGCGCGGCATGGTCTGACCGCGATTCTAGTTGATTCTGGCCGACAGCCGGGCGCTTCGCGCCCGGCTGTCGGCCAGAATTTCTATCGCACGCCGCGGCGGTCTTGCAGGCGCCCGCGCCCGAAGGTCGGCGGGCCATTCCGCCCGAAGGCGGGCCGCCCGGACGGGCCGGAGCGTTGGGCGGGCTGGGTTGGGCCAGCCGGCCGATTGAACGACGGCGACTGATGCGAGTGGGCCGAACCCATCGCCTTGTAGTCAAAGCCCTCGATGATGACCCGCTCGATCGGGGCCTTGAGGGCGCGCTCGATGTCGCGCACCATCGCGCCGTCCTCGGGCGAGATGAATGTCATCGCATCGCCTTCCTTCTCCGCGCGGCCGGTCCGGCCAATGCGGTGCAGGTAGGTCTCGGGCGTGTCCGGAATGTCGTAGTTGACGACGTGGGTGACGTTCTCGATATCCAGGCCGCGGGCGGCGATGTCGGTGGCGACCAGGATCTGCAGCTTGCCCTTGCGGAACAGGTCGAGCGCCTGCTGGCGCTGATTCTGCGACTTGTTCGAGTGCAGCACGCCGGTCGGGAAGCCGGCCTTCTCGAGCTGCTCGAAGACCCGGTTGGCCCGATGCTTGGTCCGGGTAAAGACCAGCACCGAGTAGGGGTTCTTGGCCTTGACCATATCGACCAGCAGGTTGGTCTTGAGGTGCTGGGGGACCGGATACAGGGCGTGGGCGATGGTCTTGAGCATCCCCATCCCGGCATCGACCCGCTCGGGCCGGCGCATGATCTGCCCGGTAAGCTTCTGCAGCTCGGGCGCGAACGTTGCCGAGAACAGCAGGGTCTGGCGATCCTTGGGCAGCTGGGCGATGATGCTCGTCACCGAGGGCAGGAAGCCCATGTCGAACATCCGGTCGGCCTCGTCGAGGACGAGGATCTCGACGCCCTTGAGCGCGGCATTGCCCTGGCCGATATGGTCGAGCAGCCGGCCCGGGCAGACCACCAGAATCTCGACGCCCTCGCGCAGCGCGCGCATTTGCAGGCCCATGCCCACGCCGCCATAAATGGTGGCGGAGCGGATGCCGGTGCCCTGGGCAAACTCGCGAATGGTGACGTTGATCTGCTCAGCCAGTTCGCGGGTCGGGGTGACGATCACCGCGCGGGTCCGGCCGAGCTTGCTCGGATCCTTGAGCAGGTGATTGAGGATGGGCAGGGTGAAGGCCGCCGTCTTGCCGGTGCCGGTCTGAGCCGTGCCGATGAGATCCTTGCCTTCCAGCGCGACTGGAATGGCCTTGATCTGAATGGGGGTGGGCGCCTCGTAGCCCGCCCGCGTGATAGCGCGAGTGAGCTGCGGATGCAGCTTGAAATCCGTGAATTGCATGTATCTCCGTGATGTGACCAGCCGAATGCGATAGCGATGAACATCCGGGACGGCTGGCGCAGAGCGCGGGGTCATTTCAGGACCAACGCGCAGTGCCGGAGGCGCACGCGAGGAAGTGGTTCCTTCCCCAAGAAGTCGCCGATCATACTACACATTGCTAACGGCAGACCGCGGAGCGAGTGCGGCGACGATTTTTCCCGGCATTGACGCCTCGAGCCCCTGCGCTGCTCCGCGAAGCGAGGCCGAAGGCCTTCGTTGTATCAGCCGGCGCCTTCGAGGCGCCGGCGCGCCACGCCGGCACGTAGAACGTGCCGGCTGATGCAACAAAGGCCTCCGGCCTATCGCGGTCCGCCTCCGCTATGCCGATCCTCACCACGCCTACCGCCGCCCTGCGCTACGAGACGTCCGGCGATCCGGCCCACCCGCCCCTGGTGCTGCTGCACGGCGCGATGGAAACCTTCGAGGCCTGCTGGAAGAAGCCCCTGCCGGCCCTGGCCGAGCGCCACTTCGTCGTCGGCCTGGATTTGCGCGGGCATGGGCAAAGCAGCAATACGTTGGACGGGCTGGACACCCGCCAGATGGCCGACGACGTCGCCGCGCTTCTGGACGCGCTCGGCCTGGCCCAGGCCCACGTGGCCGGCTTCTCGGCGGGCGCCTCGGTGGCGTTGTACTTCGCGCTGCGCCATCCCGGGCGTGCCCGCTCGCTAACCCTGATCAGCAACAACGTCTCGCGCGACACGATCCGGCGCGAGACGAACTTCTGGGACGCCGAGCGCCAGCGCCGCGAGGAGGGCCTGTGGTGGCACTTCCTGCTCAAGGTCCACCGCCTGCCGCCCGAGCGCATGCTGGGCTGGTGGGCGGCCGAGGACGCAGTCCGGCCGGACCTCGGCCCGGATGAGCTGCGCGCGTTAACGATGCCGGCCCTGGTGATGGGCGGCGACCGCGACCCGATCGTCCCGCTCGCGGGAAACGCTCAATCTCTACCGCTGGCTGCCCAACGCGCAATTGTGCATCGTGCCCGGGGCCGGGCATGGTATCCACCGCCACCGCATGGCGATCTTTCTGGATGCGATTCAGTTGTTTTTGCGAACCGCGTGATCGGGCGGGCTGGGAGCGCGGGCATCTTGCCCGCGCGATCCATGGGGAACACCGATCGAAGCAGCGCTCAGCCGCGACCGCGCGGGCAAGATGCCCGCGCTCCCAGCGCCTATGCGACCACCACCTCGTCCCCCACCCGCACGACCCCCGGCCCGGCGTGGATGGCGTTCATCCCGAACATCACCTTACCGTTGACCTTGCGAAAGGTAGCCAGGGTCGCCAGCGGCTCGAGGCCCTTCTCGGCCGTGTCCTGATCGGTGGTGGTGACCTCGCAGCGGGCGCAGGGTTTGACCAGATCGAAGATCATTCCGCCGATGCGAATGCGCTTCCAGCCATCCTCGGCGAAGGGCGCCGCGCCCCCGACCACGATGTTCGGGCGGAAGCGGTTCATCGGCAACGGCGCACTCGCGCGCGCGATCAGGCGCGCGTTCAGCGCGTCAAGTGACGCCTCCGAGACCACCAGGGCCGGATACCCGTCGGCGAAACCGGTCTGATCGGTCGGGCGTTTGGCGTATACGGGATCGAGGGTCCGGGCAAAGTCATCGGCCATCCGCACCAGCCGGACCGGCATCTCGAGCCCTGCGCTGAGCCAGGCCGCCGCCGCGTCACCCTGGTCGACGGCCATGACCGTGTCGCGCCAGATCTGCACCGGCCGGCGCGCCCCGTCCTGGACAACCGGGAGCGACAGCGGCGCGCGCTCGGGCCCCCGCAGAGTGAGCGTCCCGCCCGCGACCTCGGCCGCGAACAGCGCCATGCGGGCGTGCCCGCGCTGGGTGATGAAGACATCGGCGGCGTCGACGACCAGGAACTCGCGGTCGTGGGCAATGCCGCGCACGCCAAAGGCGGCTTCGCTCAGCGCGATGCCGCGCATGGACTTGACGGGGTAGTGATGGAGGGAGCTGATACGCATAAAGTGTGTAGGCGGCGGGCGTGTCGATTATCGATCACGGAAGATTTTGTCCACAGATTAACGCAGATTCGCGCAGATTGGGCAGCTGTTTCTGATGCGAGATCGCATCGATGCCGTCGACGGTCAAGTGACTTTGCCCCCGAGGTATTCGGTCCACAGTACTCTGGCTGCGACCGATCGATACGGGCGCCAGGGCTCGGCCAGGGCTTCCCAGGCTTCCGGTGTCGGGCGCGGGTGCAAGCGCTTGACCCGCCCGGCGGCTTTGACCAAAGCAAGGTCGCCATGCGGCCACACGTCCGGCCGGCGCAGAGCCATGAGCAGGTAGATGTCGGCGGTCCAGGCCCCGACGCCTTTGAGGTCGATGAGGGCCGCCCGCGCCCGCGCGTCGCTCATCCGCTCCAGGGCAGCCGGGTCGAAGGTGCCGTCCAAAATACGTTGGGCGAGCCCCCGGGCGTAGCCGGCCTTCTGTCGGCTGAAGCCAATCTGCTTGAGCGCCGCGTCGTCAAACTGCAGCACGGCGGCCGGGGTGACGGTGCCACAGGCCTGAGCCAGGCGGGTGAACGCCGCCTTCGCGGAAGCCAGCGAGACCTGCTGCTCGAGGATGATGAGGATCAGCGAAGCGAAACCCGGCTCGCGCGCCCACAACGGGGGAACCCCATGCAGCGCGATCACTCGGGCCAGGTCGGCGTCGCGGCGGGCCAGGGCGCGCGCCGCGCGGGCGAGGCTCGTGGTCGTAAGCGCATTCACTGGGGTGATTGTATGGCGGCGCTCCGCCCCGTCATACAATCGCCCTCTATGTCCACCCTCAAACTCATCTCGTGGAACGTCAATGGCATTCGGGCCGCGGAGAAGAAGGGCTTTCTCGACTGGCTTGCGGCCAGCGGCACCGACATCCTCGCCGTCCAGGAAACCAAGGCCAGCCCGGACCAGCTCTCCGAGCGCTTGCGCCTGCCGGCCGGCTACACCAGCGCCTTCGCCTCGGCCGAGAAGAAGGGCTACAGCGGGGTCGGGACCTACACCCGCCTGCCGGTGCGCAAGACCGTGGTCGGGCTGGGCGACCCGCGCTTCGATCACGAGGGCCGGACCCTGATCACCGAGTTCGATCCGTTTGTCTTCTTCAACATCTATTTCCCCAACGGCGGGCGCGGGCCGGAGTGGGTCCAGCACAAGCTGGCCTTCTACACCCGTTTCCTCGAGGTCGTCGACGGCTATCGCCAACAGGGACGATCGGTGATCGCCTGCGGTGACGTCAACACCTCTTTCGCCGAGATCGACCTCGCCCGGCCCAAGGAGAACGCCAAGACCTCGGGCTTTCTACCCGAGGAGCGCGAGGCCATGGGCGAGTTCTTCCGGGCCGGGCTGATTGACACCTTTCGACACAAGCGCCCGGACGCGGTGAAGTACTCGTGGTGGGATCAGCGCACCGGGGCGCGGGCCAAGGGCATCGGCTGGCGGTTGGACTATTTCCTCATCACCCCCGATCTTCTGGACAACGTGGTCGATGCGGACATTCATGATGAGGTGATGGGCTCGGATCACTGCCCGGTGAGTCTGGTGTTGAAGACGTAGGGTTCGTCAACTGATTGCGTTTCACTCTTGGGGTCCCGGCCCAAAGGGCGGCAAAGCACAGCACGCACCAAGGGCAGATTTCTTTACCTTTGTGCCTTTGCGTTTTGTGGTGAATACTGATACTGATCGTTCTGGTAGCCTCGCCGGCCGGCGCCCTTGCGGGGTGCGGGGCACCCTCCATCACCCCCATTGCCGTGGCGTCACGTAAAATCACCGGAATGCCATCCCCGCTCACCGCAACGGCCGCCTGGCCGGGCGTCATCACCCACTACCGCGACCGCGTCCAGATCACCCAGTCCGTCGCGCCGGTCACCCTGCTCGAGGGCAACACCCCGCTCATCCCCGCCCCGGCCCTCGCCCGCGCGCTGGGCCAGGGCAAAGCCGAGTTCGAGCTCTTCCTCAAGTTCGAGGCCAGCAACCCGACGGGCTCGTTCAAGGACCGCGGGATGACGGCGGCGATCACCCAGGCCGTCGCCGACGGGGCGAAGGCGGTGATCTGCGCCAGCACCGGCAACACGGCCGCCTCGGCCGCCGCCTACGCCGCCCGTGCAGGACTTCAGTGCGTTGTGCTGGTCCCGGACGGCAAGATCGCGGCCGGCAAGCTGGCTGGCGCGCTGAGCTACGGCGCGCAAGTCATCGCCATCAACGGCAACTTCGACGACGGGCTGCGGATGGTCCGCGAAGCCGCCGAGCGCGCGCCCATCGCGCTGGTCAACTCGATCAACCCGGCCCGGCTGCAGGGGCAGAAGACCGCGGCTTTCGAGGTCGTGGACGCGCTGGGCGCGGCGCCGGATTGGCTGGCCCTGCCCGTGGGGAACGCGGGCAACATCACCGCCTACTGGCTGGGCTTTACCGAGTATTTCAACGACGGCATCACGAGCACGCGCCCGCGGGTGCTGGGCGCTCAGGCGGCCGGCAGCGCGCCGATCGTCCACGGCCGGGTCATCGAGAAGCCCGAGACGATCGCGACCGCGATTCGGATCGGCAACCCGGCCCGCTGGAACGAAGCCCTGCTGGCCCTGGACGAATCCGACGGCGAGATCACCGCCGTCAGCGACGCCGAGATCCTGGCCGCATATCGGCAGGTCGCCCGGCTGGAGGGCGTGTTCTGCGAGCCCTCTTCGGCGGCCGGCCTGGCCGGGATGGCCAAGGGCGTGCGCGAGGGCTGGCTCGATCTGGACGGGCAACGCGTTGTGGCGGTCCTGACCGGGCACGGGCTCAAGGACCCCGACACGGCCATCAAGGGCGCGGCCGAGCCGGTCACAATTGAGCCGCGCATCGACGCGCTGCTGGGGCTGCTCTCGCTTTCATGAGCCGCAGCCTGCGCGCGCGCGTGCCCGCGACCTCGGCCAACCTCGGGCCGGGCTTCGACTGCATGGGCATCGCCCTCGATTTGTGGAACGACTTCACGCTCAGCGCCGCGCCCGGGGATGGCATCACGGTCACGGTGGAGGGCGAAGGCGCGGGCGTCATTCCGTTGGACGCGAGCAACATCGTGGCCGAGACGCTGGCCGGCGAGTGGGCCCGACTGGGGCGGGCGGATCTGTTGCCCGGCCCCGGCCGCGGCTATGCCCTCGCCTGCCGCAACCGGGTGCCGTGCGGGAGCGGGCTGGGCTCATCCTCGACCGCGATTCTGGGCGGACTGCTCCTGGCCCACGGTTGGGCGGCGGATGCATTCGATCTCGAAGACGCCCAGGCGTCGATCCTGGCCCGGGCGGTGGAGATCGAAGGCCACGGTGACAACGTCGCCCCGGCCCTGCTGGGCGGGCTGATCGTGGTGACGAACCAGGACGGCGAGGTGCTGACCGACCGCCTGCCGATCGCGCCGATGCGGGTGGCGGTGTGCGTGCCCGATTTCGCCTTCTCGACCAGCGAGGCCCGAGCCGCATTACCGAAGATGTATACCCGTGCCGACGCGATCTACAACATCGGGCGGGCGATGCTGGTGATCGAGGCCCTGCGCAACCACGACGACGCGCTGCTGGCCCGGGCGATGGGCGACCGGATCCATGAGCCCTACCGGGTGCCGCGCATCCCGGGCGCGGCCGCGGCCCGGCTGGCAGCGTTGGACGCCGGCGCGATCGCGGTCTCGCTGAGCGGCGCGGGCCCAGGGCTGCTGGCCTTCGCCCGGGCCGGGCCACAGCGATCGGCGCGGCGATGGTGGCCGCGTT
>JADKDT010000011.1 GCA_016714465.1 Candidatus Brachythrix odensensis | reverse complement strand
CAATGCCAAGCGATCGAACTTCATGCCGGGCCAGCCCTCGCTACAGGTTGCCACCGGCGAATCTCCCGGTGAAACCGGGGCATTATTGACGCATTGAGATTTTTCGCGGCCATACTGACCGCGTAACTCAATGACTTGATAAGCATACTGCAAAACTGAAAATGCGTGGGGGGGGCGAGCAGGCGCACTGAACTACGGCAAGGCGCCAGGACAATCCACAGCCTTACTGTCCTCGGTGATCCTGCCTTCGGGCACCCCGGCAAAACGAATGGGGGAGGCGCGGATAATCCGCCGCCTCCCCCCTCGATCTCGTGCGCTGCCGCTGACCGTGCCAGCGGCAGCGCCAGGTGTTACGTTACTGCCACGCTTGCGGGCCAACTTTGTTGTAGTTGCCGCCCACCAGTACGAGGTCGAAGATGTCGACCCCGCCACTCCAGTTGATGTCGCTGTTGCCGGTCAGACCGCACAGTCGGCGCGCCGCCAAAGGCGCCGCCCACGCAGGAGAGGTCGGCGACCGTCACAGTCTCGTCATTGTTCGCATCGCCGGCCCGCAGGGTCTGGGTGGCCAGGGTCTGGTTCACCCCGGGCATCACCACCAGATCCGTGCCCGGCCCGGTCTGATTCGACAGATACAGCGAGTGATCGGCCGTAATCCGCCAGGTCGTGCCGCCAGCGGCCGTGCGAACCACGATCGAGTAGGCGCCCGTCGCGCCGTTGAAGGTCCCGGCCTTCGGGCCAAAGGTCCCCGACATGTCGGTGAGGAAGACCACCCCATCCTGGATGGGCGTCGCCCGGCCCTGGAGCTTGACCACGCCGTCGATGGTGGCCGTGCCGTAGATCGTGATGACCGCGCCCTGCGTCCCGACCGTGATCGGGCTGCCATCCGGGTCGCTCAGGGTCGCGCCGCTGTAGTTCACATTCACCACACCCGGCGCCAGGGCCGGTGAAGACGATCCTGCCGATCGCGCCCGAGCCGTTGACCGGGCCGGCGGGCAGTGTCTTGCTGGCCGCGAACTTGCATACCCCGGCCGCGCACACGGCGTTCCAGGCCGGCGGCACCGAGGCATCAACGGTCGTGTCGAACAAGGTGTTGACGAACGAGCCGACCGCACTCACCTTGCTGGGGTCATAGGTCACCATGTACTGGTAGCCATACAGGTTGTTCGCCCCGTTCAGGACAAGATCCTGGGTGAAGCTCTGCCCCACACCCATGAACTTGGTCGGCGGGGTCATGCTCAGCCCGGCCGGCTCGAAGTCGAAGACGGTGGTCATCGCCGCGGTCCCGAACGTCACGCTGTCGATGTTCTCGGTATAAGCGTCGGGATAGGGCTCACCGACCCGAATCCCAAGCGCGCCGCCATACAGGGCGAGAATCGGGCGGGCGGGTAGGCGGCCAGAATCTGATTCCAGGTGTAGGTGGTGGCCAGACCGCCTCCGCTCAAGGGCGCCGGCCAGTTCGCGCCGGAGTAGCGCCACAGCGCGTTTCCGCCATTCAGCGCATCGAACTCCTTCCACGAGTCCACCGCGAAGCCGCCGTTGTCGCCCGGCAGGTAGACCAGGCTGTTCTGCCAGACATTGGAGCCGTTGAAGTCCGATTGAAGTTCAGAGTAGCCGGTTCGTTGGGATCCACCCCGTTGCCGGCCGATGGGTTGTAGGTCCGATACTTCAGCGCCGTAATGTCGCTCAGCATTGTCCCGCCGAACTGGGCATTCGCCAGCGAGCGCCGGTCGGTCGGGCCGGCGACGCTGATCTGGGCGCTGCCGGTTCCGTAGTACGGCGTCGCGGGGCCGGTCACGAAGCTGCCCAAAGTCGGGTCAACCGCATTGGTGGTGTCGTTGAAGAGATACCAACTCCCCATCGACCCGGGCCGGACAACGACGACCTGCTGCTCGGGCTCGAAGTCGAAGATCGTCGACGTGCCCAGCACGCCAAAAGTGAAGCTGGAGTAGTTCTCGGTGTAGTTGTCGCCAACGCCACCGCTCCCAACCCTCAGGCCGAGGTGGCCGTCATTCAGCCGGATGCGAGCGATGCCGGGGTTATAGGCCGCAATCGTGCTCCACGCCTGCGGGGTGGAGCCGGGGCCGCCGCCCAGGCCGGCCGGCCAGTTGCCGCCCGACAGCCACCACATCGAGGCGCCCAGGGCGTCGATGTTGCGCCAGGTGTTCTGGACGACGGGGAAGCTGCTGAAGACCAGCCGGCGCTGCCAGGTGTCCGAGCCGTCCCAGTCGACGTTGAAGTTGAGGAACCCGGTCGTGACATCCTTGCCCGACGGGTTGTAAAGCTCAAACTTCATTTCGGTGATGTCAGCCAGTTTCGTCCCGGCGAATTGATACGTCGCCAGGTTGGTGCGCTGGGCCGGGGTGTTCGGCGAAATCGTAATCTGGGCGCTGCCCTTGCCGGTGATCGGGGTAGCAGGGCCATAGACAAACGTGCCGAGCGCGTTGTTGATGACGTCATTCGTGTCATCGTAGAACACCCAGCCGTTCATCGCCGACGGTTTGACGACCACGGTGGTGACCGGCGGCGCCTGCGGCGCGGCCCGAACGGGGGCGGCCGCCCCCAACGAAAGGGCCAGCATGGCGCCGGCCGAGAAATAGCGGAACAATCGAGCATTCATATGTCCTCCATATATCCAAAGCGATCGATCATCATGCCGGCAAGCCCCCGCTTCAGGCCGCCGCCGGCCCCCGGTTGCGCCGGGGCATTGTTGACGCACTGAAATAGCGGCGGCCGGGATGGCCGCGCAGTTCAATGCAATGATTAGCATACTGCAAAACGAAAAATGCGTGGGAGGGGCGCGTCTGTATCACGGAGCACACGGACCCTGCGGATTCCACGGAGGGGACCGCGCCTTCAACTCGGTCATCCCGCGCTTCCATACCGTCATCCCGGCGAAAGCCCAATGGCATTAAGTTAAGGTGCGCATGCGCAAGACGCCGCACGAACGATCCTCCATTCTTGTCATCCTGAGCGAGCCCCATAGGGTCTCGGGCGGGACGAGCGGTGGGGGCGAGCGAAGGACCCCTGTGATGTCACCCCGCGCATGGGTGGATCGGCATACGCGTGTTGTCACCGATATCCTATGCTTCCGCGCGACGTCACAGGGGTCCTTCGCGCGGCCTGTTACTCGCTTTTGTGCATCAGCTCGGTGGGCCGCACTCAGGATGACAAACGAGAGAAACTCGCGCCCGCGCCGGTGCGCCGGACCCTTCGATCACGCGTTTGTCGCTAACTGAATGCCATTGGGCGAAAGCCGGGATGAGGGGCGGGGGACCCATCCGCAACGCGTCATCCCCGCCATACGCGTCCGCGCGCGGGACCCATATCCCGGGGACAGAACCAGCGTTACGCATCTACTCGGCCCGGCCGCGGTATGGATCCCGGCTTCCGCCGGGATGACGGGGAAGCGTACAATCCGATCAGCAATCATGACAAGCCTCCTCGAGACCGAGATCCACGAACAACCCCAGGCCTTCGCCCGCCTGCTGGACGGCGAGCGGGCCAACGTTGCCCGGCTGGCCGCCCGGCTGAAGGCGTTGGACATCTCCTATGTCACCATCGCTGCCCGCGGGACCAGCGATAACGCCGGGATCTACGCCAAGTACCTGTTCGCCTCGGCCCTCGGCCTGCCCGTCGCCATGGCGACCCCCTCGCTCTACACGCTCTATAGGAAGCCACCCCGCCTGCGGAATACGCTGGTCATCGGCATCTCGCAGAGCGGCGAATCGATCGACATCCTGGCCGTGCTCGAGGAGGCCCGCCGCCAGGGCGCGCCCACCCTCGCCATCGTCAATGTCGAAGACTCGAGCATGGCCCGGGCCGCCGAACACGTCATTCCGCTCCACGCCGGGCCTGAGAAGGCCGTCGCGGCGACCAAGTCGTACACCACCAGCCTCGGCGCGCTGGCCATGCTGGCCGTCGCCATGGGCGGCGAAGGGCTGGCCGAGGCCGACCTGCAGGCCATGCCCGGCCACATCGCGGCCGCGCTCAAGACCGACACCGCCGCGACCGCCATCGCCGAAGGGCTGCGCGAGATCGACGATGTGGTCGTGGTCGGGCGCGGCTTCAACTACTGCTCGGCCTATGAGCTCGCGATCAAGATGAAGGAGCTCACTTACACCCACGCCGAGCCGTATTCGAGCGCCGACTTTCTGCACGGCCCGATCGCCATCCTCGACGAGCGCTACCGGGTCATCGCCATCGCCCCGAGCGGTCCGCTGCAGGCCAACCAGATCGAATTCATCCACCGCGCCCAGGCCCGCGGCGGGCGGGTGATCGCCATCTCTGACAACCCGGACATCCTGGCCGCCGCCGGCGAGCGGCTCAGGTTGCCGGCAGGGATGCCCGAATGGGTCTCGCCCATTGCCGCGATCGTGCCTGGCCAGCTCCTGGCCCTGCGCCTGACCGAGGCCCGCGGCTACAGCACCGACGCGCCGCGCGGCCTGACCAAGGTGACCAAGACGCTGTAGATGAAACCTCGAGTTTCTGGGCTGTTGGAATCCGGGATCTATCCGCAGATTTCGCAGATTTCCGCGGATTTGGACATGCACCGATGAGTCCGACGACAATCCGCCTGCACGCGCCCACGAATCCTTGGACCGGACGCGGGAAGGCCGCGACCGCGCGGGCGAGACGCCCGCGCTCCCAGTCGATGAGCGGCCAATCGGAGCCCGGGCGTGCCGGGTGCGCGCGGGCGAGACGCCCGCGTTCCCAGTCGATGAGCGGCTCCTTGGAGCGCGGGCATCTTGCCCGCGCGGTCGCGGCCGACGTCGGCGTCACGCCGCCAAGAACGAAGAATCCGCGGAAATCTGCGGATAAAACCCCCAGCTCATGAACGGTGTCGTCTCCCTGCTCGATCCCGCCGCCACGGCCCAAATTCATGCGCTCTGGGCCGAGATGCAGGCCGCCCACGGCATCGACGCCGTCGCCCGGCGCGTGCCCTGGCCGCATGTGTCGTATCACATCGCCCCGCGCTACGACCCGATCACCCTCGAGGCCGGCCTGCGGGCCCTGGCCCGCGAGACGGGCCCGCTTGACATCCAGGCGACTGGGCTGGGCATCTTTACTGGCCCAACGCCCGTGCTCTACCTGGCCGTCACCCGCAGCCCGGCGTTGTCCGCGCTGCACGCCCGGGCCTGGACGGCCTGCAACGCCGCCGCCCAAGATCCGTCGCCGCTGTACGCGCCCAACGTGTGGGTGCCGCACATCACCCTCGCCCACCACGACGTCACGCCGGCCAATCTGCCCAGGCTGTTCGCCGACCTGGGCGGGCGCGACTTCGCCTGGACGATCAGGCTGTCCGCCTTCACTGCCCTCTTCAAGACCGACGACGTCTATCAGCCCGCCATCCATGCGCCGTTTGGGGCCGCGTAGACTACGCCCACGCATGGCCAACCTCAACTCTGATCTCCTTGACCCAAACACCCGCCTGATCCTGGACCGGGCCGGCGAGATTATGCGCACCTGGGGCAAGCCCTCGCTCATGCCGGAGATGGCTCTGATCGCCGCGCTGCGGCTGCCCGAGACCACCGCCTGCCGGGCCCTCGCCCGCCTGGCCGACCAGCGCGCCTTCAAACTCAAGGATCTCGAAGCCGAGGCCGAGCGCCAGGCCCGCGCCCGCAACGCTCGGAGCGCGAACTTCACCTATGTCAGCGCGCAGAACGTGGTGTCGGACCTGACCGAGGAGATGCTGATCGTGCTGGACGAGGCTCGCAGCATTGCTCTGGCGTCCGGCGAGATCTACATCGCCACGGAGCATTTGCTCTCGTCGCTCGCCCAGCCTGGGGTGAGTACGGCCGGCCTACTGCAAAGCCGCGGGGCGACCCCGCCCGCGATCGCGGCCCTGATGGCCGAGGGGTTGGTCACCCGCTCGGCGACGTCGCACGACTGGGTGGCTTCCGCGCGCAAGGGCCAGGCCCCGCCCCTGCTCATGCGCGACGACCTGCTGCGCGACCTGGCCTCACTCCTGGCCCTGTCCGAGGACCGCCACGTCATCCTGACCGGCACCCCAGGCAGCGGGCGGCGCAGCCTGGTCCAGTCGCTGGCCCTGCTCATCGCCGAGGGCAAGGGCCCGGCCGGGGTGGGCGCCATCGTCGAGATTTCGGATGGGGCCTGGCTCGACAACCCGACCCTGGCCCTGCAGGTCGCCCTGCGCCAGGCCTCGGGCGGGGCGGTCTTCATCGCCAACATCCATCGCTTCTTCGCCAGCGGCGGGCGGCCGGAAGCCGCCGCGCGCGATCTGCAGAAGGCCTTTGTCGGCGACCCGGCCGCCCCGATCATCATCGGCACAACGACCGAAGCCGACTTCAACGACCGGATCAAGCCGAACGGGCTGATCACCCAGCGCTCCCACCTGCTGCGCGTGCCGCCGATGACAACCAAAGAAGCCGAGGCCGCGCTGGGGGTCATGCGCGCCCAGTTCGAGCGCGACTACGGGCTGACGGTCAACCCGGAAGCGGCGAAACAGGCCGCCACCCTGGCCTCGCGCTACATCAGCGCCGAGGCCCTGCCCGGCGCGGCCGTGCGGGTGCTGCACCGGGCCTGCGCGCTGCGCAAGTCCAACGGCGCGGCGCCATCCACAGCGCCGATTGGCGCCGAGGATGTGACCCGGGCCGTCAGCGTCATGACCGGCATTCCGATCACCAAGCTCGGGGCCGACGAGCGGGCCCGCTACGCCACGATGGAAGAGGCGCTGCGCCAGCGCATCCTGGGCCAGGACGAGGCCGTCCGCTCCGTCAGCCGGTCGGTCAAATCGGCCCGGGTCGGGCTGAAGGATCCCAAACGGCCGATCGGCTCGTTTCTGTTTCTCGGGCCGAGCGGGGTCGGCAAGAGCGAGCTGGCCAAGGCCCTGGCCGAGTTCATGTTCGGGAGCGAGAACAATCTGATTGCGTTGGACATGACCGAGTATCAGAAGGACGACACAATCAACCGATTGATCGGCTCGCCGCCCGGGTATGTCGGCTATGAGGCCGGCGGGCAGCTCACCGAGAAGGTGATCAAACAGCCCTACTCGGTGGTGCTCTTTGACGAGGTCGAGAAGGCCCATCCGCGCATCCTGGACATTCTGTTGCAGATCATGGAAGAGGGCCGCCTGACCGACGGCCAGGGCCGCCTGGCGAATTTCGCCGAGGCCGTCATCCTGCTCACCAGCAACCTTGGCGCGGTGTATCTGAACAACCCGGCCAACCTCGAGGACGCCGATCTGAATCTGAAGGCGCGCGAGATGGCGCTCAACGAGGTCAAGGGCTACTTCCGGCCCGAGTTTCTGAACCGGTTGGACGACATCATCACCTTTAACCCGCTCTCGGCAACGGTGATGCGGGGCATCCTGGATCTGCTCATCGGCAAGGAAGCCAAACTGGCGGCCGAGCGCGGAATCGCGATCGAGGTGACGCCGGCCGCGCGGGCCTGGCTGCTGGCCCAGAACAAGGAAGTCGGGATGGGCGCCCGCCCGCTCCGGCGCATCCTGCAGCGGCATGTGCGCGAGAAGCTGACCGACTATCTACTGACGCTCGAAGCCCCGCCGGCGAAGGTCCTCGTCGACGCCGGCGCCGACGTGCTCGTCTTTACGGCGTAATGTAAGGGCGAAGCATGCCGATACCGGCCTGCTTCGCCCTTACTCCCACGTCTCGGCGAACATGATCTCGACGCAATCGCTGGCGATGGCCAGAAGGGTCTTGCCGGCGGCGCGGCCCTCGGGCGACTCCAGCGCGGCCCGCATGTCGTCCAACGAATCAAAGTAAAGCTCGTGGATGAGGAGATAGGGCGCGGGACCGCGCGGCCCGGCAATGCCCCGGGTGACGGCCGCCCGGCGCAGGCCCGGCATCAGGGTGATGGCCGGGACGTGCTGGGCGGCAAAGGCGGCCTCGAACGAATCGATGTCTGGAGGCGCCTTGAAGAGCAAGATCAGCTTGTGCAAAACTCAGCCCGCAGCCTCAAACGCCTGCTTGATCCAGGCGATGAGCTCCTTGTCGACTTCTTTGGCGGTTGTCACCCGCACGTTGTACTGGCACATCCCGCCGGCCGGCAACGCGACCAGCCGCGCGGTCGCCGGGACGCCCTTCATGTTGAGGCCAACGTCGACCCGGGTGCTGGCGCCCGGGCCAAGCATGGCAAACTGCTTCTTGCGGCGCAGGCTGACATAGCCTTTTTTGGGGACCACCTCGAACTCGCCGAACTTGCCAATCGCCGCCATAAGCGCGTCATGAATCGGGCGGAGGGCCGCTTTGGGCCCGGCGTAGAGGGTATCGAGTACTTCGTCCCCGCTCAACCCGGCCGCCGCCCGCGTGCCGTCCGACTGCATGGTGGCGTGGGCCAGCGCATTCGCGTCGCCGTGGCCCAGGCCAAGCTCGCGTTTGAGCATGTCCCGTATCTCGCCATGCTTGGTCAGCCCGCTCTTTTTCACGAGAGTGGTGAGCTCGGCAAGGCTCTTGCCGGTCTTGGTCTGGATGTTGTTGATCTGGGTTTGGACGGCCTGGTCTAGGGTGCTCATGTGTTTTCCTCCGGTGGGTGATTCTAGCAATGAAGCGCGAACAGCGGACGGATCTATCCGCAGATTCCGCAGATTCGCGCCGATTGATGTTTCTGAATGGGTATCGCCAATCCAAAACAGAATCGGCGTAAATCTGCGGAATCTGCGGATAAATCAGTTTTGGCAAGACGAATCTGCGGCCAGCTCCTCACTATGGTAAACTCGCGCTCGTTCGGGGAGTGGCGCAGCCTGGTAGCGCGCTGCGTTCGGGTCGCAGAGGTCCAGGGTTCAAATCCCTGCTCCCCGACTTCTTCTTTAGGGTCCGTCGTCCTCGTCTCGTTTTTCTGAAATGCCTCCGCCGTCATCCTCCGCATGGGACGATTTCGTCCGGCAGCATCCAGCAGGCCACTTTCTCCAGCTCTCCGCCTGGGCCGCCCTCAAGACCGCCCACGGCTGGAACAGCGTACTCTCAACGCAAACATCCGGCACGGGCATCGTCTCGGGCGCCCAGATCCTGCTGCGCCATCTCCCAGCGGGCCTGGGCGCGATCGCCTACGCCCCCCGCGGCCCGGTCGTGGACTGGGGCGATAAGGCGCTCACCCGGGCCGCATTGGACGGCGCGGCGGCCACGGCCAAATCCGCCGGCGCCTTCGCCCTCGTCGTCGAGCCCGAGCTGCTGGACGGCGGCCTGGACCTGCGGGGTGACAATCTCATTCCGCTGGACTTCACCGTGCAGCCACCCCGCACAATCTGGGTTGACCTGGCCGGCGACGAGGCGGCCGTCCTGGCCCGGATGAAACAGAAGACCCGCTACAACGTCGGCCTGGCCCGCCGCAAGGGCGTGACGGTCCGCCCGGGCAGCGCCGCCGATTCGGCCGCCTTTGGCGCGCTGATGCGAGCGACGGCCGAGCGCGACGGCTTCTCGATACATCCCGCCGCCTACTACGCCGATGCGTTGCGCCTGCTCGGCGACGATGCCGCCCTGCTCCTGGCCGAGAGCGAGGGCGAGACCCTGGCCGCCCTGCTCGTCGTCGCCTGTGGCCAGCGCGCCACCTATCTATATGGCGCGAGCAGCAACACCCACCGCGAGCTGATGGCCCCCTATCTCCTGCAGTGGGAGGCCATGCGTTGGGCCCGAGCGCGGGCCTGCGCGACGTATGATCTGTGGGGGGTTCCGGACGCGGACGAGGCCGCCCTCGAGGCCGGCTTTGAAGCCCGCCATGACGGACTGTGGGGGGTCTACCGCCACAAACGCGGCTACGGCGGGCAGATTGTCCGGCACGTCGGCGCGTGGGCCCGGGTAATCTCGCCCCTGCGCTGGCGGGCCTATGAGGCCGCCCGGCGGTTGCGCAAAACGCACGGACTGGCGGCATAAACCATGGCAGACGGCATTCTGTATTTCCCAAAGGGTTTCAAGTGGGGGACGGCCAGCGCCGCCCATCAGGTCGAAGGCAACAACACCAACAGCCAGTGGTGGGCGTGGGAGCAGCTGCCCGGCAAGATCGCCAACGGCGACAAGAGCGGGCTGGCCTGCGACTGGTGGAACAACGCCGAGGCCGATTTCGACCGGATGGTCGACATGGGCCTGAACGCCCACCGCCTGTCGATCGAGTGGAGCCGGATCGAGCCGCGCGACGGGGTCTTTGATGAGGCCGCGATCGAGCGTTATCGGGCCATCCTGCTCGGGCTGCGCCGGCGCGGGATCGAGCCGATGGTCACCCTGCACCATTTCAGCAATCCCATTTGGCTCGAGGATCGGGGCGGCTGGATCGAGGAGCAGGTCGTGGTCCCGCGCTTTGCGCGATTTGTGCGCAAGGTCGTGCGATCCATGGGCGATTTGTGCGACCTGTGGTGCACCCTCAACGAACCCAACATCTACGCCCTGATGGGCTACCTGGCCTATGGCCGGATGCCGCCCGGGCGGAGCGGCGAGATAGACTCGACCGTGGCCGTTGTGCGGAACATGCTCCTTGCCCACGGGGCCGCCTACCAGGCGCTGCATGAGGAGCAGGCCCTGGCCCGGGTCGGGATCGCCCACCACATGCGGCTGTTCCAGCCGCTCCGGCCAGCGAACCCTTTCGACAACGTCATGAGCCGGGTCTTTGGCAGCGTCTTCAACCAGGGCATTCTCGACGCTGTGACAAAGGGCCGCTGGAACTGGCTGCTGCGCCGCGGCGCGACGACGAGCGCGCGGGCGCTGCGCGGCACGCTGGATTGGATTGGACTGAACTACTACTCGCGCGAGCGGGTGTCCTTTGCCCCACGCAGCCCGGAAACGCTGTACGGCAAGATCCAGTTCACCCCGGGAGCCGAGCTGAGCGATTTTGGCTACGGCGAGATCCATCCCGACGGGATGACGCCCCTGATCCGAAAGCTGGCCCACTTCGGACTGCCTATCTACATCACCGAGAACGGCATCCCCGACGCCGACGACGACCAGCGCCCGGGCTTTCTGTTGCAACACCTGCAGGCCCTGTGGCGGGTCACCCAGTTCAACTGGCGCATCAGCGGTTACTACCACTGGTCGTTTGTCGACAACTTCGAGTGGGGCGAGGGCTTTCGGATGAAGTTTGGGCTGTATGCGATGGACCCGGCCACCCAGGAGCGCACCCTGCGCCGGAGCGGCATGCTCATGCGCGAGATCGCCAGGACCGGCCCGGGCGGCGCCATCTCGAGCGCGATGGTCCGCGAGTACGCCCCGCAGCTCATGGCGACGATGTTTCCGGGGGGTTGATATTGATGTCGGAGGCGATCCCCCCGGCTCCGCCGGGGGGATCGCCTCCGAGAATAGCCTCTAGAAAGCGTTTTCGTAGTGGGTGATGCGCGCAACTTCATTGCGCGGGTTGAGATCGATGGCGATGACGTCGAAGCGGGCGGGCGAGTCGAGGCGCTCGTTGACGCTCAGCCAGGCCTGGGCCGTCTGCGCAAGCTTCGCCCGTTTTGCGGGACCGAGGGTCTCTTCCGGCGCGCCATACGCTTCGCCGTGCCGCGCGCGGACCTCGACAAAGACGATGACGCCGCCGTGCTCGACGATCAGGTCCAGCTCGCCGTGGCCGTGCCGCCAATTCCGGGCGACGACGACATAGCCCTTGTCTTCGAGGTGGCGGACGGCGATGGCCTCCCCCCAGTCGCCGGTCTCCTTGCGGGCGGGCATGCGGCCTTCAGGCTTCTTCCTCAACGTCGGGCGGGAGCGCGGCCTGGCGACCGGAGATGCGGGCGGCGATGACGGCCACCGCGACATAGACCAGGCAGAACACGACGACCAGCCCGGCCCGGATTTCGGCCTGCCAGGCGGATCTGGCGAAGATCGCGAAGATGACTTGGGCGAGCACGGCCCCGGCCCCCACCCACGGCCCGATCGACATCCCGGCCAGCGCGCCGTAGCGCGGGTCTTCGTAGAGCGCGGCCGCCTTGCGCCCGGCCTGGATGGCCATGACCACGGTCACGGTCAGCAGGGCCACGTAACCAGCGCTGAAGGCGGCCCCGGCCAGAAGCACATTCGGGATCAGCGAAACGAGCGAGCCGCCCACCATCACGGCGGCGAGCAGGCCGACGGCGGCGGTGAGGACGAGATAGCGAAGGCGGAGATTCATATCGAGGCCCGAGTGTACCCGTAGAGCCGGCCCGGTGGGCCGGCTCCCGGTGGGCCGGCTTCCGGTCTCATCCTTTCCCCGGCCAATCGGGAAGGATTTCCCCCTGGCACGGGATGAAACCCCTTGCATGTCCGCGTGGCGTGAGCGTAGGATATCCGCACGATGCCTGGAGACAAAGTCCGCGCCGATTATGATGAACTGGCCAAGATCTCCAGCCTCTGGCAGCGCGAGAGCGAAAGCAGCGGCCAGATGCTCGCGGCGCTTCGGCGCGAAATGGCGGTCCTCGAAAAGGGAGACTGGGTCGGCCCTGGCGCTACTGCTTTCTATGCCGAAATGAATTCGGCGGTGTTGCCGGCCGTGCAACGCTTGATTAGCGCTCTGTCCGAAGCCGGCCAGGCGAGTCGCCGCATCAGCGCAATTGTCAAGACCGCCGAGGACGACGCGGCGCGCGTCCTGCGCGGCAACGCCGCGGATGCCAAGCTCCCGGCCATGGGGGTCAGCAAGGATCAGATCGAGCCATCCGGATCGCACACCGGTGCCATTGTGGGCGGTGTCGTCGGCGGCGTGCTGGGCGGCCTTTTTGGCGCCGCAGTCGGCGCGGGCGTGGGCTCGCAATTTGACAGCGGGCCGGATTCCGGGGGCAGCTTCGTCAAACTGTCCGACGCGCCAAAAACCGTCGAGGTTCCGAAGGTCCTCAACGACGGGCTGGCCGATGCGTGGAAGGACTCGTTCCCAAAGGGGCGCTCCCAGGAACAGGGCGGGATGCTGGTCCAGAAGAGCGACGGCACGCTTGAGTTCCGCCGCGGCGCCGCCGGTGACAGCGGCTCCTTCTCGCCAAATTACGGCGATCTCAAGGACGGTGAGACCCTCATCGGGCTCGTGCATACGCATCCCTACGACGCGACCGAGGGCGGGCACACCGACGTCTCATTCAGCGGCGCCGACATCGCAAACCTGGTTTCCCGGCGCGACCCGATGAAGATGGTCCAGAGCGGCGACGGCCAGTTCATGGTGATGCGGACGCAGGAGTTCGATGCGCGGGTCAACAAACTGGATGACGACGGCAAGCAGCAGCTCTACGACGACATGAAGGCTGACTACAGGAAAGTCTTCAATCAGGATACGGACAAGTTCACCTTCGCCGAGCGAAATGATCGGGCGGCTGAGTCCGTCGCAAAGAAGTATGATCTGGCCTATTACACGGGCAAGAACGGATCGCTCGAGCGCAAAACGCCATGATTCGCGAGCGCGATGGGGCCCGGTGCCTGCTTTCGGCCGCGCTCCTCATGCTCGCCTGCGTCGGATGCGCGGCGCAAACAGGCACGGGATCGACTATGAAAACGTCATCAATCACCGTCAAGTCGCTCGGCAACGGGCTATGGCAGGTCAGCGTCATCGCCCAGCACAAGGGCGTCGAAAAACCGGCGCGGTGACGATTCTCAGCCAGGGCGACCCCGGATGGCGCAACGCCCCGCATGCCGGGCTGGCGGCCAGCACTGCCTGGTTTCAGTTGGGCTCCGCGTATCTGACCGCTGGCGCGGCGTCGGATGCCGCCTACTGCTTTCGGCAGGGTCTCGACGCGCTGGGCGAGCGCTACGCGACACTGGACGTCGTCGATGACACCGATCAGAAGATCGCTGCCGCGGAGGAGTTGCTCGCGAAAGGCCGCTAGGTCGATGGCGCAGGGCTGCTGCAGCGCATGCTGGCCACCCGCCACGCGCTTTATCGTGTGCGCTACGCGGGGATCTGCGAGTAGAATCCCAGAGGCGGCTCGACTGAAAGCCGAACGCCGTAACCGCGTTGCAGAGTGCGCTTCCTGCCGTCGAGGTAGGTGAGCTTCGGTCCCGCTGGGAGAAGGCCCAGCCGCGTTGCAACCAAAGCGATGCCCTGGTTGGCTCAGGCATGGTTCCGCGCCGGGAGCCGCCGGCGGATGAATCCGCCGGCTAACCAAACAAAGTCGCTTCGCGACTACTTCGGCTGGGATTTGGCCGTCTGGTAGCGCATCCGTTGGCATCGGTAGTCCCGCAGGGACTTTGCCTGGCGACACCCGATAACGCCGATTCGCGGGCGCGCCCGCCACGCACCGGCCTGCAGGCGCTGGTCGAGAATGGATCGGCCCACCCCTGATTGGCCCAGGTTTTCAGCGCCTCACCGAACGCCGTTGCGCCCGGCCGTTGGCCCTGGCTGATATGGCGCCGCGCCTTGGCGCACGAGGCCATGGGTGGCCCTCAGGCCCAACCCCCCGCGGCGTTGCCCGGCATGGGAAAGCCGCCCCGCCGGGCCCGGCTCTACGGATCCATCCCGCGCAATTCGGTCTCGTTGAGGATGGTGACCCCAGGCTCTGGGCCTTGGCCAATTTGCTCCCCGCGGCCTCGCCGGCCACCAGGTAGCTCGTCTTCTTGCTCACGCTGTCGCCGACCTTGCCCCCTCGCGCTTCGATCCAGGCGGCGATCTCCTCGCGCGGCTGGCTGAGGGTGCCGGTGATGACAAAGGTCTTGCCCGCGAACGGCCCCGCGGGCGGCTCGGCCGAAATGGCCGGCCTTGGCTCCTGGCGCGGGTCAATGGCGTGCGCGCGGAGTTTGGCGATGAGGGCCCGGCTCGATTCACGCCCGCTCCACTCGGCCACGCTCTCGGCCACGATCGGGCCGATCCCGTCAATCTGCTGCAGGTCCTCGACCGAAGCAGCCATCAGCGCGTCAAGATTACCGTAGTGGCGGGCCAGGTCGCGGGCGGCCACCTCGCCGATGTGGCGGATGCTCAGCCCGATCAGCAGACGCTCGAGCGGGCGCTGGCGCGACGCCCAAATCGCATCCAGCAGATTCTGGGCCTTCTTCTCGCCAAATTTCTCGAGCGCGAGCAGGCCGGGCTTGTCCAACGTGTAAATGTCCGCCACGTCCGCGACCAGCCCGGCGTCGATGAGCTGCGCGACGATCTTCTCGCCCAACCCGTCAATGTCCATCGCCCCGCGCCCGACGTAGTGGGCGATCGCCCGGTCGAGCTTGCCCGGGCAGTCCGGGTTGGGGCAGTAGATCGCCACCTCCGCCTCGCGCCGTTCGACCGGCGTCTCACAGTATGGGCAGCGCTCGGGCGGGATGACCGGGCGCTCGGCCCCGGTCCGCGCGCTGATGACCGGACCGGCCACATACGGGATGACGTCGCCGGCCCGCTTGACGATGACCCGGTCGCCGATCCGGATGTCCTTGCGGGCAATGTCGTCGTAATTGTGCAACGTGGCATTGCTGATGGTGATCCCGCCGACGTTGACCGGTTCGAGCACCGCCGCGGGGGTGAGCGCACCGGTTCGCCCGACCTTTACCGTGACATCCTTGAGGATCGTCGTCGCCTCGCGGGCGGGGAACTTGAAGGCCAGGGCCGCGCGCGGATCCTTGCCCACATAGCCCAGCGCCTCGCCCAGGACCAGATCATCCAGCTTGATCACCATCCCGTCGATCTCGTAGGCCAGCATGTCGCGGCGGGGGATCATCGCCTCGCAATAAGCCAGGGCCGCGTCGAAACCGTCAAAACGGCGGGCCAGGTCGCTGACCGGAAAGCCGAAGCGCTTGAGCGTCTCGAGCAGCTCCCACTGCGTCTGGGGCGGCGCCTCCCCGCCCTGCCAGTCAACGATGGCGTAGCACAGGATGGCCAAGGGTCGTTTTGCGGTCAGGGCCGGGTCGAGCTGGCGCAGCCCGCCGGCCGCCGCGTTGCGCGGGTTGGCGAAGGGCTTGTCCCCCGCCGCGATCAAGGCCTCGTTGAGTGACTCGAAGGTCTTGATCGGCAGGTAGGCTTCGCCCCGGACGGCGAGGATGCTCGGCAGGCTGCGCTGCGCTGCGCGCAAACCCAGCGGCACACTCTTGATGGTCCGGGCGTTGGCGGTGATCTCCTCGCCAATACTGCCGTCGCCGCGGGTGGCGGCCTGGCTGAGCGCGCCATCCGTGTAGGTCAGCACAACGGTCAAACCATCGATCTTGGGCTCGACCACAAAGCGGCTCAGCGCCTCGGGAGTGGCGAGCAGCGGCACGTTTTGTTCGGCGTATTTGGCGATTCGATCGCGCCAGGCCCGGGCGTCATCGGCGTCGAATGCGTTCGACAAGCTGAGGATCGGACGGGCATGCCGGACCTTGGCGAAGCCCGCGGCCACGGCCCCGCCCACGCGCTGGCTGGGCGAATCAGGCGTGACCAGGTCCGGGTGCTCGGCCTCGATGGCCTTGAGCGCGTTCATCAACCCGTCGTATTCGGCGTCGCTGATGATGGGATCGTCCAGCACGTTGTAGCGCCAGCTGTGCTCGTTAAGCGCGCTGCGCAGTTCGGCCGCGCGGGCGGCGGGATCGGCTTTCTTCGCCATCGCAAACCTCGCGTAACGTGCCTACTCCAGGCGTTGGTAGCCCGGCGTGGTCAGGAACTCTTCGTAGACGTCGGCCTGCACGAGCGTGTCCAACAGGGCCAGGGCCTCGCGGAAGCGCCCGCGCGCAACCCCGCCAACCTTTTCGACTTCCTCATCCCGCAAGCGGGCATACAGGGCCAGGGTGAAGGGCCGGCCATCGTCGAGCACGCCCCCATTGCGCAGCCACTGCCAGAGCTGTGAGCGCGAGATTTCGGCGGTCGCGGCGTCCTCCATCAGGTTGTTGATGGCGGCCGCGCCATTGCCGCGCAGCCAGCTCTCGATGTATTGCAGGCCGACCGAAATGTTGTTGCGCACACCGGCCTCGGTGATTTTGCCGCCCGGGATCCGAAAATCGGTGATTTGCTCGGCCCGGACCTGCACGTCCTCGCGCAGGCGGTCCTTTTGATGCGGCCGATCGCCCAGTTTCGCATCGAAGACGGCCAGGGCGGTCGGGACCAGATCCGGGTGGGCGACCCAGGTGCCGTCGAAGCCGTCGTTGCTCTCGCGCTCCTTGTCGGCCCGCACATTCTTCAGGGCTGTGTCGTTGACGGCGGCGTCCTTGCGGCTGGGGATGAAGGCCGCCATTCCGCCGATGGCATGCGCGCCGCGGGTGTGACAGGTTCGCACCAGCAGCTCGGTGTAGGCCCGCATGAAAGGCACCGTCATCGTCACCTGACTGCGATCAGGGAAGAGCAACCCGGGCTGGTTCTTGAACTTCTTGATGCACGAGAAGATGTAGTCCCAGCGTCCGGCATTCAGGCCGGCCGAGTGCGCCCGCAGTTCGAAAAGGATTTCCTCCATCTCGAAGGCGGCCATGACCGTCTCGATCAGCACGGTCGCACGGACGCTGCCGGACGGCACACCGCAGTAGCCCTCGGCGAAGAAGAAAACATCGTTCCACAGGCGGGCCTCGAGGTGGCTCTCCAGCTTGGGCAGATAGAAATACGGTCCGCTGCCACGGGCGAGAAGTTCTTTCGCGTTGTGGAAGAAATACAGCCCGAAGTCGAACAGACTGGCGCTGACCGGTTTGCCGTCCAGCGAGGCGTGTTTCTCGATCATGTGCCAGCCGCGCGGGCGGACCATCATCGTCGCTACTTTGTCATTGAGGCGGTAGTCCTTGCCCTCGGGGGAGGTGAAGGAGATGCGCCGGCGGATGGCGTCGATCAGGTTGATCTGGCCCTGGATGGCGTTGTCCCAGGTGGGCGAGTTGGCATCCTCGAGATCGGCCATAAACACCCGCGCGCCGCTGTTCAGGGCGTTGATCATCATCTTGCGCTCGACCGGGCCGGTGATCTCGGTTCGGCGATCCTGCAGGTCGTCGGGGGTGGCCGCGACCCGCCAGGCCGCGCTGCGGACGGCGGCGGTCTCGGGCAGGAAATCGAGCTGGACGCCCGCCTCGATGTCGCGTTGGCGCACGGCTCGCCGGGCGAGGAGTTCTTCGCGCCGGGCATTGAAGTTGCGCTGCAGCGCGGCGACGAAGGCAAGCGCTTCCTCGCTCAGGATCTGGGCGTACTCGGGGGTGACACGGCCGGAAATAGTGATGGCGCTCATGTGGGCGGGAATCATACTTGACCCTCGGCACGGCCTCGTCGCTGAGGAAGGATAGGATCTATCCGCAGATTACGCAGATTCGCGCAGATTCTTTTTCTGTATCAATCTGCGGAAATCTGCGTGAATCTGTGGACAGATCCCTTTCGCGGCAGGGCAGTACTGTCAGATTTCGCCCGGCTTACGACTATCATCACGAACACACAGGAGCACAACTTGAAACCATCCGAACTTGCGTCTTTTCTCGACACCCTGGTCCGGCGGCGGGTGAAGCTCAGCCTGATGATCTGGGGACCGCCCGGAATCGGCAAGAGCAGCATCGTCGCCCAGACCGCCAGCGCGCACAAGATCGGCTTTATCGATCTGCGCCTGTCACAGCTTGCCCCGACCGACCTGCGCGGGCTGCCCGTCGCCCGCAACGGCGTGTCGCGCTGGTATCCGCCCGAGTTCCTGCCCCGCACCGGCGAAGGCGTGCTGTTTCTGGACGAAATCAACCTCGCCCCCCCGACGATGCAGGGGATGGCCCAGCAGTTGATTCTCGATCGCAAGGTCGGCAACTATGTCGTCCCGCCAGGCTGGTACATCTGGGCGGCCGGCAACCGCAGCGAGGACCGGGCGGCCGTCTTCGACATGCCCGCCCCGCTGGCCAACCGCTTTCTGCACGTCGACACCCAGGCCGACCTGGACAGCTTCAAGCGCTTTGCGCTTCATTCCGGCATCCACGAACAGATTGTCGCGTTCGTCACCTTCCGGCCGGCGCTCCTGCACAAGTTCGATCCGCAGCAGCCGGCCTGGCCCTCGCCGCGTTCGTGGGCGATGGCCAGCCAGCTGCACGCCATCGGAGCCGATATCGCGCCCGCGATCGGGGCCGGGGGCGCAGTTGAGTTTAATGCGTTTTGCGCGGTCTACCGCGATCTGCCCGACCTGGAGCAGGTGCTCGAGGGCAAGGGCGCCGGGCTGGTTTTCCCCGAGGAGCCCTCGATCCGCTACGCCACCGTGGTCGGTCTCACTGCGCGGGCAGGCACGCCCGAGCGAGCCTACAACGGCTTCAAGTGGCTGACCCAGGTGGCCGGCGTGGAGTGGGCCCAGTTGTGCGCGACCGATCTGTTCCGGCTGATGCGCACCCTGCGCAAGCATCGCAGGCTGTTCGCGTTGATCGAAGCCGATCCCGACATGGCGACCTGGCTCGAGCAGTTCGAGGCGCTCACCGGCGCGGCCTAGACGGGCATGAAACCTGATCCCGGGCTCCAGAAACAGATCAGCGCCTCGCTGTTGCGGGTGTGCGCCCATAGCTCGTTTTTTGCGACCCTGGCCCTGCACGCCCGGATCGAGGCCAGCGCCGAAGTCCCGACTGCGGCCACCGACGGCAAGGCGATCTTTGTCAACCCCGAGTTCTGGGGCGGCTTGAAGCCAGCCGAGCAGGACGGGCTGCTCCTGCACGAGGTCCTGCATGCCGCGTTGCTGCACGTGCCGAGGCGGGGCGGGCGCGAGCCAAAGCTGTGGAACTACGCCGCCGACATCGTCATCAACGGGATGATCCTGCGCGAGGGCTTCAGCCTGCCCGAGGGCGGGCTGCGTGATGTGAACCGCGAGCATCTCAGCACCGAAGAGGTCTACGAGCTGCTCATGCGCGAGGCGGACAAAGCGCCGGTCGAGACGATGGCGGTCGACCTGTTGGAGGGCGCCCCCGATGATGCGGAGGGCCAGCCCGGCAAGCCGGCGCCCGCGAACGCGGGCGCGCCCGGGCGCGAGGTGAGCAAGCTCGAGGGCGAGCGGCAGTGGAAGAACGCGCTGGAACAGGCCCGGGTGGTTGCCAAGGCGTCGGTGTCGGGGCGCATGCCGGCCGGGGTCGAGCGCGAGCTGGCCAACGTCTCAAGCACACGCCTGGACTGGCGGGCCTATCTGTGGCGCTACCTCACCCAGACCCCGACCGACTTCGCCGGCTTCGACCGGCGCTTTATCGGGCGGGGGGTGTATCTCGACGCGCTGGAGGGCGAATCGATCAACGTGCTGGTATGCGTGGACACCAGCGGGTCAATCGACACCGACGCAATCGGGATGTTCGCCGGTGAGCTGATGGGCATCCTGCGCGCGTATCCACAGATGCGCTGCGAGTTGTATTACGCCGATGCCGAGCTGTACGGCCCGTGGGCGATCCGGGTTGGCGCCGAATTGCCCAAGCCGGTGGGCGGAGGCGGGACGGACTTCAAGCCCTTCTTCGAGAAGACCGCCCGTCATCCTTTTACGCACGGCCGAACCGTGGCGGTGTATCTCACCGATGGCTTTGGCGATTTCCCCGACCCGCCGCCGCGCATTCCGACACTGTGGGTGGTGCTTCCGGGCGGCCGGGATCTTGGGGATTTTCCGTTTGGCGAGACGGTCCGGCTGCTGCCGATCGAGCGATGACGCAGCCAAGAGTCGGCAGGGCTGTCGGGATCTATCCGCAGATTACGCCGATCTCCGCCGATTATCAAATGGAATCTGCGTCAATCTGCGTAATCTGCGGATGAATCCCATTCGCCGTCTATCTGAGCCTTGGCCTGGGCGCGCTTAGCGCGAGCGCCACTTCTCCCACAGCCGGCGGGCGGAGAGTTCGGCGATGCCCGGGCGCGAGAAAACCACATCGTAGTGCGGGCCGTTGCCGCCGCGGGTGTCGTTGGTATCCCAGCCAGGCAGGACAAAATGCTGGGTGTCAAGGCGCACAACGGTGAAGCCATCGCCCAAAGAGAAGGCGCCAACGAGGACGTCGAAGTAGCCGCTCATGCGGTGGCCTTCGGTCTTGTCCTCCCAGCGGGTGTGGATGTCCATCAGCGTGTCGCCGATGACGCGAATCTCCCAGACGTGGGCGGGCATGTCGCAGCCCATCGTTTCGCCCACCCATTCGCCGGTGAACTCCAGCGCGGTCGCGGTTGCCATGGGGAGGATTGTATGGGGGTTTGGTTCATCTATCCGCAGATTACGCAGATTCGCGCCGATTCCTTTCTGTAATTGGCGCAAATCTGCGGATCGCTCGTGTACGCATCAAATCCCCTCCTGGAAGTGGCGCACCAGCCGTTTGCATTCCAGGCTCTTTGCTCCGAAGTTCAGGAGCAACCCGCGTTGCATTCCCGTGGCCTTCAAGTAGTTGAGCATTTGCGCCACTTCTCGCACAGTCAACTTATCAAGCGCTTTCAGTTCAACGATGATGCCACCGAAACAGATGAAGTCGGCACGATATGCAACGCCGAGGATCTGACCTTTGTAGACGATTTTCAGCTCTACTTCGCGCTCATATGGAATACCTTGGCGCTCGAATTCCAGCTCAGCGCCACAGGCATACTGGCCTCAAGAAATCCTTGGCCCAGCTCCCGATGCGCGGCCATGGCAGCGCCGATGATGGCGTAGGTCTGTTGATCGTAGTCCATGACAATCCAAGGTGCGCGCAGGTTGCTAGGGAATCTATCCGCAGATTTCGCAGATTAGCGCCGATTCTTTTTCCATACCAATCGGCGGAAATCTGCGTAATCGGCGGATAGATCCCTCCCGAGGCCGGCTCATACCTTGGAGTATGCGACTACGCCACCCAAACGCACCTGACAGGTGCCTGACACCTCGCCCGAGCGATCAGCCCTCTGGCGGCTTGACGCCCAGCACCGCAAACAGCCCTTGCGCGCGGGCATCCGTCGTTACAGCCTCGGCCCCAGTCTGGGCCCGGGCCAGCCAATGCAGCGCATGGGCGAGCGCAAAACGATCCTGGGCCGCCTCCGCCAGGGCCACGGCCTCGATCAGGGTTGCCGCCGCGCCGGCCTGATCCCCCCGGGCCAGCATCGCCCGCCCCAGGACCGTCAGCGCGTACGGCTGGGCATGGGCTTCCTCCTGGGCGCCGGCCAGCCGGGCGTGCCGCTCAGCTTCATCGACCTCTCCCAACGCCAGGCATGCCTCCGCCGCGTTGACACTCAGCCCGGCAATCAGATACCCATGCCGCATCGGCAGCGCAATCGTCAACCCGTCGCGCGCATGCGCGAGCGCCACCTCGGGCCGCCCGAGCGTCAGCGCGGCTGCGGACAGATTGATTCGCAGATATACGGCGCTGAGCGTGTCGCCAGCCGCCGTGGCCAGACCAAGGGCCCGCCCCAGCAATTCGAGCGCCCGCCCGGCATCGCCCTGCTGCCAGCACAACGTCCCTAACCGGGACAATGCCTCGCGCATCACCGCCGGGCGGACGGCGTGGCGCCCGGCCAGGGCCAGGGCCGCCTCGAGCTGTTCGCGCGCCTCGGCGAAGTTGGCAGCCTGGGTCTCGACGAAGCCGCGGAAGCTCTGGGCCTGGACCTGGGCCTCGATGGCGGCCTGGCGGGCCGCGGCCATGTCGCGCTCGCGCAAGTGGACAAATCCGATCGAGGCGCTCACCCGGGCCGCGTCGCGCTCACGGGCGCGTTCGAACTCGCCCATCCCCAGCCGCAATTCGGCCAGCGCCTGATCGATCTGGCCGCGCGTCTCGTGCAGTTGCCCGCGCAGAAGATGGGCAAATCCGGCCGCGGGGTGTCCCGCGGGCCAGACCGCCGCGTCCAACGCCCACAGCGCATCATCCGCTTCGCCCGCGTCGCGCATCCAGCCTGCTCGCAACAGGGCCAGCGCCCGCCGGTCCTCAGCCAACGGCAGATCGGCCAGCGCGACATCGACGAAGATCGCCCGAGCCGCCGCCGCCCGCCCATGCCGGGTCTCGGATTCGCGATGCCGAAACCACGTCCATACCGCCAGGGCCGGTTCGCGCCCGGCGAGGTAGTGCCAGGCCGCGGCCGTGAAGTCGGCCCGCTGCTCGTAGATACGCGCGGCATCGATATGCAGGGCGGCCCGAATATCGGGCGCGACATTGGCATAAACAAACTCACGGGCAAAAGTCGGCACGCTCAGGCCCCCCGCCCCGTCCGGGCGGATCATCTCGCGGGCCACCAGTGCGGCATAGGCCGGATGGTCCGAATAGGCGTCCAACGGCGCACGGCCGCGATGAACCGACACCCGGGCCAACAACTCGCGCTCGGGTTCGCTCAGGCGCTGCCACACCCGGCGGACCATCACTTCGAGGGTCGGCGAGGCCTGGGTCTGGCGCAACGCGCTGGCGACCGGCTCGCCGGCGCCGACCAGGGCCGCAAACAGACGCAGCAAGGCCGGGCTGCCGCGTGTGCTGGCCAGCAATCGGTCGAACTCGGCTTCCTCGAGCCCATGCACGCTGTGCGCCTCGAGCAGCCGTCGCGCCTCAGGCGCTTCGAGGCCGCGCAAAACCAGGGTCAGCCCGGGCTCGATCACCAGTTGCTGGCCCATCAACAGCAGCGGCGCCAACAGACGCAGATCCTCCAGCAACTGGATGAGCTGGGCGTGCTCGCTCGTGTCGAAGCGCAGCAGGTCGACTTCGTCGATGCACAAGAGCGGGCGCTCCGGCAACTGGCTCAGATCGTGGCGCAACAGCCCGACGATACGGGCGCGGGCCGCCGGATTGGCGTCAGCGACAAGTTGCTGCCAGGCCAGAGATGCCCCTCGCTCGCGCAGAAATGACGCCAGGGCGAAGATAAAACTATCGAATTGATCATTGAGCGGCGGCCGGAAAGTGAACCAGAAGGCGCTTGCCCAGCCCTTGGCCAGGGCGCTGCCGAGGGTGGTCTTGCCGATCCCGGCCGGCCCTGCCAACGCCACCGTGCCGCCGGCCCGCAATATCGACTCGGCCGCGTCCAGCTCGCGCTGCCGGCCCACCAGGGACGCCCCGGGCGGCGCTTCTAGCCGCAGAGCCGGCTGGATGATCGCGCTGAATGCGCTTCCCAACTCAGGCAGGACGGCATCGCGATGGCGATAGTAGGCGGCTCGGCTCATGTGCAATTCGCGCGCAACCCCGATGATGGTCAGGCTTGGTTTGCGGCGGAAATAGGCGGCGTCGAGCAGGCGGCGGGCATCCTCACTCAGGGTCGACGCCGCTTCGGTCAGCCGTTGGCGCAGGGCGCTCCCGCGGGCTGCCCCGTCACCGGCCGCTGCCGCCCCCAACACGTAGGTCGACGCGAGCGGAGACTGCGCGCCCAGCCAGGCCGGATCGGCCAGGTGGTCGAGCGCAGCTTCCAGCGCTTCCAGGAATGGATCGGCAGACGGCATCGGAATCCTGAGACGGCGACGCGCAAAATCGAGACGCCGGATAGAGAATTTCCAGTATAACCATGCCCTATGAATCGGAAGACTGCAGTTGCGGCCGCCCTGCTGACCTTCGCCGCAGCGCTCGGACTGGCGGCGTCGTCGTCGGCCAAAGCGACGCCTTATGCGCCGGCGCCGGCTGTCGGGCCAGCCCAACTCGCCCCAGAATCAGTCAGCCTGCCACTCCGCGCGGCGGTCGCCCTGCCGCCCGAATGCGTCACCCAGACCCGACTGGCCCGGATTTCCGCGGGCTGGCTGCCCCGGGCCTGGGTCTTTGTCATGAACTTCGAGGTCCCCGATACCGGCTGCATGCTGGTTTATGACCGCGACGACCCGAACCTCGTCCAGGGCTACACCTCGCTCCCGGGCGCCTGCGCCAGTCTGGGGACGCTTCAAGTCGCCAACGGGCGCGCCTTTTTTGATGGCGGAGGCTGGATGCGCTGCAACGTCAACATCATGGAGGCCGTCAACGCCATCAGCGGCAGCATCACCCTGACCGACACGGCGGTCATCAACGGGTTCTACATGCTCGGCCGGGGGACGCTCTCACCGACGGTAGCCATCTCGCCCGCCGACAGCAATCTGATCATCAGCTACATCCCGACCAACACCCTTCGCCAGCCGGTTAGCTTGGATACGCCCATCACTGAAACCGGGGCTGCGCCGCGGGCGGTCATCTACTCCGAGTTTAACGGCAGCATCAAATACCAGTCGCATTGTGGATTTGCGGTCAAGGCCGTCGACCGGCGCTTTGGCATGACCCGGGATAACTTCGACACCAAATACTGGCTGAACGGCTATCTGAAGTGCGACTTCCCGCCCTTACCCAAGATCGACCTGGCCCAGGATGGCGGCATCTTTTTCATCGGCGGGACGCCCCTTGGCAAGCGCCTGCTGGGCACACTCGAGGAAGTCATCGTTGACCCCTTTGACGGCGGAGAACCGCCAGGGCTCGTGGCGGGAGAGGACGAGGATGGCCTGTGGCGGGCGCGGCTGCCGCTGATGGTGGCGCCGTGACGGGAAGCATCGGACGCGCGCCAACTGAAGCCGTCACCCCCGCTTTCGCGCAATGGCACAAAGTGAGTGAGGCCCGCACCACTAACGATGCTTAGCGCATTTGTACTTGAGAGTATGGTCGCAATCAGTCCATCGGTTACGCGGTGTAGGTGCCCGGCCCTGAAAGGGCCGCATGAGATAGCCCAGGGCAAGGCCCTGGGTTGCGCCACCAAATGCATGATGAGCCCTGAAAGGGCGAAATCCAGATCGGTTCTATGGGCAGAAGTCGCTGGTCGAGACTCCTCGTGCGCCATGCCGCCCTTTCAGGGCGGGAATCGGGTGGGCATCGGTTTCCCAGGGCTTCGCCCTGGGCTATCTCATTCGGCCCCTTCGGGGCCGGCAATCGCGTGCGTCCCTGACTTAACACCATTGCGGGAAATCGGGAAGGACGTTGTATTCGCCGTCGGCTACCCCCACAGTAACGAGACAGCCGCACTCGAAATCGAGACTCCGGGCGGCGCGTGACGGGTTAATCTCGGCGACATCAGCACACAGCGTAAAGGAAAGCGGCGAATGAGCACAGCTCAGGAGACAGGGCGATGAAGAACAAGACGATACGGCAAATCGGACGAATTGGCATGGCGCTTGCGGTGGCGCTCGGAACGGGCGTTGCGCCGGCGCCCTTGCCGGCGGCGGCTAGCGCGCCGCAGACCCCGGTGGAGACCCCGCTTGCAGCGCCTCAACCCGCCCTCGTCCTGGCCCCCCAGGCCATCAGCCTTGCGCTGCAGGCCCCGGCCAACCCACTCTCGCCGATATCGATCTTCACCGTCGACGTTATCGCGGCCGGGGTGACCGACCTGGGCGCGTGGGAGTTTGACCTTGCCTTCGATCCAACCTTTTTCGATGTCGTCGAGCTGACCGCCCAACCCGCCTTTGGCCAAGAGGCCAATTGCAATCCCACGACGACACGCTGCGCTTACACACTTGGGCCGTGGGTGGACGGCACAGTCGCCTCGGTCGGCGGGTTGACCTATGGGGCAGGCCCGGCCATGGGCGCCAACGGCGTCGTCGGGCGGATGAAGCTCCAGCCCCGCGGCAAGATCGGCACAACGACGATCAGCATCACCCAGCCCCTGGCGACAAATGCGGCCGGCGACAACCAAATCGTCACGGGCGGCTCAACCACCCTTGTTTTCGCCGGCGCGGTCAACCGGGTCTTCCTTCCGTCTGCCCAGCGCACAGGCGCGGGGCTGGCCGGCGCCGAACAGGAAAGCGCGAAGGCGCCACTGCCGAGCGCGACCGCGCGCGCCAAAGACAGCCCGGCCACGGCGGCACCCTACTGCGCGCCTTACGACATTGGCTGCGACAGCTTCATCGACGTGCGCGATCTGCAGACCCAGGCCGGGCTATTTGGCGTCCTCACCGGCTCGCTGCTCTACTCGGCCTCGCTCGACATCGACGGGAATGGCATCATTGACGGGGCCGACCTGCTCCTCAACGCGGGCGGCTGGCACAGCACCCCCCAGCAGCTCGCCGGCGGCCCGCCCCGTCTGGGTTACGCCGTCAGCATCACCGGAGCCGTCTTCCTACGTTGGACCCTGCCCATCACACCCTATGTGGCCTCCGTCTACGTCATCCGCCAGGACATCAGCGGCACCACCGCCTACACTCCCGTGCTTGCCGGCGTGGTTGATCCAATTTACAACGAGCCCCTCGCGCTCAGCCTGCTTGGCACAAACTGGGACACCCTGCGCCAGCTCAGTTTCACCACCGACATCTCAGGCGTGACGACACCAGCGACATTCACCAGCGTCATCAGCATGCATCAGGCCTTTGCGCTGAACAGGGGCAACCTGCTGGCGGTCAGCCAGTTGATCAACACCGAGCCGGGCGTGGCGCTGGTGATGGGCCGCGGTTTCGTCGATCAGAATCGGCAGACGCCGACCTCGAAGTTCTGGATCCGGGTGAAGGGCCGCCTGCTCGGCCCGGTCACGGTCGATCGCACGGGCCGCACGATCGAACCGGCCCCAGCGAACCTGACCGCCTTTGACGCGAGCGGCTACATCACCAGCACCGACCCGCGCGAGCGGGCCAACCAGCAGCGCTTTGCCCATGGCACTGTGTTCTTGAAGTGGACGCCCCAACGTTGGGCAATTCAATCCGGTCTGGATGTACGGCTATGACGTGTTCCGCAAGTCGTGCAATCCACTTGCGCCGGCCAGTTGCAGTACAACGGTAAAAGTAAATACTGAGCCCGTGGCGCCGCGGACCAACACCCGGAGCGGGGCGCAGACCGTGCCGATCACCGGCACGCCGGGGGCCAGCCTGCGCTTCTCTGGGGACGTGTCGGACATCAACTTCTCGTATGCCGACCGCGACCTCGACCCCGATATTCTGTACTGCTACCGGGTCGCCGCGCGCGACCTGCTTGGCCAGTCTGGCGCGCTGAGCGAGGAAGCCTGTCTGCGCGGGCCCGATTTCCGCGGGCCGGTGACGCCCCAGCCCGTCTACGCCGCCGCGACTGAAGCGAACGGCGATGTGTGCGAGATCAACCTGACGGTCGCCTGGCGGCGCGACACCGACGCGGCGCGTTACGAGATCTGGCGCGGCACGCCGCCCAGCGGCACCGCCGAATCAGCCTGGGTGCTGATCGCCAATGTCACCAACACAACCATCGTGCTGTCGACGACGACCAACTTCGATCTGCGCGGCGGCTACGCCTATACCCGCTACAGCAACGCCGGGAATTTCCTGGAGACCCGGCCGGTCAATTGGCGGGTCTCCGCGCAGTTCAACAATGCCCTCGCGCTCAAGGACAGCCCCGATGCGCTGCTCGGCAACCGGCTGGTCTTCACCAACGCAGATCCGGGGCATCCCACCTTGACCCTGACCCCGACCCTGGTCTTCACCGGTTCGCGCAGCACGCAGCAGGGAGACAAGCTCGCCCGCTTTGACATCCGCCAGGCGCTCTACATCATCGACACGACAGTCTCGCGCGGCGACCGCTTCCGCTACCGGATCGTCCCCTACGACGCGCGCGGCAATATGGGCCAGCCCAGCGCGCCGGCCGAGATGATCGCGCGCCAGAAACCGGGCGAGTGCCTGCCCGCCGCGCCCGAGTTTGGGCAGAACGTCGGCGACAACGAGGTCGGCACGATCAACCTGTATCGCAAGTTCGGCCCGACGGGGCGGCCGGTGCTCATCAGCCGCATCCCCGGCTCGACTGGAATGCCAGCAGCAAGCAGGCCAGCGACTTCTATTCGCCCACGGTCGAGATGGAAGTGACCTACGAGTTGCGGGCCGAAAACGGCTACGGCGAACTCAGCCCCCCCGGGACCAGCATCAACAAGATCCTCACTCCGGCGCCATTCCGCATGATCCAGGCCGCCCAGCCCATGATCATCGACGCGCAAATCAGCAAGCAGAACAACGGCAAGTTCAAGGCCACGCTGGACTGGAACGCCGCGGGCAGCGTCGCGATGAACGCCTTCAACATCTACATGGCCAGGGGCGTGACGATGCCGAACAGCTACCTGAGCATGACCCTGGTCTACAGCGGCAGCGCCAAGAGCTTCGAGTTCACCAAAACGACCGTTTACAGCGACGCGGCCGGCACGGCAAACCTGACTGACACGAGCAAGATTTACCGGCACACCTTCACCAACGATGATCTGGCCACCCGGCCGAAGCTGAACGGCAAGGACAACTTCTGGTTCATGGTGGCCTCCCGCACAACCAACAAGTTCATCTGCATCGGCGGGCCGGGCAACTGCACCATCAGCTATTCACCGGACATGAGCTCCACCCAGCGCGCCGCGATCTATGTGTCGCGGGTCGACGAGCCGCAGCGCGAGCTCGACACGATTGACCTCAGCCTGACCAGCAACGCCCTGCAAACCGAGGTCTATCTGAACTGGCAGAAGGACTCGGAGGATGACTTCAACACGTGCTGCTACGTGGTGATGCGCTCGCGCGATGGCGAGACCTGGACCCAGCTCTCGCCGCCGTTCTCGGCCATCAGCGTCACTCCGGCCACCGTGGAGCCCGTGCTCGACATCAAGTTCGTCGACGACGACCGCTCGCTGAGCGACGCCAATTACGCGGCGTTTCATGACGTCACGATCCAGTATCAGGTGCTCAAACTCGACGCGGGCGGCGAGTTCTGGTTCTTCGCACCTACCAACAGCTTCGATCACGCGGGTGGGTCGGGTGAGATCGTGGCGGCCAGCCCGGTCGTCACCTTCACCCGCAACCGGCCGGCATTGCCGGGGACCTCCAGCTTCGAGGCCGGCCCGATCCCGCAGGCCGGCCACCCGGGACCCGCAGCCATGGTCTTCGGCGCGGATGGCAGCCAACGCTACACGGTCGAAGTGCAATCCGCGTCCGGCCAGCGCACCGGCGGCGCCTTCTCGACTTGGGCGTTCACCGGCACCGGGCGGATCAAGTTGTATCCGCAGGGACGGCCGTTGTTTCCGGACGTCTTTGGGACTGAGCACTCCTGGGTGCGGGTCGAGTTCGCGAACGTCGAAACAGGATTCCAAAACGAGGCGAACGACGACATCACCCGCACGGTGAATGCCGTGCTCCCCGGTGGCTACGCCAACGTCATGCTGGGCGACGCGCCGACAGCCAACAACAGCGACTGCTATCGGGTCAACAAGTCGGGCGACAACCGCTTCCTGCTGTGCGATGTGTATCTCGACAACCTCGGGATGAAGGCCGACAAGCTCATCCTGACCGCGCTCGGGCCTGAGGCGGTGATGTGGGAGGCCGTGAACACAGGCGGGGGCGTCGTCGGCCGGACCGATACCCACACCTTCACCAACCATTTGCTCGACAACATGTACATGGAATGGCGCAAGGCCATTACCCCGTCCCAGGACTGCAATGACCCGCTGACGGACAATGTTCATGTGGTCGGCCATGTCGATTGGCCGCTGTTGATCGTGCCGAAGGACGTCTTTACCTACACCCAGACTGGAATCGATTGGACCAGCGTGTGCACCCGCTACCGCTCCGCCCGCTACAGCGATCGCGAGCTGTATACCGAGGACAACCCGACCGTCGACAACACCCCGCATGAGCCCACCGACAGCGGGAATGAACTCGAGAACGCCGGTTTCCTCAAGCCGACCTACACCGCCAGCAGGTTCTTCTACGTGACCGGCGAGGGTTTCAGCGGCACGCTCAACCACAACAACACGTACAGCTACTCGCTTGCTTTCCCGTTCAAGATGCGGATTACCGGCGACGATTGGCGGGTCAAGTTCGAGGATGGCGAGCTGGTGAGCGGGCACATCGAGAATGGCACGTTGCGCATGCCCCATTCGACCAACGGCGCGCACACCAGCCGGCCGGTCTTCGACGCGTCCTTCGCCAGCCTGGACGTGCTCACCCGCGGTGCGGTGGTCGGGACGATTACCGGCCTCGATCCTCTCGCGTGGGCGACCTTCTCCTTTACTGGGACGGACACCTACGACCTGTTCCTGCCCCAGGCGATGCCGATGGTCAAGGCCAGCCTGGCCTGGCCGGCCGATCGCGGCAACGCGAACAGCGGCCTGGCCGAATCCGGGCTCCTGGACAACGAAAACACTCAAAACGCGGGCATCAACGTCTTCAAACGCGGGCTGGTGTGGGAGAGCTGCGCGGCCGCTGGCGACCTGAGCTCGACCGGGACCATCACCTTTGTCAAGACGCCCAACAGCGGCTTCAAGCTGTATTTCCGATATGGCGGGGCCAGCGGCCAGGTCAACATGACCTGGGGCGGGTCCGACCTGGTTGTGGATCTTGCCGACTACGAGACCCGCATCTCGCGCTTCAGCCAGAGCTGGTTGGACAACCAGCCCCAGGTAGGCGCGACCCTGGGCGAGCTTTTCCTGCCCTTCCCGGTCAGCATGACCCTGGACATGATTGGCATGTCGGTCAATTCGGCAGGCTGTATGTCGGGCGGGCCGGTGTTGGGCGTGCCCGGACAATTGGACTGGTGGAACATCGACGTGTTGCCCAGCGCGGCCGAGTGGCGCACAGGCGCCAACGGCAACACCGATGTCTGGCTGCTCGGCGAGTACGAGATCAAGAACCTGACCCGGGTGGATGGGGTCGTCAACGGCACGACCCTCGACGACCCGACCGTGCCGATCGAGCTGGCCTTCCGGCCGAATGGCACCTTCAAGAGCGCCAACGCATACCCACAGCCGACGGTGTATGAGATCGACGGCTTCTACTCGGTCATCGAGGAGATCAAGCTCAGCGACTGCAATCCCAGGCGGGCCAACGGCAACGCCATCGGCAATAGCGAGCGCCTGATTTCGGTGGACCATTGCGATGGCCCGACCGGGGCGAACCCATGGACGAACAACGCCACGTTCCGCCCCTCGCCCACCGCCACAAACCAGATGAGCGCCTACGTCGATATCGTCGGGAGCATGGTCATGCCGTGGTTCGGCGAGGTGATCTCGCCGAGCGCCAACCACATCTACCTGTTGCACCGGGCCGACTATGTCGGCTTCAGCCAGCGCCCAAAGCTCGAAGGGCGGTTCAGCAAGCTGCTCCCGATCGGGATCGCGCTGGATCTGACCTTCGCGCAGGGCAAGAACAAGGACGGGGCCTGGATCGGGATCGCCAAGCAGGGCGCCCAGCGCGACGCGCTGCAGGCCTTCAGCGCGCCGTATGCGGCGGTGATCACCCCCGACAACACCACCCTGGTGTTCGGCTTCCCGGCCATGGCCGCCGCCATGCTCGGGGCGCAGCAGATGGAGTGCGACTGGGACGCAGCGCGCTGCAACGACGCATCGAGCTTCGCCGACTGGAACACCAAGTGGTCGAACTTCCGGACCAAGCTCGGAGTAGGCGGCGGCGCCTACAACGGTGAGTACGACGACGCGCGCCGCCTGGCCGATGCGGTCAAGGATCAGAAGGCCACGTTGACGGCCTACAACCTGCTCGACGCGGTCGAGGCCGACCTCGAGGCGACCTGCGCCGCATCGGCCTGCACCGATGAGGAGATTGCGGCCTGGATGGACAACACCGTTCAACTCATGGCCTCGCCGCACGCCAGAAGCGCGCTGCTGCGCGGCTTCATGGCCCAGAGCCCATTCCAGGTGCAGTGGCTGCGCGGCAGCGTCAGCATCCTCGGCGAGCGCGATGAGGACGGGCGTCTGGTCGGGGGCAAGGTCGGGACGCTGCACCTGGACAGCTATCTGACCGTCTTCAACCGCGCCACCCTCGAGACCGCCGTTGCAGGCGACACCACGCCGATGTTCGACGCCCTGGTCAGCCTCGACATTGACGCGATCAACAACTCGTTCCGAATCTCGGCCAACGGCATCGACGTCAAGCTGGTCGGCAACGCCGCCACGATGAACCTCGACCTCGAGGTCTACATGGGCGACCCCAACGGCTACGGCGCGCACGGCTCGATCGAGCTGCTGAATCTGCATCTCGCGCTGATGGACATCAACGAGGCCGACGCCGACTTCGGATTCACCATCAAGAGCGGCAATCTGGATGAGCTGTATCTGGGCGTAACGTTTGAAGCCAATGTGCAGACCGGCGCGTTCGGCAGCATCCTGGTCGGCGGGCAATTCCTGGTCGGGCGGCTGGATCCTGACCATCCCACCCTGCAGGAGGACTTCGGCGACCTGTTCGACGACATGGACACCAACGGCAACGTCATCGAGGGGATGTATCTGTCGGTCTACGCCAACAACATCCCGATCGTCAACATCGCCGGATGTCTGGTCGCCGAGCTCAGCGGCGGCGGCGGGCTGGCCTTCTGGGTGTTCACCGACCCGGCCCAAAACGACACAGCCTGGGGCACCCGGGTGAGCGGCTTCGTGCAAGGCCAGGGCGGGGCCTGCCTGGTCGCCCTGGCGGTCAATATCGATCTGACGCTCGACAACGGGTTTGGCGACGACGAGACCAAGATCACCGGCGACCTATTCGTGGCCGGCGGGTGCGGGTTCTGCGAGCCGGAGGAGTGGATCACCGAGCGCGGCTACGAGGACGACAAGGGCTGCATCAAGTGCGGCCTGAATCTCGGGTTCGTCATCCCGTTGGACGGGTCGCCCGCGCTGTTATGGTGCCCGAACCGCAGTTCAGTTGTTCGTTATAAACGATGTGACGAAACCAATGTCGGGGCGAAGCATCCGCCACAGGGTCTACGCACGCCCAACCGTAACGGCGGATGCTTCGCCCGGACCCGTGGCGGCGCGGGCGCGGGGGCGCCGCGTGTCGCGGGCGCGGGCGCGCCGCGTGTCGTGTGTCGCGTCGCGTGTCGTGGCGTGGCGTGGCGGGTGGGCCGCGTGTGTGCGTGGCGTGCGTGGGTGTCGGGTGCGTGGTGGCGTGGCCGGGTGGCGTCGGTGGCGCGTGGCGTGGCCCGGGGCGGGCGGGCGGGGCGCGTGGCGTGGCGTGGGCGCGGGCGAAGCACCCGCCGTTACGTTCCAGCGTGCCGCGAGCCAGTGGCGGGTGCTTCGCCCCTACACTTTTCATGTGTTGCGTGGCGATTTTCGCCACCGCGCCGGGTTGGCCCGGATATACGATCGGATGCGTTCGATATCGCCGTTCGCACGTATGACATGTTCGTAGATTCGGGACCGCCAACCAGCACTCGGTGACAATCTCGCCAATCGGGCTCAGCGCAATATGCCCTTCGCGAACTTCGGACAGAACCGGCCGCCGCCCTTCACAAACGATCGTGACGTAGTACAAGCCGTCCGCGCGATAGTCGCGGCCGGGAAGGCGGATGGTTTTCCGTTGACGAGATCTGGGGTCAGCACGCATGAGTTCTCACGGACACGGTAACGCGCCAGCCGACGTGATGTCAATGAGGTTGCGCCAACTGTCAGGCAAGCGTCATATTCGGCGCGGCAGCCATTGGCAAAGGCGTCGGCTACGCGAAAACACCCAACCCGACTAGAATGTGTCCGCCATGAGCGTGACATTTGCCGATATCCATGCCGCGCGGGTGCGCCTGCACGACGTTTTGACCGCCACCCCGATTCTGCCCGATGAACTGTTGTCCCGCCAGCTCGGCGCGCGCGTCTTTGTCAAGGCCGAATGCGCCCAGCGCAGCGGTTCGTTCAAAGTCCGCGGGGCCTACAACAAGATCAGTTGCCTGTCGCCCGAGGAGCGCGCCCGCGGGGTGATCGCCCATTCGGCCGGCAACCACGCCCAGGGCGTCGCGCTGGCCGCTCAGATTTTCGGGATCGGGGCCACGATCGTCATGCCCGAGCGCGCGCCGCTCACCAAGGTTGTGGCCACCCGCCGCTTTGGGGCCGAAGTCGTCCTGCATGGGGCCACCTTCGACGATGCCGGCGTGCGCGCCCGCGAAATCCAGCAAGAGCGCGGGCTGATCTACGTCCACGCCTTCAACGATGAACAGGTCATCGCCGGCCAGGGCACCATCGGGATCGAGATGGTCGATGCGCTGCGCCAGCCCGATGTCATCGTCGTGCCGATCGGCGGGGGCGGGCTGATCAGCGGGATCGCCATCGCCGTGCGCGAACTGCTGCCCAAAGTCCGCATCATCGGCGTGCAGGCGGCCGGCTGTTCGGCCGTCAAACCTTCGCTGGCCGCCGGCGAGCCGGTCGCCATCGCCGCCGCGCGGACCATCGCCGATGGCATCGCCGTCAAACGCCCGGGCGATATCACCCTGCCCATCATCAAACGCCTGGTCGACGACGTGGTCGAGGTCGAGGAGGATGAGATCGCCCGGGCCATCTCGCATTGCGTGCAGAACCTGCGCCTGGTGGTCGAAGGCGCCGGCGCGGCCGGCCTGGCCGCGCTGCTGGCCGGCAAGGTCAACGTCAAGCCCGGCGAGATTGTGGTTGCCCCGTTGTGCGGCGGCAACATCGACGTCAACCTGCTTTCGCGCGTGCTCGAGCAGGTGATGGTCAAGCAGGGCCGTTATCAACTCCTCAAGACCACCGTCAACGACGCGCCGGGCAACCTTGGCCCGCTGATCGCGCATGTGGCCGAGGCCGGGGCCAACGTCATCGAGGTCTTCCACCGCCGCGCGTTCTGGCTCGCGCCGCTGAGCAAGGTCGGGATCGAGCTGTTGCTGGAGGTGCGAGATGAGGACCATGGTCAGGCCGTGATCGCCCATCTCTCCCGGGTCGGTTACAACGTCGATCGCGAGGGCCCCGGCCAGTGGCCGGTGTAACGCCCATCTTGGGCGCCCTGCTATCGCGACTCAAGTCGCCCATCGCGCTGATCGGCCTGATCGCCTTTGTCGACGCCCTGGGCTTTGCCATCACCCTGCCCGTCTTTCCGCTCTACGCCAAGGATGAACTGGCCGCGACCGCGGCCCAGATCACCGGTGTGCAGGCCGCCTACTTCGGCATGTCGTTCATCGTCGGGCCCATCCTGGGCCGGCTGAGCGATCGCTTTGGGCGGCGGCCCGTGTTGATCATCTCGCAACTGGGCTCGCTGCTGAGTTACGTCGTCATTGCCTTCGCCCCCACAATCTGGGTGGTCTACCTCGCCCGCATGCTCGACGGCGTTACCGCCGGAAATTTCTCGACCGCCCAGGCCTATATCAGCGACATCAGCGAGCCGCGCGAGCGCGCCAAACGCCTCGGCACGACCGCGCTCGCGTTTTCACTCGGCCTTGCGGTCGGGCCGGCCATGGGCGGCTTCATTGCGGCGCGCTTTGGCCCTCGCTTCGCTTATCTGGCGGGCGCATCGATCGGGCTGATGACCATTCTGCTCACCGCCTCTTTACTCAAGGAGTCCCTCTCGCCCGAGAAGCGGGCCAAGGCGCTGGCCGCTCACGCGGCGTCGGGCTCAGGCGGATTCTGGAGCCTGGTTCGCCTTCGCCCGGTAGCGCTGCTGTTGATCATCGCCTTTTTTGCCCAGTTCTCGTTCTTCAGCTTCCAGACCGTCTATGTGCTGTGGGCGCAAAAGGTCGTCTTTCCAACAGAATCAAGCGCCCACGTCTCGGAGATCGTCAGCTATGTGCTGGCCTTCGTGGGATTGTGCGGAATCTTCGTGCAGCTCCGCATGATCGGTCCACTGGTGAAACGATTCGGCGAGAAAGCGATGTTGATCGCGGGTTTGACCTCGCGCACGGCCTTCTTCAGCCTGCTCGTCGCCTTTCCGGTGGCGTTGATGCTGCCGGCCGCCGCGCCCCTGCTCGCCTTTGGCACCGGGATGACCCTCCCCAACCTGGCCGCCTTGCAGACTTACGCCGCCCCGGCCGACCGGCGTGGCCAGATTCTGGGGACCAACCAGTCGGCAGCCTCGCTGGGCAGCGTGCTGGGTCCGCTCGTCGGCGGGCAGCTCTTTGAACAGGTCGCGCCTGGCGCGCCCATCGCCCTGGCCATGCTCCTGAGCATGATCGCTCTGGCCGTGGCGTTGCTGATCACCCGGCTGCATGTCGAGCGTCCGGCCGCTCCAAACCCCGCGCGCTAAGAAGACTACAATTCCCAGCATGCCCAACACAGATGCGATCACTGTTACCGAGTGCCAGACGCCGGCCGACCGGCTCGCCTACATTCACTTTCAGTGGGAGATCTACAAGGGCGACCCGTATTGGGTGCCGCCGCTCATCAGCGAGCGGGTGGCCTTCTGGGATAAACGCAAGAATCCCTTCTTTGAGCATTCGGACGCGTCAATGTTCATCGCCCGGCGTGGCGGCGTCATCGTGGGCACCATCGCCGCGATCGAAAATCGACGGCACAACGAGTTCCATAACGAGAAGACTGGCTTCTACGGCGGCTTTGAGTGCATCGACGAGCCCAGTGTTGCGGCCGCGCTGTTCGACACGGCCAAAGCCTGGTGCAATAAGCGCGGGCTGAACAAACTGCGCGGCCCGGCCACCCTCAGTCTGAACGAAGAGTGCGGGCTGCTGGTGGATGGCTTTGACGGCGAGCCGGTGGTCCTGATGCCCTACAACCCGCGCTATTACCAGGCGCTGGTGGAAGGCTGTGGCTTTGTCAAGGCAATGGATTTGTGGGCCTACTGGAACCCGCTCAGCGCGGCGAAAGAAGGCACATCCGGCCGCTTCGCGCGAGTGGTCGAAATGGCCAGGAAGCGCGGGAAATTCACGATTCGGTCGGCCAATCTCAAGAATCTGCAGCATGAGATCGATGTGCTCAAGCTGGTCTACGCGGGCGAGCAAGGCGCATGGAAGGACAACTGGGGCCATGTGCCAATGACCGAACATGAGGTCAATCACACCGTTCGCGGCCTGAAGCAGTTCGCCGATGCGGACTTGATCCTGGTGGCCGAATCCGACGGCAAACCGATCGCGGTCTCGGTGACCCTGCCCAACGTCAACCGCCCGCTGCGGATGGCCTACCCCAACCCAAAGACACCCGAGATCCTGACCCTGCTGAAGTTCCTGTGGTACCGCCGCAAGCACGTCAACGCCGTGCGCTTTGTGCTGCTGGGCGTGCTGGCCTCGCACCGAATGAGCGGCATCGACGCCATTCTGATCGCCGAGACCATCAAGGTCATCGAGAAGCGCGGCTATATCGGGGCGAATTCGGCTGGATTCTGGAAACGAACGAGTCCATGAATCGCATCGCCGCCTATGGCGGCGGGCACGTCTACCGAACTTACCGCATGTACGATCGTGCGATCTAGCCCGGGTAACGCGGTCGCGAGTTTCGCTGCGCCTATGCGTCGACTCCCTGTCTTCCTCCTGGACGGCCTGCTGGTCAACTTGAGCTTCGTGCTCAGCTACCTGTTGCGCTACCAGGTCGAGTTGATCGCCCCGGTGGGCTACCCGGCGGGATTTGACGACTACATTCCGGTCATCATCCTGTTCAACCTCGCCTATCTGATCATGTTTCGGGTCGATGGCGTTTATCGCCGGCGTTCGTGGTTCGAGCAGATGGCGTCGGTGAGCAACGCCACGGCCAAGGTCGTGGTGGTCGTGTGGGCGGTGATTTTCGCCACCCGCCCGCTGGTCTATTCGCGCCTGATGATCGGCCAGGCCGCCATCCTCGCCGTGGTGCTGATGGGCCTGACGCGCTGGATCGTGGGGCTGGTCGAAGCGCGCCTGCGCCGGCGCGGGATTGGAAGTTCAAGCGTCCTCATCGTCGGCGCCGGGGAAATGGGCCGTTCGGTGATGCGAACCATCGTCGCCCGGCCGGAGCTGGGCTACCGCTGCATCGGCTTTGTCGACGATGACCCCGTCACGGGCACGACCGACATTGGGCGCTTCGCGGCATTGGGCCCGGTGTCGAATATCGCCACGATCCTGCGCGAGCAACAGGTTGACGAGGTTGTCATCACCCTGCCCTGGTCCTCCCAGCCGACGATCCTGGATCTGGTCCGGCTGTGCCATGCCCGGCGGGTGAGGGCGCGGGTCGCGCCCTCGCTGCTGCAGATCAACTTGTCGCAGATCGACGTCAACGACTTTGGCGGAATTCCGCTGATCAGCGCCAAGGACGCCAGCCCATCAACCTGGCAGCTTCTGGTCAAACGGGTCTTCGACATCGTCTTTGCCAGTGTCGCGCTGCTGATCTCGGCGCCCGTCGTGCTGCTCTTCATGCTCCTCATCCGCCTGGAATCACCCGGTTCACCGGTGTATTCGCATGTGCGGGTGGGCAAGAATGGCCGGCCCTTCCGGCTGTACAAGCTGCGCTCGATGCGGATCGGGGCCGACGAGGAAAAGGAAAAGCTGCTCAAGACCAACGAGGTCGACGGGCCGCTGTTCAAGATGAAGGCCGACCCGCGCAGAACCCGGGTGGGCACCTTCATCCGCCGCTACAGCATCGATGAATCGCTGCAGTTTTGGAATGTGCTGAAGGGCGACATGAGCATCGTCGGACCGCGGCCGCATCTGCCGAGCGAGATCGAAAACTACAAGGACTGGCAGCGCGAACGCCAGCAGGTCATGCCGGGCATCACCGGCCTGTCCCAGATCAGCGGGCGGAGCGAACTGAGCTTTGACGAAACCTGCCTGCTCGATGTGTATTACGTCGAGAACTGGTCGCTGGGCCTGGATGTGAAAATCGCCCTGCTGACGCCGGCCTATTTGCTGTCGGCCCGCGGGGCCTACTAGCCCCCGTAATCTGGAGCGCCGGCGGGACGCCCGCGCGATCCATGCGCGAGTTGGGAGCGCGGGCATCTTGCCCGCGCGATCCATGCGGAACACCGATCAAGGCCGCGCTCAGCCGCGACCGCGCGGGCAAGATGCCCGCGCTCCATGCCCGCGCTCCATGCCCGCACTCCTTTCCTCCGCCCATTTCCCCGATTAACTGTCAACACTTGACAAACCGGGGTAACGCCTATAGCATGCCGCCCACTCAGATACCCGATACGCCTGCGCCGACAGCTCCCAGAAGAGGTTGGACCCATGGCCCAAGACACCCGCGCCAGCGCACCGCCGCCCAAGGCAAAGACGCCCTTTTCATGGCGCCAACCTTTGGCGCTGATTGGGGCCCTGTCCGAGACACGTTACTGGGCGTATCTGCTGCTACTGCCGAGCCTGCTGCTCGTCTCCGCCGTCATCATCTATCCGGTTTTGTCCGGGATCAACCTGAGCTTCAACCAGTTCAACCTGCTGCGTATTGCGCAAGGCATGAACTTCATCGGCCTGCAGCACTACATCGAACTGTTTGAAGATCCGGATTTCCAGATCATCCTGAAGAACACCGCGACCTGGGTGATTTTTGGCGCGTTGTCGCAATTCACGCTTGGCCTGATCGCCGCATTGGCGCTGCATCGGAAGAATCTGAAGGGTGGCGCCATCGCCCGAGTGCTGATGCTGTTGCCCTGGGTGATCCCCTCGGTCGTGGCCGGCCACATGTGGGCGCTGCTGCTCGATTCGCGCCTGGGTGTGATCAACGACATCCTGGTCCGGCTCGGCGTGTTGAGCGCCTACAGAGCCTGGTTTGCCGATCCCGCGACCGCGATGCCCGCGGTGCTGCTGGTCGATCTGTGGCGCGGCTTTCCCTTCTTTACCCTTCTGCTCTACGCCGGCCTGAGCTCTGTGCCCGAGGAACTCTACGAAGCGGCCGAGGTCGACGGGGCGAACCCGCTCCAGAAGTTCCGCGCCATCACCATCCCGATGATCACCCCGGTCGTCGTGGCCGCCATCATCCTGCGCGTCATCAGCCTGATGAACTCGCCCGACTTGATGATCGTCCTGACCAACGGCGGTCCCGGACTGGCCACCTACACACTCTCGCTCTACGCGTTTCAGATCGCCTACGACAACTTCAATTTCGGGGCGGCGGCGGCGGTCTCCGTCATCATGCTGGTCATCCTGATGGTCTTCACCGTCATCTATCTGCGCGTGTCCGGCGTGACAAAAGACTAGCGACACATGCGACGCATCCTTACCTCCCACAAAGCCATCCAGCGCCTCTATGACGCCGTCGCATACGTCATCATCGCGGGCCTGCTCGTGTTCGTCCTCGGTCCGCTGATGTGGATGGGCCTGACCTCGCTCAAGCGCGAGCAGGATGTCGTCACGGCCGACCTGCAATACATCCCGCTCCATCCCACCCTCGAGAACTACGTCACCCTGTGGAACCGCTCAGGGGTGACGACGATGTTCCGTAACAGCGCCGTGACCACGGGGCTGACCGTTTCGTTCTGCCTGCTTGCCGGCACCTTTGCCGCCTACAGCATCTCGCGCTACCGTTTTCGCGGCCGGGGCGGATTGCTGACCTTCTACCTGCTTGTCCGCATGTTTCCGGTTGTGCTGATGTTGTTGCCGTTGTACATCATGCTGCGCAGCATTGGCCTCATCGACTCGCTGTTCGGCCTGGCCCTGACCTACACCACGTTTCTGCTGCCGACCAGCCTGCTCATGCTGAAGGGCTTCTTCGACGCCGTGCCGCCCGACCTCGAGGACGCTGCCCGCATCGACGGCAGCACCCGCATTGGCGCGCTCTTCAGGGTGGTGCTGCCGCTGGCCCGCTCAGGCATCGCCGCCACCGGTGTGCTGATCGCCGTGTCGGCCTGGAATGAGTTCCTCTTCGCCTTGATGCTGACCACCAGCGAGAGTTCGCGCACCTGGCCGGTGGTGCTGCAGCTCATGGTCGGCGAGTTCCAATTGCCCTGGGGCCTTCTCGCGGCCGGAGGCATGATCAGCATTCTGCCCATCATCGTGTTCTTTTCGTTTGCCCAGCGCGCCCTCGTGCGAGGGTTGCTCGTGGGGGCTGTCAAGGGTTGATGGAGGGAGTCGGATCCGCCGATTCCTTCCTGTAGATTCAAGTCCGTTCGAAATTCAGGAGGAAGACCATGACGCGTTCAAGTTCATATCGAGTATCGCGGCGAAGCTTTTTGAAAGGGGCGGCGGTGGCTGGCGCCGGGCTCGCCCTGAGCGGCTGCGCGTTGCCGGGCGCTGCGCCCGCCGCCAAGGTCGGCGGCAAGATCGACTACTGGCACCACTACACCAGCGAGTCCGAAATGGCCGGTCTGAAGGCCGGTGAGGAGAGCTTCGCAAAGAAGTATGGCGGCGCCACGGCCGCTTCCATCACCATCCCGAATGCCGACTTCATGGCCAAGTTCACCCTGGCCGTGCAGGGCGGCGGCAAGCCCGACACCACCATGGTCGCCGCCGCCCGCGTGCCCGACATGGTCGCCATGGGCGGGCTGCAGGACCTTACAGACCGGATCAAGGCCTGGGATCAGCGCAAGAACTTCCCCGACTGGTACTTCAATGCCGCGACCGTCAACGGCAAGATCTACGGCGTGCCCAGCTTCATGTTCGTGGATTGATGTACTACCGGGCCGACTGGTTCGCCGAGAAAGGCGTCAAGCCGCCGACGACGTTTGAGGAGATGACCGAGGCCGCCATCAAGATGACCGACCCGGCTCAGGGACGCGTCGGCTTCGCCATGCGCGGCGGCCCGGGCGGGGCAGCCATGGTCACCCAAGTCATTCGGGCCTATGGCACCCCCATCTTCCAGGATGGCAAAGCGGCCTTTGATGTCGCCAAGGCAACCGAGGCCCTGAAGTGGTACTCCGAGCTCTACACCAAGCACAAGGCCGTTGCGCCCAGTGTCGCGAACGACAGCTTTGCCCAGATCATGACGGCCTTCCGGACCGGCAAGGCGGCCATGGTCTGGCATCACACCGGATCCCTGGTTGACATCGTCACCGATCTTGGCGGCGATGGCAAGAAGTTCCTGCCCCTGCCCCGGCCCAAGGGACCCGCCGCGCTGATCAACGATGTCACGCCCTCCTACAACGGCATCGTCGATCCGAAGAACATCGAGACGAGCTGGGCCTGGCTCACCCACTGGGCGGACAAGGACACCTTGATCACCCTGATGGAGAAGACCGGCTATGTGCCGTCCAATTCGATCGCCGCGCAGGACGATCGCATCGTCAAGAATCCGCTCTACGGGGCCGCCTTCAAGGCGCTCGCGGGCGGCACGATCGCGCCGGCGTTTGCCGGCCAGCCAGGCTGGGAAGCCAGCGTTGTATTGCCGACCTTCCAGCGCATTCTGCTGGGCGAGCTCACCCCTGCCGCCGGCGCCGACGCCCTGGCCAAGGGCCTTGACTCGGCCATCAAGGGCACGCTGAAGTAAGGGCCGCAAATCTCTGCCGGACGGGATGCTCCGCGGCTTCGCCGCGGAGCATCCCGTCCGGCAAACTATGTTGTTGGGCGTCCAAATGGAACTGAAAAGTAAAGTGATCGCCGTGGTCGGCGGCGCGACCGGAATTGGCAAGGCAACGGCCGAAATCTGCGCCACCCGTGGCGCGACCGTCTACATCCTCGACTACAACGCCGCGGACGGCCTGGCAACGGCCGAGGCCACCAAGGGCACTTTCATCCAGGTCAATGTCACGGATGAGGCTTCCGTCGCGGCTGCGTTCGCGAAGATCGGCGAAACCAGCGGCCACCTCGACGGCCTGGTCCAGACTGCCGGCATCCTCAAGGGCGCGTTTCTGACCATTGAGGAGTTCACCCCCGAAGTGTTCCGCCAGGTCTACGAGGTCAACGTGACCGGCAGCTTCCTGTGCGCCAAATACGCCGTCCCGTTGATGAAGAAGGCCGGCAAGGGCGCGATCGTGCTGACCTCGTCGGCCGCCGCCTACGGCGCAAGCTCCTCGTATGCGTATGGCAGCAGCAAAGGCGGCGTGAGCAGCCTGGGCATCACCATGCAGGCCAAGCTCGCCGACGACAACATTCGGGTCAACGTCGTGCACCCGGGCAGCATCGCCACCCGGATGAAACTGGCCGTGGTCGAGGAGGAGCTGCTCCGGTTTGGCAAGCCCGGCTCGCACGGCAACGCCAAACTGGGCGAGCCCGAGGGCGTCGGCAAGCTCATGGCCTGGCTGATGAGCGATGACGCCGATTACGTCCGCGGCGCGCTGCACACCCGATGAAGATCACCGGCGTGCGCGCCCGCCCCTACGAGATCCAACTCCGGCGGCGCATCGCGGACGCCAACAATCCCATCGGCTACGACCGGATGGCGGGACTGGCCGTCCAACTCGACACCGATGCAGGTGTGACCGGCGTCGCGCTCTCGTCACCGGGGCTGCGCAGCCACATCACGGGGATGGTCGAGGATCAGCTCGTGGGCCGCGATCCGCGCGGCGTGCGCGGGCATTGGAAGCGGATGATGGACACAACGTTCAAGGGCGGCAATCGCGGCCTGATGAACGGGGCCATCAGCGCCATCGACATCGCGCTGTGGGACATCAAAGCCAAGCTGAACGGCGAGCCGCTCTGGAAGACCCTCGGCGCGTCCACCCGCAAGGTGCGCGCCTACGCCAGCGGGATCGAGCTGTGCCTGAGTGACGACGAACTGCGCGAATACTACGAGAGCATGGCCGCCCGGGGCGTGAATGCGGGCAAACTCAAGGTCGGGCTTGACCTGCCCTCCGACCTGCGCCGGATCGGCATCATGCGCGACGCGCTGGCCAAGTCGGGCAAGACCCCCGTGCTGATGGTCGACTCGAACGAGTACTGGTCGCCCAAACAGGCCATTCGCATCCTCAGCGAGTACGAGAAGCATTTTGACATCTTCTGGGCCGAGGAGCCGGCCCGGCGCTGGGATGTGGACGGGCTGCGCAAGGTCTCGAACGGCGTGAAAGCCGCGGTCGCCACTGGCGAGAACCTGGATGACATCAGCGAGTTCACCCCGCTCATCGCGGGCAAGGCCGCGGATGTGATCAATGTCGGATCACGCAGCGCCGGCATCACCGGCGCGCTGATGGTGGCCGATCTGGCCTATGCCTTCGACCTGCCCGTGACGCTGATGAACTGCGCCGCCCATTTCATGGCCCATGTCGCGGCCGCCCTCCCCAATCACGTCATGATGGAGTGCGCGATGCTCGGGCGCGGGGACGGCCTGATCGGCAAGCACGAGATCGTCGACGGCTGGATCACCTTGAGCGATCGCCCCGGTCTTGGCATTGAGTTCGATGAGGCCCGGCTTGCCCAACTGGCCATCGACGGTCCCAGCAAGGCGGCCAAGGCGGGCTCGTGGGCGCGCCGGCGCGGCGCGGGGCTGATCGAAGTCAGGCCGGACGAGCCTGAGGAAGTTGGCGAGGAATAGTTGGAGACCGTCTATTTTCCCGGAGGGGACATCCCCCGGCTTCGCCGGGGGATGTCCCCTCCGGGAATAAACAAAAACTCATGAAGATTGCCGTTCAGGGCGTATTCAACACCGACTTGCGCGATGTCACTTACGGGAACGCGCGCATGATTGCGGAGCTCGGCTTCACCGGAATCGGCGCGCACATCAATGTCCCAGCCGAAAGCATTTCGGCCGCCACGATTGCCGCCGCGCGCGGGCATATCGCCGATCAAGGGCTGACCTGGCTGCAACTGTGGGGCAAATACCCCTGCATCATCTCGCCGGACGAGAACGTGCGGCAGGCCGGCATCGCCCAGGTGCGCGAGATGTGCGCGCTTACCGCCAAACTCGGCGTGCCCGGCGTCGGGGTGCGGCCCACCAGCCTCAACCCCCGCGGCGACTGGTGGCCCCACCCCGACAACTATCTGCCCCAGACCGAGGATCGCCTCGTTCGCAGCCTGACTGAGATAGCGGCGATCGCCCAGGATCATGGTCTGAACGTTGTGCTCGAAGTGCATCAAACCAGCACGTTGGACACGGCCAAGACCATTCGGCGCGTGATTGAACGGGTTGGCGCCGCGAACATGCGGGTCAACATCGACGTGTGCAACTTCGTCACCGATCTGCGGACGGCCTTCCATCCGGCCGCGATGATCCGCGAGCACTTCGCCCTGCTGGGCGGTTTCGCCGACACCATTCATCTCAAGGACTATTACCTCGAGGATCGGCTGGTTGCCCATATTTCCGAGACCGTGCTGGGCACCGGTTTGATGGACTGGGACACCCTCCTGACGGAAGCGAATGCGAATCAGCCAGCCGGCTGGCTGATGATCGAGCATCTGCCGGTCAGCCTCATTCAACAGGCAAAAGTCAACCTGAATGCACAGATGAAGACGCTCGGCATCCCGGTTGGCTGATACTGCCCATCTCCATGGCCTCGCACATCACCGACTCCGTCTTTCTCAAGGACCTTTACGGTACCGATGAGATGCGGGCGATCTTCGAGGATCAGTCCCTGCTCCAGAAATGGCTGGATGTCGAGGTGGCCCTGGCCCAGGCCGAGGCCGCGCTCGGGGTGATTCCGACCTGGGCGGCCGAGGAGATCACCCGCAAGGGCCGGGCCGAGCTGATGGACGTGGTCAAGATGAAGGCCCAGATCGATCTGACCCTGCATCCGATCGTGCCGCTGATCCGGGTATTCAAAGACGCCTGCGCGGACGGGGCCGGCGAGTACATCCACTACGGGGCAACCACCCAGGACATCATGGACACCGCCGTGGTCCTGCAGAGCAAGGACGCCATCGCCATCATCGAGCGACGGCTGGCCGATTTCGAGTCGGTATTGGCCGAACTTGCGGGCAAGTACCGCGACACCCTGATGGCCGGGCGCACCCATGGCCAGCACGCCCTGCCGATCACGTTTGGGTTCAAGGTCGCGGTCTGGTTGGATGAGTTCCGGCGCCATTGCGCCCGGCTCAACGATTGCAAGCCGCGCCTGCTGGTCGGGCAATTTGGCGGCGCAGTCGGCACGCTGGCATCCTTCGACGCGGACGCGCTCGCCGTGCGTGCCCGGATGATGACGCTGCTCGGCCTGGCCGATTCCCCCATCACCTGGCACGTCGCCCACGATGGCTTTGCCGAATTCGCCAACGTCCTGGCAATGATGTCCGGGACCTGCGGCAAGATCGCGGCCGAAATCATCGCCCTGCAGAAGACCGAAGTGTGGGAGGTCGAGGAACCGTTCAACGAGGGCAAGGTCGGCAGCAGCACCATGCCCCACAAGCGCAACCCGATGCTGTGCGAGGCCATCGTCGCGCTGGCCCGGCTGTCGTTCAGTCAGTCCCGAAATGCGCTGGATGGCCTGATCGTCGCCCACGAGCGCGATTGGACCTACAACCACATGGAGTGGGCGTATGTGCCCGAGCTGTGCGTGCTGACCGACGGGGCCTTGAGCCTGACCCTGCGCGTGCTGCGCGGGCTGCGGGTGCATCCGGAGCGCATGCGCCGGAACGCCGACGCGCTGCAGGGTCTGATGATGTCCGAGGCCGTGATGTTCGCCCTGGGCCAGTTCGTGGGCAAGCAGACCGCCCACGATATCGTCTACGAGTGCGCGATGAAATCCATTGAGCACGAGATACCTTTCCGCCAACTGTTGCTCGCCGACCCGGCGGTCGCCCGGCACCTGACGGCCGCCCAGATCGACGCGCTGCTCGATCCGGCCCGCTATACCGGCCTGGCCGCCCAGATGACCGATGCCGTGTTGAACGCTGGTCGTCATCCCTAAAATATGAGGCGAGATGACCCTCCCGCGCTTCGCGCGAGGGACATCCTCGCCAGAGATTATTTTGGGATGGCGCCTCGACAAGAAAAGAGGTAACCCACAATGGGATTAACGACTGAACAACTGAAAGACGCATATGGCCGGATGTGCCTCGCCCGCGCGTTCGAACGCAAGTGCGAGGAGCTGTTTATGCAGGGCCAGGTCCGCGGCTCGCTGCACATGTCGATTGGCCAGGAGGCCTCGGCCGCGGGCACGGCCCTGGCCCTGCGCGACAGCGATTTGCTGATCACCAATTACCGCGGCCACGGGCATGCCCTGGCCAAGGGCATCTCGCCGCGGGCGGCCATGGCCGAAATGCTGGGGCGCGTCACCGGCTGCTGCAAGGGCAAGGGCGGCAGCATGCACTGGACCGACATGAGCAAAGGCATCCTGCCGGCCAACGCCATCGTGGCCGGGGGCCTGCCCACCGTGGTCGGCGCGGCCCTGGCCGGAAAACTGGACGGGCTCGATCGGGTCGCGGTGGTGTTCTTTGGGGATGGGGCGGCCAACCAGGGTGCGACCCACGAGGCGATGAACCTGGCTGCAATCTGGAAGGTTCCGGCGATTTTCATCTGCGAGAACAATCTGTACTCGGAGATGACGCCCATCGGCAAGACGACGACCAACAAGGACCTGGCCGAACGCGCGGCAGCGTATCGGATGCCGGCGACGATCGTGGACGCGAATGACGTTGAGGCCATGCATGCCGCGGTGAGCGAGGCCGTCACGCGCGCCCGGCGCGGCGAAGGGCCAACCTTCATCGAGGCCAAGACCTACCGGCTGGTCGGCCACATGATCGGGGATTCGCAGATCTACCGCAGCAAGGACGAGGTGGAAGAATGGCGCGCGCAGCGCGATCCGATCCGGCTGGCCGGAGACAAACTCATCGCGCGGGGCGTGACCCGGGCCGAGCTGGATGCGATTTCGGCGGGCGCCGATGCGACTGTCGCCGACGCGGCGGCCTTCGCCAGCGCGTCGGCATTTCCGGATGTCAGCGAGATCTTCGTCGATGTCTTCGAGCACAACGCCCTAAACTGACTTTTTCAAGAGCGCTATCCCCCGCGGAGCGGGGGATAGCGCTCTTGGAATGAATCAAGAATTAACATGCGAGAACTAACTTACGCCCAGGCCCTGCGCGAAGCGCTGACCGAGGAAATGGAACGCGACCCGAATATCCTGCTCATGGGCGAAGACATCGGCGTCTACGGCGGTGTGTTCAAGGTGACCGAAGGCCTGATGGCCCGCTTTGGCGAGGAGCGCGTGCGCGAAACGCCCATCAGCGAAAGCGGCTTTATCGGCGCGGCGGTCGGCCTGGCGATGATGGGCAAACACCCGATGGCCGAGCTCATGTTTATGGACTTCGCCTGGGTGGCCGCCGATCAGATTTTCAATCAGGCCTGCAAGATGCGCCAGATGAGCGGCGGGCAGGTCAAGGTGCCGCTTGTAATCCGTACTCAGCAGGGCGGCGGGCGTGGCAACGCCGCTCAGCATTCGCAGTGCCTCGAGGCCCATTTCGCCCACATCCCCGGGATCAAGATCGCCCTGCCTTCCACCCCGAGCGATGCCAAGGGCCTGCTAAAGCAGGCCTTTCGCGAGCAGGACCCGGTGGTTGTCATCGAGCACAAGCTGCTCTACAACACCAAGGGCGACGTCGCCGAACAGATGGACCCGATCCTCTTCGGCAAGGCCAATATCGTGCGCCCGGGCAGGGATGTGACGATCATTTCGTATTCGCGGACCGTGCTGCACTGCCTCGAGGCAGCCACCACGCTGGCCGCTCAGGGCGTCGACGCCGAGGTGATCGATCTACGCACCATCATGCCGCTGGATATGGACACCGTGCTGGCCTCGATCCGCAAGACCAACCGGGCCGTGGTCGCCCACGAGGCGCATCGCAACGCTGGCTTCGGCGCGGAGATCGCGGCCCGGATCATGGAACAGGGTTTCCAGCACCTCGACGCCCCAGTAGAGCGGGTTGGCGCATTGGACGTGCCGATCGCCTACAGCCTGCCCCTCGAATCCGCCACGCTCCCGTCGCCGGACAAGATCGTAGCCGCTGCCCGGCGGGCGATGCGGATGGAGGCATAGCGGGATGGAGCGCGGGCGTCCCGCCCGCGCGGTCCAGGGGAACACCGGCCGCAGCCGCGCTTTGCGCGACCGCGCGGGCAAGATGCCCGCGCTCCAATCCAGACATCTACACAATCACCCCAAGCTCTTTCCCCACCTTCTCAAACACCGCCAATCCCGTCTCCAGGTCCGACGGCGAATGCGAAGCGCTGTTCATCACCCGAATGCGGGCCTTGCCCACCGGCACGGTCGGAAAAGCGATCGCCACCGCAAACACGCCCTGTTCAAAGAGCGCCCGGCTGAACTGCTTGGCCAGGGCGGCGTCACCCAGCATGAGCGGCACGATGGGCGTCTGCGAGTGGCCGATATCAAAGCCCATCTTCTGCATGGCCCCGCTGAAGACCCGGGTGTTCTCCCACAGGCGCTGAACCTGGGTGTCGCTCTCCTCGAGCAGGTCGACCGCCGCCAGGCAGGCGGCCGTGTCGGCCGGGGTCGTGGCGCTGCTGAACAGCAGCGGGCGGGCCTTCTGACGGATGTAGTCAATGACGCTCTTCTTGCCCGCGATCACCCCGCCGATCACCCCAAAGGCCTTGCTCAGCGTGCCGATCTCGATGTCGAACACGCCGTGCAGCCCGAAGTGATCGACGATGCCGCGCCCGCCGCGGCCCAGCACGCCCTCGCCGTGCGACCGTCGACCATGGTGATCAGCCCGTGCCGGCCAGCCAGCTCGGTCAGTTTGTCCAACGGGGCAATATCACCGTCCATGCTGAACACCCCATCGGTGACGAGCAGCCCGCGCCGAAAGTTGGGCAACTGCTCCTTCACCTTCGCTTCGCAGTCGGCAACATCGTTGTGCTCGTAGACGACGATTTTGGCCCCGCTCAGCCGCGCGCCGTCGATGATGCTCGCATGGTTGAGCCGGTCGGAGAAGATGACATCCTCGCGCCCCACCAGCGGGGCGAGGACGGCCTGGTTGGCGACAAAGCCGCTCCCGACAAAGAGCGCGCTCTCGACCCCCTTGAAGCGGGCGAGGCGCTCCTCGAGCTCTAGGTGCAGGGCCTGGGTGCCCGCCAGGGTGCGCACGGCGGCCGGCCCTGCCCCCCAGCGATCGATGGCGGCCTTGGCCGCCTCCTTCAAGCGCGGGTGATTGGCCAGGCCAAGATAGTTGTTGGCGCAGAAGTTGAGCACGCGCTTGCCGTCCACCGTCATCCAGGCATCGGCCGGGCTGCCCATCGTGCGCGGCGCATTGAGCAAGCTGGCCTCGCGCAGGCGGTTCATTTCTTCGGCAATAAAGGCAAATTTGTCAATCGTCATGGAACTTGATTCTCCTTGGTTAGGCGCCTCGCCATACCCTTTCCCTTGAAGGATACCCCGCCCCGGCGTACGCCGGGGCGGGGTATCCTTCAAGAATAATGACAAACGCCACGATGCGCGCCATCACCAAACCGTCGGGCCAGATCGGCCTGGTACTCAAGGATGCTCCCGTTCCCCAGGTCGGGCCGGCCGATGTGCGGGTCCGCCTGCTGGCCACCTCGATCTGCGGCAGCGACCTGCACATCTACGACAACGATCCGACCTTTTTGGGCCGGATCAAAGACGGCAACATCAGCGGCCACGAGCTGTGCGGCGTGATCGACGCCATCGGCCCGCTCTGCGCGCGGGTCAAGATCGGGGATGTGGTCGCCCTCGAGAGCCACATCATTTGCGGGGTGTGCTGGTATTGCCGCAATGGCAAGAGCCATCTGTGCGCAAATACGGTCACGATCGGGATCGATCGGGATGGCGGCTTCACCGACTATATCGTCCTGCCTGAAGACAACGCAATTTTGAAACCCGACAGCATCTCGGTGGAAGAGGCCGCCCTGCTCGAGCCCTTCGGCAATGCGTTGGACACCGCCACCTGCGTGGACGTGGTCGGCAAGAGCGTCCTGGTGACCGGCTGCGGTCCGCAGGGCGTGATGGCCATCGCCATCGCAAAGGCGGCCGGGGCGCGCCGGGTGATCGCGACCGAGATCCATCAGCGCCGGCGTGAGATGGCCGTGGCGATGATGAAGCTGCACACCGCCGCCCATCGCCGGGACGAGGACCTCGTTCTCGACCCGCGCAAGCCCGAGACCGAGGCCGTGATCAGGGAAGCAACCGATGGCCTGGGTGTGGACGTTGTGCTCGAGATGAGCGGCAACCCCAACGCCATCAACACCGCCTTCGCCACGCTGCGCAGCGGCGGCGATTACGTTGCGCTTGGGCTGGCTGGCCAGAACGTGTCGATCGACTGGACCCATCACGTCGTCGTGCGCGGGATCACGATTCACGGCATTTACGGCCGGCACGTGTATCAGACCTGGGACAAGGCCCGCGCCCTGCTCGACAGCGGAGCGGTGACGCTTGCCCCGCTCATCACCCATCGCTTCGGGCTGGACGAATACGAGAAGGCCTTCCAGCTTCTCAAGGCCGGCGAGGCCGAGAAGGTCGTGCTGTATCCGGACAAGGCGCGCTCGTAACTCACGTTTTGGAGGAAGCAACAGCCCGCGGCTTCGCCGCGGGCTGTTGCTTCCTCCATATCATCCTCAGCGGTAGACGACCGGCATATAGGCCCGCGGGCAAATCAGCCGGGTGCTGGCGCTGTCAGAGCGATAGCTCGGCGCCGCGCTGGCATCGAACCCGACGACACTGGCCAGTTCACCAAGATCGAAGTCCGTCCCGCACGCGCCGGAGGCAAGCTCTGCGATGAAGCTGGCCGTGCCAGTGAACGTCCGCGAATTGCCGGGCGGAACGTTGACGGCCAGCGCGCACTCGAGGACGTAGTACGGATCCTTCACGCAGGTGGCTGGAAAGGTGTCCCACTCCATGAAGAGGCTCAGTGTGCGCGTGACCAGGATCGACGTCACGGTCAGTGAATCCGTGTTCTGCACGGTCGTGGTGAAGCGGGCCGAGCCGGGGGCGGTGCCGGGCTTGACAATCACGGGCGAGCCGGTGGTGCTCAGCGTGAACGCGGGATAGTGCAGTTCAACCGCCCCGATATCGCAGCGCGGCAAGATACCGCTCGAATTCGACGGACGGATGAGGCCGCGCTCATCGGAAGTCAGCGTCGCGCCGGCCGCATCTTTGCAGCCTGCGCTATCGCCAGAGTCGATCAGGATGCTGCCAGCGGTGGGCCGATGGGTCCGCGGTGTCTCGGCGCTGCCACTGTCGCCGGCGAGGGTTCCGCCGTTGTTGTTGATGCTGGCCAATCCGGATGAGCCGGTGGTGGGCGCGCCGACGCCAAAGGAGCAGCCCGTTGTGTTCTGGACATGCCCAAATGACACTCTGTCGATGCCGCCAAAGCAGTCGTCCCGATTGTTCGACCCGGTATCGGAATTTGAGGCGATCACGGAATTCGTCAAGGTCACGACGCTGCCCGAGGTCAGGCGCAACCCGCCCCCATCCTCGCCGGAGTTGCCGTAAATCGTCGTGTTGCGCAGTTCCAGGTGGAAGTTCTCGTCCACCCAGATCCCGCCGCCGGAGCCCTCCGCGCTGTTGCCGCTCACGGTCGAGTTGACCAGCGTAATCTTGCCCGTGCCCCCCGTCAGGCCGATGATGCCACCGCCGTTCATCTCGCTGTCGCCCAGGCTGCCGCTCACCGCATTGCCGCTGATGGTCGAGTTTTCAATCAGGACTGCCCCACCGCCGACATTGAGTCCGCCGCCGCGCACGGTGTTGTTCTCAACCCGATCATTCCGGGCAACGTTGTCACGGATGATGGAATGCCGGATCGTGAGTGATCCGCAGCAATACGAGATCCCGCCAGCGCTGATGACAACGACCGTATCGGTGGCGTCAGTCTTAATGGCGTTGTTGTTGGCGATCAGCGTGTCTTCGATCACGGAGATCCCGCCGCCCGAAAAATACAACCCGCCGGTGAGTTGGCCGTTGTTGAGGCGAAAAGTGCTGCGCTGAATCGTCGCGCTCCCGCTTGTGCAGTAGAGCCCCGCACCCTGGGCGGCGGTGTTTCGTTCGACCGTGCTGTCCACAATCGTCACCCTCGAGGCCGAATCGCAGTAGATCGCCCCGCCGTGGCTGAGCGAATCACTGGCGCTGTTGCCGGCCAGGCGGACGTTCGAGAGATACAACGTCGCCCCGTCGTCATTGAAGATGCCCCCTCCTCCATCCGCGCCGGCCGTCGTGTTCGTCAGAATCTGCCCGCCGGTGATCGTCATCGTGCCCATGTTCAGGATCCCGCCCGCATTCCCATTGGCCGAGCAATTCGACACGTTGGTGTTAACCATGGAGAGCGTCGCGCCAGACTCAACCCGCACGCAGCCCCCCGCCCGCCCCTGGGACGGACGCGATCCCGAGGGTCACGTTCTTGATCTTCGCGACCGCCGGCGAATGGACGTGCACGAGCCGGCCCGAGTAACCGCCTGAATCGCCTCGAATCGTTGGAGTGCTGCCAGTGGCGCTGATCGTCACGTTGCCCAGGATGTCCAGATCGGCCGTCGCATCGAGATCCTCATCGATCCCGGCCAGCCCGAGCTCGTATATTCCGGGCGGGACCAGGATCAGATCGACGCCAAAGCCACCGCTGTGCGCGCAGCTGCCGAAGTCAGCGTTGGCATTGGCCGTCTTGACCGCTTCGCGCAGCGAGCAGCCGACCCCGCTCCCAAACTCATCGCTCGTCGTCGTGACCGTGATCGTTGCCGCGCGCGCGCCGACGGCCTGCAGTCCCAGCGCAAACAGAAGCGCAGCCAGGCCACGTCCCACCCACCACCAGAGTCGTTGATTCATGAAGCAGGAGTGTGGGCGAATTCCTGCCGGTGTCAATGGGTTGGAAGCGAAGGTCGCGAGCCCCGGCTACGCCCAATGGCATTAAGTTAGCGACCAACGCGTGATCGAAGGGTCCGGCACACCGGCGCGGGCGCAGCTTTCTCGTTTGTCATCCTGAGTGCGGCCCACGGAGCTGCTGCATAAACGCGAGTAACAGGCTGCGCGAAGGACCCCTGTGATGTTGCGCGGAAGCATAGGATAACGGTGACAACACGCGAATGCCGATCCACCCATGCGCGGGGTGACGTCACAGGGGTCCTTCGCTCGCCCCCACCGCTCGTCCCGCCCGAGACCCTATGGGGCTCGCTCAGGATGACAAGAATGGAGGACCGCTCGTGCGGCGTATTGCCCATTCACACCTTAATTTAATGCCATTGCGGCTACGCCGGGGTGGGGTCGCCTCCGCCAAATACACTACCGCGCCATCAGCCAATTCCGCGCCCGCAGCTCGCCCGTGTCCGCGTGGCGGATCTCCTGCGACCACACGCCCGAATCCGTCGCCTGGGTGACGATCCGCATGAGCTCGCCCAACATCACCTGACGCAGATACTCGAGTTGATGTCCGCGGATGTCGGCCGGCAGCCGCCCAGTCGCCTCGCACCAGGCCTGCTCAAACCATTCGACATATACCGCGCTGTTCAAATGCTGTAACTGGTCGAGCTCGTGGTGCTGGGCGGCGCGCAGCGCTTCGCGGGCGTCGCCCGTGGGCTGCCCAGGGGCCCAGGTCTCGCGGCAGGCGTGCGCGTCCTCGAGCTTCAGTCGCTCGACCATGTCGGCCGGCATGCGGGCCGGTCCCAGCGTGGCCCGGTCGACATACACCCAGTCAAGCTGGGCGTTGGCAATCGCCCGACCATCGACCGCCGAGGCCAGGGCGACTTCGCGATGCCCGCGCACGCGCCGGGCGCTGCTCAGCCAGGTCGTCAGGGTCAGCGTCTCATCCTCGCGCGCGCCCGACTCGAACTCGAGATGCAGGCCGCGCACAACGAAAAAAGTCCCCTCTGACTCGTACCAGGCCGCGCCCATGCCCAAAGCGTTGGTGACGAGGTTGCCCGCGTGCAGCACAAAGCGCGATATGGGCGTGGTGGAGGAGTCCATCCGCGCCGACTTCATAGCTGCGGACCTGGACGTTGGCGGTATAGCGCATGCGGGATTACTTCAGGATGTAGTAGGTGCCTTTCTTCTCGCCCACCCGCATGGCCACGTTCTTCTCGACCAGGTCGACCAGGTCGGAGCGGAGCGTCTCAGGCGTCACATCGGGGCACAGGGCCTGGTAGTCGCGGTTGGTAATCCGCCCGTGGTCGCGCATGTAGGTCAGAGCCCTGGCCTGGCGCTCGTTGATGACCGCCTGGGTGTTGGCCGTGCGGACCGAGCCGCCCGTCCCGGCCACCGGCGCCGGGGTGACAACGACGCTTGGGCGTCGATCGCGATGGTTGGACATCGCCACTGTGAAGCCATAGGCCGTGGCGGTGAACTTCGGCTGCGGGTGGCCGGCCGTGGTCAAGTCCTCGATCATCCGATCGATCCCAAAGCCAAGCTCTTCGATGTAGCCCCACTGCAGCAGGCCCTGGACCATGCGCGGGTTGCGCGAAAAATGCTCCTCGATGATGTTGTCCAGGGTGATATAACCGGCCAGCCCGCCCGGCGAGGTGATCTCCATCCGGTCGGCGAACTTGCGAATCTCGATCCGCCGCCCCTTGAGCCGGTAGTCACGATGGGCGACCGCGTTGACCAGCGCTTCGCGCACAGCCGTCTCGGGATACTCCATCACTTCCTGGCGCTCGAGGCCCTTCACGACCGCGCCAACCCGCATCTCCTCGTAGACGATGCGCCAGGTGTTCTCGACGATCCGGGCGAGCGGGCCGCCGATCTCCTCGCGCCGGCCATAACCCACCCGGCCTTCCTCGCTGCGCGCTTCGACCCCGGGAAATTTGACAAAGACCACCCCGCTGTGGGGCAGAAAAGCCTGCGGATTGCGCCCAAACAGCAGCACCCCGGTCACGGTCGGGCGGCTGCGCGCATCAAGGGCGCCGACTTCCTTGAGCAACTGCTCCCGGGTGCTGCTGAGCTTGCGCCGCATGCGGGCCTCGCGCTTCTCGATGTATTCGTCGATGATCTGCGGATCAAGGTCCTCGACGCTGGCCCCGGCCACGGTCTCGGCTTCGAAATCGCCGACCGACTTGCTGTTGGCCAGATGTCGGATCTCCTCGCCGCCCAACGCCCGATTATCACCGCCGACCCGGACCAGCACACGCCCGTCGTTTAGCGCATGCAGATCCGCGCTGCGCGGGACGCGGATCACGGGCGCGGCGCTCCCGGCCGTGTCGGCCGATTCGATCGAGGCGCGCACCGGCGGCACGGTCCGGGCCGCCGCGGCCCGCAGGGCGTTCTCGACATCCTCGGGCATGATCCGCCCGATGGAGTGGCCCGCCTCGGTGAAGCCCAGCACGATCGTCCCGCCGTCACTGTTGGCGAAGGCCACCAGGGTCTCGGCCAGGGCGGTGGGATCAGGCTCAGGCATGAGGGCCAGCAATTGAGATGAGGCGCGCACAGCGGGGATGATAGCGGCGGCGCGTAAGCAGCTTGGGACAATGATCGATATCCCTGGCTACGCCGGGGATATCGATTCCCGAACAACTACCGCACGCGCACGACCGTCTTCCCATCACTCACGAATTCAACCACCCCCGCGTCGCGCAGGCGGATGGCCCGGAATGCGGCCGGGATACCGGAGATCGGCGGGGCGCCCGCATCGGCCCAGACCAGCCAGCGCGGAGGCTCGGCCGTCAGGATCGGCGCAGCATCCCGCGCCCGGCCCGCGGCAAAGACGATGGCGTTCGGCGTCAACGCGCCATCGGTCAGGTCGCCCGAGCCGGCCAATTCGAAGACCGTTGGGCCATGGCTGAGCCGCGCGCGAAGACCGCCGCCCGCCCGCGTCTCGAGGGTAAGGGTCAACCCCGGCTCGAGCTCGATCCGCGTCCCAGCCGGCGTGTCGCGCTTCGAGCATTTCGGTTGGCTCGTCGGCCTGCCCGGATGGCGGTGGCTGAGCCAGCGCGCCGATCCGATAACGCTGCAGATACGGCAGGGCGGTCCCGCGCGCATTGTCCGTCCGGTCGGGCAGGATGAAGAGATCGATCTCGCGGTCGAACAGCGGCATCGCCCGGCCGATCACCGGCAGCAGCGCGCCTCCGCCGGAATACACAACCTGGCGTCCCTCGGGCGTCTGAATATAGGCGCCCGTGCCGGCCAGGGTGACGTGCAGCCGTCCATCCGGCCGTTGCAACAACGTCACCGCGCCGACGATCAACCCGATCAGGACGGCCAGCGTGATGGCGCCGGGGCGGGCGACCTTGGCAAGCCAGGCGCGCAGGCGCTTGCGAAACGCGACCGGCTGCGCGCCGACGACGCTCAACGCGCCGACCCCGAGGACGTAGCCCAATGCCGCGGGCGTCTCGAACCCAAAGACCGGGATGGCCGCAAACGGCAGCTGTGAAGTCGCCTCGACCACTCGCAGCGTGGCCGTCAGTAGGGCATAGGCCGGGAGGGCCACCCAGCGCGCAAGCTCGGTCGATACCAGCCCGATCCCGGCCGCGGCCAGACCCAGGATCATCGCCCCGGACTGGAGCGGAAGCACCAAGGTGTTGGTGATCGGCAGGGCGAATGAGACCTGATGAAAATTCGCCAGGATGAGCGGGAGGGTCGTCACCTGCGCGGCCAGGGTGGTAAGAAGCGGCTCGGCCGCGGACAGCGCAAACCGGCGCCCTGCGCCCTCCGATACGCGCGCCTCGACCCAGGCCGTCGCGCGGCGCTGGAAGGCATCCGAGTAGAGGGCCAGCCCCAGAGTGGCCGAGCAACTGAGCTGGAAGCCGCCGTCGAAGAGCAGGAGCGGATCGCCGGCCAGCATCGCCCCGGCGCCTGCGCACAACGTATTCACCGTAAAACCGCGCCGCCACAGGAGCTGGCCAACGAGCCCGATCAACGCCATCCCGGCCGCGCGCACGACCGAGGCCGAGCCGCCCACCATGACGGTGTAGGCCAGGATGGCCGGGATGGCGACGATGGCCGCTCGGCGCGGATTGAGCAGCCGGCTGAGCGCCGGCACAACCAGGGCGATGACGATGCTGACGTTGAAGCCCGAAATTGCGACGATGTGCGAGGTGCCGGTTCGCCGGAATGCCTCCTGGATCAAGGGCGGGATCTCGTTGTCGTCGCCAATCAGGATGCCTGTCAACAGGGCCGATTCGGGCGAGGGCATGCTGCGCTGCGAGGCCAGCCGCAGCGCCGATCGGGCAGCCATGAGCGCGGCGTAGAGCGGGTTGCCCACATCCCGGCCCGTCCGCTGCAACGACTCGGTCCGCGGCATCCAGGCCAGGATCCCCTTGCGGGCGAGATAATCGCGATAGTCGAAGTCGCTGAGCAAGGGCGGGGCCTCCAGCACGCCGAGCACCCGGACCGCGTCGCCGTAGCGCCAGGCCGTGCCCGGATCGGCGCGCACGAGCACGACACCTGAAAGGTCGGGGGCCGAGGCCCCCGCAAAACGGTCGGCCGACACGTCCTCGAGATCAGCCAGGATGCGGGTGATGCGAATGCGCAGGTAGGTAAAGGCGGGCCGCGCATCCGGGTCATCGTCAACCACACCGTCGATGGCGACGCTATGCCCCTCGGCCACGCCCAACGAAGCCGCCCGGGCGGGCGGGAGGGCCGGAAGCGTGCGCAGCGCTCCGAGGGCGATCAGGCCAATCAGCGCGGCTGCCGCGCGCGCGCCCATGCGCCAGACGGCGAGCGCGCCAACCAAAGCGGCGACCAGCACCCAGATCGGTAGGGGGAACTGGGTCGTCAGCCACACCCCGGCGGCGAAGGCGGGCGCGATCAGGGCGAACGGCGCAGCGCGAAACATGGCGTCGCTCGGTTATATGCCCCCGCCCGCATGTTGCGCCTGACAGTTGGCTGACAGCATCCGAAAACAGCATCCCCCGCCCCGGCGCACGCCGGGGCGGGGGATGCCGCTTTCGGATAATCCGGAACGTTTAGCCCTTCACACCACCCAGAGTCAGGCCGCCCACGATCTGCTTCTGCAGCGCAATATAGATCAGCGCCACCGGCGCAGCGACGATGATGGCCATCGCGCTGAAGCGATTCCATGGGATTTGCGTGGCGTACTGGCCAGTCATGTTGTAGAGCGTCATGGCCAGGGTGTAGTCGCCCGGGTTGGACAGGAACAGCCACGACAGCGCAAATTCCTGCCAGTTGCCCATGAAGCTCAGAAAGAAAGTCACCGCCAGGGCTGGCGCCGCCAACGGGATCACAATCTGAAAGAAGATCCGGTTAAACGAGGCGCCATCGATGGTCGCCGCTTCCTCCAGCTCTTTCGGGATCGTGTCGAGATAACCCTTCAAGTTCCAGATCGCAAACGGGAGCGCGCCCGAGATCATCGCGATGCCTACCCCGACCAGCGAGTTGCGCAGGTTGAAAACCACCCGCCCAGATTCGGGATCAACGATGCTGACGCCATTGAAGAGCAGATACAGCGGCAGGCTCAGACCCACGCCGGGCATGAGAATGACGAAGAAGACCGCCATCATCAGGAACTGCCGGCCGGCGAACTTGAAGCGCGCAAACGCATACGCGGCCGAGACCGCGATCAGCAACGCCGCCGACGCCACGCCCAGGGACAGGGCCAGGCTATTCCGCAGCAGTTCGGCAAACGTCACCGGGTTGGCCGTGGGCTGGTCCAGGACCTTCTGGAAGCCCACCGTGGAGAACTCAGTCGGGATCAGGTTGAGCGCCGATGGCCGCGAGTCGCTCGAGCTCAACGACAACGTGACAATGTACATGATCGGGAACATCACCGTGAGTCCGATCAGGATACACAGAAGCTGCAGGAAAAGCTGGCGGCCCAACGACAGAGCGCGCCCGCCCTTCTCGTTGGACGTGTTCATGCGCAGCAGGCGCTTCACGGGGTTTGAAGTTGTTGTCACCATGATTTATGCCGCATCGTAGGACTCGGTCGCCCGGGTGATTCGATTGGTGATCAGGAAGATGATCGTCGACACGATAAAGATAATGACCGAGAATGCCGCAGCTGGGCCATACAGGCGCAGGTTGCGCACAAGGTCATAGGCAAAAGTCACCAGCAGCTCGGTCGCGCGGGCGGGACCTCCGCCCGTCATAAAGAACACCAGCCCGAACAGGTTGAAGGTCGTGTTGAAGCCCAGCACCGCGGCCGGGACGATGGCCGGACGAAGCAAGGGCACCGTAATGCTCCAGAACTGCTGCGACCCCGACGCGCCGTCGATCTCGGCCGCCTCATACAACTCCTTGGGGATGGATTGCAGCGCGCCGGTCGTAACTACGCACATGAACGGCCAGCCCAACCAGAAGTTCGCGATCATCATCGCGTAGTAGGCCCACACCAGCGGAACACCCGGGAATAGAAACGGGATGGGTTGGGAGTATTCCTCGAGCCAGCGCAACCGCACGGGGTCAACCGCCCCGAAAAACTGTCCAATGGAGGTCAGGGCCTGATTCATCGCCCCATACTGCGAATCAAAGATGTTTCGCCACACGGTGGCGACGACGATAGCGGGGAAGACCACCGGAAGAATGTAGATCGCCCGGTAAATCTTCTTGAACCACAAGCCCTGCGTGTTGAGCAGTACGGCGATCAGCACGCCGGCGGGCACATGCAGCGCAACGTTTGAAATCGCCCACCAGAAGTCGAAGGCGAGCACCCGGAAGAACTCGAAGTTCTGGACCGGCAGGCCGCCGGTCGCGATATCGGAGTAGTTCTGCAGACCGATGAACTTCAGATTCGCTGACTGCAGGCCGCCCCGCAGGTCCTTCGTCGCGAAGTCCGTGAACGAAACAATAAATTGATAGACCAGCGGATAGAAAGCGATCACCGCCATAACCAGAAAGGCCGGGATCAGATACAGGTAGGCGTAATTTTGCTGATTCGCCTTGGTTCGCCGAGGGGTCGGCTTGCGCGCGCCGAGGGTTGTTGTTGCCATATGCGCTGCTCTTGAATTGGATCGGGTCAATATAGCGCAAGGAGCGGCAGAATCGAAATTCTGTCGCTCCTTGCGCCTCGTCCTGAAAGACGGAACGGGCGGCCGCGGCGGGACGGCCGCCCGTCAAACTTACTTAACGGCGCCTTCGAAGGCCTTCTTTACGAACTCGGCCGGGGCGACACCCTTGTCCCAGATGTCCCCGTCGCCGCAGAAGTTGCCCCAGTACTTGCCCATCGAGACTGACTGCGGGCGGACAACGGCGTTGGCGAAGGTGTCCTCGAACGCCTTGACCAGCGGGTTGTTGTAGGTGATGCCGGCGCGGGCAGGCACGTGGCCGGCCTTCTCAGCCATCGTCTTCTGGCTGGCGGCATTGCTCAGGAACAGCGCAACCTTCAGCGCGGCCTGCGCGGTGTCAGCCTTGTTATTCGGGTTGAAGTAGAAGCCGTCGACACCCAGGAGCGGGTTGGCGACGCCCTTCGGACCGGCGGGAATCGCGGCCACGCCGAGCTTGTCACCCAGGGCTTTCTGATAGTCGCCCAGGGCCCAGTTGCCGTTGAATGTCGCGCCAATCTTGCCTTCCTTGAACGGGGCGGCGGCATCGCCGTCGGTCTTGGGGATGCCGGCCTTCTTGGCGAGCACCCACCAATCGTTCAGGTACTTGTAGGCGGCGGCCAGGTTGGCCTGGTTGTCGGGCGTGTTGACAAACGCGTACTTGTCATCGAAGACCTTCGCGCCGAAGGCGTTATAGAAGCCCCACTGGTGGTAGCAACCCAGCGAGAGGCTGAGCTTGGCGCCACCCTGCACGGCCTTCAGCAGGTCGTCGGTGGTCTTGGGCACTTCCTTGACCAGATCCTTGTTGTAGAACATGGCCACGGCCTTGAGCGACTCGGGGATGCCATACAGCTTGCCCTCGAGGCTCATGCCTTCGACGGCCAGCTTGCCATAGCCTTCCAACTTGCCCTTGGCCAGGTCGGTGATGTCGGCGATCAGCTTGCCGCGGGCGTCATCGCCCAGGCTGTCGTTCGGCGCGATAAACATGCTCGGGCCACCGCCGGCGGCGACGTCCGTGCGGTACTTGTTGAAGATATCGTTGAACGGGATCTGCAGCACGTTGATCTTGATCCCGGCCAGATCAGGCGACGCGGCGGCTGTCTTGACCAGCTCGCCCATCGCAACTTCCTCGGCGCTGCCGGTGCCATACGCATGCCAGAAGGTCACTTCGACGGGCTTCGGCGTGGCGGTCGGCGGGGGAGCGGTCGGCTTGGGGACGTCGGTCGGCTTGGCGGGCACGGCGGTCGCCGCAGGGACCGCGGTGGCGGCCGGCTTCGCCGCTTCGGTCGGCTTGGGGGGAACGGCGGTCGGCGTCGCGGCAGCGCCGCAAGCCGACAGGATCAGGCTGCTCACGAGCAACAGCGATCCAAGGGCAATCTTCTTGTTCATTTCCTCTTTCCTCTTTTGTTTCTCGAACACATGCTGGCCTTGCGGCCAGACGGAACTGAGAAGCTGCACGAGACGAGGCTCACCTTGCGGACCGCGCCACCTCGTGGTAGCTTTGCTCACATATCCATGACGCACATGGGGTTAGGTTTTACTAAACTAGCGATAAACCACCTCCCTGCACGAAAGAGCGCCGTGCCCCAGATCGTAAAGACTGGTGGGCCGGCGCCGAATTAGCTCAATCTATACCACTAAAATCTATCTTTGTCAACCAGTTTAGTAAGCCGGCAGTTGGTGGCGCGATCACCCTCCCCGCGCTTCGCGCGGGGAGGGTGATCGCGCAGGATGTTTAGAATAGCTGCTCGTGTGAATCAGCATGATCAAGTTACCCTCGATCCTCATCGCCGGCGCCGGGCCAGTTGGCCTGTCGCTCGCCCTGGCGCTGGCCCGCCGCGGCCTCGCGGTGCGGGTGCGCGAGGCCCAGCCCGGGCTCGGCAGTGAGGCGCGCGCCAGCACCTGGCACCCGCCCACGCTTGAGATGCTGCGCGAATGGGGCGTCGCCGATGCCATCGTCGCCAAAGGCTTCCGGGTCGACCGTCTGCAGTACTGGGAACGTGAGACGCGGACCCGGGTAGCCGAGTTCGAGTACGCCCGGATCACCGGCGACACGCCCTTCCCTTTTCGGCTCCAGTGCCCGCAGAGCGCCGTCACGCCGATCCTGCTCGAAGCGTTGCGCGCCACGGGCCTGGCCGACGTGCGCTTTGAGCATGCGCTGACCGGTTTTGAGGCGGGGCCGGATGGGGTTGTTGCGGCCTTCGCCACGCCCGGCGGGCCGCGCACGGAGATCAGCGAGTATCTCCTCGGGGCCGATGGCGCGCGCAGCGCGGTGCGAAAAGGTCTGGGGCTGAGCTTTGACGGCGCGACCTACACCGATCGCTTCCTGCTGATCGCCACACGTTTTGACTTCACACCTATTTTCCCGGGCATGGGGCCGGTCAGCTACATCTTCGACCCGCATGAGTGGGTGATCCTGATGCGACTCCCGGAAGTCGTGCGGGTGGTGTTCCGCCTGGCCGAAGATGAGGACGAAGACCTTGCGTTAACGGACAACGCCATCCAAAACCGTTTCGCCCATCTGATCGGCATTCAGACCGGGCCGGTCCCGATCCTGCATCGCTCGACCTACACCGTGCATCGGCGGGTGGCCGACACGTTCCGGCGCGGGCGGGTCGTCCTGGCCGGCGACGCCGCCCACGTCAACAATCCAACAGGCGGGATGGGGATGAACAGCGGCATCCACGACGCGCATGCCTTGGCCGGCGCATTCGGCGCCATCGCCGAGGGCGGCGATGCCGACGCCTTGCTTGATGCCTACGCCACCGAGCGACGGCGGGTGGCGCTCGAACTCGTGCAGCAAGTCACTGACCAGAACTCGCGCTGGATGAACGCCCGCGACCTGGGCGAGCGCCTGAGCCGCAATGCGGCCTTGCGGGCAGAAGCCGCCGACCCCGCCCGCCACCGCGCCCATCTCCTCCGCGCGTCAATGCTGGACGCGCGCATCTAGACGCCGCCCTAAAAGGTGTTGGAGAGATCGCATGCCCCGCGCTTCGCGCGGGGCATGCGATCTCTCCAATACCTTCTCGTCGCGTATCAAAACTCCCGCAGCAGCCGGCCGGCGCCGTAGACCTTATCCTCGATCCCATTCTGGCGCAACGCCCACCACCAGGTCGCGGCGTTGATGGCAATGACCGGTTTTCCCAGCCAGCGCTCGGCCTCCTCCGCCAAACGGACCATACTCAGATTCGTCCCGACCTGGACCAGGGCATCTATATCGGGGCCGTCCACTTCCATGAGCGAGCGGCGCAGCTCGTCCTCGGTCACGTGGGCGATGGCAATCGCCGTTGGGCAGCGCAAGCCCTTGATCTTCGGCACATCAAACCCAATATCGTTGAAGAAACGGACCACGTTTCGGTCGCCGATGGGCTGATACGGGGTGACCACTCCGATTCGCTTCGCGCCAAACAGGCCGAGGGCCTTCTCGCAAGCCTCGGCCCCGGTGGCCACGTCGAGACCGCCCGCCCGCTCCGTCACCCGGGTCTTGAACAGCCGATTGCCCTCCATCCCATCCCAAAACGTTTCGGCGCTCATACCCATGACCATGTAGTCCGGCTCGCAGGTCATCACCCGGTCGATGGCGTAGTTGATCTCGACCCGGATCTCGGCCAGCAGGTTCTCAAAGTCCTTGTCGCTGCCCAGGTTCTGGTTGCGAATGTGAATCCGCGAAAAGTGGGCGGTCACGCCCGGCACGCGCATGGCGTAGAAGTCGGGCTCGACGATGGTGTTGGTGCTGGGGGCCAGCACGCCGAATTTCTTGCGCCAGCCGAGTGCGTCTGTCATTGCGGTTCTCTCCTGTCAATATCAGATTGGCGAGATCATCTCCCGCGCTTCGTGCGGGGGATGATCTCGAAAACATTTGCCATTGTCGTAATGATACAATGTCATGACAACTTCCGGGGTATGAGCACCGACCTGCGCAAAGGCTACGCCGAGACCCGTTTTGGCCAGATCCACTACCGCGCAGCCGGGAACGGTGTCGGCCTGCCCCTCGTCCTCCTGCATCAGACCGCCAGCGATTCGGTCATGTACGAGCCGCTCATGTGGGCCCTGGCCGGCGTGACGCGCACCATCGCCCTCGACACGCCCGGATTCGGAGGCTCATTTGCCCTTGACGGACTGCCGACAGTCGAACTCTGGTCCGAAGCGCTCATCGACGCCCTGGACGCGCTCGGCGTGGGCGCATGCAATCTGTTTGGCCACCACACCGGCGCCTCGATCGCCGCCCAGATTGCCGTCGATCGGCCTGATCGGGTTCGCGCCCTCGCGCTGTCCGGCCCGCCGTATCTGAGCGCCGAGGAGCGAGCCCGCTTCCTGGCCACCGCCGTCTACCGCATCGCGCCGAGCCCTGATGGCGCGCATCTCGGCGCGATCTGGGCGCGCATCTTCGCCAAGGAACCGGGCGTGCCGCTGGCCCTGGGCGAGCGCGAGGCCCTGCTCACCCTGAGGGCCGGCCTGCGCTACGCGCCCGCCTACGAGGCCGTCTTCAGCCACGATTTCGCCAGCCTGCTGCCGCGCATCGCCTGCCCGACCCTGCTCTTGGCCGGCGAGCACGACAGCCTGCGCGCGTATGTCGCGCCGGCCTGTCGGGCAATGTCCAACGCTCAGATGCGCATCATTCCGGATGCCGGCACCTACGTCTGCGAGCGCCAGACCGAAGCGCTCGCGGCGCTGTTGCGCGAGTTCTTCACCCTTACAGGAATTTGACACACCCTCATGGAACAATATTCGATCGCCCTCGCCCTGCAGGATTTCGTGCCCGTCGCGCTGTCCTCGATCGGCCTCTTCTACCTCGCCCAGATGATCGCGACCGCCGAAAGCAGAAGCCGCTGGCCGGCCCTGCTCGGCGCGTGGCTGGCGATGCTGGGCGGCGGGACCAAGGCCGCCTGGAAGCTCAACGTGGCGACGACCGGGGCCAACATCGTCTGGATGGACAACACGCTCTTCATCCTGCTCACCCCCGGCTTCATCTTCCTGGCCTACACCCTGTGGCGCGCCCAACGGGCCATGCAGGGCAAGCCCGCCCCGATGTCGCCCTGGATCATGCCGCTGGCGGCCAGCCTGACCGCGCTGGGCATCGCCGCCATCGTGGCGACGGTTTCGCCGAGCACCCGGACCTGGAACTTCATCCTGCTCGGCGCGACGACGGTGGCCAACTTTGCGACCAGCATGCTGGCGGCCTGGCAGGCCTTCAAGCAAGGCCAAAAGATCGTGGCCGGGTTGTTCATCCTCAACATTGTCATGATCGTGCTGCTGCAGGGCCTGGCCCGGACCGGCGTGCGGACCGAGTCGATGCAGTGGGTCGAGCAGATTCTCAACTCCATCAGCAACCTCGCCTTTGCGATCGCGGGCTATCGCCTCAGCCGGGGCACGCAGAAGAACATGGCGAGCCTGTATCCGAAGCGGGCCACGGGCTGATTGTGTTGGTTCTGAAACGATATCCCCCGGCTCCGCCGGGGAATATCATTTCAGAACTAAACTACTGACTCAAGGAAAACCATGGCTGAAACCACCCAACACCTGGCCGACATCTTCGATGCCAGCAACAAGAACGACACCACCGCCGTCTTCCGCTATCTGCACGCCCTGCGCGACCGCTTCTTCGAACGCCTGAGCGGGGCGCTGCGCCTGCGCGAGGACCTGCGGGCGGCCGACATCCGCGACATCAAGGACCCCGCCGGCAACCTGCGCGGCAACATGCGAACCTACACCGGCGACGGCAGCCCGGTCGACTGGATGATCCGCTCATGGATCGGCAACCCCGACAGTGGCTTCTCCAACCTGCATCTGACCACCTGGCTGAACGACAGCATCGACGTTCCTCACCTCGGGATCGCGCTCGGGACCGCCCCGCAGGTGTTTTGTCTGATCGACCTCATCCCGCGCTATGAGCTATCGGCCGTGCCCGCCCATCTCGCAAAGTACTACGAGGCCCTCAACGACGCGCATATCAAGTTGCGCCGTGAGGCCGACTACGTCCAGTTCACCCCCTACAGCGCCTTCATCCGGGCCACCCTCTCGCCAGTGGCGATCTGCGGCCTGGTGCCATTTGAGGTCTTCAAGGCCAAGGTCGAGCCGCTCATGTGGACCTACCTCGAGCACTGGCTCGCCCTGGTCGCCGCCGCGGCGCCGGTCGATCCGGCCCTGCGCCCGGCCCTGGCCCAGCACGACCTGACCTATCGCCGCAACGTGGCCGAGCTCGACCCGGCCAACGTCTTCGCCGACCGCATGCTGGGCGTGCCGATGCGCGAGCGCCTGGTCCGCATTCTGTGGGGCGGCGAGCGCGAAGCCCGCTAGCCTTCGGAGGTTCGCATGATCGTCCAAACCGCCGCGCCCGGGCGCCCGCATTTCATCATCCGCCAGACCGACCACGCCCGCATGAGCGGGCAACTGGCCCTGGCGTTTGGCAACGCCCGCTTCGCCCCGCTCGAACCGCGCGAGGCGATGGTCTTCGTTACCGCCCATCACGACGAAGGTTGGGAGGCCATCGACGCCAAACCCGGGCGCGACCCAAAGACCGGCCTGCCCTGGCATCTCACCCAGACCCCCATGGCGGCCCTGATCGCCTCCGGCACGCGCTCGCCCGAGTTCAACGCGCGCTTCAACCCGGTCGCCGGGCTGATCTCGTCGATGCACACCTGGGGGCTGTGGAACGGGCGCTACGGCCTGTCCGATCGGATCATCATCAACAACGTCCCGGCCGAGGTCAAGCCCGCGGCGATGACGATGCTGGACGGCGAGCTCGCCCGCCAGGCCCAGCTCAAGGCCCGCATCAGCGCCGATCCGCGCGAGGCCCATCTCGCCCTCGAGGCCTGGGCGTTTCACAACTACAAGCTGCTCCAGTTCTTCGACACGCTGGCGCTGTATTTCCACCTCACCCACCCCGAGGCGCGCGGCGAGGCGGCCTTCCTCAACGTGCCCCAGGGGGTCAACGACGACATCACGGTGACGGTTCATCCGCGGGACGGGGCGTATGTCGTCTCGCCCTGGCCGTTCGCGGGCGACGAACTCATCGTCTCCACGCCCGGCTGCTGGATGTCGCCCTTGCCCGAAGGCTCGGATATCGAGCACGCCTATCGCTACGCGCTGACCGGCGCGCAGATCGAACGGCTGGTCGCAGCGTGATCCGCTCGCTCTACTCCGCCGCCCGGGTCGACTCCGCGTCCGCGCCCTACGACACGATTCATCTCAAGGTCTACTACCCGGCCGAGCTGTCGGGCAGCCAGGACGAGCGCATGACGGGCAATGTCGCCCCGCGCAAGGCCAGCGCGCCCTTCCCCGTGCTCGTGTTCTTTAATGGGATCAACCTCGGGCCGGAGGCCTATCACTGGCTGGCGGTCGCCCTGGCCGAACGCGGGCTGGCGGTGGTGACCTTTGGCTGGGTGGGCGAGACCATCCCGGGCGTGATCGGGCTGACCAGCGGGATCGACCTGGACAAGGTCCGGCCCGACACGTATGGCAGCGGCCCGAGCAGCCTGGCCCTCGGGCCGATCCTGAACGCCCTCAACGCCCTCAACGAGAACGCGCCCTGGGCGCGCTCGCCGCTGGTTGGCGCGCTCGACTTGAATGCGGTCGTGCTGGGCGGGCACTCGGCCGGCGGGACGGTCGCCCTGCAAAACGCAGATCGCCGATACTTCCCCGGCGTTCGCGGGGCGTTTTCGTATGGCGGGCACACCCAGGCCAGCCTGATGCTGGGCTTCCCGGCCGGGACCGTGCTGGCGGTCAGCGACGAGATGCCGCTGCTGCTCATCGGTGGGACGCGGGACGGGGTGATCGCGGCCAGCGCCGCGCGCTACCAACAGGAGGGCGCGGCGATCCATGATCCGATCACGCGGACCTTTGACGAGGCCATCGGCGGCGCGCGCGGCGACCGGCATCTGTGGATGATCGCCGGGGCCAACCACTTCACCCTCGCCCACCCCATCGACGACACCGCCGGGCGGGGTTTTCTCGACCTGCCGGCCGAGCTCGACGAGCACGTCGCGCGCGAGCACATGGCCCGCGTGATCGGCGACTTCGCGCTGTCGGTCACGCGCGGGGTGGAATTCAACCCGCCGGAAGGGGCGACAACGAAATGACAGACGACGGGCGGCCCCGAAGGGGCCGGATGAGATAGCCCAGGGCGAAGCCCTGGGAAATCCACGCCCGATTCCCGCCCTGAAAGGGCGGCATAGCACGTCAGGGTTCACAACCCGCCAGGTCTGCCCACCAAACGGATACCTATTGCGCCCTTTCAGGGCTCATCCTGCGCATGGTGCCGCGACCCAGGGCTTCGCCCTGGGCTATCACATGTGGCCCTTTCAGGGCCAGGCGCCAATTGCCCGGTTTTTCTATTGCTCCACCCAGGTCACATCAAGGCTTACCGCTCCCCTCATCCGCGCGGGTCAAGCGCTTGGCGCTTGACCCGCGCACCTTCTCCCGCTGGGAGAAGGTATTCGACTCGAGCAAGCCAAACGCCGTGCGCCACGCGAACAGCCAGAACCAGAAATTGAATCGGCGCAAATCTGCGTTAATCTGCGGACAGAACCTGCCGCGCCCCATCCTCCCCCAGCGCAAGGTCCAGCATCTCCAGCAAGAAATCGGCGTTGCGCGGCTCGAAGCACAGCGGCGGGCGGATCTTGAGCACGTTGTGGAAGGGCCCGTCAGTGCCGATTAGCACCCCGAAGTCCTTCATCCGGTTGGCGACGTAGGACGCCTGAACCGGCGCCGGCTCGCGGGTCGCGCGGTCACGCACCAACTCCACTCCCAGAAAGAGCCCGGCCCCGCGCACATCGCCGATGATCGGGTGGCGCTCCATCAGCCGGGTCAGCCCGGCCAGCAGGCGCGCGCCGACCTCGGCCGCGTTGCGCTGCAGGCCCTCCTCCTCCACGACCTCGAGGGTGGCCAGGGCGGCGGCGCAGGCGGCGGTGCTCCCGCCAAAGGTGCTGAAGAACTCCATCCCGTTGTCAAAGGCCGCCGCGATCTCGGGCGTGGTGATGACGGCCCCCATCGGATAGCCATTGGCGATGGGCTTGCCCAGCACGACGATGTCGGGGACGACCCGGTAGCGCTCGAAGGCCCAGAACGTGTCGCCGGTCCGGCCAAAGCCGGTCTGGACCTCGTCGGCGATGCACACCCCGCCAGCGGCCCGCACTGCCGCATACACGCCGTCGAAGAAGCCCGCGGGCGGGATGACCTGCCCGCCCACGCTGGGGAAGGTCTCGGCGATGTAGCCGGCGATCCCCCGCCCGCCCGCTCGCACGCCCGCGACGACCTCGGCCACGCGCCTGGCGTATTTCGCCCCGGCCTCCGGGATCGGCGGCCTTGAACTCGCCCCGGTAGGTGTCGGGGATGGGCGAGGCGTGGACCCACTCGGGCGCGCCGGTGCCGCCCGGGCCGTTGTGCTTGTAGGGGCTGATGTCGATCAGGGTGTTGGTGTGGCCGTGATAGGCGGCGTCCATCACGATCATGTCGCGCTGGCCGGTCTTCGCCCGGGCCAGGCGCAGGGCGAGCTCGTTGGCCTCGCTCCCGCTGGCGGTGAAATAGCACACGCTGAGCGGGGCCGGGAGCAGGCCGGCCAGGCGCTCCGCATAACGCAGGATATTCTCATGCAGGTAGCGCGTGTTGGTGTTGAGCACGGCGAGTTGCTCGGCCACCGCCCGGGTGACCTTGGGGTGGCTGTGCCCGACGTGGGGGACATTGTTGTAGGCGTCGAGAAAGCGCTGCCCGGCGACATCGTAGAGCCACTGCTTCCAGCCGCGCACGATCTGGAGCGGCTCGCGATACGACAGGCTGAGGTTGCCGCCCAGGCGGGCCCGCCGGGCGGCGAGCAGCGTCGCGTTGCTGGCCGGCGGGGCCGGGAAGAGCGATGCGGGGATCTGGGCGATCAGGTTCGGGTGGGGGCACACGCTCAGCCAGATCGGGCGCTGGCTGGGCAGGCAGGAACCGATGAAATCACCCCGTTTGTCGAGCATGTCCAGGATGACCTGGAAGTGCAGATGGGGCGGCCAGTTGCCGTTGATCGGGTAGTTGCCAAAGGCGGCCAGGCGCTCGCCGGCCTTGAAGGCCTTGCCCACATGCAGCCCGTCCAGCGAATCCAGGCTGAGATGGCCGTACAACGTAAAGAACTTCAGCGGGCCGGCCGCGTCGGCGACGCTGTGCTCGAGGACGATGCACGGGCCATAGTCGTAGTCGGCGGCGTTGTTGGCGAAGCTGTGCACGACCCCGTCGAGCGGGGCGTAGACGGCGGTCCCGGCGTCCATGAAGACATCCAGCCCGATATGCACGGTCCGCCACTCGTGCCGGTCGTTGCCGCGATGGCGGAATGCCTCGCTGCCGTAGACCGGCCGGGCGTGGTCGTAGCCCCCGATGGCGGCCACGGCGCCGGCCTGTTTGATCCGCTTCCAGATCCGCTCGGTGAAGCCCTCGGCGTCGGTCATGTCGGCCGGCGTGCCGATCTCGAGGCTGCCCACGCTCCAGTCGGTGTAGATCAGGGGGGCGGTCTTGAGGTCGGGCTCGACCACCCGGCTGAACTCGGGCTGGTGGGCGCGCAGCCAGGCGGTCACCCGCTCGGCCAGGGGGTGGGCGGGATAGCCGCAGGCGGCCCGATAGGCGTAGAGGGGTAGTTGGCCGGGACGGCCGAGAGCGCCTCGAGCAGCGCCCAGGCGGGCGTCTCGCTGATGGTGAGATAGGCGTTGCCCGGCTCGACCGTCTTCTGGTAGGCCGAGTTGGTCACGCTCACGCACAGGCGCATGCAGATCAGGGTGTGCAGGACTTCGAGCTCGGCCTCGCTCAGCGGCAGGGCGGCGTGGTATCCGGCGATGAGGCGGCAGATCCCGGCGATCGGATCGCGCAGGCCCATCCCGGCGTAGGCGGCGGCGATGGCCAGCTCGGCGATGACGTTGGTCCGGCACATGTCGCCGAAATCGATCACGGCGGTCACGGCCTGGCCGTTGCGACCGCAGACGATGTTGTAGTCGTTGGCGTCGTTGTAGATCACGGCCTGGCGCAGGCCGTCCATGGCCGGGCGGACCCGGGTCTCGAAGTCGGCCAGCCAGCGCGCGACGACGGCCCGCCGGCCGGCGTCCTCGATGTGGCCGACGTAGTCGCGGATCCAGCCGGCCTGGCGCAAGTCCCATTTGAGCGCGCGGTGGGCGGCCGGGTGATCGAAGTCGGCCAGACCGCGGTCGAGGGCGCCCAGCACGCCGCCCAGGCTCTCGAGCAGGGCCATCGAATGCGGGTTGACCCGGGCCCACAGCGTGCCCTCGAGGTAGGTCAGCATGCGGGCGAGGTGGGCCTGCCCCTGCCCGCTGGTGACGGTGATGATGGTCTCCCCGCTGCGGTTGGGGATGGCCCGTTGCAGGCCGAGCCCGGGCTCGCGCCGGGCGAGGTGGGCGAGGGCGGCGTGCTGCATCTCCAGCGCGCCGCGCTCCTCCTCGGCCCCGGCGATCTTGAGCACGTAGCTGGCCCCCTCGGCGTCCACCCGGAAGTTCAGGTCGCGCTCGCCGGGCAGGGGGGTGACGACCCCGTCGATGCCAAAGTGGCTCTGGGCGATCCGGGCGGCGTCGGCGAGGTTGAAGGCGGGCGGGGGGTAATGGATGGTGGGCATGGGCGAGGTTGCGGCATCAACGCCAATCGGCCGATTGGACTTGCGCCAGAGTACCCATGTGCCGAGCACAGAACGAAGCCCGAGAACAATTGCGACCAGCGCGAAACTTGCTACGGGGTCTAAATTGGTGCAGTTCATCGTATCTCAGGTCGCGTCGCAAGTATGCAGCCCATCCTCAATTCGCAGCCGTGTCGCGATCCAAGTCGGGCTCAACTCCGGGCGCCAGGCTCGGCACATTCGCCTCAAATGTCTTCGAATCAGCGCCCATTGCCACCGAATCCGACGCATCTCGTCGACAACATAGAGGTGCCCAAGGAGAATCCAGAATGGCAGGAAGAAGAGAAACTCATTGGCGAACAATCGGGCTATCACAAGCGCCCCCAGAACAAACCCAGCCGCTGCTAGCGCGCCTGTGCCCATAGCGAGCCCAGCGCCAGTTTCTCGAAGATGCGGTCGACGACTCAGAAGATGAATCCCAAGAATCGTGACAAGAAACGGTGCCAAGATCAGGCAAGCGGAGCAGATCGCCAGAGTGATCAAGATGGCGCTGTTGGATAGGATATCCATCAGTGTTCTCAGGTTTCCCCAATAACCTCGAGCGCCCTCCAGCGCAAGGCGCGCAAGGTCGCTCGCGCGATGATCAAAGCGACATCGTGCCGGCGATACGAATCGCCGAGCGCGTAGGCGCGCATGTCAAACAACGGACCGCGCGGATCACGTTTCGACATAGATCGGCAGCGGTTCCTTGTTGAGCGTCTCGCGCAACCACGGGCGTGGATTCGTTACCAGATCGACGCGGTGGCCGATGATCTCGGATAACGCATGCCCATACAGCTCAAACTCCCAACCCACCTGGTCGAGGGCGCCCGGCCTGAACTCGGCCAGGACGTCGAAATCGCTGCTAATGGGATCGAAGTCGGAGCGCAACACCGACCCAAACAGGCTGAGACGCGAGATGCCGCGCGCCCGACAAAACGCCGCAATCGCGGCCATGTCCAGCCGAATCGGGAGTTCACGCGCCGTCGTCATGCCACGTATCTTAGTCGAATTCCAATGGCCACGCAGCGGGTCGGGGAGCAAGAATTCGGGCACCGGTGCGATCAACCTCGGAGGTGGGCGCCGTAGAGCCTTGCAAGCATGGAGCTGCGGGCGCCTACCTCCGAGGTCGATCACCGACACCCCGCCCTGCGGTCTAATACCGGCATGTCCTTCGCCGAGCTGTACGCCCGCCACGCCATCGCCAGCTTCGACAAGCAGGTCTACCTCGAGGCCATGCTCGGCCGCAAGCGCTGGTCCTTCGACGCCCAGCGCGGCACGCTGATCTTCGAGGACGCCCACGACCAGGAGCTCGAGCTGGCCGTCCAGGTCCTCGGAACCGAGTCCGACGAGGATGCGAGTTGGCTATGGGCGTGGGCCAACCCGGCGGCCGGGCTGCCGGCCCGCATGCTGGCCGCCGCATTGGAGCTCAAGGCGTTGGGCGAACGCGAGGCCATCCCCGAGCTCAGCCAGGCCGAGGTCGCCTTCAGCCCGGGCGTTGACGCCGGGCGCATCGCCGCCGTCGCCAGCGGAGTCTGCCGGGCCGGCTGCTTCTATCGCGCCCCCTACCCCGGCGGAGCCATCTTCATGCTGATCAAGGACGCCAAGTTCCGCCGCTTCGTCACCCGCCCGCTCCCCCGCATCAAGCGCATCCTGCCCATGTTTCTGTCCGATACCCCGGTCGATGACGCCCAGGCCTTCTACCTGCACTACCTGGCCTTCTATCGCCTGACGGTCAAAGTCGACGGCCAGCGGGTGACGGCCACCCTCGGCAGCGCCGAGCCGCTGGTCGCCGTCTTCGACCCGCCCGGCCGGCGGCTGCTGAGCATCAGCGGCGGGGATTCGCCGCCGTCGAAGATGGATGTGTTGCGACCGTAGGGCTGCTTGTCACCCTGAGCCAGGCCACATAGCGTAGGCAGGCGCGTGCGAAGCGGCCTGGCGAAGGGTCTCTACCACGGCAGGTCAGAGCCAGCGCGGCAAACGCGGCCGGTCAAGCCCGCCCGGCCAAAGCAGAGATGCTTCACGCGCCCAGAACGGAAGGGCGTGCCGCGGTACGATGGGCGCGCTCAGCATGACATGATGAGGTGCACGCCGCTCGTGGCCTGAGCAGCTACGCGATTCGGGTTATCCCCGAATACCCAAACATCCGCCCAAACAGCGGATGGCGAATCGCGATCTCGCTGGCCAGCCCGCCATCGTCAAGCACGCGCTCGAGGGCATCCACCCGCAGCCGCGCCCCGGGCGGCAGGGGCAGCAGCCGCCGGCCCAGCACCGCATATTGCGGGCCGTCGCTGGTCATCCGCAACGCCCGCCCGCCGTCCTCGATGTCCAGGCGCAGGGTCAGCCCGATCGTGGCCGGCTGGTTGAAGAAATCGATGACATACGGGCCGGGCCGGCGGGCGGGTTTGGTCAGGGTGTAACTGCCAAACGGCCGGCGCGGGTGGGCGAAGCGCCGCCGCCACTCCAGCCCCCACGCCCCGTCGGCGTCCGCGATCAGGCGGTGCTCGACCCGGACCGGGATGTCCGCGCCGGGGACGGGCATGAACGAGAGCAGGCCCTGGGCAAAGGCCAGCCGGTTCCAGGCCGTCATCCCGCCCTCGATGACGAGGACTTGTCCAACGTTCAGATCATAGTGCTGTCGCAGCTCGGGCGCGAGCCGGTCGAACTCTGGGCCAAGCGCGATTCGAAACGGACTGATCGCCTCAACTGCCTTTCTGACTTCCGCATTCTGCATTCTGAATTCATTCCCCCCATACCAATCCCGCCAACGCCAGCACCACCGCCGGCGCCTGGGCCTGGCCCGGGTCAGCCGCCCCCGGGTGACGATCCCGACCGCGCCTTCCTGCTGCTTCGCGTTGGCCCGCCCATACACCCGATCGATGGCATCCCCCAGCTCCAGGCCATCCCGGATCAGGGCGGCGACCGGGGCGGGCAGCTCCCAACGCGAGGTGCAGGCGTGCTGGATTCGCCCGGCGCCATCAACCGCCGCGCACCACGAAAAGGTGAACAGCCGGCCGTCGATCTCGTCGATGCCGGCCTCCAGCCCGATCCCGATGTCGGCTCCGGGCAGCCTGGCCAAGGCCTCTCGCGCGCGCCGGCTCGCCCCGGCCATCGTCTCGGCGTCGCCCATCGGCTGGGCGGACACCCCCGACTCGGCCGCCACCGAGCCCACCTCAACCGCCTCACGGTCAAAGATCAGCACAGCGGCTTCGCGGACCGATTCGAGTTTGACCGGATTGGTGGAGCCGACCGCGATCCTAACGGCGGCGATCGGACCTGCGACCGATGACGGACGACCGAAATCAGCATCAGTCGGCCCGCTCTGAATTGTTTCCGTCATCGACCTTCCTTGCGACTTCTGCATTCCTGAATAGAACAATCTGCGCGAATCTGCGTTAATCTGTGGACAAAACCTGCCGTGCCCGTGACGGACCGAGCGGGCATGGAACGGAATCGATCCGCAGATTGACGCAGATGAGCGCAGATTGAAAACTGGACTGAGCCGTTGATTCGCTTCATCTAGCGCTGCATCTGATTGGCCGGGACATATCCGAGATCGGCCGCCACCCGCTGGCCCTCATTGCTTAGCGCCCAGGCCACAAACTGGCGCAGTTCGCCGCTGGGCTCGGCCAGCGCAACCAGGTTGACCGGGCGCACAACGGGATAAGCGCCGGTCGCGACGCCCTCAAACGAAGGCGGCACACCGTCCAGGGTCAGAGCTCGCACCTTGGGCGCGCCAGCGCCGGTTAGGCGTGATGCCGGCGCGTAGATGATGGCGGAGGGCTGTGCGGCAACAGTGTTCACCGCCACATCGAGCGAGGCCAGCACCAGCGCGTTCGACGACAGACGGGTCGTCCCCATCACCTGCTTGTCGAAGCTTACCCGTCCGCTGTCACCTTCCTCGCGCACGCCGAGCAGAATGTCGCCCAACCCGGCCACGCCCACGTCGCTCCAGCGGCTGCGCGCGCCCGAGAAGAGGTCGCGGGCCTGGGGCACCGTGAGGGCGGTCAGTGGATTCTGGGGATGGACGATGACGGCGATGGCCTCCCAGGCCAGCTCGCGGGTCCAGGGCGGCGGGCCGTTTGGCCCGGGATCGGGCTCCAGCCCCAGCAGGGCCAGATCGGCCCGTCCTCCGAACAGACCTTCGGACGCAACCCGGGCGTTGCCGGCTTCGACCGCAAAGCCGGCATTTGGCCGGTATTTGGCGTAGGCATCTGTGAGCGCTCGCGCCAGCGGCGCCATCGACGCGTCAACGATCAGGCGCAGTCGAAACGGGGTCGGGGTGATCCGGGGGGTCTCGGCCCGGGCGCAGGCGGCCAGGAACAGTACGGCCGCGATACCAAGCCTTGCGAGGCCGGCGCACCAATGCGGGCGGACGTTTCTCTCGTTTGTCATCCTGAGCGCACCCCACCGAACCGTGGCACGAAAACTCGTATCTGGGTGCGCGAAGGACCCCTGTAGCGTAATGCGAGACGATACTTTGATCGGCACCAAATCGCGTTCGCCGATTCTCGTGCCCACTGCGCGACGGCACAGGGGTCCTTCGCTCGCCCATTTGCTTTCGCGTGTGCCGAAGCCCTAAGGGGCTTGCTCAGGATGACAAGAATGGGGGATCGTTCGCGCGTTATTTTGAGCATGCGTAGCTTAACCTAACGCCATTGGGCGTGGGGCCTGCCCTGCGCGCTGTCTGCATCGGGATGCGGCCTCAGCCCGCACCAGGAGCGCCATCAATGCCGCGCAGGAGCAACCAGGCGAGCTCTTCGGAGCGGGCCAGCACCGCCGCATCAACCCTGCCAACGGTATCGGTCGGGCGGTGCCACTCGCCGGGGTCGCCGGTCGGCGAGAAGGCGCCCAACGCAATAGATTTATAACCATGCTTGACCCCGAGACTGAGCTCGCCATACGCGCCGGACAGCGTCCGGGTCCCGGCCTTGAGGTCCGGATGGGCGGCGATGACGGCGTCGGCGATGGCCAATAGCCCGGGATCGCTGGCGGCTGAGACGAGAAAGCGCTCGCCGCGCACGATGCCGGGGTCGTCACCCGCGCCGCCGACCTGGTCGATGGTGAAGTGAATTCGCTCCGCGCGCTCGGCTTTGAACGTCGCCAACAGCGCGTCGGCCCCGTAACAGCCGACTTCCTCGCAACCGGTGAAGGCGATGATGAGCTCGGTCCGGGCGAACGGCTCGGCCTGGGCGCGCTCGGCCAGGGCCAGGGCCACCGCCACGCCCGAGGCGTTGTCGTTGGCGCCGGGCGAATACGGGCTGCGATCAGCCTGCCACATCAGCCCGAAGACGAGCAGGACAAGAACGGCCGGGATCAGCGAGACGAAGCGCAGGATCTGGGCCAATCCGGTGAACATGCCAATCCCAGTGCCCGGCCGCAGGTCGATCGGCAAAAAGAGGCCGATGAGATACAGCCCAGCCAGCACGGCGATGCTCCCAATCCCAATCGGTGTGAGCAACCCGAAGACCTTCATCCAACCGGCAGAGCTGAACACCAGGGGGGTGCGATGCGAATCGTAGTGGGCGGTGATCACCACCGACCGGGTCGCCTCTTCGCGCGGCGCTATTCGGGCATAGACGTTCTGGCTGTCCTCGATCGGCAGCATCCAGCGCAACAAGTTGGGCCGGAAGCGCATCTCCTGAATCAGCGAGACCAATACTGTGGCGGCCAGCGCGAGCGCGGCGACCGCCCCGACCGGCTGGGTCTGCCAGAACAACACGACCGACAGCAACGTCACGCCCATCGCCAGGGCGAAGGGGTGGTAGGCCGACAGGGCGCTTTGGAAAGACTGGGTCTGGGGATCGAGGTTGAGTCCGCTCAGGCGCTCCGTCAGATACCCCGCCGCCTTGCGTTCGGTATCCGTCGTGCTGCCCCGCGGCCCAATCTCCTCCGCCAACGCGCGGACGGTATCAAGGATGGCCATGAAGTTGAGATTGTAGCGGACGCGATGTCCCCCGCTGCGGCGGGGGATATCGCATCCGCTACAAAATCAGCGTGCCATGATCGGCAGCCACCATCGTCGGAGCGGGCAGCCCGCATCGTCGTCCGATCGGACGACGACGGCGCTGGCCAGCACCTCGGGCGGCATCCAGCGCCCGGCCAGCAGAGCCCCCCAGTTGGTCGGGCCGCGGACGGCATCGGTGACGATGAAGTTGGCCTGGACGGCCAGAAAATCGGCATACTCGCCGCTGATCTGCTGATACAGCACCGAGACCGTGATGGCGCTGGCGCAGGCCGCGACCGGATAGGACGCGCTGTCCCAATACTGCCCATCCGCGTAGACGGCCCCAACCGGCTCGGCCTGGGCGGCCGCGAAGGGGGCGTTGGCAAACCCTCGCGGCGGGATGCGCGTATCTCGGTACACTTCGTTGTTCAAGACCTGGTTGAAGCCCGGGCCGGCCAGCTCCGGACGGCCGAGCTGGGCCGCCAGGGTGATCCCGACCGCGTACTTAACTTCATACACCCGCGGCGCAGTATCCCCCGTCCCGGACAGGATCCGGCCCGTGCCGGGCGAGTACAAGCCGGAGGTGAAAAGGCTGCGCCCCGAAAGCGCGTCGACCTGCTCGACCCGCAGCCAGGCCCGGCGGCCCTCCTCATAGCCGGTCGGGAATTTATGGCCGGCGTTGTTGGTAACGGTCACTGCCAACCCGTCGCCGAGCGTCGCCGCCACACTGACGCCCGCGCTGCGCAGATTCGTGAAGCCCTCGCTCGCGGCGATCCGCATCTGGGTCTGTTTCACCGGGGTGAACTCGGCGTCGTAGCCGGTCCAGATCGCGCCAAGCAAATCGGCCATATCGGGATGCGAACCGCCATACAGCGAGTGGTTGGCGACGTAGCGGGTCGGGTAGTCGGGCAGCTTGACCAGCACGCCCTCGAAACGGGGCATGTGGCAGTCCTGGCACACCGTCACGGCGCCGGTGGCGGTGTCGTCGATGCGTTTCAAGCCAGGGTAGAGCCCAGCCACCTCGACCACGCCGGTCATGCTGTTAAAGGCGCTGAGCGCCCACTCCGAGTAGGTGCGTTGCAGCGGGAACAGCGTCGCCGTCACCGGCGCTGGGGTATCCAACGCATTCAGCCCATACTCGCCGTTCTCACCGCGGGACAGCATCGGATTGCTCACGTCGTGGCAGCCGCCGCACAGTTGGGCCGACAGGAGCAGGCTGCTCTGTTGCCAACTGTGATAGGCCTCGACCTCAAACGGGCCGCGCCGATAGTCCTGCCGATCGTAAATGTTCTGGGCGTTCGCCAGCCGAATCCCGGCCGTGGGCACGGCCGCCCGCTCGTCCGCGTCGCGCGGGGCCTCGCCGGCCAGCGCCGTTGTGGCGACCATCCGATGGCAGACCAGACAGGACACACCCTGATCGATGTCGGCCGTGGTGAAGGCCTGGACCCGGTTCTCGCTCAGCCGGGCTTCGTCGCGCACCCAGTTGCCGGGCATATGGCAGCGCCCGCAGAACGAAGCCGCCCCGCCGATCTGGGTATCAGCGATCGCAAGCGCCGCCCGGAAATACGGATCGCGCCCGGCGTTGCCCATCATCGACCCGTTCCAACCCCCAGTGCCGGCTTCATCCGACACGCCGGTGATCGTAACAACATGGCAGGCCGCGCACGACATCGGCAACACCGGCGTGCCGCGCGTCCCGAGCCCATCTGTGATGTAACCCGGACTCCCAAACACCGCGTTCGGCTGCGTGCCAGGCGCGGCCATATCGGCGGCCGTCGACGACAGCACGCGGGTGTGGGCGGCCGCCGAAGCATGAATGGCGTCGGCGGGCATCGCCGCCCGCGCGGGCAGCGGCGCGCTAAGGATCATCCACACACCGGCCAACACGATGCCGGCGCACAATGACGCCACGAGGGCACTGAGCCAACGCTTGTTCATTCGCGTAACCACTTGTGCCAGGAACGAACATCCCCACCCCGGCGTCCGCCGGGGCGGGGATGTTCGTTCCCGGCATACAACTACTCCGCGCAGCGCGTGTCGATCAACTCACCCTGAAACGTGTCGACGACATAGCGGCCGTTCTCGAAAGCCATCCGATACACGTAGTTGCGCGTCTCGCACAATACCCGGCTGGTCTTGGTGTTCGCATAGCGCCAGTACTCGCGCGACTCGACAATCGCCCGATTGTCGCCCTTCTGCGTCACAAGTGGATCCTTCACGTACTTCATTTGCACGTCCAGCGAATCCACCCGCGCCTGGGGGGTCAAACCGAGCAGTTTCAAGAGCGGGCTCTCGGCAAAGGTCAATACGCTCTGGCGCGGTCCCTCCCGCCAGAACTGGGTGAGCGCGGCGCCGTCGAGCCTGCCGGTGTAGAACTCGATGAGCTGGGTGTTCAGCTCAACGACGGTTCGGGCCGGATCGGGCGAGCCCGGCGCGACCGGCGCGTCGGGCGTTTCTGTGATCACCACGCCAGGCGTCGTCATCATCGTCGGCGCCGGCACAGGCGTCCCCACCGATGCCGGAACTGTCGCTGATGCGGCGGGCGCGGGCGGGCTCTGTCGCGTGGGCGCAGCCGGGACGATCAAGGTGGCGACGGGGACCGCGCCCTGGGCCGTAGCGACCGGCGGAACTGCCGCGGTTGGCGCGCCCGTGGCGGACACCGGGGCGACGATCGTGGGCACACCGCCGCGCGGTCCGGGCGGCGCGAACAATCCGCTGGCCAGGGCCGCTCCGACGCACAACAGGATCGCCAGGGCGATGACGGCTGGCACGAGATACCGGCGCAGGGTTGCCACCGATAGGCCGGCTAAGGGCTGCGCGCCGCCAGCCGCATCCGTCGCCGGCGGCGCGGGCATAGCGGCGGCCAAAATCTCGGTTAACTCCGGCCGCAGGTCGCGGGTCCTGGCCGCCAGCAACCTCAGCTTGTCGCGCGAAGTTGCAGCGCGCACCAATTCGCGCGTCTTGCCGAACTTGCCCTCGCCGGGCAATTGGGCATAGTCCAGCCCAACCGCCCCGCACAGCGTCGCCAGCTCATCTTCGTTCAGATGCTCAAAAAGCAGGTCGCGCAGGGTCGAAGCCAGTTGATCGGACACGTTTCAAATCATAGCGGGATATTGCCGTGCTTGCGCGGCGGGTTGCTGTCGCGCTTGTTGCGCAGCATCTCGAGCGCGTTGATCAGGCGCGGGCGGGTCTCGCGCGGCTCGATGATGTCGTCGATGTGGCCCTTGGCCGCCGCCACATACGGGTTTGCGAACTCCGCCCGGTAGTCGGCGACCAACTCGGCCTTGCGGGCGATCGGATCGTCCGCCCCGTTCAGCTCGCGCCGGAACAGAATGCTGACCGCGCCGTCCGGGCCCATGACCGCGAGCTCGGTCGTCGGCCAGGCCAGCACGAGATCGCCCCGGGTGGCCCGCGGGCTCATCACGCAGTAGGCGCCGCCGTAGGCCTTGCGGGTGATGACGCAAATCTTGGGGACGATGGCCTCGCAATAGGCATACAACAGTTTGGCCCCGGCCCGGATGATGCCGCCCTGCTCCTGAGCCAGACCGGGCAGGAAGCCCGGCACGTCCTCAAAGGTGATGATCGGGATATTGAAGCTGTCGCAGAATCGGACGAAGCGGGCGGCCTTTTCGCTCGCGTCAATGTCCAGCACACCCGCCAACACCTGGGGCTGATTGGCCACGATACCGACCGAATGCCCGCCCAGGCGCGCAAACCCGACCACGATGTTCTCGGCGTAGGTCTCCTGGATCTCAAAGAAGCGCCCGTCATCGACGACCGAGGTGATGACCTCTTTGATGTCATAGGGCTTGTTGGGATTGTCCGGCACAATCGTGTCGAGCGCCTCATCCATCCGGAGCGGGTCGTCGGTGGTGGGGACGAAGGGCGGCTCCTCCATGTTGTTGCTGGGGAGATAGCTCAGCAGCTCCTGCATCATGAACAGGCAATCGCCTTCGCTATCGACGGCGAAATGGGCGACCCCGCTGATGGTGTTGTGGGTCATCGCCCCGCCGAGCTGCTCAAAGGTCACGTCCTCATGCGTAACGCTCTTGACCACATCCGGGCCGGTCAGAAACATGTGGCTTGTGTTCTTGACCATGAAGATGTAGTCGGTGAGCGCCGGGGAGTAGACCGCCCCGCCCGCGCACGGGCCCATGATCGCGGAGAGCTGCGGAATGACCCCGCTCGCCATCGTATTGCGCAGAAAGATCTCGCTGTAGCCCACGAGCGAGAACATGCCCTCTTGAATGCGCGCGCCGCCGCTGTCGTTGATCCCGATAATCGGCGCTCCGTTCTTGAGCGCCATGTCCTGGATCTTGGTGATCTTGCCGGCATGCGCCTCGCCCACGCTCCCGCCCAGCACCGTAAAATCCTGGGCGAAGACATACACCAGCCGGCCGCGGATCGTCCCCCAGCCGGTGATAACCCCGTCGGTCAACGTCTTTTGCTTTTCCAGCCCAAAGCCAGCCGCGCGATTGGTGACAAAGGCGTCCACTTCTTTGAATGATCCCTTGTCCAGAAGGAGTTCGATGCGCTCGCGGGCGGTGAGCTTGCCCTTTGCGCGATGGGCGGCGATCCGCTCGGGGCCGCCCCCGGCCTGGGCCTGGACACGAAGTTCACGAAGCCGATCGATGGGTGTTTGGGTCATGGTCAGTTGTGAAAGCTGTGCTTGATTCCGAGCGTTGCGTCAGCGCGCCACCCGTGGAAAGTAGTATCGAATGGCCACGGGCGTCGGGGTTGCCGTCGGCGTGTTAGTCGGGGTTGCCGTCGGGGTCGGCGTGGGCGTGTTGGTCGGGGTTGCCGTCGGCGTGCTTGTCGGGGTCAAGGTCGGCGTGTTGGTCGGGGTGTTGGTCGGGGTGTTGGTCGGCGTGTTGGTCGGGGTGTTGGTCGGCGTGTTGGTTGGGGTTGGCGTCGGCGTGCTGGTCGGGGTTGGCGTGGGCGTCGGCGTATTCGTCGGGGTTGCCGTCGGCGTATTGGTTGCCGTGAGCGTGGGCGTGCTCGTTGGGGTCGCCGTCGGAATATTCGTAGGAGTCGGCAGGGGCGAATCGACTGCGCTGGCCTGAACGGACGCGACAGCGCCGGTGCGGCTGGATCGGGCGATCAGCGCCCACATCGCAATCGCCACGAGGCTTGCCGCCAACGGCTTGTTTAAACTTGGCATGACTCCGATTGGCTCTTTGTGATTGCCGCAGCTCGATTCGGCAGGACCGGCACCACCACCTTACGCGTTTCGTGGGACCCGGGATACGGCAATTGTCACCAAGAGGGCCAGAGCGTTGAGTATCGCATAGAAGCCAAGCGTAAGCGCTGGCTCGGGCGAGGCGGCGAGACCAAGTCGCAGGGCAGCGCCGACCACAAACGCCATCACGACGCATACCACGGCAGCCCGACCCGCCCAGGGGTGGCGCCGCCAGGCCAGCCAGGCGCAGCCCCCAAAGGCGACTGCAAAGACCAGGCCATACCCGGCCGCGAGCATGGGCGGGGTGGCCGTGGCCAGATCGGGGACAGAGCGGGCGAGCCCGATCGCCTCCCCGAACCGCCACACGTTGATGGCGCACAAAATGGCCATCCATCCGCTCAGCACGCGCCTCAAGTCATCCCCGCGATCCGAGCCGCCATCGACATCGCCCAGGCCGCGCCAAAGGGCCCGGCGCCAAGCGCGTACATCACCCCGGTCTCGCCGGGTAGACGGCCGACCAGCGGCTCGCCATCCCGCGACTCGCTCGATACCCCGGTCTGGCGCCAGGCGATTTCCTCGAGCGCGGCGGGGAAGTTGCGCTTGAGGAATCGGCGGGTGAGATCGTCCGGATCCTCGCTGGCCGATTCGCTGGCCGCCGGTCCGCCGGCAGCCGTCCAAGACCCGATCCGCACCCGGCCATCCGGCGTTTGGGCCGCAATGAGGCGACCGCGGCCCACAACAACGGGCTGGGCCAATCCTGGCAGCTCGCCCGGGTCCAAAGGGCGGCTTACCCAGACCGCGCCGCGGGCCTGGATCATGGCATCCGCAAGATAGGGCGACAACAGGCCGGCGTAGGCATTGGCCGCCAGCACGATCCGGCTCGCCGAGATGCGCTCGCCGGCAGCGATGGCTTCCAGCGGGCTGAGCGGCGTCGCGCGCGGGCGCTCGATGGCCCGGATTTCAACCTGCTGACGGACCGTAATCGCAGGATGCAGCAGCAGGCGCAGGGTCAGCTTCGCCAGGTCCACCAGCGCCGCCGGCCGCGCATCAACCCGCTCGGCGGGATCGTCGAGCTGCATCACGTTCCGATTGGGGTACCAGCGGGCCGTCACCGGGCGCGCCGCGACGTTGAGCCGGCCCGCCCAGGCGAGCAAGTCGCGGGCGCCCGCCTCGGTGGCCTCCAGGTGCTCGGGGTCGGCCGTCACCAGGCCAATCGCCCTGCGGGTGGCGCCTTCGGCCACACCCTGGGCGGTCGCGACCAGGACGCTGCGGCCGCTTTCGGCCAGGGCGCGCGCCACGCACGCGCCCACCAGGCCCGCCCCGATTACCAGCGTGTCGATCGGCATGTTATTTGCTCCGGCGCTGCGCGCGTTGCGGCGGCTACTTCTTGTCCGCGGGCTTCTTCGGCGCTTCGACCTGCCCCGGCTCGCCCCTCAAATACGTCAACACTTCCTCGGCGTGTTTCTCAGGCGTGACCTTCTCCCAGACGTGCTCAATGCGGCCGTCGGCGCCGACCACGAAGGTGGCCCGAAAGATACCCATGTATTTTCTGCCCGCAAATGTCTTCTCGCCCCAAACCCCCATCGGATCGATCAGTTTCCGCTCCGGGTCGGCCAGCAAGGGAAAGGTGAGCGAGAACTTGGCGGTGAATTTGGCGTGGGCCTTGATGTCATCGGCGCTCACCCCAAAGACGGGAACATCCATCCCGACAAACAGCGGCAAGTTATCACGAAAGCTGCAAGCCTCCTTGGTGCATCCGGGCGTATCGTCCTTCGGGTAGAAATACAACACGTAGCGCTTTCCGGCCAGGCCGGCCGAGCTGACCGTGCCGGCGCTGTCGGATTCAAGCGTGAAATTCGGGGCGGGATCGCCTATTTTGAGCATGCGCGTTTCTCCTGTCGTCGAAATCGTTGGATAGGCACGATGATACGCCATCGAAGCGATCCGCTGATGGTTCGGGGAGAACGCAATCCCCGCGCGACGCGCGGGGATTGCGTTCTCCCCCTTCATATTCAGGATGAATTCAAGTACGATGCGCCCATGCTTCTGCGCTGCAAACTGCATGGCAAGGTTTTCGAGTTTCGCGATCTGCGCGAGCTCATGGGCAAAGCCAACGACGAGAAGTCGGGCGACCGCCTTGCCGGCGTTGCGGCCAGTTCGGCGATCGAGCGGGCGGCCGCCCGGTATGTGCTCAGCGAGATCCCGCTGTGGGCGCTGCGCGACAGCCCGGCCGCGCCCTACGATGCCGACGAGGTCACCCGCCTGATTGATGACGCGGTTGATCCAACGGTCTACGCCGAGATCAAGGACTGGCCGGTCGGCGAGCTGCGCGAATGGCTCTTGCGCGACACGACCTCCCCCGAGGCGATCCGGCGCGCGTCAGCGGGGATGACCGGCGAGATGATCGCCGGCGTGGCCAAGCTCATGTCGAACCTCGACCTGGCCCTGGCCAGCGCGCGCCTGCGGGTGGTGACCCGGGCGAACACCACGCTCGGCCTGGCCGGCACGCTCGGGTCGCGCCTGCAGCCCAACCACCCGACGGACGACCCTGACGTCATCCGGGCCGAGATCCTGGAGGGGCTGTCCTTTGGCTGCGGCGATGCCGTGATCGGGATCAACCACGCCATCGACACCGTCGACAACGTCGCGCGCCTGCTCGCGCTGACCCAGTCCATCATCGACGCCGAGGGCGCGCCGGCCCAGAACTGCGTCCTCGCCCACGTCACGACCCAGATGGCGGCCCTGCGGGCAGGCGCGCCGATGGGGCTCATGTTCCAGTCGATCGCGGGCACCGAACGGGCCAACGCCTCGTTTGGGATCTCGGTCGGGTTGCTCGATGAAGCCCGCGGGCTAGCCCAGGCCGGCAGCAACGTGGCCGGCCCGAACGTGATGTATTTCGAGACCGGCGAGGGATCCGAGCTTTCGGCCGGCGCGCACAACGGCTGGGATCAACTTACGCTCGAGGCCCGCTGCTATTGCCTGGCCCGGCGCTATTCACCCTTCATGGTCAACTCGGTCGTGGGCTTCATTGGGCCCGAGTATCTGCGCGACGCGCGCCAGATCGCGCGGGCCGGGCTGGAGGATCACTTCTGCGCCAAACTCGCCGGCGTGCCGATGGGGGTGGACGTGTGCTACACCAACCACGCCCGCGCGGATCAGAACGATCTGGAAAGCCTGGCCATCCTGCTCGCGGCGGCCGGCTGCAACTTCTTCATGGGCGTGCCCGGCGGCGACGATCCCATGTTGAGCTATCAATCAACCTCCTTTCACGACACCGCCTCGTTGCGCCAACTCCTGCATTTGCGGCCGTTGCCGGAGTTTGAACAGTGGATGGAAAACCGATGAAGTTCCGCGAAATGCGCTTGCAGGAGAACGAGAGAACGGGAGGAAGAGAGAAATGGAAAACCTCCCGTTCTCCCGTTCTCCTGCAAAAATGGCGCGTCGGGGGTTAACAGAAGAAAGGAAGAAGGAAGAGAATGCAAACAACCTTCCTTCTTCCCTTCTTCTGTTAAGAAAACCCATCCCAAATGAGTGACCTCATCATCGACCTTCCCGACCCGACGGCGCGGATGACCGCCCGCATTGGACTGGGCAGGGCGGGCGCGCGGCCGCGCACCCGGTCGCAGCGGGTCTTCGACGCCGACCACGCCATCACTCAGGACGCCCTGGCCGAGACAGTTCCGCCCGAACTGCTCGAGGAACTGGGCCTGTTCAGCGTCGCCAGTGCGGCGCCCGACCGCGAGACGTATCTGCTCCGCCCCGACCTGGGCCGGCGGCTGTCCGATCCGGCGATGGAGACGCTGCGGGCCAATATCAACCTCGGCGCGGACGTCCAGATCTTCGTTTCGGATGGCTTGTCGGCCCGCGCGGTGACGGTCAATCTGCCCGAACTGCTCCCCGCCCTGCGCATCGCCCTGGCCGAACAGGGGCTGCGGATGGGTCCGCCCTTCTTTGTCCGCCTTGGGCGGGTCGGCCTGCTGAACGCCGTCAATGGCATTGCCGATGCGCGGGTCGTCGTCATCCTGGTGGGCGAGCGCCCTGGATTGGGCCGGGCCGATGCGCTGAGCGCCTACCTGGGCTATCGGCCGCAGGTCGACAGCAGCGATGCCGACCGCGAAGTCATCTGCAACATCTTCCCGGGCGGTCTGCCGCCGCGCGAGGCCGCCCTGCGCATCACCGAACAGATCATCGGCATCCTGAGCGCGGGCGCAAGCGGGGTCAGACGCGGACTCCGTTCCTGAGTTTCAGCCGTGATCAACGCCCGGTGGCCCGCCGCGCAATTGACCCGGTGCTAGACTCGCTTTTCTTACGTGATGTGACACAGTCCAATCCACCCCTCGCCCTGGACGCCCTCATCCACCAGCACCAGATCGAAGCGGTTCGTCTGGCGTATCTCATCACGCGCCAGGCCGACAAGGCGCCTGAGATCGCCCAGGCCACCCTGCCCCTGCCCTCTTCGGAATTCCGTCTGCATTGGCTGCGCGGTGTGCGCCTTAACGCCGCCCGTACAACGGGGGGCCGTCCCGAATCGGACGATCCGGTCTGGCTCACCGATGCCACCGGCAAGGAGACCGTCATCCAGCGCGAGATGCGCGGGCTGATCTGGGATTCGCTGGGCGGGCTCTCGCCCGATGGCCGGGCGGTGATCTGCCTGCGTTTTGTGAGCGGGCTCAAAAACGAGGCCCTGGCCTACGCGCTGGGGTGTTCCTCGGCCGAGGCGGTCCGCCGATTCCGGAAGGCCAAGCGCGAGCTGGCCGAATCGCTCTCGCGCGCCGACGACGACACCCGCGATATCGAATTTCAGGGCCTGTTCGAGGAAGACACAATCGGGCTGGCCCTCGCCACCCAGGCCGCGCTTGCCATTCCGCCCGGCCGCGACTACGTGGGCGCCGATGAAGCGGCCGTGTCGCGACTCGACGATGAGATTCGGCCGGCTTTCCGCCTCACCCGTGGACTCGTCGCGCGGTTGATCGCGGTCGGGGTCGCCGTCGTTGCGATCGGCGCGGCCGTCGCGGGGATTACCTGGTTCGGCCGCCCGCCCGAGGTTGTGCCCACGCCGACCCCCACCCCCCGGCCGGTGACTGAGACCACCGGCGACGAATGCAGCGTCGGGTTCAGCAACGGCCAGCTCAGCCGGATCGGGCGCGGCGCGATCAGCCGGGCGCAGTGGACGCCGGACGGGCGTTCAATCTGGATCCGCAGCACGAGCGGGCTGTATGCCTACGACGCCACAACGCTGCGGCTGCAGCTCTGCCATTCGACCTTTGACACTTTTGCCCGGCTGGGCCCCGATGCGGCGACGATCGCGACGGCGGGCGGGGGAAGCAACGGCCTGATGCTGCGAGATGCGGCAACCTATCAACCGCGCACGCTGTTGCTGGCCAGTCTGCAGGCCACCCAAACGCAATCCATCGATTACCACTTTGGCGTCAACCGGATCGCCATCGCCACGACCGACAACACGATTGAAATCCGGGACGGAAACACCGGCGCCCTGCTTCGCCCGGCGGTGAGCCTGGTGGGCCGGGCCACCGACCTTCGATTCAGCCCCGATGGCAACTGGGTGACGGCGGTAGCCTTTGGGCGCGGCCTCGAGTTCATCGATGCGCGCAAGGACACCCCCTCGCGCTCGTTCCGCAACCCGAGCGGTTTCGTGGCCGAGGCCGTGTTCAGCGCCGACAGCCAGCGGGCCTTTGTCAGCGACCTGAACGGGGTGCAAGCGCTCGATCTCGCGACGGGCAGCGTCATCACCACAGTACGGGAAAGCTCGGGCTTCGCCCGGCCGATCTGGGCGAGCGCCGATGGCGCCACGGTCCTGCTGGTGACGTCGGCCTCGACCCGCGACGAAGCCACTCTGGCGTTGATGGATGTCAGTTCCGGTCGCGCATTGCGCAAGCTGACCCTTTCCGCCAGCCGATTTGGCAGCCAGAGCATCGTCGCCTCGCCGGATGGAAAGCGGGCCATCGTCATCCTCAATGACGGTTTTAGCGTGTGGGATCTCGAGCAGGGCGCCTTGATCAATGCAGCGGCCGGATATGCCCAGTCGTCCTCTTCCGCCGCGCGCGCCCTGGCCTTCAGCCCGGACGGGCGCCTGCTGGCGGCGCCCAGATTGGGTGGCGCACTTGCGTTGTACGACACCGGCACGGGCCGCCTGGCCCGCCAGCTCCCAACCAGTCTGCGCCAGCCGGTCGACGTCGCATTCAGCACGGATGGCGCGCGGTTGGCGGTTTCGGATGCGGTGGCTCAGACCCGAAACGCCAGCGCCAACGACGGGACCAGCGGCCTCAACGTCGTGGATCTCAACGCCGACGGCGCGATCAGCCACTTCTTCCCAGGCGCCGCCCAGCCCCGTTTCTCGAGCGGCGGCAGCTACCTGTTCTACCGCCCGCGGGATGGGTCCGAGATCCGCTATTACAGCTTTGAGAACAAGGTGAACACCGGCTACTTCCGGCCGTCCAAGGCCGGCGAAACGCCAACGTTTGAGAGTTTTGCCGTCAGCCCGGACTACGGGCGCATCCTGATCGCCCGCGGCGACGGGCTCGAAGTGTGGGACGTCGCCCGCAGCGAACGCCTGTCAAAATGGAGCGGGGCGCTCGTCCGCCAGTTCCGGCGCGATCCCAACACCCTCCAGATCACGCTCAGCCCGGACAACCAGCTCGCGGCCGCCGCCTCGGCCCAGGACGGGATCAAGGTCTGGGACGCGGCCAGCGGCAACCTGAAATACAGTGTGACACCGGGCTCGGAGACCGTCAGCGGCCCACAGGGCGGCGCGCAAGCTCAAACCTATCGGATCGCCTTCAGCGGCGATGGCAAATGGCTGGCCGCGTTGTATCCATCCCCCACAACCAGCGGCGCGGCCGGATCGACGCTTACAATCCATGAGGCCCGCAGCGGCAGGGTCGTCTTCCGGGTTGACCCGCCCACCTTCGCGGTTGGCATCGCAATTACGACCGACGGCCGGCGGCTCGCCTACCTAAGCGCCGATGACGTCGCGCGCTTTGTTGACCTGGAAGCGCTCAAATAGGAGCCCGAGACATCATGAAAATCGACATCATCAGCGTCGACGAGGATATCGTCGTCGTGAACAAGCCCGCCGGCATCAGCGCCGTCCACGACCCCAACCGAAGCGAGACCGAAGACATGCATACGGCCGTGACCGGCACGCTGGGCAAGGTCTGGCTGGTCCACCGCCTGGATCGCGACACGAGCGGGGTGCTGATCTTCGCACGGACCGAGGCCGCCCACCGATCGCTCAGCCTGCAGTTTGAGGAGCGCGAGGCCGAGAAGCGCTACCATGCGTTGTGCGTTGGCGCGCCGCAGGAAGACGAATGCGTGGTCGAGCGCCGCTGCTGGTCGACGGCGATAAGCGGCATCGCACCGTTGTCGATACGCGCGAGGGCAAACCCTCAGTCACCCGCTTCAAGATCGTCCAACGCTTCAAGGGGTATTCGCTGCTGGAGGTGGCGCCCGAGACCGGACGCACGCACCAGATTCGGGTGCACGCCGCGGCGCTGGGCGCGCCATTGATCGCCGACCCGCTGTATGGCGACGGCAAGCCGCTGTTCTTGTCGGTGATCAAGCGCGGCTATCGGCCTTCGGCGCATGACACCGACGACGAACGTCCGCTGATCGGGCGCACGGCCCTGCACGCGCTATCGCTCACCCTGCGCCATCCGGCCACCGGCGAACACATCACCTACGAGGCGCCATACCCAAAGGACTTCCGCGCGGCGGTAACCCAACTGGGCAAGATATCGGGGGGATGAAGTCAGGAAGTCATCCAGAAACAAATGGCGAGATCACCATCCCCGCGCGAAGCGCGGGGATGGTGATCTCGCCATTTGTTTCTGGATGACAAAAGGAGGCGGTCTGCCGTCAGCGATCGATCTCGGCCGCCACCTGACGCCCGATCTGAATGGCGTAATTCGTGCCGCGGTCCCACGGGTAAACGTGGCTCATCGAGGCAAACCACAGGCCAGGGAGCGGGGTCTTGATCGACGGGATGTTGCGCGAGTGATTGAGCAGCGGCACGGGCTGGGCGTAGGCCTCGCGGAATACCCACATATCGTCGATCCAGCTCTCGTCAAAGGCGGGGTTGAAGCGCTTGAGCGAGGGGGCGAAGACGGCCCGGATCTCGGCGTCGCTCATGCTGAAGTGGGCGTGATCGGGCGGAAGGTAATCGCCACAGTAGACGATGCGCTGCCCGCCAAAATGCTCGGGCGAGACGAAGTTGGTGTGCTCGCACATCGCCAGATACGGAAATCCCGCGCTCTTGGGCAGGTTATGCCAGTAATGGCCCTTCTCGCTGAGCTGGCGTTTGAGGGCGAATACAACCACGACCGCGCCCAGCGATTTGAGTTCACCCAGCGCGGCGAGATACTCCGGTGGCAGTTGCGGCGCCAGTCGCGTCATCAGCCGCGGCGAGACCGTGCTGACAACCTGATCGAACGATTGCGGCGCAGCAGCCTTGACATTGACCGTCCACATCTGTGATGCCGGGTCAAGATCCAGGCGCTCGACGGGTGATCGGTATGCGATTTTTCCGCCGCGCGCTTCGACCTGGTCGGCGAGGTCATTGAAGAAGGCCTGGAAACCGCCGACATAGGTGCCCAGCCGGCTGGTGCGAGCCTTGATCCGGGCCCAGAACCAGGCCATATTCACCTGCCGGGCGAATGCGCCGAACTTGCCGACCAGCAACGGCTCGAACAGCAGCGCGTAGGCGCCCTTGCCCATCCAGCGCGAGAGCCACTCATGCGCCGTGTAGCGCTCGAGGGCCTTCCAGTTCGAGGTCAATTTGAGATAGATGCCTGAGAGACCAAACGGGATCTTGTCGAGCAGGCTCAGACCCTTGAACAGCAGGGCCGAGAGAGGCGAATCGAGCTGCAGGAAGTCGCCCTTGTAATACGACACGGTGACCGGGCGCATGAAGCGGACCTTGTCGCTCACCCCCATTTCGGCCGCCAGGGCCAGCATGTCGGCGTCGGAGGCGAACCAATGGTGATAGAACTTCTCCACCGTCCAGTTCCAGTTGGGCTGTTTGAACCCGGCCGCCAGGCCGCCCGGCTTGTCGCTGGCCTCGAATACAGTGACGGCGTGACCCTGCTTGAGCAGGTCGAAGGCGGCGCTCAGGCCCGCTGCGCCCGCGCCGATGACGGCGATGCGTTTCGGTGTGGATGACATCGCCGACGATTGTACTTTGAGAGAGCCGCGGGTCTTTCACCACAAAGACACAAAGGCACCAAGTTGTATCTTGTTTCCTTTGTGTCTTTGTGCCTTTGTGGTGCAATCCGCCTGACACGGGCGAATACCCGAGCGGCTACTTCGCGGCTTCGGCGGTCTCGACCTCGGCCTTGCGCAAGTCCCCCCAGCTCATCCCCTCACGGAGCATAAAGAAAGCCCCCAGGGCGGTGACCGGCAACCAGAGCGCCACATGCAGCACAACGGTGTAAGCTGTGGCAAGCGCCTGCGGGACGCCCAGCGCCTCGAGGGCAAGAATACTGCCGCTGTCAAACGTCCCTGCCGCGCCCGGCAGGCCAGGCAGGATCGTGAACAGGTTTGACATGCCGTTGACCAGCATAAGGTCGGGATAAGTCGTGGTCAGCCCGAAGCCCTGGGCGATGCACCAGTACTTGACCGTCTCGATCAGCCACACCAGCAGACTGCTCAGCGCCAGACCGGCGAGGTCGATCGGATTCTTGAGGCTCTGGGCGCCTTCGACAAAGCGCTCAACGATGCCGATCAGCCGGGGCGACAGGGAGGCCGGCGCAACCCGCTTGATGATGCGCTCCGCGATGCCGGCTGCGGCCCGCGGCGCGAGCGCGAAGCCAAAAAACACAAGCGTTGCGATGCCAAAGGCGATTCCGGCGACACCCAGGGCGCCGCGCACCTGATCCGACAAACCAACCGCGCGGGGCAGGCCGACGAGGACAAAACCCAGCATCACGATCGCATCCATCAGGCGCTCGAGCAGCACGGTCGACAGGGTAAAGGCGATTGGCACGCCGTGCTTGCGGCGAAGGACGTAGGCACGGACAAGTTCGCCGATGCGGGCCGGATAGATGTTGTTGCCCATGTATCCGATGACGACGATGGGAAATAGCGAGGGCGCGGGGATGGCTTTGTTTGGCCGAAGCAGGAAATGCCAGCGATACGACCGAACCAGGACGGCCACAAAGTAGGCGGCAATTCCAGGGATCAGCCAGACCAGGTTCGCCTGGCGCAGGTCAGCGGCGAATTCATCCAAGCGCAAGCCGCGCACGGCCAGGGCCAAAAGCCCGACACTGATCAGGATTCCAATGAACAGCAGGAGACGTCGACGCATTTTGAAACCTAGGCGGGCATTGTCTCATTCCTTGGCCAAAAGCGACATGGCCCGCCCTGGCGTACGCCAGGGCGGGCCATATCGCTTTTTGGCGACGATTTCAGCGCTTCGCGGCGATCGGCGCGAGGTCAAACCACGGCCCTGCGTAGAAGGCAAGGTAGTCGTCGACGCGCGACGCCCAATAAGCGTCATCATGGGCGCCGGAACCGATCGTAAACTGCGCCTTGACCCCAATCGCAAGCAGACTCTCGGTCAGATCGTCCGGGCCCTCGACGGTATACATATCGCGGTCGCCGACATCCAGCCAAATTCGCAATTGCTTCAAGTCACCGGGCGAACGGGCCATCATCGTCATCCTGAAATTGTCTGGCGCGCCCACGAGGTACTCGGCGGTGATGACCGGGCTGTGCGCCCCAACCGAGCCAAAGATTTTGGGATTTCGAAACGCAATCTCCAGCGACCAATATCCGCCTCGTGAGATACCGCCGATTGCGCGGCCGGCTGGGTCGGACCAGCCCGCGTATTTGCTGTCGACCATCGGCACGACATCGTTCACAATGAAGCCCTCCCAGGAACTCGAGCCTTCGGAGCTGTTCAGAAACTTGCTGCGGTTGCCCCTGTCGATATCGTTGTTGGGCATCACAATCAGAAAGGATGGCATCTCGCCGGCAGCCATGAGTTTCTGGGCGCGGGTGACCAGGCCCAGCCTTTCCCATTGCCCCTCGATGTCGGCGCTGCCCTGGAGCAGATACAGGGCCGGATAGCGCTGGTTGACCGGGTCAAAGCAGGGCGGGACCGCGATCAAAACGGGAATGGAGTCATTCAGACCTGCGCTTGCAACGATTTCGCGGAAAATCGAGCCTTCCGTCTGGCGGCAAAGCGGGCTGGCGGCCTGTGGAACAACGGTCAATGTAGGGGCTCGCTGAGCGGTCGACGCGGGCGTCGCTGGGGCTGCCGGCGTGGCGTCGGCAATTTGCGGGCGGGTCGGAGTAGCATCGACCGTTGAGGTTGGCTGCGCGCGCGCGCCACTCCGGCGCGTCGGCGTGGGTGTGAGTGCGGAGGCGGCCGCGGTCGCTGAAGCCCGGGCGACACTGGTCGCCATTCGGCTGGCACGCCGTTCTTCGCCCTCGCGCGCGACAGCTGTGACGGTCAATGGAGAGACAAGGGTGCCTGGGATCCGAGACGGCAGAAGGGTGACGGCTACCATGGACCCGGGCGCTGCCCCCACGGGCGTTACCGGAAGATTGAGCCGCAGAGCTGCCACAATGACAACCACCACCCCCCCAATCAGCGCCACCGCCACCGCCAGGTAGAGCAGACTGGCGATTCGGGAAGGTCGTGGCGCGCGCATCATCGTTCAGCCTACCCGTCCCGGCTGGGTGAACGATGAAAAAGGCGTGAGAAAGACGTCAGCCTGGGGCCGCTTGCAGCGCCCGCTCCATCGTCCTACACCCTGGCCGGCGCAGCCTGGAGCGCCCGCCAGCGCCGGGACAGGGCCCGGGCCTGGAAATCGGCTCGGAAGGAACTCCGCACCAGCGGGCCGCTTTCAACCCACTTGAAGCCCAGCTCGTAGCCCAGCTTGCGGAACTCGGCAAATTCCTCGGGCGCCCAGTAACGCTCGATCGGAAGGTGCTTCCGGCTGGGCTGCAGGTATTGTCCAAGCGTGAGGATGTCGACATCCACCTCGCGCAGATCCTTCATCACCTGGATGACCTCGTCGCGGGTCTCGCCCAGGCCCAGCATCATGCCGCTCTTGGTCACCGCGAAGGGATCGATCTTGCGCGCGTTGCGCAATGTCGCAAGCGCCCACTCGTAGTTATCCTGCGGCTGGACCTTCTTGAACAGGCGCTCGCAGGTTTCAACGTTGTGGTTGAGGATATCGGGCTGGTCGCGCATGACGATCTCGAGCGCGGCCTCATTGCCTTTGAAGTCAGGGATGAGGACTTCGATCGTGCAGTCGGGCTTGACCTGATGGATCCGCCGGATGCTGAGGGCGAAGATGGGCGCCCCGCCGTCGCGCCGCTCATCCCGGTTGACCGAGGTGATGACGACGTGCTTGAGATCCATATTGACGACGGCCTGCGCCACCCGATACGGCTCGGACCAATCGAGTGGGTTGGGCATGCCCGTTTTTACGTCGCAGAACCCGCACGAGCGGGTGCACACATCGCCCATTATCAGAAAGGTGGCCGTCCCGCGCTCCCAACACTCGGAGATGTTCGGGCAATTGGCTTCTTCGCAGATCGTGTGCAGGCTCTTGCTGCGCATCAGACGCTTGAGGTTCTGATATGAGTCGCCGCCCGGCGCGCGGACCTTCAACCATTCCGGCCGGCGCAGGGGCCTGGGCAGTCCATCGTCACCCAGCTCGGCAGCGGGCTCGATCGGAATATCGCTGACCGGCACAACGGTCGAACGCAGTCGATCGCGGGTCGGCTCGCGGCTGGCCGCCGGCGCAGGAGAAGTGTTCGTCGCGCTCATAGGAACCAGAGTCTACAACAGCATTTCCCTACGATCGCTCACCTTAACAAGAGGTGGGGTCCACCTTTGAGGTGGGCCCCACCTGATCGATGTAACCCGGGTAGCCGACGGCTACCCGCCCCAACACCGTCATCCCGCGCGAAACTCCGGCCTGCGCCGGAGTGGCAGCGGGACCCATACCTCGCCCGTGCAGAATCATTCAACATGGATGGACAAGATTGACAGGATATGGCGCTCACATCACACCCGAAACTCAATCAGCGTGAATCAGAGCAATCGGCGGACGGATAATCACCCCATGATGAAAACAAACGACATCGTCGCGCACAACAGCGCGGCCTGGGACAAGCAGGTCGATGGTGGCAATGAATGGACCGTGCCGGTCACCCCCGAGGTGATTGCCAAAGCGAGGCAGGGCGACTGGTCGATCGTCCTGATCGGCTACAAGCCCACCCCGCGCAACTGGTTTCCAGCCGACCTGCGCGGGCTGGACGTGCTGGGCCTCGCCTCGGGCGGCGGACAGCAAGGTCCCGTCCTCGCCGCGGCTGGGGCCAACGTCACGGTCTTCGATGCCTCTGCCCGCCAACTCGAACGCGATCGCTTCGTCGCCGCTCGGGAAGGGCTTACGCTGAGCACGGCGCAGGGTGACATGCGCGATCTGAGCGCCTTTGCCGACGCCAGCTTCGACCTGGTCTTTCACCCTGTTTCGAACGTCTTTTGCCCCGAGATCCGGCCGGTCTGGCGCGAGTGCCATCGCGTGCTCCGCCGCGGAGGCGCGCTGCTTGCGGGGTTCATGAACCCGGATCTGTTCATCTTCGACCTCGACGCGATGGACAACCGGGGCGAGTTGATCGTCCGGCACAGCCTGCCCTACTCCGATCTCACCCATCTGCCCGAGGAAGAACGGCTGCGCCTGTTCGGGCCCGACGCGCCGCTCGAGTTTGGACATACGCTGGCCGATCAGATCGGCGGGCAGCTCGACGCGGGTTTTGTCCTGGCCGGCTTCGACGAAGCCCCGCATCATGCCCAGATCACCAGCAAATACATGCCGGGCTACTATGCGACCCGCGCGCTGAAGCCATGATATTCAGGGGCGAGATCCCCCCGCTGCGCGGGGGATATCGCCTCTGGTCATTCTTTGTTCAGGCGCTTGAAGCCCTCGCCAAAGACTTCCTGAGCCTGCCCGATCACGACGAAGGCATCCGGATCGGCCCGGTGGACGATCGCCTTGAGCGTGGCGATTTCAGCCCGCCCGACCACGACGAAGAGAATCGGCCGGTCGCGGTTGGTGAACTTGCCCCGGCCCGTCCACTCGGTCACTCCGCGCTGCATGTCGTCGAGGACCAGACGCGAGACCGCCTCGGGAGCCGACGTAATGATGATGGCGGTCCGGCTGACATTGGCGCCCGAGCTGGCGGCCTCGGCGGCCAGCCCGCTGACGTAGTTGGCAATGAAGGCGTATAACGCGCGATCCCAACCAAACATCGCGCCAGCGGCGATGAAAACGACCGCATCGGTCAGCACATAGCTCTGGCTGAGCGGGATGCCCCGCGAGCGCATGAGCAACAGGGCCAGGATGTCGGTCCCGCCGGTGGTGGCCTGGGCGCGCAGGACCAGGCCGGTGCCAAAACCGCCGATGATGCCGCCGTAGAGCGTGTTCAGGATGACATCCTGGGTGATCGGGCGGATCCATTTCGTTTCTTCGAGCAGGGTGATGAAGCCCGAATAAAGCACAGTCGTGACGACGGTCCGGGCGAGGAACTTCCAGCCGCCCAGAAAGCGCATCCCCAGGGCAAGCAGGGGCAGGTTAAGGACCAGAACCAGCGCGCCGATCGGCAGCCCGGCCAATCGGTTGAGCAGCAGGGCGACGCCGCTCACCCCGCCCGGGGCGAGGTCGGCCGGGTTGTAGAACATCACCACGCTGATGGCCTGGATCAGCGCGCCGGCAACGATATAGACGCCGTCGCGAGCAAGGGCAAGGCGGGTCTCGCGGTCCTTCACGGGGATTCAGGCCCAGCGGTTTTCGCGCGCGCTCGTCAGCACGCGCTCGATGACCTGCATGTTGGCCAGGGCGTCCTCGAGCGGCGTCGGCACGGGCGTGTCGTTCAGCACGGCGAGGGCGAAGGCGTCGCCCTGCAGGGTGTACTGGTCGCAGATCGGGAAGACGATCTCTTTCACGTCCGCGCCGCGCTGATGCCAGATTCGGCAGGGTGTGTCGGGCGGGGCGTTGAAGGGAATCTCGATTTCGATCCGGCCCTCGGTGCCATAGATGTTGACCCGCTGGTAGCTGCTGAGCTGGGTGCTGCAGGTGAAGGTGGCCGTGCCGGCCCCGAAGTCGAGCATCCCGCTGGCCAGCCGGTCGATTTTGAACGTTGGATCGAACTCGACCAGGCCCACGACCCGGGCGGGCTCGGCCCCAAACAGGAATCGGGAGAGCGAGATGTTGTAGCAGCCGATGTCCATCAGCCCGCCCCCGCCGATATCGGCCATGTTGCGGACGTTGGCCGGGTCGGCGTTGTAGTAGCTGAAGAAGGAGTGCACGGTCCGGAGCGCGCCGATGCCGCCCTCGGCCACGATCTGCCTGGCCGCGATCCACTGCGGGTGGTGGCGATACATGAAGGCCTCCATCACCTTGACGCGGGGGTGCTGCTTAGCGACGGCGATGAGCGCGCCGGCCTCGGCGCTGCTCAGGGCGATCGGCTTCTCGCACAGCACGTGTTTGCCGGCCTGGATGGCCCGGATGCTCCAGGGCACATGCCCATGGTTGGGCAGCGGGTTGTAGATCGCATCGACGTTGGGATCGGCCAGGAGCGCCTCGTACGAGCCGTGGGCGGTGGGGATGCCAAGCTGCTTCGCCGCGGCGTCCGCCCGGGCCTGGGTGCGCGAGGCGATGGCGACGACGTCAGTGTGCTGGCCGCGCTGCATGGCGGGGGTCACCTTTTTCATGCCGATGTTGGCCGTCGAGAGGATGCCGATCCGGAGTTTACGCATGCGGGCTATTTTAGGGGGCGAAGGCGGCGAGACGGCGGCTAGTCTAAATGTATACTAGCGCTATACATAAAGGAGACAAGCATGCGAGCCACAATCGTTGACCTGAGATACCGGATGCGCGACGTGTTGAACGCGCTCGACAAGAGCCAGACCGTCACCGTGATCTACCGCGGAAAGATCAAGGCGACGATCATCCCGGTCCGCTCCGCCGAACGTCCGCGCGCGCAGGACCATGCCTTTTTTGGCATGCGGGCCGATGACGTGACCAGCGTCGAAGAGGAAATGAACCGTCTCCGCGGAGGGCGCTACTGATGCTTTTTGACACGGATGTGTTTATCTGGGTTCAGCGCGGCAATCTCAAGGCCGTAAGCGCCATCAACACGGTCACGGAACGATACCTTTCTGCGCAGACCTTTATGGAGCTGCTGCAGGGGGCCCAGAACAAGACTCAGCAACGCATCACCAAGCGATTCATCTCCGACCTTGGCTTCATTACCTTGCCTTTGACCGAGAACATTGGTCACCGAGCGCTGATATACATCGAGGAATACGGGATCGCGTCGGGATTGCGCGCTGGAGACGCGATCATCGCGGCGACCGCAGTCGAGAACGACCTGCCGCTGTGCTCGGCCAACGAGAAGCACTATCGCGTGATCAAAGATCTCGTGCTGAAGGTGCTCAAGCCGTAGGGCGAGCCGTCACAACACGAACGGCGGCAAAGTCTTCTCGAAATCTGGGGGGCGCTTGAAATCGCGGTACGCAACGGGCAGCACGGGAGTGAGAAAGTCACGTAACTCGTGCAGCCGCCCGCGATCGATATCGTTGATGTCATCGGTGAGCTGCAAGTACCAACCACTGTGCATCCTCTCGATCAGCGCGACTGGCGCCCTGCTCAGAGCTTGTTCACCACCCAGAATGTCAATGTGGCTGGGATTCAAGAAGTTGCCCCAGTAGTAGCCACGTGTGCGCCGATAGAACAGGCGCTCTTTGGTGTGGAAGTCATACGAAGGGCCATCTGGCGCCCCCAGCCACCGCTCGTACGGGGACCAACTGAAGCAGCCAGACACAACGTCCACGGTGATGTATCCAACAACGCCCGAAAGACGCGCAAAGGCGCGCTTGGCGTGCTCGACAAGGCCACGCTGGATGTCAACTGGAACGACGTCTTCGTACAGGGTATGAGGCTGTAGAGACACGCCGTAGTCAAAATCAGGGACATTCTCATTCGAAGGAATCACAGTCGCGTCAACACTGGCCGGCATGTTGCGGATCAATGCGGTCCTCTCGTTTTCTGATTCAACAGAGACGAATAGCTGCGCCACATTGCTTCGCTTCCTAAGCTTGGCCAGATGTCCGACGCCAGAGATGCTGTGTCTGAGCCCTCCTTCTGTTCGGAGTGTGCTCCAGATAAGGCGCGTAACAAATCCAGGTCGAGATGAATGGGGTTCGACGAACTGATGGAACGCGCTCTCCACAAGATCGAAGATGTCGTCTTGCTTCCATCGGTCATAGGCACTCATCGACAGGAACAGATTCGTGTAGTACTTCCAAGGTATTGGGATTCCACCCGGTTGTTGTTCTGCCATTGGATCTCCTCATCATGGGCTTGAGAGCCATCATTTTTGAGCATGTCCCGCCAAAGTCTAGCATCGGGTAGCCCTTTGTGGCTGAAAGGACGACTTTGCAGAGAGGGTTTGGCGTGGGGCAAATTCGCGCGGGATGACGGGTGCCCCAGGTGGGGCCCACCTTGCAGGTGGACCCCACCTGAACAATCCAACGTTCGCAGTGCCCTTGCCGGCTAAAGCCTACGCTCCAACAGCCGCGATCCCACCTGAACCAACCTTACCCACCTGACCAAACCTGACGCACGTTACCAACGTTACCAACGTTACCAACGTTATCAACGTCCAAACCCCCACCTCAAAAACACGTCCATCACCCTCGCCCACGTCGCGGGTCGTGCCGCCCGCCGGGCACCTCGACATACTGGACATCCCGGCCGGGCCGAAACCCGCGGGCCTGCAGGGCGTCAATCAGTTCCGTTGTGTCCTGAATCGCGTCGATGACCCCGTTGCGGTCGCGGTCATCGGTCTCGTCCTCGGTCCCCGCCTCAAACCAGAAGTTCAGCTCGCGCCGGGCCGCCGTCAGCGGCGCCGCCTTGACCATGGCGTGGGCGATTCGCGAGGCCTGCATCTCCTCGACCGTGTTCGACTGCGTCCGCCACCAGAACAGGCCGAGAACACGCCCACCCGGCCAAAGCGCTCGGGATGATTCCAGGCGATGTCAAAGGCACTCAGCCCGCCCAGCGACGCGCCCAGGAGGGCCGTGTTCTCCGCGCCCGCCGCTGTGCGGTACTGCGCGTCGATGACGGGCATGACTTCGTCGAGCAGAAAACGGGTGAAGGGCGCCGCCCTGCTCCCGCGGGCCTTGTAGTCGGGGGTCGCCGCGATGCCATACTCCTGCAGGCGGTCGGCGTTGGTCGGAATCGCGATCACGATCAGGCGCTCGATGCTCCCATCCAAGTACATCCCCTCAAGCGTCTCCGCCAGCCGCAACGCCTCGAGATCCTGCCCATCGTTGAGATACAGGGTCTTGTAGCGGGTATGGGCCTCGGCCGCGCTGCGATACCCGGGCGGCAGCAGGATCGTCAGGGTGCGCGAATTGCCCAGATGCCTGGATTCGAAGTTGGGAATTCGGTCATAGCTGACAGCGTTGCTCACGGTGTTGTCAAGCGGCGCCAATCAGGCCTCGGAATCCTTTGGCCGCAACCGGCGCGGAAGCAGCCCGTGCAGCTCGCGCACCTTGAGCAGCCCAGCCAGGCCCGCGTAGACGAGCGCCCCGGCCAGCGATGAACCCAGCGCCACGACCGCCAGAGCCCCAAACGTGGCAGATCCGACCTGCGCCTGCAGCGCCTCCATCACCAGGAAGACCACCCCGCCCATCGCCGCCGAGGCCAGCCCGACCTTGGCCGCCAGCGGGACCAGCGACCAGCCGCCCAGCCCGCCGATGCGGCGCGACAGCAGCAGGCCCATCAGCAACGCATCGAAGCCGGTCTTGAGCGAGTCGCACAGCACCAGGTCGGCCAGGCTGAACTCGCGCGCGCCGCTGGCCGACAGGGCCATCCCCGCCCCGACCAGGAGCAGATACACGCCCGTCGAGGCCAGCCCGACCAGGGTCGGGGTGCGCGTGTCGCGCCGGGCATAGAAGGCGAAGATCAGCGGCCCGTCGATGGCCGAGAAGAGCAGGTTGGGCACCGCCGCCCGCAGCGACAACGCGGTGTAGGCGGTGCTCGCTGCGCTGAACTCGCCTCGTTGGAAGAGCAGCCCCACGATCAGGGGTGGCCAGCACGAACAACCCGACCGCCGCTGGCGCGGTTAGCCCAACGACCAGGCCCAATCCACGGGACAGGGTGGCCTTGAAGGCCGGCGCCGGCCCGAGGGCCTGGGCCGAAAGGGTGGGCAGGATTGCGGCCGAGATCGCGGCCGAGACCAGCCCGAGTGGGAACTGGATCACCTGGGCGGCGTAGCGCATGGTCGTCGGCCCCTGCGGGCTGATGACGTTGGCCAGGGTGAAGCTGAGCTGGGCGGCCAGTTGGGCCAGGACCAGCCCGCCCGCCACCGGCAGAAACAGGCGGATGATCTTGCTCACCCCGGGCAGGCGCCAGTTCAGCGACAGCCGGATGGGCACCCCGCGCAGCCCGGGGAGCTGCATCGCGGCCTGCACGGCGCTGCCAGCCAGCATCCCGAAGGCCAGGGCCATCACGCCCATCTGGGCCTGGAAGGCGACCGTGCACACGATCATCACCACGTTGAAGGCCGTGGCCGTGAAGGCGGTGTATTCGAAGCGATGACGGGCCTGCAGCGCGGCCGTGACGACGGCGCCGAGGTTCATGAACAGGATGGCCGGGATGGTGATCCGCAGCAGCCCTGCCACCAGCCCGATGTCCTGGTTGCGCCCGGCCGTGATCACCGTCGCCAGCGGGTCGGCCAGCAACAGCAACAGGGCGACCAGGGCGGTGAGCAGAGCTGCCCCCAGCCCCAGCAGCGCGCCCAACAGCCGTCCATACTCGCTCAGATCGGGCTTGGCCTCATGCCGCTCGGCGTCAACGGCCAGGCCAGTAAAGGTCGGGACGAGGGCCGAGCTCAGCATCCGCCCGGCCAGCAGGTCGTTAAAGATCGTTGGAATGTTGGCGGCCAGCTCAAAGGCGCTGGCGGCCTGGCTGTTGCCAAAGAAGAACGCGCGGACGGCGACAGCGATGAAGCCGACGATGCGGCTGCTCAGATTGCCGGCCGAGGTCAGCGTTGCGGCCCGCGCGACATTCCGCGCGGCGGCGTCGCTCATTGCCCGCCACCCAGTCGTTGCAGGGACAGGCGGAGCTTATCCTCGAGATCGAGCTTGCCGTCGCGGGGCAGGCCAGCCAGGGCGTTCTGAGCCTCGGTAATCGAATACCCCAGCGAGGTCAGCGCGGCGATGACCTCGGTGTCGGCGGCGCTCATCGGCACGGAGGGCGCGACGTCGAGCCCGCCCAACTTGTCGCGCAAGGTGAAGACGATCTTCTCGGCCGTCTTGCGCCCGATCCCCGGCACGCGCGAGAGCGTGTCGATCTGCCCGCCCACAATGGCTTTGATCGCGACATCGGGTGGCAGGCGCGAGAGCAGGGCCAGGGCCGTCCGCGCGCCGATCCCGCTCACCGTCAGCAGATGCTGAAAGAGCGAGAGCTCCTCGTCCGACGAAAAGCCATACAGCGACAGGTCGTCCTCGCGCACGATCAGGTGGGTGCGCAGATCGGTATTCCGCCCGATCGACATCAGGTCGAGGGCGGCCTGCGAGCAGGACACCTTGAACCCAACCCCGCCCACGTCAATAACGGCCACGGGAGGTGTGAGCGCCAGCACGGCGCCGCGCAGTCTTGCGATCATGCCGGCCATTATCGACGGAATGCCCACCCCTCACCCCAATCCCCTCCCGCTGGGAGAGGGGCCACCACGCCCAACGTCCGCGCTCAGCCCGCGGGTGAGGGGGGGGGGCCGCGCGCGAGCGCTCGCGCGAGGTGCATACCGCGCGAGACCTCGCGGGTCTTGAAGACCCGCGCCGTTCACCTACCTTGTCGAGACCTCGCGGGTCTTGAAGACCCGCGAGGTCTTTCCGCGAGACTAAAATGCAGCCATGGCCAAGTCCGCCCGGGCGCTTTCCTTTCTCCCCGTCCCCAAGATCGTCGAATATTCGAAGGGCGCATGCGCCCTGGCCGGCGACAGGTTCATCGCCCTGACCGGCGCCCCGGCATCCCAGCTCATGTTCACCGCCCATCGCCTGCAGGCGGCCCTCGCCGCCCACGCCGGCGTGACTTGGGCCCTGACCGCCTCCGGGGTCGCCGAGGAGATCGGCATCGCCTACACCATCGATCCGCGCTGCGCCAGCGATCTGCCCGCCACGCGCGCACCAGACGAGGCCTACGAGCTCCTCATCACGCCGGACGGCGTCATTATTCGGTCGCCTTCGCCGCGCGGGGCGTGGAACGCCACCCTCACCCTGATCCAGATCGTCGAACAGGCTGGCCCCAGCCTGCCCTGTCTGCGCATCGCCGACGCCCCGGATTTTCCCAACCGCGGGGTCATGCTCGACGTCACCCGCGACAAGGTGCCGACCCTCGACACGCTGTTCGAGCTGGTCGACCTGCTCGCGTCCTGGAAGATCAACGAGATCCAGCTCTACACCGAGCACACTTTCGCCTACCGCCGCCATCGCACGGTATGGGACTACGCCTCGCCGATGACCGAGCAGGACATCCTCGAGCTCGACGCCTACTGCCGGGCGCGCTTCATCGACCTCGTCCCCAACCAGAACTCACTCGGCCACATGGAACGCTGGCTGCGCCATCCGGCCTACCAGGACCTGGCCGAGACCCACGACCCATTTACAACGGAGTGGGGCAGCATGCGCGGCCCATTCAGCCTGAATCCCACCGACCCACGCGCGCTCGCCCTGATGCGTGAGCTCTACGACGAGCTGCTTCCCAACTTCAGCTCGAAGCGCTTCAACGTCAATCTCGATGAGAGCCTTGATGTCGGACAAGGGCGAAGCAAGGCGGAGGTTGAGGCCAGGGGAGAAGGGCGGGTTTATCTCGACTATCTCCACAAGATTCACGCCGAGGTCAGCGCCCGCGGGCGAATCATGCAGTTCTGGGGCGACATGATCATCCGTCACCCCGACCTCGTGGCCGAGCTCCCCCGTGATGCGATCGCGCTCGAATGGGGCTACGAGGCCGACCACGATTTTGCCGATCACTGCCAGAAGTTTGCGGCCAGCGGCGTGCCTTTTTACGTGTGCCCCGGCACCTCGAGCTGGCTCACCCTCGTCGGCAAGGTCGACAATGCGCGCGGCAATATCCTGAACGCGGCCGAAAACGGGCTGCGTCACGGCGCGATTGGCCTGCTCAATACCGACTGGGGCGACTTCGGCCACCACCAGTATTTGCCAGTCAGCTACCCGGGGTTTGCCTATGGCGCGGCGATGGGCTGGGCGGTCACCGCCAACCGCGATCTGGACCTGCCGCGCGTGCTTGATCAGTTCGTCTTTCACGACGCCGCGGGCGTCATGGGCAAGGCCGTGTGCGAGGCCGGCAACGCCTGGAAACGCATCAGCGCGCCCAGGCAGTACAACTGCACCCTGTATGGCCGAGCGATGATCGCGAGTATGGAGCGGATCAAAACCTGGGTCGGCCCCAAGCCGGCCGAATTGCGCGCCGCGCTGAAAGTCATCGACAGCGCCGTGGCCAAAATGCAGAAAGCGCAGATGACCCGTCTGGATGCCGATCTGATCCTGCGCGAATTCGCCAACGGCGCGCGGATGGCCCAGCATGGCGCCGGCCGTATCCTGCTCGCCCAGGAGAAGGACGCCGCAAAGGTCGGGGCCCTCAAGCGCGAATTGCGGGCGAGCCTGTCCGTGCTGGCGCGCGAACATGACCGCCTGTGGCATGCCCGCAACCGGCCGGGCGGCTACGCCGACAGCGCGATGAGACTGGCCAACCTGGGCAACGACTACAAGTAGCCGCATGCGCTTCGATCAGCTCGACTCCTTGATGCTGTCGTCGCTGGGGAAGGCCTTCCCGGCCGCCCAGGTCGCCCTGCGCGTGCGCGGCGAACTCGTCTATCACAAGGCCTTCGGCCAGCTCGATCCCGAGGCCGGCGGCCCAACGACCGATCTTGACACGCGCTTCGACCTTGCCTCAGTCTCCAAACTCTTCTGCGTCGCCACGTTTATGAGCCTGGTCGATGCCGGCGCGCTTGGCCTCGACACCCCCGTGCGGGCCGTCCTGCCCGAGTTCGCCGGCCTGCGCCCGATCGCCCCCTACCCCGATCCGTTGCACCCGGGCGGCCTGATCGAGGTCGTGCCGCCGGGCGGCCCGGAGGCTGACGCCGGGGCGGTGACTTTTCGCAACCTGCTCGCCCACAACTCCGGCCTGCCGGCCTGGCTGCCCTTCTGGCGCAAAACCCTCAGCAACAACGGCCCGGTCGAGAAGACCGACAAACATCTCTGGCGGGTGATCGAAGACCCGGCCATACTGGCCGAAAAGCGGGTGGAGATGCGCCGTATGGCGCTCGTGTCCGCCTTCGCCTATCCCACCAGGACGCGGGTGGTCTACAGCGATGTCGGCCTGATCCTGATCGGCTTTGCGATCGCCGCTCTGACCGGGATGAGCCTCGACCAGGCGGTCGCCGCCCGGGTGACCGGCCCGCTCGGCCTCGGCGCCGGCTACGGGCCGGTGCCGCCGGAAAATTGCGCGCCGACCGAGCGCTACGCGCATCAGGGCCAGCGCATGCGCGGTCAGGTCCACGACGAGAACTGCTTTGCCTTTGGCGGGGTGACCGGCCACGCCGGCCTGTTTGCGACCGCCCGCGATGTCAGCGCATTCGGCGAGCACCTGCGCCAGATCCAGTCCGGCACGGCCCCAAACCCCATCCTGCGCCGAGAGACTCTGGCCGAAATGACCCGTTTGCAGGCCGAGGATGGCAACGTCCGGCGCGGTCTGGGCTTCGCCCTGTGGTCGCCGCTCGAGCGGGCGGCCAGCAACCCGCTCAACCGGGCGGCGTTTGGCCATCTGGGATTCACCGGGACGGCCCTGTGGATGGATCCCGCCCGCGCGCTGACGTTTGCCTGCCTGACCAACCACGTGTACTATGGCCGCAACAGCCCGGACACACTCACCGATTTCCGAGTGGCGTTCTCCAAGGCGGTTACCGCGTGCGTCGACGGCTCTTGAGCAACGGACTCCTGACACCCTGTGACCCGGCATATTCTCGGCATCGACGGCGGCGGCAGCCGCACCCGCGCCCGCATCGCGCTGCGTTCGGGCGAAGCCGTGTCAACCGGCGAGGCCGGCCCGTCGGGCGTCAGCGCAAATGGCTTTGAAGGCGCCCAGCGGGCGATCCTCGATGCAACGCGGGCCGCCCTCAAAGCGGCCGGGCTGCGCGAAGCCGACTGCGAGTTCGAGGCCGCCTGCATGGGTCTGAGCGGGGTCGACCGCCCGGCCGAGCGGGAGGTCATGCTGAGTTGGGCCCGGGCCGCCCTGGCGCCCGCGGTTGAAGTCGTCAATGACGTTGAGCTTGTCCTAGCCGCCGGCACGCCCGCGCGCTGGGGGGTGGCCCTCATCGCCGGCACGGGCTCGATCGGCCTCGGCCGCGCCCCGGACGGGCGGGCGGTCCGGGCGGGCGGATGGGGCTATCGCTTTGGCGACGAAGGCAGCGGCTACGATCTCGCCCGCGAGGCGCTCCGGGCAGCCAGCCAGGCCGCGGATGGGCGCGGGACGCCGACCCGACTGCTGGCCGATATTCTGGGCTTCTGGGAACTGACTGATCCGTCGGGGCTCATCCCCAAGGTGTATCGTTCAGGCCTGAAACCGGCCGATCTGGCCGCCCTCGCCCCGCTGGTGACCGCCGCCGCCCACGACGGCGACGCCATCGCCGCGGCCATCGTGGCTCGGGCCGGGGCATCGCTGGCCCAGATCGTCCAGGCCGTGGCGCGCGCGTTGGACTTCGGGGCGGACCCGACCCCGCTGGCGCTCGCAGGCGGGCTCCTATTGGGCGCTGGCGGTTTACGCGAAGCGCTGATGGCTTCGTTGTCTGGTTCGGGCCGGACGTTTGCCCCGGTTGGCGAGGCGCGCGAGCCCGTCGCGGGCGCGGTCGCCATCGCGCGAAGTCTGTTGGAAGGAAATTGACATGTTGAAACTCATCACCAATGGCACGGTCTACACGCCGCGCCAGCGCATCCAAAACGGGTCGGTGTTGCTCGACGGCGGGCGGGTCGTCGCGGTCGGCGGGCGCTCGGCTATGGCCGTGCCGCCTGAAGCGGTCGTCGTTGACGCCGGCGGGCGGGCCATCTGCCCCGGCCTCATCGACCTGCATGTTTACGGCTGCCATGGCGCGCAGCTCTCCAGGCCCGAGCTGTTCGGGGATGAACTGCGCTGGATCGCCGAGAACTTGGCCGTTTACGGCGTGCGCGGGTTTTTGATCTGCCCACCGATGTCCCCCACCGGCAGCCCGGCCGAGATGGCCGACATCCTCGACGCGCTGGCCGACGCCATCGACGCGCTGGCAGTCCGCCACGAAAAGCGGGCCGCGACCTGCCTCGGCATCCATCTCGAAGGCCCAGGGCTGGATCCCCACTTCAAGGGCGCTTTTCCGGCCGAGTCGCTCATCCCGCCCAATCTCGAACATATGCAGGCCTGGCTCGCCGCCGCCCGGGGCAAGATCAAACTGGTGACGCTGGCCCCAAATTTCCCGCACGCGCGGGCGGTCGCCCAGCTCATTCGCAGCCACGGCATCCTGGCCAGCCTGGGCCATACCAGCGCCGACTACGAGACCGCCGACGCCGCGCTCGAGCCGCAGGGGCCGTTCAACCTGGTCACCCACATGTTCAACGCGATGACGCCCCTGCGCCACCGTGAGCCGGGCACGGCCGGGGCTGTGCTGGTGTCCCATGTTCCGGCGATGCTTATCTGCGATGGCGAGCATGTGCACCCGGCCGCGGTCAAGACCCTGGTCCGGGCCAAGACCACTGAGCAGGTCATCCTCGTCACCGATGGCATCGGCGCGGCGGGCATGCCAGACGGGGTCTTCAAGCTGTTCGGGCGCGAGGTCACCCTGCGCCACGGGCGGGCGACCCTGCCCGACGGCACCCTGGCTGGCAGTTCGCTCACCCTCAACCGGGCCGTGGTGAACGCCCGCGACTTCGCCGGCGTGGAATTCATTGATGCGTTGCGCATGGCGAGCTTCAATCCCGCTCACGCGCTCGGCCTGCGCCTGCTCGGCGGCATCCTGCCCGGGACCGAGCCCGACATTATCCTGATGGATGAGTACAGCGGCGAGGTTTCACCCCAGATCGGCGATCTCCCCCATCGCGCAATCCCCCAGCGTCCGCTGGGGGATTGCTTTGGGATCATTCCTTGGCCAGCCAACGAAAAACGAAAGAAGCGGGCAAAAGCCCGCCTCACAACGACAAATCGGGATTACCTAGAGCCGATACGTAATGCGGCCGCGCGAAAGGTCGTAGGGCGACAGCTCCATCTTCACCCGATCGCCGAGCAGAATGCGGATATAAAACTTGCGCAGCTTGCCCGATAGGGTAGCCAGCACTTGTTGCTGCCATCCAGCTTGACCTTGAACATCGTCCCGGGCAGGGCCTCGATGACCTCGCCTTCAACTTCAATAACGTCTTCTTTTGACTTGTATTCTTCCCTGCGCTTCATGCGCCTCCTGTGTTCTTCCTAAATCCTCCAAAATGGCGGAAATGGCGTGCGGGGAGAGATTATAGCCGAGGCGCAAACAGGGATTGATGCGTCCACAGATTACGCAGATTCGCGCCGTGGGGAATGATCGAACATTTCCCAAATCGGCGCAAATCTGGCGGATCGGCGGATAAATCGAAAGGCGCTATCGCCCGTCCGCCATCATCACGCTGGAGAGCACCCGCGTCTGGGCCGCGATGTCGCCCGAGGTGATGATCGACTCGCCGACCAGCACCGCCCGCGCGCCCATCGCCGCGACTGCCGCCACATGGGCGGGGGTGAAGATCCCACTCTCGCTGACCAGCGTCGCCGCGCCGCGAAGGTGGGCCGCGCAACGTCGGGTCGTGTCCAGGTCCATCTCAAATGTGCGCAGGTCGCGGTTGTTGACCCCGATCACCCGCGCGCCGGCCGCCATGGCCCGGTCCACCTCGGCCTCGTCATGGGTCTCGACCAGGGCCGTCAAACCCAGCTCCAGGGCCAGCGCATGCAGATCGCGCAGATCACTGTCGTCCAGGGCCGCCACGATCAACAGCACCGCATCCGCGCCGGCAGCGCGGGCCTCATACACCTGATACGGTGGACGGTAAAGTCCTTGCGTAGGACAGGCAACCCGATCGCCATGCGGACCGCGACCAGATCCTCGAGCTCGCCTTGAAAGAAGCGGGCATCGGTCAGCACGCTTACGCAGGATGCGCCGTTCGCCTCGTAGGTTCGGGCCAACTCGGCCGGGCGCCACTCGCCACGGGCCAGCAGCCCGCGTGAGGGCGAGGCGCGCTTGACCTCGGCGATCAGCGCCACCCGCCCGTCCGCCCGGCGCAGCGCCGCGCCAAAGTCTCGCGCCGCCGGCATGGCCTCGGCCGCGCGGCGGACCTCGGCCAGCGGGCGGGCCGCCATGCGGGCCGGCACCTCGGTGTTGCGCTTGTGGTCAAGGATGGTGTTGAGAATGGACATGGCCGGTTGAGACGTGGTATTTTAAGCGCCCCGTGCAAACCCGTATCGATCCGCTGCGCCCCATCATCGATCTCAGTGCCGCGCCCCCGCGCGTCATCGGCGTCCTCTCCGACAGCCACGTGCCCTTCCGGCTCGACGCCCTGCCCCAGGCGGCCCTCGATCTGCTGACCGGCTGCGATCTGATCCTGCATGCCGGCGATCTCGAGGACGTCCGCTTGATCGACCAGCTCGCCCGCATTGCGCCGGTCTACACCGTGCGGGGCAATATCCACTGGTCGTACAGCACCGGCACCCACGACCTCGACCAGCCGGAGGCCATCACCCTCAAACTCGGCCCGCACACCCTGTGGATGACCCATGGGCATCTCAGCTTCGGCCATACGATGGTCGACAAGTTCATTCAATTCACCAAGCGCCCAACGCTCGATGACGTCAACCGGACGATCATCGCCCGGCTCGACCGGGCCCGCCCGCCCGAGGCCGACATCGTCATCTTCGGGCACTCGCACAACCCGTGCATCGAAAAACGGGACGAGGTGCTGTTCTTCAATCCCGGGGCCATCGTCGGCACCGAGCATTTCCGGGGCGAGTCGCGCCGGCCCTCGATCGGGCGGCTGAGCTTCGACGATCAGGGCGCCGTCACGCCCGAAATCCTGACATTGCCCGCCTGAGGGACCCATGATCCCCATTCGACTCGAACTGCGCAACTTCCTCGCCTACCGCGACGCCGATCCGTTGGACTTCACCGGCCTGCGCATGGTCTGCCTGACCGGCGAGAACGGGGCGGGCAAGAGCTCGCTTCTGGACGCCATCACCTGGGCGCTGTGGGGCCAGGCCCGCGCCCGGCGCGACGATGAGCTGATCACCCAGGGCGAGACCGAGGCCCGGGTCGCCCTCACCTTCTCCGAAGGCGAGCAGATCTTCCAGGTCGTCCGCACCCGCAAGGTCGGGCGGGCCACCCAGAAGGGCCGCGCCCCGACCACCTCGGGAACCCTCGACTTCTTCATCGAGGACAGCGGATCGTGGCGCGCATTGACCGAGCCGCGGGTCGCCGAGACCCAGGCCCGGATCGAGCGCCTGCTCAACCTGAGCTACGAGACCTTCATCAACTCGGCCTATCTCAAGCAGGGCCGGGCCGACGAGTTCACCCTGCGCAGCCCGGCCGAGCGCAAAGCCGTCCTGGCCGAGATCCTGTCGCTCGACTTCTGGGCCGAGGCCGAGGAGCGGGTCAAAGCGCGCCAGGCCGCCGTCGAACGCGACCGGCAGCTCAAGGCGATCGAATTCGAGCGGACCGAGGCCGAGATCGCCAAGGCTCCCGACTACGAGCGCGATCTGGCCGCCGCGACCGAGATCGAATCCGGCGCCCGGGTGGCGATGGAACGCAGCGAGGCCGAGGTCAACGAGTTTCAGCGCGTGCGCGCCCAGGCCACCGCGGTACGCGGGCAGATCGGACAAGCCCGCGATCGCCTCGCGGCGACCCAGGCCGACCGCGACCGGCTCGAGCAGGAGTCCCGGGCCCAGGCCCGCGCGTTGGCCGACGCCGAAGCCGCCCTTGCCCAACGCGAGGACATTCTGCGCGGCGTGGCCGCCCTGGAGGCCGGCCGGGCCGAAAACGAAACCCTGAATCTGAAGCTGGTCAGCCTGACCGAGCTGAATGCGCGCAAGACGGCGGCCGAGACGGCCCTGGCCGACGCCCGCCGATCGCTCGAGAGCGCCCGCGACGCCGCGGATGCGCGGATGGCCGCGCTGGAGACGGAAGCCGCCGCGATCGAACGGCTGGGCGGGCAACTCCTGGATGTCAACGACGCCATGGCCGTCCTCAACGCTGACGCGGCCCGCCGCGAGACCCTGCAGCGCGACCTGAGCGATGCCCGCGAGCGCCAGGGGAGCAGCCGGGCCGAAAACGAGGCCCTCAAGCGCGACATGAACGACCTGGCCGGCCGCATTCGGGCGCTCGAGAGCGTCGGCGCAACCTGCCCCACCTGCGGGCGCGAATTGGCCGAGGCTGATCGTGTCCGCCTGCTGGCCGAATGGCGCGCCCAGGGCAAACGCCAGGGCGACACCTTCCGGGCCAACCAGGCGGCCATTCAGCAATTGTCCGAACACGTCGGCGCGGTGGAGGCCGACCTGGGCAGCCTTGCTCAGGCCGCCCAGCGCCTGCCTGCCCTGCAGCGCGAGGCCAGCGCGATCGAGGAACGCCTTGCCAGGGCCAGCCAGGCCGCCGATCGCATTCCCGCCTCCCGCCTCGAGCGGGATGGCCTGCGCGACCGCCTATTGGTCCAGGCCTACGCCCCGGACGCACGGGCCGCGCTCGCCACGGTTGTGGAAGAGCTTCGCGCGCTGGGCTACGACAACGCCGCCCACGCTGCCCTGCGCGCCCGGCTGGCGGGTCTGCAGGGCTGGGCCGAGCGCAAGTCGCAGTTGGACCGGGCCGAAGTCGGCGCGCAGGCCGCCAGGCATGCCTTGGATGCGATCGGGCTGCGCCGCGAAGCGGTTGACGCCCGCGCGCAACAAGAGAGCGCCCACCTCGACGGCCTGACCCAGGAGTTGCGCGGGCTGGACGATCGGCTGAAGGCGGCGCCCCAGGCCGAAGCCTCCCTGCAACGCAGCCGGACGGAGTTCTTCGCCGCACAGCGCAAAATGGGCGAGGCCCAGCAGCGCCTGGCCGCCTGCCGGGCCATGACCGCCGCCCGCGACCGGCTGCGGACCGAATTGGACGGCCTGGCCAACGAAGAGTCACTCCAGCGCGAACTGCGCGAGGCCTTTGGCAAGAACGGCGTCCCGGCGATGATCATCGAGAGCGCTCTGCCCGAGCTCGAGAACAGCGCCAACGCGCTGCTGGCCCGTATGTCCAACGGCCGGATGAATGTGCGCTTCGAGACACAGCGCGCGACCCAAAGCGGAGACGCGCGGGAGACGCTGGAGATCCGGATCAGCGACGAGCTGGGGGAGCGCCCCTACGAGCTCTTCAGCGGCGGAGAGTCGTTCCGGGTCAATTTTGCCGTCCGGATTGCGCTCAGCCGCATGCTCGCCCACCGGGCCGGCGCGCGGCTGCAAACGCTGTTTATCGATGAGGGCTTTGGAACGCAGGACGCCCAGGGCCGCGAACGATTGATCGAGGCCATCAAGACGATCGAGCCCGACTTTGAGCGGGTGATCGTCATCACCCACATCGACGAATTGCGCGACGCGTTTCCGGCCCGCATCGAAGTCACGAAAACGCAACACGGCAGCGTCGCGCGGGTCGTATGACCCGCGTGCGCTGCCGCGCGATATTGGGCTTCCGCGTGGGCGCGGAAGGGGTAGAGACGCGCCATGGCGCGTCTCTACGTCCATCCCCTGAAAACCTGCGGTGATCAGGTTGTGGGGCTAGGCCGCTTTCTTGGCGGGCTTCGCGGCCGCTTTCTTGGCGGGCGGCGCGGCCGCCTTCTTGGCCGGCTTCGCGGGCGCTTTCTTGACCGGCTTCGCGGCAACTGCCGCCTTGGCGACGGGCGGAGCCTCATCGATCAAGGGCTGGGCGCGGGCGTAGCTCACCTCGCGTTCCTTCTTGAGGTCAGAGGGCTTGAGCCCCAGCGACGCCATCTTCTCGCGTTCGAGCTTGCGCCGCGCCGCGATCGCCGCCTTCAGGGCCGCATCACGCGACCCGTAGCGGGTGAAGTAGAAGGCGTAGTTGCGGGCCTTTCCATCGTCGCCGCGCCAATACACGGTGAAGCAGGGCATGAGCTTGCCCGAGCCGCTCTTCTTGGAAGTCTCACTCACGCCAACCACACCCAGCTTGTTGTTGGGCTGCGCGCGGGTGCGGAAGGGCTTGCGGGTGGAGGGCTCCTTCGCGACCTGCTCAGTCAGGATCGCCAGGAAGCTCTTGGCCTCTGCAAGAGCCTTGCCCTTGCCCCCAAACTTCTTGTCGCTGAAC
>JADKDT010000010.1 GCA_016714465.1 Candidatus Brachythrix odensensis | reverse complement strand
GTGCCAGTCAGTTCTTCGATCAGGATTCGACGCACTTCGTCGGCCTTTTTCTCGTGGGCCATGAGCTGCGCCGCGGCCGCCTCGCTCTCGTCATCCATGTACTTGACAAGGTCATTCAGACCGGCCAGGGTCAGCTCGGATTGCTCGATGATGAGCTTGGCAAACACATTTTCGGGCTTTCTGAACACGCGCCGGAGCAGGGACGGAGATCCTGGGTGGGTGGAGGTCGCGCCATTCACGCTTAGGGGCGCGGTTGATTCAGGATGTCTTGGACTGGAATTGGTATTCATGTTCGTCAGTAGTTTGGCAATCTGGGCGCCGGCGGCAATGCCCGACGTTGCCTCGAGCGGGCGGGGTTTCCGGGCGCTGGCCGCATTTGGCCGAGCCGGGAAAACCTCCAGCAACTCGCTCAGATTGCCGAGGCTGAAATCCGCGCCTGACCCGGGCTCCAGCAGAGGGCCAGAACTGCGCATCAAGACCACGGCCTGGAACCCGGCCTTGCGGGCGGCTGGGACATCCGCCTCGGCTCGGTTCCCAACATAGGCACAACGTTCTGGCGCAACGCCCATCCCAGCCGAAGCCGCGAGCAAGAGCCCGGGTTCGGGCTTGCGGGATTTGACCAGGCACGAGAGCGCCACGCACTCGAAAGCATCGGACAGGCCGAGACCCGCGAGCATCTCAGGCACCTCGGTGCTGCTGATGGTGTTGCTGGCGATGCCCAGGCGATAGCCGCGCCGGCGCAACTCGAGCATCACCGGCCGCACCTCCGGCCGCACCCGGCGCACCGCCAGCGAGTCGCGCCAGATCTTGTTCAGCGGAATCGCGAGCGCTCGGACGGTCTCGGGTGGCCAATCCGGCAGCAGCCACTGGGTCCAAAGTTCGGCTTCGTCCAATGCGGCCGCGTTCCCCTTGGACCAGGCTTTGTAGGCTTTGGCCCGCAACTCCAGCAAGGCCAGCATCTGTTCAGCCGGGATGTCCGTGCCGAGCAACTCGCAGATTTTTTGGGTGTAGGCCGGCTTCTCACGGGGCGCGCGCCGCGCGGTTTCGCGCAGCGTCCCGCCCACGTCAAAGATGATGGCCTCGATAGACGTCACGGTCATGCAAGCATCTCCTGTCCTTCGGGGAAAGATATGACCGCTAGCATATCAGGCGAAATACAGCCGTAGCGCGGAATTCGCACAACTGTTGTGATTGAACACCACAGGCGACGCGTGACCTCCTTCTCAGGCCATGGTCGACGCGCACCTCCCGCCCTTGTCATCCTGAGTTACGGACCGCCGTCGGGGGAAAGGGCTGGCAGGCGCGGCGTGCACACGGTAGCGCACACAAAAAGCGCAGGCATCCTGAGCGGAGCGCATCGGCGCGCAAGCGTCGATGCGCGCAGTCGAAGGGCGCCTGCGCTCCATTCGTCAGCGGAAGCGTCCTTCGACTGCGGGCGGCTGGTACGGCCGGGGCCAAGCTCATCACGGCCGCCGCCCTCCGCTCAGGATGCTTCCGCAAACAGCGGCCAGTTTCTGAGCAGTGCGCCCCACTGAGCGCTCGCATGCGCACCCGTACGGGGGCGCGCGAAGGACCTCTATGACGTACTGCAGGATGAAGCGTGGATCGGCACCAGTTCACTGTTGCCGATCTACGCAGGCCCGGGGATAGGCAGTTGGGGTCCTTCGTGCGCCCTCGGTGCTCGTCTGTGCCAACACTCTGTGGGGCTCACTCAGGATGACAAACGCATAGGACGCGCGTAGCGAATCCAAAGCGCGTACGCCAAGACTGTGTCGCCTCACAGGCTGTCAGCGCAATGCGCTAAGAGTGCCCTTCGACAAGCGCGGGACCCTTTAGGCACACCCCGTGGATAATCGCGCCATGCAACGCGACCCGATCGTCATCATCGGCGGCTTTGGCTCCGACTGGCGCGACTACCAGGAGCTCGCCCGCCTGCTGGCCGGCATCGCCGACCGGCGGGTCTTCATCACCCACGTTACCCGGGCGACCTGGGTGCTGGGCGGGTTCTCGGACTACAAACTGCTTGTCGATTGCGCCCATCAGGCCGTCCTGCACGCCCTGCGCATCACGGGCGCGGGCAAGGTCGTGCTGGTCGGCCATAGCGCGGGCGGCGTCATCGGGCGGGGCTATTTGGCAGACAAAGCCATCCGCCCGCATCACATCCCCCACCACGGGCACACCCGTGTCTCGCGCCTGATCATGCTGGGCAGCCCGCTGCGCGGCGGCGCAACCTCCAGCCAGCCCGGGATGCGCCAGGCGGCCTGGCTCGACGAGGCCTACCCCGGCGCCTATTGGCCGGGGGTGCAATACCTGAGCGTGCGCGGCCGGCTCATCCAGGGCCGCCTGGCCGGCGGCTCGCCCCGCGAGATTCTCGCCTTCCGCAATTACGAATTCCTGGGCGCCGCCGGTGACGCGATGGGCGACGGGGTCGTGCCCGAGTCTCTGGCCGCCGTCGACGGCATCCCGCTGATGGACATCGAGGGGATCGGCCACTCGCCGCTGTGGGGGCGCTGGTTCGGCACCGACGCCGCCGCGACCCGGGCGTGGTGGCATTACTTCGATGTGGGCGACCGCGTCGACGAGAAAATCGCATATGCCTGACGGATGATGTCCGTCAGGCGTCATTCGTCATTGGTCGCGAATCTAGTTTCATGATTACCCTCCTCGACATCCAATCTGCTGCGGCCCGCATTGCGGGCGTGGCCTGGCGCACGCCCCTTGCCCGATTCCCGTCCGAGGATGGGATTGAACTGCGCCTGAAGCTCGAGTCGTTGCAACCGATGGGCGCTTTCAAAATCAGGGGCGCCTACAACGCCCTGGCCAATCTGAGCGCAGCGGATCAGGCCAAAGGCGTCATCGCCCATTCGAGCGGCAACCACGCCCAGGCCGTCGCCTACGCCGCGCGCGCCCTCGGGATCAAGGCCGTGCTGGTGATGCCCTCGAACGCGCCGGCGATCAAACTCGCGCGGACCCGCGGTTACGGCGCCGAAGTCGCGATCAGCGGCCCGTCTTCGGCCGAGCGCGCCCGCCTGTGCGCCGAGATCGGCGCGGCCCGCGGCCTGGTCGAAATCCACCCGTATGACAACCTGCATGTCATGGCCGGTCAGGGCACCCTGGGCCTCGAGATCGCCGAGGACGCGCCCGAGACAGACCTGGTCCTCGTGCAGGTCAGCGGGGGCGGGTTGATCAGCGGCGTCGCGGTTGCGATCAAGACCCTGCTGCCCAACGCGCAGGTCGTCGGCGTGGAGCCCGCCCTGGCCGCTGACGCCCAGGCCAGCCTGCGGGCCGGCAAGATCGTCTCTGTCCCGGCCGAGCAGACCGCCCAGACCATCGCAGATGGGCTGCGGGTGAGCCAGGTCGGCGCGCTCACCTGGCCGCACATCCGGGACTTTGTCGATGACATCGTCACGGTGAGTGAGGACGAGATCCGGGCCGCGATGCGGGCCCTGGCCTTTGAGGCCCGGGTGCTCGCGGAGCCGAGCGGGGCTGTGACGGCGGCGGCCTGGCTGTATCACCGCGGCGAGCTCCCCGCGTCGCGGCATCCGGTTGCGGTCATCAGCGGCGGTAATTCGGATCCCGCCCAATTGGCGGCCATACTGGCGGGCGGATAAAAGACAATGGCGAGGTCGCACACCCCGCCCCCGTGTTATTCACGGGGGCGGGGAGTGCGACCTCGCCATTGGTTTATTGGTAGAGACGCCCCCGGCGGGACTCGAACCCACGACCTTGAAATTAGAAGTTTCCTGCTCTATCCAACTGAGCTACGGGGGCCTGCTCGCGGAACGATCAGGATTTTAGCGCAAATACGGGCGGAGACCGCGGGCAAGATGGGCTCCACCTTCCAGGTGGAGTCCATCTGATCCGCATGGGTCTCCTCATGCAGATGGGCCCCACCTGAAGGTGGAGCCCATCTAGCCCGCTGCCATCAATCCTCAGTTCTAAAACATCGGCCGAACGCCGTTGTAGACCTCGCGACCGCCCAGGCGATTGAGGATCTCCGACGACTTGCGGTGCAGGATACCGGAGAGCTCAACCGGCGTAAGCGGTTGATTGCCGTTCAGCAGAAACGCGCGAAAGGCAGCCTCGTAGATTGGCGTCTTGGGGGTGATGAATTCCGGATCGCGCGCGCCCTCGACCCGCACTGCGCGCAGAACGGTGTCCACGCGCTCGACCTCGCCGGTGGTCTCGTTGACGTAGTCGTAGACCTCTGCGGCGTTGGGCTCGCCCACGCGCTCCTGTTGCTCGGGGGTCAGGCACTTGTAGACCGCGATGCGGAAGTCCATCCCGTTCTTTTCAAACCAGGCGCGGTCAATATGAAATTTGGTGGTTTCGGTCGGTCGATACAGCTTCATGTTGGGCTTCAGCCTTTGTCGCTCATGTGCCAGTAGTTGTCGCCCACCGGCGTATACAGCCCGCTCGCACTCAGGGCCGCAAAGACATCCAGGGGCGCGGCCCGGGTAATGACGTTAACGACGGCGTACAACGTGCGGGCATGGGTGTTGCCCTGCGGGCTGAGTTTTGAGATCTCCGGGAAAGCGTCCTTGACTGCCTGGGCGACGTTACGCGGCGCGTCGCCGCGCACTGGATCCATCGTGCGCAAGTCATCGACGAAGACCGACATCAGGTCATCAAATTTGCACGACACCGCGCGCTGGGCGGTCTCGAGCCGGATGTGGCTCTCGCGGGCGCCAGCCACGCGCACCCACTCGCGCTTGGGCTTGTGCTTGCCCGCGCTGATGATGATGATGTGCTCGGCCGGCCCGCGCTGGAGTTCGATCTCGGCCCCGGCCGGCAGCTCATTGGCGCGATAGAACTCGCCCAGCCCCCACACATATCGGCCCTCATGCACGAGCCAGACCTGGTGGTCCTTGCCCGTGGCCTTGTCGCGAAACGTGAGCGGGAGGCGGGGCTTCGCGACATCTGGCAGCACCGAGGTCAAGGCCCGCGACCAGCCCAGGGTGCCCGCCAAACGATGCGAGTAGGTCAGCACGACCGTGGCCGTGTCGGCGGGCGCAACCGGCGCGCCGTCATACTCCAGCTCATCATCGAGCTGCCGGGCGAGCTCCTTCAGGCTCTCGCTGACAGTCAGCGGTCCATCAAAGCGCGCGGGCGCAATCGGGCTGGGAATCTCGCGCGTCTCAGTTGGTGTCAGACGCCGCAGGAACCAGGCCGGCCGGTCATTCAGGCTGACATCGTCAAAGCGCGGATCCGCGGCAAGGGCCTCGTTGAGCGAGAGTTCCTGCAGGTTCGAGGCAATCTCGGCGGGCAATCCCAGATCGCGCAAGAGCACCCCAGTTGGCAGCGGTCCGCCATTTCGGACATCCAGGACCGCTTCGGCCAGATTGAGATGGCCAACGTTGACGTCCGCCATCATCGCCCGCAGAAACCAGTCGTTGGCGATCTTGATGAACTCAGTGCGCTGGGCAAGCCCCTCCTCAACACTTGGCTCGATCTCATCGGCGAACAGGGCCGCCAGTTCATCCGGGGACTTCAGGGTTGCGCCGTCGAGGAGCTGAAGTGAGTCATCGTTCAGGGCGTGCGGCCGATCGTAGCCCGCCGCAAATGACCGGCGCGCGCCATCGGCCATCTGGACGTCCATCACTTCGAACTTGCCCTGCTCGGGATTGAATCCTTCGCGCACGGCGGTAACGGTCGCGCCGGAAAACCCCAGCGCTGGGAAGATGAGCGCGTCGCCGACCGCGAAGGTTTTCTTGGGTTGATAGAACGCCCCGCGCTCGAGCTCGCGCTTGAGATCGGACAATTCAGCGTTGACGCGCTGACGGATGATGGCCGCCGACAATTCGGCAGCGGGATGGGGCCGGCCCTGCTCGAGCAGCAGATTGGACACAAACTCGGCGTCTTCGGGGGTCAGCGCATAGCGTTCCCAGTACTCAGGGCTTTGCGTTTGGGAGTGGATCACAAGTTTCAGAAGCCTTTTCGGATCAGATTGCGGAGCGCTCGCTCGTTGAGCGAGCGCGAGTTGAGCGGGAGATCAGAGGGCGGGCGCTCGCATGCGCCCGATCTCCGTGATTGTTAAATTATACGTTGATCATGACCGCGCCGAGCACATGCGCGCGCGCGCGCTGCAGTGTGTCGCGGGCGGCCTGGGCATGTTCGCGCCGGGTTTTTCCGGCCGCGATCACCAGCAACGCGCCATCAACCTGGGATGCCAGGATCGCCGCGTCGCTAATGGCGCCAAGCGGCGGCGTGTCAATGAGCACGATGTCGGTGTCCGCGGCAATTGCCGCCAGCACGGCGCCCATCCGGCTCGAATAGACCAGATCGGATGGATTGCCCTGCTCCGGACCGCTGGTGAGCACCCGCAGTCCCTTGATTGAGGTGGACTGCAGAAAGGGCGCGCCATCCTCGCCGAGCAGCGCGGTCGAAAGCCCGCGCGCGTTGTCCAGGCCAAACAAGGTGTGCTGGGCCGGTGAACGCAGATCCGCGTCCACGACCACCACTCGCCGTTCGGCCTGGGCGAACACGACCGCCAGGTTGGCGACGACGTGGCTTTTGCCCTCGCCCGCCTCGGATGCGGTGATCAGGACCGTCTTGAGCGGGCGCTCGAGCGAGGCAAAGTGCAGGTTGGTTCGGAGCGTACGATATGCCTCGGCCGCGGCGGAGGCAGGGTGCATCACGGTGATCAGATTCATGGTCACTTCTCCGCCGGAACCGCCGCCAGAAGCGGCAACGACAGGGCGCGCTCGACGTCGCCGCCCGATCGCACGATGCTGCTCTGGGTCCATTCGAGCGCGGCCACGATCAGCAATCCCAGCATTGCCCCGAGCACCAGCCCGGCGGCAACGTTGGTCGTGGTGCGGGGCTTGTCAAGCGAATAGGTCGGATCGTCGCCGAGCACGACTTTCACCCGGTCTTCCTGGCGTTGCTTGGCGTTCTCGGCTTCGCGATACTCGAAGAACAGTTGGGCCCAGGCCTGGGCCAGGCGTTTGGCGGTTTCGCCGTCATAGTCGCGGACTTCGACCGTCACCGAGCTGTTGGCCGCATCCTCGGCCATCTTGGTCTGGCCATAGATGTAGTCGGCCGAATAGTCGAGGTTCAGCCGGTCCTTGATCACATCGGCGTTCTTGCGCTTCCAGATCACGGCGATATAAGACGCCGTCAATTTGCGGGTGGACTCGGTCAGGCCGAAGTCGGCCCGTGACGGCTGCACCACAAACTGCATGGTGGCCTTGTATTCCGGGGTGGTGAGGCGGCTGGCAATAAAGGCGCCCACGCCGGCCATCAGCGCGGTGAGCACGACAATCCACCAGCGCCGGCGGACGATTTGCAGTAGATCTCTTAGGTCCATAAGGGTAGTGAGGGCTCCCATTGTAGCGTGAGGGATCGGACGGAGTCGGCTTCATTCCATCTTCGCCCGTGTCATCCTAAGTTTCGGACCGCCGTGGGGGGAAAGCGCTGTCAGAAACACGCGGGGCCCGCGCGGGGGCGCGGGCGAAAGATGACACTGGCGGGAGGGGCTGCACCGTCAGATACCTGCCACAGCACATACGCCCGCGGGTCGCCAACCGGCCCGTGCCACGGCGGCGTTCCAGCTCAGGCGCTTTCGGCATGCCGGGCGTCTGCCGAAAACTCGACGGAGCGTGGAATGACGGCCAGCACTGCAAGTCCCGCAGACAAATTGCCAGCATCATTAGCCTGGATCGGGTCGCGGGCCGCCACCCCAAGGGCAAGCGCAAGACCAGCGAGGGCGGCCGCAAACACCCGCAGCGGCACCTCGAGCGCATTGGTTGGCGCCGCAATGCTGATAGGCACGGGCACGGGCGCGTCAAGCCTGCGCACGGGCGGGAGGGCATTCCCCGCCAGCTGTGGCCAATAGGAATTTCCGTTTTGCGCAAGTTCGGCGTTGCCGGCTTCGGCCAGGGCCAGCGCGCCGGCGGCATCCCGCCACTGCGTCCGGACAACAAGCCTGAACGAATCCGGCGGGTTGACCTGGATGGCGGCCGCAACCTGATCGCGGGTGGCCGCCCCACCCGCCTGACCCATGCGGGCAGCGACCGCGGCCGCGAACTCAGTCCCCTGGACCACCGAGGTGAAGGACTGGGCAGTGTATTCGGAGGCAAGCCAGTTGTAGTGCCGGGCAAAGTCGTAGTCCGCTTCCGGTCGCTCGGGCGGCAACCCGGCCAGGAAGCGCTGGGTGACGCTATAAACCGTTGTGGGGGGCGGTTGTCGGCCCGCCGCCCACAGGCTCAAGGTCAGCGCCAGGGCAACCGGGATGGCGACAAGCCACCAACGCCGCCCCACTCCGCGCGCCAGAGCGAGCAGCGTCATGGCCGGGGAATGTGGGCGAGGCTGGGCAGGCCCAGTCTTTCCAGCGCCCGCCGATCGCGGATCACGGGGTCGATGGCATCCAGTGCAAACGCCAGAAAGACGCCAAGCGCCAGCCCGATGAGCAGGCGCACGGGAAGGTCAAAGGTGTCGCGCAGCGGCGGGGCCGCCGCAAGCACAACGGGCACATCCAACCGGCGCACTGGCGCGCCGCCGGGATCGCTGAGCTGGGGCCAATAGGCGGCCCCGTTTTCGGTGAGCTCGGCGCTGACGGCCTCGGCCATTTTCTCAAGTTGGCCGGCATCCCGCCAGGACATCGACACCTTGATGACGCTCGAGGTATGGTCGGCCCGGAGGCTCGCCTCGACCTCGCTCGGCGAAATCGCGACGCCCTGGGCGAGCATCCGGCGCGATACCGCCTGGGCGAACTGGTTGGTTGGAATCGTGAACGCAAACGCCTGGGCGATGTACTCCGAGGCCAGCCAGTCGTAGTGCCGGTCGTAGTTGTAGACGCCGGCCGCGCGTTCTGGCGGCAGACCCGCCGCAAAGCGCACATTCACGCCGAAGTTGCCCGGGGGGAGCGCATTCCGATTCCCCCACACGGTCAATCCAGCCATGACCACGACTGGCAACAGGGCGAGCCACCAGCGACGAAGCAGGATGCGGAGGTAGTCGGTTAAGGTGCCCATCGGGTGCGCCCATTTTACGCGCGGCTAAAGAAGATCGGTTCGGCCCTCCGCTTTCAGCCTTTCGACGATCTCGCGCACTTCATGCACACGATCGACCGGCGCGATGAGCAGGGCGTCCGGGGTGTCCACGATGATCAGGTTGTTCACCCCGATCGTGACAATGAGGCGGTTGTTGTCCGAGCGCACCAGAGAGTTCTCCGTGTCCCGGCCAAGGTGATCGCCGACAACGACATTGCCATTGTCATCAGCCGAAAGCACCTCGAGCAGGGTCGCCCAGTTGCCGATATCGCTCCATTGAATATCGACCGGGATAACGGCAATTTTCCGCGCGCCTTCCATGATCGCGAAGTCGATGGACTTGCGCGGCGCCTCCGCCCAGGCCTTCGCAAGCGCGGCCGGATAGCCGGGTGCGCCAAACTCGTTGACCGCGGCCTGGATGGAAGCGGCCATCGGCCCCTGCTGGCGCTCAAACTCGGCCCAACCCACTTCGCCCCTCAGAATGAACATGCCGGCGTTCCACGAGTGCGCGCCACCCGCGATGTACGCCCGGGCAATATCGGCGGATGGCTTTTCGGCAAAACCCTTGGCCTCAAAGACGCGCAATCCGTCCGCGCGCGGCGGGAATCCATCCAATTCAGATCCCCGCTTGATGTATCCAAAACCCGTGGACGGCGACGTCGGAGTGATGCCCAGAGTAACGATATAGCCACGTTGGGCAACCTGGTGAGCCAGGTTGAGCGTGCGCAGAAATCCATCCACATTGCCGATATGGTGATCGGCCGAAAGGATGGCAATCGTGGCGTCGGGGTCGATCCGCAGAATTCGGGCGATGCCCAGCGCCGCGGCCGGGCCGCTGTCTTTGGCGCTGGGCTCAATCACAAAATTCTCCTCGGGCAGGCCCGGGAGCTGCAACTGAAAGATCTCAGCCATCTGGGCGTTGGTGACTACGTGCACGCGCTCGATCGGGATGATGGACGCCAGGCGCTCAACGGTGACCTGAAACATGGTCCGGTCACCCAGCAGCGCGAGAGCCTGCTTGGGCATCAGTTTTCGGCTGAGCGGCCACAAACGGGTGCCGCTCCCGCCGGCCATGATAAGGGCATGAAACATGGTGTCTCCTAGGAAGCGCGAGTGTATTGCGCGCCGTCGGACAAGCGGGCCAGGCCCTTCAATTCAAGCATTGCCAGCGCGCCGGCAACGACTGAGGCAGGCAGGTTGGTCCGCCGAATCACGTCGTCGATCGGCATGGGGTCGCGGTTCAGCGTTTGGAGCACGCTCCGTTCGGCGTCATCATCCGGCAAGGCGAGCTGGGCTTCGGCCCGCTTGGCCACCCGCTCCAGATTCAATTCCTCGAGGATATCGGCGGCGCAGGTGACGAGCTTCGCGCCGTCCTGGATCAGCTTGTTGGTCCCCCGGCTGGTCCGGCTGAAGATGCCGCCGGGCACCGCAAAGACATCCCGGCCCTGCTCGGCGGCGTAACTGGTGGTGATCAACGCGCCGCTCTTCTCGTCCGCCTCGACGACGACTACGCCCAAACTCAACCCGCTGATGATGCGGTTGCGGGGCGGGAAGTTCATCGCGTCGGGCTGCGTGCCAAGCGGATACTCGCTGATCACCGCGCCATTTTCGGCGATCAGCTGGGCGAGCCGGCGATGCTCGGGCGGGTAAATCACATCCACCCCCGAACCCAGCACGGCCACGGTCCGCCCGCCCGCCTTGAGCGCGGCCTGATGGGCGGCCCCGTCCACGCCGCGGGCAAGCCCGCTCACGATCGTCAGGCGGTTGGCAGCCAGGTCGCGCGCGAGGGTCTCGGCGGCCTCGCGGCCGTAGGCAGAGACGTTTCGGGTGCCGACAATGCCGATTCCCCAGCGATCAGCCTCGGTTAGCGCGCCGCGGATAAAGAGCACGGCCGGGGCCTCGGGGATTTCGCGAAGGAGGGCCGGATAGGCCGGATCATCCCAGGCCAGGGCCGTCACGCCGCTCTTTCCCAGCTTGTCCAGCTCCGCGTCCGGATCAACCTCGCGATGGGCGGCGGACACGGCCGCCGTTGTCCGGGAATCAAGCCCGGCGGCCATGAGGTCGTACTCACCGGCATTCCAGGCCAGCCCGAGATCGCCAAAACGCGCGGCCAGCAGGCGCAAGCGGGCGGGGCCAATTCCCTTGACCTTGGCAAAGGCGAGCAGATGCTTGAGTGAGACGCTCACAACCCCTCGGGGACGACGACGCGCAGCAGGCCCTCCTCCATGTCGATGGCCTTGACCACGCTTTCGATGGCCGGAAGCAGGCGCTCGCCGGAGGGACCCTGCACAACGTAAACGTCGTTTGCGCCAGTGGCCAGCACGTCAACCAGCTCGCCCAGCGCGTTGCCGTCCATGTCAACGACCTTCAGGCCGATCAGATCATGGGCGTAGTACTCGCCATCATCGAGATCGGGGAGGTCTTCACCAAAAACGTGGATGCGCGCGCCGCGCAGGGCTTCGGCATCGTTCCGGGTGAGCACGCCCTCCAGGACGAGCAGCGCCGCGCCCTGGTGCATCCGGCACTGCCGGAGGGCGGCCGAAAATCCGGATACATCGCCTATCCGGGTTGCGGCGCGCGGGTCGGCCCCGCCGGGCTGGACAAACACGCGGGTAGCCTCCTCGAGCGCCTCGAGCAGGTCGGGCGGGCCATCGACCTTGACCTCGCCCCGGATGCCATGGGCGCGGGTCACCCGCCCAACTTCAACCAGCGCAGGCGCGTCGGGCATCAGACGATTTCGAGATTGGCCCGCCGCTCGCCGGTCTTCTCGCCCGCGATACGAACCAGCACGCGCATGGCGTTGGCAACCTTGCCCTCACGGCCAATAACGCGGCCCGTTTCGCCTTCGCCCACCCGCAGTTCATACACCGCCTGCCGGCCGTCGCGGATTTCCGCGACGGCGACGGCGTCTCGATCATCGACCAGGCCGCGGGCCATGAATTCGATGAGCTCTTTCATTCCGCCTTCTTGGCCTTGGGCTTGGTCACCCGGCCGATTCGGGTCTTCGGGCTCGGAACCGGCGTCGCGGCGAATGCGGCCGTCGCCTCGCCGATCAGGGTTTCGGGCGTCTCGCCCTTCATCAGGCGGGCATAGCGGTCCATGGTGCCGGTCTTGCGGAAGAGCTGCTGGACCGAATCGCTGGCCTGGGCGCCGACTTTCATCCAATACAGGGCGCGGTCTTCCTGGACGACAACAGTCTCAGGCTGGGTGCGCGGGTTGTACTGCCCGATGATCTCGATGAAGGCGCCGTCGCGGGGGGATTCCTTGTCGGCGACGACGATGCGATAGATCGGCTGCTTTTTGGCGCCCATGCGGCGCAATCGAATACGAACCATAGTTGATGTTCTCCTGTGCGTGTGTCGCAACCCTTGTGGGCTACGGTTTTCTCATCATGTTGCGCAGACGGGGATTCCCTTGAATCTGTTTCATCATCGTCTGCGCCTGCTTGAACTGCCGAAGCAGATCGTTCACGTGTTGGACTTCGGTCCCGCTGCCCCGCGCCACGCGGCGCTTGCGCGAAGCATTGAGCAGGTTCGGATCGCGGCGCTCTTTGCGCGTCATCGAATAGATGATGGCCTCGGTCCGCTTCATCTGCCCTTCGGTCATCTCGGGCGACACATCCTTGCTGATCTGGTTGTAGCCCGGGATCATCTTGAGCAGATCACCGAGCGGACCCATTTTCTTGATTTGCTGGATCTGGCCCAGAAAGTCCTCAAGATCGAAGCGCGAGCTCAGCATGCGCTCGGCAGCTTTCGTCGCTTCCTTTTCGTCGTATTCGGCCGTGGCCTTCTCGATCAGGGTCATGACATCGCCCATCCCCAGGATGCGCGACGCGAGCCGATCCGGGTGGAAAGGCTCGAAGGCGTCGGGCTTCTCGCCCACGCCCATGAACTTGATCGGCACGCCCGTGACCGCCCGCATCGAGATCGCGGCGCCCCCGCGGGCATCCCCGTCGACCTTGGTCAGAATCAAACCGGTCAGGCCCACCCGCTTGTTAAAGGCGTCAGCGATATTGACCGCTTCCTGTCCGGTCATGGCATCTGCCACGAGCAACGTTTCGCACGGTTTGGTCAGGCGCCGAATCTCATCGATTTCGGCCATCATCCGATCGTCAATCTGCAAGCGGCCCGCCGTGTCGAGGATAACGACATCAAACGCGCCCTGGATGGCGCGCCCAATGGCATTCTGGCAGATTTGCGGCGGCGGAACGGTTAAGCCCTCGGAATGGACGGTTATCGAGAGCTGCTTGCCCAATTGTTCGAGCTGGGTGACAGCCGCCGGTCGATACGTGTCGGCGGCGACGAGAAGCGGTTTCTGGCCATTTGCGCGCAGGCGCAAGGCGAGCTTGGCGGCGGTGGTGGTCTTGCCGGAACCCTGCAAGCCGACCAGCATGATGACCCGCGGCGCGGGGCCGCCCAGATCGAGTTTGCCGCCCTCGCCCAGCGTGGCCAGCAGCTCTTCATGCACAATCTTGACCACAGCCTGGCCCGGGGTCAGGCTCTTATGCACCTCGGCCCCGATCGCGCGAACGCGGACCCGGACGAGGAAATCCTTGACAACCTTGAAGTTGACGTCGGCTTCAAGCAGCGCAAGGCGCACCTCGCGCAGCGCAACGTCCACATCCGCTTCGGATAGGACGCCCCGCCGCCCGAGGCGGTCAAAAACGGCTTGAAGTTTCTCGCTTAGACCCTCGAACATGCTTTCAGAAAAGGCTGAGGATTCTAACACGCCAACGCGTATCTGTTTTGGGCGAGAGATCACCCGGCTTCGCCGGGTGATCTCTCGCCAAAAAATGCTACTTTACGCATTTGGGCGCTTTGATCCATAATCAGGCCTTCTTCCAACCCCCATGGCAACACTCTTCATCTTCAATCCGAATGCCAATCGCGGGCGCCTGAGCGCCGTTGCCCGGAGTTTGCAAGCCGCGGCGAGCGCCTGCCCGGGTTCAGCCTGGGCGATGACGACCCGCCCGCGGCATGCGATCGCGCTGGCCGCAGACGCCGCAAACGCCGGCTTTTCCGAGGTGGTCGCGATCGGGGGTGATGGGACCGCCCACGAGACCATCAACGGGTTGATGGCCACCCCTGCGGAACGGCGGCCGCGCCTGGGGATCGTCCCGTTTGGATCGGGAAATGATTACGCCTTGAACTTCAACGTGCCGCTGGAGCCGCTTGCGGCAATGCGAGCCTGCCTCGCGGCGATCGCCGCAGATCAGACCCGGGTTTCGGATGTCGGCCTTGCGCGCGACGACACGGGCCGCCAGGAGTACTGGAACAACACGCTGGGGATTGGTTTCGATGCGGCGGTGGGATTCACGACCAAACGGTATGCCTTTGCGCGCGGGTTCACGATGTATCTGCTGGCAACCCTGGACACCATTGCCCGTAATTTCGCGCCAACCGCGATGCAGATTGATATCGATGGCGATGTGCGGGCGGAAAGCGCGCTGATGCTGACAATCGGGAATGGCCCGCGCGAAGGCGGCGGGTTCAACACCACGCCCGCCTCGCGCGTTGACGATGGCGTGCTGGAGTATTGCCTGGCCCGCCCGATGTCGCGCCCGCGCATGCTCAAGCTCCTGCCCGAGGTCCAGCGCGGCACGCACGGGCGCTTTACAAAAGAAGTCGCCCTCGGGACGCTCAGCCGGCTGCGCGCGCGCTGGGAGCGCGCCCTGCCCATCCACATGGATGGCGAAATGTTCGCTGATTTCGGCTCGCCGGTCCGAGAACTCGAGATCAGCGTCGTCCCCGGCGCGATCAGGGTGCTTGCCTGAGGGGAAATCAGAAACGACATGCCCCGGCGGAGCCGGGGCATGTCGTTTCCGGAAATTGCTACAGACGCGGTTCTTCGCCGACCGCCGCGCACAACGCCCGATATCCATCCAGACCCACCGCCAGAGCGGTCTCCTCGGCGTAGATCTGAAACACGGGCTGCGGTTCGCATACGCACCCTTCAAAGCAGCCGTGCCCGCGATCGAACAGGCTGTTCTCATAGTCCATGGTCACAGTCCGGACATCCTCTTCGTAAGTGTCGACAAGCGGGAACAGGCAGCAATAGTGCGGCTTGAGCGCCCATGGAGACAAACCGTTGGCCACCGAGGCCACCTGGATGGCGCAGTGGCGATCCTCCGGCCGCAGAAAAATGCAGGTCTCGCCGTTCGGATGGGTGGGATCGATGACTGTATTCGTGCCGGTGTATTCACCCGACGGAAAAGCCGAGTCATCGTTGTAGTACTCGCCAAACCACTCTGAAACGTCGTGGCGCTCGGCGGGCATGAAGGGTTTGATCATTTCGGCGTTGTTTCGGATGGCGTTCGCCTGCGCCATGTCCACCCATACGCCGTCGGAGCAGCAGCCTCCCTTGCAGGTGGCGATATTGCAGCGGGTAATCGACTTCTTTGCGAGCAGCACGTCGTCGATGCGGCTGCCATTGATCATCAGGGGTGTGTTGTTGTCGCTCGGCATAAGGCCGCAAGATAACACGGAACCAAATGGGGAAAGCGCGAACCGCCGTCCTGGCGGATCGCGCTTTCGCCTCATCGCTATTCAGCGAGGCCGCAGAGGTGAACCCGAATGCCCATCACGCTCAGCATCGCGGCTTTGGCCGCCAGGGCGCGATCGGCCCGCTTTGCGTCGGGAGCATACGCCACCTGGATGTGGTTGGACTTGTGGCGGGCCATCATCTGATCGCGGGTCACGCCATGCAGCACGGCATGCATGATCGGCCATTGGGGCGTGGTCATCTCCCAGCGCCGGCGGGTTTCTTCCTCGGGCAGCGAGACAACCGACCCACGGCCGATGTCGGCGTGCAGTTTCCCGCCCGCAACATAGACCCTGCTCCACACAATCTCACCTGGCTTGCTCACGCCCTTGAAGGCCGCCCCGCCCAGGCGGAAATACATGGGCGGTTGGCGCTCGCAGATGGCGCCCGCATAACCACCGATGAAGTGGGAGGCAGGCGCCGCGCCGCTGATCAGGAACACCCACACGAATGCGTCGATGCCGCCGCCCTGGTAGCGTTCGCCGTAACGCAGGTCGTGGAGGGTCGTGGCTGGATCAAAGCCCATTGCCCGCCAAACCCGATTGGTCACCACCGCATCAATCGCGCTGCCCTCGTCCACTTCGTTGAAATGCGGGATCGCCTGGTCAGGTCGAATCTCCGTCGTAGTCCCGGACCTTGTGACGGGCGGGCGCTCGACATTGTTGAGCAGGCCTTCGGCCAGATCAGAGGCGGGGGTCATGTCATTCAGGCCGAGCTGGTACTGGATTCCGACCGCGTCGCATGAGAACCGATCGGCGATCCGGACCGCGGCAATGTACATCTTAAGCTGGGCGTGGATCTGGCCGTCAGTCAGCTCCGTCGCCTCGTCAGCGCCAGTCCGGAATGTCACCGCCCGCTGGTCGAGCCAGACGCGGGCGGCGGCCGCCTCGGCATCGGTCACTTTGCCCATTTCGGCCACCAGCGCCGACTGGCTCAGGCGCTCCTTGTAAACCCCGGCCGGGTTCATCAGCTCGTCATCGATGATGGCGTTGTACATCCCCATGCACCCTTCATCGAAGATCCCAAGGATGGCTTTGTCGCGCATCAATTCGCGGCCGAGCTTTTCACCGAGCTTCGCATCGCGCGACGGCAGCGTGCTCAGATCGAGAGCGCGCACGTGCCGGGCCGGGTGTTTGACGTGGCCGACCTTGATCCAGCGCCGCAGACCGGCGATGAAGAAGCTGTCGGTGAAGTCCTCGCTCCACAGGCTGCTGTACGTCACGCCCATCTTGGTCAGGCTGCCGTTGAGGTTGAGCAGGCCGACCAGACCCGGCCACTGGCCGCTCCAGTTGGCCACGGTCAGGATCGGGCCCGTGTGATCACGCAGGCCGGCCAGCACGTGATAGCTGTACTGCCAGACCGCTTCCGCGACGATCAACGGCGCGTCACGCGGAATGGCCTTGAAGATATCCATCCCCAGGCGTTGATTCCAGATGAAGCCATGCTTGAGGACCGGATCGTAGGCATGCGCGCGCACAACCTGCACGCCCTCGCGTTTGAACGCTTCGACGATGCGGCGCTCCATGTCTTCCTGGGCCGGCCAGCACTGCTGATTGGCGCTCAAACGCAGATCGCCGCTCGCGACGAGGTAAGCCTTTTTCACGGATACAGCCCGCGAGTCATGGTCGCGTCGGCGACCCGCCCAATCCCGAGCACCTGGGCGGCGGTCCGCATATCGAGCTTTAGTGACTCTGCCTTTGCTTTCACGTCATGATAGCTGCGGATCATGATCTTTTCGAGCCGGCTGTTGATGTCGTCCTCTTCCCAGAACAACTGCTGCAGGCTCTGCACCCACTCGAAGTATGAAACCACCACCCCGCCGGCATTGCACAGGATGTCGGGGATAACAACGACGCCCTTGTCGCTCAGAATGGCGTCGCCCTCCGGCGTGGTCGGTCCATTGGCGCCTTCGGCCACCATACGGGCGCGCACGCTGGCCGCGGTCTGGCTGGTGATCTGGTTCTCCATCGCCGCCGGCGCAAGCACGTCGCACTTGACGGCGAGCAATTCCGAATTGGAAATCGCGTCGGCCCCGTCAAAGCCCTTGATCGTGTTGTGCTCCTTGTTCCACTGCGTAAGACGGGGCATGTTGATCCCGCGCGAGTTGTAGAGGCCACCTTCGACGTCGCTCACCGCCACGACCTTGCAGCCCATTTCGTGGGCGGTCGTGGCCGTGATCGAACCAACGTTGCCAAAGCCCTGGACCGCGACGCGGGCGCCCTCGAAGTTCCAGCCCATTGCGCGGAAGGCTTCGCGCACCGTGAACATGACGCCCCGCCCAGTCGCTTCGAGGCGGCCGGCCGAACCGCCGATGTTGATCGGCTTGCCCGTCACGATCGCGGGCACGGCATGACCCTTGTGCATGGAGTAGGTATCCATGATCCAGGCCATGGTCTGGGCATTGGTTCCCATATCGGGCGCCGGGATATCACCGTCGGGGCTGAGCAGAATCGAAATCTCGGTCGTGTATCGGCGGGTGATGCCCTCGAGCTCATGAATGTTCAGCTGCTTCGGATCGCAGATCACCCCGCCCTTGGCGCCGCCATAGGGGATATTGACAACCGCGCATTTCCAGGTCATCCACATCGACAACGCCCGAACCTCATCCAGGGTCACGTGCGGGCTGTAGCGAATGCCGCCCTTGGTGGGGCCGCGAGCCGAGTTGTGATGCAGCCGATAGCCGGTGAAACGCCGAATCGAGCCATCTCGCATCTTGACCGGAAAATTGACCGTGAGTTCACGCTGGCAACTGCGCAAGCTGTCGGCGAGGCCCGTGTCCAATTCGAGAATTTGGGCGGCCCGATCGAATTGGGAATAGGCCGTCCCAAGGGCGCTGTCGCCGATGCTTTTCTTGGGCGCCGGAAGCGCAACGATCTGCGCATCACCGGCGCCGTTGGTTTTGATCGTCATGGATCTCTCCTTCAGTGCCTTGTTCGTCTATTCGCCTGACTCAGGACGAGACAGTCACCATATTTTACTCCCGACACCCGCGCCGCAGGCTGACATTGACGCAAAAAACACACCCCAAGGCGGGGTGCGTCTCTTGCGGAGGAGGTCTGTGGGCGGACTAGCGGGTCGCCAGGATCACCATCAGCAAAATGGCAAACGCAGCCGGCGTGATAAAAATGACGCCGTAAATGAGCTTCTCGTAGCGCAGATGCATGAAGTACAACGCAACAAGTGCCGCCTTGACAAACGAGATCGACAGCAGGGCCGGCACAAGAAGCTTGCGCGGCACACCCGCCAGGGTCGCGCCCACCTCGACGATGGTGGCGATAAACAGAATCAGGAACACAACTTTCGGGCTTGTGTAGCGGTGCGGGGTGGTCTCAGCGTGGTCCATATCAGTGCCTCAGGAGATCAGGTAGACGACCGTGAAGATCAGAATCCAGACCAGGTCGACAAAGTGCCAATACAGCCCGAAAACTTCGATGCTGGTGTAGTTGGTCGCGCTGTATGCGCGGGCCCGGGCGCGAGCGGCGACACCAAAGGCCCACAGCACGCCAACGAACACATGCAAACCATGCAATCCGGTCAGAATGAAGAACGCCGTGCCAAAGGAATCCCCGAATCCGTGGCCTTCGACCGTGATGAGGTGGGTGTACTCCACTGCCTGGCCCGCCAAAAAGGCCACGCCAAGCAGCGCGCTGATCAGGATGTACACCGGCACCGGCCTGGTTTTGCCCGATCTCACGGCGTCGATGGCCAGCACGACCGTCAACGAACTGGTGAGGAGCAGGAATGTGTTGATGCTGACAAGCCACAGGCTGAGTTCCTGGGCAGTCGGCCATTCCTTGGCGTAGCTCTTGGTCACAAGAAGCGCGCCGATCAATCCACAAAAAATAAGGAGTTCGGAACTCAGAAACAACCAGAAACCGAACTTGCGGCTGAGGTTGCTGAGCGCGGGGGCCGAAAGAGTGGCGCCGGGCAATGCGGGTGTCTCGTTCATTGGGCGGGCATTCTAGCAAACATCGCCGTTCGCGCCAATGCCAAACTCACACCCCAAAGCCGAGCAATGTCATCCCTTGAATAGAACACTTGTTCGGTTTTGTGGTACACTGCCCGCCTATTCGAAAACACGCGCTCCGATGGGGCGCCAAGCAGGAGATTGCCATCATGCGAGAAGTAACCGTCGCTGTCGTCCAGATGGACACCAAACTGGGCGAGTCCGACGCCAATCTGGCCAAAATGGGCGAAATGATCCGCCAGGTCGTCGCGCGTCAGCGCGTCGACGTGATCGTTTTCCCCGAACTCGCGACCACCGGTTCCGACTGTGGCGCGCGCTTCACCCAGCTCAACCAACGCGTGCCGGGACCGTCGGTGAACGTCATCGCCCAGCGCGCCCAGGACACCGCCACCCACATCGCCTTTGGCATTCCGACCAAGGAGCGGGTGGAGAGTATCGCCTTCAATTCACAGGTCCTGGTTGGGCCCGAAGGCGACCTCGTCTCGCACTACCGCAAGGTCCACCTGCGGGGGATCGAACAGACCCTGTTTCGGCCCGGATTCAAGCTTGAGCCGGTTGAGACGCCCCTGGGTGTGCTCGGCCAGCAGGTTGGCTGGGATGTGTTCTATCCTGAGGGCATCCGCAGCCTGTGCATGGACGGGGCCGAATTCATCCTCGTCAGCGCGGCATGGGATCGGGAGCATGCCGACGAGTGGCGGGTCTTTCTGTCCGCCCGCGCGGCGGAGAACGCCTGCTTCATCTGCGCCGCAAACCGGGTAGGCGAGGAGCCCGGCATGGCGTTCTGCGGCGAGAGCATGATCGTCGGCCCGCGCGGCCAGGTGATTGTCGATCTTGATGAGACCACCGAAGGCTTCATCCTTGCCAGGCTCAGCCTGGATGAGACCCGCCGTGTGCGCGAAGAGACCCAGATCTTCCAGACCCGCCAACCGCTGAGCTATCGCAGCGTCGTGCGGAAATACTAGTCGCCGCTAACAGAACCGTTGCATGAGGCGAAAACCCCCGGCGAAGCCTGGGGGATCTCGCTTCGCGCAACGGTTCTGCTGGGAGTCCAAAGTCACCGGACGCTAGAATGCCGCATCTTGCGTAATCCTCGTCGGGCCCTGATCCGTCTGGCCACCGCGCTCTTCGTTGTCGCGGCGTGCCAGACCGCGGCGTCGCCCAGCCCGGCCCCGACGGCGACCGTGACCGATTCGCCTACACAAACGCTCACGCCGACGCTGGCCGCCATGGCAACGCCCGCGCCCTCATCCACGCCGACGATCGTCGCCCCACCCACCCAGACATCCACGGCTGCGCCAACCGCCACGCCTGCATCCACCGAGGCCCCCCCGCCGACCGCATCGCCCGCCCCTTCGTCGACGGCAACCCCACGACCTTCACCGACCCCGATTCCAGCCGCCCGCTTGTCTGTTCCCGCCGGCGGATCCGCTGCGCTGCACATTGACGCTTCAGCGCTGCTCGCGGGGGCGTTTCCGCTCACCTGGCGGGTGAGCGGACTGCCTGCGGGGATCAACGCCAGCACGCTCAATGGTCCGGCGCCCGGCATCGTGGCGGTCTGGCTGCAGTCCGACTGCACCCAGGCCGCGGGGACCTATGCCGGCGCACTGGAAGCGACCGTGGCCGAGACCTTTGTCATCACCCGCATCAGCCTGACCATCGCGGGGACGGCCGCGCAAGCCGCGCCTGGAACGCGCGTCATCAGCATGGGAAACCCGTCGGATCAGTATTCTCTGCGCCGCGGCGGCCCGAGCACTGCCCGTTCCGGTCCAGGCTTGGCGTTCACGTTTTGCCGCGCCCAGGCCGGCCGCAGACTGACCGCCCTTGTGAGCGAGGCGAAGACCATTTCGGGCGGCGCGCTCTCACCCTTCCCCGCCCTCAGCCTGCTGCGCGTCTACGGCGCGCCGTCGCCCCGCACCCTGCAGACGACGGGGATTGGGGCAAATGCCGTCGATGTCCTGACGGAAGACTCTGGCCGTATCGAGTGGGCGATTGTCCCGGGCACGTATGCTCTGGTGGCCGATGCCTCGCCGCTGATCCCGCCTGAACGCCGGCCGCACACGATCACGATTGTCCTGCAGCAACGCTGACAGATCCGCAGGCGATCAAGCTCGCGGGTAGGCGCCTTCGAGAGGCGCCTGCTCGGACCAGTCAGCGCCTACCGGCGAGGTTGATCATTTGCGACGTTATGCTGATTTCGCCGAAAGCGCCGCATGCAGCCGCTGGATGGCCGAGTGCTCGGGGACGTCATCGACAAAGCCGCGCCGCATGGCCAGGTCCGTGATCCGCGCGGCGCGCGCCTTGAGCGCGTCCACCGCCGCCCGAGCCGCGTCGGGCGCGCGCGTATCCCCGGCCGCGACCATGGCCTGGATCATCACCAGGCTCGTCCACAGCGGATACTCGATCGGCACGCCGCCGGCATCAGCATGGTCCAGGAGCTCAGCTTCGGCAAGGCACAGCCTGAGGGCCATTGCGCCATCCCCTGCCTCTCCACGGGCAAGCATGGCTTCGGCTCGAGCTGCATCGGCCTGAACAGCCAGCGCGGGCGAGCCCAGTTCGGACGCCAGGGCGCGCGCGGCCTCAGCGGCCGCCATGGCCTCGGCGTGCCGGCCAAGCGCGGTCAAGGCACGGGCCTGACGCATGCGCAGCCCGCCCAGGCGTGGGCGCAGCGCCGGCTCGCTGGCCAGGGCGATTCCCGCTTCGGCGTGAGCGAGCCCGCCCGGTGCGTCACCCATCGAAAGCAGGATCCAGGAGAGCAGGTTGCGCCAAGCGCACATCCCGCGCCGGAAACCAATTTTGGTGGCCAAGGCCAGCGCGCGCTCGGCCTGGCCGCGGGCAGCCTTGTAGTCGCCCACCTCGGCCAGAGTTTCGGCCAGATTGCCCAGGCTCAGCGCCTGCAACTGGCGCTCCGAACTGTCCACCGCGATTTCAAGGGCGAGTTCCGCGCAGCGCCGGGCCAGGCCGTAATCGCCCGCGTCATAACCGGCATTGCCCTCGTTCATCAGAAGATATCCCTCGGACACCCGCTGCCCGGTCCGCACCACGATGGCCCGACCTTGTTCGTAGTATTGGCCGGCCCGGGCAAAGTCGCGCTGGTCCATCGTCACGATCCCAAGGTTGTTCAGCGCCGAGGACTCAGCCCGCAGGTCGCCGGCCTCGCGATACAGCCCAAGCGCCTCCTCCAGAATTGCCTTCGCCCCGGTGAAGTCTCCGACTGACCAGCGAAGCACGCCCTGTTGTTCGAGCGCCATGCCATAGTGGAAGCTGAGATCGGCCGCGCGGCTGAGCGCAAGGGCTGCCTCGATGTCCGTCCTGCTCGCGTCGGCTTCGCCGCGCTGGAAGTGGGCCCGGGCCCGGATGAGCATGGCCTTGACCCGGGCTTCAGCCGCAGCCCGATCCCCGTCGTCGGCGGCCACGCTTTCGGCGGCCGTGGCGGCGTCGATGGCGGCGCCGAAGTCGCTCATCTCGAGGGCCATACTCGCCCGCCGAATCAGCAACTCGGTCCTCAAGCGCGCTTGCTCGGGTCCTACCGCCAGTTCCTGGAGCGCATCCAGATCGGATCGCTGAAGTTCGCGCTGACCCAGCACGTTATATACCCGCTCACGGCCGGACAGGAGAGCGATGCGATCGCTGATGGCCGATGCGGGCGTCAGCGCCAGGGACCGCCCAAAGAAGTCGATGGCGGCGTCATTGGCATACTCGGCCGCGGCCTGATCCGCCGCCTGGGCCAGATAGAACCGCGCCTTGTCGGGAAATCCCGCCAATTCGAAGTGGCGCGCCAACTGAGGCGCAATCGAGGACGCCTCGGCGCCGTACAACGCTTCCAGCGCAAAACCAACCGCCTCGTGCAGATACGAACGCTGGACCGCGTCCAATTCGTCATATAAATACTTCTGGACAAGCTGGTGCCCAAAGCGATAGCGCGACAGGCGCTGCGCGCCGAGCCGCCGCGTGTCGAGCCCGCGCACCAGTTGGAGCGGGTTTTGCAGCTGCCCGCTCAAATGGCGCACAATGTCGCGGCCCTCGCGCGACTCCACCCGCGCAATCAGTTCGGCCGTAAATTCCTGGCCCTCGGCCGCCGCAATGTCGAGGACGTCCCTCAGTTCTTTCGTCAGCCCGCTCAAACGCGATGCGACAACCCCCTCCACCCGGGCCGGGATGGCGCTCCAGTCGACGGGGCCGGCCAGCGTCCACGCCTCGTCCTGATCCAGCACCAAAATGCCGCGATCGCGAAAGTCGCGCAGTAGCTCGACCGTAAAGAGAGGGTGGCCCTCGGTATGGGCAAACAGGTTGTGGCGGAACACCCTCCCGATGTGGTTTGGCTCCGCGTCGATCAGCGCATCGATGAAGTCGCGGCCAGTCCTCTCGCTGACCTCGGTCAGATCCAGCCAGATGTCGCCGCGCAGCCGGCGGGCCTCGTTGATGACCTTCTCGAGTGGATGCGGCGCATCCCCCGGCGAGGACCGCAGATCGTGCGGGCGAAGCGCGCACAAAATGAACAGCCGGCTATCCGCCAGCCGGCGAATCAAACGGAAGACCAGATCGATCGAGGCCGTGTCAGCCCAATGCAGGTCGTCGAGGACGATCAGCAAGGGCATGCGGGCGGCCAGATCCCGAAGCAGGTTTACGAACTGCTCAATGATTTGGTCTTGACTGAGCGAGCCCGACACTAGCAACGGATGAGCGGCTTCTTTCGCGCTGATACGTTTCTTGAGCTTGTCGCGCAGGCCGGCCTGGTCGATCAGAAAGTCGGCCATCTTGCCGATGAAGGGGGTTCCAGGGATGAAGACGCCGACAAGATCGGGGCCGAATTTTGCGAGCGCTTCGGCGATCAGACGCATCGTTTTGAGGACGCGGGCGCTGTTCTCCTTTTTGACTTTGGGGGCGACCGCGCGGCCGGCCACGCCATCGGTCAGGGCCGCAAGAAGCTCATGAAATGGGGCGTAGGGCGAAGAATCGCCCACCTGCGCGTCGCAGGCGCCGCCTGCGATGACGAGGTCGGCGTAGCGCGTCTGGGCTTCAGCTTGAAAGGCTTCAGACAGGGCCGTTTTGCCTGTGCCCGCCTCGCCCGCGACAAAGCAAACCTGGCCTTTGCCCGTCAGAGCGAGTTCGAGCATCTCATGCAGGCGCGCCAACTCTGCCTTCCGCGCGACGAAGTGTTCAGTTTCGGGCATTTGCGATTTCCGGACAAGAAAAGCCGCGCGGCATCGGGCGCGGCAAGATCAGCGCTCGCGCGCTGTTACGGACAGGCCCATTCGCCAATCCGCCGCCGGCCTCGAAAGCAAATGAGATATGTCTTGTCCACCACGGGGCGGCAGGCGCTCGGCTCGGCCACCCAGAGCGGCAGTGTCAAGATACCTCTCGGGTTAGTTCCCGGTAGCGTCCGGCGGCGCGGTCGGCGTGACTGCAACCTGTGAGTCGGACGCTGTTGACCTCAGAGCGCCAGTCGGCCCGCGCTCGCCCCGGCCATCCATGGCGGCAGGATCAAGTGGCTGCTCGGGCTGGTCCCATGATGCGGCCGGCGGAGGAACGGGCTTCTTCGCGACCGGCTTCTTTGCGACCGGCTTCTTTGCGACCGGCTTCTTTGCGACCGGCTTCTTTGCGACCGGCTTCTTTGCCACGGTCTTCTTGGCGACTGGCTTCTTCGCAACGACCTTCGCGGCCACTGTCTTCTTCGCAACGACCTTCTTTGCGGCGACCTTCTTTGCGACGGGTTTCTTTGTTACTGTCTTCTTTGTTGCTGCCATATTGCCTCCCAAAAATACTTGGCCCGAATCGATTCGGTATTGGACGCGATGTTAGCACCAACGGCGAATCTGCGCACGGGCTTTTGACATCCCCGAAAGCCGGCGCCTGTCAGGCCGTCTCCGGCGCTGGCTCATCGCGGCGAAACACGATCCAGCGCGACTGATCGCCATACACCCGGAAGGACGGCTTCTGTTGTCCCCGTGACCAATCGAGAACCTTGGACTCCGTCATGTCGATCAGCCTCAGCTGCGAAATGTTGGTGTTCGGAGGCGCGGTCTGCAGCGTTTTCAGGATCCCATTTGTGAAGAGTCCGTGCCCGAGGTTCGGATCCTCCAGGGCAAGCTCGCCTTTCTGGCTGGCGCTGAAGATCGTCTGGGCGCGCTCGTTTAGGGCGCTCAGCCGCTTGAACAGTTCCTCGGGCCGCAGTCCGGATAAGGCGGTCGCGCCAGCCATCGACGAATGGCAGGCGTCGATCAGAATAAAGAGCTCTGTCGGAAATGAGGTGACGCTGTCACCCAGTTCGATAAAGCTCAAACCCGTCGCCTTTCGATTGGCAAAATCAAAGTCGTGGGTCAGAAAGTAGAACTCGCCATCGGTTGTCTGCACGCCATGCCCGGCGAGAAAAATCACCGTCACATCACGGATCGTGGAGCCATCCGGGGCGGTCCGCCGCCCGCGCGCGCGAATCGTCGATTCAAGCGTCAGGAGCGCCGTGCGCACATGCTCGAGGGTGGCGTCTTCGTTGAGCAGCTCCCACGCCTGAACCTCATCGAACACAACGCCTCGCTGCGTTTCGAGCGCTTCCCTCACTGCGACGGCATCGGCGGCGGCAAACCGCAGGTTTGGATATCCGGCCGTGGGGTTTTTCAGCGCCGACACGCCGATCGTCAAGATGTAGAGATTCGGTTTGCCGGCCGCGGCCGGCGGTGGGGGGGGCGAGCCGCCGGCATTCGCGGGCGGCGCGGATCCGGCGGGTCTTGCCTCAACGGTGCCTTCCGCCCACCTGCCCGTTTGGATCTCACCCGCAAAGACCGGGCGCGCGTCCTTGCGCGCGCCGGCCGTTACGGTGATGCTGTGTTTGCCCTCGGGCACAGGCACCCGAACGGTAATGATGTCCTTTTTCCGTGAGACGGCGCCGCGAACCTTCTTGCCGTTTTTCAAGACTGAAACGGGAATTTTCCGGTCCGTCTTCACAGGCACCTTGAAGACGATGCTCACCGACAACGGCCGGATGGGCGAGGCCTGCCCGGGTATCTCTTCCCCGCCCCCAGCCGCCGGCGCGGGCGCTATCTCGGCGGGTTTTTGCGGTGCGTCGGTGTTCGGACCCGGGGCAGCGTCGGCGTCTCCTCCTCCGCCGCCGCCATACCCGAAGCCTGGCATGGCCGAAGGGTCCCCGTCTTCATCCGAATCCCGGGCCGGATTCACCGTAATGAAGACGGGCGCGCTCTTTGCGCCATCCCCCTCGGCCAGAATCTTGAAACGGTTCTCGCCGGGTTCGAGATCAAGCCGCAATGCCGAGAATACCCGTGGCCCCGAACTGGCCGTCCGGTCATCGAAGACGATGTGATCATTGCGAAGCACCCAGACCCGCCGAAGGCGCTGCATCCCGGCAGGCCTGACCTCGACGTGGAGTTCGACATACCGCTCGCCGGTTCGAATGACCGGCTCGGCGTGGCACTCGACGACGGGCGGCAGGTTTCCGGCCAGATCAGGCAGGGTCATGCCCAGAGAAGTCAGCGCGCGCTGCTCGCTGCCGGTCTCCAAAATGGCCCGGATGACGCCGGGCCGGTACAACAGCGACACAAACCGATCGGCGCAGACGAACTGGGCCTCCTGGTCGTCGCCCTGATTGGCGTGAAAACCGAGATAGGCGTCGCCGCCATCACTGGCATCGTAGAAGTTGCTTTCGCTCCAGATCACCCATTCGCCATCGGCTGCCACAAACAGGTTCAGGGCCGGCCGCAACGGCGTCTCGTCAGCGGCCTCCACGTCGGGCAGATACCACAGCCGGGCGACCTGATCGTAGCCGCCGGTGACCAGCCAATCTCCGCTCGCGGCATGATCGAAGATCTGAGATTGATGGCCGCGCAGGAATCTGCCTGGGAGTTGCGCGATGTCGTTTGAGACGCGCACCCGCCGGACGGCCCCGTCACGATCGCCGGTCAAAATGGAGCCGGCCGGCGAAAAGCCATAGGTCGCCGCAAAGTACCATGGTTCGTCAGGTGTCCCCGTGACCGGCTGATCCCTCGGTTCAAGAAACAGGTTCGAGCCGCGATCCGCTTTCAGCGTCAGCCTGAGGTTGTCCCGGGACGTCACGGCTCGGGCGAAGATCGATGACGGAGGCAGCGGGGCAACGCCGAGATTATCGAGATCCACCACGATCTCGAGAGGGCCAGGCGCGCCCGCATCGCCCGGAGGCGGGGGCCGGAAGCCAAGGGCGACCTTGCGCTCGGCCGAGATGCCCACGGCGTAGTTCGTGCGACCGGCGCTCTTGATCAACCGGACGAGTTCGCCCTCGGGGCCGGCTGGTTTCCAGAAGTGGATTTCATTGCCAGGACCACCGGCGCTGACCGCAGTTCCGTCCGCCAGGCCGGCCACGGCGCGCGCGGCGCCGCCATGGCCGGCATAGGCGCATCGCTGGGCGGGAAGTCCCGTCACATCAAATATTCGGACTTTCGCTCCAGGCTTATCCGAGTTGGTGCCAACCAACAGCGTCGTGTCATCCAAAAATGCCAGGCCGGCCGGCGGATCCTCGAGCTTGAGCGGCGCCCCCACAGGGTTCAGGTCAAGATCAAAAACCGAGAGGGTCTGGCTGTTGACGCCCGTCACCGCAATCCGCTCGCCGCTGGCGGCCAGTCTGGCTGGATTGTCGTTGTCGGGAAGGGTGATGGACTTCAGCACGTTGACGCCCGACGTCGCGAGTTCGCATAACGAGACACCCCCACCCATTTCCCACGCGCCAATCGCCAGGCGCGTGACGCCGCCGGCCATCCACGTCTGGACATGACGCGGCTCGCCCGGTATCGCGCCGCCCGTGACGAGCGGGGCTGGGTTCTGGCCGGCCAGGAGCATCGCCGTGTCAAACAAGCGAACAGTACGTGAGGGATGATCGACCGTGAGCAGCCCCGCCCCGCCGGCGACGAATTGCATGTCAGAAACCCAACCCAGACCCGCATGGCTCATGATCTGATTGCCGTTGTCCAGATTGAAGATGCGCAGCGTGCAGGCGAGATGCTGCTCGTTCCAATGGCCGCCCTCAACATTTCGCGTGGTGATGAAGATCAGGCCATTATCCGGATGAATGGCCATGCGCGACAGCTCGCCGATCCGTCCGGGCCCGATCTGCCACAGCAGCGACCTTACCGGGCTGTTGCGAGCCGCCCGCCACACCCGGACCGTCTTGTCCTTGCCGCCAGTGACGAGAAGCCGGCCATCAGACGTCGCAAGCATGTTGTCGATCACGCCGGCGTGCGAGCCCGCCTCGATGCGCAGAAAGATGTCAGATGCGGTAGTTCCAGTCATTGAGGCTCCCGGCCCGCATGGTGAACGCGGGCCCGGCCGAATTATGACTGGAATGGCGCCAAGCGCAACGCCAAGAGACGCCCTGACCTTTCAGGTTATCCCGGCGGCGAAGCGACCTGTCAGGTCACCTACACCCGCGAAGGACCTGACAGGTTGGGCATTTTTCGCTAGAGCGCGGGGAAGATCACGGTGAATGCGCTGCCCTCACCGGGCACGCTGTCAGCCGAAATGCGCCCACCCTGCGCTTCGGCAAGCTGCCGCGCGATGGCCAGGCCCAGCCCGAGGCCATTCGGATTCCGGCCCAGGTCGCCAGCCTGATACGGCTCGAAAATCACCGGCAGGACTTCAGGCGCGACCCCCGATCCGTTGTCGCGCACGGTCAGCGCGACATCGCGGCCCTCGCGCCGGAGCTGTATCCCGATCGTTCCGCCAGCCTGGGTGAACTTGGCCGCATTGTCGATCAGAACGATCAGAATCTGGGTGATCGCGTCACGATTTCCATTCACCAGAGCATCTTCGCCGGCGTCAACCAGCAGGCGCCGATCGCGGGCGATCATCCGGGCCTTGCGAGCCACATCAAAGACGATGTCGCGCACCTGAACGGGCTCCAGGCGTAAACCATGCGGACTGGCAGCCCGCGACATTGCCGACAGCTCATTTACCAGGCGGGTCAGGCGTTCCGCTTCGTCGATGGCATCCCGCAATATCTCAGTGCGATCGGGGTCGGGCACGCTCGCGCCACGCTGCAACAGGCCGAGATTGCCCCGAATCGTCGTCAAAGGCGCGCGCAGCTCGTGTGAGACCTGGGCGAAGAATCGCTGTTGCGCGCTCAAATTGGACTGGGCGCGCTGGTAGGCATCCTCGGCTTCCGAGACGAGCCCGTCAATCGCCATGGCCAGCCGCCCCATTTCACCGTCGGCATACGGGGTGCGCAGCCGGCGGCCATAGTCGCGCCGCGCGCGCATGCCTTCGACGGCCGCCGTAAGCCGGTCGACGGGCCGCAGGCTGATCCCGATGGCCAACCAGATCAGACCGAAGGCGATCACCGTCATCGCGACCGATCCTGCCAGGAGCTGCTGACTGAGCGTGTCGAGGCCGGCCAGCTCAGCCTCGAAAGAGCGCGCGACCTGGGCAACCCCAATCACCGAGTTCTCGACCAGCACTGGCTCGGTGTGCACCAACAGCGATTCGTCGTCGACGATGACGATTTCTGACCAGGAGCCGCCGCGAGCACCGCCGCCGCCGGCGCTGCTCAGCGGCAGCGGGCGATTCGCCGCCGTCAGATCCGGCGGGATGATCGCAGCCAGGCCGGTCACGTCGCGCGTGCGGGCAAAAAACTCGAGCCGGGCGGTTGCCTCGCCCGGAAGAACCAACTCGCGGCGCGAGACGCCATACCGGTTGATGATGGCGCCGGCTTCCTCGGTCAGTCTGCGCCGAAGATCGTCGCGCGCGATGCGATAGGCGGTCTGATGGACAAAGACGCCAAAGATCGCCGCCGCGACAATGACGAGGGCGCTAAGCCCCAGGGCCAGGCGCAGTCTCAGAGACATGCGGCTCCTTTGGCGCGCCGGCGCTCAGGGGCTCGCGCAACACGTAGCCCACGCCGCGCACCGTTTGGATCAGGCGTGCTTCACCGGCCTCTTCAAGCTTGGAACGAAGGTAGCCGACATACACTTCGAGCACCGTATCATCGCCCTTGAACAGGCCTCCCCACACACTCTCTACGATTCTGTCGCGCTTGAGCACCTGATCGGGGTGACGCATCAGAAAGGTCAATAGTTCCGTTTCACGCCGAGTCAGCCCAATCTCGCGCGTGCCGCGCCGCGCCGCGCGCGTTGCAGGGTCGAGGGCCAGGTCAGCAAAACGGAGCGGCCCGTTCTGTCCGGCAATACTCCGGCGCCGAAGCAGTGCCCGCACCCGCGCAATCAACTCCTCGGGCGCGAATGGTTTGGCCAGGAAGTCGTCGACACCAGCTTCAAAGGCGCGGAGCTTGTCCTCGACCGTATCGCGGCCGGTCAGCATCAGCACCGGCGTCGTGTCGGCATTTCGCAATCGCTGCACCGCGGCAAGCCCATCCAGTCCGGGCATCATCCAGTCCATGACAACAAGATCGGGACTTTGATCGCGCGCGCTGGCCAGCGCCGACGCCCCATCCCGGGACGAGATGACCCGATACCCCTCATAACTCAGGGCGCGCCGCACCAGGTCCAGGATGCGCTGGTCGTCGTCGACGATAAGAATCAGTTCCATTTCAGTTGCGGTGCTATCCATCTTCTTGATAGTCTACGAGCATGAGCGGGAGCCTGAGCGGACTCTGAGCGCACGCTAATCGGGCATATGAATCTTCCCGAGTCGCTATTCGCCGGCTGCGCCGGCGGATAGCGACTCGGGGTCATACGTCGCGGACGTCGCCCGAGAAGTCATCCTGAAAATCATTGGCGAGATCACCATCCCCGCGCTTCGCTCGGGGATGGTGATCTCGCCGAATGTTTATAGGATGATTTCTAGCGTCGGATCGCCAGCTCGAAACCCGCAAACAACAGCAGTGCGCCCGCAACGATTCCGGCGTACTTGAACGCCGACGCAAAGGCCGCGAGTTCGGGCAGCGCCTCGGCGACCTTGATCAACGTGCCGCCCAGCGCCGGAAGCAGACCACCCACCGCGATCAGGACGTTGCCCAGCATCCGATTCGGCATGATCGACTTACGCAGGAACAGATACGCCGAGTAGACAGCGCCGCCCGCCAGGATGAGCGTGCCATAGATGTTCAGTATTGGCGGCAAGAGCTGGCGGACTGAGACGTCTCCCTTGGGCGGATTCGCCGGGAGGATCGCCCGATAGCTCTCGGTCAGAAATTTCGCCAGATCTCCGCCGGGCGTGAATTGGCTGGCATCGAGTGAAATGGACAGGACCCACACCAGCGACGCCAGGGCCAGGAACCCGATCACCGCGGTTGTGGCCGCCGTCCACGGGCTCTTTTTGCGCAGCAACCACAGCGTGCCCTGGGCGAGGACCGGCGGGACCAGCATGGCCCCCGACCAGTACCACAGGCGAAAGGCCAGATCACTCCACCCAAAGGCAAGGACGGTCTCGCATACGCCCGCGCCGAAGTAGAGCAGCATGCCGATGCCCCACATGAACAGATGCATCCCGCCGCGCTGGCGGAAGCGATTCAGCACGAGCACCGCCAGCACGCCCGAAACAAGCGTGGTGATGGCGCCAACAAGCAAGCCGATGGTCACAAAGTGATTATAGGGATCCCCAATGCAAATGCCCTGGCTTCGGCAGGGCATTTGCATTGGGGAAGTTGGGAGTGATTGCGCAGATCGCGTCCCGGCCCTAGAATCCGGGCATGCCCAACTCGCGCGTTCCCGACCACTTTCTCGTGTTTGTGCCCGGCTACATGGGCAGCAAGCTGCGCGACCCGCTCACAAAGGAAACGCGCTGGATCGACCTGAGCCGGATCCCGCTCAACCCGTTCCAAATCGAAGGCTGGTTGGATCAACTGATGTCGTCACTTGCCTGGCCCTCTGCGCTCGAGCCAGCGGGGATCCTTGACGAGATCGTCATTCTGCAGCCGTGGGCGAAGATGGAGGAGTACAGCCGTCTGCGGGCCGCCTTGAGCAGTATGGGCTACAAAGTTGATCCTGTTCGTTATGCAGAATCGGAGCGCGACTACTTCGAGTTCCCCTACGACTGGCGGCAGAGCAACCGCGACTCTGGCAAACAACTGGCCGCCGCGATCGCGCGCTGGAGTGAGCTGCGCGGCGGGGCCAAAGCCTGGGTGATCGGCCACTCCAACGGCGGCGTCGTGGCCCGCTGGGCGATCGAGAAGGAAGGCGCGGCCGCCCTGGTGGACCGGCTATTACTGTTCGGCTCGCCGTATGACGGCACCCCCAAGGCCATGCGCCTCGTCACGAGCGGGATTGACACTTTTCTGCGCATGCGCTTCTCGATCCTCAACATCCAGGAGCGCACCCGCGCGCTGTTTCGGAGCTTCCCGTCGGTCTATCAAATCATCCCCGTCGACGATCCGTTTCTACGCGGCACCAACAATGAGGTCCTGGATCCCTTCGACGGCGCAGGCTGGCTGCCCCCCGAGGCGCATGCCATGCTCAAGGATGGCAAGGCCCTCACCGAGTCCCTCAAGGTGTCTCCAAGCGTCGAGACTATCTGCTTCATCGGCGTCAAACGTCCGACCGCCACCTTTGGGATCGTACCCCTGAGCGCGCAGGGCGCCTGGGGCCCGGTCGAGTGGCGGGAAACCGATGCCGGTGATGCGACCATCCCGCAGCGCAGCGCCGCCCACCCCGGCGCCCGGCACACCTATCCGGTGGTCGCCGGTCACGGCGATATCTACGTAAACGACGGGGCGCTGACCGCCCTGCAATGGGAGTTGTTTGACAAGTATCAGACCGGCGCGCGCGCCGTCGCGGCCACTGCTGACCTGCGGGTCGAATTTGTCGTCGACGCCGACTTTGTTGTGCCCGGCGGGCAGCTCGGCGCGCGGGCGACCGTCCACGACACAGCGGGGCTGCCGGTCAACAATGCCCAGGTCACCGTCCGACTGGTCTGGCGCGGCCCACTCCCGGGCGCGGCTAGGATAACAGGCCCAGGACCAGGTCGATCCGCCACGCTGGCCCAGACCGGTGACGGCGGGTATGCCCGGCAACTCGTGGCACCGGCCGCCGAGGGCTACTACACCCTGCTCGCCCGAGTCGAGCGTCCGGGCGCCGCGCCAGTCCTGCTTGAAGAACTCTTTGGGGTCGAGGCGCCGGCGAGGCCGTAAGGCTTTTGTAAGCGACCGTTCATGGGCCCGTGCGCAGCGTGGCCGACACTGTAGCCGGCTCATTCGCGCCAACCCAATGCAAAACATCCTCATCGTCGATGACGAAGCCACCGTCCGAGAAATCGCCCAACGCTACCTGGAGCGCGAGGGATTCGGCGTACTGGTCGCCGCCAGTGGCACCGACGCCCTGCGCCTGATCGAGGACGACGGCACCCGGATCGCCCTGATCATCCTGGACATCATGCTCCCCGGCGTCAATGGGCTGGAAGTCCTCAAACGGGTGCGGACGCGGGGCGCCACGCCCGTCATCCTGCTCTCAGCCCGCACGGATGAGAGCGACCGGGTGCTGGGGCTCGAGTTTGGGGCCGACGATTACGTGCCAAAGCCGTTTGGCCCGCGCGAGCTCGTCTCGCGGGTCAAGGCAGTGCTGAGGCGGACGCAACCAGCCCCGGTCCAGGATAGCCAGACCCTGACCCTGGGCCGCATTACGTTGCGCCCGGACACGCGTGAGGTCACCCTTGACGGAAAACCGGTTGAGCTGACCGCCAAGGAGTTCGACCTGTTGTGGTTCTTCATGCGTCACCCGCGCCAGGTGTTTTCACGCGAGCAGCTTCTTGACAACGTGTGGGGATTCTCGGAGTACATCGATCCCAGCACCGTCACCGTCCACATCCATCGATTGCGGGACAAGATCGAGCTTGATCCAACCAAGCCGAAATGCCTCGTCACGGTCTGGGGCGTGGGCTACCGGTTGACGGCTGATGGAGCGGCCACATGAGAGTCAACGCAAAGCGCAGCCTGGGATTTGCGCTCGCCCTGGCCGGGGTGGTGGCCGTGAGCGTTGGACTCGTCGGCATCGTGCTGCGCCCGACTTCGGCCGACGCCCCGCTGTTTGCGCTTCTCTTCGCCATCCCCATCGTAGTCTCCTCGGCCGGGGCGGCCATCGCCCTGCGCCAATCGTGGTGGCGTCAATTCACCCATCTGGCGATGGCCCTGTTCGTCACGTATGCGGTTGGGGCCGGGCTCATCCTGCTCACCATCGCAGCGACCGCCAACCTGATGTTCCTGAGCGACCACGACGCGCTGCTGGTGCTCGTGATCATGATCTACGCGACCGGGGTCATGCTGGTCTTCAGCTACTTCGTGGCCAGCAGCCTGAGCGCCGGCATCACCGATGTCACCCGGGCGGCCGAGGCAGTCCGGGGCGGCGACCTGTCGGCACGGGCAAGCGAATCCGGGCGGGATGAGATTTCGCGCCTGGCCCGCGCGTTCAACGAGATGACCGCCCGGCTGGCGATGGCGCGCGAACAGGAAGACCAACTCAATCAGATGCGGCGCGACCTCATCGCCTGGGTGTCGCACGATCTGCGCACGCCTCTGACCAGCATCCGGGCGCGGGTTGAAGCCCTGGCCGACGGCATGGTGCGGGAGGATGAAGTGCCACGCTACCTGGCCTCGATCAGGACCGACACGCTGGCCCTGAACCGGCTCATCGACGACCTGTTCGATCTGGCAACCGCCGATGCCGGCGGGCTGACTCTCGATCTCATGCCCTGTGAAATTGGCGACCTGGTCTCCGATACCGTCCGCGCGATGAGCGTTGTGGCCGAGCGACGGGGTGTGGCCCTGGCCGGTTCGGTCGGAGACGGGATGGAAGCGGTCATCCTCAGCCCGGCTCACATTCAGCGGGTGTTGAACAACCTGATTGGCAACGCCCTCGCCCACACCCCGGCCGGCGGGCGGATTGACATCGCGGCCGAACCAATCGGCCACGCGGTCACGATCGCAGTGAGCGATACCGGCGAAGGCATCGCGCCAACGGATCTGCCCCATGTTTTTGATCGGTTCTACCGCGGCGAAAAATCGCGCCAACGCAGCGAGTTGGGGGGCGGAACCGGCCTGGGCCTCGCTATTTCGCGCGCCCTGGTCAAAGCCCACCACGGCACGATCAGCATCACCAGCGTGCTCGGCCGGGGTACCACCGTCCGCTTCACCCTTCCGATCGGCGGGCACCCGAAGAATCATCTCGGGGAGCGATAGTCCCCAGCTCCGCTGGGGACTATCGCTCCCCGAACAACACCTCGCTGCGATACACTCGCCCCATGGACACGATCGTGCTGACGCGCTCGCAAATTGTGCCGTTGCTCGACCCCGACGCGATCCTGCCCGCCCTGGCGCGCGGCTTTGTCGCCTACTCGGCCGAGCGCCGAATCCCCGCCCAGCGCGTGCGTTCGCCGTTGCCCGGCGCGACCTCGGCGATGCTGCTGTTCCCCGGCCTCGCGCCTGAAATACAGGCCTATACCGTCACCGTTCAGTCAAAGAACCCGGCCCAGAATCCGACCAGCGGCGGCATCATTGCCTTGCACGATCTGCCAACGGGCGCATTGCTGGCAGTGTTGGACGCGGGCTATCTCACCGCGGTCCGGACCGGCTTTTCGGGCGCCCTGGGCGCGCACACGCTCGCCCGCCCGGAAGCGGGCGATGTCGCTGTGATCGGGGCGGGGAATCAAGGCGGATTCCTGCTGCGCGGCCTGGCCAGACTGCGCCCGATCAAGCGGGTCTTTGTCTATGACGTCAACCCGGCCCAGGCCTCGCTGTATGCCAAGCGAGCCGAAGACGACCTGGGCGTGCCGATCATCGTCAGTGACTCGGTTGCGAGTGCGGTCGGCGACGCAGACATCATTTTCACGGCCACCTGGGCGCGCGAGGCCTTTCTGTTCAGCAACTTGATTCAACCGGGCGCGCACATCACCACCATCGGCCCCGACGAACCTGGCAAGTGCGAGGTCAGCGCCGAGCTGCTCAGGCACAGCGTATTTGTCTGCGACGACCGCGACCTGGCCGCCAGCATGGGTGCGATCGCCGGCGCGGGCCTCAGCATCCGCCAGGTCCACGCCGAGCTGGGCGACGTTTTGGCCGGGCGCGCGACGGGCCGCAGCAGCCCCGGCGAGATCACCGTCTACGGCGCGGTGGGCCTGGCATTTCAGGATCTCGTCGTGGCATGGCAGGTCTACCATGCCGCCCAGCTCACGGGCGCGGGGACGCGCATCGTGTTCAACGATTAGGGGCGCGCTACGCGTGCCCACCCGCTACAATCTCGTGAGCATGTCAACAGGCAAGAAGATCCGTCTGACCTCGATGGCGACCTGCGCCGGGTGAGCGAGCAAGCTCGGGCCCGAGGCCCTGGCCGCCGTGTTGCGGCCGCTCCAGGCGCGCTTTAGACCAGCCGATTTCCCCAACCTGCTGGTGGGCCTTGGCGCGCCCGATGACGCCGCCGTCTACCGTTTGAATGAAACCCAGGCCATCGTCCAGACCGTCGACTTCTTCCCGCCCGTCGTCGACGATCCGTACTGGTTTGGCGCCATCGCGGCCGCCAACGCGCTCAGCGATATCTATGCGATGGGCGCCGAACCGCTCTTCGCCCTGAATCTGTGCGCCTTCCCCGAGGACTTGGACCCCGACATAATCAGCGAGATCCTGCGCGGCGGGGCGGACAAGGTCGCCGAGGCCGGCATTGCCATCGCCGGCGGGCACAGCGTGAAGGATAGGGAGCCCAAATACGGCTTGTGCGTAACCGGCCTGATGCGCCCGGACGGGCTGATGGCCAAAGGTGGCGCGCGGGTTGGTGACGTGTTGATTCTTACAAAGCCGCTCGGCGTGGGGGTGCTGACGACGGCCCTCAAGCGGGAGGCCATTAGTGACCCCGCCCATCTCGACGCCGCCGTCGGCAACATGGCCCGGCTCAACCGCGCCGCGGCCCGCGCGGCCAGGTCTGCCGGGGCGACGGCCGCCACGGACATCACCGGGTTTGGCTTGATCGGGCACGCCCTCGAAATGGCCAATCAGGCCGGCGTCGGTTTTGAGATCGCCTGGGACGCCCTGCCCTTCCTGCCCGGCGCGCTGGACTATGCCAAGCAGTGGATCTTCCCCGGCGGCGCGGAGACCAACGCCCGGGCCGCCCGGCCCGAGACGCACTTTGGGCGCAAGCTCGCCGACTGGCAGGAAATGCTGCTGTTCGATCCCGAGACGTCCGGAGGATTGCTTATTTCCGTTATTCCCGATCGCGCGAAAGACATCATCTCTCAGATGCGCGCCGCTGGCGAGGACGCGTGGATCATCGGCTCAGTCGTCGCCAGCAACGGCATCTTCGTTTCATAGGGTTCCCCCGAAACGATGATCCCCCGCTTTGCCCGGGATCATCGTTTCGGATTGGTTAAGCGATCCAGGGCGCGGGCGGCGGCTCCGGCGCCCGCGACATCAGCCGCCCGCCCAGATAAGTCCCCTCACACACCAGGCGCTGCGCGCCTGTGCGGGTGTGCGAGAAAACATCGGCGAAGCTAAAGCTGCCCTGTTCCAGCCGGAACAGCGCAATGTCGGCATCCGCCAGCGACCCCACCTGGCCGGCCAACCCCATGGCCGCGGCCGGGCGCGCCGTCGCGGACGCGATGACGTCCGGCAGGCTCATCCCGAGGGTGAGGAACTTGCTCAGCGTCGTCGGCAGGTCAAACATCGGACCACGCACACTGAGTTGGTGGATGTCCGACGAGATTACATCCGGGCGCATGCCATGGCTGAGCATGGCCTCGGCTGTCTCGAAATCAAACGAGCCCGCGCCATGCCCGATGTCCAGGATCACCCCGGCGTCCTGCGCGCGCCGGGCGGCCTCGAGCGGCCGGCCTTTCTCGTCAATCAGGCGCATATTGTGGCCGGTGCAGCAGTGGGTGAGAATATCGCCCGGCTTGAGATAAGTCAGAACTTCCTCGATGGTGGGCGGGCCCTTCCCGATGTGAACCATGAGCGGCATGCCGACGTCGTCGGCGACCGTCCGTGCGCGCCGGAGCGGCTCGGCCCCATTCCCGCCAACCGTGTTCACGTCGATCCGGGTCTTGATCCCAATCACAAAATCGCGGTTGGCTTCGGCCATTCTTGTCGCCAGGGGCACATCCAGATAACCCAGATTCGCCGACTCCCAGGTCGGCGCGGTCAGCCCGATTCCGGAGATATTCAAATACGCGTAGATGCGCGCCTGCGACTTTCGCGCAACGAAATCACGCAACCCAATGACGTTCCACGCGCCGGCCGAGCCAACATCCAGCCAGGTGGTGACGCCGGTGCGAGCGGCCACGGGGTCGGGCTCAATCCCCCAGTAGGTGGCGCCGTGATAGACGTGGGTGTGCAGGTCGACCAGACCCGGCACGACAAGCAGGCCAGTCGCGTCCACCACCGACGACGCGGCGCTCGCGGGAATCGAGGGCTCCACGGCTGCGACGCGGCCGCGATACACGGCGACGTCAAATTGGCCATCCCGGCGGGAGGCGGGGTCGATCAGGCGCCCATTCTTGATGAGGAGGTCAAATCGCATGGAGAGATTGTAGCCAGCCCGATTCGATTTGCAGCCGCTACAATTTCCCCATGCGAATCGCGACATTTTCGATCGTCGGCTTTGACGCCGACAAGCTTGAGTGGGGCATTGGCGTGGCCAGCCGATTTCTGGCCGTTGGGGCCTATGTGCCTTTCGCTCGCGCAGGCGCGGGGGCGATCGCCACCCAGGCCCTGGCCAATCTGGCCTATGGGTCCGAGGGCCTTGCCCTGCTGGCCGGGGGAATGAGCGCCGCCGAGACGCTGCGAGCGCTGACCGACGCCGACAGCGGGCGCGACGAGCGCCAGGTCGGTGTCGTCGACGCGCGCGGCGAAGCCGCCACCTATACCGGCCTGGCTTGTATGGAGTGGGCGGGCGGAATCACCGGCCCGGGCTTTGCCGCCCAGGGCAATATCTTGGCCGGGCCGGAAGTAGTGGAAGCGATGGGCCGCGCCTTTGAGGCCGAGACGGGCGAGCTCGGGCAACGTCTATTTGCCGCCCTCCTCGCCGGCGACAGCGCGGGCGGCGATCGCCGCGGTCGCCAGGGCGCCGCGCTAAAGGTTGTTCGGGCGGGCGGAGGTTATGGCGGCTTCAACGATGTCGTCCTCGATCTGCGGGTCGACGACCATCCGGCCCCGGTGCCCGAACTGGGGCGCCTGATGGCGCTCCATGCGCTGTATTTCGGATCGACACCCGCGGCTGAAAAACTGCCGTTGGGCGAGGAAGTGCTGCGCGAGCTGCAGGCCATGGCCCGCCAGGCCGGCGTTTACCTGGGCGACATCGACGGCCAGCTCGATGCCGAGACGACCGCCGCGCTGCGCTTGCTGACGGGGACTGAAAACCTTGAAGAACGCATCGACCTGCCGCGGGCGACGATTGATCCGCCTGCCCTCGACTTTTTGCGCGAGCGCTTCGCCCTGGGCGACGACCCGGCCTGACCCGTCCGCAGCCAAAAGAGCGCCCCAGACCCACAATCATGACCAACGCCCGCACGATCTCCCATGATGCCCGCGCCCTGACCATCAACGGCGCGCGCGTCCCGATTCTCAGCGGCGCCATCCACTATCCCCGCAGCACCCCGGGCATGTGGCCGGACTTGATGAAGCGCAGCCGCGACCTCGGTCTGAATGCCATCGAGACCTATGTTTTCTGGGGACTGCACGAGCGCGAACGCGGAATCTACGATTTCTCGGGACGGCTCGATCTGGATCGTTTCATCGAGGCTGCCGCCCATGAGAACCTCGACGTCATCCTGCGCATCGGGCCGTATGTCTGCGCCGAGATCAACTATGGCGGCCTGCCAGTCTGGCTGCGGGAAGTGCCCGGCCTGCAGACCCGAACCTGGAACGAGCCCTTCATGACCGAGATGGCCCGCTGGGTGCGCCACATCGGCCAGCGCATGACCCCCTACCTGGCCGGCAATGGCGGTCCGATCATCCTGGCCCAGATCGAAAACGAGTATTCCCTGATTTCGGAGCGCTATGGCGCTGCCGGACGGCGTTATCTGCAGTGGTCGATCGATCTCGGTCAAACGCTGGAGCTCGAGATTCCCTGGGTGATGTGCTTCGGCGGGATGCCGGGCGCGATTGAGACCATCAACGCGTTCTACGGCCACGAACAGGTCGGCCAGCTCGTCGAAAGGCATCCCGAACAGCCGATCCTGTGGACGGAGAACTGGACAGGTTGGTACGACACATGGGGCTATCCCCATCATGTCCGATCGGCCGAAGACGAGGCCTACGCGGTGGCGCGCTTCATCGCCGCCGGTGGCACGGGCGTCAATTACTACATGTGGCACGGCGGCACGAACTTTGGCCGCGAGACTACGTTTCTGCAGACAACCAGCTACGACTACGACGCGCCCCTGGACGAATTCGGTCTGCCCACGAGCAAAGCCCGCCATCTGGCAGCGCTTCATCGCGCGCTGAAACCCTATTGGCCGCTTCTGCTCCGCTCGCCCCGGCCCGCGCCTCGCGCGCTCGCCGACGGCGTGCTCGCCTTTGACTACGCCGATGCCGATGGCGCCCTCACCTTCGTCTGCAACGATGCGCCGGATGCGCGCACGGTCACGCTGGCCGGCGCGCAGCGCGCGCTGCCGGGCAAGAGCGCGCTGTTGATGACAGGCAATCGGGTCGCGTTCGCCACAACCGAACTGCAGCCGCGCGATCGCATCAAGCGCCACATGCGCCCGGTCACAACGCCTGTGGCGACCGGCGCCTGGGCCGAGCCCCTGCCCAGCGAGATGCTCGGCGCTGCCCGGCCCGCCCGCAAGATCGACTCGCCCGTCGAACAGCTTTCCCTCACTCGCGACAACACCGACTACTGCTGGTATTCGACCGTTTTGCACGTGGAGGAAGGCACTGGGGCGCGGGGCAGCCTGACCCTGGCTCATGCCGCCGACATCGCGCATGTCTTTGTCGACGGCGCGCTTCAGGCGACGACAACGCTCCCGCTCAAAGAGGACCGTGGCGATCTGAACTCGGATGCGACGACCCAGCGCTTTTCCCTCGCCCTCGATTCTGGCGAACGGCGCCTGGACCTGCTCGTTTGCGCGATCGGGCTGATCAAGGGTGACTGGATGATCGGCCACAGGAACATGGTTGACGAGCGCAAGGGGATCTGGGGAGGCGTGGCCTGGAATGACCAGCCATTGATCGGGAACTGGTCACTCCGGCCCGGGCTGATGGGCGAAATCCTGACGGCAGAGGCCGCCGAAGCCTGGCCCGCGCCGGTTGCGGCCGACACTGGCGCGCCGCTGCGCTGGTGGCGGATGGTCTTCGATCGGCCGCAAGGCGGGCATGCCCTCGCCGTTGACCTGGCTGGCATGGGCAAGGGTCTGGCCTGGCTGAATGGCGAATGCATCGGGCGCTTCTGGTCGGCCCGGGCCGAGGCGCCCAGCCCGCGCGTGCTCTCCGCCGGGGGCGCCCTGCGCGAGAGCGGCCGCGGCGCGCCCACCCAGCGCTACTACCACCTGCCGGCCGACTGGTTGCAGGATGGCCCAAACGTGCTTGTATTGTTTGACGAAACCGGCGGAGATCCATCTTCGATCCGGATTTGCGAATGGACTGAGGAGCCAAAATGACCCACCCCACCTATCCGCTTCGCCAGCTTTTGCTTGACGACTATCGCATCGACGGCATCGACCAGGTGATGACGCCTGCCCTGGCGATCTACCCCGACTACGTCGAAAACAACATCAGCGCCACCCTGCGCCTGGTCGGCGGCGATGTCAATCGCTTTCGCCCGCACGTGAAAACCGCCAAGCTCGGCGCGGTGATGGCCCAGTATGTCGCCCGGGGCGTGCGCCAGTTCAAATGCGCGACCAGCCTCGAGTTGATAACCCTGATCGACGTGGGCGCCGAGGACGTGTGCCTGGCCTTCTCTCTTGTCGGCGCCGGCGCGCAGCGCCTGCGCGCCCTCGCGGAAACGCATCCCCAGGCCCGCATCTCGACCCTGGTCGAGGCCAAAGAGCAGCTTGCCCCCTACATCGGAAGCAAGGTCGGGGTGTTCCTCGACATCAACCCGGGGATGAACCGGACCGGTCTGGAACAGGCCCGCCTCGACGACGCGATTGCCGTTGGCAGGGCGGCCGTCGACCAGGGCATCGAATTCCGCGGATTGCATTATTACGATGGACATCTTGCGAAGCATGCCATGCCCGAGCGCACCCGCCTCGCCCACGCCGGCTACGACGTGCTGATGCGGATCGCCCACGCGTTTGTCAAGGCCGGGCTGCCGGTCGGCGAGCTCATCACTTCCGGCACGCCGGCTTTCCCATGCGCGGCCAGCTATGCGCCTTTCGCCGCCGGCGGTGATTTCGTCCATCGCCTGTCGCCCGGAACCATCGTCTATTACGACACGAATTGCTACGACGCGCTGCTGGACGAATATGGATACCGGCCAGCCGCCATTGTGGTGTCGAGCGTAATCAGCCACCCCACCCCCACCCGCTACACCTGCGACGCGGGGCACAAGGCGCTGGCCGCCGACGCCGGCGTGCCGACCGGCTACCCGATCGGGCGGCCGGACGACCAACCCGCCGCGCCCAGCGAGGAACATCTGCCGGTGGACGCGTCTAGCCTTCCAGCGTTGGGCTCGACCGTGTACTGGGTGCCCAAACACGTCTGCCCGACCATCAACATGTTCGACGCCGCGCTGATGGTCCGCGGCGGAAAGATCGTGGGCGTCGAGCCTGTGACCGCCAGGGGACATGAATTGCCCGTGTGGCCAGCGCGCTAATTCAGGCGATCGTGGCGAGATCACATTGACCGCGCTTCGCGCGGTCAGTGTGATCTCGCCTCAAATACCAAACACGACCCGCAAGGTAGAATCCCAAAACTATGAGTGCCCAACCCAATGTCAGCGCGAAACCGCGCATTACGCGGCGCGTCATGGCCGCCCAACCTTCGGCCAGTATGGCCCTCGAGGCCCGCATCGGCGAGATGCGCGCGGCCGGCGAGCCGGTCATTTCGTTCGGGGCGGGAGAGCCCGATTTCCCCACCCCCGATGCGATCAAGCTCAACGGCCACGAGGCCATTGACACCAACCTGACCAAATACACCCCGGCCGGCGGGACTGTCGCCTTGCACAAGGCGATCGCCGCGCGGATGAAGGCAGACACGGGGCTGGACTACAAAAACAGCCAGATCACCATCACCAACGGCGGCAAGGAGGCGATCTACCTCGCCATGCAGGCGCTGGTCGAGGCGGGTGATGAGGTCATCATCCCCGCTCCCTACTGGGTGAGTTACCCGGAGATGGTTCGCCTGGCGGATGGCGTTCCGGTCATCATCCCCACCACGGTCAAAGAAAATTTCAAAGTCACCCCCGAGGTGTTGCGCGCGCATACGACGCCCAAGACCCGGATGTTCGTCCTGGTCTCGCCCTCAAACCCGACCGGGGAGATGTACACCAAGAATGAGCTCGAGGCAATTGCCGAGTGGCTGCGCGGCAATGACGCCCTGATTCTAACGGACGAACTATACGACCGGATCGTCTACGACGGCGAGTACGCCCGCTGGCTGGTGGTCGCGCCGGATCTGGCCGACCGGACCATCGTCGTCAACGGTCTGAGCAAGAGCGTGGCGATGACGGGCTGGCGGATCGGGTTTGCCGCCGGGCCGGAGGCGTATATCAAGGCGATGGTCAAAGTCCAAGGGCACAGCACAACCCATCCGTCGTCGATCTCGCAGCATGCGGCGCTCAAGGCCTACACGACGAACCTGGACGCCGAGATCGCCAAAATGGTCGCGGCCTTCCGCGAGCGGCGCGACTGGATCGTCGACGCCCTGTGCGAGATCCCCGGGGTGACCTGCCTGACCCCGCCCGGGGCGTTTTACGTGTTTCCCGACCTGACGGGCCTCTACGGCAAGACGCTCAAGTACGGCGGCCCGTTCAACAGCACGGCCGAGATCGCCGGCTATCTGTTGGACAAGGTCAAGGTCGGCATCATCCACGGCGAGGCGTTTGGCGCGCCCGGCTGCGCGCGAATGAGCTACGCCCTGGGCATGGACAAGATCCAGGAAGGCCTGAAGCGGATGTATGACGCGCTGACCATCGTTGCCTAGTCTCCCGAAAAGAGGTCTGGGGCGCTGCTTCGCAGCGCGCCAGACTCATTTTCGGGTCAATCAGGCCCACGACGAATACGGGTGCGCCGCGAGATAGGTGTTGTAGTAACGGCCGTCATCGGTGACCTCGCGCAGCACCCAGGCCGGCCGGGCAAAGGTCTGGTCAGCGCTTTTGAGTTCGAGTTCGGCCAGGATCAGCCCTGCATTTGCGCCGGCGAACTCATCGACCACCCAGGTCAGCCCGTCGTGAAGGATGACATGGCGGGTCTTCTCGATCAGCGGCGGATTGCACAGACGGTCGAGCATCAGCTCGGCGTCGGCAAGAGGGATGGCATATTCGAATTCGAAGCGTTCGATGCCGGTGCGCATGCCCTTGACCGTTAAAAAGGCGCGATCGCCGTCGTGGCCGCGGCTCAGCCGAACGCGCGCATTGCGCAGCCCGTCGGCGAACAGATAGCCCTGGCGGATCTGCGCGGCGGACACGGGGTGGCCCTCAGCGTCGCGGCGCCAGGCATCGCCGTGCACGAGGAATTTGCGTTCAATTTCGAGGGGCATGTTGATGATCGCAGGCGCGTGAACCCATCAGCCCTTAGGGTTGGCCAGCCACGCGACTGCCGCATCGGACGCCGCGAACATGTGAAACCAGCGTTGACGATTCTCCTCGATCATCATCTCCGAGAAGCGCTCGCTGGCAGCAGCCGCATCGACACCGCCCACAAGGGCCAGCCGAATGCGGTAATTCCGCAGCTTCTGCAGAATCTCGCCGGCCTCGCCCGACTTGAGATCGAAGAAACCCGCCGGCACGCTCGCGACATGGACGAGCAACCGGTCCGTTCTGTTCTCGCCGCAGGCCGCGATGGCATCCAGGACGCTGTTGCCAACAAAGATCGATGCGCCATCCGGGATGGTTTCTACAACTTTTATGCCGTTGTGCTCGATGACTTCGAATTCCATGCCCTTGATCTTACGCCAGTGGGAAGGGCTTCGAGTGGCCGGCGCCTGTCTGAATCACCGAGTACACGGAGCGGACAGATTCCACTGAGGAGCTCGCGCCGATGGATTCGATCGCATCCGTGTCATCCGCACGGTCCGTGTACTCGGTGATTCAGACGAGCGCGCGACGCTACTTCTGAAACTGGAGTTTGGCCGCCACGGTGTAGATCGCCCGATCGTTCTTGGCCTTCATCGTCAGGGTATGGTTTACGTTCAGCGACCCGCCGGTCAGGACGCGCGTAAAGGAGTCACCACCAAGGGGCTTGCCGCCGAACACCGCGATGAAAACGCCCTGGTCGAGAAACGCCGCCTTGACCGCGTCGCGCACTCTTGCCTGAATATCCGCTTTCTCGGCCGCGCCGACGTCGGCAAAGCCATACGCCGGAAAGTGGTCGATGATGGCTTGATTCAGAGCGGTGGCGCCTGCCGCGTAGCCTGCCGTGATCTGCGCGTTTGTGCGCAGGTCATTGTCAAAGGCCACCGTCACCACGCCAACCATCCCGATGTTGGCGTCACTGTGAAACCGGCCGATCGCGGCCGGGATGGCGACCGTGTCGCCCTTGCCGGCTTTGGCCAGGCGGCCCTTCACCGGATCGGTCCGGACCACAAATTGGCGGCTGCCAATCGTCTCAACACTGAGGACGATGAACATCGTCCACAGCAGCGGCTCGTCGCGCCCGACGAGGTCGGCCCGTTTCACAACGGTCAACGTGGAAAGCGTTAGGTCGACCATGATTCCCCCCTGATCTTCACCGCGCGCCGAGGACGGCCCGCGACAACAACGACCCTGGGCGTGATTGTAGGAGAAAATGCCAGAAGCGAAAGCCCCGCCCCAACCTTTACCGGGGCGCGGGCTGGCGCTTCTGGCGGAAACGCACACCGGAGGAACTATCGCTTCTGGCGGACGCCGACGAGGGCGAAGACCCGATGCGGCACGGCCAGGACGGGGCCGGGAAACTGCTCGGCCAGCAATTGCTCCAGCGCGGCATCAAATGCCCGCACGCCCTCGGTTGAAAGGCTTGCCCCCACCCCGGCGCTGGCCCGGATCCGCCCGCGCCAGGCCTCGGGTGGGTAGGGCACATCCAGGTCATAGGCGAACATCTCAAAGAAGCTGAAGCCCGCCGCGGTCAAGAAGGGCAGGCTCTCGACGTGGATGCCATTCCCGCCGCCCATGCGCCAGGCCGGGTTGTGGGCGACGATGAGGGCCTCGGTCGCCGAGACGACGTTGCCCGGCAGGGGCAACCAGTCAAAGTGGGCGATGAGGCCGCGCCCACCTGGGTGTGTCACCCGGGCGAACTCGCGCGCGGCGACGGGCGGGTCAAACCAATGCCAGCACTGCCCGGCCGCGACGATATCCAGCGCGCCATCGTCAAACGGAAGCGCCTCCGCCGCGCCAACCTGATCATCGATACTGACGCCGGCCTCGGCGTTCAACAGGCGTCCCTGCGCCAGCATGCGCGCATCCGGGTCTATCGCGGTGACACGGCAACCGCGCCGGGCGAAGCCGCGTCCCAGCGTGCCCGTGCCGGCCCCCACGTCGGCGACCCGCTCGCCATTGACGCCGACCCCAAGCGTGGCCAGCCGCTCAAAGAGCGAATCCGGAAAGCCGGCCCGATGGGTGGCATAGTCGCTGGCGGCCGCCCCAAAGTTGGTGGATGCCGTCATGAACCCTCACCCTGCAATGCCGCTCGGAGGGCCCCGGTGAAAGCAATTACGGCTTCGGGACGCCCATGGAACTGGGCCGGCGTATTCTGAAACTGGGCGACCCGCCAGCGTCCGTCCACTTTTTGGGCTGTCAAGGCCTGAATCGCAGCCGTCGCAGGATTCAAATCGGTCGCGCCAGGCGAAACCAGCGCCGAGTCGGCGCGCAGCAAAGCCACGTCGGGGGTCAGCAATCGAACGTCGCGAATGACATAGACGTAAGCGCCCGTCCGATGATGCTCGAAAATTCCCTTCAAGGTGTCGCCGATAACGGCGGCCGTGCCCATCTGACTGCCATCAAACCCGATGACATATGCGTCGGTGTCACAAACAGCAGCCCAGGCCGCCGCGTCGCGGGCATTCCAGGCCGCGATGAGCGATGCGTATAGCGCACGCACATCATCCAGATCAGCAATACTTCCCATCGCCATGTTATGGCCTCCAAAATCACCCTAAGTCACACGAAGAAGCGCCATCCCATCGTAGCCCTTGATTCCGACCGTCTGGATGGCCGTCGCGTCAACCCGATCGCGAATGGCCGGATCGTGGGCGATGGCGTCCATCATCCGTCGCACGCCGCGCACGCTTGCGTCCGCGCTGGTGGCGCTGACGACCTCGCCATTCCGGACCACGTTGTCAACCACGATCAGGCTGCCGGGACGGGTGAGGGCCAGCGCCCAGGTGAGGTAGTCCAGATTGCTGGGCTTGTCGGCATCGATGAAGACCATGTCAAACGGTGGCTGCTTCTCCGAAACCAGAGCCGCAAGGAGCTCAACGGCCCGACCCACCCTAACTTCGACGTGATCCGCCACGCACGCCGCGCGCAGGTTGGCGCGGGCAACCGCCGCGTGATGGTCATCCAGTTCCAGGGTGATCAGGCGGCCATCGGGGGGCAGCGCCCGGGCCAGCCAGATGGTGCTGTAGCCGCCCAACGTGCCAACTTCCAGAATGCGCCGGGCACCCATCGTACGGGCCAGCACGTTCAGCAGCTTGCCATGCGTCGGCGAGATGTTGATCGCGGGCAATCCAGCCGCATCGCTGGCGCGCAGAGCGGCCTCAAGCCCATCATCCGACCGAATCAGCTTTTCAGAGAAATAGGCGTCGACCGACGCCCAGATGTCTTGATTCATCGCCTGCTAAACCTCTTCCACCAGCGCGCCTTCGAGGGCGGCGCTCGCTTGCGGACGAACAAAATCGACGGGTTCGGCGCTCGGGATCCAGTTCCGAAACCCTGCCGAAAGGGCCAGCATCCCAAACGCGATCAACATCATCAAGCCGCCGTTCACCCGCAGCGCCATGAGCGGACCTAGCACCGCGCCCATCCACCCCACCGCCAGCGCGCCCAACGGTTGAACCCCCGACGACACCATCTGCAGCGCCCCCGCCAGGCGCGCCCGCATATCGCCCGGCGACAGCAACAAGGTGAGCGCCGCAACATTGGTGAGGACGACCGGGATCATCACGCTGTACATGAAGATGCCGAAGATCATCAACGGGGCCGACGTGAAGGTCGAGGTAATCACCAGCCACAGCCCGGACCAGGCCAGGGCCAGGCACAGCGCAACGCCGGCCCGCTTGGCCTGCTGGAACGAAGGGGCGACGAGCAGCGCGCCCACCAGGGCGCCCGCCCCCGAGGCGGCCAGCATGTTGCCGGCCAGATCGGCCCCGCCCCGCAGAATCTGGTCGGCGATGGGGGCGCTGAGCTGCAGACTGCTGAAGATGAAGAGCAACACCATGATCCGGCACAGCAGCAGGTCAACCATGCGCGGGCTGCGGACCATGAAGCGAACCGACGCGGCGAAATCGGCCAGCGGATTGCGCCGGTTGACCATGCGGGTCTGCTGGGCCCGCACGATGATGAGGCTGATGATGACGGCGATGAAACTCAGGCCGTTAAGCGCGAACGCCATGGCGGTGCCCATCGAGGCGATGATTTGGCCCGCGATCGCCGGCCCGAGCAGCCGGGCGGTCTCGATCACCATGCCGTAGATGGTGTAGGCCGAGCGCACCTCGGCCATCCCGCTCAGGTCGCCGATAAAGGCGCTGAAGGCGGGTGTCGTGAACGCGCTGCTGACGCCCAGCAAGCCGGCCAGGACCAGGACGGGCCAGACTTCCTTGACCCCGAGCACGACCAGCGCGGCCAGGCTGAACGCCAGGAGCATGTCGGCGATCTGGGTGGCGATCAGAAGCCTGCGGCGATCGACCCGGTCGGCGAGCGCGCTTGACAGCGGGCCGAGAAACAGCATCGGCAGAAATGCAAGGGCCGAGGCCACCCCAATCATGCGCGCATCACGGGTCAACTCCCAGACCAGCCACTGCTGAGCGACCTGCTGCATGAAGGTTCCGATCAAGGACACGCCCTGCCCGGCGAAATACAACGCGAAGTTGGGGTTTTTCAGGGGCGAGAAGGTGGTTCGAAAGGAGCTGGACAGGCGGGCCATGAGAACGCGATTCTACTTGCCCACATGATTTCTGCAAGGGATCTCCCCCGGCTCCGCCGGGGGAGATCCCTTTTAGAATCATGTCGACCGTCTGTTCGACGCTCAGCGCGCTGCTGTCAATGCGCAGCCAGCCTGGGTCGGCATCGATCTGCTCGACCAGCCAGCCATCCATGCCTCGAATCGTATCGATCAGGACGGCCGGGTCGAAGTCCTTGTTGGAGCGGCGGGCACTCCGGTCCAGCGCGACCATGACTTTCGGCGCGAGATAGATCCTGACAATCGGCACACCCTGCAGCTCGGGCAACAGGTTTGCCGCAATATCGACCGGGGTAAAGACGTGGTCGAGAGCTACCGCAAACCCCGCTTCAGCATATACCCGCGCCATCTTGCCTGCCGCGCGGTAAGCCAGGGCAAATTGCCGGCCGGTTTCAGCGGTCCAGATCGGAACCGGAGAAGCGAGGCCCGAAACCACCCGCTCGCGCACGTCATCGACCGGGATGTGAACGCCGAACGGGTAGCGCAGCATCAGCGCCCGGGCCACTGTCGATTTGCCTGCGCCTGGCACGCCGGTAATGATCACGACGGGAGAAGTCTGAGATTGAGCCATTGAAAGGATGAATGCGCATGTCGGGACGGGAGTTTCGGCGCTACTTCCAGGCTGCCGAGGTGTTATTATCTTTCGTCTGCCGAAACCAGGCAGTGAAGACAAGCATATCCCCCCACACCTTAATGTCGATCGTCAAAGATAACCCCGTCAAGTCCCTGCCGTTTACCAAGCAACTCGGCTTTCGCAAGGTCCTATACGAGCGCGTCGATACGTATCTCAAGGCCAACAACCTGCCTGCGCGGGATGTGCCCGAGATGTATCTCAAGACCGCGATTATCGCGGCCTGGTGGCTTGGAGCCTATCTCTTGATTCTCCTTGGCGGTTTCCCGCCCCTGGTGAATCTGCTTCTGTGCATGTTCTTCGGCTTCGCCGTGGCCGGCGCGGGCTTCAACATCATGCATGACGCCATCCATGGCGGCTATTCCAACAAGGCCTGGGTGAACAAGGTCATGGGCTTCGCCCTCGAGCTCCTGGGCAGCAGCAGCTTCATCTGGCGCCAGAAGCACAATGTGTGGCATCACACCTACACCAATGTGTCCGGGATGGATGAAGATCTCGAGACCAACGGCTTGATGCGTTTCACCCCGCACGATCCGTGGCGGCCGATGTTCCGCTTCCAGCATATCTATCTGCCGTTTGTCTACTCGCTGACCGGATTTAGCTTCATCATCCGCGACTTCCGGGTGTTTTTCACCGGCAAGTCGGATGACCACCACGTGTATCCGAAGTTCAAGCTTCCGGACGTGATCCAGTTCTGGGTCGGCAAGGGTCTCTTCTTCAGCCTGTATTTTCTGATCCCAATGATCGTGTTTCCCTGGTGGCAGGTCCTGATCGGCTTCGTGGTCATGATCGCGACTGTCGGAATCACGCTCGCCTTCATCTTTCAGTTGGCGCACGTCATGGACGGGGCCGACTACCCTGAGCCGACCGGCGATCCGCTCAAGATCGAAAACGAGTGGGCGGCCCATCAGATCCAGACCACCGTAGACTTCGCGCCGGGGAACAAAGTGCTTAACTGGTATGCCGGCGGCCTGAATTTCCAGGTCGAGCATCACCTGTTCCCGCATATCTGCCACGTGCGCTATCCCGTGATTGCGCCAATTGTCCAGAAGACCTGCGAGGAGTTTGGGATCAAATACCTTGCGTACAAATCCTGGAAGGATGCTGTGCGCAGTCACTTCCACATGGTGCGCGAGCTTGGTCAATCTCCTCGCACGCAGCCCGCCCTTGCCCCCTCCGGCAAATAGCCCCGCGCGACCAAATTCCGCGGAATGCGAAACCCCCGTCCGGCGTACGCCGGACGGGGGTTTCGCATTCCGCGAGTCGTGCTTACTGTCTTACAGGATCACGGCAACGATCGCAACCAACATCGTGACCAGCAGGATTGCGCCCGCCAGGCTGATCGGGTTACGCAGGCTGAAGGCGCTCGTTTCAGTGCTCAACGGCATGTGCGAGCCCTTCGTCGGATAGGCCCCAACCATTACTTGGTAATTCGTCAACATCATTGCTCTCCTCATTCTGCCAGTGCCAGCTACGCAGGTCCGTTCCGGATCCTTCTGATTCGCATGCCGTCTGACCGCCTAAAACACAATACCCAGGAATTGGCACTGCGACAAGGGCCACTTACGGGATTTCCGTAGGTGCCACTTTTGGGTATACTAGGCGTCATGGCCAAACACGCGCCCGACCTGGCATTGCTCGCCGCGCCCCTTGACCCTGCCTCGGAAACGCCGCTCTATCGCCAACTCTACGACGCGCTGCGCCACGCGATCCTGGTCGGCCGCTTCGCGCCTGGGTCACGCTTGCCCGCGACGCGCGCGCTCGCCGCCGAATTGGGAATATCGCGCAACACCGTCGCCCAGGCCTTTGACCAGCTATTCGCCGAGGGCTATCTCGAGGGCCGGGTCGGCAGCGGGACCTATGTGTCACGAGCCCTGCCGGATGAGTTGCTGCAGGCGGACGCGGCGCCGACTGAAATCGTGCCGCGCCACGAACCCTCCGATGATGGACCCCGCGCGTTGTCCAAGCGCGGCCGCGAAACCTGGGGGCTCCAGATGTACGCCCCGCACGACCTGCTGCGGGGCATCCGCCCATTTGTCACCGGCGTGCCAGCCCTGGACGCATTCCCCATGGAAACCTGGACCCGGCTCGCGGCGCGCTGTTGGCGCGGGCTCCCGAGCGCTGACCTGGGCTATGGCGACCCGGCCGGGTATGGGCCCCTGCGCAAAGCCATCGCCGCCCGTCTGCGGGATGCGCGCGCGGTGCGCTGCGAGCCCGAACAGGTCATTATTGTGGGCGGCACCCAGCAAGCCATCGACATCATTGCCCACACGCTGATCAATCCGGGGGATACGGTCTGCATCGAAGACCCGTGCTATCTGGGGGCATCGGCCGGATTAACCAAGGCCGGGGCGCGCCTGGCGCCCATCGCCGTCGACAACGAAGGGTTGCGGGTGGCGGACGCGCGGGCCCTGCCCGTCCAGCCGCGCCTGGTCTTTGTCGCGCCGTCGTATCAATACCCCACCGGGGTGACGATGAGCCTGGCCCGGCGCCTCGCGCTGCTGGATTGGGCCCGCCGCAGCGGGGTGTGGGTGATCGAGGACGACTACGACTGCGAGTTCCGCTACACCGGGCGGCCGTTGGCTTCGCTGCAGAGCCTGGACACAGACCGGCGGGTGATCTATGTTGGCACGTTCAGCAAGTCGTTGTTGCCGGCCCTGCGCCTGGGCTTTCTGGTCGCCCCGGCCGACCTGGTGGATGCTTTCGTCGCGGCCCGGGCGGTCTCCGACCGGCACCTCAATACGCTCGAGCAAGCCGTGCTGGCCGACTTCATCAGCGAAGGGCATTTTGACCAGCATTTGCGCCGGATGCGGACGCTCTATGCCGAGCGTCAAGCCGCCCTCATTGAGGCGGCCGAGCACCTGTGGTCGGGTCTGATCGACATCCAACCGGGGCATGCCGGCCTGCATGTGGTCGGGCGGCTCGAGCCGGGCATCGATGGCAAGCGCATTGCCCGCCAGGCCGACGCGGCCGGGGTGACCTCAGTGCCCCTATCGGCCTTTGCGGTCCGGCCACTCCGCCGGGACGGGCTGGCCCTGGGCTATGCCGCCTACACCCCGCGCGAGCTGCGCAAAGCCGCGGCCAGGCTCGCGCCCATTCTGGAGCAGGCGCATCTGGCGACGGAATGAGAGGTAACCCTAAAGCAAAACTGGCGGGGCGCCCCCCCCGGGGGCGGCTTGCTGCTTTCCAGCCGTGCGGCGCTAACCGCTGAGCCGCACCGGCAGTCGCTTGACCCCGCGCACGGCCACGGCGGTTCGCCACTCGACCTGCTCCGGGCGCACCAGCAGCTGCATGTTGGGGAAACGCTGGACCAGGGCGCTGATGGCGATCCGACCTTCCAGGCGGGCCAAGGGCGCGCCGAGGCAGTAATGCATGCCCAGACCGAAGGCGACATGCCGGTTGGGGTTGCGATTGAGGTCGAGTCGGTCTGCATTTGGGAAGACGGTTTCGTCCCGGTTGGCGGCGGCCAGCATCAGCAACACAGTGCTGTGCTTTGGCATCGTCACCCCATGCAGCGTCACGTCCTCGGTCAGAATGCGATTGGTGCCATGCTCGACCGGGTTGGCGTAACGCAAGAGCTCATCGATCGCCCGGTCGATCATTTCCGGGTGCTGGCGCAGCCAGGCGGCCTGATCGGGATACTCGAGTAACGCCAGCGTGCCGTTGCCAATCAGGTTGACGGTGGTCTCGTGCCCTGCCAGCAGGAGCAGGAAGATCATCGACAGCAATTCATCGGGAGTCAAGCGATCACCAGCCTCTTCAGCCTGGACCAGGGCGCTGATCAGGTCATCCTGCGGGTCAGCCCGGCGCAGGGCGATCATGCGCTCAAAGAAACGCAATAGGCGGGTGGCGTTGGGGAATTGGCCGAGGATCTTCAGCGGATTGCCGGTCAGGCTGTCCAGAAACGGCGAGACAGCGTTGAAGAAACCCATCTGCTCCTTTGCCGGCACGCCCATCAGCTCGGAAATCACCGTCAGCGGCACCGGCAAGGCGAATTCGCGAATCAGATCGATTTCGTTCTTGCGCCCGGCCGCATCCAGCAGGCTGGACGTGACTTCTTCGACCCGGGCCGTAATGCGTTCGATCCGCTTGGGGGTAAACGCCAGATGGACCAGACCGCGCAGGCGTTTATGAGCCGGATCATTGCTGGTGATCATGCTGTTGGACAGGACCTTGAACACACGGGGCATCCACCACGCTTTCATACGATCCGAGTCGGCGCCCATGTCCTTGGGGTCGCTGGAGAATCGCGGGTCCTTGAGCGCGCTGACGACATCGTCGTAGCGGGTAATCAGCCAGGATTGAGCGCCCATGATGGCCTTCATCGGCGCAACGGGGGCCGTCTGGCGCATGCGGGTGTAGAAGGGATACGGATCAGCCCGGAAGGCCGGGTCGTTGAAGTTCGAAGGGATCGGGGGGGCGGGAGTTAAGGTGGTCATGGGTATGCCTCACTGCGATGTGAGTGAGGTAATCGTACGCGCAATTGGGCGGAACGCGGGGCGTATGAGCGGCGCTCTCAGATGCGCCGCACAACGATGGCAAGCTGTAGGCGCGACTTGAAGGCCGCGCAATCCGCGCAGCGCCGCGTGGCCAGGGCAGGCTACACGCCCACTGGCATTAGGCCAGAACCCATACCCCAAACAATAGCTCGTCCGCCGGAGTGTATGAGCGCGCTCCTGATGCCGCCCGCGCGCAGATGCGCGGCCTAAAGGCCGCGCCTGCATCGGCGGCGCCTGCATAGCCAGTCAGGCTCCCGGCCCGGGCACCGGCCGGCCTAGGCCGCGCCCAATGCCTATGCGAAGGGCCTACCCGGCATACCGCTTGCGCCGAAGGATCTCGTCGATCCGGGCGCGATGGGCGGATTCCCAAGCATCCAACGTCTCCGCCCCATCCTTCTCCGCCTTGGCCTGAGCCCGGGCGAGGACAGCCTCCGCCTGCGCGTGGGGAATCACCGCAATCCCTTCCTCGTCGGCGACAACGATGTCGCCCGGGGCCACGCTCACCCCGCCGCACACGACAGGCGTGTTTAGCGGGATCGCGACTTCTTTGCCACCCGGAAACGGAACCACCCCGCGCGCATAGACGGGGAAGCTGTTGGCCCGGGCCTCGGCCACATCGCGGATCAGGCCGTCCACGACAAACCCCGCGATCCCGCGCCGTTGGGCGACCGCGCACACGTTGCCGCCCGCAACGGCGTACTCCAGGTCGCCAGCCTGCACGACGATGACCGACCCTGCCGGGGCGCGGTAGATCGCCGCATGAAGCATCAGGTTGTCGCCCGGCGCGCAGCGGACGGGGTAGGCTGGTCCCGCGATCCGGGCCATCCCCGGCCACAGCGGCCGGATGCCACAGTCCATGACCTGATTGCGGCTCAGGACATCCGCGAGCGTGGTGGGTGAGAGGTGGAGAAAGGCGATGGGGTCGATCATTGGTTTCATCTAGTCGATGACGTTCAACCGCTTGAGCTCGAAGAAGCAGCGCGCGCAGGCCCGGGTGTCGGCCAGGGCGCTGTGCGCGCCGCCTATCGGGGCGCCGAACAACTTCCGGTGGAGTTGATCCAGCGACGGCCACTTGAATCCGTACTGCCCAGGGATGCGGCAAAAGTCGGTCGACTCCTGCAGGGTGCAGCGGCGCTGCTTGGTCGTCAAGGGATTCTTGAAGCCGGATCGCAGAAATTCGGCGCCCAGGATCTTTTCGTCGAAGGCCATGTTGTGAGCAACCAGAGCCGACGCCTTGACGATGCCGGGCTGGATGGCGTTCAGGACGGCGGTGAGATCGGCGCCCGTTTGCAGCGCCCGCTCGGTGGTAATGCCGTGAATCCGGGCGGCATCCCGTGGAATGAGATAGCCATCCGGTTTGATGATGTGTTCGGCGCTCGAGAGCTCCTTGCCTGTGTCGTCCGTCATCAGCCAGGCGAGCTGGACCATCCGCGGCCAGTTGCGCAAGTCCGTGACCGGGGCGTTGCGGTTCAGCGGAATTCCAGTTGTCTCGGTGTCAAAGAACAGAACCACGTTGCTTCCTCGCTTGTGTGGATGGCTTGGCGCCACACACCTGGATTCATGTCGGGAAGGAAAGTGCCCGGCTCCGCCGGGCACTTTCCTTCCCGATGATCATTTACGGTGCAGCGTCCGGCATCCATCCCGGCAGACGCTCCCGCACCCGGCCCACGAACTGGCGATAAGCTGCCTCGCTTACGGACTGATACGGCGGCAGCAAGCGCAGCGGCATGTTGGGATCGAGCACCCTGGCCAGGGCTTTCTCGTAGGCCCCATCCATGTGGGCTTTTGCGCCTTGAAAGGTCGCCCCAATCTCGGCTCCGCCGCTGCCGACCAGCAGCTCGAAGAGTTCAAGGGCCTCGGCCTGGATGCCAAACAAGGTCGCCAGATCGCCGCGCAGGCCAGCCTCGAAGAAGCGCAGCGCCAGAGCCGGGTTCATCGTCGTCAGAGACATCAGATAGCCCGGCTCGCCCACCTGGCAGCCCTGGGGGAAGCCCAGCTCAGTGTAGAAATGGCGCAGCATCGGGGCCTGGACCAGCAGGTCGCGCAGCATGACGATGGCGCTGGTCCCGTTCTTGGCCGCGACCAGGTTGGGGTGCGCGGCGGCCAGGCGGGCATACTCGGCGGGGGTGAGCACGCGCCCAGCCCGTTGCAGGTTGTAGTGGACGAATTGGGCCTGCGGGAAGCGGCCAAGCACCTCGGCGAAGAAAGTCGCCAGCTCGCTATCGTTGAGGGCCCCCCACCCCGGCAGAGCAAATTGGAAAGTGCTCAGTCCGCGCTCGAGACAGCGCTCGATCCGCTCGATGATGGCGCGGGTCGACAGGCTGATCAGCCCGATCATGGGGTGCGCATCGGGCCCTTTCATCTCCGCGTGGAAGAGATCGACGATCTGGTCGAATTGGCGCTCGGTGACGGCATAACCCTCGCCGGCGGTGCCGAAGACATAGAGGTGCCGGATGCCGGCCCGCAGGTGCAGGCGGATCTGCTCGCGGAAGGGGTCGGGGAGGACCTCGCCCCGCGCGTCCCAGGGAATGCAGACCGCGGCCAGGATGACGCGGGGGTAGCGGGGGGATTTGAATGGGTTGCTCATTGGTTTTCGCCGGGATCCGTGTTACAGACCGGAGGCCTATGTATTGTCAGCCGGCACGTTCGACGCGCCAGCGAGCACCAACGGCTCCACCATCACACCGCCCCAGGTTGACGGATCGGTGTTCGCGATGGGCTGCGAGAACGTCCAACGAATGCCGGCGATGGCATCGGCGGTGATCTTGCCGCTCACCATAGGGATAGTCGGCGGGAGCTCTGACGATCAAGGCCCCGGCCTTGCTCGTCTGCACGCAATGGGCGTCGACGTCCACGACTTGAACCATGATGGCGTGGTTGCGCATCGCGCCCGGTGCGCTTGCCCCCAGTGTAACGATCACCGAACCCGCACCAACTCGTCCAGAAAACGCAAAACGTTGGACGTTTCAGCATCGTTGCGCCCTATGAGCAAGTTGATCTTCGCAAACCGATCAAAATACTGGGGTACTTTGCCGAAACTTCGATAGCCCGCTAAGGCAAGGTTAGGAGTGATCACTGTCATTAATATCAGCCTAGGAGGAATGAATTACTAGTCGGCCAATTCGGCCGGTTCGATCCTGTTGCTGTGTCCAAATATACGGCATACAAACTGAAGCAGTGAATACGCGTTGGCAGATCCAGAGTGGACAGCCTACGACTGTCCCACTGTCTTGGTGCAGGTACGATCCATCTGGTCCGCACCCAAAAGCGCACCAAATCTACTCTCTCCCTACCACCGCCGTCAACACCCACAGCGCTACCATCCCGGCCCCGATGGTCAGAAAGGCATTCTTCGTGCGCCAGGCGACACCGCATGCCAGCAGCCCGGCAATCAGCCGGGTGTTGGACAGGCTCAGAAACACGACATCCCCGCGCATGAGCAGCTCCGGCACGATGATGGCCGTCAGCGCCGCCGTCGGCACGTACGGCAAGATCCGGCGGACCCAGACCGGCACCGCCATGCGGCCCAGGAGCGCGATGAACGACAGCCGGATCAGGAAGGTCGCCAACCCGGCCAGGGCGAAGAGCAGGAGTTGGTTCAGGTCCATCCGCTTACTCCCGCGCCAGGACGCGCTCGGCCAGCCCGCCGGCCACGATTCCGGCGATCGCGGCCACGATCAGCCCGAGCTTGAATTCAAGCCCAAAGGCCAGGATCGAGACCACCCCGGCCACTACCGCCGCGGCCAGGGCTGGACGGTTGCGTATCCCGGGCACAACGATGGCAATAAACGTCAAGGGCAGGGTGAAGTCGAGCTGCCACGCCGCCGGGATCGCGGATCCGAGAAACACGCCCAGGGCCGTCGTCGCCTGCCAGCACAGCCACAAGGACACGCCAACCCCCAGAAAATGCCAGTGCCGCAGGTCGGGCCCGACCGGGTCGGCGCGCTCGCGGTAGCGCGGGATGACGGTGGCATAGGCCTCGTCGGTCAGCAGGTAGGCGATCAGGATTTTGACGGGCCAACGCAATCCGCTCAGCCGCGGCGCCATCGAAGCCGAATACAACGCATGTCTGAGGTTGATGACGACGACCGAGGCGACGATGATGAAGGCCGGCGCATTGATCTTGATCAGCCCGGCGATCAAGAACTGGGCCGAGCCCGCAAAGACGATCGATGACATGGCCTGCGCCTCGGCCGGCCCAAGCCCGGCATCGCGGGCGAGCGCGCCATAGATCATCCCGAAAGGCGCCACGCCCAGCAGGATCGGCAGCACGGCCCGCACGCCGCCCAGGAACTCGCGGCGGCGACGGGTCGATATCTCGGTTGTCATTGCTGAATATCCCCGAATCGGCATCCCCGCACCGACGAACGCCGGTGCGGGGATGCCGATTCGGGTGGGTTATTCAAACACGCTTGAAGGTGAAGCCCGTGACAAGGACCAGGCTCGTGAGCACGATGACAAGTCCGACCAGGACATTCCAGGTAATTGGCTCGGCCCGGAAGACCGCCCCCCAGATCACCCCGAAACACGGGATGAGCAGGGCGACCATCTGGGTCCGAACCGCGCCGATGCGCTCAAACAGGCCGAAGAAGAGCAGGTAGGCGATGGCCGTTGACACGATCCCAAACACGAGCAGGATCGCAAGCGTTGCCGGCGATGGCATGCGATCGGGCAGTGACGCCAACGCGACCGGCGCCGACAAAAGCGCGGCAAAAATGAGCTGGCCGGTCGTGAGCCGCAGGCTGCCTTCCCCGGGAAAGCCGACCCGGGCCAGGTTTGACGAAAAGCCATAGCACACGCATGAGCCCAGCGCGGCGGCAATCCCAAGAGCGGCCGGACCGTCAATCTCAAACGGCACCCAGCCAATCAGGATCACAACACCAATCAAGCCGAGCAGAATCCCGCCGACCTTGACTGGGGATAGGCGCTCGCGCAGCCAAATCGCCGCGATGATGGCGGCGAACAACGGGGTCGGCGCGAACAGGATCGCAGCAACGCCCACCGGAATGCGGGTGGCGGCAAACGCGCCGAGCCCGATCGGCAGCGCGGCATTGAGCAAGCCCATCAACGCATATTGACCGGGCCGCGCCCGGATTGATGGCAAGCTGCCCCGATACCAGGAGTAGCCAATCATCGCGATCGCGGCGATTGACATACGCGCGCCGGTGATGAATCCGGCGCTTACGTCGACCGACGCGATACGGACCAGCAGGGCAGTTGACCCCCACAGCGCGGCAAGACCAAGGATCAACACCAAATCTCCAATTCCCATGGCCGGCCGATTGTAACGACTCCCAATCCGGGCCAGTCATCGCAATTGGCCGGTTGAGCGTTCGGTGATGCAAGTCTGAGTCGGGTCTCGGTGAAAGCTCACCGGCGCTTTGCCTCGCTATCACCCAACATTCAGATGGTCTCGATACAAATATACCAAGTCTGCACAGTGTTTGCAGAGTGTTTGAGTAGCGCAGGCCCCCCTGCGTTGATTGTTCAGGAGTTGAAAGGAGCCAAATGTTTAAGAAAGTAGTGCTGTTTGCCGCCGTAGCGTCGATGCTGCTGAGCGCGTGTGGCGCCGCCGCCACGCCCGCGCCCACGGCTGTTCCGCCCACCGCTGTTCCGCCCACCGCCGCGCCAAAGCCAACCGACGTGCCCAAGCCGACCGCCGCCCCGGTTATGGCACCCAAGGACATCGTCGACACTGCGGTCGGCGCCGGGACCTTCAAGACGCTGGCCGCCGCGCTGACCGCCGCCGGGCTGGTTGACACGCTCAAGGGCAAGGGTCCGTTCACGGTCTTCGCCCCCACCGACGATGCTTTCGCCAAGCTTCCCAAGGGCACCGTTGAAGACCTGCTCAAGCCGGAAAACAAGGCCAAGCTGGTTTCCATTCTGACCTACCACGTCGTCGCCGGCTCGGTTAAGGCCGCCGATGTCGTCAAACTGACCAGCGCCAAGACCGTCGAAGGCACCGATGTCAAGATCAAGGTCGACGGCGCCAACGTCATGGTCAACGATGCAAAGGTGACCAAGACCGATATTGAGGCGAGCAACGGCGTCATCCACGTCATCGACACCGTGATCATGCCCGCCGCCATGATGGCCCCGGCCCTGAAGGACATCGTTGACACGGCCGTCGGCGCTGGCAGCTTCAAGACGCTTGCCGCCGCGCTGACCGCGGCCGGCCTGGTCGACACGCTCAAGGGCAAGGGTCCGTTCACCGTCTTCGCCCCCACCGACGATGCCTTCGCCAAGCTGCCCAAGGGCACGGTTGAAGACCTGCTCAAGCCCGAAAACAAGGCGAAGCTGGTGTCCATCCTGACTTACCACGTCGTGGCTGGCTCGGTCAAGGCCGCCGATGTGGTCAAGCTGACCAGCGCCAAGACTGTCGAAGGGACCGAGGTCAAGATCAAGGTTGACGGAGCCAACGTCATGGTCAATGATGCCAAGGTCACTGCGACCGACATCATGGCCAGCAACGGCGTCATTCACGTCATCGACACCGTCATCATGCCGGCCGCGATGATGGCCCCGGCCGCGAAGGACATCGTCGACACCGCCGTTGCCGCCGGGAGTTTCAAGACCCTCGCCGCCGCGCTGACCGCAGCCGGTCTGGTTGACACGCTCAAGGGCAAGGGTCCGTTCACTGTCTTCGCCCCGACCGATGAGGCCTTCGCGAAGCTGGGCAAGGCCACCCTGGATGACCTGCTCAAGCCGGAGAACAAGGCGAAGCTGGTCGACATCCTGACCTACCATGTGGTTCCCGGCACCGTCAAGGCGGCCGAGGTGATCAAGCACTCGTCTGTAGCCACGGTCCAGGGCAAGGCCATTGCGATCAAGGTGACCGACGGGAAGGTTCAACTCAATGGCGCTTCGAACGTCGTCACGACCGACATCGTGGCGGGGAACGGTGTCATTCACGTGATTGACACGGTCCTGTTGCCGCCCGCGAAGTAAGTTCCGCGAGTCGCTAACAACATGGGCGCGCCCGGCATTCGTAGCGAATGTCGGGCGCGCTTCGTTTTCGGCCGGGACATTCAGGAACCGACGCTCTTTACTGCACCCCGCGACTGCGCCACTTATCCATGATCCGCTCGGGGGTCTTGTCGGCGTCCGACGCCCCGGCCTCTTCCTGAGACTTGCGATACGCCGTTACGCGATCGACCACCGCCGTCGTACCCACCATAATCCACAGGATCGGCCCAAAAACCACCAGCAGCGGCGGGGCCAACAGCGCGCTGGCAACGAGCAGCACGACCGTCAGCGCAAGCAGGATAAGGGTCATGAACGGATTTGCGCCCGAAATCAGGATCGCATTGCGAAGCGCCGTCCGCCAGCGCTTGTTCTCCTGCTCAACGAAGAACGGGATGACAAACAACTGAATCGCCATCCAGAACACACCTGCAGCCAGCCAGGCTCCGGCGACCCACATCGCCCATTGCGCGTCGGGAAAGGCATTGGGATAGAAGAAGATGTTATAGACAAGCAGCCCGGACACGAGGGTGGCGACCAGCGTGTATAGCCACAGCACGCGCAGATTGGCCTTGAACGCGCCAAAAAACTGATCCCACCGGATCGCATATTGATTGGCCACCCGATTGGCGACCACGTGCAGCGCCATCCAGGCCGGAGGCCCGGGCAGCGCGAGGGGAATCGTGAGAATGAGCAGCGCAGGAGGCAGCGGCGCCAGGATAACCGCCACCACGAGCAGCGGCGCAAGGGCGATGGCGACAAAGGTGATGCCGCTCATTGCGCCGAGAGGGAGCATTTCCTCCCAGATGTTGCGCAGCGCGCGTCCGAAAATCCTGAATCCAAGCATGTATTTGTGTCCTCTGTCCCGGCGTCACGAACAGAACCTTCTCCGGAGGCGATATCCCCCGCCGACGGCGGGGGTATCGCCTCTGGAAAGCGGTTCTATTCGTAGTTTCTATTTCGAGCCGATTGTAACCAACGGCGCGACGGGCAGGTCGTCGACGCCCACACCCACCGTCCCGTCCGGCAGCGCTTTGTAGGTCCCGAGCAGCGTTTCCTGGCTGCGGGCCGCGCCCGCGGGCAACAGCGCATCGATGATCCGGGTGTGGGTGGCATCGGCTGGCCCGCCGCCAAGACGCCATTGGCCGGCCCGGGCTTCGACGTCTCGCACCCGCCGCGCCCCTTCCGAGGGATAAGTCTCCTGGCTGAGCACGACGACACTGTAACCCCACCGGGCGGGATCGCCCTCCCCAAGCGCCTCAAGCGGGGCGCGCACGATGACCCGGCCGCGGGCGTCCACCGAGGCGCGCACGCGGACCTGCTCGCGCAGCGTCACCCCGGTCTCGCCATCTGGGATGAACAGCTGCTGATTCCAGCCTTCGATCCACAGCGCTGACTCCCAACCCATGCCTATCGGAAGTGCCGCGTTGCGTCCTTCGAGCAAGGTCCGCCGGCCCGTGCCGCGGCCCGGGTCGCGATCGATGTAGATGTCAATCGTCTGAATCGAAAGCCCGATCGCCGATCCCCACGGGTTTCGGATGGCCGCCCCAAGATCGATCCAGAAGATCAAATCAGCCGAATCACGCAGGATCGTCACCCGGCGCAGGTCATACGACCCGGGCAGAAAGACGGCGTCCTCGGGATACACGTATTTGCCTGGGCCGTGGTCATCGCCGGCCGGATCGTCGAACCGGCCGACCAGACGGGGTGTCCCGATGTCAGGCACGACCATCGCCGCAACCGCGCCGCGCGGCAGGTGGGTGACCGGCGCGGAATCGCGGCGGAGCACCGCCGCGAGCGCCAGCGCGGCATCACTCTCGATCCCCAGCGCGTCAAGCGGCACGCTGAATTCCAGGCTGCGCTCGCCATATCCGAGGGCGGCCGCGCCGACCTGGCCCTGATTCAGCAACGCCCAGCCTCCTTCGCTGTTGGCGGCATACACCGACAGCACGGGTTCACCCACGGTCCATTCGAGCAGATGGGTGGCCGTGAACCCAAGCGGGCTGCGTGTCTCGCCGTCGCCGCCCACCCGGGTGACAAACGCCGAGGGTGTCGCCCCGGTCCGCTGCAAGTACACGCCCAGACGGGCGGGAAACGCCGTCGATTCGGCCAGGGTCGTCCAGGGCGCCCGTCCGTCCACCCGAATAAACAGCGACCGCGCATTCATCCCAAAAAACAACGCTTTCAAATCATCACCAAGGGCGGTCGGGAGTCTGAAGTCGGATGCGGCCAGGGCCGCCGCCGCCCACTCGCGATCATCGGCCACCCCATCGATCGTCGGGGTTAAAAACGTCGTCAGGCCCCGCTCAAGGCGCGCCCGACGGGGCAACTCCAGGGGCGCGTCGAGAAACTCCGGCGCGGGCGCGCCGAGGAGCGCATACGCCCGGCGCAGCAGGCCAGTGACCGCCCGATGTTGCGCTTCGAGATCGGTATCAGGCCGCGGCTCAAAGAAGGCGACATCTGTCGCGCTCAGCAGCGTGTCTCGCGCATCGTTGATGACGTCCAGGCTGGCAATCCGCCGCCCCGTGACATACTCCTCGACAAATCCACGCGCCTGGGATATTTCAGCCGCAAGCCCAGCCGCCTGTGGTGGCGCGCCTCGACTGGACGCCAACGGCGCGGGCGCTGCGACGGGCCGCAGACCGAGCCCAAGCCCGCCGGCAACCGTGCGGGCCCGCAAGTTCGGGGCCGTATTCGCGGCCACCTGCACGACATCGGCCAGGACCTGTCGGAGCGCGTCCGGATCATCCGGCACCCCAAGTTGCGACAGCGAGACCGCCCAGCTCGCGGCCGGTATCGATGCGGCGAGAGCCCGGAGCGCCGCGCCGCCCGTCTTGTCCAGCCCGAGCACGGTGGGCGCCGGCAAGAGTCCGGACCGGCCGCTGATCGATTCCGGCGCGCGCGCCTCGCCTCCTGGCAAAATCCAGGCCCGGCGGCCGGCCAGCCATTTTTGGGCAGGCAGGTCGGGTATGTCGCCAAATCGAAATAGGAGGCCGACTGGCGGCGCGCCCGTCAGAATCGCGATTTCCCGGCCTGAGATGTCAAGCAATCGTTCGGCATCGGCCGGGTATGGGTAGGCCGGGCCGGCCTGCCAAAACACCGCATAAGCTTCGGCATGGGGCAGCGTGGCAAGCTCGAGTTGTCCTGTGCCCGCGGCGTCTCTCAGCCGTATCAACGTCCGCGCCAGAAGCGATCTCGTCTCTTCAAAGAGCTGCCGCTGGTCAACCTCGGTCCAGCCGCCGCCGCGCGCGGTCAGCGCAGCCAACGGCGGTTTGGCGAGGGCCCCCGGTTCAAACAGGGCCAGGTTGTACAGAACCTGCAGGTCCCTGTAGTCGCGCTCGCTGAACGCGGCGACGGCGTCGTCGAGGCCGCCGGCCATCGCCGCGTCACGCTTCAGCCGAAGCTCCGCCCAGCGGGGATAGACCCGCTCATCGCGGGCTTGCCGCGCCGGCGCGCGCCCGCCAAAGAAGCGGGTAAGGAGGATCCGTTTGTCATCGTCTGTCAGGGCCGACGATGGCCGGCTGCCCAGCTCCCAGAACACATCGCGGGCCGTCGTCGCCGGGTCAGTCATCAGGCGCAGCTGGCGCAGGAGCGATGGTGCTATTGCCACCGTTATGCGGGCGGCCGGCTGGCCCTCCAACGCGTCGAGAAGCGCAGCCAGCGGGCCAAGGGCAATGGCCCGCGCGGCCGCGCTCGCAAACAAGCCCGTGGCGGGATCGACGTCCGCGGGCGCGGCCGGAACAGAGAACACAACGCTCAGCGCGGGGCAGGCGGCGGCGTCGCGGTCGGCGCGGCGAGCGTTGGCGCCTCAGCGGGTGTGGGCGGGGGCGGCGTCGCGGTCGGCTCGGGCGTTGGCACGGCGCAGGCGGCCAGCAACGCGGTTCCGAATACGACCGCCACAAGGCGGCGAATCACAGGCCAATGATTGTAATGTCCGGGAGTGCCAGCCTCCCGAGAAGCGGAGAGGATTGTCACGCCCGGATGGGCCTAGCGCCCGGCGTGCGCGGCGAACCAAGCCAGGGTATCGCGCACGGTCTCTTCAAAGGGCCGGGAGAGATGGCCAAGCTCGCGGCGGGCCTTGGCCGATGACAAAGGCTGCCAGAAGGCGAATGTCCGGATGTTCTCCGGGAGCGATACAAACGGAATCGCATCGGCGACCCGGATCAACCCGGCAAAAAGCCGTGGTGACAGTTTGATTTTTGGCGGTGGCCGGCCAGCGAGGCGGCAGGCGGTCGAGAGCAGCTCAAGCATGGACACCGCGTGCCCGCCCAGGATGTAGCGCTCACCCGGCCGGCCGCGTTCGAGCGCGGCCAGGTGCGAGGCAGCGACATCGCGGCCGTCGACGACGTCGAGGGTGGCGTCAAAGTAGACCGGAAAGAGCCCGCGCGCGGCATCCCGCAGCACGACCCCGGTGGTGGGCTTCACGTCACCCGGGCCAAACACCGCCGTGGGCAGGAGCGCCTGGACGGGAATTTCGCGCTCGGCCAGGACGATGCGTTCCATGGCCAGCTTGGCCTCGTAATACACGCTTCGCGCGCTGCCGGGGACGTAGAAATCGCGCTCATCGGGCAGGCGCCCCGGCCCCTGCCCGGCCCGCCACGCGGCGGCCGTGGTGAGCGAGCTCGTGTAGATAAAAGAGTCGACCCCGGCGCGCTTCGCCGCATCGAGGACACGCCGGATTTCAGATTCGGCCTGAGCCACACCGGCTGGGATGTGGCGGAAGTCCTGCGGATAGCGCGCGGCCGCGTGAAACACCGCGCTGCATCCGCGCATGGCCGCCTCGAGCGAAGCGGCGTCGTCCAAGTCGGCCTGAACCCAGTTTATCGGCACGCCCGCCAGCGCCCCCACCGCGTCCGGGCGGCGGCGGGCGGCGCGCACCGGCCAGCCGCGCTCAGCGGCCGCCAGGGCGATCTGACCCCCGACGAATCCGGTCGCGCCAAGCACAAGGATGGGTTTCATACGTTAAATCGATGTCGGAGGCGATACCCCCGCCCCGGCGTACGCCGGGGCGGGGGTATCGCCTCCGACTATTTTTCGTGTTGGGCGTTCAAAGGCCTGCGCTGGAGCATGCTCAGAACAGGTTGATCCGGGCGTAGATCATCGCCGCCATCGCGAGAAAGAACACCAGGATCGGCAGCCATTGCTTATTCAGGCCATTGACGTCCATCAATTCGCCGTTGTCAAGCTCGGGCTCGACCTCACGCTTGCGCCCCTGATAGACCCCAAATGCGAGCTCGGATACTTCGTACCTGGGCGCCAGAAACCAGCCCAGGGCCAGCCCGCCGAGCAGGCCGCCGAGATGCCCGAAGTTGTCGATCGCCGAGCCCGGCGAGAGTCCAATCACGAAGTTGATGACCACAATCCCCAGCATGTTGATCAGGGATTGCCGCCCAAATTCACCCAGCGCCTTGCGATGCCGAAAGAAATACGCAATCAACCCGCCGACCGCGCCAAACAGCGAGGTCGATGCGCCGGCGGACAGGCCGTGGGTAAAGACGAAGCTGAAGACCGCCCCGCTGATGCCGGTCAGGAGATACAGCATGACGAAGCGGGGATGCCCAATCAGATTCTCGAGGCGCGCGCCCACCACGTATAGCGAATAGGAGTTGACGGCGAAGTGCAGAAATCCGATGTGCAGGAAATTGGCGACCACGAGCCGAAAGAACTCACCGCGCTCGACCAATGGGGCGAAGTTCGCCCCGAAAGCAATCAAGACAGCCGAGCGGGTGCTGCCACCGCTCAACTCCATCCCGGCGAAGAAGAGGACGTTGACCGCCAGAATCACAAACGTCCACAACGGCCGGACTGTCGGAATGTGACGCACGTATCAACTCCTAAATCCGAATGGGCTGGCGCCCGACCCGGCAGCGCTCTGCGCGCATGATGCCGTCGATATCAGCCGCCGCGTCGTTCATCTGATAGGCGCGATTGACGACCACGAAATCGAACTCCTGAATCCGGCTCATCTCTTCCCGAGCCGTGGAAATCCGGCGCTGCAGGCCCTCAGGGGTTTCAGTTTTCCGCTCGGTCAGCCGGCGGATCAGTTCCTCTTCCGATTCGGGCATCAGAAAGATCGTGACCGCATCCGGAACGATCCGTTTGATTTTCTCGGCACCCTGCACATCGATCCGCATGACAACGTTCTTGCCGGTAGAAAGCGCTTTGCGCACCTGCTCCTTGGGGATGCCCTTGTATTCGCCATAGACCAGGCTGTGCTCGAGCAGTTCGTCGGCCTCGATCAGGTCATCGAATTCATCGCGCGTGACAAAGAAGTAGTCCTTGCCATCGACTTCGCCCGGGCGCTGGGCGCGGCTGGTCATGGTGACGACGAACCAGAAATCCGATCCCAGGTCCTTCAGCCGTTGCAGGAGTGTGTCCTTTCCAACGCCCGAGGGCCCGGACACGACAACCAGGAGCGGATAGGAGGCAATGTCGTAAGGGTTTTCAGGCGCCATGGGAGGATGGACTTCGGCGTGCGCACGTTGCATGGTGTGCGCGGATTCTACAGTAGAATGTTTTTTCGATGCCCATTTACGAGTACCGCTGCCCAGGCTGTAAGCGCCGCGTATCCGTGTTATTTCGCTCGCTCGCGGCGGTCGACCATGCGAAGGCGACTTGCACGTACTGTGGAGGGCGCGGACTTGAGCGCCTGGTATCGCGGGTCCGGGTGTTGCGCGGCACGCCAACGTCTGCCGGTCCTTCCGGCGAGGACGCGGGCATGGACGATCTGGAGCGAGAGATGTCGTCGCTCGACGAAAGCGACCCCCGCTCGCTGGGGCGCTTCATGCGCAAGGTGGCCAGCCAAGCGCGCGATGACGGCGCGGAGGCCTTTGGCCCTGAGTTCGACGAGGTCGTGAATCGTCTGGAACGCGGCGAGTCGCCCGAAGCCATCGAGGGCAGCATGGGCGACGCTTTTGGCGGGGAAGCCAGCGATGGGATGGATGACATGCTTGGCGCGCCCCCGCCGCCCGATCCGGCGCCGGTCGAGCCCCCTGCGCCGAAATCCAGGCGGCCGCGGGCCACGGCAAGTACGCCTAAGGTTGGCGAACAACGCAAGAAGAAGACACGTAAGACACCCTAAGGGTGGACCCCTGCACGCCTTTGCCGGCCATGAGTCGATGTGGGTCCACCCTTAGGGTGTTCGCCGCGACGTTCAGCAGATACCCGTCAGTTCGTCGAGGTCCATCCCCAGCGTGTCGGCGTTCAACACGGCCGGGACCTCGAATCCATTGAACGGCGAGCCCACCCCGTAGACATACGAACCGCACATCTTGAGCAATAGGCGATCGCCGACTTTCATCTCCACCGGCGAGCGCATTTCGAAGAGCTTGTCGATCGAGTCACACGTCGGTCCAGCCAGCCGATAGGTCTGCATCCGGGCCGGGCGCGTGTCGCGGGTGATCGGGCGGGCTGCCGGGCGAATGCCGTCGGGAATCTCGTACAGCCCGCTGAAGTAACCACCGTCCAAATACAGCCAGGTCTGGCCGTCCGGCCGCTCGGCGACACCGACGACCTCGAGGATCATGTCGCCGGCCGTGGCACTCACGCCGCGCACGGGCTCGAGCATGATCCGCTTGGCCCCGGGGGCCATGTCGGCCAGGAGCGGATTGACCACCGCGGCGATCGCTGACGGGGGCGGGACCGGGCCCGTGTACGGGGCGGAGAAGCCGCCGCCCAGATCGAGCAGATCCAGATCGAGGCCGGCATCCTGGGCTTCATGCCAGGCGGGCGCGATCGTCCGCAACGCATCGCCCCAGGTCTCCGGGCGCACACACTGCGATCCGACGTGAAAGGCGAGGCCCACCGGCTTGAGGCCGCGGCCGCGGGCCAGTTTGAGCAGATCGACGGCCCGGCGCGGTTCGACCCCAAATTTGTGGGTCAAAGGCCAAAGCGCGCCCGCATGCGGAACAGTCATCCGGCAATACACTTCGATCTCGGCCCGATCGGCGTGAACGGCGAGTTTCTCGATCTCGGCTTCGGAGTCAAACGAAAAGCAGGTGACACCGTGGTCGACGGCGATCTTGATATGGGATGCCTGTTTGACCGGGTTGCTATACAGAATCCGTTCGCCGCGCACGCCGCAGGCGGCCAGGGCCAGGACTTCGCCGGCCGAGGCGACTTCGAACCAGGCGTTCTCGAGGGTGGCCAGCGCGGCCAGGATTGAGGGGTGCGCGTTTGACTTGACGGTATAGCAAACGTGAGCGTTGGGAAACGCGCGTTGAATGGACTGGTAATTGGCCACGGCCCGGGCCGGCGACATCAAAAGCGATGGCGTGGGCAGCTCCCAAATAGGGTGCGATTGTGGGGTGGCCGCGTAGACGCTCTGCGTGGTTCGGATGGACTTACGAACAGGGGCGCCAGTGGTCTGGATCGGTGAAATATCAGTTGCGACAGTAACCTGCGCACGCGGGGTGCGCGCCCGACGAACAATATCTTCCATTTAGTAGATGACTATTTTCCTCCTACCTCGCGGACCGTTACCCGCACATGCGGGTCACTTGTCCGAAAAGCGGACGGAATATATCACCCAATCCGTATGCAGCGCAATAGAGATGTCGCTCACCGGGAAATTTAAGGCTTCACGTTTTCCTCATGCGTGTCTCGCAGCGACCCCCCCGGCCCGCGCCGAAGACTGCCGACTTTGCAGGAGCCTTGGGGCGGAGGATATGGTCTCAGAGAGATCGTATTCTCAGGGCGATAATCGAAGCATGAGCCATCCCGACACCACCTCCTACTGGCAGGCTACTTATCCGATCGCGCCCCTTGGGCAAGCGCTTCCGGCCGAAGTCGATCTGGCCGTGGTAGGCGGCGGGGTGCTGGGCGCCGCCACGGCCTATTTCGCCGCGTGTGGCGGCGCGCGGGTGGCGCTGCTCGAGCAGAAGGGGGTGGCGTGGGGAGCGTCAGGCCGAAACGGCGGCTTCATCACCGAAGGCGCGGCGCTGTCGTACACAAGCGCGATCAAGCGCTTTGGGCGTGACACCGCGCGCGCGATCTGGCAAGTGACGTGCGAAAACCGGGCCCTGGCCCGTCAGATCATTGGCGAGGAGCGCCTGGACTGCTGGTATCGCGAAGCGGGCAACCTCAAGTTCTCGCTCAGCGAGTCCGAGCTGGCCGAAGATACGGCAAACGTTGCCGCGATGGAAGCAGACGGCTTTGGGGCCGAGATGCTCACCCGCGCCCAGACCCAAGCCCTGGTCGGCACTGCGCTCGGGCCCATGATCCGCGGCGCGCGCTACGCATCCTATGCCGGACTCGTGCATTCGACACGCCTCGTGGGCGGGTTGGCGGCGGCCGCCCAGACCCGCGGCGCGGCCCTCGTCGAGGCGAGCGTGACCCGAATTGAGCACGGCAAGGTGACAACGACGGCCGGCGCAATCAAGGCCGGGGCCGTCGTCATCGCCGCCAACGCCTGGATCAGCCAGCTCGTCCCCGACACCCGCGACATCATCCTGCCGGTGCGCGGGCAGGCCCTGAGCTACGCCCCGACCGCGCCCGTGTTCGGGCCGGGGATGGGAGCGGCCGTCACCCCGACCGGTGAGTATTGGCAGCAAACGTTGGACGGCAGCATCGTCATCGGCGGCGCGCGGGCGGTCCGGCCCGACAAGGATGTCGGCGCGCTGCGCCACGACACGACCGACGACGTGCAGCAAGGCATTGAGGCGGTGCTGCCGGCGCTGTTCCCCGCCCTGCCCCCGCTCCAGGTCACCCGGCGCTGGGCGGGCCCGATGGCCTTCACCCCCGACTACGTGCCTCTGGCCGATCACGCCCCGGGCGAGCCGAACATCTGGTTCGCCGGCGGCTTCTGCGGGCATGGGATGCCCTTCGGCCTCATCTTCGGCAAGCTGCTCGCCCAGGCCGCCCTCGGCGGCGATGTCCATCAACTGGCCCGTTTCGGATGGGCCGGGTTGGTGGACGTTGGTAAGGTTGGCCAGGTTGGTTGTGATCAGGTTTGGTCAGGTGGGTAAGGTTTTGGCCTCATGGTGGGTAGCGTTGATGACGTGACCAACACCTTGCCGTTGGACCACGTGTCAAGCCACCTTGGTGGCCATAAGCCCCTCACCCCGGAACCATTCGGTCCGAAGGTGTCTGGGTCCGAAAACGTGCTGTTGCCATCCAAGGCCCACCCTGACCACACCTGATCAAACCCCTGCCCAACTCCCCCGCAGCAAAGCGATTCCGTTACTCCCGCGATCCAGCCGCCGCGCGCATCGACCTTGACGCAGGCAGGTCGGCACCGGCGGGCGCTCTGCCGAAATGTGCCCGCGCCGGTCAACGAGGGTGGCGCCTTTGGCCGGACCGTCGTGGGGGACGGTGATCGGCCAGCGCTCGCCTGAGAACAGGGTCGGGTCGAGGAGATACAGGATCGCGCACGAATCGTGGGTGTGAATGGCCCCGTGCTCCATCTTGTACCAGTCGCGGTGAAAGGCCTGGTAGAAGCCGACAATCTTGACGATGAAGTGGGCCAGCGGATCACTGCTGGCGGCCAGGGAGGCGAAGTCGTCGTCGTCCATGGGCGTCGACTCCGGTCACATCCAGTCCGGCCATGGTGATCGGCCAATCCGCGCTGAAGACCACCGAAGCCGCGTGCGGATCGTTATGCGCATTGGCCTCGGCCAGCGGCGAGACGTTGCCCGGGGCCAGCACGCTGCCGCCCATCATCACAATCTCGCGCACGTTCGCCGCAATGCGCGGCTCGAGCTGCAGGGCCAGGGCCAGGTTGGTCAGCGGGCCAATCGGGACCAGGGTGATCTCGCCCGGGTTGGCCATGATCGTGTCGACGATGAAGCGCGCGGCGGGTATGTCAATCGGCTTGAGCGCCGGGTCGAGCACCGTCGTCCAGCCGATATTGCCCATCGCGTCGTCACCGTGCACCCATTCGCCGGTCGGCCCGGGCGGGAGCACCAGCGGCCGCCCCGCCCCGCGCGCGACCGGGATGTCGGTCCGGCCCGCGACGTGCAGCAGATTCAGCGTGTTGCGGGTCGTGGCCTCGACATTGCTGTTGCCAAAGATCGTCGTCAACCCAACCAGCTCGAGCTCGGGCGAGCGCAAGGCGAGGTAGATCGCCATGGCGTCGTCGACACCGGGGTCGGTGTCGATGATGATCTTTCGTGTCATGCATTGTTTGAGAGCGAAATACCCTGGCGAGGCCGGGGCATTTCGTTCTCAATAGGGTTTACAGCGATGCGTACATCGTGCTGACATCGGCCCCGTGGAAGCGGGCGGTCTGCCCTGTCGGCGCAAGCGGCTCGTCGTAGAAGAACTTCGGCAGCTCGTCGTCGGCCTCGGTAAAGCCCGCCGCCTTGTTGAACGCATACTCAAGCTTGAGCGCTTCGCGGCCAAGGATGAAGAAGTCATCCTTGGTCAGGGTCGTGCCGCAGGCCGCATTGATTGTCGCCATGATGAACTCGAGGTTCGTCGTTGTGACGGTGCGGCCGAAGATGCACAGCCCAAGCGAGTCCGTCGCGGCCACCTTGATCTGGTCTTCCAGGCTGAGGGGCAGAAGCTGCTCGAGCGACATCGCCCGGCTCTTCAACCGAGGCAGGTTGCCCACCGTGTGGTCGGCGCCCATCGCGGTCGCCATCATCGACAGGCCGGTGGCCTCGACCACCCGCGGGTCGTAGGCGCTGATGGCCTGTTTCTTGATCACCGGCACGCGATCGACCTTATAGTGCGCGCCGACCCGGGCGGTGCCAGCGGCCCAGATTTTGCCATTCGGCGTGCCGGCCTTGATCTCGGCCAGGGCCCGGGTCATAAAGTCAATGTCTCCAAACTCGGCCAGGCCGGCCTGCATCAGCACCCCCAGGGTCGCGCCAGTCTCGATGGTGTCGACGCCCAGGTCATTGGCGATGTAGTTCAGAGCGGCCAGATGATCGGGATCGCTGATCCCGCAGTTGGTCCCGAGCAGGCCCAGAGTCTCATATTCGATCGGCGAGGCGACTTCCTTGCCCTTGGCGTCGAAATAGACGTTGCTGCACTGGATGACGCAGCCGGGCATACAGGCATGGGTCTGGTCGCCGCCACGCGAGGTGTTGAGCGGGCCAATGAAGTCGCCGCCCATCTTGAAGGGCTCGCCCTTGCTCGTGTCGACGAGCTGGCCGCTGGTGAAATTGCGCACGGGCAGCCCGCCGATATAGTTCTGGAAGTCGGCCATCCCCATCGTGCCGACCGCGTTGTAGAACTTCATGATGACGTCGTCGGCCCGGAGCTTCTCCGAGTACGACTTGACCGAATCGCGCACGCCCTTGGGGTCATGGAACTGGGGGACCTTGTCGGTGTCGACGACAATGGCTTTGACCCGTTTGCTGCCCATCACCGCCCCCACCCCGCCCCGGGCGGCCAGGCGCGAGGGGCGCCCGTCGATGTCGGTGAAGGCGATCCCGCCCAGCAGACCCTGATACTCGCCGACCGGTCCGCACAACGCAAAGGCAATCTTCTTGCCGTATTTGGCGAAGAGCGCGTCGCCGACCTCGAAGTTGCCTTTGCCCAGATAGGGCGCCGCGTCGTCGAAGTCGATCGCGCCATCCTTCCTGAAATGGATGACCACCCAATCGGCCGAGGCGTCATGCAGGGTGAAATGGGCGATCATAAGCTGGCCCATGGCGTAGGCAAATGTGCCACCGCCGTTGGCTTCCTTGATCCCGCCGGTGAGCGGGCTCTTGCAGCCGACGCTGGTCCGGTTGGCATTCGAGAAGGTCGTGCCGGCGAACGGGCCGGCCGAGAAGAGCAACTTGTTGGCCGGCGAAAGTGGATCGACGCTCGCCACGCCGGCGTCGAGCATGGTCTTGGCGATCAGCCAGCGTCCCGACTTGACCACGTCGAGACCGTCAATCTCGCGGGAAACTACCTGGCGGTTGGAGAGAGTGATTTCAATCGCTTTTCGCATGAATTTTGTTTTATTGGAAGAAGCCATCGCCGGCTCCGCCGGGATGGCTTCTTCCAGCTATTTTGCCCGGAATGGCGCGATGACTTGGATATCGCCAATGTATTCGGGCCGGGCCGGATCTTCAAGCATCTGCCGGATGGCCTGGGATTCCCCGGTGTGATAGAAGTAGTGGTAGATCACCCGCTGCAGCATACTGCCTACGTTGTGCGAGAAGGGCTTGCCCTTGCGCAACGGCACCTCGAGCAGCTTTTCGGTCGTGAGCGTGTCGAGATAGGGATCCGCCGCGGCGGTGACGCGCTGCCAGGCATCCAGCGCGGCTTCAAGCGGCGGCTGGCTGGCCGGCTTGCCATAGCCCGCCCACTCGATGACCTCGGGCGCGACGATCTGGCCCTGGATCAGGTTCAGGAAATACGCCTGCTCGTGATAGGCAAGATGGGCGATGTTCCAGCTCATGCAGTTCATCGGCCCGAGGCGCTTGCGGGCGTCCTCATCCGACACGCCCTCGAAGCCGCGCATGAATTCGGCCCGGGCAAAACGGAGCTGATCGACCAGGGGATGTGGCATATGGAGGGGCTATTCTATCCGGGCCAGTGCGCGCGCAATCTGGGCCGCCACGCGGGCGTTGTTGGCCAGCAGCGCGGTATTCGCTCGCACACTCGCGCCCTCGGTCAGGGCGGCGATGCGGCCAAGCATGAAGGGCGTCGCCGCCGCGCCGTGAATGGCCTGGGCGTCCGCCTCAGCCTGGGCCTGAACGATGGCCGCCTCCGCGACGTCATTTGCGAGCTCATCCGCCTCGGGAACGGGCACGCAGACCAGCTCACCGCCCGGCAGACCGAGCGCGCGGCGGGCCCGGATGATCCGGGCAACCTCATCGGCCGTGTCGGCCCGGACGTCGGCCCGCAGCCCGCTCCGGCGCGAGTAAAACGCCGGAATCTCATCCGTGCCAAAGGCAATCACCGGCACGCCGAGTGTCTCGAGGTGCTCGAAGGTCAGCGGCAGGTCAAGCAGGGCCTTGGCCCCCGCGCACACGACCGTGACCGGTGTGCGTGAGAGCTCGGTCAAGTCCGCGCTCACATCAAACGGATGGCCCCGATGCACGCCACCGATGCCGCCGGTGGCAAAGACCCCGATCCCGGCCCGAGCGGCCAGGAACATCGTCGCGGCGACTGTCGTAGCGCCATCGCCGCCCAGCCCTATTACGATCCCGATGTCGCGCACGCTGCACTTGCGCGCGCCTTTGGTCGTCGCAAGATATTCGAGTTCCCCCGCCGTCAAACCGATCTTGATCTCACCGTTGATGATGGCGATCGTCGACGGTTCCGCCCCGCCCTCGCGCACGCTGCGTTCCATGTCTTGAGCCGTGCGCAGGTTGGCTGGATAGGCCAGGCCATGCGTGATGACGGTCGATTCGAGCGCGACGCGGGGGAGCAGATTTGGGGTCATGATTTGATTGTGTGGATGCTCGATTATCGTCTGGCGTCGGCCGTCTTCCCAAGTATCATTCCCCGGCATGCTCAACACCACCGTCGCCATGGCCTTGCTCGACCGGGGCGTCACCCTGAACTGGGACGACGGCGCGACGTTGCACAAGATCACCGCCCAGGCCCGCTATCACACCGAGCACTCGGCCAGCATGCAGACCTTGCGCATCGGCGCGCAACAGAAGGTCAGCGATGAGCCACTCACCCTGACCGCCTCGGACAGCGCCCTCGAAGCGTTCTGGACTTGGACAGAACGCGCGCCAGGCTGGTCGGCGGCGCTGGTCGTGCGCAACAAAAGCGAGTCCGATCTCTTCATCGACGCGCTCGAAGTGGCTCGGGTGGACAGCGCTTTTGGCGGCGTGTTTGGCCTCGGCGCTCCACCCGGTCTATGGCGCTGCGCCGCCGAAACCGACCCGCTTGCCTGGGAAGCCTGGTCCGACTCGGCCGGCAGCGCCGGCGGCTTTACGCGACAAACGGTCCTGGTCGTCCAACCTTCGATGTCCAACCGGAGCGTGCCACCTGCCGTCATGATTCGGGCCCTGGGCGCCGGTCCCGCCCCGGCCGCTGACGATACGGGTCTGGCCGTCGCGCTGCCGGCAACAGGCATCCCGACCGAAGTGCGGCTCGAGGTGACCGGTGAACGATTTGAACGTTTCGCCGCGCGGGCGCGGGCCGATGGACTGCTGCTCGCCCCCGGCGTGTCTCTGGCCTCGCCCGAGTTTTGGATCGTCGCCGGCGATGACGCGGCCGAACTGCTGGGCCTGACATGAGCGAAGCAGCGATCACGCCCGCCCTGCGCCGCAAGGCTGCTCGGATCCACGCGTTACTGCTGAAGGAATACGGCGCGCCCCGCTGGACGCGCCTGGATGGCGTGAGCGAGATGGTGGCCACGATTCTGTCGCAGAACACCAATGACGGCAATCGCGACCTCGCTTACACCCGTCTGCGGGCGCGCTTCAACACGTGGGAGGACGTCCGCGACGCGAAGACCGACGATGTGATCGAGGCCATTCGGCCTGCCGGCCTGGCAAACCAGAAGGGCCCGCGCATCCAGCAGGCGCTAAAGCGCATCACCGAGGAACGCGGCGCGCTCAATATCGACTTCCTGGCCGCCTTGCCCGTCGCGGAAGCCCGCGCCTGGCTGACCTCGATCAACGGCATCGGTCCCAAGACCGCCGCAATTGTCCTGCTCTTCTGCTACGACCGGCCCGCGTTTCCGGTCGACACCCATGTGCACCGGGTGACCGGCCGGCTGGGGTTGCGGCCCGAAAACCTCTCGGCCGACGACACCCACACGCTCATGGAAGCGCTTTGCCCGCCCGGCGCCGAGGGCCCATTTCACCTCAATCTGATTCGGCATGGGCGCGAGGTGTGCGCCGCGCGCCGTCCGATGTGCGAGGCGTGTGGGCTGCGCGCCCTGTGCGACTTTGCTGTCGGGCGAACCGCAGACAGCTGACCGCAGGTTTGGGTCGGGCAGGCGCAATCTGACTGCCGCCCGCGGCGCGGGCTGAACAAGCGATAATCCAGCCACCTTGGATTCCACCCTCTTTGACACCCTCATCACCCGGTTGCGCGGTCTGGGCGAGGAAGATCTGGCGCGAACAAGCGCTTTCATCGACTTTCTCGCCTGGCAGCGCCGGCAGACTCAAGATGCAAGGGCTGACAACGACCCGCGCGTGTGGCGGGCGGATCTGATCGATCTTTTTCCGAACGCGGCGATAGCGGCCAGCGCGCCCGACATGTCAGGTCTTGACGCCCACCTGGGTCTGGCCATCGCTGGCGGCGTCGAACGCGCCGCGTTTTTCGCCCATCCGCCCGTGCGTGGTGAGTGCGTCATCACTCTGCGCCTACCCATTCCAGCGGCCACAGCGGCCTTGCGCCTGCGCTTTGGATATGGCATTCGCGATGGAGCCGGTATCGCGGATGCCAATCTGGTCGCGTTCCGAGTCCGGGTGAACGGCTATCGGGTGTGGTCGGCCCACACGAACGCCCGGCGTTGGGACGAGGCAGACATCGCCTTACCCGTTGAGCCTGGCAGCGTGGCAGCGATCGAGTTCCGGACCGAAGCCCTTGGTGATCATCGCTATACCTGGGCGGCCTGGGCCCAACCGCGCGTCGTGGGCGCGCCAACAGCCTGAGGCCGCCGAGTTTTTGGGAGAAACGTATATGAGCAACACATCCGTCACGACCATGAGTCAGGTCAACTTCAAGATCGACCAGTTGCGCACCCGCATGCAGTCGGCTCACAAGACTGCCCTGCTCGGCGAAACGCGCGAGAAGGCCGGTGATCTTGACCGTTCGACCAATACGATGCTCAAACTGGCCGCCGAACTGCGCGAACGCGGCTACGCCTGGGAGAAGGATATCGAGGGCAAGTGCATAGATGCGCGCGAAAACTGGGCGGCCATTCGGCCGCAGGCGATGAGCGCCATCGAGCGCGAGACGGAAGCGCTGCGCGCAAGAACCTCGGACGCGGATTGGCGCTTCAACAATGCCATCGTCCAGGCGACCAACCTCGACACCGCCGCGCAGGCGCTGGCCGAGGCTGAACAAGCCGTGGCCGGACTCGAAAGCGCAGCCAAGGCCGCCGACGACGCCATCGACGGCATGTTTGAGAAGCTCAAGGCGGACGTGTCAGCTCTGGAACGCAGAATGAAGTCCACCCTCGAGCAGCTCGACCTGGCTGCCAAATCGAAGATTGCCTGGCTGGCCGGAGAGTCGCTCGTGCGGGCAGTCAAAGCCAAGTGGGACCGCGACGGGAAGGATGATCCAAACGGCTATCTGTTTCTCTCGGACCGCCGGCTGGCATTTGAGCGCAACGAAGAAGTCGCCACAAAGAAGACGCTCTTCATCGTGACCGAGAAAAAACGGATCCAGGATGTGATGCTCGACGAGCCTGTTGATCGGCTGCTCGACCTCGAGCCCAGCAAGCGCGGGCTGATGGGCCACGAGGATCATCTGGACGCCCGCTACGGCCCGGGCGCGCGCTTTCCGGTGGCGCACTTTCACATCGATGGGCAGGACTGCAAAGATTGGCAGCTCACCCTCCGCCGAATGAAAGCGGGCGAGCTGGAGGCCTCCCGGGCCGTGCCGGTTTCGGACGCGGAGAAGGCCAGGATCGCGAACGCGCCGACCAAATGCCCGGTCTGCGCGGCGCCCTTCGACGCGCCGATTCTGCGCGGACAGACCAGCATCAAGTGCGCGTATTGCGGCACGTCGATGCCAATATGACCTGGCGTGCCGGCGGTAGAGACGCGCCATGGCGCGTCTCTACTTGCCGGAACATCGGCAGGCGTTATGGAGGATAATCGCTTTACATCATGATCACCGTCATCACTGACTCCACCTGCGACCTGGCTCCCGAAATCGTAGCTGAATACGGCATCGTCGTTGTGCCCATGCTGATTGAGATTGACGGCACGACCTATGAGGACGGGGTCACAATTACGCGCGACAAGTTCTACGCCGGGTTGTCAACTTACAAGGACATTCCCAAGACCGCCGCGTGCTCGCCTGGCGCGCTTGCTGAGGCGTATCGGGCCGCCCGTGCCGCGGGCGCCACAGGGATCATCTCGGTTCACATTTCCCGCCACACCAGTGGCGTGTGCGCGGCCGCCGATATTGCCGCCGCCGACCTCAAGGCCGAAGGGCTTGATGTGCGGGTGGTCGATTCGGGCGTGATGACCATTGCGCTGGGCATGCAGGCGGTGGAAGCAGTGAAAATGGCTCGAGCCGGCCACACCCTCGACGAGATCGTGGCCGCCCTCGACGCGCGCCGGCACGGCAGCCGGATCATCGTCCTGGTGGACACCTTGAAGTTCCTGCGCAAGGGCGGACGGGTCAGCGCCTTCTCGGCCGGAATCGGCGAACTCCTGAATATTAAGCCGCTGCTCGAAATGCGCGAGGGCGTGATCTCGGGCATCGACAAGATCAGGACCCGAAAGCGCGGTATTGACAGGGTCGTCGAGGAAATCACAGCATGGGTGGGCGACAAGAAAATCGTCCAACTGTCCATCGTCTACACCGGCGGCGAGCAATCCGAGGACCTGGCGGCGCTCAAGACCCGGATTGAAGCGCTTGGCCCGGTCCAGCCCGCGGCGCCGATTCTGGCCACGCCGATCATTGCCGCGCACGTGGGACCGATGGGTCTATCGGTCATCGCGGTCACCGGCTGATGGCTAACGTCGCCTCTGACAAGCTACTGAAGATCCTGCGGCTCGAGGCCCAATTGGGCTGCCAGGACAAGGCGGTGACCCGCGGCCTCGCCTCTTTTGCCGCCGCCTGGCTGGCGGACGCGAGCCGCAACGGCATTGAATCCGAACTTGCCGAAACCGTCGCGAGCGAGATGCGCGCCTACAGCGCGATGCCGGATGCCGAGACCCGCCGGCCCGCCATTCAGGCGCTGATCCAACGGCTGCAAGGTCAACCCGCGGCCAGAACATCCGAAGCCGCCCCCCGGCGCGAGGCGCCGGCCCAGCGCAGCGAACGTGTCCCGCTTGAGAATACAGAGCCCGCTGCCCAACGACGGCGCGAACCCGAGCCTGTGGCAGAAGCAGTCCCGATTGAACTGCCCGACGAAGATCGGCGCGCAGAAAGATCTGCGCCGGTCCCGGCGCGGCGTCAGCCTGAACCAGCGCGATCGGCGCCGCGGGTGGCGCCCGCCCGCGACAGCCAGCGACCCTCAGAGGCTGGGCTGGGTCTGGACGCGCCGGTCAGCCGGATCAGCGGCATCGGCCCGACTACCGGCGAGCGTCTCGAGAAGCTCGGCGTGCGGACCATTCGCGATCTGCTGTATTTCTTCCCGCAGCGCTACGACGACTACAGCGCGCTGAAGACCATCAACCAACTCGAGTTGGGTGAGCAGGTCACAGTCCTGGCCCGAGTCACATCGGCCCGCAAACAGGTCACCCGCAGCAGCCTGCGCATCATCAAGGTCATCATCGAGGATGCCTCGGGGATGATGGAGTGCACCTTCTTCAGCACCGAGCGCTTTGTTGACACGATGATGCGGAACTTCGAGCCCGGGCGCGAAATCGTGATCTCGGGAAAAGTAACCGAGTATCTTGGGCGGCTCGTCTTCCAGAATCCCACCTACGAACCCGCCGAACGCGAGTGGATAACCGGCGGCAGCATCGTTCCGGTGTATCGCCTGACGGAAGGACTTCAGCCATTGATGCTGCGCCGGGTGATGAAGCGGATGGCCGACTACTGGCCGACCCGGGTGCCCGATTTCCTGCCCGATTCGGTGCGCCGCCCGCTGGGGTTGATGTCGCTTGGTGATGCGCTGCACGACATGCACTGGCCGCGCGATCTGCGCGTGCAGCAGTACGCCCGCCGGCGCCTTGCTTTCGACGAGCTCTTTGTCATGCAGGTCGCGATCCAACGCCAGCGGGCCCTGTGGCGCGCGACGCCGGCCGCACCACTGCTTGTGGGCGAACCCACGCTGGACCGGCTGATCGCGGCGCTGCCCTATAGTTTGACCGGCGCGCAGAGACGGGCGATGCAGGAAATCTTCAAGGATTTGCGCCAGCCCTTCGCCATGCACCGGCTGCTACAGGGCGATGTCGGAAGCGGCAAAACCGTCGTGGCCGCACTCGCGATGGCTCTGGTGACCAGCGTAGGCGGTCAGGCCGCTCTGATGGCGCCCACTGAAATCCTGGCCGAGCAGCACTACAACAACCTGCGAGTGCTGTTCGAGGCGATGGCGGCCCGCAAGGCTGCCCCCGCCCTCAACGTGCGCCTGCTCACCGGCAAACTCAAGGCCAGCGAAAAACAGGCGATCTACGCCCAGCTCGCGGACGGCAGCTGTCAGGTCGTTATCGGCACGCATGCCCTGATCCAGGAGGGGGTGCGCTTCAAGGATCTCGCGCTGGTGGTGGTAGATGAACAACATCGCTTCGGCGTCGAGCAGCGCAAGGCCCTCCGCGAAAAGGGCGCGGCCAGCGGGCCGGCCAACCCACACACCCTCGTCATGACCGCGACCCCCATCCCACGCACGCTGGCGTTGACAATGTGGGGCGACCTCGACAACACAGTACTTGACGAGATGCCGCCCGGAAGGCAGCCCATTACCACCCACTGGTTCAGCCCGGTCGAGCGCGAGCGGGCCTACGCCTTCATCGCCGCCCAGGTTGGCGAGGGACGCCAGGCTTTTGTGATCTGCCCGTTGGTGGAAGAGTCGGACAAGGTCGAAGCCAAGTCGGCGGTCGAAGAACACGCCCGCCTGCAAAGGATGTCTTTCCGAAGCTCAAACTTGGGTTGCTGCACGGCCGGATGAAGCCGGCCGAAAAAGAAGCGGTCATGGCCGCCTTTGCCGCCCGCGAATACGATGTGCTGGTTTCCACATCGGTGGTCGAAGTCGGCATCGACGTCGCCAACGCGACCGTCATGCTGATCGAGGGCGCCAACCGGTTTGGCCTGAGTCAGCTTCACCAGTTCCGCGGACGGGTCGGACGCGGCGCGCACGCCTCGTACTGCTTGCTCCTGGCCGATTCAAGCAGCGCCACCACCGATGAGCGCCTGCAGGCAATCGTCGACACGCAAGATGGCTTCAAGCTCGCCGAGAAGGATCTTGAGTTGCGCGGCATGGGCGAGTTCTTCGGCCGGCGGCAGAGCGGCGAACCCGAGTTCCAACTCGTGACCGCCGCCGATCGTGATCTCCTTGCCCGCGCCAAGGAACAGGCTGAGAGACTGAACGGAGCTGACCCCGAGCTCGAGCAGCCCGAACACGCCCTGCTCCGCGAGCGCGTGGTTGATTTCTGGGCCCGGCGCGAATCGCGCGGCGACGCGTCCTAGATTCTTTCCAGCAAAACATGTGGCGGGATCACCCTCCCCGCGCGGAGCGCGGGGAGGGTGATCCCGTCAATGATTCCCGGGACGACTTTTAGTCTACAATCGCAGCCTTATGCGGCGCGCGCTCTATCCCGGCACCTTCGACCCGATCCACCACGGCCATCTCGACATCGCCCAGCGGGCGCTGCGGCTGTTTGATGAGCTCGTCATCGGCATCTATGACCGGCCCAACAAGTCGCTGCTCTTCAACGTCGACGAGCGGGTGGCCCTCGCGCACATTGCTGTGGCCGACCTTGACGGCGGCGAGCGCGCGCGGGTGACCGTCTACCATGGCCTGACAGTGGATTTCGCCCGCAAATCGGGCGCCAAGACCATCGTGCGCGGGCTGCGCAACAGCGTCGATTTCGACTTTGAGTGGCAAATGGCCCAGACCAACCACTGGATGGCCAAGGACGTCGAAATCATGTGCCTGTTCGCCAACGCGCCATACAACTTTGTCAGCGCGACCCTGGTTCGAGAGGTATTTACGTTGGGCGGCGATGTGCGCGACCTTGTGCCCGTCCACGTCTCAGACGCCCTGGCCCGCAAGCGCGCGCATCCACCTGGTCTGTGAAGAATACGGAATGAACATCCCCGGCTTCGCCGAGGTTGTTCATTCCGACATTCCCGCTGTAGCGGACCATAATCACCGCGACCGTCTGATTGCCGGCCGGATCGCGCGCAACCGCCGTTAACACGCCGCCGGCGGGGCTGATGATCTCGCCTGAAAACCGCCGTCGGAATCGACGATCGCCGCCACGCCGTTGACAATGACGACAGCTCAGGCTTCAGTCTTGCCGGAAAAGCCGAACTTGCCCGCCGCGGCATCGCGCTGCGCGATGGACAGCGCCGGCGCCATGGTGTCAACCATGAAGACAATGTCGCTTGAGCGCGCGCGGCCATCGTCAGCGCGAACGGTCAAGCTCAAGCGAATAGCGCCTTCCGCGACGGTCAATGGCACGGTGAAGCGCCCGCCTGGGCCCACGCGGGTCTGAATCGGAGCAAGACCTCCCGCAATCTCGAGTTGACCGCCGGCGAAGGCAACACCCGTTACGGTCACCTTTGCGCTGTTGGACAACCCGCCGGGCCGTACGAGCTCGCCTCCCGCGGTCTCAATTTGCGCGCGCGGCTCCTGCAGTTGCACGTCGAGTTTGGTCACGTTGTTTGGCACGACCAGTTCCTCGCGCGCGCGGACGTCGGCGCTCAGCAAATCACCCGAGCGTGTACGCACGCCGGCCTGAACCAGACCCTGATCAGTGGCGAGGAAGTCCTCGTCGATGCCGGTCCGAGCGCGGAACACCGTGCCAAGGTCCCGATATGCGCCGCGACGCGTGATCAGGCTGAACTTCGCGCCGTCCCCGCCGGCCCGGGCGCTTCCACCGATGGACGTCTCCACTTCGCCCCGCCGAAGCTCGAGACCCGGTCGATCGACCAGAACCACCAATTCGGAACCCGGTTGCGCGACGGCGATGGTTCCATCTGGGAACGTTATCGTGACCGGCTGAGTCGCCACGATAACGTCGCCACCCCCCAGCGCGGTCTCGCCGCCCGAAACCATCGACGCGTTCTGCCAGCTCAGGAAGAGCGCGCTGCGGCGTTGGCGGACCTCATAGGGTGTTGGGGCCGAAGCAACGACGGAACCCGGCCCAGCCGAGCCGCCCATCGCGACATACGCCGCAAGACCCAGGAAGAATATGGCTGCTGCAGCAACAACGGACGGCAATACCCAGCCACCAAGTCGACTGGCATCCAGATTGCGGATGCGCCGCGCGAGGCGCTCCCAGGCCGTCTCGCTCCGCCGCGCAGCAATTTGAGCCTGCTTGGCGGCGATGGCGGCGGCGGTTATCCGCGCGATCGCCGCCTGCGACAGGACAGGCTCGGCCCGCAGGCCACCCAGCGCCGCACGGATCACCACGGGGTCTGCGGCGATCCGCGCGGTCTGGCCGGCGTTATGTCCGGGCAGGTTGGCCTGGGTCATGAGTGGGCCTCCCCGGACGACAGCAGTAGCCTGAGATGCGCGCGGGCGTCGGTGAGCAGCTTTTGCGTGCTGCGGTGCGATTTGTTGATGATTTCGCTGATCTGCAGCGTATCCATGTCTTCGATGTAGCGCAATGTGATAACCGCACGCTCCAGATCCGGCAGCGCACTCAGGGCCGCGGCAACCCGCTGCTGTTGCTCCCGGGTCACCATCAGATCTTCGGGCAACTCGGGGAACTCAGGTTCCCACTCCTCGGGCATCTCGGCAAACACGATTTCCCGGCGGTCTCGCGACCCGCCACGCCGAACCGCGTCGACCAGTTTGTGATGGGCGATCCTAAGCACCCACGTCTTTAAGCTGCTGTTTGACTGGAATCTATCAATGCCCTCGATGGCGCCAATCAGAGTCACCTGGGCGATATCTTCGATTTCCTCCAAAGACAGGGTGTTGGCGAACCGCCTCGAGTAGCGCGCAATCGCCTGGCCGAATTCCTGACAAAAGAACTCGATGGCCTCGCCGTCGCCCAGTTGAATTCGCCCTATCAGCGCCAAGTCCTCTGCGCGACTCGTCGGCAGTCGAGTTACTCTCACTGCATCCATAGTCGCCTGACCGCTGGGACTTTGCAAAATCCGACTGAGAAGCTCCGCCTATGCCATATTCGGGAAATCTGGCGACATAACTAGCCCTCGAGCAGGCCCAAGAGCGTCGGAAGAAGCTGCTTCTTTCGCGATACGACACCGGGCATTTCCCACAGGGCGTAGTCGCGCTGGCGATACGGCATTGAAACCAGTTTGCGTGTGTCGCCATCCGCAATCAGCAGGCTGTCGTTCTCGACGATATCCGTCACCATCAGCGCGACAAAATCAAGGCCGCGCTGCTGGCAGGCATCTCGCAACGCGCCGCGAATCTCGGGAATCCGCTCATCGAGGGCATATAGGTTGTCTACCTCGACCTGGGCCACGCCGAACTTGACAGCGCCACTGTCGAAGGCCTTGAAGTCGACGCCAACGATGTCCTTGGCGGACCGCCCGGAAACATCGGCGCCCGATCGGAGCAGTTGGTTGCCGTACTCGGCCAGGGGCTCGTCCACGTCATTGACGCCAAAAGCCACCCTGGCAACCCAGGTTGCCGCGGCTTTGTCCCGGGCCGTCGTCGTCGGGCTCTTGAATACAAGGGTGTCGGATAGGATCCCCGAGAGGAGCATGCCCGCGATGGCCCGCGTGGGCGTCAAATCGGCCTCGCGCGCGCTCTCGGCAACCAGTGTCGACGTGCTGCCCACAATGTCGATGTGAAAGGCAATCGGCGTTGCGGTGCCAATGGTATTTAGGCGGTGATGGTCAAGCACCTCGAGCACTTCGGACTCGTCAAGGCCGGACACTGCCTGGCCCGCCTCGTTGTGGTCAACCAGAATGAGCCGCGTACGGGGCGGGCGCAGAATATCCGCCTTTGTGCAAATGCCAACGTACTTGCCGTCCGCATCGACGACAAAGAAATCGTCGCGTTGGGTCTGGGTCATGCGGGCCCTGTGGTCGGAGACGCGGTCAGTCTTCAGAAACCGTTGCGCGTTCGTGTCACAGGCATGCTGGCACGACACGCTGATCAACTGGCGGAACGGCGCGTCCGCCATGTCCAGGCGCATTGACAGATAGTCAAAGACGCTCTTTCCAGTCACCAGGCCGATTGGCGAGCCGTCAACATCGACGACCGGCGCGGCGCGCTCAGTTTCGGCGTACTTGCGCCACGCTGCCGAAAGGGGCTGGCTTGGCATGAGCGGGCGAACATGTTGCGCGATCGTCAAAAACCGGGGCGAGGCATCATCCAGCAAAGCAGGAATCTCCGCCTCGAAGCGCTTGACCGCGAAGGTCGTTTGGGCATTCAGGGCGCCGGCGCGCGCCGCTACGACATCGAGGCCATCGCGTTCTCGCTTCACCCATGCATATCCCATGGCTGAGGCGATCGCGTCGGTGTCGGGATTCTTGTGACCAACGACGTAAATCATATGTTGAACATTTTAGCCCGTAAGGGTGTCCGCGCCCCGGCGCACGCCGGAGCGGGGACATCCCATGCGAGCTTGATGCCAAGGGCGCTTCAGGTGTGCCGGCCGACAAGCACGACGACAAGACCGCCGCGCTGGGCGACATTGACGACTTGTTTCTGGGAGGCGCGCCCGAGCACGCCCGTGCCATATTTCGTGGGCGCGAATCCAAACACAACGTAAAAAGGCTCGACGGCAATCGACTTGTCGTGTTGGGCCACCGGGAATTCATAGGCGACGACCCGGGCCATCTTTTGCACCACCCACTCGCCGGGTTCGGCAATCGCGGTCTGGATGGCGGCGTCCCAGTCGGTCTCGCTCACGGTCGGCCCGATGAGCACCCGATCGCCGCCATAGCTTCGATTGGGCTTGATGACAAGAGTGTCGCGATGCAGCCGAGTGAAGGCGGGCAGATCAACCTCATCCCCATGGTAGTCGGCTGTTTTGCGCTCAGACAACACCCGCGTCCACAGAATATGGCGACGCAGGAGTTGCCGCTCGCCAGTGGTGAAGAAATTGGCAAAGCGCGGATCGGTGAATATTTCGAATGCGCTCTTGTGGTCAAAATCGCCGCCCAGCGACGAAACCATTTGGTTGCGCGCAAAAAGCGTGCGGGGAACGATGGGGTCCCCGCCCCACTCCGCGAAGTCGAGAAAGTCGCGGGTATCGTAATCCCGGTAGACGATGTCGATCTTGCGCCCTTCGTAACGCACCTCATCCTGGCTGAACGCAAGCTCCGTGGGATCCACATAGACCGCGTCGACGCCTTGCCCTCGGAACCAATCGGCGAGCGCGCCGAGTTCGCTGGGGCCATCTCCAGAATACTTGGCATCGGCAAGGGCAACCGAGCCGCCCGGCCGGCCGATAACCTCAAGGTGGTCCTGCAGTTCGCGCAGAAAGAGCGAACGCAGGTCCTCGCCGGCCTCGAGGTGCAGGCTCGGCGCCACGGCGCGCAGGGCCGGCCAGACATGATCCACCACGACCTTTTCGGCGCCAGGCACCAGCACTATTCCGCCCACGCCGACCAGGTTGGGCTCGACAAACTCGAGCGAGTCCTTCCAGGAAGGGCTGACAAAATCAGCCATCGCATCCAACCGCCCAAAGACGCAGTGGCTGTTGCGGTGTTGGGGCGTCCATGTCTCGCGCAGCAGGGCCTCGTGGTCTGGGTCGAGCGGAACGGTCTTGCGAATCTCGGCGTTCTCGAGATACATGTCGGGAATGCGCTTGAGCGCCTCCAGCAGCACATTCGAGACCGTGTGATAGTAGTTCATCTGCTCGGTGAGCAGGCCAGTCGGTCGAAGAAGCACATTGATCGTCTCGTCTTTGCCGTCCCGGGTGTAGGTCAACCCAAGCGCGCCGGCTGCGGCGGGAACCTCCTCCGCCAGACGCCAGATGGTGCTGGCGGACAAGTCAAAAAAGGCGCGGCGAATCTGCGAGTCGAGCGAGAATGCCTTGAGACCACGTTCGTCGGACGGGGATAGCGGGCTTGCCATGCGTAGATTCTAGGGCGGGTTGCGCGGGCGTCAAATAGCCCACGTGGCGCATGGTATAACCCGTAAGAATCACTGACAGAACCCGGTCCGGAGGCGATAACCCCCGTCCCGCCGTACGCTGGGACGGGGGTTATCGCCTCCGGAACAACGGTTTGTCAGGAATCTTGAGCGCCATGGTGATTCAAGTCACTTTCCTCGGCACGGGTTCCGCGCTGCCAAGCCGCGGGGCCGCCAATTGCGCATATCTCATTCGCGCGGGGGCCGCCACAATCCTGATCGATTGCGGGCCATCGATACTCCAACAACTGGATGCGGTGGCTGTGTCGCCCGGTGAAATCACCCATGTGTTTGTCACCCACAGGCATGGCGATCACGCTCTGGGGTATCCCATGCTTGCCCTGTGGTGGGCGCTGAAGCTTCCGCGCGATGGCCCACTGCCGGCCGTCATCGCGAGCGCCACAACGTGGATATCGCTCGATGCGCTGATTTCTCACAGCTATGGAGACGCGCACGTGGCGAGCCGGGCGGGCCAGGTCCAACGAATCGTGCTTCCAACCGAACAATCTGCCGAGACGCCAATCAACCCGGCCATCATGTTGCGCACCTGGCCGATGAAACATGGTGATTGGGCGCCCGTCCTGGGCGGCCGGTTTGAAATCATCGACGGCGAAACCAGCAGTGGGCGGCAGGTGAAAGCGCGGGTCGTCACGCTCGCCTTCACGGGCGACACTGAGTCGACCGAGAATGTGCTCCTGTTGGCCCAGAATGCCGATCTGCTCGTCCATGATGCCGGCCTCAGCGCCAGCCTGACCCCGGATCTGAAAATGGGCGCGCACGGCCACAGCACAGCCGAAGCGGCGGCCGAGCTTGCTCAGCGCGCCGGCGCGCGCCACCTTGCGCTTGTTCACCTGGAGGGCGAGAACGTCGACGCCGGACACACGGTCGTCTATCTGGCCGAGGCATCTCGCGCCTTCGATGGTTTGGTCAGCGCTCCCGCGGCCGGCCTGACCTTGCGTTTTTAATATTGGAGACACATGACAACACTTCTTGCCCCCACCTTTGACGAGTTGCTCCGCCCGGAGACCGCGCCGGCGGACATCCGCGCCCGCGCCGCGGCGGCCCGAACGACCGCGCCGCTCGATCCCATCAACCTGTTCAACATGAACTGGATGGATCCGGCGACCGGAAAGCCCAATTACTTCGTCATGCCGAAATCGCTGACCGGCGTCGACGCCGAAATCGTGGTCATGGTCGCCAAGGATTTCCCGACCGGCAGCCACAAAGTCGGTCCGGCCTACTCATGCATGATCGAGAAGTACGTCCGGGGCGAGCTCGATCGCGAGAAGCACACCCTGGTCTTCCCCAGCACCGGCAACTATGGCATCGGTGGAGCGTGGGTGAGCGGGCGGGCGGGCTTCAAGGGCATGGTGATTCTGCCCGAAGGGATGAGCCGCGAGCGGTTTGAGCAGATCGAGAGCTACGGGGCCGGAATCATCAAGACCCACGGTAGCGAAAGCAACGTCAAGGAAATCTACGACGAGTGCAACCGGATGAACCGCGAGCACCCGGATACGGTCCGCATCCTCAACCAGTTCGCCGAGATGGGAAACTATCGGTTCCACTATCACGTCACCGGCAACACGGCCGTCGGGCTGGAAGCGGAGCTCAGCGCGCGCCTCGGCACGCGCGGCATCAGCGCCTTCTGCTCGGCGATGGGCAGCGCGGGCACGATCGCCGCCGGAGACCGGATCAAACAGGCCTTCCCAGGCTGCCGCATCGTCGGCCTCGAGCCCACCCAGTGCCCAACGCTCTACAACAACGGTTACGGCAGCCACGAGATTCAGGGCATCGGCGACAAGCACGTGACGTGGATCCATCATGTGGCCAACATGGACGGGCTGGCCTGCATCGACGATATGGAGGCCCTGCGCATCACGCACGTATTCACTCACCCGCTGGGAAGCGAAGCATTGACAAAGCACTACGGCGTGGGCGCCGCCGACGCCGCCCGCATCGCCGATATCTTTGGCATCAGCGGCGTATGCAACCTGATTGGAGCGATCAAGACGGCCCGCCACTTTGGCCTGGGCAAGAAGGATGTCGTCATGACCGTCGCGACCGACAACAATGACCGCTACAAGTCTGTGATGCAGTGGATGGAGACCGATCACGGCCCCATGAGCGACACCGTCGCCCACATCCGGATTGGCGGCATTCTCCGTCATCAGAAAACCGACTGGTTTCGCGATGGCACGCCGGACGCGCGCCGGCAGTGGCACAACCTGAAGTATTACACCTGGGTCGAGCAGCAGGGCAAGACGGTTCAGGAACTCAATGCGCAGCTTGACCCGGACTGGTGGCTCGAGCATCAGGCCATGGTGGCCGACACCGATCGCCGGATCCGGGAGATGCGCGGCGGATGATCCATCCCGAAGATCGGGTCCTGGTGTGCCTGGTGAATTCAGCCCGGGATCTCGAGATCGCGCGCTGGGACCACTGGTATCGCCTCCCGGTTCGGGCCGCGCCGCGCGAGTATCTGGCGGATGTGCTGTGCTTTTATCTCACTGCCGACTTCGGCGACGAGAAGTGGTCAATCCAGGAGTACGCCCGCGTGCGCGGGCACGAGCTGGTCCGGAGAATCGATCTGTTCCCGGACGAACCCGCCCATCCGCGCGCGGGCGAGATCTACTACAAGTATCAACTTGGGCCATTGGAGCGACTGGCCCGGCCCATTCCTTCGCTCAAATGGCGCCGCATCACCCTGATGCAGACCAATGGCGACCGCCTGCTGCACGCGCTCGAGATCGCGGATCTGGCCGAGGAAAAGGGGCTGATCAGGCTTATGGATGAAGACGGGGGAATCAATGAACTCTGACAACACCATCGACCAAACCATCGTCGAGGATCTCGACGGCATCACCGTCATCCGGGGCGGGGGCGGGCAACGCGGCTGGAACGGCATCAAATACAAACAGGGCCTGTCTGGCAAGAATGCCGGCGCGCAGAACCTCTCGATCAATGTGGCGACCGTGCCGCCCAGCGCCATCGCCTACGCCCACATCCATGACGGCTTCGAGGTCATGCTTTTCATCGTGCAAGGCAAGGTCCGGCATGCCTACGGCGATAACCTCGAGCAGGAGGTCATCAACGAGGCGGGCGACTTCATCTACATCAAGCCTGGCGTACCGCATGAGGTCTACAACATCGGTGATGGTCCCCTGATCGCATTTGTCGCGCGCTCAACCGCCGATGAGTGGGACAAGATCGTCAACTATCCGTCATTGCATCGCCCTGCTCAAGACCCGATTTCCTGACGCAACGGTCGCCGGCTTCGCCGGCGACCGTTGCGTCAGGGGTATCCCTACACTATGGCAAAAATCAACTACAGCTGGGACGACATCGACGCCCTCACCCGCCAGCTCGCCGAGCAACTGCGGGGGCAGCCGATTGACGCCGTCATGGCAATCACCCGCGGCGGCATGATTCCGGGCTGCCTCATCAGCGAGATGCTCGACATCCGCAACGTAATGACGGCTGCGGTGATGTTCTACACGGCGATCGAGAAGACAATCGATGAACCTCGCTTTCTGCAGTTTCCCGCCGATCCGCTGCTGGTCGGCAAGCGGGTGCTCATCGTCGACGATGTGTGGGACAGCGGCAAGACCGCCATGGCAGTCCGTCATCGGGTGGTCGAAGCCGGCGGGCTGCCCATCGTCGCCGTCATCCATTACAAGCCCACGGCCAGCCGCTACCCAGACAGTCGGCCCGATTTCTATGCCTTCGAGACGGACGCCTGGATCGTCTATCCGTGGGAGCCGGAAGAGGAAGAGTTGTAAGCGCATCAGCAGGCAGTTCCCCGAAAGGCCCTCCCCCGCCGTGGCGGGGGAGGGCCTTTCGGAGTAACTGGCTTGCGTAGAAGATCATCATGGACAAGATCGATTTCGACGAATATCAGCGCCAGTCGCGCAAGACCTGGAGCCTCATCCACACTGACCATGCCATCGTCTACCCCACCCTCGGCCTGGCCAATGAGGCCGGTGAAGTGGCCGGCAAGGTCAAAAAGATCTTCCGTGACCGGGGCGGCGAGATTACGCCCGCCGACCGGGATGCGCTGAAGGGCGAGCTCGGCGATGTGCTGTGGTATCTGGCCCAGATCGCGACCGAGCTCGACCTCAGCCTGGAAGAGATCGCCAGCGCCAACCTGACCAAGCTTTTTGATCGGCTCGAACGCGGCAAGATCAAAGGCGATGGAGACACCCGCTGATGCGCCTGATCTTCGCCCGGCACGGGCAGAGCGAAGCCAACGTGCTGCGGATCATGTCCAACCGCGACCTGCCGCACGGGTTGACGGCGCTTGGCTGGGAACAGGCGGAGGCGCTCGCCGAGCGCATTGCGGTAGAAGCGCCGACGGCGCTGTATTGCAGCCCGATCCTCAGGGCACGGCAGACCGCCAGCGCCGTCGCCAAGCGATGCGGGTTGTCCGCCCTGCCCGTCGACGCGTTGCGCGAACCCGATTGCGGCGAGCTCGAAGGCCTGGGCGACCCAGCCTCGTGGCAGGTTCACGATGCGACGGTCGCGCGCTGGCGGGCCGGCGAAGGCGATGCGCGACCGCCTGGGGGCGACAGCCTCAACGATGTGCGGGCGCGCTTCCTGCCGTTTCTGGACGACCTGGTCAGCCTGTATCGCGCCACGCCGGCCACAATCGCGCTGGTTGCTCATGGAAGCCTGCTGGGCAACCTGCTGCCGGACGTATGCGCGAATGTGCCTGCCGATGCAGCACAGCGCTATGGCATGCCAAACGCAGGGACCTTTGTCGTCGAGGTCCGGCCGCGCGGACTGGTCTGCGTCGAGTGGGCGGGCCAGGCGCTCATTGAAGCCAACAAATGACCGCGCCTGTGAAATGCGCGATCTATCCACAGACTACGCAGATTTTCGCGGATTTGGACATGCGTCGCGCGGACACGGAAAAGACGAATCGGCGGAAATCGGCGTAATCTGTGGATAGACGATTGGCGCGGGCCCTTCGACGGACTTGGTACGCAACGTCGAAAGAGGCGCACTCGATCAATGCTTTCGTCTACACGATGGCGAGCACAACCGTCAAGGTCAACAGACTGAGCAGGGTTGAGACGAGGACGGCCGAGATCACGAAGTCGGGAAGCAGGTCATTTTCGACCGCGATGATCGAAGCCAGCACAGCCGTCGGCATGGCCGCCTGAATGACGCCGACCGCCCGCTCGAGGCCGGAGAACCCGAAAAGAGCGGCGAGCGCGAGCGCGATGAGCGGGGCGCCCACCAGACGCGCGACCGACGACCAGACCAAATCGCCCGAGAATTTCGGCCGCCCGGCCGCGGCCAGTTGTGCGCCGAGCGCGATCAGCATGACCGGGATCATGGCCTGGGCAAGCAGGTCGACCCCACGGGTGAGGAATGGCGGCAGGGCGATATCCAGGGCGTTGATGAGCAGCGCGGGCGGGAGCGCCAGCAGGGCTGGCGTTTTCACGACCGCCAGCATCGCACGCCCCACCCCGCCCTTGTGGAAGTTGGCCACCGCCACGCCCACGACAAACGACACGATCAGGATCGCCAGGAAGAAGATCGTCGAGTATTCCACCGCGAGGGGTTGATCGGGAAATCGAAAACGCACCATCGGCAGGCCAAAGTTGCCGGTGTTGCCAAAGACGCCAATCAGCACAAACGCGGCGGTGGTCTTGGCGTCCCGGCCCAGTAACCGGGCAATCAAGTATCCAAGTCCGGCCGCCAGCAGCGCTGTGACGATGCCATAGGCCGAAAGGCCGGCGGCCAGCGCGGCACTTACTTTTGTCCGGCTCATCACATCGAAGACAAAGGCGGGCACGAAGAGATAGTAGGCCACCCGCGAAAGCGTGCGCGAGTCGAGCTTCAGGCGCGGGCTGATCGCATAGCCGACGACAACCAGACCAAACACAGGCACGATGACGTTGAGGAAGATGCCAAAAAGCGCCGCCACGGCGAGCGAGTGTAGCAGAGCGCATGTATTCAGCCTGCGCTCAGGCAGCTGCGGACAATAGCATTTTGGTCATCAAGGGGTAACGCATATGTCCATCGATCTCGCACAATTCAAAACGCACAAATTCCTGAATCTGGAAACGGTCCGCAAGAGCGGTGTCACCGTCGCCACGCCGGTCTGGTTTGTCGAGCACGACAGCAAGTTTTACGTCCGGACCGTATCCGACGCGGGCAAAGTCAAGCGCATTCGGAACAACGGACAAGTCCGGATCATGCCGTGCGGCCAGCGCGGCGAGCCGAAGGGCGAATGGATCAAGGCCACCGCGCGCTTGAAGTCGGCCGAAGAGGACGTCCAGATCAATGCCTGGTTTCAGGCCCGCTTCGGTTTTGCGAAGCGCATCTTTGACCTGATGAACACCCTGCGCCGGACGAAGTGGCAGGCGATTGAGATCGTGCCGGCGTAGCGCGCCCGCCAGGTGCCGTTCTGCCAGTTCTTTGTCCCGCGCTTTCGCCGATCCTCCGCGAATTCCGGCCCAACCCGTATTGCCGGTCTGACGTCCCCGCCTACGTGTTGTTGAGGCCTTCATCCGCGGCATCAACCCTCCAGTCCGCCTCATCCTGTAGTCAGTCCAGGCCTATTCGTTGGCGCTCTTGCCCAACCGGTTCAAGAAATCAATCCCCGCCTCTCGAATATCGGGATCCGCATTCGCCGCCGCCCGCCGCCTCGCCTTCGAGTGCCCCGACTCGATCGGTCCTGGCGTGCCCCCGGTGGACCCCACAGACGCACCGGGCTTCAGCTTATGGCGCCCTTGTCGGGGCAATATCCACGTTGCCCGGCAGGGTTTGGCGCTCGCGCGCGGCATTGCTCGTGTTCGGGCACGACTCGTAGTCCTCGCCCAGAACAAGGCGAATCTGAGACGCGGCGCCGGCCGACGGCTGGCTCAACACGTCTGCGGCTTGCAGGGCAAAAAACTGCACCAGAAAGGTGGCCGCAGTCCCCTTTGGCGTGGCCTGAAGATCAATGATCTGGGTGCGGGGCTTAACGACATCGGCACGGCTGATCTTGACGACGTTGAAACCCTCGACGCCCATGCGTTCTGCGGCCAGTAACTCCATGTCCTTGCGGCCCGAGGCATTCACAATTTCGAGGGTGGGCCGATTGAGGTTCTTGTTGCCCGGCACGGCCTGCGGCGGCTCGAGCGACTCGACGATGTAAGGGATGGTGTCCTTGGTGGGCCGCAACACCTGGGCGCCATCGCGGCGCAGGTAGGACTCCACCACCGGGTAGGTGACTACCCGCTGTTTGATCGCAAGGTTGTCCATCCGCCGGGCCAGATCGATGAAGTACGGCGCATCGATTAGGCTGAGATCGGTATCAAAGTTCTCCTGGATCGTGCCAATCAGGGCGGGCAGATTGTTGAAGATATTGCCGCTCTTGGCCTTCGAAGCGATCGCCTTGAGGATGCGCTGCTGGCGCCTGGCCCGGTCAAAATCGGTTGTGCTGTAGCGCGATCGGGCGTAGAAATTCGCCTGGGCGGCGCTCATCCTGACCAGGCCGGGCTGAACACCGCTGATGATCTTTCCATCCGGGCCTTTCACCGTAAAAAACGTATCCTTGATCTCGCACTCGACCAGCACATCGATCCCGCCCAGCGCATCGATGGCCTTCATGAACCCGTTCAGGTCGATGCGGGCATAGTGATCGATCTTGATCCCGAAGTTTTTGGCGCAGCACAGCCGCCAGAAATGAGGGCCCGCCGCCCGGATAGTCGGACAGGTAACCATATTCGCTGACGGTGTTGATCCGGTCCTCGCTGCGGCCCGGAATGCGCACCTGCAGGTCGCGCGGAATGGAAAGCAGGCTGACCGACGGAACCTCGGGATTGATGCTGGCAACCATCACCGTATCCGTGCGGGCAAGCCGGCGGTCGAGGGTGATGTCGATGCCCATCAGCAGCACATTAATGGTGCCGGCGGCCTGCTTGATCAGGGGCGCATCGCCGGCCTCAATCTTGATATCCTGATTGAGTTTCTCGGCCGTGAGCGCCTTGCGTGGATCAGCGGTTGGAAGCGGGGTCGGCGCCGCGGGGATGGGCGTGGGAAAGCCGGCCGGCACGGGGATGCCGGTTGGGCCGGCGCGAGGACCGCCAGGTGTTGCCGCAGGTCGTTGTTCAAGCACAGCCGCGGCCGGCGTCTGCGGCGCCCAGGCGACGCCCAACGCCAACGCCATCGACGTCAGCGCGATGAGGGCCGCCTCAAGCGGGCGGCGCGAATCGCGGGCCATAACGTTTGATTGTAGCGCCGTCCTGCCTGGCGCTATCATCGACCCATGCAATTCGACCCCGTGATTCGCGATCTGTCACGCTTCCCGCGGGTGGAAGTTCCCCCGCTCCACCCCGTGACGTTCAGTTGGCCGGCGCCGGATGCTGGCGATATCGGCGCGGCCGTGCGGTCCGCGCTCGCGCGTTGCGCGCTGCCCCGGATCACGCCTGGCATGCGCATTGCGATTGGGGTCGGCAGCCGCGGCATCCATGGACTGCCGGCGATCGTGCGGGCGGCCGTGGACACGCTCCGGGCAGCGGGCGCAGCACCGTTCATCGTCCCGGCCATGGGTTCGCATGGGGGCGCTACCGGCGACGGCCAACGCGCGGTCCTGCGCGATCTGGGCGTGACCGAGGCCAGCGCCGGCTGCCCGATTCATTCGAGCATGGACACGGTCGCGCTCGGAGAGGTCGGCGGCGCCCCTGCCCGAATGGATCGCAATGCCTATGAGGCCGACGCGACCGTCATCATCAATCGGGTCAAACCACACACCTCATTCGGAGGGCCCATTCAAAGCGGCTTGGCCAAGATGTGCGCCATCGGCCTGGGCAAGCAGCCGGTGGCCGAGGCCATTCACGCCCGCGGACCGGACGGCCTGCGCGGGCTGATTCCGCCGATTGCGCGCATCGTGATCGAACGCGGCCGCGTGCTGGGCGGTCTGGCCATCCTGGAAAATGCCGCGCATCAGACGGCCGAAGTGCATGGCCTTACCGGGGCCGAGATCGGCGGACCCGCCGAGACAGCCCTCCTGGCCCGGGCCCAGGCGCTCCTGCCCCGAATCCCATTCGACAAACTGGATGCATTGATCGTGGAGGAGATGGGAAAGAACATCAGCGGGACCGGGATGGACACCAATACGATCGGCAGGCTCTTCATCCCGGGCATCGCCGATCCCGGGCATCCACAAGCCAACGTCATCGTCGCCCTGGATTTGACGGCCGAAACGGGTGGCAACGCGAATGGGATCGGGCTGGCCGACATCGTCACCGAGCGCCTGCTGGCCAAGGTCGACTGGGACGCGGTGCGGATGAACGCGCTGACCTCCGGACTGCTCGGCCTGTGGCGGGTCAAGATCCCGTGGGTGGCGGCAGATGAGGACCAGGCGATTCAACTGGCCCTCCGCATGTGCGGCCGGCCAGACAGCCTCGGCGCCCGGGTCGCCCGTATTCGCAACACTCTCAGTTTGAGTGAGATGGCGATCAGCGATGCCCTTCTGCCGGAGGCGCTGGCGGCGGGAGCGAGATCAGCATCCTCCGCGAAGCGCGGGGATGCTGATCTCGCCGGATGATTCTTGCGTAACAGTGTATAACCACAGTTATGGGATACATCGAGAAACTCGTCAGCTCGGATGAAACAATCGTCGCGCAACGCCGCCCGCACTGGGTTGTCCTTTTGAACGCCTTTGTGGGCCTGTTCTGGCAGATTTTTCTGTTGCTGTTGCTGTACTGGCTCTTCATCGCCCTGGCGCGCGGCGACGGGCCGCTATCGAACATCGGCTTTCTGATGAAGGCGCTCGATGACTGGCGCAGGCCGCTCTCGCTCATCTCGAACACCATTCCACAGCTCATTGGCGCGTTTATCGTGCTCAGTTCCCTGATCGGTTTGGCCCGAACGGTCCTGAATTGGGTCAACACGACCAACATCGTGACCACCCGCCGGGTAATCCAGGTCCACGGCGTGATTGCAAAGAGCAGCATTGACTCGTCGCTCGAGAAGGTCAACGACATCATGCTCAGCCAGTCCGCGACAGGCCGTGTGTTGAACTTTGGCCATCTCGTGATCATGACGGCGTCCGAGGTCGGGCTGAACCGCATGTTGTATCTGCCCGATCCGGTCGGCTTCAAGCGGGCGATCCTGGACGCCAAGAACACCCTGGGCGGGCCGCCACCGCCGCAGGCAGTCCAATCCGGCGCGGCCGCCGATCGGCTGGCCGAGCTGGGGAAATTGCTTCAGCAGGGACTGATCACCCAGACCGAATACGATGCGCGCCGGCAAGCGATCCTGAATCAAATTTAACGCGTGAATCGGTATCGCCAGGCTTCGCCGGGGGATACCGATTCACGCGCTTTCTTACAACCGGCAGGCCAGCATCGGGATCTCCATTTCCTGACGGGTGAGCCCGCCGTGATGGCCGAAGAAGCGCTGCTCGAGGCGCCCGGGGACCTTCCACCACACCGATTCGCCGGCGAATGGCAGCACGGTCAGGTTCCCGACCCGGCTGAGGAAGGCCTGGGAAACCGACGGGCCAAAGAAGCCCGCCTCGATCAGCTCCGAGGTCTGCACGACCACGGCCTTGTCCTTCAGCAAGTCGCAAAAGGCCGCGGTTGCTTCATCCAGCGCTTCCGGACGAACATGCCAGAACGTGTCGCGCGCCGAGCCGCTCGGCCAGATCGTCTCGCCGTTGGCATGTGTCCGCAACCAACGCTTTGACGCGGGCAGCTTCTCATTCATGTAGATGCATGTCTTCGGGCTGACCTCGACCTGGCCATGATCGGCGGTCAGGATGAAGATCGCGTCCTTGCGCTTGCCCAGCAGGCGCTCGAAGTTGCGCTCGAGGGTGATCAGGAATTGGTCGGCCTGGGCGTCAACCGCATCGCTTTCGGGGCCGTAGCCGTGGGCGAGCGTGTCGATGTCACTGTAGTAGAGGAAGTAATAGGCCGGGCCGCGCTGCCGGGCCAGCATCTCGCCCAGCCTCACCAGCGCCTCCGGCAGAGTCTTGTAATCCATTGCATGGGCCTTCCCATGCAGGGCCTTGCCGGTGGCGTCACGCGAGTAGTGATCGGGTTGCACGACAAACGTATCCACTCCAGCCGCGCCCAAGCGCTGATGGATGTTCGTGGCCGGAAAAAACTTGTCGGCGGCAAACCCAAGGGCTGACAGAGTGTCGCGGGTTTTGTCGGTCGGCAGGCAGAACGGCAGCGGCAGGATCGTGGCGTCGAGCGTCGGTTCGTACTGGTACCACTCATAAACGCCTGATTGTCCTGGTGTAAAACCCGTATGAATCGCGGTCACGTGCGCGGCGGTCGTGGACGGGAACATAGACGTCAGGGTTGAGACGACACCGTTGTCGATGAAATGGCGCAAAAAGGGATAGCGCTCGCGATAGCGCTGAAAAAAGCGCCAGCCAAACGCGTCGATAAAGAACAGGATGACGGTATCGCAGCGTTCCGGCAGGCCAGCCAGGGTGTCGGGCGGCAGATTTGTCTGTCCTTTGCCCGTCAAGCGGCGCTCAATCGCCGACGGCAGGTTTGCAAAGCAGTAGGAGGCGTAGAGCGGCCGAATGAGCGGCCCGCGCCAGGACGCGCCGTCGACGGCGGCCCGAGAAGCAACGTTGATCATGTCGCTATTGTACGAAGTGGGAAACTTCTCGGTACACTTGCGCCGTGGAAAGCGGACAGATCGATCGCGGATGGGGCCGTCGGCTGAAGGCCGGGTGGCGGGACACCTTACTGCTCTTGGACGAATTCAAGTGGCCACTCGCCGCCTTCGCTGCGGTGATCCTGCTGAGCAGCATCGCTTGGACGCTCGTGCCGAAGCCGCCCGAGGAAGCCCACACCAATTTTGGCGAGACGGTCTATCGGATGATCCAGCTCGTCTTTTTCCAGGGCGGCGATCGATTTCCGCAGACGGACGCCTTGCGCGTCTTTTACTATGCGCTGCCCATTCTGGGCCTGGGGATTCTGGGCCTTGGTCTGGCGGATTTCGGGGCGCAACTATTCAATCGCCGCGGGCGAAGCAAGGAGTGGGAAATGGCGGTCGCATCAACCTTTCGCAATCACGTTGTGCTGATCGGGATGGGTCACCTGGGTTTTCGAGTGGCAAACCAGTTGCGCGACATGGGGCGCGAACTCGTTGTGGTCGAACTGGACGACCGGCAGGATCTCACCCGCGAGATACGGGCGCGGGATGTGCCGGTCATCATCGACGACGCCACCCGCGACAGCGTGCTGCTCGGGGCCGGGATCGAACGGGCCCGGGCGATCATCCTCGCCATTCAGAATGATGCGCTCAACCTGAAGATCGCCTTGAAGGCACGCGCGCTCAACCCTCGGATCGATGTGGTCGTGCGGATTTTCGACGACGACTTTGCCGATGCCCTACGCAAGCAATTTGGATTCACTGCGATGAGCGCCACCAGCCTTGCGGCGCCGTTCTTCGCCGCAACCGCGGCCGGGGTTGATCTCAGCCAGCCTGTGACCGTCGACGGCCACCCGCTGAGCGTGTCGCGTCTGGTCATCACGGATGGGTCCAGCCTGAGCGCGCTGACGGTCGGCTCGATCGAACAACGCTACGATGTCAGCGTTGTCATGATCCACGCCCGTGAGGGCACCGACATGCACCCGCCGGACGCCCGCCAACCCGGCGGGCGATACCGTGGCGGTGTTTGGCGCGCCCGAGTCCGTCAACCGCCTGGCAGGAGACAACGGCGGCCGGCGCTAACCTCCGAAAGCGACGCGCGATGGGAGCGCGGGCATCTTGCCCGCGCGATCCTGGCCGTTGGCGGCTTTGACCGGTGTTCCCCCTGGACCGCGCGGGCAAGATGCCCGCGCTCCCAGGATGCGGCCCGAATCAGGACAACGCCGACTCGACCCGGAGGGCGATTTCGTCGCCGATCGAGAGCGACGCGGTCGCGGCTGGAGACGGCGCGTTGCACACGTGCAGCGAACGCGGCCCGGCGACGATAAGAAAGTCATCGACCAGCCCGCCAGCCGGGGTCAAGGCCTGGGCCCGCACACCCGCGGGCGCCGGGCTGAGGTCACTGGACTGGATTTCCGGAATCAGGCGCTGCAGGGTCTTGACAAAGCGTTCCTTGCTGAACGAGCGCACGATCTCGTCAAAGCCCATCCGCCAGTTCTTGGCGGCCAGCTTCTGAAAGCCCGGGAAGGTGATCGCTTCCCAGGCATCCCGCACATTCACATCCACTTTCCGATAGCCCTCGCGGCTGAGGGTGAAGACGGCATTCGGGCCGCAATGAATGTCGCCGTCGATCATCCGGGTGAAATGCACGCCCAGAAACGGGAAATCCGGGTTGGGCACGGGGTAGATCAGGTTGCGGACCAGACCGCGTTTGGCCGGATTGAGGTGGAAGTACTCGCCGCGGAACGGCACAATCCGGGCATCGACCTGCGCGCCGGCCTGCAGCGCCAGACGATCGGCATGCAGTCCGCCGCACGTAACGACGTAACTGGCCTGGAATTCACCCGTGCTGGTTTCCAGGGTGACAATGCCTCCCTGAGCCGACTGGCGGAGCATGCGCGTGCCTAGCTTGAGATCGGCGCCCCGATCCTGACACAACTTCACCAGTTGAGCCGCAACCCCGCGGTAATCGGCAATGCCGGTGGCCGGGACGTGGATGGCCCGCAGGCCCGCCACGTGCGGCTCAATCTCGCGCAATTCGCGCTGATCGATGATGCGCACTTCAAGCTGGTTGTCCTGACCGCGCTTGAGCAGGTTGTCCAGAAGCGGGAGTTCACGCTCTTCGGTGGCGACGATGACTTTGCCGCACACATCATGAGCGATCCCGTGCTCGCGGCAGAAAGCCACCATCCGCGCGCGTCCTTCCCGTCCGAGCTTGGCCCGCAGCGTGCCCGGGCGATAGTAGATTCCCGAATGCAGCACCCCGCTGTTGTGACCACTCTGGTGCGATGCCCAGCTCGTTTCCTTTTCAAGCAGCAGAAGGGTCTTGCCAGGAAATCGCTCCAGCAGCGCTCGAGCCGTGGCCAGACCAACCAGCCCGCCTCCGATGACTGCAAAATCGTAGATTGCCATGTGTCAATGGTATGCCCGCGCGGCCCTTTCAGCCTGGCCGCGCGTTTCGGGAGACGGGATGCGGCCGCGACGGACGTTACTCGGCCAAGTCGTCGCGCGCGGCATCCAGGGCCTGCACGAGCGCGTCGATCTCGTCCTTGGTATTCTGCTCGGTGCAGCAGATCAGCATGTGATTCTTGAGATGCGGATAGTCCCGGCCCAGGTCGTAGCCGCCAATGACATCGAAGTCATCCAGCAGCAGGGCGTTCGTTTCGGCCACGGGCACCGGGCATTTCACCACGAACTCGTGGAAAAACGGGCGGCTGCCAACAACCGAATAACCGGTGAGCGCCGCGATTTGGTCAGCCGCGTAATGGGCCTTCTGGTAGCACAGGTTGGCCACCTGTTCGAGACCATTCTTGCCCATGACGCTCAAATAGATCGCCGCGCACAGCGCCATCAGCCCCTGATTGGTGCAGATATTGCTGGTCGCCTTCTCGCGCCGAATATCCTGTTCGCGGGTCTTGAGGGTGAGCACATAGCCGCGCTTGCCCTCCTTATCCACGGTTTCGCCAACGATCCGGCCCGGAATGCGCCGCATGTACTCGCGTTTGGTGCAGAAAAAGCCGACATACGGACCGCCGTATCCGAGCGGAATTCCGAGCGGCTGTCCTTCGCCGGTGACGATGTCGGCCCCGTACTCGGCCGGGGTCTTGAACAAGCCAAGCGCGGTTGGGTTGACCGACATGAGCAGCATCGCGCCTTTTGCGTGGCATTTTTCCGCCAGACCCTCGAGGTCTTCGAGCTGTCCGAGAAAATTCGGATTGGCCACACACACCGCGGCGGTGTCCTCGTCGATCATCTCCGCCAACGCGTGAATGTCCTTGAACCCGTTCGGGTCGACCTCGTCGCCGACGATGGTGACAGCTTCATTGAACTGGGTATAGGTGCGCAACACCTCCCGATACATCGGGTGGACGCCGGCCGAGACGATCGCCTTGCCGCGCCGGGTGGTATTCACCGCCATCGCCACCGCTTCGGCAAACGCCGTCGCCCCGTCATAGTGCGAGGCCGTGGCGATCTCCATGCCTGTCAACTGAGCAACCATCGACTGAAACTCAAAGATCGCTTGCAGCGTTCCCTGGCTCACTTCAGGTTGATACGGCGTATAGGCAGTCAGAAACTCGCCCCGCAGTATCAGGTGGTTGACCAGGCTCGGGATGTGATGGTTGTAGGCGCCCGCGCCAAGGAAGCACGCATAGTGGTTGACGTCGGCGTTGGCGTCGGAGAGGCTCTGCATCTCCCAGGCCACTTCCATCTCGGTCAGCGGCGCGGGGAGCTTGAGCTTTGGAAAGCGATACTTCTCGGGGACCGCGTCGAACAAGTCCTCGATGCGGTCGACGCCGATCGCGGCGAGCATGCGCGCGCGCTCCGCGTCTGTGTGCGGAATGTAGTTCATGTCAGATCAGTGCTCTTCGGTCTGCAGATGTTTCTCGTATTCGGCCGCGTCCATGAGCTTCTGGAATTCATCCGGATTGTCTGGTCGGACCTTGATCATCCAGCCGGCCCCATACGGATCTTTGTTGATTGACTCAGGCGATGTCTCCAGAGCGGTGTTCGCCTCGACGATCGTTCCGCCGATAGGAATGTAGACGTCCGAAGCGGCCTTGACCGACTCGACGACGCCGAAGATATCACCGGCCTTGAACTTCGCGCCGACGCGCGGCACTTCGGCAAAGACCAGGTCGCTCATCGCTTCCTGAGCGTGATCGCTGATGCCGCACACAATGAGGTTTCCGTCGATGCGCGCCCACTCGTGAGATTTCAAATAGCGGGCCTTGGGGTCAATTTGGCTGCTCATGGGGGCGATTGTACTCGCGCTCGGAAGCCTGATGCCCTGGAAATATCTTGATGAAATCCCGCCCCGGCGCAGGCCGGGGCGGGATTTCACTTCAAGATATGAGGTTTCGTCGGCTAGTCGTCAACTGCCGCCAATGCCTCGGCGATGATGTTGTCGCGGTGGATGCCGACGTAGCGGTAGACCGACTCGCGATTCCCGCTCTGGCCATACACATCAACCCCAAGCGGATGCGCGCGCTGACCGTAGACCGAACCAATCCAGGCCAACGAGTGACTGGCCGCGTCGCAAACCGTGACGATGGGCGCGCTACGTTGGCCCTCCGGGATGAGCGAGTCGAACAGGTGCCGGTCGGTGCGGCTGCCCTCGCGCCAGGTTGTGCAGGCCCGGCGCGGGCTGACCAGGTGGATGATGTTCGTGTCCACGCCTTCCACTGCCAACGCTTCCGCGGCGGCCAGGGCATCCGCGACGAGCACACCCGTCGTAACAATGTGGACCAGCGGTCCTTCTCCGCGGGCCGGACGAATGGCGTAACCGCCGCTGAGTACGGCGGCGCGTAAACCGTCACGCCCCAGGCGAGCCAGGGCCGGCTCGATCAGGCGCTGTTCGATCGGCCGAGTGGACAGGCGCAGGAAGGTGCTCCGGCCCGCCTTGCGGTCCAAACACTGGCGCAGTCCCTCGAGCAGCGCCCACTCCAGTTCGATCGCAAAACACGGCTCCCAGAAGTCGAGCAGCGGCACCTCTTGCCCAAGCGACGAGGTCAGGGTGGCCTGATGCGCGCCGCCTTCGGGCGACAGGGTGACGCCACTGGGCGTGCCGGCGAAGATGAACCGCGCGCCCGAGTAGGCGCCATACAAGATCGCGTCGAGGGCCCGGATGACAAACGGGTCGTAGACCGTTCCAATTGGAAATAGCAATTGGCCGTTGTGCTCGCGCGACAGGCCAAGCATGCTGAGGGCCAGAAAGACATTGGTCTCGGCGATCCCGAATTCGATGTGCTGGCCGCCCGGCCCGGGTTGCCAGCGCAAGGTGGTGTTGCGCCCGATCTCGTAGTCCCGGCCGGGGTTGAGCGAGAACGCCCCCACCCGGTTGATCCACCCGCCCAAATTGGTCGAACTGGCGACATCACCGCTCACGGTGACGACTCGCTTGCCGACCTGAGGTAGATCGGCCAAACGAAGCAGGGCCCGCCCAAACGCCTCCTGGGTGGAGGCCATCGCCGCGCTCGTCGCGTTCAATTCAAGCGGGATATCGGCGCTGGTGATCGTCACCGCCGGCTGGGCCGGGGGCGCCCCGATCCCAACTCGCGCAGCGGCCGCCGACAGAAGCGCGTGCTCTTTCGAACCCGGCGAAAAACCCGCCCACGAAGCCTCCTCCGCAATGCCGAGGCTTTCACGAAAGGCCGCAAAACGCTCCGGGCTGAGCAATGCGCCGTGATTGAGCGGATCGGCGGCCACGGGCAGGCCCCAACCCTTGATGGTGTAGGCCAGGATGACAGTGGGTTGAGGCGGGGTCACCTCTGACTTCTCGAGCACCCGAATCAGTTCCGGCAGGTCATGTCCGCCGAGATTGGCGAGCAGAGCGGGCAGCTCGGCATCCGATACACCCGCGAGACAGGCCGTGATCTCCGGGCCGCGCGAGAGTTCGGCCAGAGCGGCGCGCACCACCGCGCCATCGCTGCGAATGAGGCTCTGATACTCCTCGTTGTCCATCGCGTCGATGGCCTCGCGCAGGGCTTCGCCACCAGGCCGGGCAAATGCCGCTTGCAGCCTCGCCCCGTATTTCGCCTCGAAAACCCGCCAGCCACAGGCCTGAAAGATACGCTTGAGCCGGGCCGCCCGAATATGGGGCACCACCCGATCAAGACTCTGCCGGTTCAGATCGACGATCCACAACGCGTTGTCCATGGCCATGGACTCGTCGAGGAGCATCTCCCACACGTTGCCCTCGTCCAGCTCGGCGTCGCCGCTCATCGTGACGAAGCGGGAGGCCGTCGTCTCTCCAAAGTGGGCGTGGGCATATTTCTGGGTCAACGCGGCAAAGACCGGCGCGGCACAGCCCAGGCCCATGGATCCCGTCGAGAAGTCGACCAGGGGCGGATCCTTGGTCCGGCTGGGATAACTCTGCAGGCCGCCAAATTCACGCAACCGTCGAAGCTGAGTTTCGGGCAGCCCGCCCATCAGATACATGAGCGACCAGAAGGCCGGTGACGCATGCGGCTTGGGGCAAACTCGATCACCCTGGCGCAAGAACTTGAGGTAAAGCGCGGTCAGAATCGTCACGGACGAGGCCGAGGAGGCCTGGTGGCCGCCCACTTTCACCCCGTCCGGGTTGGGCCGGACGTGATTGGCGTGGTGGATCATCAGGGTCGACAACCACAGCACACGGCGCTGGATGGCGTCCAGCGTCTCAAACTCGCCTTCGGCAATTGGCAGATTCATATCAGTGACTCCCGGAGATATATTGTAAACTGTAAACCGGCCCAGGGAGTCAGCCCGAAGAGATGGCGAGATCACAATCCGCGCACGAAGCGCGGGGATTGTGATCTCGCCATACCGTTTGCGATCATGCGTCCATCAAAGAGCCTCGATCGTGAAGCTGATGATGTACCCGCCCGGGCCTCCGCCCGAACGCTCCTCATGCGCGCCGACCCCCCAGTTTTCGGTGGCGGTGTAGCGGCGTGAGACGATGCCAGCCTGCTGGTCGTTGTCAAATCCAGGCTGACCCATCGACCGAACGCCATTGTCCTCATCGACGCCATTGACAAAGACGCTCAGAGCCGCGTCTTCGGCGACCTCAACGACATAGCGCTTGTTCAGCCGGTATGACTTACCATGCGTAACGGTCTTCGTTCCACGCGCCGGCCAGCGATCGGTCTCTCCGGCCACGTCAAACTCGAGCCACAGCGCATCGTCGAAATCCCGCGACTCATCATGCAGGATCGAGACCTTGCTGAAGGAAACGGCAAACTGGCGGGTCGGCCTGGCCTTGGGCGCGATGGGATTGTCCGGCAGACCGCGCGCGCCTGGCACCGCAAGACCCGTCACATCAGCGAGGTCCGGAGGCGGAAGACGGGGCGCGAAGTCCTGCACAAACCACCCGCGCCATAGCTCGTTGCCCGGCGACGTCTCATGAAAGTGAGGATCGCCTTTATCCGATACGAGCCGGACCGGCAGGTCAGGCCAGTTCACGTCATAAATCAGGATCTCGATTCTCTCGGTGGCGGGGTCGACCTCGTAGCCATAGGCGACCACCTGGTGGTTGTGGGCGAGTTCGGACACCTCATCGGCAAAGATCAGCCCAAGCGGGACCGGGATGCCATTGTCGATCGATCGGCGCAGCTTCGGAAACTCATCCTCACGCGTCCAGCGGGTCACGCCGCGCCTGAAAAACGTGGGGCCGTCGGGGGTCAGCGACCACTCAAAGAACTTGAGCGCGCTAAACGTTGCGAACGACTCGAGCTGGCGTTTGTAGATGTAGCCCGCCAGAGGATGCCCATCCGGCGGCACGCCACCAAAGCCGGAAAACTCGGCCTCCGTGAATGGCGGGACGGGCAGGTTCGCCCGAAACAAGTCCAGCACGGTGTAGGCCATCCCGCCGCAGCGGCCATAAGTGGTGACCTTGTCGCCACCCGGCAGGGCCACGATCGTGTTGACAAATCGGTTGGCGAAGTGAAAGCCGTGTTCCTTTGGATCGAAGCGGGTCAAGATTGGGGGCATTGGTTTGTCTCGCTTTCGGGTGTCGGCAGCATTCAGTTCTGGCCGCTCAGCCGGACCACTGCCCGGCCGCGGATTCCACCGTTGAGGATCGTGCTCGTTATCCGGGGGATGTCCTCGAGTTCGATCTCAAAGCCGATCCGGTCAAGTGCCTTCGGCTTGAGATCGGTTGACAGGCGCCCCCAGGTGTCCGCGCGAAGCGGCATCGGGCATTTCTCCGAGTCGACGCCCAGCAGGCTCACCCCGCGCAGGATGAAGGGGAAGACGGTCGTCGACAGGGCGGTCCCGCCGGTCAGTCCGCAGGCCGCGACGGCCCCGCCCGACCTCGTGGCGCGGATCGCGTAACTCAGCGTCGCGCCGCCAACCGAGTCGATCACCGCCGCCCAACGCTCTTTCTCGAGGGGCCGGCTGCTTTCGGCCGAAACGTCCTCGCGCGACAGCACCTCGGCCGCGCCGAGATCGCGCAGAAAGGCGTGTTCGCTGGCCTTGCCAGTCGAGGCCGTGACCTCGTACCCGGCCCCGGCCAGCATGTTGACGGCCAGGCTGCCCACCCCGCCGGTCGCGCCCGTGACCAGCACACGGCCCCTGCTCGGGTCGAGCCCGTTACGCTCCAGCAACTGCAGGGCCAGGCCAGCCGTAAACCCGGCCGTGCCGAGAATCATCGACTCGCGCAAGGTCAGCCCTTCTGGCAATGGCAGCACCCAATCGGCCTTGACCCGCGCATATTCGCTGAATCCGCCAAAGTGCGACACGCCAATGTCGTAGCTGGTGGCGATCACGTGGTCGCCGGGTTTGAAGCGCGGATCGCTTGACTCGACCACGATCCCCGACAGATCGATCCCCGGCACAAAAGGGTATTTCCGAACAATGTTGCCGGTCGGTGAACAGGCGAGTCCATCCTTGAAATTGACGCTCGAATAGGCCACCTGAATCAGCACCCCGCCGGCCGGAAGGTCGTCCAGGCCAAGGCGCTTGACTTCCACCGAAAACCGGTCAGCGGTTTTGTCCACGACCAGGGCGCGAAACTCCAAGCTCATGACCGAGATTATCACCCAGGCATGCTAAACTCGCCGCGTGGATGACCTGACGGGGTTTGTGCGCGCATGGAGCATGCGGGCGCGCTGGCAGCGCGGTCTGCGCTGGCTATTCCTGGGGCTGGCCTGCGGCCTCGGGATCTCCCTGGCCCTGGCGATCGCGGCCCGGATTACCCCGCTGATCAGCCTGCCCCGCCTGGTCTCGATCAGCATTCTGGCGGCAGTTGGCGGCGCCGCCATCGCGCTTGGCGCACCCTGGGTCCGCGGCTCGCGCCGAAGCACGCTCTCCTGGGCGCGCGAGTTTGACCATCGGCTCGACCTCAAGGAGCGCCTGTCGACAGCCCTGGAAGCCCGTGACGGAGCGCTGAACGTCAGCAATGACACGATTCGCCGGCTGCAGTCAGCCGACGCGCTAGACCGGGCGAGCGGCGTAGATCCGAGACGCGCCCTTCCGCTGCGTATTTCGCGCCGGGATGCTGCCATCGCCTCAGTCCTTGGCCTGAGCCTTGTCGTCGCCCTGGGGCTGCCGAATCCGCAGCAGACTGTGCTCGCCGAACGCGAGCAGTTTCATGAGGCAACCCGGGCCGAGGCGGCGAAAATCGCAGAGGTCGAAAAGGCGATTGAAAACTCGCCTTTTCTGAGCGAGGCCCAGAAGCAGAGCGCGCTGGACGCGCTGGACCAGGCCCGGCGCAGTCTCGAGGACGCCAGCGTGACCCCAGAACAGGCCCTGGCCGCATTGAACGAGGCCGAGGCCCGCCTGGACGCGCTGCAAAACGATGCAAATCCAGCGGCGCGCGAGGACCTGCGCCGGGCCGGGCAGACCATGACCCCCGACGAACTGACCCGACAGATGGCCGAGTCGCTTGCCCAGGGCGACTTTCAAAAAGCCGCGGAACAAATGCGGAAGCTCACAAGCAAGGATGGCCAGGCCCTCAGCGAAACCGAACAGCAGCGGGTCGCCAATCAGCTCGACCAGATGGCCCGCGAGGTCCAGAATTCCGATCCCCAACTCGCGAGCCAATTGCGCCAGGCCGCTCAGGACTTGCGACAAGGCAAAGCCGAATCGGCCCAGCAGCAACTCGGACAGGCTGCGGATTCGCTGGATCGATCGAGCCAGGCCCAGGCCACTGAGACTGAGCTCCAGTCGGCCGAGCAGTCGGCCGCGGAGGCGCGCCAGCGTGTCGCCGAGGCGGCAGGCCAGACCGCGAACAGCCCGCAGTCTCAGCCAGGGGCATCGTCAGGGTCCGAGGGCTCGCCATCCGATCAACCCGGTCAGCAGGGCGAACCGGGACAAGGACAGGGCGGCGCGCCTACCGAAGCGCAGGGCGGTCAACCCGGTTCGAGCGGTCCGGGCGATTCCATCACCCCGGGCCACTCAGAAGACACCGGCACCGACAACAGCGTGTATGCCCCGGGTAGCCGGCTGAATCCCACCGGCGCCAACGTCGCATTGCCGGAGTCACAAAGCCAGACATCGCCGGACCCAAACAGCGCTCCGCGCCAGGCGCTCCCAGGCAGCAGCATCGTGCCGTATCAGCAGGTCTATCGCGAGTACGCAAAAACTGCCGACCAGGCGCTTCAAACTGGTGATGTTCCGGCCGCGCTCCGCGACTATATCCGGGACTACTTCTCGTCGCTTGATCCGAAACGCTAAGGGATGCCCGCGCGGATTGTTCTGCTAGACTCCGTCGCGCAGCTCAGAAGCCCATGTCGCCTGTTCGAGGCACAGCGCACAACATTGCTCTCTCTTCCACTTCAACGCGCCCACGACGCAATGGATTGCGCCGGACATGGCCTTGACATACACGTTTGACAATGCAACAGGAGCCAAAGAATGGAGTTGATCAAGGTATCCGCGAATTCGCGCTCGACGGCCGTCGCCGGCGCGATCGCGGGCGTCGTGCGCGAGCACGGGCGCGCTGAGGTGCAAGCGATCGGCGCGGGTGCCGTCAACCAGGCCATCAAGGCGGCCGCCATCGCGCGTGGCTATCTGCTGCTGGACGGCATTAATGTTGTGGTCATTCCGTCCTTTGGCGAAGTCGACATCGAGGGCGCGGAACGCACCGCCGTAAGGTTTTCGGTTGAGCCGCGATGATGGCGAAACAGAGGAAAGAGCGATATGAGTAAACAACGCACCGCGCTGGTTACCGGATCCGCGCGCGGCATCGGCCAGGCAATCGCAAAGCGGTTGACAGTCGACGGATTTTGTGTCGTTGTCGCGGACATTGACGAAGCTGCCGCGCGCGCAACTGCTGAGCAGCTCGCGGCTGGCGACCCAACCCGAGCCTTTGCCCCTGCCCGTGGACGTGAGCGACCCCGCCAGCGTCCAGTCCCTTGTGGCGGCGGCGCTGCAACGCTGTGGTCACATTGATGTGCTGGTCAACAATGCCGGCATCGTCGGCGCCGCCCAACCCGTCGCGACCTACCCGATTGCCGATTGGCGGCGCATCATGTCGATCAACCTGGACGGCGTGTTTTATTGCTGCCAGGCCGTCCTGCCCTCCATGTTGCAGCGCGGGCAAGGCCGAATCATCAATATGGCCTCGATCTCGGGCAAGGAAGGCAATGCCGGACTGGCCGCATACTCGACGTCCAAGGCGGGTGTGATCGGGCTGACCAAATCGTTGGCGAAGGAAGTCGCCACGCGCGGCATCCTGGTGAATTGCATCACCCCCGCGATCATTGAAACCGAGCTGCTGCAACAGATGGGCCCAGAAGTCGTGGCCTCGCTTGTTGCCAAGATCCCCATGGGCCGTCCGGGCCAGCCCACCGAAGTCGCTGCGCTGGTGTCCTGGCTTGCGTCCGACGAATGCACATTCAGCACCGGCGCGGTCTTTGACCTGAGTGGCGGCCGCGCGACGTACTAGCCGCCGCGGGCGGAGAATATTCCAAAAAGCGCAATCCCCCGGCGGATCCGGGGGATTGCGCTTTTTGGTTTGTTGTCGGCGTGCTGCCGAAAGTTCAGCCGGTCACGGCGCCGTCGCAGGCGGGGCCAACCAGTTTGGCATACTTGGCGAGCGCGCCGGACGTGAAGTTCGGCTGCGGCCGCACCCAGGCCGCCAGGCGGGCCTGAATTTCGGCATCGCTCAGGTCAACGGACAGAATGCCGTTCAGCGGATCGGTCGCGTCGAGGGTGATCATGTCGCCGTCGCGCAGGATTGCGATGGGACCACCCACCCAGGCTTCGGGTCCGACGTGGCCGACCATGAGACCGCGGGTCGCCCCGCTGAAGCGCCCGTCGGTGATAAGCGCGACATCATAACCAAGCCCCTGGCCCGTGATCGTCGCGGTTACCGCCAGCATTTCGCGCATGCCGGGGCCGCCCTGCGGTCCTTCGTAGCGAATCACCACCACGTCGCCCTTGACGATCTGGCGCTGGGCGACGGCCTCGGCGCACACTTCCTCACTGTCAAAGACGCGGGCGGGGCCGACATGGCGCAGCCGGCTGACGTTGGCGACCTTGACCACCCCGCCTTCAGGCGCGAGATTGCCGCGAACGACGACCATGCCGCCCGTCGAGCGGATGGGTTTGGCCGCGGCATGCACGACGTCCTGGTCCGCCAATTGCTCGGCGTTCTTGACGTCCTTCAGGTTCTCCCGGACGGTCTTGCCTGTGACCGTTAACGCGTCGCCGTGCAGCAGCCCGGCGTCGAGCAGCGTCTTCATGACGACCGGCACGCCGCCGATCTTGTGCAGATCCTCCATGACGTACTTCCCGCCCGGCGTCATGTCGGCGATATGGGGCGTGCGGGCGTTTATTCGGACGATGTCGTCAAAGGTCAGGACGAGTCCGGCCTCGCGCGCAATCGCGGGCATGTGCAGCGCGATATTTGTGCTGCCACCCATCGAGAGCGCTACTGCCAGGGCATTCTCCAGCGCCTCGCGGGTCAGGATATCGCGGGCGTAGATGCCGCGCGCGATCAGGTTCATCAGGGCCTTGCCGGTTGCGTAGCCCATGTCCATGCGCTCGGAATCGACGGCGGGAGGTGACGCGCTGCCGGGCAGGGCCATGCCAATGGCTTCGCTGACGCTGGCCATCGTGTTGGCGGTGAAGAGCCCGCCACACGAGCCAATTCCGGGGCATGCCGCGCACTCCAGATCGTGGAGATCCTCGGCCGACATCGCGCCAGCCTGGTGCAGGCCAACGCCTTCATAGACGTTCTGGATCGTGACGTCCTTGCCCTTGAAGCGGCCGGGTTTGATCGTGCCGCCGTAGATGAAAATACTGGGCAGGTTCAGCCTGGCCATGGCCATGAGCGTGCCGGGCAAACTCTTGTCGCAACCGGCCAATCCGACCAGCGCGTCATAGCAATGGGCGCGCATCATGAGCTCAATTGAGTCGGCGATGACCTCGCGGCTGACCAGCGAGGCCTTCATCCCCTGATGGCCCATCCCAATGCCATCGGACACCGAGATGGCCACAAACTCACGCGGGGTGCCGCCATTCTCGGCAACGCCGCGTTTGGCGTATTGGGCCAGGTCATGGAGGACCATGTTGCAGGGTGTGGCTTCATTCCACGTGCTGGCGACACCAACGAGCGGCTGGGCGAGTTCGCGATCGCCCAGGCCCATTGCGCGCATAAACGCGCGGTGCGGCGCGCGCGTGGCGCCTTCGAGTTCGTGGCTGCGAATCTTTCCGGGAGAGGACATTACAGACTCCTTGTGATGATTGCGGAGATATCCCACACCGGCGTGTGGGATATCGGTTGGGATTTCTGGCCCGGATGATACTTGAGCGCGTCGCGCACCCTGAAAACGCCTGTGTGCGGTCGATTTGCGGCGAAACACTCACCTGCGTTTAAGGCCATTCCGAGACACTTTCGCGATGAATCGAGCCAGAGTTGCCGCCTTGATCCTCCTGTCCCTTGCGCTGCCGGCGTGCGCGCCACAGGTCACCGTGACGCCGGCCAGCGCCCCGACGCCGACCTCCTTGCCGACCTCGACCGTGGCGCCGCCGTCCGCCACGCCGACGGCCACCCTCGTGCCCACCGCAACCCCGGTGCCGCCGACGGCGACGCCCTCACCCACACCCACGCCCACGCCGCATCCCCTCAGTATCGAAGCGGGCCGCAAGACCGACTACCCCGGTAGCCCGATCAAGATCGAGCAGAATTTGCCGGCCGGCGTGAACTACAGCCGGTTTGTGGCCTCTTATCAGTCAGAGGGCTACAAGATCTATGCATTGTTGACCATCCCCAATGGGAAGAAACCCGCGACCGGCTGGCCAATCGTCGTCTTCAATCACGGCTATATCCCGCCAGCGCAGTACCGCACAACTGAAAAATACGTGGGCTACCAGGACGCTTTTGCGCGGGATGGCTATATAACGTTCAAGTCGGATTATCGCGGCCACGGCAGCTCCGAAGGGCAGGCAAGCGGCGGCTACGGGTCGACCGGATATACGACCGATGTCATGAACGCGGTCAGTTCGCTCAAAGCCCATCCCGACGCGGACCCGAATCGGATCGGTATGTGGGGGCACTCGATGGGCGGCTACATCACGCTGAGGGCCATGGTCCTGTCGAAGGATGTCAAAGTCGGGGTGATCTGGGGCGGTGTCGTGGCGTCGTATCCTGACCTCATGGAGCGCTGGACGCGCCGCGGTGGCACGCCGCCGGCGCCGCCGACACCGATTGCAGGCGCGCGCCGCTGGCGGGATGACCTGGTCGCGCGCTTTGGGGCGCCGTCCTCCAACCCGGCGTTCTGGGCATCGATCTCGGCCAACAGCTATCTGGCCGATCTGGGCGGCCCGATCCAGTTGCACCACGCGGTCACCGACGAGACGGTGCCGGTTGCATTTTCAATCAGCCTGGCTGAACAAATGAAGGCGGCTGGCAAAACGGTCGAACTCTTCACATATCCTGGTGACGACCACAACATCGCGCGGAACTTCGGGCCTGCCATTACGCGATCGGTGGCCTTCTTCAACAAGCACCTGAAGTAGAGGCGAGCCCGACGAGCCGGCACAACCTCGCGGGTAGGCGCCATGGGTCCCACAAGGGATCGGATCGTCAGCGTCTACCCGCGAGGTTGGTGCCGCGAGGGCCCCACCCGCAATTTCGTGTTTTGATCCACAATCTGTCGCAGAGAGACTCCACAATGACAATTCTCGGCCTGCACCACATCACGCTCGTTACGACCAACGCCCAGCGCTGCGTCGATTTTTATGTTCGAGCGCTTGGGCTGCGCCTGGTGAAGAAGACCGTCAACTTTGACGACCCGTCGGCCTATCATCTGTATTTCGGCAACGAGACCGGCCAGCCCGGGACTGCCATTACTTTCTTCGAATGGCCACAGGCCGTGCGCGGCAAACCCGGTATCGGCGGCACCCACCACTTCGCCCTGGCCGTCGCAGATATGAATGGCCTGCTGATGTGGAAGCGCCGGCTGAAGGACCTGGGGATCCGCGTCACGGGGCCGTATGACCGGCACTACTTCACCTCGATTTACTTCAACGACCCCGACGGCACGATCATCGAAATCGCAACACTGGGACCAGGCTGGACGGTCGATGAGGCCGCCGATCAGCTTGGACACAAGCACGTCGACCCGCCGGCCGAGATGCTGGTCGCCAACCGCGATGAAGCCCGGATCACAGCGCTGACCTGGCCCGATCCCGTGCCTGTCATCACCCCGGAAATGGCGCTTTCGCGCGGGATACACCACATCACCGCCATTGGTTCAAGCATTGAGCGCACCCACGCCTTCTTTGGCGGGCTGCTTGGCATGCGCCTGGTGAAACAGACCTCGAACTTTGATGACCCCGGTTCACGCCACTGGTATTGGGGCGTCGGTGACGGACAGCCAGGCACCCTGATCACCTACTTTGAGCGCGACCCGAAGCGCGAGCCACGCGCGCAGATGGGAGCCGGTCAAACCCACCATTTTGCGCTGGCGGTGGCAGACGAAACGATCCAGCTCGCGTGGCGGGACAAGCTGCTCAGCGCAGGATATCGCGTCTCGCCAGTCATGGATCGGATCTACTTCAAGAGCATTTACACCAACGACCCGGATGGTCATATCGTCGAACTGGCCACCGTGCCACCTGGCTTCGGTGTCGACGAAAGCGCGGCCGAGCTCGGCACGGCGCTCCGCCTGCCGCCCTGGCTCGAGACCTACCGGCCCGATATCGAGCGCGTCCTCAAGCCAATCCACTAGCCCTTCCCAAACCACATGCCAGCACTGCACCAATCCCAACCCGTATTGACCGCCGGTCCAGATCTCAAGACCGCTCGCGCGGCGATGATCCTCATGCATGGCCGTGGCGCTGGCGCGTGGGATATCCTCGGCCTGGCCGACGCGCTCGAACTTTACGAAGTTGCTTACCTGGCGCCCGAGGCCGCGAACTCAACCTGGTATCCAAATCGCTTTGTGGCGCCGATCGAGACCAATGAGCCGTGGCTGTCATCGGCGCTGCGGGTGATTGACAGCCTGCGCGAGCGGATTGAACGGGCCGGCATCCCCGCCGAGCGCACGTTCATCCTCGGGTTTTCGCAGGGCGGCTGTTTGACGCTTGAATATATCGCGCGAACACCGCGCCGAATGGGCGGGATATTTGCGCTGAGCGCTGCGCTGATCGAAAATGGGGACAAACAGCGCGAATACGCCGGCGACCTGGGCCAAACCCCCGTCTTTATTGCCTGCAGCGACGTCGATCCGCATATCCCGCTGGCTCGCGTAAAGCACTCGGTCACGCTGATGCGCGGTTTGAAGGCGGATGTCACTGAGCAGATTTACCCGGGCATGGGCCATCTCGTCAGCGACGCTGAAATCGCGTTCGTGCGGGGGGTTGTGCTGGGGGCGACGAAGGAACCGCCGACTTAGCCTGCAGCGGCACCCATCTTCGAGAGCGACACGCCCGGCTACGCCGGGCGTGTCGCTTTCGAATCCAATTCGGTTAGTACACGAACGGGATCAGCTTCTTTACCCGTGACTGATAGCCCCGGTAGTCGGCGAACTTCTCGACCAACCACGCCTCTTCGCGACGCGACTTGAAGTCAAAAAAGACAAAGACGACGACGGCAAGTCCCGCGCCCACCCAGGAATCAAAGGCGCAGGCCAGCGCGACGACCAGACACGTTACGCCTGTATAGATCGGGTGGCGGACCAGGCCATACACGCCCGACTTCACCAAAAACGAACTGGCAATCGGACGGGGAAAGGCGGTGAGATTGCTGCCAAGTCGGGCGAGTCCCAGACCGGCCATCAAGAGTCCCGCGACCAGGAAAATCCCGGCCGCGACCCGCAACACGATCTGAACGATGCCGCTGCTGGGAGGGCCGGCCCAAATCAGGGCCGCGATGGCGCCAGCTGGGATGAAGATGAACTGGGCGACCACCCACCAACCGCCTTTCTCGGCGAATGTACGTTTGTCTATCATGTTGTCTCCTGTGACTGATGATTCTATCCACATCGACCGTATCATGCACGCATGCGTGTCCCGTTTTCCGGTCGTGGCCTGCTCCGAGTCGCGATGGCGCTGCCAACGGTCGCGCTCGCGCATGCGGGTGGCTTCGCTTTCGCTCACACCTTGCTCAGCGCGCGCAAGTCAGCGGTAATCCGTTCTTCTCTGGTCTCGAGCCGCGGCCAATCATCCCCGAGTACCTTGCGACCCTGCGCGCCGCACTCAGCGGCAATCTGGGAGTTCTGCCCGGCGCCACCGGGCGCGCCCTCGGCCCTGAGCTCGCCCAGGCCACCCTGGCGAGTCTTGCGTTGTTGCTGACCGCCTTCGCGATTAGCGCGATCGCAGGCGTGTGGCTGGGCCGGCGCAGCGTACGCACGGACCCGCCAGCGGTCCTGGCCCGGCTGGTAGGACCGGCCAGCATTGGTGTTGCCCTGCCCGCCTTCTACGTCGGCGCCGCCCTGATTGCCGGGACAATATTCCTGACCTCACAAACAGACCGGGCCGTTGTCGTGCCGACCGTGGGTCTCAATCTGGGCTGGCCCATGTTGCTGCCAATTGCCGCCCTCGCGCTGCGGCCCACTCTCCAGCTTGCGCTTTTCAGTGCCGGGCTATTGGCGGCCGAAGCGGGAAAACCGTATGCCCGGGCCGCGCGTAGCCTGGGCTTTGCCTGGCCGGCGCTGCTCGGGCGCCTGCTCTTCCGAAACACGTTGCTGCCGATTGCGGCCCAGATGTCGGCAAGTTTCCGGGTCATCATCGCCGAACTTGTCGTCGTAGAGTGGTTGTTTGAATGGCCGGGCATCGGCCGCCTGCTGGCGCTGGCGCTGGCGCCCGCGCGTTTCTCGACGGCCGCCGGTCACACGACGTTTTTTCTTTACCCTCCTCTCGTTGCCGGCCTTTTTGCCGTACTTGCCGGCCTGTTTGTCATCATGGATGCGGCCAGTGCGTTAGCCTCGGAGCGCCTCGACCCGCGGACGCAAAGCGAACCGGAGCTGCCATGAGATCTGCGCGGAACGTTCCCCTGAAGATTGGGGCGATCCTGTGCGCGCTCAGTCTGGCCGTGGCCGTGGCGGGCCCGCTCGTCGCGCCGCGCGATCCGCTCGAGTTCAACTACGTTGCCTTTGTGGGCGACACTCCGATCAAACCCCCTTTTGCGCCATTCACCGCCGAGGGTTTCCCGTTGGGCAGCGACGCTTTTGGCCGCGATATCTTGAGCCAACTGTTGTGGGCGATTCGACCCACCCTTGCCCTGGTCAGCCTGGTTGCCATCATTCGCCTGAGTCTGGGCGCGCTGGCCGGCATCATTGCCGGCTGGTCGAGCGGCGCGCCGGGCCGGTGGGCGAACATCGCGATCAGCGCCGCGCTCACGCTGCCCACGCTGCTTGTATCCCTGGCCGCCATCGCCGCCCTGGGCGGACGCCTGGGCGCATGGGCGTTCGTCATCGGCCTGTGCCTGACGGGCTGGGCCGATACTGCCCGGCTCTTTCGCGAAGAGACCCGGATTGCGCGCAACCAGACCTACATCGAGGCATCCCGGGCGGCCGGCATGGGCGAGTGGCAGATTGCGCGCCAGCACGGACTGCGCCAGCTCACGCCGCTCACCTGGCAGACATTTACCTTTGAGATATCGGGCGCGCTATTGACGATCGCCGCCCTGGGATTCCTCGGCTACTACGTCGGGGGTGTGAACTGGATCATGGTCGGCGACTTCACCGCCCGGCGCATCAGTGGTTCGCCCGAACTCGGACAGATGCTCGGCGTCGCGGCCGCGTCCGAGCTGCGCGCTACACCCTGGCCCATGCTGATCACGGGCGGTGTCGTGGCGGTGATCATTCTGGGTTTCAACCTGCTGGGCGAAGGACTTCGGCGCCGCGCAGATGCGCTGCGTCGCCGGAGCCTGGCCGTTGCCGCGTTTCTGGAGACCCAGTTAGTTGAACGCCTGCGGCGGCAAGCGCGCGATGACGCCGCGCGCCGGCGCGCCCGCCTCCGGGCAGGCATCGCGATCGGCCTGCTGACGGCGCTGATCGCAGGCGCGCTCACGCTTGAGGCACGCCGGGATGGGCTGCGCCAGATAGCGGTGCCCGTGCCGGGCGGACACATCTGGTCGGGGGACCGCCACGATGCGTCCGGAACGCTCGCCAGCGCCGCTCGGGCGCCCGAAGGCGGCATGCCAAAGCGGATCTCAATCGACGCGTCTTCCCTCGCCGGCGCGCCGGCGATCGCTGGCGATGGCGGCCTCTATGTCGCAAGCGCGGCCGGTCAGATAACCGCCCTGGATCCCGCAGGAGCGCTCAAGTGGAATGTTGTTCTAGACCGCGGAATCGTAGGCGGACCCAGCCTGAGCCAGGCCGGGCTGGTCTATGTGCTCGGCGACGACGGCGGCGTCACAGCGCTTACAGGCGGGGGCACGCTGCGCTCGCGCTTCACGCCCCCGGCGCCACGCGTGCCGTTGGGGCCAGGCATTGTCAGCGGCGACGGCGCCTATTACTACGCGACCGACGGCGAGCTTTTTGCGATCGCGGGCGGCCGCCAACTTTGGCGGGCCCCGATCCCGTATTCCGTCCTGTCGCCCACGCCGCGCCTGAGCGCAGACTCCCAGATTGTGTTTTTCAAGGACATCGCTCTCGATGCGGCCACTGGCCGGGCGCTGATTCCGGAATCAGCCGAGTATCTCGATCAGTTTCTGGTCGGCGCAGACGGCAAGGCATGGCTGCTTTCGGACAAGGCCCTGCTCGAGTTCAGCGCAGCCGACGCAAAGCTGTCATTCCTGCCCAGATCGCGGATGAGCTACGGCCGTCAATTTCCGATCGCCATCCAGGACGCCGGTTTCACGAATCGCGGCCGCTTATGGTTATCGATAGGCAACCCCAATAACAGCACTCGAACCATCGTGTGGATTGACCCCGATACGGGCGCCGTGCATGGCTCAGCCAGCCTGCCCTACCGCGCCGGACGCGTTGTCGCGGTCGATTCTGCCGGGACCGTCATCCTGTGCGGTACGCGCCAGGGCATCGCCGAATGCGCCGGTCTCCGCCCCGGCGCGCCAGAGCCGAACTGGCGGGTCGAACTGGGAAGTTTTATCCCGGTTGGCGCCGCGCTGACTGAAGGCGTTCTGTATGTGGCCGGCAGTGACGGGGGCTTGCATGTGATCGCCGAATCGCGTTGAAGAGTTGTATAATTTCGCCTCCGGTCCCCTAGCTCAGTTGGTTAGAGCGCACGGTTCACATCCGTGAGGTCACAGGTTCGAGCCCTGTGGGGACCATCGGCGGCGCGGATTCACCGCGCCTCGTTTGTTTTTCAGGATGGACGCGCGATTCCAAATCCTTGGGTGGACGGTGGCGGTTTGGCTAACCGGCTTCCTTGGCATTTTGCTTTCCCGGCGGGCAGATCAGGGCCGTTGGCTAGCCAGGCTCGACGCCTCGACCCTGGGCGCCTCATTGCGCGAAGTCGCCGTGTTTCTGTATTGCGTCGCGCTACCCGTGTTGCTACTGATCAGCGGCGTGGTCGGCAGTGATGACCTCGGCGTTCCTGACAGCATCGCCTTGGCAGACTGGCTGCGCGGAACCGGGATTGCGGCGAGCGCGGGCGCGGCAGCGATCGTCACCCTGCGCCTTGCCGCGCGGTCGATTGGGGCCGTGCTCCCCGCTCCGACATGGACGGCGGTCCGCGATGCGATCTACCTTGAAACGCTCTGGGCGCTGCTGCGGGCGGGTCCTGGGGATTTTCTGAGTGACCCGTATTGGGGCGCCATCAGCGGCGTTGCGCTCGGGCTGGGCATTTTTGCGGCGCTGGGTCGTTTTGACCCGCCCCGCAGCCCAGCCGCGCTGGGCCGGCTTGGGGTCGATCTGGCCTGCCTGCTCGCCAGCGCCCTGGTGTTTTTTGCGACTCGGAATTTGCCGTTGTGCATGGCCGCCCATGCGCTGATTCGACTTGGCGCCTCCAGCCCGCCAGTCCGCCCGCAGGCAGAGCCCTGACCTATAATCCTCTCGCATGAAGCGTGCGCAGATCGATTCGACGGTGATCCTGTCGGCGGGGTATGACCCGCAGACGCGCACGCTCGAAGTGCAGCTCCAGGACGGGCGGGTGTATGCCTATCTGGACGTTCCGCCTGTGGTCTATCGCGACTTGCTGGCCGCCGAGTCGGCCGGCCGCTACTTCGCCTGGTTCATCAAGACCACGTTCGAATGCCTGCCCGAGGAGTAACGCATGCCCAACGTCGCCGCCATCGCCGCTTTCGCAAGCACCCTGACCGAAAATGTCGAGCGGGTCATCGTCGGCAAGCGCAACGTCATTGAACTCATGGCGGTCGCGCTGTTGTGCGACGGCCACGTGTTGCTTGAGGATGTGCCCGGGGTGGGCAAGACCATGCTCGCGCGCGCCGTCGCCGCAAGTATTGGCGGATCGTTCAAACGCTTGCAATGCACCCCCGATTTGCTGCCGAACGATGTCACCGGCGTGTCGGTGTTCAATCAGGCCAGCGGCGACTTTGTCTTCCGGCCAGGCCCGGTATTTGTAAACGTACTTCTTGCGGACGAGATCAATCGCGCCACACCGCGCACCCAGGCTGCCCTGCTCGAGGCCATGCAGGAGCGCCAGGTGACGATTGATGGCGAGACCCGCCCTCTGCCCCGGCCCTTCCTCGTCCTTGCGACCGAAAACCCGGTCGAATTCGAGGGCACCTTCCCCTTGCCCGAAGCCCAGTTGGATCGTTTCCTGATGCGGATCGGGCTCGGGTATCCCTCGCAGTCCGACGAGAAGAGACTCCTCACGGCGCTGCGGCGCGAGCATCCAATCAACGACATCGGCGCTGTGTCCGACAGCCCAACCCTCATTGCCGCCCAGCGCGAGGTGTGGGAGGTGCACATCGACGATTCGCTCGAGGACTACATTGTCCGCCTGACGACGGCGACGCGCCTGCACCCTGATCTTGCCCTGGGCGCCAGCCCGCGGGCCAGCCTGGCCTTGTTTCGCGCGGCGCAGGCCCTGGCCGCGGCCCGCGGTCGCGACCACGTGCTGCCCGACGATATCAAGTTGCTCGTCCCGCATGTGCTTCCGCACCGCCTCATCGTCAAGCCCGAAGCCGAGTTGCGCGGCCGGAATGCCCGCGGCGTGGTGGCCCAAATTCTCGAGACAACCGAACTCGCGTTGTAGACACCCCGCATGCGCACCTTACTGCCGCTGCTGGCTGCGCTCATTGCGATCGCCGCGTTCTTTCGCGATGACGCGCTGTTGACCCTGGTCTATTTCCTGGTGGCGGCTGGCGCGCTCAGTGTGCTCTGGACGCGGCGCGCATTGCGCAACGTCCAGGTAGGCCGGATTGTCGACGCGCGCGCGTTTGTCGGAGACCGGGTCCCGATGCGAATCCGGTTGCGCAACACCGGCCTGCTGCCCGTGCCCTGGATCCACGCGCAGGACAGCCTGCCCTCCGAGGTGATTTTCAGCCGGCCTACCCGCTCGGCTTTCTGGATGGGCCCCAAGACCACCACCGAATTCGCGGTTGAGCTGCAGCCCAGCAAACGCGGCTACTACCCGCTCGGGCCGCTGACGACCCGGGGCGGCGACCTGTTCGGCCTGATCGGCGATATCTCGCTCGGGTCACCGATCCAGTACCTCACCGTCTTTCCGCGGATCGTGCCGCTTGCGGCGCTTGACCTGCCCTCGCGATCGCCCCTCGGCACGCTGCGCCACACCCAGCCCATTTTCGAGGACCCAACCCGCCCGCGCGGGAAGCGCGAATATGCCAGCGGCGACTCGCTCAAGAGGGTGGACTGGAAGGCCAGCGCGGCAACTGGGAAGCTGCAGACCCGCGTTTACGAACCGTCCGTATCGCTTGAGACTGTTATCGCGCTCGATCTGCGGATCGACAGCTATCCGGAGAAATCGGTCTACGACAGCAGTGAATTAGCGGTCGTCGCCGCCGCGTCCATCGCAAACTGGGTTGTCGCCCACGGCCAGCCGGTCGGGCTGCTGACCAATGCCATCGACCCGGCCGCCGGCCGCCAGGAAGCGCACAGCCTGCTGCCGCGCAAGGGCCGCGGGCACCTGATGACGCTGCTCGAAACGCTCGGGCGAGCCCAGCTGGCGGCGGGCCGGGAACTGGCCCAGACCCGCCCGCTCGAGCGCCTGCTCGAAGAGGACGGTCCGCGCCTGAGTTGGGGAATGACCTTGGCCGTGATCACCGGGAGGACCGATGGCTCAATCTCGGAGCGCCTGAAGCCGCTGGCGCGGGCGGGGGTGAACTGCGTGTTGATCCTGGCCGCGCCGGTGACCACAATCGCCTTGCAGGCGCTGCAGGCCCAGGGCCGGCGCTATCGCTTTGAGGTCTGGCAGGCCGTCGACCGGAGCCGCCTGTTTGAGGAGCGCCCGTGAGACGCGCGATCGAGCCGTTTGTGGCCTTCAATCACGTGCTCATCGCCGGGCTGGCAGCCTGTGTGTCGGCGACGGCGCTCGACCTGTTTGGGCAGTTTCAACGCGGCGCGGACGAAGGTTATATCATACCGTTGTGCTTTCTGGCGGGCGCGCTGGCGGCGACCATCACCCGCCTGGTCCGGCCGCACGACGCGCTGACGCCAAGCTGGTTCAGCCAGCGCCTGCCCGAGCTCATCGGACTGGCCATCATTACGCGCCTGGCGGGCCTGATCTGGCACCTCGGCGGTGATTTCCGGGCCGAATCGGAGCTGTTCACCAGGGATTTGGCTGAGTGGCTCGTCGGGGCCGGGTTCATCTGGGCGTATCTGGCGGTCGTTATCGGCTGGTTCATCAGCGCGACCCTGGCCGGCCGTTTCGCCGCGCTCGAACCGGACGAGCGTCTCATCCAGTTGGAGCAAGAGGGAAGCGTGCAGATCGATCGCACGTTCACCCGGGACCAAATCGTCAGCGCCGTGCTCGGTCTGGCGATGACGGTGGTGGTGTTTACGACACTGGTGCGGGTGATTACTGGCGGCGCTGTTGGCGGCGTGTGGCGGATTGTGCTTTGTTTTGCGCTGGTGCTTGGATTGCTCAGCCAGTCGCGGCTGGCCCTGCTGCGCTTGATCTGGGCCCGTGAACGGGTCGAAGCAAGGCCGGGCCTGAGCCGGCGCTGGGCGGCCCTGACGGCGCTCTTCCTGGGCGCGCTGGCCGTACTGGTCCTGCCCCTGTCGACCGGCTACGCGCGCGATCTCCTGCGTTTTCTCAACCTCGCGATCAGTGTGGCGATGTATGCGCTGTCGGTGTTGGCGTGGCTGCTGATTGGGGCGGTGGCCGGGCTGGTGGCGGCGCTGATGTCCCTTTTCAGCCCGGGCAGCGCGCCAATCGCCGCAGGCCCGCCGCCGGCCTTTCAGAACCGGGAGATCGTCGATGTGGCGGCAACGCCCCTCGACTTGCGCCCGCTCTTCTTCGCCCTGCTCGGCATTGGGGCGCTGTATTTCGCGGGCCGCCGCATCTGGACCTATCGCCGCGAAATCGCGGCCTGGTTGTCGCGGGCGAGGCTTGGCGCGCGCCTGGTCGAGGCGGCGCGCTGGGTTGCGGCCTGGCTGCGCGGCGCCCAGACGACGATTAGAGCCGCGCTCGAGAACGCCCGGCGCGGGCCGGTCCAGACGGACCGCCTTCCCCATCTGAACCCCGGGCTGCGCTCGGCCGGGCGCCTGTCACCGCGAGAACGGGTGTTGTTCTTTTACCGCGCCCTGCTCCGCCGGGCCGCCGAAGGCGGTCTACCTCGCAGTCCCGGCCAGACGCCGGCCGAATTCGCGGCCCGGATTCGTCCAGGGATCGAGCCAGAGGCCGTCCCGCCCGTTGAGGCCTTGACCGATGCGTATTTGACGGCCCGGTATAGCCGGCGGGAGGTCGGCGTCGACGACGCCGCGCAGGCCCGGACTTGGTGGGAACGCGCCCGCGATGCCTTGCGGAGACGCCGGCAGGTGGGCTAAGATTCGGCCATGTCAACATCCAAGACGCGGCCAAAACTGATTCTGATTGACGGCCATTCACTGGCTTATCGGGCCTATTTTGCGATGGTCAACACCCCGCTGTCGATCGAGAATGCCAGCGGCGAGAAGGAAATGACCGGGGCGGTTTTCGCCTTCGCCAACATGCTGCTCAAAGTCTGGAACCAGGAGCAGCCGACCCGTCTGGCGGTCGCCTTTGATGTTGGGCGCACCTTCCGTGATGATCTGTATGCCGAATACAAGGGCACCCGCGAAAAGATGCCGGAGGAACTCGTCGTCCAGCTCAAGCGCATCCAGCAGGTTGTGGACGCGTTGAGTGTGCCGATCTACACCGCCGAGGGTTACGAGGCCGATGACGTGCTTGGCACACTCGCCCGGCGCGCGTCGGGCGAGGGGATGGACGTCGTCATCGTCACCGGCGACCGGGATGCTTTGCAACTGGTGTCGCCAAACGTCAAGGTTCTCACCTCGCGCCAGCGCTTCGATGACACCATCGTCTACGACGAAGCCGGGGTACTGGAGAAGTATGGGGTCACGCCCGCCCAATTGATCGACTACAAGGCATTGGTCGGCGACACCAGCGACAACGTGCCCGGGGTGTCGGGAATTGGGGAGAAGACCGCCCAAGCCCTGATCCAGCAGTTTGGCACGCTCGACGCGATGTATCTGAACCTGGACGCGATCACGGCCAAGCGCCCGCGGACCGCCCTGACCGAACAAAGGGCCAACGCTTATCTCAGCAAGCAGTTGGTCACGATCAAGACCGATGTGCCGCTCGAGGTTGACTGGGACGCCTGCCGGACTTCGCCCGACTACACCCGCACCCTCAACTTGTTTCGCGAGCTGCGTTTTGAATCTTTGATGAAGCGGATTCCCCAGGCGACGCCGGCCGAGGCCGTGACGGCCGCGCAGCCCGAGGGGCAGCTCGGCCTTTTTGCCGTCGCCGAGGTGCGCCCGAAGCTGGCCGAAGATCCGCCAGCCGCCAACGTGCCAATCGAACCGCGGATCGTCGCCAGTGACGCGGACTACAAGGCGCTCCTGGCTGAATTGAACGGGGCCACGCTGATCGCCTTTGACACCGAGACGATGGGGACCGATCCCCTCACCGACGAGGTGGTCGGGATGTCGTTCTGCGTGAGGCAGGGCGAGGCCTGGTATCTGCCCTGCGGGCCAGCCGGCGGCTCGCCCTGGCAGCTCGATCCGGCCTCTCCCCGCTTTCAGCCCATCGCCGATGCGCTGCGCCGGAATGGTGTGCGCCTGGTCGGCCACAACGCCAAATTCGATCTGGAGGTCCTGCAGGAAGTCGGGATCACGATTGAGCAAGCGCCGCTGGACACCATGGTGGCCCAGTTTCTGATCGATCCGGGCGCGGGCGGGCTCGGGCTCAAGAATATGGCTTTTACCCTCCTGGGCTGGCAGATGACTGAGATTGCCGAGCTCATCGGCAAGGGTAAGAACCAGATCACCATGCGGGATGTCCCGGTGGAGCGAGCCGGTCGTTATGCGGCCGCCGATGCGGCCGCGACCTGGGAGCTGTGGCATGTCCTTGAACCAAAACTGGCTGAGCGCGGGGTGGCGAAGCTCTTTCACGAAGTTGAGACGCCCTTGATCCCGGTGCTGATGGCGATGGAGACCCACGGGGTCGCCGTCGACACGCGCTATCTCGGCGAGCTGTCGGCCGAGCTGGGCACGCGCTTGCGCGAGCTCGAATCCGAGATCTACAACCAGGCCGGGATGACCTTCAACATCAACAGCACCCAGCAGCTCTCCGACCTGTTGTTCAACCGGCTGAAGCTGCCGCCCGACAAGGCCTGGAAAACTGCGAGCGGCAACTACTCGACCAACGCCGATGTGCTGGAGCAACTCCGCGACAAGCACGCCATCGTGGCCTCCCTGCTCGACTACCGCGAGCTGTCCAAGCTCAAGGGGACCTACGTCGACGCGCTGCCCGAGCTGATCAACAAGAAGACCGGCCGGATCCACACCGACTTCAACCAGACTGGCGCGATCACCGGCCGGATCTCGTCCTCAAAACCCAACCTGCAAAACATCCCGATCAAGACCGAGATCGGGCGGCGGGTGCGCAAGGCGTTTATTCCCAGGCGGGGCTGGCGCCTTATCAGCGCCGACTACTCGCAGGTCGAGCTGCGTATTCTGGCCCATCTGGCCAACGACGCGACCCTGCGCGAGGCCTTCCTGCGCGGCGAGGACATCCACGCCACGACCGCGGCCGCCGTAAACGATGTCCCGCTCGACAGCGTGACCCCGATGCAGCGCAACTTTGCAAAACGGATCAACTTCGGCATCGCCTATGGCATGGGCGCGTTCGCGCTGTCGCAGAACACCGGGATGAGCATGAGCGAGGCCGGCGACTTCATCAAGCGCTACTTTGACCGCTTCCCGGCCGTGCAGAACTGGTTGAGCCACACCAAGCTGGTGGCGGCCGAGCAGGGCTATGTCGAGACCGTGCTGGGGCGGCGGCGCTACTTCCCCGAGCTGCGCAACCAGATGAAAGGCGGCCAGGCCGAGGCCCAGAAGCGGCGGGCCGAGCGCGAGGCGATCAACCATCCCGTCCAGGGCAGCGCCGCCGACATCATGAAGATCGCCATGATCCGGATCGACCACGCCCTGAGCGCAGGCAACTATCAGGCCCGCATGACGCTGCAGGTGCACGACGAACTGGTCTTCGACGTGCCGCCCAACGAGGTCGACGAGATCATGGCCCTGGTCGAGCGCGAGATGGAAGGCGCCTACAGCCTGACAGTGCCGTTACGAGTCGATGTAGGATCGGGACCGAATTGGGATGAAGTCAAGTAGATAGCGCAAGAACTGATGTTCCCGGCGCGGTATCCCTGGCTCCGCCAGGGATACCGCGCCGGGAACATCAGTTGTGGGTACCAGACGATGAATCTACGAACAATCATATTCGGCGCGCGGGCCGCCAAGAGCCTGCTGGTGGGCGTGATATTCGGCGTGATCGGGCTTGCGATGCTGGCCGGCGCGGCGTATACCCGGTCGACGACCGCGCAAGAGATCCGCACGTTCCTCACGGCGGATGGCGTCGTCGTCGCCAATACCGAAACCCGATCCGGGCGTAACAACTCGGTGAGCTACGCCGCCCAAGTGCGTTTCACGACAAAGGATGGCACGACGGTGACCTTCAAGGAAGGCTTCTCGTCAAACCCGCCAGCGCACAAGGTCGGCGACAAGCTGAAGGTGCTGTACGACCCGAGCAACTATCAGAATGCGCGGGTCGACGACTTTATGAACACCTGGTTTCTGCCGCTGTTGCTGGGCGGGATGGGGCTGATCTTCGGGCTGATCGGCGTGTCGTTGGGTCTCAACGCGCTGCGAGCCGGGGTGGCCGCCGCGCGCTCGGCCGTGACGGGGTATTGAGTTTACGGCGGACACCCTAAAGGTGGACGCCGGTACAGATGCGGCTGCCACAGGTCGAACTGCGTCCACCTTTAGGGTGTTCGCACAGAGAGTAATCGGTTTACAACCCCACCACGCAACGGGCAGCACCTCAAGCGAATACGGCATATTCACCCGCTCAGTAGCCTGGTGATAGTCGTGGCCCCACGGTCCGATGTTGGCGATCGGCGCGCCAATGCGGTCGGCGGCGGCGTAGTCGTGGGTGAGGCCGCTCCCCCAGGCCGGCGTGTTGGCGATGACGACCTCGACCGCGCCCGCGGCCTGCGGGGCAAAGAAGCTCATGTCCGAGATGCCAGGAAATGACGCGCAATCGGACGCGCGTGCTGGCTTGCGGCGATGGCGTACGTCCCGGCCGTTATCGCCGCCAGAAACGCCTTCGCCCGCGGACCCTGCCCCAGATCGACCTGCGGGTAGTACTGCGACGCAAAACACAGCACCGCGGCCGGCCCGGCCAGCCCGGCTTCGCGCGCCGCGGCCTCGATCAGGCGCTGGCTGAGTCCGATGATGTCCAGGGTTGCGTCGGCGGCAAGCATGTCACGCAGCGCTGACATGCGCGCGATCGCTGCGGGCCCGCGCGAGCGCGCCTGGGCCTCGAGCTGCGCCCAGGTCAGGACCTGGGGCGTCCACGCATGGGCGTGAACGGCCGCGCCGGCAACGCGATCGTAAGCGGCCGCTCGCGTCTCCAACGTCCGCAGCGCCGCGTCCATGGCCGCCCTCGTCTCGCCCAGCATCATGTCCAGCATGTCAGCCGGGGTTCGGGTATAGGTCAGCACGTTGTACGAGCACCAGGCCGTCGCCGGGGTCGTCACGTCGTAGCGGCTGCGCCGGTCGGTCTGATACAGGGTGACCGGCGGCGGAGCAACTTCCTCGGCCGCGCCGGGCGGGTCGCCCAGGGCGGGATTGGCCTCAACCCGCCGAGTGAGTTCGGCCGCAAGCAGCGCGGCGTTCACGCCGTCAAAGGGCGCCCCAGCATGGGTCGGCCGTCCAACGAAAAAGACCGAGGGCAAGACCTTGCCCACACTGCCCAGGAAGACGGCTTTGCCGTCGTCGCCTTCGCCCACGCCCGAATCCAGGTTGATGGCGGCTTCAAGATCGATCCCCCACTCCGGCAGCAGCTCAGCCAACTGGCGCACCGCGGAGCGCATGCCGTTTGACGAATCCTCCTCGTCCGGCGTAGCGATAAAGACCAGATTGCCCTCGAGCTGAGGTTGGGCGGCGAAGCGCTCGAGCACGGCAAGACCGACCGCGAGCCCGCCTTTCATGTCGAGGGTCGCCCGCCCGGCCATGTAGTCGCCCGAGCGCAGGTCGGCCAGCGCGCGCAGATCGGCGGCGCTGCGGGCCTCGCGCTCCAGCCGCTCGATCAGCCGCGGCAGAAGCGCTTCGGGATCGGTGGCGTACGGCTCGAGATCAGCATATCCGTCGACATCCACCGTGTCGTAGTGACCGCACAGGGCGACCGCGCGCCGGCCCGCGCCGTGCACACGGGCGAAGACGGTGTAGCGCTCGCGCCTGTCGTCGAGGGTGCGCTCGAGGCGCAGACACTCAGGACGGGTCCGAAAGTAGGGCCATTCCGCAAGTTGGTCATAAAGCCATGGCCCGAACGACGTCTCGCCCTCGGTGTTGGTGACGCTCCGCTGGCGGGTCAGGGACAGGGTGAGGGCGCGAACACGCTCGAACCACATTTCCTCACCCGCCGGCTGCGCGGAGGGTATTCATCTCAGTCTCCATCAGCCCGACCAGATCGCCCAGGGTATTGGCATCGAACGCGAATTTCGCGCCAGCGGCCGCGAACAGGGCCGGCAGCGGCGCGCTCCCGCCGAGCGAAAGCGCGCGCCGATACGCGGCCACAGCGCCGGTCTGGTCCTGCTTTGCGTTGCGCCAGATCTGGGCGGCGCCCAACTGAGCAAGCCCATATTCGATGTAGTAGAACGGGGCCTGGAAGATATGCAGCTTTGCTGCCAGCCGTTCGCGATCTCAGGCTCGATTCCGTTTACGTCAACATCAGGATGAAAGCGCCGATACAGCTCGCTCCACATCGCATCACATGCGGCCGGATCGGCGGCCTCTTCGGCATGGGTATAGACCCAGTGCTGGAAGGCATCAACAACCGCCATATAGGGCCAGAAACGCAGCATGCCATCCAGGTGCTCGAAACGGGCGCGGGCGGCGTCGGCCGGGCTGTAGAAACCACCCTGATCCTGGGCGAGGTAAGGCGAGGCCAGCAGCTCCATCGCCATGGAAGCGACCTCTGCAAATTCCATCGGCACATCCTGGAGATGATGGCTGGCGAGCTCCGCGGCTTCAAAGACATGGAACGCGTGGCCGCCCTCGTGCAGCAGGGTATCCACGTCGCCATGCAATCCGACGGCGTTCATGAAAATAAAGGGGCGCTTGACGATCGGGAATGCGGTGCAATACCCGCCCGGAGCCTTGCCCTTGCGGCTTGGCAGGTCGAGGAGGCCCTCCCGGCGCATCGTCTCGAAGTGGGCACCCAGGTCCGGATCGACCTTTGCAAAGACAGTCGCGGCGCGCGACTCCAATTCGGCGACATTGGAATACGGCGTGATGGGCGGCCGTCCCTTTGAGTCGATAAACAGATGCTGATTGGCGTCCCATGGCCGAAGCGTGTCGAGGCCCAGCAGTGCCTTGTGCCGCGTGTTGAGCCGGGTCACGGCCGGCACCACGACCTGCTCAATGGCGTTCTGGAATGCCTGGCTGTCCGAAGGTGTGTAGTCGAACCGTTTGAGCAGCTTCCAGCGATAAGCGCGGTAGTCGGAGAATCCGGCATTCCGGGCCATTTGGACGCGCAGGGCCAGGAACTGCGTCCACAGCCCATTCAGCGCCCCGCGATCCTTGAGATGGCGGGCCTGGACAAGGCGCCAGGCCCGCTCGCGGGTGGCCCGATCGGCGTTCTGCAAGTGCGGGTTGAGCTGCGGCAACGGAAGGTCGACGCCATCCCAGGCCACGGTCTGGGCACCCTTGATCTCATCGAACTGGTTGCCGAGCTTGCCCTCCTCTGTGATCAAGGGAAGGTTCTCGAGTCGGAAGATCTCGGCCTCGGCCCGCAGATTGCGGAGCGGAACATCAAAACCGTCGGGCTCGAGACCGCTGGCCAGGAGCTTTTCCTTCAGCGCCTGATCGGCGGCCTGGACCGGGGCAAATATTCTCGAGAAAGTGGAACAGCCGCTTCTTGGCGTCGGCGTCCTCTGTATTGATCGTCGTGGCGACATTGGCACGGGCAAAGGCTTCGTAGACGAGGTAGGCCACCCGGGTCCAGTCGGCCAGCCAGGCCTCACAGGTCGCGCCTGATAGCGGCGCGGCGGTCAGTTCGTCAAAAGCGGGTTTGAGCTGGGACCAGTCGTTCAGGTCGACGGCATGTTCGGGCAGGGGCGTGTTCATGGGGGGGATTATGCGGTATGCGGGAGGGCGAGGCGTGCGGTAGGGGCGGTTCGCGAACCGCCCCTACCCGAAATCGCCACAGACCGCCGGTGCGCCCAGGGCGAACGTGCAATTCGCGATGCAATTATTCATCGTCACATCGTCAATCGTGCCGGACGCCGGTAGGGGCGGTTCGCGAACCGCCCCTACCCGACGTCATCACGAACCGCGGCCGCACGGCCGATGCGCGCTGCACGAAATACCGGGGCGCCAGACACCGTGCCAGGCACACCGGTAGGGGCGGGTCGCGACCCGCCCCTGGCCATCATTGCCGACGACGCCGGTGCGGATTCATCCTGTCATTCGCCCAGCGTGATGGATTCAATTCGATATAGCGGCGAATACGTTCCAAGGAATGGGGGCCTCGAATGACGTGCTCAAAGAAATCGCGTTGCCAAACCGGAGCGCCCGGCGTGCCACGCAGCTGACTAATCCGTTTCGCCGACGTCGTCTTGAAGGCGCCAATCAATTGTCCCAACGGCTTTCTTCGAACGCCGAGGGTATCCCTGTCCATTAGAAGGAGTATCCCGTGAAAATGGTTCGGCATGACCTGCCAGGCGTCGAGTTCAACTTGGACAAAGTGCTCCTCCAGCCAAAGCCATTGCTCGGCTACGATCTCGCCTGCCATGCTGTATTGCATTGGTCCGCCCAGTGAGATTTCGCCAAACAGGCATTCGCGTTCATGTTCGCAGAGGGTGACAAAATACGCGCCTGCTTGCGCGTAGTCGTAGTTCCGCAATCGAATCGAACGGCGATGATGGCGCCGGGGATCAAAGGCCACAGCGCGATTTTACGTCAGACGCGCGCGTTGGTAGGGGCGGGTCGCGACCCGCCCCTACACTGGCACAATACGCTGTAGACCCCGAATGGCGAACCGCCCCTACCCATCACGACCGAAGGTGATTCCCCGCGCGCTACTTCCCCGCGCCGCGCTGCTGCGGATCGACCGCGTCGCGCAGGCCGTTGCCAAAGAACGTTACGGCGACCACGATCAGCGCGATGCAGAGGGACGAGGTCAACAGCACCCATGGCTGTGAATTCAGGCTCGACCGCCCTTCGCTGATGATCTGCCCCCAGCTGGTCAGGAAGTATGAGTCGCCCATGCTTGAGACTGGCTTCATCCCCAGGCCGAGATAGGCGAGCGTGGCCTCAGCGATGATCATGCGGGGCATCGCCAGAGCCGCCCAAACCACGATGATGCCCAAAGCGTTGGGCAGGATGTGCTTGAAGATAATGAAGGCGCTGGAGGCGCCCATGCTGCGGGCGGCATCGACGAATTCGCGGCTGCGTAACCCAAGGGTCGTGCCTCGCACCAGGCGCGCAATCCCGCCCCAGGAAACAACCGCCAGGGCAAAAAACAAGAGTAGCAAGCCATTTGCCGCATTCCCAAATGCCGTCTCGCGCAATGCGACGGTCAACACGATATAGAACAAGATGTCGGGAAACGCTTCCAGCATGTCCACGATGCGCATCAAGACATTGTCCAGAGCGCCGCCAAAAAAGCCGGAGGACATCCCCGCGATCATCCCAATCAGCATGATGATGGTGGTCGGAATGAGCCCGACAAACACGGATGTGCGCGCGCCATAGACCATCCTGCTGAACACGTCGCGCCCGGCGCTATCGGTGCCAAAGATATATTCGGGGTTTGGCTTGAGCTTGGCCGGCGATTCGGCGACCCAGACCTGCGGCAATTGATCCTTGCCAAGGTTGAATTCGGTCGGATCCTGGCGGGTGAGCAGCGGGGCACCAACGCCCATGAACACGAACAGAATGAGGACAATCAAGCCCCCCATCGCGAGTTTGTTGCGGCGCAAACGCCGCCAAATCATCTGCCATTGGCCTTCGCTCTTGGCCGTAATGGGTCCTTTACTTGCAGTCGGCGCTTTGCCTGCGGATTGAGTCAGAGTTGCCATGTTTATTGCTCCTGCGATGGGTTAGTCGAGGCGAATCCGCGGGTCGAGGAACCCATAGGTAAGGTCGACAAAGAAGTTGGCAAAGACAACGAGCACGCCAATAAAGAGGGTCGTGCCCATGATCATGCTGTAGTCGCGGTTGAAGATCGAGTTCACAAACTCGGCGCCAATGCCCGGGAAACTGAACATCTGCTCAATGATGAACGACCCAGTAAGCAAGCCGGCGACAACCGGTCCCAGGATCGTTACCACCGGGATCAGGCTATTGCGGAGCATGTGCTTGAGCACAACCACCCGCTCCTGCAATCCCTTTGCCCGGGCGGTCCGGATGTAATCCTGGCGCATAACGTCCAGCATCTGAGTGCGGGTGTAGCGCGCCAGCGAAGCCATTGTTCCAAAGCCCATCACGGCGCTGGGCATGATCCACGAGGCGGTCTGATCCCACTTTGGCACAACTGGGATCAGGTGCAGGGAGACGGCAAAGACGTAGATAAGGAAGATCGCCACCACGAAGCCCGGGACCGAAATGCCAATGGTCGTAATGAAGGCCGTGACATAGTCAATCCAAGTGTTCTGTTTCAGGGCGGAGATCACGCCGGCCGGGATGCCCAGCAACACCCCAAACGTGATTGCAGCCAAGGCCAAGCGCAGGGTAAAGCTGAAACGGGAGTCGAAAAAGTCACCTTCGGGGGAGCGCGGCGCAAACAGAATATCCTGCACCATCTGGCCCCGGCGCTTGAAGGAGGGCCCGAGGTTGCCGCAAATCGCGCCGCAATTGAATTCACCCTCACTGTCAACATCGCCGATGACATACGATGTGAATTGGCGCCATTCTGGCTTGTCAAGCCCAAACTGTCGATTCAGCACGCGCTGCTGTGTCTCACTCAAACCTTTACGATCGGCCGCGGTCGCATCCCAGGGTCCCCCCGGCGCCGACTTCATCAGCAGGAAAGTCATCAGCGCGAGCACGAACACCGTTAGTACCATCGAGATCAAGCGACGGATGATGTAACTCGTCATGCGGCAACCTCTGGGAGAGCGATCAAACGATCAGGGGCGGGCGCCATCGCCCGCCCCTGATCAGTGCGAGTTCTTAACGAACTACTTCGGCAGCATCGCGACGTCGATGTCAATCGCCGTCGGGACGGTGTCGCCCGCGAAACCGGAGTCCTGCGGGGTCTGAATCAGACCCTTGACCCAGGGCTTGACCAGATAGGAGTTGACGTTGTTCCAGAACATCATCGACGACACGTCGCCAATGATCGTCTTCTGGGCCTGGTCATACATCGCCGCGGCCTTGACCGGATCGACGGTGACATCAGCGTCAGCCATAAGCTTGTCGTTCGCCGGGTTGGAGTAACCCCAGCGCGACGCAAAGCTCTTGGAGTTGAAGTAGGTCGGCAGCCAGTTCGTCTGATGCGGGAAGTCCGCGCACCAGCCCTGGAGGAACATGCCGTCCATGTCGCCCTTCTTCTGGCGGGCGGTGTATTCGGTCGGGTCGACCAGCGTCATCTCAACCGGGATCCCGAGGTTCTTGCTCAGCATCTGGACCAGGAACTCGCCGCGGGTCTTGTTGCGCGGGCTGTTCGAGGCGAAGTACTTGAGCTTGCCGCCGGGAACCTTGTCTGCGGTCGGGGCCTTCGATGCGGCCAGGGCCTTCTTGGCCTCGTCGACGTTGAAGGCGAAGCGGGCCTCGGCCTTGTCATACCCAGGGTATCCGGGCGGAATCCAGGTCTGGGTCGGAGCGCCCAGGCCCTGCAGAATGTTGTCGACCCAAGCCTTGCGGTCAACCGCCTGCGCGACTGCGGTGCGGAACTGCTTGTCATCGTAGGGCGGGTACTTGTTGTTCATCGCCAGCTGGGTGGTGCAGGAGCCGGCGTAGATGCGGGCCTGTGCGTTCAGCGCCGCGTCGGCCTGGACAGTCTTCAGGTCCTCAGCGGCCAGGGCGATGATGTCGAACTCGTTGTTCTTGTAGGCGTTGAACGAAACCGCGCTGTCGGTGATGTACGCGAATTCGATCGCAGTCTTGGCCTTGTCGCCGTAGTAGTTGGCATTCGCCTCGAAGCGGCTCTTGACCTGGGGCTCCAAAACCTTCCAAGTGTAGGGGCCGTTGCCAACCTGGAACTTCGTGCTGTTGGTCCACTGTTCCTTGCCGGCGGTGATGTTCTCTTCCTTGGCCGGATAAGCGACCCACAGGGCCATGATCGTGTGGAAGAACGGCGTCGGAGCACCCAACTTGATCTTGAGGGTCAGGCAGTCTTCCTGCTTGTAGTCGGCGCAAGGCTTGCCAGCCGCATCCTGGGCCTGGACGCTCGCGCGCAGGGTGGCCTCGGCCTTGGCGGCAGCCTCGGTGGCGGTCTTCTTGGCCGCATCATCCTTGGCATCGGCAACCGCGGCAGCGGCTTCGCCCCAGGCGTTGGCCCCGGCGATGTAGTCATTGGTCACGAAGGCGTACTCGCCGCCCGTGGCCGGGTTGACATTGCGGATGATCGAATACTCAAAGCGCTTGGCATTGAGCAGCGATCCGTCGCTGTACTTCTGACCCTTGCGCATCGTGAAGGTCAGTTCTGTGCCATCGGCGTTGTAGGCCCACTTCTCAGCGGCGCCCGGCACGGTCTGGAGGTCCTTGTCGAACTTGGTCAGCCCTTCGTAAGCGAGCTTGAGGTGGGCGATTTCGTTGACAAACGAGGCCTTCTGGGGGTCGAGGTTGTCAGGGTAGGTGCCCAGGTTGACCCGGAGCACTTTGGCCTTGGCGGCCGGTACGGCCGTCGGCGCGGCGACGACAACGGTTTCCTTGACGACCTGGGGAGCCGACGTCACGACCTTCTCGACGATCTTCTCTTTCTCGACGATAACGGGAGTGGAGGGAGCGGCTGTTCCGCACGCCGCCAGAACCAGGCTGGTGGCCAGCAGGCCAAGCCCGAGTACCTTTGTTTTGTGTCCTATCACGGTTTACTTCTCCTTTTGAAGCGGTTGATAGTTTTTCGCCGCCGGGTAAGCGGCGTTTGGTCACAGGCGAACGCCGTGAAGCATCCTCGTGACCAGATAGCGCGGGAGTATAGCAGAAAGGTTCGAAAAGTTGTGCGGTCGCGCGGGTACATTCTCGGCTGCGGCAACGGGCGCCTACGCGTCGGTCGCACCCTGCCGCGGTATGGGTCCCGCGCTTTCGCGCGGGATGACGAGGCGCGCGCGGGACGACGGGCTATTGCCAACCCGGGCCAAACCCTCCGCGAACGGCGCGCGCACAACACCGCGCTCCGTAATGAACGCTGTCACGTATCGGGCAGGCGTAACGTCGAAAGCCGGGTTGTAGATGGCCACGCCCTCGGGCGCCGTGCGCCTGCCAAAGCCCAGGCTGACCTCTTCCGGTTTGCGCTCCTCGATCGGGATCTCTGCGCCGGAGGCCAGATTCAGATCGACCGACGACAGCGGCGCTGCCACATACAACGGAATCCCAAACTCACGGGCCAGGATCGCCACGCCCAACGTGCCGATCTTATTCGCAAAATCGCCATTGGCGGCGACCCGATCTGTGCCGACGATGACGGCATTTACCCGGCCCTGGGCCATGACGGTGGCAGCCATGCTGTCGGTGATCACAGTGACCGGGACCCCCGCCTGTTGGAGTTCCCATGCCGTTAAGCGCGCCCCTTGCAGAAGCGGGCGAGTTTCGTCGGCATAAACGCTCAGCCGTTTGCCCAGCTCAGCGGCCATGTAGACGACGGCCAGGGCCGTCCCCCATTGGGCCGTCGCGAGCGAGCCGGCATTGCAATGGGTGAGGATCGTATCGCCATCGGCGACGAGGGCGGCTCCGTGCGCGCCGAGCGCCCGGCACGCCGCGTTGTCCTCGTCAATCAACCCAACCGCTTCAGCCAAAAGCGCGCGCCGGGCAGCGGCCGGCCCGCCACTGGCAACAACTTCCATCCCGATTCGATTCACCCGCTCGAGGGCCCAGAAAAGATTGACGGCCGTCGGGCGTGATGTGGCGAGATGAGCGGTCACGCGCTCAAGTTCGGCAACAAACGAAACCGAATCATCTTCGGGGCCAATCGCCCGCACACCCAGATAGACCCCAAATGCCGCGGCGATGCCAATGGCCGGCGCGCCTCGCACGCGCAGGCTGCGTATCGCCTCCCACATGGCGTCGCTGTCAGTCAGATCGAGGTAGCGCAGTTCGGTCGGCAAGAGCGTCTGGTCGATGATGCGGCAGGCGCCATCGGCGTCGCCGACCCACTCAATGGTTTTGACGGGGATCATGGGGGGGGAGTATACGGAGGCGGGCTGCCCGTCGGCATGCCGGGACGGGGCAGCCCCCTTCCGAATAGCCGCTCAGCGTTCGCTCAGGCACACGAGTATGATAGGCAACAAATCCAAATTTGACGGCTGTCAAGTTTTTGACGGCCGGAGCACGTAGGGGTATAGCAGTGTCTGACAAGTGGTTCGAAATTCGCGACTTGCACGTTCAGCTTGAAAGTGGCAAGGAGATCCTGAAGGGTCTCAACTTGACGATCAATGCCGGTGAGATTCACGCCATCATGGGTCCGAACGGGAGTGGCAAAAGCACCCTCGCCTACACCTTGATGGGCCATCCCAACTACAAAGTCACCCAGGGTGAGGCGTTCTTCAAGGGCCAGAACGTCCTGGAGATGGAGGCCGACACGCGCAGCCGGCTGGGCCTGTTTCTGGCCTTCCAGTACCCGGTCGCAATCCCGGGCGTGACCGTGGCCAACTTCCTGCGGACCGCGCTTAATTCGCGGATCAAGGCCGAGGCCGCCGCCGCGAACGGCGGGATGCTGCCCTCAAACACCAAAGGCATGCCGATCCCGGTCTTCCGAAAGACTCTGCGCGAGGCCATGGCCGTGCTCAAGGTCGATGATTCGTTCGCCGGGCGCTACCTCAACGATGGCTTCAGCGGCGGCGAGAAGAAGCGGGCCGAAATCCTGCAGATGGCGATGCTCAAGCCCGACCTGGCCGTCCTCGACGAGACCGACTCCGGCCTCGATATCGACGCGCTGCGGGTGGTGAGCGAGGGCGTAATGACCCTGCACGAGAAGAACCCGAACATGGGCGTGCTCGTCATCACCCACTACCAGCGCCTGCTCAACTACATCAAGCCTCAGTTCGTGCACGTCCTGATCGACGGCCGGATCGTCGAGAGCGGCGGCCCGGAACTGGCGCTCGAACTCGAAAACCGCGGATATGACTGGCTGCGGGAGCCGGAAGGCGGCATCCTAGTTCGGGTTTGGTAAGGTTGGAGATTAAGGTTGTTAACGTTAAAGAGGCTCACAACCGAGCAACGTTACCAACGTTATCAACCTTACCAACGAAAACGTAAATCGGGGCAAGAATGACACAAGAGCGATCCAACGTCACCGTCAACGACGAGTATCTCGAGAAGTACGGCTTCAATGAGCCGGAAAATAACGTTTTCAAGAGCCGGCGCGGGCTGGACGCCGACGTGGTGCGCGATATCTCGCGAATGAAGAAAGAGCCCCAGTGGATGCTCGACTTCCGCCTGAAGTCGCTGGCCGAGTTCGAAGGCCGGCCGATGCCGAACTGGGGCAGCGAGGTGCTGCACAGCATCGATTTCGACAGCATCTTCTATTACATCAAACCCACCGACGGCCAGGCCGCCACGTGGGATGACCTGCCCAAGGAGATCAAGGATACCTATGATCGCCTGGGCATTCCCGAGGCCGAGAAGAAATATCTTGCCGGCGTGGGCGCGCAGTACGAATCAGAGGTGATCTATCACAACCTGGCCAAGGACCTGGCCGACAAGGGCGTGATCTTCACTGACACCGACAGCGCGCTGCGCGAGCACCCCGAGCTCTTTCGGGAGTACTTTGGGACCATCATCCCCTACAACGACAACAAGTTCGCCGCCCTGAACAGCGCGGTCTGGTCCGGTGGGTCGTTCATCTATGTCCCCAAAGGGGTCAAGATCGACCTGCCCCTGCAGGCCTACTTCCGGATCAACGCCAAGAACGTCGGCCAATTCGAGCGCACACTCATCATCGTCGACGAGGGCGCTCAGGTGCACTACGTTGAAGGCTGCACCGCCCCGATCTACTCGAGCGACTCGCTGCACAGCGCCGTGGTCGAGATCATCGTCAAGAAAGGCGGGCGCTGCCGCTACACAACCATCCAGAACTGGAGCACCAACGTCTACAACCTGGTCACCAAGCGCGCGGTCGCCATGCGCGACGCAACGATGGAGTGGGTCGACGGCAACCTGGGCAGCAAACTGACCATGAAGTACCCGGCTGTTTATCTGATGGAAGAGGGCGCGCACGGCGAGATTCTGTCGATCGCCTTCGCCGGCAAGGGCCAGCATCAGGACGCGGGCGGCAAGGTCGTCCATGCCGCGCCGAATACGACCAGCAAGATCGTCAGCAAGTCGATCAGCAAGGACGGCGGGCGCACCAGCTACCGCGGCCTGCTCAAGGTCTACAAGAACGCGACCGGCGCGCGCAGCAGCGTGGTCTGCGACGCCCTGCTGCTCGATCCCGAGAGCCGGAGCGACACTTATCCGTATATTGAGGTCGACAACGAGGACGTGACCATCGGCCATGAGGCCTCGGTCAGCAAGATCGGCGAGGAACAGCTCTTCTACGCGATGAGCCGCGGCCTGAGCGAAGAAGAAGCCAGCACCATGGTGGTCTCGGGCTTTATCGAGCCCATGGTCAAGGAACTGCCGATGGAATACGCGGTCGAGATGAACCGCCTTATCGCGCTACAGATGGAAGGCACGGTCGGCTAGAAGGCATTTGAAGCTGCCCGCTGCGCAGGGGCAGCGCTTCTGGGAATGGATTCGGGAATCGAAGTAATGGCAATTGTGAACCTCAAACCCACTCCGGTCGTCAAGACCGGGGACCTCAGCCGCGAGGCCGTCGAGGCCTTCTCGGCCGCCCGCGGCGAGCCGGCGGCGATGACCGCCCGGCGCCTCGAGGCCCTGCGCGTCTTTCGCGACACGCCTCCCCCCAATCGCTGGGATGAGAACTGGCGGCGGGTCGATCTGTCGGCGCTCAAGCTTGACGCCCTGATTGCGGCGGTCAAACCCGGCGCCATCGGCGCGCGCAACGAACTGACCTCAGGCGTGCTGCCCGAAGGCGTGGTCTTCGTCTCCATGGCCGACGCGATCGCCAATCACAGCGACCTGCTCGACGCCTATCTGATGAGCGAGTGCGTCAAATTGGGCGACGGCTTCTTCGCCGCGCTGCACGGCGTCTTCATGAACAGCGGCGCGATCCTCTACGTCCCTAAGGGCGTCCAGATTGAGGAGCCCGTCCGAGTGACCAGCCTGCTCGACGGCGCGGAGCGCTCGGCCTTTAATCACACCCTGATTATTCTGGAGAAAGGCGCAAAGGCGACCTTCATCGAAGAGTTCCGCAGCGATGGCGCGCCAGGGACCGAGCCCGCGCTGGTCAACAACGCGGTCGAGATCATCGTCAAGGACGGGGCCCAGCTCGATTACGTCAACATCCAGGACTGGGGCCGCAACGTGTGGAACTTCACCACCGAGCGGGCCCGCACCGGCGCCGACGCGACCCTGCACTGGGTGATGGGCGGGATCGGGGCGCGCTTCACCAAGAGCTTCATCGAGGCCGACATGCTTGGCGAGCGCAGCATCGCGTTGCTGAGCGGGGTCTACTTCGCCGACAAGCGCCAGCAGTTCCACTACGACACCCAGCAGAATCACATCGCCGGGCACTGCAAGAGCGACCTGCTCTACAAGTCGGCCCTGCGCGACGACGCGCGCACGGTCTGGCGCGGCAACATCCGGGTCCAGGAAGCGCGCCGGCTGGTGGTCGAGGGCTTCTTCGCCCCGGTCATCGAGCGTATCCCGCTCGCCGAGACCCGCGAGCGGCTGATTGACGAAATCGGACTAAAGATCGGCTAGGTTTTTCAAAGGCAACACGCCCCGGCTTCGCCGGGGCGTGTTGCCTTTGGACTACATCAGAATGTCGACAGCATCCCGCAGCATGGCGCTTGCGGTCGGGATCGGATCGCGCTCCATCGTCGCGAGCGTCTGCCGGCCGGTGATGTCGGTCTCGTAAACCACCCCCATCTCGTCGCCCCCCATCCGGGCCAGCGGATGCGATTGAGGCAACGCTGTCGGCTTCACGCTGAAGACAAAATCCTCGCCCGCGCGTTCGGCCAGACAGCGCAACACGATCCGCTCGCCACGTGCCTGAGCGGCCGTGAGATCGGCCGCGGTCAAACCCAGGATCCCCTCAACCGAGACGTCCTTGAGCGTAGTTGGCCGGCGCGCACGGCGTTGGCGATGATGACCAGTTTGTTGGCCGCGTCCCAGCCTCGACATCGAGCGAGGGGGTCGGTCTCCAGCCCGCGCCGCTGCATTTCGGCCAGCGCCTCGGCATATGGGATGCCTTCCTCCATCATGCGCAGGATGCCCTGGGATGTGCCGTTGAGGATCGCCTCGACCCGCTGAATTCGGGCGCCAATCAAGTCGCGCCGTCCGACATTGATGGTCGGCAAGGAGCCGCCCACTGGCGCTGAAGCGCAACTGCGGCCGCCCGGGCGCGCCATCGAGATCGCCCAAAGTCGCGAGTCGCGCGAACGCGAGCGCGAGCGGGCCCTTGTTGGCCAGGACGGCATGCCGTCCGCGCTCGAGCGCAGCCAGGCTGATATCGAGGCCAGGCTGGGCGGTCTTGAGATTGACCGGCGTCGCTTCCATCAGGACGTCGTAGTCGATCTCGCGGGCGAGCGTCAGGGCGGTCACGCCGGGCCGACCCGCGCCTGGGAGCTCGCCCACACTCCGACCTTCGCTTCAAGGCCAGTAGCGCCTCGAGCGGCAGTCCGGTTGGGTCAGCGGCTGCCGGCCGAGTCGGCCACGCCGACCACGACAAAGGCCAATTGATGGCGCTCGCGGAGCACAGCAGCCTGCGAGATCAGAATCTTGACCAGGCTGCGGTTTACGTTGCCGAAGCCAGCGAGGAAGAGGCGATGAGATTTCATGGCTTATTGTATGACTCAATATGCCCGGCTTCGCCGGGCATATTGAGTCATCCGGAGAGCTTCACCCCCGCAGGCGGCCGCCAAACGCAACGCGCCCACCACCCGACGGTTCGAAGATGATGTGGACGTTGTCGGCCGGGCGACCCAGGGCCAGCCCGGCCATCTCCGCCAGACGGGCCGCCTCTGATATCAGCACCAGGGTATCCGGAAGCTGCATCCGCAGGACATGCACGAAGACCGGAAAGTAGACGCCCTCCGGCGAGTCATTCTCGGCATACCCGCTGGCCGGGATCTCCCGCACGACAACCCAGGTATCGCCAGGGCCGGAACCATACAGTCGGCCAGCCTGGTCGGCAAGGACGCTGGCGGCGGAAGCGGGGGCGCGCTCGCCGGGGCGCACGACGAGATCGACAAAGAGGATGGGCATGGACCGATTGTGCCACCGAACTGTGTTAGAACCCAGACAGTTGTGAGCGCCATTTCCGCCGCATCCCGACCGCGCCCGTCGACCCGCGTCGTCGCACTGGTGCTGTACTTCGCCGGCATCGCGATCTACAGCGTGATGTACATCCCGCAGCCCATCCTGCCGACCCTGTCGGCGGAGTATGGCATTCCGCCAGCGATCGCGGCCCTATCGGTATCGCTGGCCGTGTTGGCCGTTGCGATCGCCTCCAGCTTCTTCGGCCCGTTGACCGACACGCTGGGCACAAAGCAGGTCATGGTGGCGAGTTGCGGATTGTTGGCGATCCCCACTTTTCTGTGCGCGATCGCGCCGAACTTCCCGCTATTTCTCGTCTTTCGGGCGATGCAGGGTCTCTTGCTGCCGGGCGTCGCCAGCGTGGCGGTGACTTACATCGGGGCCGAATTCCAGCCCGGTGATGTCGGACGCGTCGTCGGCAACTACATCGGGGCCACGGTGGTCGGGGGCATGACCGGTCGCGTGCTGAGCGGCCTGATCGCCTCGGTGACGAGCTGGCACGCGCCCTTCATCTTTTGCGGTCGTTACCGCCCTGACGGCAGTCCTGATGTCGCGGGTATTGCCCGAACAGGCGACCTCGGGCCAGAGCGGGATGAGCCGCGCCCAGCGCGACATGTTTCTACACCTCGGCAACAAGAAGCTGCTGGGCGCGTTTCTGGTCGGCGGCTGCGTGTTTTTTGCCTTCATCGGCACCTTCACCTACCTGCCCTACTACCTGACCGCCCCGCCCTTCAGCCTGCCCCAGGCCCTGGTATCCGGCGCCTACGTCGTCTACATTGCCGGCGTATTTACCGCGCCGGTCGCCGGCCGGCTGAGCGCGCGCATCCCGCGCCGCACGCTCATGCTCGCCGGCATGGCGATCGCCGGCCTCGGCATTCTCATTTCGCTGATCGCCGTTATTCCAGCGATCGCGCTGGGCACGATCGTGTTGTGCCTGGGCATGTTCACCGCCCAGTCAACGGCCCCGGCCTATGTCCAGGCCACGGCCGAGACGGCCAAAGGCGGCGCCAGCGCGTTGTATCTCACCTTCTACTACCTCGGCGCAACGCTCGGTTCTTTCCTGCCCGGGCTGGCCTGGCAGGCCTACGGCTGGGCGGGCGTGGTGGCATGTTGCATCGCGGCGCTTGTGCTGGGGATTCTCGCGGCCCTACGGTTGTGCAAGTAGGGGATTCTTTGTCCGCAGATTTCGCATTTCCGCCGATTTCCTTTTCCATTGAAATCGGCGGAAATCTGCGAAATCTGCGGATAGATCCCTTGATTTGATCGATCGGACCCTGAGAGGTCGGAACGGGCTCTGACTTTTTTGTCCACCGATTGCGCTGATTTCCGCCGATTCCTTTTTGTATCGAAATCGGCGGAAATCTGCGTAATCTGCGGATAGATCCCGCGCCCGGCTAGAATTCCGGCCACGCCAGATGACGACGATCCTCAAGATCGACACCGCGGACCGCGGTCAAGTCCGCGCATTCCTCGAGCTGCCGTTTCGGCTGTATCGCGACACCCCGCAGTGGGTGCCGCCCCTGGCCGGCGACTCAGCCCGAATGCTCGACCGCAAAAAGCACCCTTACTACCGCCATTCCGACGCAGCCTTCTTTCTCGCCCGCCAGGGCAATAACGTCGTCGGCCGGATCGCGGCATTGGACAACGCCCATTACAACGAATACAACCACGAGCGCACCGCCTTCTTCTTCCTGTTTGAATGCGTGGATGATCCAGCCGCCGCGCGGGCGTTATTTGGATGCTGCTTTCGCGTGGGCGCGGGCGCGTGGGCTGAGCAAGATCATCGGCCCGAAAGGCTTCACCGCCCTGGATGGTCTCGGTCTGCTGATCAAGGGCGCCGAACATCGACCCGCGTTTGGCATTCCGTATAACCCGGCCTACTACGACACGCTTGTTGCGGCAGCCGGCTTCGAGACCGACGGTGATATCGTCTCCGGCTATCTCAATCCGCGGGCGCTGAATGCGCCAAGATTCGAGCAGATCAGCCGGTTGGCCGAACGGGTCAAACAGCGCCGCGGGTTGCGGATCGCCCGATATACCCGGCGAAGCGAGCTCCGCCAGCATGCGGTCCCCGCCCTGCTCCGGCTCTACAACGAGGCTTTGAGCGAGACGATCGGCAACACACCGCTCAACGCAGACGAGGTCAGGACCATGGCCGATCAGATCGCCTGGTTCGCCGACCCAAAGCTGATCAAGATCGTCATGAAGGACGATGACCCGGTCGGTTTTCTGCTGGCCTATCCCGATGTCTCGGCCGCCTGCCAGCGGACGAGAGGTCGGCTGTTCCCGTTGGGCTGGGCCGACTTCCTGCTCGAGTTCAAGCGCACCCGCTGGGTGAACATCAACGGGGCCGGCATCAGCGAGAAGTATCGCGGGATGGGCGGAACGGCCATCCTGTTTGACGAGATGCGCAAGAGCGTAATCGAGGGCGGGTTCGCCCATGCCGATTGCGTCCAGGTCGGCGTCGAGAATTCAAGGATGCAGCGCGAGCTGCGCGACCTCGGGATCGACTTTTACAAAACCCACCGTATGTATCACCGCGCGCTGTAGCGCGCGTGGCCGGAGACCCATCCCCATGACCAATCCAACTCCAGACAAAAATGCCGACGCGGCCGAGACCAAGCCCAAAGAACCCACCGATAACATCGTCGTCACTCACCACACCGCGACCATCGGCGGACAGGAGATCGCCTACACCGCCACTACCGGCACGCTGGTGTTGCGCGAGGAAGCCGAGAAGGAGGGCGCGAGCGAGGGCGAGAAGGCGAGGGCGGCCTTCTTCTTCGTCGCATACACTCGTGATGGCGTCGAGGACGTCGCCCGCCGGCCGATCACGTTTTCGTTCAACGGCGGGCCGGGATCTTCTTCGGTCTGGCTGCACCTTGGCCTGCTCGGCCCGCGCCGGGCGGCGATGGACGAGATCGGCGGCCTGCCGCCGCCACCATATCAACTCAGCGCCAACCCGCACTCGCTCCTCGATGAGACCGATCTGGTCTTCATCGACCCAGTCAGCACGGGTTTCAGCCGGGCCGTGCCCGGCGAGAAACCCCGCGACTTCCACACCTTCAAGCGCGACATCGAGACCGTCGGCGACTTCATCCGGCTGTACACCACGCGCTATCTGCGTTGGCCATCCCCCAAATTTCTGATCGGTGAGAGCTACGGCACGACTCGCGCGGCCGGTCTGAGTGGCTACTTGCAGGACCGGCACGGGTTGTTCCTGAACGGGATCATGCTCATTTCGTCGATCCTGGATTTTCAGACGGCGTCGTTTACCCCTGGCAACGACCTGCCCTACGCGCTCTTTCTGCCGACCTACACCGCCACGGCCTGGTATCACAAGCGGCTGCCGGCCCGGCTGCAAACTGATTTGCGCGCAGCGCTGCGCGAGGCCGAGGGATTCGCCCAGGGCGAGTACGCCAGCGCGCTGATGCGCGGATCGGGGCTGTCGGCCGAAGAGCGCGCGCGGATCGCCGGCCGGCTCGCGGAGTTGACCGGGCTCAGCGCCGAGTGGATCGACCGAGCCAACCTCCGAATCGAGATTCACCGTTTCTGCAAAGAGCTGCTGCGCGATCAGCGCCGCACCGTCGGCCGGTTGGACAGCCGTTTCACCGGCATCGACAGCGACGCCGCCGGCGAATCCCATGAGTACGACCCCAGCCTGACCAACATCATGGGGCCCTACACCGCGGGCTTCAACGACTATGTCCGGCGCGAGCTCAAGTTCGAGAGCGATCTGCCCTACGAGATTCTCAATCCCCGGGTCTGGCCGTGGAAGTACAGCGAAGACAACCGCTATCTGAACGTGTCGGAGACGCTCCGAAAAGCGATGACGGTCAACCCGCATCTGAAGGTGCTGGTTGCCAACGGCTACTACGACCTGGCCACGCCGTATCTGGCGACCGAGCGCACCTTCAATCATCTGGGGCTGGATCCGAGTCTGCAGGGAAACGTCAGCATGCGCTACTACGAGGCGGGGCACGTGATGTATATCCATGTGCCCTCGCTGGCCGCCCAAAAGAAGGACCTCGCCGCGTTTGTGCGCGGGGACGTAACGGGCTAAACCTATTGGCGAGAGCACCTTCCCCGCGCTTCGCGCGGGGATAGTGCTCTCGCCAGATTACCCACTCACGCCAGCGGCCCACAGCATGTTCGATAGCGGATCAGAAGTTCGACGACCTCGTCGCGGATCAGTTCCTCACTCGCGCTTGCGGCCAGGCCGCTGTCATCATCGACCTCGAATACGCGGATGCCAGGGGCGACGCGGCTGTAGAACTCGCGGCCGTCCTTCCACACCTGGGTCAGCCGCTCACGAACCGCGGCGTCCGGGATCGCCGTCCAACTGTCGAGCGGCCGGCTGGCCGCGATCAGCCGTACCGGCATGCGGCCGAGCCCGGGCATGCCGCGTAGTTGCTCGGTGCTGGCGGCCAAATCGATGTTCTCGGTGACGCCATGGGTGAGATCAGCGATGGGTCGGTCATAGGCCGTCGGCGCGGCGCTCATGTCGCTGTACTTCAGCATCATCATCCACCGCTCAACGGTGTTGGGCGGAAGCGGGTCCATCAGGATCAACCCGGTCACCTGGTCCGTGTGCTGCGCCGCGAAGAGAGTCATGTTCATCCCGCCAAACCCGTGGCCGACCAGGATCCAGGGCGGATGCACGCCCGCAACGTCCAGAAGCGCTTCGAGATCGTTGACAATGTCCTGACTGGTGCGCGCCTCCTGAACTTGATCGCTCCGGCCGTTTTGCGTATTGGCTCGGTCATAAAGGCACACCCGCGTTACCGCCGCCAGTTCGGCCACCAGCGCTTCCGGCTTCCATCCGCCGTTTTGCAGCCCGGCGTCGAAGATGACCGCCGGCTCGCCTATGCCAGCGCATTCGAGATACAGCTTTCGGCCGCCAATATCCACTCGGCCCTGGAATGACATCTGACCCGGGTCGATGACGGGCTTCACCACCAGGACCGCGTCAGATGTCTGACCGCAGCCGGCCAGCAGCGCTGTCGCAACACAAACGGCGAAGCGTCGACCCAATAGATGCGTCATCCCAGACCTCCCGGGCGCACTGTCGGCCGGTCAAGCCTGCCGATGAAATGCGCGCTTTGTCAGTCTGTTTGTAGCGCGGAGGCCGTGCGAAATCCAGCGCCCAACTCGTATGAAAACCCATATGGAAAGCGGTAAAAGTCATTTGCCGGACACGCGGCGGGATCCCCATCCCCCGCGCTCCGCGCGGGGGATGGGGATCCCGCCGCGTGTCCTGGGATAGCCTTCAGATTTGCTATGCCCTTCCCATTGGCCGGTAGCCGCGCCCATCCTGCGTGTCGAAGAAGGAATCGCTTGGGAGTGTTGCGGCGACGTTGGCCAGAACCGACTCTGTGACAGCGATTCCCGCGGCATCGCAGGCCAGCAGCAAACTGCCAACAACCGGTTCAAATGCGGGCCGGACAATCCGCGCCCACGGCGCCGCCCGGGCAAGCTCGCGCGTGATCGTCTCGATCAGGAGCGGTCCGACGCCTTTGAAGACGCTGCCAGACAACACGACGTCGAAGGCGAGATCGAGCATGTCGCAGCGGCGGGCCAGGGCGATGGCGTACCCGGACAGGGCCAGCGCCTGCTTGATCAGAATGTCCGCCGCGACCGCGTCGCCCGCAAGCGCCACCTCAAACACGGGCGGACACAGCCGCAATCGATCCGCCTCTGTAATGCGCCCACCGAGCAAGGCGCGAAACATGCCCTCGACCGTGTCAAAGCCAAGCGCATTCAACACGATTGAGGTCAGGGCCGTGGGCGGCCCCAGGCCCGCCTCAGCCCGCACGACTGCATCCAGCGCCTCGGCCGCGATGGTCTTGGCCCCGCCATAGGTGGCGTAGTAGCCCAGCGCAATCTCGCGCCCGTCCGGCGCGATGACCGCCGCATTCCGCTCGGTCCCGGCAAGCACAACCACACCGAACGGATCGCGCGTCCCGGCCCGCAGGCCTGCAAAACTATCATTCTTCACCCTCAGGTCGCGGGCGAGATCGGCCTTGCGCAGGATGACTTCGCGCCGGGTATGGTCTTCCGGCCAATCCGCGCCGGACAAGGCAAAAACTCCCAGCGCGATGTCTTCACTCGCCAGTCCGGCGTCAGACAGGGCGGCCCGGGTCACATCGACGACAACGGCCATTGGCTCGCTCGGGTCATCTTCCGTCCAGTTGCTGCCCGGGCCGCGCGACGCGCCGACGATGTGGCCGGCAGCGTCAGCAATGACGGCCAGCGTCTTTGTCCCACCGCCGTCGACGCCAAGGTAGTACAGGGGCAGCATCATGTGGGCCTATCGCGCGCGCACGATTTTGCTGATGTGGCGGAAACCGGGCTCGACGCCGCGCTCCTGAGCCAACCGCACGGCCAGGTGCTGCAAGGTGATGATGTCGAGGACGGGCGCGAGGAATTCGTCCAGTGTTGGCGAGGCCGGACCGGCTTCGCCAACGCCGCGCACTTCGCCCGCGTCCATGAGCAGCACCCGCGCGCCATAGTCGGTCAGCTCGCCCCCCAGGCGCTCGACCGAGGCGCGCTGGCTGCCTGTCGCCAGCGCGATGACGCCGACGTCGGGCCGCACGGCCTCGATAAATCCATGACGAAACGCAGCCAGGCCAAAGGACTGGGACGGAACCTTGGGCCATTCGGCCAGCATCATAGCGGCATGCCGGGCCGTCGCCGCATGCGGGCCGTGGCCGACGAACATCAGGCCGCGATCGGGATCGAGCGTCTGCAGCAGGCGATCGGCGCCGCGTGAGTCGGCCAAGAGCGCTTCGACTCGCGCCGCCAGCATCCGCAACGTTTCCAGGTCCAGCCCGGCGGAGGCGCCACCCCATTGCCGAACCAGCAGCCAGACCAGGGCGAGCGTATTGGTCAGGGTCTTGCTGGCGATCAGGGTTTCCGCCCCGGCCACGAGTGGCAGTGTCACCGCGGCTGTCCGTCCGAGCTCGGAAGCAGGGTGATTGGTGATCGCGATGAGCCGCGCACTGGCCGGCATGCGCCCGGCCAGCTCCGCGACTTCGCCGCTCGACCCGGACTGCGAGATACAAACCACAGTCGACCCGTCGCCGATCAGGGCCGTCGCGTAGTTGACCAGATCGGAGGTCTCAATGCAGAGCGCCGGAAACCCGAGATGCTGCAGATGCAGCGCGGCGATCCAGGCCGCGTGATACGACGCGCCCAGGCCGGTGAAGATCGGCAATGCCGGCCGCGGGCCAAGCGCGCGCAAAGCGGCGCCTCCCCCGACCCGATAGTGGCCGATCATGTCGCGCAGCGCCTGCGGCTGCTGGTAGAGCTCGTCGAGGATGGTGATCATAGGCGTGCGTGAGTATCGCCCAAAGCAGTTCAGTGGAATTCTGAAGCGATCATCCCCGGCCGGCCGGGGATGATCGCTTCAGAATTCCATCCTGCTACAATCTCACGCCGAAAACCCCCATGACAGAAACAAACAAGGTCATCTACTCCATGGTGAAGGTGGGCAAAGTCCATCCACCCCAGAAGCAAGTCCTGCGCGATATCACGCTCGGCTTTTACTACGGCGCCAAGATCGGCGTGCTCGGCCTCAACGGCTCGGGCAAGAGCACCCTGCTCCGGATCATGGCCGGGATTGATGACAATCACCTCGGCGAGACCATGATCGCCAAGGGCTACACCCGCGGGCTGCTCGAGCAGGAGCCCCACCTCGACGAAAACAAGACCGTCATGCAAGTCGTCGAAGAGGCCGTGGCGCCGATCGTCGAAATGCGGCGGGCTTTCGACGAAGTCAGCGCCAAGTTCGGCGAAGAAAACGCCGACTTCGACGCGCTGATTGAGAAGCAATCCAAGCTGCAGGAAGAACTCGACAAGCACGACGGATGGAACTACGAAAGCCATCTCGAGGTGGCGATGGATGCCCTGCGCTGCCCGCCCGGTGACACGCCGATTTCGGTCCTGTCCGGCGGCGAGCGCCGGCGCGTCGCGCTATGCCGCCTGCTCCTGACCGAGCCCGACATCCTGCTGCTCGACGAACCGACCAACCACCTCGACGCCGAATCAGTGGCCTGGCTGGAAAAGCATCTTCAGCAATACCAGGGCACCGTCATCGCGGTGACGCATGATCGCTATTTCCTCGACAATGTCGCCCAGTGGATTCTCGAGCTCGACCGGGGCTATGGCATCCCCTGGAAAGGCAACTACACCTCGTGGCTGGAGCAGAAACAGAAGCGACTCGCCGACGAAGAGAAGGCCGACACCCGCCGCCAGCGCACGCTCGAGCGCGAGCTCGAGTGGATCCGCATGGGCGCCAAGGCGCGCCAGGCCAAGGGCAAGGCCCGCATCAGCGCCTACGAAAAGTTAGCCAGCCAGGAATCGGAGAAACGACTGGACGAGCTGGAGATCTTCATCCCGGCCGGCCCGCGCCTGGGCGACATCGTTCTCGAGGCCGAGGGCGTGAGCAAGGCCTATGGCGATCGCCTGCTCTACGAAGGGCTGACCTTCAAGATGCCGCCCGGCGCCATCCTGGGCGTGATCGGCCCGAACGGTGTGGGCAAGACCACCCTGCTGCGGATGATCATCGAGACCGAGAAACCGGACACCGGCAAGTTCATCGTGGGCCAGACGGTCAAACTCGGCTATGTCGACCAGAGCCGGACGCTCAACGCAGACAAGAATGTCTGGGAAGAGATCAGCGGCGGCGCGGACACGATCAACCTCGGCACACGCCAGGTGGCCAGCCGGGCGTATGTGGCCAGCTTTAACTTCCTGGGCGCCGACCAGCAGAAAAAAGTCGGGGCGCTTTCGGGCGGTGAGCGCAACCGCGTTCACCTGGCCAAGATGCTCAAGGAAGGCGCCAACGTGCTGCTCCTCGACGAGCCGACCAACGACCTGGACGTCAACACGCTCCGTGCGCTTGAAGACGCCCTCGAGAACTTTGGCGGGTCGGCTGTCATCGTCAGCCACGACCGCTGGTTCCTTGACCGGGTGTGCACCCACACCCTGGCCTTCGAGGAGGACGGCAACGTCGCCTGGTACCTGGGGTCGGTGAGCGATTATGAGGCCGACCGGCGCAAGCGCCTGGGCATCGCCGCAGACACGCCGCATCGGGCGCGCTATCGCAAGCTGCAGCGGTGACACGGGTGGGGCATCGGCCAATTCGATGGGCCCGGAGTGTTGCGGTCTTGGCGGCAACCCTCCTGGTTTCCACGATGGCGATGCTGCGCGCGGCCGCACACGTCGACAGCAGGAACTCGAGTGATGGCCCCGAGCTCCGCGTGGAAACCCTCGCGTGGGGCCTGTCCGGACCAACCTCATTTGCGCTCGGTCCGGACGATCGCATCTATGTGGCCGAAAAGACAGGCCGGGTCACTGTTGTGACGAATGGCGTGAATGAGCCCACACCCTTTATCGACCTGAACGACGAAGTCAACAGCGCCTGGGATCGCGGACTGCTGTCGATCGCGTTGGACCCCGCCTTTCCCAACCCGCCATACGTGTATCTGCTCTACACCTATGATCCTCCGAGCACAGCGATGGACGCCTTCGCCGGCCGGGTCAGCCGCTTGCTGCGCGTTGAGGCAGATCCGGACAACCTGAACATCGCCTCAAGTTCACCTGCAAGTCGAACGGTGATCCTGGGCAGCCGCAGTACTGCCGACAACATTCCGGAGCTGTCGGGATTTGACCCGATGCTGTCAACGACCTGCACTATTTCGACAACGGGAGAGAAAGTCCAGGATTGTGTTCCGGCCGACTCCCCCACTCACAGTATTGGCGGAATGGTATTCGCTCGCGATGGTTCGCTCTACGTCAGCATCGGTGACGCTTCAGATCCAAGCGAGTCCGATCATCGTCGTTTCCGAGCCCAGGATTTGGACACACTTGCCGGAAAGGTCCTCCGGATCAACCCCCATACCGGCGAAGGCTTCGCTGACAATCCTTTCTTTGACGGAAACATGAACAGCAACCGCTCGAAGGTCGTCGCGTACGGTCTGCGAAACCCGTTTCGCATTTCTCTCCACCCATACAGTGGCGAGTTATTGATTGGTGATGTCGGGATGGGCAGCTGGGAGGAGCTGAATATTGGTTCAGGAAGGAATTTCGGCTGGCCCTGCTATGAAGGCGGATCAGCAAGCAGCCTCGCCTTCAACTTCTCAATCTCCACGACGGCCTGCAACGCTCTGTTTGCGCTTGGACCAGGCGCCGTTCAGACGCCAGCACTTGCTTATGACCATAGCTATGGCAAGGCAATCGTTGGCGGACCGGTCATGAGCGGAACTGGCTATCCCGGCGTGGCGCCCGAAGAAATGGCGATCGCCGATTTCGACATGGGCTGGATTCGTCTCGTGTCAGTAACGCAAACGGGTCAGGCCACGATCCGCGAATGGTTGACAACAACTGAGAGCGTGGGCGGAATAACGCAACTACTCGTTGGTCCGGATGGATCCCTGTACTACAGTTTCTACGCCGGATCCATCAACGGAGAGATCCGACGTGTCTACTACGGTACGCCGAGAAACCATGCGCCGATCGTTTATGCGCAGGCCTCGAGTGGTTGGTCGGGAACTCCGCGGTCCGCATTGTTGACTTCTTCGGGAACATTTGACCCGGATGGCGATCCACTCACCTACACATGGTCGCTAGGAAACGGGCTGATTGCGGACGGACCCTCTGCATTTGCGACATATCCGCTCGATGGCCTTTACACGGCCACCGTGGTGGTGACCGATGCCTTCGGATTGTCATCCTTCCGCAACGTGGGAGTCTCCATCGCCAGCGTGCCGATCCTGACGATCCTGACGCCCACGCTTCCGGCCACGTTCACCGCCGACGGACCCGTCGCCTTTGGGGGACTCGCGTGGGACCCGGTTGCGGGCTTCATCAGCCACGACATTCATTGGCGCGCCGACTTACACCACGAAACACACGTGCACAGCGGGATCTTCGCTGCGATCGGCGCCGGCGGTGTGTTCACCGCGCCCTCGCATGGCGGAAACGCCTGGATCATGCTGTGCGCGGCTGCGCCTGATTCGAACGGGGTTCTTGGAAATGAAAACTGCGTCGCAATATTCGACACGATAGCCTTCGCCTACTACTTCCCTGCGGCCCGCCGGTAACGTGACCCCTTGCGCCAAAAAGCGGGACGTGTGCTTGCCATGTCAGGACGCGCGCAAACGTAACGGCAACTCGGCTTTGTCAGACAAGATGGCCCTTGACAAGCCCGGCAATGCTGATATGATCGCGCCTGACTAGTCAAGATTGACTAGTCAGGATTGTCGATGGAACGTGAAATGCTGCTCCTGGGCCTGCTTCGCAACGGCGAAATGCACGGCTACCAGCTCAATGACTACATTGAGCGCACCCCGTCGTTCTGCGCCGATGTAAAGAAGGCAACCGCCTACTCCTGCTGGACAAGATGGAAGGCCGCGGCTGGGTGACAGCTTCCGAGCACCGTGAGGGCAACCGCCCGCCCCGCAAGGTCTACCACCTTACGCCAAGTGGCGAAGCCGAGTTCCAGCGCCTGCTGCGGGAAAACCTGGCGAACTTCGCCTCTGCTCGCTCAGCGGCGGACATCGGGCTGGCATTCCTTGGGGCGCTCGAAGCCAGCGAGGCCCGCGAACTCCTGCTCCGGCGCCGAGAAGCGCTCGCGAGCGAACTTGACAGCATTCGGGCGGCGCCACGACACGGCAGCGGGGTGCAATTGCTCATCGACCACCAAATCAACTATCTCGACAGCGAGCTGCGCTGGCTGGACGGGACAATTGCGACGCTCGGCAAAGGGACCGCAGGGTCGCGACACAAGGAGAAACGGTAAGTTATGGACTTCATTCAAACCATTCACGGCCTGTGGCGCTGGGTGCTTGCGATCGCGGCCATCATTCTGATCGTGAAGTCGCTGATCGGTCTGGCGAAAGGCGCCGAATACGGCGAAGCCGACCGCAAGCTCGCCTTCTACTTCGCGATGGCCGTCACGATCCAGTTCGTGCTTGGCGCGGCAAACCTGATCGGCAAAATCTCCGTCGGCGCCTTCAGCCCCCGGCTGCACATGGAACACCTCGTGACCGGCACGATCGCGACCGCGCTTTCCCACATGCCCCCGATGTTCAAACGCCGCTCCAGCCGGGCGCGCTTCGCGGGTACCCTGATCCTGGCTGTGCTGTCAATCCTCGTTGCGCTTGCCAACGTTGCGATGGTCCGCGGCTCCTGGTTCTACAGGCTGCCATAGCGCGTCGCGTATTTCATCGTCCGGGAGCGCTGGTCTCCGGCTTCGCCGGGGGCCAGCACTCCCGAGATCTGCCGGCGTGAGTGCCATTTCGCATGACTGACAAACTGGATTTCAAACGCGTTCTGCCGATCTTCGTGATCGTGCTGGTTGACCTGCTCGGGCTGACCATCATCATTCCACTGTTATCGCTTTACGCCGCGACCTTCAAGGCCGACGCGTTGACGATAGGAGTGCTCGCCGCCGCATACCCGCTCGCCCAGTTCATCGGCGCGCCGATTCTGGGCCGGCTCTCGGATCGCTTCGGCCGGCGGCCCGTGCTGATATTCAGCCAGGTGGGAACCCTCATTGGGCTGCTGGTGCTCGGTTTTGCCAATACTTTGCCGGTGGTTTTCCTCAGCCGCATCATCGACGGGCTGTCGGGCGCCAACATTTCGACTGCCCAGGCAGTCATCGCCGACAGCACCAACGAGAAGACCCGCACCCAGGGCCTCGGCCTGATCGGGGCGGCTTTCGGACTGGGGCTTCACGGTCGGGCCGCTCATCGCCTTCATGCGTTGGGCGCCAGCGGCAACAACTATCGCGTCCCGGCTTTTGTGGCGGCCGGCTTCTCGGCTGTCTCCATCCTGCTGAGCCTGTTCTGGCTGAAGGAGACCCGGCCCGAGGGCTATGTGCCGGCCGCCCAGCGCACGTGGCGTATCGGCTCACGCAAATCTGCTCTGACCCATCCCGGGGTCGGCCTGCTCCTGATCCTGATCTCCGCCCAACAAATTGCGTTTGGCGGGTTCGAGCAGATCCTGCCCCTGTTCGCGCTGAGCCGGCTCGGCTTGAATGCCAGCGCGATCTCCGGCATGTTCATCTTCCTCGGGATTCTCATTGTCGTCATCCAGGGCGGCCTGATCCGCCAATGGAGCAGACGTTTTGGCGATCGGTGGCTGGTGTTGATGGGGCTCGTGACTCTGTCAGTCGGATTGGTCCTGGTCGCGTTTACCCCGCCCAGCCGCCGCCCTTTACGATCGGGCCGCTGTCGTTGCCGAGTTGACCGCATCACCAGACCCGGCCGCGGCCGAGAAACTGTTGGTCCCAATCCCGGTCCAGGGTGAAACCGGATATCTCGGGCTCGCCTGGATTCTGTTGGCCTTCATCCCGGCTACGATCGGCGGCTCCGTGCTGCAACCGACAATCAATAGCTTCCTGACCAAGCGGGTGGACAAGGGCGAGATTGGGGGTATTCTGGGGATCTCGGCCTCCCTGGTTAGCCTCGCAAATGCGGCCGGACCTCTCATCGGTGGCGCGCTGTTCCGCTTTGTCAGCCCCACCGCAACCCTGCTCTTCCAGGGCTTGCTGATGGCGGCGCTGCTGCCGTTTGCAATACGGACCTTGCGGGGCGAGGAGCGGCCAAACACCAGCACGAAGGCATCGGAGTTCATTGCCGAAAAGCATTGATCGCGCGGAGCGCCGGGTTGTGGTCTGGCGCGTCACAAGCGCCTGTGACCTCGATTGCGGGTTTTGCGGATTCGCGCGAAGCGCGGGCGGGCGGCGGGCCCATGCCGATTCCGAGCAGGTCCTCGCAATCGGCGCGGCGCTGGGCGCCGACGCCGCCGCTACAGGGCGCGACACGCTGGTGAGCTGGCTGGGTGGGGAACCGCTGCTCTGGCCAGGATTGCTGCCCGTCTCGCGCCGATTTCGGGAGGACTTTGGTCTTCATCTTTCGATGACGAGCAACGCTGGTCGCATGGGCGCGCCTGGTCTGGCCGAATTTGTCGCCGGGTATTTCGATGAAGTGACGTTCAGCCTCGACTCGGCCGATCTCGACCGGCACGATTTGTTGCGGCAGCCCGCAATGGGCCGTGCGGTTAAGAAAGGATCAGACCCTGGTTCGGCTTCGAGAGTGGGCGCTCTTTCCCAACGCTTCGGATCAACACGATTCTGATGCGTCAAACAATCGACCGGTTTGCCGACCTGTGCGAGACTGCCGCCGCGTGGGAGGTCGATGAGATCAGCTTCAATCCGCTCGGCGGCCGCGACCGGCCCGCTTTCTTTCCATCGCACCAACTTGAGGCCGCCGCCTTTGAGCGTTTCCGAAACGAACTACCTGCCCTGCGGCAGCGCATGGCGGCGCGCGGTATCGCCATCGTCGGCGACGACCGCTACCTCGACCGGATCGCCAGCGCCATCGCCGGTCAGGCCCGCCCGATCGCCGATTGCCGGCCGGGCGAGCGCTTTCTGTTCATCGATATTGACGGGCGGATCGGTCCGTGCCACTTCACCCTGGACCGCCACAGCGTGCGCGCCGGCCCTGACTTCGGACGCGATGGGGCCGCCGCGATCCCCGCCCATCTGGCGCGCAACCGCGCGGCCCAACCCCACCCCGCCTGCTCCGATTGCCAACAGACCAACTTATGGGGCAAGTTCAAGCGCGCGCCGAAAGGAGAACCTGGATGAGCCTCAACCCGCTCCTGAAACAACATCCGATCGATCTGCTGCTGGAGTGGATTGCCCAGGCGCGATCCGCCGGCGCCCGCCGCCCGAAGGCGATGGCACTGGCGACCGCCACGCTCAATGGCTTGCCCAGCGTGCGAATGGTCATCGCGCGCCAGGTTGATCACGGCGGGATCACCTTCTATACCGACGCTCGAAGCGCCAAGGGGCGCGATCTCGCCGCGAATCCGCGCGCC
>JADKDT010000009.1 GCA_016714465.1 Candidatus Brachythrix odensensis | reverse complement strand
GTCGATTCGTCCCGCGAAGGTCTACGTCTTCTGCCTGCTCGCCCACCATGATCGCGAAACCCTGGATCCGCTGAACGTCAGCCAGTGGACGTTCTACGTCCTCGCCACCCGGATTCTCGATGACAAGGCCGGCAGCCAGAAGAAAATCAACCTCGCGTCCTTGCTCCGGCTCAATCCCGAAGCGGTGGACTACACTGGCCTGAAGGCAGCCGTGGCCCGCGCCGCAGCGATGTAACGCACCGACAGGACGAAGACCCATGGCCATCATCCTCGCCCGACACGGGCAACCCGCCATCCGCCTCGAGCGGACGACCATCGACCGCGAGTCGTATCTGCAGCAGTACATCTTCGCGCACCCGGATGCGCTCCCCCTCGACGAGGTCGACGAGGATGTCCGCCTGCTCGTCCTGCTCCGCGAGTTCCCCACCTCCAGCGGCCCCATCGACGCGCTGGCCACCGACGGCGACGGGCGGCTCTACCTGATCGAAACGAAGCTGTACAAGAACCCCGACAAACGCCTTGTCCTCGCCCAGATTCTCGATTACGGCGCCGCCCTGTGGAAGGGCTATGTCAACGGCGACGAATTCGTCGACCGGATCGATGCTCTCATGACGGAGAAAGGCGGCAGGTCACTGCGCGCGTCCGACGGGCCCTGCGCCGACGCCATCCTGAGCAGCCTCAGGGCTGCTCTTCGACGAGTCAATACCGATTCGTCGTCCTCATGGACACCTCGACGACCGGCTGAAAAATCCTGGATCGAATTCGTCAACACCAACAGCAATTTTAGCCTCTACGGCGCCGATCGTTCTACCAGGACGCCGAGCTGGACATTCTTATCCCCACCCTCTTCGGCGCTGAGGTGCGCAAGACGGCCGCCCGAAGCAGCCCGCGCGGCCGGTGGGATGCCGATCGCTTCCTGGAGGACGCGCGTCAGCGCCTGACCGCGGGCGAGTTCGCGGCGGTCAAGGCGCTTCACGCCTTTGCCGTCGCCCATACCGACAGGACGACCTATGGCTCGGGTCAGCAGACCGGCTCGATCAACTTCAAATCGGACGCCATCTCGGTCAGGTCGCTCTTCACGCTCTGGACCGACGGCAAGCTGCAACTCAACTTCAAGTGGCTGAACCGCTCGGAATCCGAGCTGACTTGGCGCGCGCGTTTCGGCGAGGCGCTTATGGCGGCCGGCATTGCCTTGCCGGCCAACTATCTTGACATGTTCCCCTTTCTCATGCCCGACACCTGGGTGCCCCGGCTCGACGCCTTCATCTCGGTGGTCAAGCGCGTGTTGGAGGATGCGGGCGGATCGGTTGGGTAGCCCACACTGGCAGGATCGGATCATCCTGGATACGTAAACAAACAAGTCTGCAGCAGAGAATCATCGATCTAGTCCAGGTCAAGCCCGGCCTAACCGACCGTGAGATCAAGGACATTTTGCTCGGCAAGGGTGAGCCGCCGCAATCCATCAATGGTATTGCCCGAATGCTCGAGCGGGGAGGCCACCGGCCTGAAGCGGCAGCCCATGCGCAACTGCATCCCCTCGCAAATTAACGGCGCATTGCCGGCGTCATCGGGGCACGACCCTCATCCCGCGCAATCGCAAAACGCTGCGTTCGCGCAGACCGGGCTCTGATGCGGGCTGCCCGCGGCGCATTCACCCCAAAAACGAAATTGGAGCGATCATATGGACATGCTCAACCTTTCCGCACTCGACCTCCTGACCACGACGCGCTCCGTGCGACAGCGGCTTGACCTGACGCGCGCCGTCCCGACCGAGCTGATTCGCCAGTGCATCGAGATTGCGCTGCAGGCGCCTTCCGGCAGCAATTCCCAGCGCTGGCACTTTGTGGTCATCACCGACGCCGCAAAGAAACGTGCGATCGCCGACCTGTATCGCAAGTCATGGCGCGCGTATGCGGGTGCCGAGGCGGGCGCGTTGCAAGGCCGGGACGCCCCGTCCACGGTCGCGCGCTCAGCCGACTACCTCGCGCTGCACCTGCATGACGTGCCAACCTGGGTGCTGGCCTGCATTGAAGGCCGCGCCGAGGCCGCCCCAAGCGCACAGATGGCCGGGTTGTATGGCAGCATCCTGCCGGCGGCGTGGAGCTTTATGCTCGCCGCGCGGCTGCATGGGCTGGCGTCATGCTGGACCACGCTGCATTTGAAATATGAGCGCGAAGCCGCGCAGATACTTGGGATTCCCTACGACACGGTGACGCAGGCGGCGCTGATCCCGGTCGCGTATCCAATCGGGACAGACTTCAAACCCGGCGCGCGCAAGGCGCTGGATGGCGTGTTGCATCAGGAGACCTGGTAAACCCCAAGCGTCCCACCGAGGCTGAACACCACGACGTGATTATTGTCGGCGCCGGCATCTCCGGCATTGGCGCGGCCTGCCACTTGCGGACCTGCTCCGCAATTACCCGCATCTGACCCATGCGGACATCCTTGCCTGCCTGCAATACGCGAGCGCGTCCCTTTCTTCCGAGCGGGTGTATCGCCTGCCCGCATAGGTCCCGTAATCGGTCCCCCGCCACGTTTCGGCCGTCGTCATACCGATGGCTTAGTGGCTCGCGGAGGACGCCCAACGATCCTCCATTTGCCTTAGGGCCGGCAGCTTGGGCGAGCGAGGACGCAGGAGATCGGATGAGCGTGTTTCACCGATTTCCTTGCTCTCCCGCAACGTCACAGGGGTCTTCGGCCGTTATGCCTTGATGCGTCGCCGGGCGCTCAGGAGACAAACGAGAGTAACTCGGCCGCGCGGACCCTTCGATCCGCGTGTCGCAACGCCGCGCGAAAGCCGAGGAGGAATCAGGCGGCGCCGAGCCATTCCGGAGATTGCGCCGCCCTACCCCAGCGCACCAGACCGCATTATTGTGACGATGAGATCAGACGGCGCATGAGCCGCCAGGAGAGCAGCATCAAAACCAGGCCGATTGCGACCAGGCCGCCCAGCAGCGCCCAATTTGGAGCGGCCCCACGCAGGGCGATATCTCGCAACAGGAGCGTGCCATAGGTCGTGGGCAGCATCCAGGAGATGACGCGCACGGGCTCCCAAAGCATGTCCAAGCTCATGATGAACCCGCTGAAAAAGACGCTGGCCAGCAGGATGATCATGCTGTATTGCACCGCCTGGCTGTCGGTTTGCGAAATGATCGAAATCGCAAAGCCGATCCCCAGCGAGGTGAACAGCACGGCGGCGATGACCAGGGTGAAGCTCCACCAGTTGCCCTGCATGGGCATGCGCAGGGCAAATACCAGTAGCGCTGACAGGATGGCGGCGATCACGCCCCCAAACAGCATATAGCTGATGTATTTTCCGAAGAGAGCTTCCGCCGCCGACAAGGGTGAAACGCGGAAGAGCTCCATGGTGCCCACATTCCGCTCACGCACGATGGACAAGGCGGCAAACGTGACAGCCAGATGCTGGAGCAGGAGCGCCAGCACTGCTGGCGCATAGAAATCCGAAATGGAAGGCTGGACGTTCGCGACGCTTTTCGTCTCGCTGCGGAAAGGGCTGACGATGATGGAGGCGTCAATGCTCTGGAACTCGGTCAACTTGCCGTCCAAATCAGTAACGTTCTTGTCTATCTTGTCCAGGCGCGCCAGACGCTCGTTCGAGGAACCCGGGCTGTCGCTCAGCAGGCTGGTGTTTTGGCGCAAGTCGTTGAGCGTGCTCCTTACGGGTGCGGCGTTATTTTTGTTGGCGCTCTGCGATTCCAGCAGATTGTCCAACAAACCCAGGCTGACACCGGCTGCCGTGGAAACCGCATTCACGTTGCTGGACAACGCCTGTTGCTTTTGCCGAGCCAGCGCTTCATCTCCGCTCTGCACGGCCAGGCGCATCGCAGACACATTTTGATGCGCCTGTTGCAGGTTGGCGCGCAGATCGCCGGTGTCCGCCTGCCCCTGCTCAACAAAGGAGCGCAACACCTGCTGGTTGATCTCGCCCGCGAAGACCCATCCCAGGTAGGTGATGTAGCTGACCTGCACGGGATCAATTTCGTTGTGATACAGGCTGAACACAGCCCGCTGGTTGTTCCGGAGGGTGCTCGTGATGTCCCTCGGCTCCACAATGACCAGGTCGACTTGGCCGCGTTTCAGCTGGTCGAGCGCTTCGGCCTGGTTGCCCGTGACTCCGGCATAGGTGAACTGCGCGGCCATCGATTTCCCATACTCTTGGATATCCTGGGCAGGGACGGGACTGTCGGCCTGCGCCACGATGAGTGTGCGCAAGGTCCGCCCCTGGCCACGGTAACCAATTCCAAAGATCAACAGGATCAGGAACGGCCCCGCCACAAGCGTGGCGATGAGCCGAGGCTGGCGCAAGATCTCGAAGATTTCCTTCCGAAAGAAGGACGAGGCCCGAATGATGCCCTGGAAAACGTTACGCATGGCTCGCCTCCGGCCGCACCAGCTCTACGAAGACATCATCAAAGGACGGCACATACTCCTCCACCGACTGCACCTGGATGTTTTGTTGTTGCGCCCAGTCCATCAGTGCAGGGGTGGCGGTGCTGGCCTGATCAACGATGATGCGCATGCCGTTGGCGTCTGTGCGAACGGTTTTGGCCCGCACGAAGGGCAGCGCGCGCAGCCTGGCCTCGGCCTGGAAATCGAACGGCTGGGTCGTGCGGAAATCGACCATTTCGCCGCCGTAGGCGTGATGCCGTATCCCTTGTGGGGTATCCACCAGAAGCAACTTCCCGTTGTTCTGCACGCCCACCAGATCGCAGTTTTCCGCTTCGCTCACGTATTGGGTGGTGATGAATATCGTGCGTCCCTGGCTCTTGAGTTCCCTGAAATGTTCCCAGAACTTGTGCCTCAGGACGGGATCAATCCCGGCGGTCGGCTCGTCCAGGAAGAGCAGTTCCGGGTCGTGAACCAGGGTGGCCGCCAGGCTGAGACGGCGCAGCATCCCGCCCGAGATGTTTCTGGCCAGCTTCGAACGGTGCTCTTCGAGTTCAACAAAGGCCAGCGCTTCCTTCAGCCGTTTTCCCCGGAACAGGCTCATGCCATACAGCGACGCGGCGAAGTTGAGGTTTTCCCACACCGTCAGGTTGGGGTAGAGCACGAACAGTTGTGGCATATAGCCAAGACGCGCCCGATCCGCCTGGCTGAACTGGGCCGGACTGCGATCGAGCACCGTTACCGCGCCCTGCGTCGGGGCGTAGACACCCGTCAACAGGCGGACCGTGGTCGTTTTCCCCGATCCACTCGGCCCAATAAAGCCGAAGATGGAAGCGCGGGGCACGTCAAAGGAGACATCCTGCACGGCGATTTCATCGCCGAACTTCTTCGTCAAATGCTGGACGCTGATCACAGGGCGGTTGGCTTCAACCGGCTGCAGTTGTCTCGGTTGAGACGGGGATACCACTGCCATAATTACCGCCGTTATTCATGTTGTTGATCTTGATTGGCCAAATTCTTCGCGAGCTGCATGACTGAATCCTGATCTCGGATCGATCACAAGCGAATTCAGCGTGCCTCTCTGTTCATTCTAGCAGTCATGGCCGCACGCACGGTTGTCACCCTGAGTTCCGGACCACTTTCGGCGGAAAGGGCGGACAGAAACCGTGTGCGCCATTGCGCACACAATTTGCGCAGGCATCCTTCGGCTTCGCTCAGGAGGACTCCTGAGCTGCGCGCATCGGCGCGCAAGCGTCGATGCGCGCAGTCGAAGGGCGCCTGCGCTCGACCTGCCATCGGAAGCTCCTTCGACTGCGCGCGGCCGGCACGGCCGGCATACGCTCAAATCGGCCGCCGCGCTCCGCTCAGGATGCTTCCGCAGTTGGATGAAGGGCCTGGTTTCTGAGCAGCCGGGCCATTGGGGTCGGGCAGGCGCACGCGGAGCAGCCCGGCGAAGGGTCTCTGGCCCGGCAGGCACGCAGCGTGGCCGCGGTAGAGATCCTTCGCCCGCGGAAGGGCGCGGGCTCAGGATGACAAACGCACGCTTGTCACCCTGAGGTTCGGACCGCCTTCAGCGAAAAGGGCGGGCAGAAAGGGGGTGTGCGCTACCGCGCACACAAAAGGCGCAGGCATCCTGAGCGGAGCGCATCGGCGCGCAAGCGTCGATGCGCGTAGTCGAAGGACGCCTGCGCTCCATGCGTCAGCGGAAGCGAGGCCGGAGGCCTCGCTCCCGGATCCACAACGATGCGATGAAAAACAACGCGGGGGCGGATTGATATCCGCCCCCGCGCCTAACCTTGCGACCCTACCCGTTCGCGATCGTTATCGCGTCTTGAAACTCCACCACGTCCCGGTGTTGGCCTGAGTCTGCCCGCCCGCGTTGTTCGCCCGGACCTGCCAGTAGTAGGTCGTCGCGCGGGCCAGCCCGGAGATGGTCCGGCTCGTCGCGGTGCCGACGTTCGTCCAAGTGCCCGTGCAGGCGCTGTCGCCGGTTGTGTTGGCGCGCACCGGCGCACAACGCAGGTCGGGAACTGGATCCGCCACCCCTGATTGGCTCGGATTCACCCCACAAAGACACAAAGAAAGCAAATCTGATTCTTGGTGCCTTTGTGGTGAAAATCTGCGGTATTCCGGGCGTTGCCCAGGGCGGCCCACGGCGAAGCCGTGGGCTATCGCATGTGGCCCTTTCAGGACCATGCATCGTTAGCCCGCGATTCTGCGTCGCCATACCCAGGTCCGACCGGGTTTGCCGCTCTCCCTCATCCGCGCGGGTCAAGCGCCCAGCGCTTGACCCGCGCACCTTCTCCCCCTGGTAAAAGGTCATGGGCTCCCAACACATGCTCGGGGCGGTGGGCATGTGTTGGGAGGTCTCCGCACCTGAGCGCCCCAGTCAATGGAGCCCGCATGTAAACATTTTTACGCCTTTACGCTTTCGCATTTTAATGCTACACTTCTGCCATGCGAACGACACTCGATATTCCCGACCCCTTGTTCAAGGAGGTGAAGACCCGCGCGTTCCAGCAATGCGTCACGCTCAAGGAACTCCTTGCCTCTTACATCGAGGCAGGTCTGCGTAGTCCCTCGGTCCCGAAAAACACGGCGGCGACCGGTGGAAAACTGCATCCGTTGCCCGTGGGGATTGCCCGCGTTCCAGATGCGCCACTTCATCCTGCCATGACCAATGCGGAGATCTACGCCATTTTGGACGCGGAAGATCTGGGGGAGTACACGAGAGCGATCGCCCAATCCTCCGTCACCAACTAAATGGACATTCCCGACATCAATGTCTGGCTCGCCCTCGTGGACCAGAACCACACCCACCATGCATCGGCAGCGAGTTACTGGCAAGACATCTCAGAGACTGAGGTTGCCTTCACCCGCGTTTCAATGCTGGGGTTACTCCGCCTCAGCACCATGCCAGGCGTGCTCAGTCGCACCCTATCCGCTGCTGAGGCGTGGGACATCTATCGCCAACTCCTGACGGGTCCGAATCATCGGTTTTTGGATGAACCAGCGACCCTCGAATACCGCTTCGCCGCGCTGACGACACGGGCCGCCCAGCCCCATCGCCTCTGGACGGATGCGTATCTTGCCGCCTTCGCCATCGCCAGCGGGTGCCGCCTGGTCTCCTTCGATGCCGACTTCTCCCGCTTCGCTGGCCTGAATTTCCTCCGTTTGTCAGCATGACCAGATCTGCAGCTGGAAATACAGGGGGATGCCCCAGCAATTCGATGGCTGCAAAACGCTATTGCAGATGCTCTAGCCTTGGGCGGTGCGCGCCTCCCACCCATATCATCCTGAGTTCGCCCCACGGGGTCTTGGCTGGGACGAAGGGGCAATGGCACAAAGTTTGCCCTAAGCGCGAGACTGAAGGGTCCGGCCCACGGGCGCGGGCGTGAGTTTCTCGCGTTTGTTATCCTGAGCGCGGCACACACCGCCGCCCTTGTCATCCTGAGCGCGGCAGACCTAGCTGACGCATCAAGACGCATAACGGCCGCGCGAAGGATCCCTGTGACCTTGCGCGAAAGCGCAGGAAATTGGTGACAACACGCGTGCGCCGATTCACGTGGCCACCACGCGACACTACAGGGGTCCTTCGCTCGCCTATTCGCGTTCGCGTGTGCCGAAGCCCTGAGGGGCTTGCTCAGGATGACAAGAATGGAGGATTGTTCGTGCGGCGTCTTGCGTATGGGCACCTTACCTTTATGCCACTGGACGAAGTGGGGGCGAGCGAAGGACCCCTGTGACATTACTTCGGGCATGGGTGGATCGGCATACGCGCGTTGTTACCGATTTCGTGTCCTTCCGCGCAGGGTCACGGGAATCCTTCGCGCGGCCGTTGTGCACCTTGATGCCTGAAATCGATGTGCCGCGCTGCTCAGAAACCAGGCCCTTCTTCCACCTGCGGAAGCATCCTGAGCGGAGGGCGGCGGCCGAGTTGAGCTTAGCCCCGGCCGTACCAGCCGCCCGCAGTCGAAGGAGGCCTCCTGAGCGAACCCGAAGGAGGCCTGAGCGAAGCCGAAGGATGCCTGGGCTTTATGTTTGCGCTCTCGCGCACACGCCATTTCTGCGCTGGAAGCGGTCGACTCGGATGACAATCGTGCGGTCAAAGCGAAAACGTCTGGCTACATCATGCCCTGGCCGCCCTCCGCGTGGAAGCGGTCCGCAACTCCGCGTTGACGGCGAGAGGACAGCCGGTCGCCGTGCCTTGGCCAAGCCAATCGCCATTGAGTTCAAGCGCGGGCACCCCGCCCGTGGGCGAAAGGAGTCATGCGGATTTTGCGCCCAGCGCGCGGGCGGGGTAAGGAAAAAGAATCGTCGGATATCTGCGTAATCTGCGGATAAACATCTAGCGCAACGCGGAGCTCGGCCGCTCGAGCGGCTGCAGCCGGCGGGTCTCGCCCACGTTGGCCCAATACTGCCCGGACGCGCGGTTGCGCGGCCAGCCCGCCTGCGGGTCGGCCAAGAGCTCGATCAGCGCCAGCGTGTGCTGCCCAAACCCAAGCGCCTCGGTGCCCAACGCAGTCGCGGACAGGGCGCCGAACGGGCTGCCCTGCAGGTTGCGCGCCTGGGCGATACGGGTGAGCGCGTCCAGGCTGGCCGCCAGCCCCCGGGTCTGATACACAGCCGCGCCGCCTGCGTCCACCCCGAGCACCTCGACTTGCAGGGCCGCGCGAAGGGCCGGGTCGATGGCCGTCAACAGGTCCCCGAGCGTGGCGCGCCCGTCGGGCCGGCGCGGCAGCGGACACCCATACAGCTCGGCCAGAAACGCCAGGGCCGCCTCCAGCACCACGCTCGCCGTCGCGCATACCCGCTCGGGATCGGGCGGCTTGGCGGCCAGCAGCGCGCGCAGGCGCTCGACCCCCGGCACGCTCCGGATGAGCATCAGCCCGCGGGCCTCGGTCCAGGTCGACAGCTCGACAAAATGGCACGGCCCTGTCTTCAGCCAGCCCCAGCGGAACTTGTCCTTCCACGGCCGGGCATGCGCGCTGACGAGGCAATGCCGAAACTTGGGCGCTTCGACATTCAGCATCTCGACCAGCCGCTCCATGTGGGCCTCGTCCGCGCTGGCAAGCACGTCGTCGAGAACGAGGATCGTCTCTTCTGGGTTGTCCAGGGCTGCGAGGGCCAGGAAGACGCACACCCCCAGCGTGTCCAGGTGCGAGGCGCTGAAGTAGGCCTGGGGCGGCGTGCCCAGCTCGCCGCCAAAACTCGCCCCGATTTCGAGCGAGGCGCGCTTGTGGGCGTCCAGCGCGAGGCTGATCCGATCAAGCCCTTCGCCCGGATGCACGAGCGCATAGAGCCGCCCCACCTCGCCCGCGATCCCGGCCAGGATGGCGTCGGTGAAATGCCGGCGCTCCTCCTCCACGATCTCGAGGGCGCGCGTGAGGCGGGGCAACTGCACGTCGAGGTCGTGTTGGGCCTGGGCGCTCGCGGCGCAGGTCTCGACCGCCCGCCGCAGCGCGCCGACGGACTGGCGGTTGGTCTGGCGGAAGGCCTCAGCTTGCTTCCAGGCGCCCGGCAGATGGGCGCTCGCCCGCAGCCAGGCCTCCAACCCGTCGAGGGCGGCGGGGAGAGGCGCAGCCGGCCGGGCGATCTCGGCCATCCCGGCCAGCCCAGCGATGGCCTGGCGACAGTCCTGCATGGATTGGGCGGTCTCCGCCTCGAGCGCGGCGAGGTGTTGCTCCGTGCGTTGGGCGTCGCCGGCGGCCGTCCGGGCCTCGCCCTGGGCGGCCCGGAATTCACCAAACGCATTCAGCCGATCTGTTATCCGGGCCTCGAGTCCGGCCGCGCGGGCGGCGCCCTCGCACAGCGGACAGACTGACGGTTCGGGATGCTTGCCCAGATACGCCCGGGCCGCCTCAAGCACGCCCACCAGCTCGCCGGCATCCGCCGCGAGGGTGCTCACGGCGGCCTCTGCGCGCGTGCGGGCGGAGGCCGCTGCCTGCTGGGCGGTCCGGGCCGCGTCGCGGGCGGCCTTGAGCCGGGCCGGAGCGTCGCCCAGGCGAGCATACGCCGCCTGGGTTCGGGCCAGGGCGGCGACCTCGGCATCGGCGCCGGCGGGATCGCGCCTGGCCTCGGCCTCGGCCCACACCATCGGGGCCAGGCGGGGCTTGCCAGCCGCTTCCCAGAACTCGCGGATGGCGGCCAGGTTTTCCTGGGCCCGAGTCGCAGCCAGCTCGCGGGCCTGGCTGAGGTCGCGAACCAACTGGCGCAAAGCGCCTTCGGAGGCCTCCACCCCCGGCACGTCGATGAAGCGGCGGATGGCCTCGTAGCGCTCGGCCGGCTTGGCCTCAATCAGCCCCAGAATCTGGCTGCGCCGCAGCATCTCCACCCGCGGGCGGGCGGCGGCCGGGCTGGTCAGGACCTCGCCCTTGACCAGGCTCGCCCGGCAGATCGTGTTGTCGAGCGCCTCGAGCGTCACGGCCACATCGGCCGGTTTCTTGCCCACGGTGGGCCAGTACTTGCTGGTCTTGCCCAACCCGCGCCCGTCCAGCGATCCCACGCTGCCGTTGCCAAGGAAATCAAAAGCGTCGCAGATCGTCGATTTCCCGGACCCGTTTTCGCCGTAAAGCAGGGTCAGCTTGCGGCCCGGCTCGAAGGGCAGGCTGAACGGGAGAACGGCGCCGCGCAGGGACTCGATCGTGAGTTTGCGCAGTCCGGCGGCGCTCATCGGCCGTCCTCCTTGGGTTGGGCAGGGCCGAGGCGGGCTTGCCAGTCCTCGGCGCGCAGGTTGCCTTCGGCCAGCAGGCGGGCCAGGTCACGGGCCGCCTCGGCCGAGAGCAGCCCTTCGCGGAGCAGCCGCTCGACAATTTGGGCCGCGAGGCGTTGGGAGGGGGTGTCCATTGTCTCTTCCTCAAGAAGCCGTCCTGATAATGATTGGCGAGATCGCAATCCCCGCGCGAAGCGCGGGGATTGCGATCTCGCCAATCATTTTAGGATGACTTCCACTACCAGGCCACGCGCCGCAGCCCGCGCGCGTGATCAAAGTGGGCATCCCGGCTGGCCAGTGGCAGCCGATGTTGCAGCGCCAGGGCGGCGCCTCGAATCTCATCCTGTTTGACCCTGACGCGCCGACCTGCGAGGTCGGGAATCTGCCTCACCCCATCGGGATCGGGCTCATCAACTGGAAGTAATTGCCGTCCGGGTCAGAGAAGGTCGCAATCCAGCCCGCGGCACCTTCATACGGCTCGTGGACGACCGGTCCGCCCTGGGCGCGAATGCGTTCGGTTTCCTCCCTGACCTGGGATGTTTCGAGATTGAACATCACCCGGCCCGGGTCCTTCGCGCTTCCGCCCATTTCGGAATGCTCAAAGACACCGAAGAACGCGCCGCCCAATTGCCAGCCGAAAAACCCTTCGTCGGTCATGTCGGCCGGCTTCTCAAGCACCTTTTCATAGAATGCCGCCATCGCCGGGAGCTGTTTCGTTCCAATCAACACCGAACTTAGTTTCAACATGATTGCGTGTCCCTCCTTTTGAGTCCCTGCGAACCACCAACAAGACCCATTCCGGATTCGATAACCCCCGGCTTCGCCAGGAGATATCGAATCCGCGTTACCCGGGATGACTTGCACCCCCTCGTTGCCGTAAAGCAGGAAGTCGCGCGGATCGCCATGAGTCTACTCGTTTCCGCAAAATCGGTTGCCGGTGCCGCCGCCCCCCCTTGCGCGTTTTGCGCACGCCAATATAATCCGCCAAATTCGTAGACCAAAGGAGAACAGCATGCCAAACCTAACCGCATCCCAAGCCGCCGCGATTGAAACGCGGAACGCCGCCAACCTGAAAGCAGCCAAGGATGGGGCCGTCCTCAAGGCCGCCTACTACAAGCCGGTCATCCTGGTCGGCAGCACCACCGACCAGCATGCCGGGCATGACAAAGCCACGATTGCTTTCCTGCTGGCCAGCTCGGCCGTCAAGAAGGAAGGCACGATCAAGATCAAGAAGGGCGGCCTGACCGGGCCGGGCAGCCTCACCTTTGGCGGCGGCCTCGTCTCGCCGCCGGCCGAAGCCAAGACCTGGCTGGAGCGCATCACCAAGAAGAAGCTGATCTAGAGGTCATCCCATATCCGATTGGCGAGATCAGCATCCCCGCGCTTCGCGCGGGGATGCTGATCTCGCCGCATGTTATTGGGGCAACTTCGCGCTGGCGGCTATCGCAATCCTTGAGAATGTCTATAATCGCCGGGAATCAATGGGGGGCCGCGTCCGAGGCTGAAAAAGGCTTGCTGAACCCGGTCCCCGCTATTTGGGAGGGGAAACATGTTTAAGCTCGAGACGTTTATGGCCGCCGTGAAGCTGGATAACCCGACCTACGAGCGGGTGAAAACCAGCGACCTGCACCCGCTGGTCGCCCAGGTAACAAAGAGCATCGCCGCGGATAAGGTGGCCGCGGAAATGCGCAAAATCACGCCGGACAAGTGGAAGAAGTACGTCCGCGCGCGCAAGTACCTGATCGACAATGTGCCTGGTCTGAAGGCTCTGATGGCTGCCCGCCTCGTGAATTTCAAGACCAAGTCCCTGACCGCGCTGTCGGGTGGCAATATCAAGCATGACGCCGTGTGGGAGAGCGACTCGGGCAAACTCGCCGACCTCGCCCACATCAAGGTGCGGGAGGCGGTCAGTTGGGGGACGCCGGCCGGGCCGGCCATCCCGTATCTCGACCCGGCCTATGCCCACGCCGGCCATCACTTCGGGGTCGGGAATGCCGTCAGCTCGCCCGGCACCGTCGGCAACATGAGCGACACCCACGATGCCAAGGGCGCCTGGGGTCCGACCATCCTCAACTTCGCCGGGCCGGCCAAGATCTCGTACACCTGCGACCAGGTCTACCAGTACACCGACGACAACGGCGCCAGTTGGCACGACATCCCCAACAGCACCTATCAGATCATCCGGACGGTCAGCGCCATCCCGGGCAACAAGATCAAGTTCGAGATCCTCAAGAAGAGCGTGCCGCCCAACGGGCGCAGCGAGTCCCGGGCGAACAAAGTCGAGCTCTCAAAGGGCTAGAAGTCACCCAATAACGGTGTGGCGAGATCAGTATCCCCGCGCTTGGCGCGGAGATACTGATCTCGCCTGATGTTTATCGAGCGCGCACGGCCCATGAGCAATATGACGATTACCCCCGATCCAACCCTCGCCTCTCTGGCCGGCCAGGTCGCCCTCATCACCGGCGGCGGGCGCGGCATCGGCCGCATGACAGCCCTGGCTCTGTCCCGGGCCGGGGTCAAGGTCGCCGTCGCCGCGCGCAGCCGAGATGAACTCGATGAGACCGTCCGGCTCGTCGAAGCTCAGGGCGGGCAGGCCATCGCGTTCGCCCTCGATGTCGCCGAGCAGGGAGCCGTCGAACAGATGGTCGGCGAGACGATCCGCCAGTTGGGCCCGATCGACCTGCTGATCAACAACGCGGCCATGACCGGCGCGGCCGACCAGGGCTGGGAGTTGGCCGACGATTGGTGGCGGGTGATCGAGGTCAACCTGCGCGGGCCATATCTATGCGCCCAGGCGGTTCTGCCCGGCATGGTGGCCCGCCAGCGCGGGCGGATCATCAACGTGTCCAGCAACGCCGGCGTCCGCCCGACCCCGCCCTACTCGGCCTACTCGGTAAGCAAAGCGGCCTTGATTCGGCTGACGGACTCGCTTGCGGAGATAACCCGGGATCAGGGCATCTGCGTCTTTGGGATCAGCCCGGGGATGGTCAAGACGGCCATGACGAAAGCCATGCCGATCATGGACAACAAGCCCGAGGCGGATTGGGTCCCGCCAGAGCGGGCGGCCGAGTTGTGCGTCTTTCTGGCCAGCGGCCAGGCCGACCGCCTGTCGGGCCGCTACGTGCACGTGCTGGATGACATCCGCGATCTGGTTCGGCGGGCCGAGGAGATCGAGGCAAGTGATACGTATGCGCTAAAATGCGCAAGCTGTAAGCACCAGAATCTATCCGCAGATTACGCAGATTCGCGCAGATTCTTTTTGGCTGGTACTGCGTCCCGCCTGAACATGCCCCAATTTGCGTTAATCTGCGTAATCTGCGGATAGATCAGAATCGTTATTCGGCGACCCACACCGCCCCATCGCGAATCTCGACCGGATAGGTCCGCAGCGCGCGCGGGTCGGTCAGGCAGCGCCCGCCGTTGAGCAGATCGAACTCCCAACCGTGCCAGGGGCAGACCAGGATCTCGCCCTCGCGCCCCCAGCGCCATTCGCCCGGCTTCGAGGGAAGCGTGGTGCCGTCCACCCGGCCCAGACAGATCGGGGCCAGCTCGTGCGGGCAGGCGTTGAGGACGGCGACATATGTGCCGCCCACGTTGTACACCCCGATCGTGCGCTGGCCGGCCTGGACCAGCCGGCGCGCCCCGGGCGGGAGCTCATCGATCGCCGCGACGCGGATCATCTCAATCCCCGGCCGGCGGCGGCAGGCGATACACCTCCCGCGCGGTCTCGCTCATCACCCGCCGGCGCAACTCGCCCTTGAAATGCCTCCCGGCAAAGTCCGGCGTGTCGCCGTCCCAGTGCGGGAAGTCGCTGCTGAACATCAGCATCTTCGCGGCATCGAACATCCCCAGCATGTCCTGCAGCGCGCCCGGCCGGTCGGGCTCCTCGATCGGCTGGGTGGTCATCCGGATGTGCTCGCGGGCGATCTCGCTGGGCAGGCGGTCCAGCCACGGCACGGACTTGCGCAACCCCTTCCAATTCTTGTCCATCCGCCACAGCACGGGCGGGATCCAACTCACCCCGCCCTCCACCAGCACAAAGGTCAGACCCGGGAACTTCTGGAAAGTGCCCTGGGCGAGCAGGCTGACCAGATGGGTGATGAATGAACTGACCAAACCGGTATGCCATTCGAAATACGAGCCGGGATAGCCAGCCGAGGTCGGCGCCCCGGAGATGCCGGCGCCCTCGGTGCCCGGATGCATGCACACCGGCAGATGGTGCTCGCAGGCGGCCTGGTAGATCGGATCGTAGTAGCGGTCGCCATAGGCCATCCGCGCGCCGCTGGGCAGCATGACCGCGGCCACCCCGGGCGTGTCGCCGACCCGGTGGATCTCGCGGGCAGCCAGGGCCGGATCGACCGGCGAGACGTGCATGGCGATCCGGAAGCGCGCATCGACCGGCAGCCAGCGCTGGATCATGACGTCGTTAATGGCGCTGGCGACCGCGGCCGCGAAATCGGGCTCAGGGGTGAGCAGCACCTGATGCGGCTCGGTCAGGAAGATGCCGTATTCGATCCCATACGGGTCGAAGAAGAGCTTGGACAGGTGGACCGGGTCGCTGGCGATCGGCGCGCCATCGGGGCCGATCGCGTCGACCCGCCGCACCCCGTTTGGATTCCAATAGCCGAGCGGGGGCGAGCCCATGTTGCCCATCTCCCAGCGCGCTCGCCAGGGCTGAGGCAGAAACTCCGCGATGTGTTTGGGGTTCGCCGCGGGGTGGATATCGGTGTCGATGATGCTCTCGCGCATGGCTCGGGAACTCTACGCGGCGATGCGGGATGTGTCAATGGTTCAACCGGGAGGGCCCTGAGCCTGTCGAAGGGCCCTTCGCCCGCGGTCCAAACCAGGGTACGCCGGACCCTTCCGGGCCCTTCGACAGGCTCAGGGCCCTGGCAGATTCCATGCCATACTCGCGACGTGAATTGACCTTAAACACAACCCCCGTCATCCCGGCGCATGCCGGGACCCATATCCATGCTGGAACGAAACCAGCGTTACGCCTCGATACTGCACGGCCGCGGTATGGATCCCGGCTTGCGCCGGGATGACGGGGGGGCGGGGCGACTGCGGGTCGCCCCGGCCGCCAGACGTGGACCATCGGCGCGTATGACGCCTTTCCCCCCGAATCACGCCATAATCGACCGACCACTCACCCTTGGAGGAGCGCAACCCATGCCCGACAAAATCGTCCTCGTCACCGACACCACCTGGCCCTCCACCGCGCCCGAGGCGAAGGTGCTGGCGAAGGTCGGCGCGACGCTGCTGCTCGCTCAAACCGGCAGCGAGGAAGAGCTGCTCGCCCTCGTCCCCCAGGCCGATGCCATCCTCACCTGCTTCAAGAAGGTCTCCGCCGCGGTGATCGCTGCCGGCCCAAAGCTGCAGGTCGTCGGCCGCTACGGGATCGGGGTGGACAACATCGCCGTCGACGAAGCGACCCGCCTGGGCATCCCGGTGACAAACGTGCCCGCCTATTGCCTCGTCGAGGTGGCCGAGCACGTCATGGCCCTGATCCTGGCCTGCGCCCGGCAGGTCATCCGCTACAACGCCGCCGTGCACGCCGGCACCTGGTCGCTCAGGACCGGCATGCCGCTATTCCGGGTGCGCGGGCAGGCCCTGGGCATCATCGGGTTTGGCAAGATCGGCCGGACCCTCGCCGCCAAAGCGCGCGCGTTTGGGATGCGGGTGTTGGTGTATGACCCGCGGGCCAAACCCGAGGCGCTGCGCGACCAGGGGGCCCAGCCCGTCAGCCTGGAGGCGCTGCTCGCGCAGGCGGATTTCGTCAGCATTCATACCCCGCTCACGCCGGCCACCCGCGGCCTCATCAACGCCGAGCGCCTGCGCAGCATGAAGCCGACGGCGTATCTGATCAACACCGCCCGCGGCGCGATCATCGATCCGATGGCCCTGCTCCAGGCCTTGCGCGAGGGCTGGATCGCCGGGGCGGCGGCGGATGTCTTCGACCCGGAGCCCATCCCGGGCGACCATCCGCTGCTGCAACTGCCCAACTTCATCGTCACCCCGCATGTGGCCTTCTATTCCGAGCAGTCGATCGTCGACCTCGAGACCCTGGCGGCCGAGAATGTCGCCGCCATCCTGTCCGGGCGCCGGCCGGCCGCGCTCGTCAACCCCGAGGTGCTGGCATTGCCCCGTTGGGCGCACTTGAAATGAGTGGCGCCCGCGCACGCACGATTGTCATCCTGAGTTCCGGACCGCCTTCGGCGGAAAGGGCTGCCAGAAGCGGCGTGTGCGCGGTAGCGCACACAACAAGCGCAGGCATCCTTCGGCTTCGCTCAGGAGGGCTCCTGAGCGGAGCGCATCGGCGCAAGCGTCGAGGCGCGTAGTCGAAGGACGCCTGCGCTCGACCTGCCAGCGGAAGCGCCCCTTCGACTGCGCGCGGCTGGCACGGCCGATGGAAGCTCATGTGGGCCGCCGCGCTCCGCTCAGGATGCTTCCGCAAACAATGGTGGGCCTGGTTTCTGAGCAGCAGCCCCGCCGAGCGTCGGCAGGCAAGAGCGTAACGGGGCGAGCGAAGGACCCCTGTGATATCACCCCGGGCATGGGTAAATCGGCATATGCGTGTTGTCACCGATTTCCTATGCTTCCGCGCAGCGTCACAGGGGTCCTTCGCGCGGCCTATACGTCCAGGAATGCCCAGACTCAGAGGGCCGCGCTGCTCAGAAACCAGGCTCTTCATCCTCCTGCGGAAGCATCCTGAGCGGAGCGCGGCGGCCGTGATGAACTTGGCCCGGCCATACCAGCCGCGCGCAGTCGAAGGAGGCCTCCCGAGCGAAGCCGAAGGACGCTTCCGCTTTCGGAGGAGCGCAGGCGCCCTACGACTACGCGCATCGACGCTTGCGCGCCAATGCGCTCCGCTCAGGATGCCTGCGCTTTTTGTACGCGCTATCGAGCGCCGCCATTTCTGGCCGCCCTTTCCGCCAAAGGCAGTCCGGAACTCAGGATGACAACGGTGGGAGGGAGGCCGGCCCCCAGTCTCACATGCGCTTGCCCGGCGTCCCGACCCGCCACCCCGTCTCCTCCTCGATCACCAGCAGGCGGTTGTATTTGGCCAGCCGCTCGGATTGAGTGATCGAGCCGATCTTGATGTAGTCGCCGGCCCAGCCAACCGCCAGGTCGGCCAGCCAGTTATCCTCGGTCTCCCCGCTGCGCGCTCACGACCACCTGCCAGCCCGCGGCCCGGGCCAGCGCAGACGCCTCGAGCGCCTCGGTCAGGGTCCCGATCTGATTCAGCTTGAGCAGCAGCGCGTCGTCCGCCCCGGACGCGATCGCCGCCCGGATCCGCCCGGGATTGGTGCACAGCAGATCGTCGCCTAACGTGAGCGCCCGGCCGGCGAGTTTCTGGCGCAGCCGCGCCCTGGGCGGCCAGTCCTCCTCGGCCAGCCCGTCCTCGATGCTGAGCAGCGGATAGGCCTCCGTCCAACGGATCAGCTTTTCAACCATCCCCTCGCCTGAAAGCCGCTCGCGGCCCATGGCATACACGCCCTTCTCGAAGAAGTGGCTGGAGGCCACATCGACGGCCAGGGCGATGTCGCGCCCGGGTTCAAGCCCCGCCAGACGGATCGCCTCGAGCGCGTCCTGCAGCATGGCCTCTTCGTCCACAAAGGGCGGAGCCAGGCCGCCCTCATCGGCCTTGAGCGGACGGGCGTTGTACTTGCGCTGGGTGAGCTCGGCCGCGGCCTGATACACCGCATAGGCATCCGCCAGGACCTGGCCCATCGTCGTCGCGGTCGGGATGATGAGGACATCTTGGATCGCCGTCTGCCCCCCGGCGTGTTTGCCGCCGCTGAACAAGTTAATCATCGGCCGGGGCAGGCGGGAGGCCGGCGCGCCGGCCATCTCGCCGAAGTGGCGGTACAGCGGGACGCCCCGCTCGGCCGCGTGGGCGCGAGCAAAGGCCAGCGACACGGCCAGGATCGCGTTGGCCCCCAGCCGCGATTTGTTGGGCGTGTCGTCCAACGCAATCAGCGCCTCGTCCAGCGCCGCCTGCGACGCGAACGATTTCCCCCGCAACGCGCGCTGGATGTCTTCCGAAACATGCCGGGCGGCAGTCAAACAGCCCAGGCCGCGGTAGCGTCTGGGATCGCGGTCGCGCAGCTCGAGCGCCTCGGCCGTGCCGGTCGAGGCGCCGGATGGAACCGACGCCGTGGCAGTGACCCCGCTGGCCAGCGCGCAGGTGGCCAGCAGGGTGGGCCGGCCACGGCTGTCCAGGATTTCAAGCGCGCGCAGTTCTGAGATCGTCGGCATCGGTCACATCCTTTCCAGAAAGAGGTCAATGAGTTCGAATACGCTGGCAGGCGGCGCGGCCATCAGGCCCAGGACGGCGACGCGTTGCGCCTCGCGCTGCTCGGGCGTCAGATACTCGAGCGGCGAGCGCCCGCACACCCGGGCCAGCAGGCAGCCAAGCGTGTGCCGCACCGCGCGCGCCTCCAGGCCGGCCCGCCAGGGCAGCTCGCCGAGGGCGTCGAGATAGGCCGTCCAATACGCCCTCGCCGCGGCCCGAAAAGCGGGCCGGAGCGGGGCCAGATGGTGCCCCTTGCTCAGCAGATGGGTCAGCGAAAACCCAAGGTCAAAGGCCGGGTCGCCAAAGTGAATGACCTCGTGATCGAGCAGGACCAGCCGGCCGTTATGGACCAGGATATTCTTCGGGCTGTAATCGCCGTGCACGAGGGTATGAACGTTGGCGCCCGTTTCGTGGACGAGGCCCAACAGATATTCCCGGGCCGCGGATTGCTGTTCGGCGGTATACAGATAGTACGGCTCAAGCCGGAGCGAGGCAAAGAAGGTTTGATCGGCGAAGATGGGCTGGACGTTGTCGCGCTGCAGCGTCGCGCCGCGATGAATCCCGCCCAGGATGCGCCCGAACTGGTCGACGAGATCGAGCGAGACCGCCCCGCCGAGAAGCTGCTCCTTCCAATTCTCAATCGGCGGCGGCACTGCCCCCATCGCGACGATGTGGTTGGTTTCATCCTCAAAGACAAAGGGCGGGATCGTTCCTTCGGGCAAAAAGCGCGGCAGCCAGGACAGGCCAAGCGCCTCGCGGTGAATCCGGCTGGGATCACTGAACCAATCGACCTTGACCCGCAGTTTGGCCAGGGCCTGTTTGATCACCCAGGCCTCTCCGGTCTGACGCTTGACCAGCACGGTCCGGTTCGACACGCCCCCGGGCAGATTCTGGATCAAAGGGTCCTCGCCGGCGCGCAGATAGGCCTTGTCGATCAGGTAGGCGCGCAGACGCGAGTGATTCTCGATGTCAAAGTCTTGCATCAAACCTTCCTGCGGTGGTCAAGCGCGAATTCGTTCAGGATTGTATCCAGCTTCCGGAAAATGGGCTTCTCGTCCGGAAGCGTTATGATCCTCACCTCAATGCCGCTTCAACCTCGTCGCAGCGCCTATCGGCTGCTGGTTATTTTGGTATTTCTGGCCGCGCAACTTCTGGCAGTCTCCGGCTCCCCACCCCGCGCGCAGGCCGGCCCGGCCGGCCCGCCCTCGCGGACGGCCACCCAGCGCTACCTCTACTTGCCGACCCTGTGGCGCGATCCCTCAATCCCTGAGGCATGCAACGCAAGCTCGCCCTGGTGGAAGGGCACGCCTGGTAACCCGGCGAACTACATCTTCTGCTCGAAGCAGGATCTGGAATACGTGGCCGGTTGGGATTCGATCCTGCACTTCAATCGAGGCGACACCCGGGACCTCTCGCTGAAGTGGAACATCTTCGGAATCAACGGCATACAACTGAGGATCGACCCATCGACGTACTGCTCGGGCAAGGCGGGTTACACCGGCACCCGCAACGTGGCCGTGAGCGGATCGGATGGCCCCAACAACTTCATCTACGCGATGAACGCCAGTGAGTTCGGCTACGATGGGTTCAAGATCGAGCTGTATATCCTCAACACCCAGGGCGAGACGGTTGGCTACAACGAGAAATACTTCTGCGTGCATTGAGCGGGCCCGGGATTATTGTCCGCGACCCTCGTCAGGGCAATTGGTGCTACCCTCAATACGAGCAGAACAAACGACATCGGGCCGAGGCAGCCAACCTGCCGCGATCCCCTGCCCAACCTCCGACCCAGGAGAGGACCGATGAGCAATGATCACACTCCCGCCTCCGGCGCGCCGCGTGTGCCGTTGGGCGGCGACTACTGGAAAGGCGAGCCGGGCCCGGGTCTGTGGGGCTTCGCCGATCTGCATGCCCACCTCATGGCCCACCTGGCTTTTGGCGGGAATGCCTTCTGGGGCCTGCCCTATGACCCCGGAACACACCGGCGACGCCGGGCTGCAGGCCGCCCTGCCCTCCTGCGAACCGGTCCATGGCGGGCTGCTCAACGCCAACCCCGAGTTCGGCCATCCGGCCGGCGGCGGCTGGCCCGACTTCGTCATCTGGCCGCGCTTCACCACCCTCGTCCACCAGCAAACCTATGTCGACTGGCTGTATCGGGCCTACCAGGGCGGTTTGCGCCTGATCTCATGCCTGGCCGTCAACAACGAGTTGCTGGGCACCCGAACCAACCCGCGCCTGCCCACCGACGACCGGAATGCCATCGTCCGCCAGATCAGCGGGATGAAGGAGATGGTCGCCCACCTCGACCGGCAGGCTGGCGGTCCGGGCCGGGGCTGGATGCAGATCGCCACCACGCCGGCCGAGGCGCGCGCCATCATCCAGGCCAACAAGCTCGCGGTCGTGCTTGGGGTCGAAGTTGACTCGCTGGGCAATTGGCGCCGGATGGAGGATTTGCGGGAGCTCAGCGGCGACGATTTGGGCCGCGCCCGGGCGCTGATCGCGGCCGAGCTCGACTGGCTGGCCAGCCTGGGCGTGCGCCAGATCACGCCGATTCACCTCACCGACAACGCCTTTGGCGGGACGGCCATCTACATGCGCCTGCTCGATCTGCTCAACGTGTTTGTGACCGGCCGTCACTATGACGTGGTCGACGGCTGGAACAGCGGGGTCCGCTATCGCCTGGACTTTGACGGCGATGATGTCGTCGACAGCGCGGAGCGGGCCGTCGTCGCCCAGGGCGACTCACTCACGCCCGCCCGGCGCGCGGCAAACCGCCAGACCTTGTTGCACCAGATCCCGGTCTTCCGCGATTTGGCCGAAGCGCTGGCCCACCCCGACGTGCGGGGCGGGCACGCAAACGCGCGCGGCCTGAGCGAGTACGGCCTGATCATTCTGGAGGAGATGATGCGCCGAGGCATGCTGATCGACATCGATCACATGTCGCAGAAGGGGACCGACACCGCGCTCGACCTGGCCGAGCGGCATGCCTATCCAGTCCTGTCAACCCACGCCTGGTATCGCGATCTGGCCTTCAGCGCCGGAGTCGAATTCGACCGGCAGGATCCCGGGCAGTACCCCACCGACGATGTCCACAAGGTTGCCCACGAGGCGGCGAAGCGGGCCGACCAGATCGAGCGCATTGGACGCCTGGGCGGGATGTGCGCACCGCTCCTGACCCAGGGCGATGTGAGCGATCCGGGCGCGCTGCTCCCCGACCTGGCGGGCAAGATCCCGCGCCCGTGCGCGGGCAGCAGCACTTCCTGGGCGGCGGCCTATTTGTATGCGCTCGACAAGATGGGCGGGCGCGGGGTGGCCCTGGGCAGCGACGTCAACGGCGCTGCGGCGTTGCCCGGCCCGCGCTTCGGGACATTCGCCGCCCACGACCTGCGCGACGACCGGCGCCGCCTGCCGCTACGGCGCGGGCAGATCGACGCGCAGGTCAACGGGGTCCGCTATGCGACGCCGATCAGCGACTATCGCTGGCATCGCTTCGATGAGAGCGGCCCGCGGGCCTATGACCGCGAAGAGCGCGAGGCCTGGCAGGCGATTGCCCAATTTGCGGCCGGCTTCCGTCCCGATCGCGATCCGCATCCCGAAAGCGACACGCCGCCCGTCGCCGCGGCCACGGTCGACAACGCGCTGCACATGCTCTTCCGGACAGGACAACGTCGACAACATCACCCGCGGTTTCTGGCTGGCCGATGACGCGCGCGCGGCCGGGACCGAACCGACGCTTCGGCGGGCGGATCTGCCGGACCGCTGGAGCGATGAACAGTGGGCGGCCTATCAGGTGAAGGCCGGCCTCGACCTGCCCGCGGGCGAGCGCGACGACGATGTCATCCGCTGGCACGCCAAGATCAGCGTCGTGTGGCGAAAGTGGCAGGCGATGGCCGGCGACAATCCGCCCCTGACGCGCTGCGTGGCCGGGCCCCGGCGCGACTTCGATATCAACCTGGACGGGATGGCCCACTACGGACTGCTGCCCGATTTCCTGCAGGACCTGCGCAACCAGGGCCTTTCGATCGAGGACTTCGCCCCGCTCTTCCGCTCGGCCAACGACTATGTCGAAGTGTGGGAGCGCTGCGAAGCGCGGGCCGCGGCGTTGCGCGAGCAGACGGCTGTCTGAGGTCAATCACAACACGACTCGCCCACCCGGCAGAAGCATGAGGCGTTGATCCCGGCATCGGCCCGGGCCAGGGCGAGATCGAGGCGAGGCTGCATGACGGCCGCCTCGGCGTGCTTGCCCAACGTATGCAGGCACTCCACATACCCGTGCAGGCTCCAAACATTCTCGGGGTGCTGTGACGGGCGGGACAGCGCGCCATCCAGGCCCAGGTCGGCCCGATACACCTGCTCGGCCTCCGCGGCCCGGCCCTGCTCGAGCAGCAACGCGCCCAGGGCATGCCGGGCCGGCTGCATCCACCCCCATGGCTCGTCATACGGCAGGGCATCGTCCAGCGCCACCGACTGGCGCAGATGGCGGAACGCCAGGTCGTGATTGCCCTTGCGATACTCGATTTCGCCATTCAACATCTCGGCCGCGATCGCAAGCACGTCGATGCAGCGATTGTTGAAGACGTAGCGCGTCTCGGGCACCCGGGCCCAGGCGGCGGCAAACAGCGCCCGCTCGGCCTCGGCCTCGGGGACCCGCCCGCTGGCCGCATAGGCGACCCCTTTTGCGTAATGCAGCATCGCGGTCGTCACGCAATACAGTTCGGGGTCAGCCGGCAGCGGCGCGTCGAGGATCTCCTGCCATTTGCCAAAACGCACCAGGGCGTGCAGGCGCATGGGCGCAAAGCCCTCGGCCCAATCGGCCATCGGCGGCGAGGCCACCCGCAGCAGCGCCTCGGGCAGCGCAGCCACGAGCGCATCAGCGGCCTCGATCGCTGGCCGGTACTGGCCGAGAAACATCGCGCAATACAGCTTGAAGTGCAGGTCGTGGCAGCGATACAGGGTGTAAAAGTTCAACCCGCCCTCGACCGCCGCATATTTCTGGTCGGCGACGATGGCGTGGCTGTTGGCGACCATCCCAGCGTAGTAGTGCCCGCACAGCACATCGATGTGCGAGGGCATGTGGCAAAGATGGCCGGCATCCGGGCACAGGTCGCGCAGGGCGTCACTGGCCCGCAGGGCCTTCTCCGGATGGGGCGACATCTCCATCGTATGAATGTAGAGATGCAGCACGCCCGGATTGGGCAACGCGCTGGACGCGTCCATCTGGCCCAGCCCGCGCTCCAACACCCCGACCGCCTCGAGGGTGCTGGCGCCTTCGGCCGGCTGGCCCGTCTTGAGGTCCCACAACTGCCAGGGCGTGCGGTTGATCAGGGCTTCGGCGAACAGCGTGCACACATCCAGGTCATCCGGGAAGGCCCGGTACACCTCGCGCATGGCGGCGGCATAGGCGTCGTTCCAGGCGATGAACTCGGGCGGGCTGACCGGGGTGGCCGACTGATAGCGCTTGTCGAGAGCACGGATGAGGGCCTGCTCGGCCGGCGTCGCGCCGGCCAGGTGGGCGAGCGCCTCATCGGTGGCGCGCCGCGAAGTGATCACCGCCTCGATCAGCTCGTCGGGGGCAAATGCTTCCCACTTCTTGTTGTAGTTGCAGCCCGAGGCATAGGCGATGCCCCAGTAGGCCATCGCGCAGGCCGGATCGCGCTCGAGCGCCCGGCGGAAGCAGCGCACCGACTCCTCGTGGTTGTAGGCGTAGCACCACATCAGCCCACGGTCAAACCACACCTGCGCCATGGGCGAGGCCGTACTCACCGGGCGGGTATGCCGGCCGAGGTCAAAGTAGTCGCCCATCCCGCCCGTCTAACCGCCAAACCTGGTCAGCATGGCGTCCATCGCCTGCTCGAGGGTCTGGCCGTGGTAAATCTTTGTTCCGTTGTGCGTCACGTGCCCGGTGTCAAACTCATATTCATAGAACGGGATGACCCCCGAGTCAAGATCGCGCTTGGTCATGGCCCGCTCCGGGCCCGGCCCGTAGAACGGGTCGGCGGCATTGGCGCCTACGACACCAAACAAGCCCGGGCCAATATCCCGGTCAAAACCGGTGCCGTCGACGGCGGATTGCCGGACGAGAAACTGCCGGGTTGCCATTTCGTCGAGAAACGCGGCCTGATTGGCGTGGGTCGGGTAGGACCTCAGTTTTGCGCCCCACTGGTTTGTGCGGATGGGAACGACGCGGCCGCGGTGCCCCTGGATCGCGGCCTTGATCACATTGATGATCTGGCGCCGTTTCCTGGGGTTGTGAAGCATGACGTCGAGGATCTTGCTGTTGATCTGTGAGTTGTCCTGGGTGCTGATGGCGGTCTTGTTCTTCTGGGCCTCGACCCGGTTGTAGCTGCTGCTGAACCCGCTCTGGGGTATGGCGCCATTGTCAACGCCTTCCATTTGATTGCGACTGAGCACGTTGTCCGCATCAATGAGCGTTGGCGCGCCACCTTGCCAATACACGTTCTTGTAATGCAGATCATCAATGCCGGCAAGATAGGCGAACACAAGCGTCTCATGGAAAGATTGCCCGAATGCCTGGTCATTCGGGTCGAGCTTGCGGATGGCTTCGGCGCTTGCGCCCTCGGCCGCTTCGACCAGAGTCCCATGATCATCGGTCGATTCCATCTTGATCGACTTCAGCTTCTCGGTCGGCCCTCTCAGGTTGGCGATCCGATTGATCCGGTTGACGGCGCTGTTGGGGTTGTCGCCCAGCAGATTCTGTTCGAGGCTCTTGTCTTCCGGTTTGATGAAAGCGGTAACGTCGGTCTTCGCGCCAAATTGCGCGTTCAAGGCGCCCACAGGTTTGGTGAATCTCGCCTTTACGACGCCCAGGCCGCGCTCATGCAGATCGCTCTTGACCAGACTGACGTCGTTGAGGACAACCAGGTCTGGATTCTCCGGATGCAGCCAGCCCCGCCAGTGTTCGACGACATCAGCAACGTAGTCGGCCCCGGCCTGGATCCGGGCAAACTTCGCCTCCTTCGCGCCGAAGGCTGAAACGAACGGTTCGAGCGCGGCGCCACTCCACACGTCGAAACGAATGGCCTTCTCCATCAGGAACTGGATGTGTTCCGCCTTATCCAACTGGCCGACCAGACTGGGATGACGGGTCTCGGCCGTCTGCAGGTATCCCTGAATCCTGCTGCGCATCATCGCCTCAAGCGTGTCGCCCGCAACTTGCGATTTGGAGGACCGGATGTAACCCTTGTGATCATCGGGCACGGCCCCCACATGGTCGGGCGGGACATTCACGGCGGGGCGCCAGGTGGTGTTCCACCCGAACTTGCGCACCTGCTGCTTGGCGTTTGCGTTGTCGGTATCGACAAGTAGTCGCGTGCCCCGGGGGATCGCCGGACCCTTGTGCGTGTCCCAGGCATTCTCGTCCCGCAGATGGGCTTTGCCCTTGGCGCGGGCCGGCGCAAACCGGCGCTGGAGGGTCTCATCCGCATTCGGTTTGACCTGATTCGGCGTTCTCTTGACGCCTACGGCGCCCTGCTGAAGGGTGTGGGTCAACTCGTGAGCGATGAGCTCTTTTCCCGCCCCGCTGGCCGGATTGTATTGGCCGCCGCCAAAAAAGATGTCGCTGCCGGTCGTGAACGCGCGCGCGTTGAGGGATTGGTTGAGGGCATCGGACTGGCTGTCCGAGTGCACCCGGACCGCGCCAAAATCGGCGCTGAATGCGCTGTCCATCGATGCGCGCACAGTATCGGGGAGCGGCTGGCCGCCGCCCTTGGCGCTTTCGATAGCCCTGGAAACGCCCGGATCTACATCGCCGCCTTCCCGGCCGTGACCGGACCGAGGCTTGGTCTGCAGCATTTCCTCCTCACCCTCGATCTCATCTTCTTCATCACGTTCCGACGCCGCTTCTTGTTGTGGCGCCGCCGGTGCAACGCCTGAGCGCGTGACCTGGCTCGCCATCTGATCCGCCTCGCGCTCATAGGGATCATCGACCGCGCCGACCGTGAGCTTTGCCTGCAATAGCGGGGCGGTCGGACCCGATTCGGAACGCTCAAAGAGCCGGGACACGGCCCGGTTGCCGATCGTCTGTTGAAGCGACAGCACGTCCGTGGGCGTCAACTGGCCAGGGCCGCGTAGGGCGCGCTGAATCGTCGCAGGTGTGAGGGCGGCTTCGGTGCGCGCGCGCGACGCCGCTGCGCCGGGCGCTGAAGTCCGATTGAGTTTGTCCTGTGCGGAAGCGCGTTTGGTCATATCTCTCCACCGGTTTTCGACTCGCGGCGCGAACCGTATCGCAGCCGACGGTCCGCAAATCAGTTCCTGAGTGTATGCCATTGGTCGACCCTGTCAACCGGCTCATCTGGCGGCTGCGTCCTGGATCCGCCGGCGAATGCGCCGATTGGCGTTTCAGGCCATAATCGCCCATTCGTTCTCGCGCGACAGCGCGAGTTTGAGGGATGGCCGTTCGCGCGCGTGTGATCGGCAGGAGATCATGGATGTCACACCGTCAAGTTGTCCGGATTGTCATCGCGCTCGCACTGGCGTGGGGGGCCGCGCCGGGCGGCGCGGGTACGCCGCGAGGCGCGACCGCCCACACCAGTCCGCCAGCCCCCGCCGGGCTCTGCGCCACGGCCGACATCCGCGCGCCCCAGCGCCCCAGCGCCACGATCTGGATCGTCCAGAACAACGCCGATAGCGGGACGGGTTCGCTGCGCCAGGCCGTGCTGAGCGCGGTCACCGGCGACACGATCGTCTTCTCCTCCTCGCTCACCGGCCAGGTCATCACCCTTGTATGCGGCGAGATCGCCGTCAACGCCAGCATCGCCATAAACGGGAGCGGCGCGCCCGGCGTCGCCGTCGATGGCGCAAGCGCCAACCGCATCTTCAACATCGGCCCCAACGCGCCGGTGACCCTGACCGCGCTTACGCTCCAGCGCGGGTTTTCCAGCGGCAACGGCGGAGCGGTCACGGCCGGAACCGGCAGTCCGCTGGCCCTGACCCATACCAGCGTGATCTCCAGCACAGCGGCCGGGGCGGGCGGGGGCGGTGGGCTCTACGCCACGGCCTCCGTCAGGGCCACCGGCGGGCGCTTTCAGAACAATGCGTGCACGAATGCGAACTGCTTCGGTGGCGGCCTGTCCGCGTCGACCCTGGTCATCAGCGGGACACATTTCATCACCAATACAGCGGGGTTCGGCGGCGGCGGCGCCAACGCCAGCGTGTCGGCGGCAATCGAGAATGGCCATTTCTCCGGCAACACCTGCGTCGTTGCCGGCTGCAATGGCGGCGGATTGCGCACGGTCACCCTGAACATGACCGGGACGACCTTCACCAACAACGCGGCCTTGCAGACCGGCGGCGGCGCATACCTGGAAAGCGTGTCGACGATCTCCGGCGGATCCTTTCGGCGCAACCAGGCCGGACTGCGCGGAGGCGGCGTGATGGCTGTCGCTTCGTTGACCGTAGCGGGCACGGAATTCATCGCCAACAAGTCCAACTCGGATGGGGGCGGCATCTATCTCTCGGCCGGCGCGTTGTCGGTCACCAATGCCCTGTTCGCCCGGAACTAATCGGGGTCGGGCCGGGGCGCGGCCATGGTCTTCGGCGCATCCGGGGGTGGAACGCTCCGGCACTCGACCATCGCCAGCCCCACCCTCGCCAGCGGCTCCGCCGTCATCGCGCTGGTGGGCACGCTCAACATCACCAACACGATCATCGCCAGCCACAGCATCGGGATCAGCCGGACCAGTGGCATCGTCAACGAGAACTTCAACCTGTTCTTCGCCAATACCACCGATCGCGTGGCGGGCATCAGCGCGGGCGCGAACACGATCTACGCCAATCCGGCCTTTGCCCAGCCTGCCGCCGACAACTATCACCTCAGCGCCGCCAGCGCCGCCCGCGACACCGGGGTCAACATCGGGATTGGGGTTGATTTCGATGGTGATGCGCGCCCCATCGGCCCGGGGTTCGATATCGGCTTCGACGAAACGCCCTGGCGGCCGGCCTTCATCCCCCTGGTTCTGCGGTAGACGCGCGCAGGCAAGGAGGCCATGCGCGCGCCGCGCAGATACAAAGCCCGTCATCCCGCGCGCTCGCCCTGAGCCTGTCGAAGGGTTCGCGCGGGATGACGGGTCAAATGGGTAGGGACGACCGCAGGGCGCCCCTACCCTGGGTTCGTTGTGCGCGCCTGTCGCCGCACGAGCGGTTCTCCATTCTTGTCATCCTGAGTTACGGACCGCTGTCGGGGAAATGGCTGTCAGAAACGGCGGCGGCGCGACGTCGTGGCGCGAAGGGAAGTGCGCTCCGGGCGAACACCCTAAAGGTGGGCCCCTTCAAGCTTCTCCCTGCCGCGAGCGTATGTGGGCCCACCTTTAGGGTGTTCGCGACCGCGTCCAGCGGAGCGGCCTGGTTTCTGAGCAGTGAGCCCCATGGGGTCTCGGGCGGGACGAACGGTGTGGGCGAGCGAAGGACCCCTGTGACGTCACCCCGCGCATGGGTGGATCGGCATACGCGTGCTATCACCGATATCCTATGCTTCCGCGCAACATCACAGGGGTCCTTCGCGCGGCCTGTTACTCGCGTTTATGCGTCAGCTCGATAGGCCGCACTCAGAATGACAAGGGCGGCGGATATGCCGTGCCTGCGCTCGCCCCTGCCCTGCATTCGTTGTACGCCGCTACCGCTGCACGAATGGCAAATGGGCGGTGAAGCTCGGCGCCGCCAGGGTGGCCTGGCTGACGTTGCCGTAGACATCCTCCGCCCGCACCGTCACGAGACCGATGCGCGGGCCGGACCAGGCGCTGAACGCAAACGTCCAAACACCGCCCATGTCCGTCGCCGGCAGATACGTCTCCCCGCCATCGAGGCTCACCTCCACCGCCTGCACGCCGCTGCCATCGCTGGCCGTGATCGTCACCCCGGCCGGCGGGCCCGCGCTTAAGGTGGGCGTGATACGCGGCGCGACCGTGTCGACCAGCAGCGTGACGATGCTGCTGGCGCCCACGTTGCCCGCGCCGTCGACGGCCCGCACGGTGATCGAGAGCGTCTCGCCATCCCGCTCGCCCACGTCCAAAGCCAACGCCCAAGCCGCGCTTGCGCTCGGGCGCGCCAGCGCGACCGGGGCCGGATCGTCCACATCCACCCGGGCAAATGGCCCATCCCCAACCCGGACCTCGACATAGTCGACGTTGCCATCGTCGGCTGCGTTTCCGGTCAGCGCGGCCAGGCCATACGTCACCACCAGCCCGGCGTTGAGCCCGGCCGTTGGCATCGCGCCGTCGGCCCGCACGTCGATCGTCTCGACCGGCGAGACCAGCCCGTCCAGCCCGACGACCCGGACTTGCCAGGTCTGGGTCTCGTCGGCGGCCAGGGTGTTGGTCACGGCATTGCCTGCCAACGCGCGCCAACCGCTCCCGGTATTCACCTGGACGAGCTGATAGCAGGCCTGGCCCAGGCCGCCCGTCGCGACGCCCAGCCGGACCACACCCGGGCGGAAGCTCAGCGGCGAGCGGTCCGCCACGAACGAAGCTTGGTCCACAGCGTGGTTCACCCGCAACACGGCCTGGGCGAACTTCGGCGCGTCACCTGGCAATCCCCATTGGGCCAGGGTCACGGTCGCGCTGACCGGGAATACGCCCAGTGTGACTGGCTGGGTGGCCGTCACGACAAAGCGAACTTGCTTGGCCGCGCTGGCCTCGACCCGCACCCGCCACGCGCTGCCGTTGGCCGGGCAACTTTCGCAGCTCGCCCCGCTCACCCGATGATGCCCAGCGGCGGCGCGCTCAGGCCATCGCCCAGGGTCAGGGTGAGCGGCACGTTGAAGCCCCACGGCCCGGCCTGCGCGAGATCCACCCGCAGCGTCGTCGTCATCCCCACCCACAGTTGCTGTGTGTCGGCCTGCGCCGTCACCTGCGGATTGATCACCTGCCCGCCAAAGCCGTTGGCGAGCACGGGATACACGCCGGTGCTGGGCGCCCCGAGGCGCAGGGGCGAGATCGCATTACCGGCGAAGCTCACGCTCCCACTCAGAATGGGCTGGGTCGATGGCCGGGCGGCGGCGGGCAGCACCGCCGTCACCGCCTCGGGATCAAAGGCATAGGCCAGCACGCCGATCGCATCGCCAGCATTGCCCAGGTCGGCCCGCCGCAGCGCGAGCTCGGTCCCCGACCCGGCCGCCGCGGTGCCCGGCGCGGCGGCCATCTCGACCCACGCCCCGCCCACGCTCTCATAGAACGTGCTCGCATCGTTGGCGAACAACACCGCAAAGTCGGCGTCCATCGGCAGGCTGTGGGCAGCTTCGCCCAATCCCAGCGTGCCGGCCTGCCCGCCTGCCCGAGAATCGAGATACACCGCAAAACCACGCCCGCCGCGCCAGTCAGCCCGGTCGAGGGCCAGATGCAGCGTATCCGCGTCCCAGGTCCCGTACAACGCGGGTTTGCCAGTCGCGTACGGGTCATAGTTTAGGTACGTGCTGAGCGGGTATTCGCCGGTCTCGGAGCCCGGCGGGCCTTCGAACTGCAGCGCGCCATCCGCATGGGCATACGACGGGGTGGCCAGCCGGTTGACGAGGAACGGGCCGATATGCGACGTGCGCGCATTGCCCGCCCCGTCCACATACCGCACATGCCCGTAGTAGGCGCCCGGCACGCTCAACCCCTCGCTGAGCGTGCCCGCGAGGTTCGTGACGAGCGGGAGCGTGTTGGAGAACCGGTCGATGGCGGCCTGCACGTCGGCGATCCCGCTGCCGTCGCCTGGCACGGTCCAGGTCAGCACCAGGGTCGGCGTGTCCTCGACCCGCATCCAGGTCAGGGGCAGGCTCGCCCGCAGATCGGGGGCGGCCACCGCAAAGTCGGCGTTGCGCGCGTCGCTCTTGGCGGTCTTGTTCCCGAACGCGTCACGGGCCACACTCCGGACCGTTGCCCGATACAGGTCCCTGGCCGGCAACGTATCGAAGACGTTGAAGACGCTCGCGCCCGTGGGCAGGCGCAGCCAGCGCGCGCCCGTCCACACCCGGGCCAGGGTGTGATCGCCGCTCAGCGTGCCGCTGATCCCGACCGTGACCTCGGGGCCGGGCGCATAGGTGACCTCGTCGACGCCATCGGCGAGAACCTGCGCGGCGGCGTTGTTGCGCAGCGCGATCGGGCCGACATACCAGCCCGAGTCAGGCAGCATGTTGCCGGCCCGATCCACGGCCCGGGCATACACCCGGTAGTCACCATCAGCAAGACCAGTGCTGAGGATGTCCCCGCGCCAGGCCGCGACCGCGCCGCCCATCGCCGTCACCAGCGGCATGCTCTGCCACGCCGCCGGCAGGGTCTCAGTCGGGCGGGTGTTGGCCGCGACCGGGCCGGACAGGCCGACCTCGACCGAGGCGATCCCGCTGACGGCCTCATGCGGGTTGCGCCCGAGAAACAAATGGCTGGCGCCCTCGCCCGGCGCGCCGACCAGCACATCCCGCACGCCGTCGCCGTTCACATCCCCGGCGCTCAGCCACGTGCCCACCCGCTGGTTGTTGGCGGTCTGGACGAGGGTGCCGGCCGCGTTCTGGATCCCCGCGCTCACCCCAGACGGGATGCTCTTGCCAAGCAGGATCGCCACAAAGCTGGCCGACCCATCCCCGAGGGCCAGGCCGATGTCGGGCAGGCCATCCCGATCGAGATCCCCCAGCGGCGCGACCGCGCCAAAGCGATATGGGTTGAGGATGAACAAGCTCACGTCAGCCGGGACCGGCGTGGGGTACGGATTGTTCACCGCATCGCGCCCGAAGACCACGTGGGCGCGGCCCTGATCGGCGTTCTCATCCCCGCTGATCAACCAGTCGTTGCGCCCATCTCGATTGAGATCGCCCAAGCCGGCCACGGGGAAGACCAGATTGACTGGCGCGCCGCCGGCCTGCAGCCCCTCGAAGACCGCGTCGGCCTGGCTCGGCAGGCTGAGCGACGCCGGCCACTCGTCCCACGCCCGCCCCAGCAGCAGGTAGGCCTTGCCCGCGCCGGTCGCGATGGCAAAGTCGCTCAGGCCGTCGTTGTTGGTATCGCCCAGCCCGGCCAGGCTGGGGATGACGCCCGCGCAGCCGCCGCACGCCCGCCCGATGAAGGTGGTGGCGGGCACGGGCGCTCCGCGCTCGCGGCCCAGATACAGGGTCGCCGTGTCTGGGCCGGCTGCGTTGTGCCGGGCCCCGGCCAGCAGGTCGCCGATGCCGTCGCCGTCCACGTCGCCGGCAAAGGCCAGGGCGCTGCCAAACTCAAGCTCGGTCCCCGGCTCGAGGACGTAACTGGCGTAACTGTCGAGTTCGTCCTGGGCCTTCCACTCGGCCCCGATCGGGCTGCGCTTGCCCAGCACGACATACACCCGCTCTTTGAACGGATCGCCGATGAGCAGATCACCCACCCCGTCGCCATTGACATCCCCGCCGATGCCGCTGGCCGGCGCCACCGTGTAGGCATAGCCAACCGGGCTCTCGTTGGCGGTCAGGCGCAAATCGGCGTTGGTGATGACCAGGCTGGCCGCAAAGCCACCCGGCGCGCCGAAGAAGACCCCGACCTGCAGCAAGCCGGTCGGGTAGTCAAGCAGCACCACGTCATCGAGGGTGTCCCCGTTCAGGTCGCCGGCGACAAAGGCCCGCTCAGCCTCGTGCGAATACAGCGCCCGCCCAAAACGCGTGTCGCGGTTGGCCAGGGTCCGCGCGCCATCGTGGGGGGCGCGCTGGGCGAGGGCCTGAAGCACGGCCTGGTCGTCGGCACGCCCGCTCAAGGTCAAGGTGTTCAGGGCGAAGGTCCGGTCATGGGTCTGGGGCAGGTTGACCCTGACCAACGGCGGCATATCATCCACCACCACGTTGAGCTGGCCGGGCACGCCGCCCGCATTCCCGGCCCGATCCTTGGGCGCGACGAGCAGGCTGTAGGCGCGCTGGGCCTGTGCCGCCGCCCCGCCGGTCTGGCCCATCGGCAGGGTCCAGGTGAAGGTGAACGGGCTGACCAGCTCGCCCGGCGCGTCGGCGGCGACTTGATAGGCCTGGTTTGTGCGCCCCTGCGCGACCAGGGTGACGGCGCCCGCGCCGCTGGCGAAGGCCGCCGCCGTGTCGCTCAGCAAGCCGGTCAGGGTGATCATCGGCACGCCAAAGGTGAAGGCCGTCGACAGATACTGCGTGCCGGTCAAATCGAACGAAGCCGACTGGGCGTTCTGCACGTCGACGTCGACATACACGGGGCCGGCCAGCGGGCCGGGCACGCCATACCCGTCGCTCGCGCGGCCATACCAGGCGTAGTGTCCGCTGGCGGCGAAGGTGTAGTTCGTCGCCCAGGCTCGCCCCTCGGGCAGCCTGCGCCACTCGCCGGGCAGGCAGGCCGGCTGCAAGGTCAGGCAGACTTCGAGCGCGCCCACGCCCTGCGGGTCGCTGGCGCTGCCGCTGAAGGCGTGCTCGCCGATGCCGAGCAAGGCGCCCGCTTCCGGCGCGTCCAGCGTCACCGCCGGCCCGCCCCGATTGATGAACAACTCAACGCCGTCGCTGGTCTCGTAGGCGTCACCGGCCGCGCTGAAACGCACGCTGGCGGTCACGCTGACAGGTTGCATCACGATCTCGGGCAATCCTTCAAGGTGGACAAACAGGCTGCGCCCGAGCGTCACCGGCGGAAAGGCAAAGCGGTGGACAAGGCCCACGACCGGAAGTGTGGTCGCGGCGAGGTCCGGCCCGCTGCCGTCATCCATCACCAGGGCCGCCTCCACCTGCAGGCCGCTGAAGGCCACCGGCAGGGTCAGGCTGAGCAGCGCGTCGAGGGCCGGCGCGGCATCATTCTCCCAACGCGGCGAGGGCAGCCACAACTCGGTGCCGCCGCCAAAGGTGTACTGCTGATCGATGTTCAGCTCCAGGCCCTCGCCTGGCGACAGCGCGTTCCGCGAGGCGGGGCTGCTCAGACGGGTCTTTTCGCGCCGATCGCTGCGCGGGTCGGCGTCGAAGTTGGCCTGGCGCGGGTTGGGGAAGGCCTGGGGCGCGGGCAGGATCTGACCGTTGCGCGCGTTCAGATACGGGCGCGAGAGCGCGATCGTCCAGCGCGCGCCGAGGTCGAGGGCCGGCGCGTCGAACGCCCACTGGGCGAGTTCATCGCCGTCGCTCAGGCCGTCGCCGTCGGTGTCGCGGTTGAGCGGGTCGCTGCCAACCTGCAGCTCGCGCCCATCCGCCACGCCGTCGTCGTCGGTGTCGGCCCAGCACGGACCGGTCCCAAGCGCGCGCTCGCGCAAGTCGGCGATCCCGTCGTTGTCGCTGTCGGCCGAACGGTCGGTGCCCGGGATGTAACTCTCGCCCGCGCACAGCAGCGCGTCGGGGGTGTTGGGGATGCCATCCCCGTCGCGGTCTTTGCTGACCAGGGCCGCCCAGTTCCACAGGCCGCTCACGGTGGCGGGCAGGATGTCGAAATACAACGGCGAGGACGAAGGCGCGGTGCGGGCCGTCTTGAGCGAGAGCGCATCATCCTGTCGGAAGACAAAGCTCAGGTCGAAGGTGGCATCCATGTTGACGACCCCGTTGATGGCCGGGCGGAGGGGCAGCACATCCAGCCGTGAGCGCATGCTGAAGTCCTTGACCGAGCGCGGGAAGGCGACGAATTGCGACAGCGTGGCGCTGATCGGCTCGACAAAGGTGATGTACTTGGCGCTCTCGATCCGGCTCAGCTGGCGGGTCTGATACTGCCAGCCCGGCTGGGAGGGCAGCCGCACGATCTTGCACAGGGTTCCGTCGCTGCGCCCGGTGTAGGTGCCGTCGACCGTGGTCAGGATGTTGGGAATGCCCCGAAGATATTCGGCGCTCTCGTCCGCAAACCAGAACTGCTTGAGTTCCTCGCCGCATAGCTCAAACGGCGCGCCGTCGGCGTGCCGCCCGAGCAGAAAGCCCGGGGCCGCCCGGTCGAGAGCGTTCCAGTCGCCGAACATGCTGAGGGTGCCGGTGACCTCGGCGTAGAACGGCTCGCCGGCATAAAGCATGCCGAAGGGATGATCGGCCTCGGCCCCGACCCGGAAACCCTCCAGATACGGGGTGCCATGGACCCAGGTGATCTGGCTGGGCGGCTCCGGCTCGAACAGGCCGATAAACCAGCCGAGCGGGTCGAGGAAGAAGCGCGCGACGCTCTGGGACGACTCAGGGAACAGGCTGATGATGGCGTCGGAGAGGGCCAGCGCGGCGGCGACCAGGGTGCCATACGGCACAAAGGCGGCCAGGACGAGCAGCACAACGGTTTTCACCACAGCGAGCACGGCCGAGGCGATGAAGAAGAACAACGCGCCCGCGGCGAGGCCGCCCGCGCTGAGCTGCATGAACAGATTGAACAGGGTGAAGCCGATCGCGAACACCGCCCCGACCACCGACATCGCGGGGGCCAGGCTGGCCAGCGCGCTCACCCCCGCGGCCGCGGCCGTGCTCAGGCCCGCCTTGGCGGCGGCCAGCACCGCGTTGGTCAAGTCGTAGACCTTGCGGGCGGTGTCCAGCACCTGCAGCACCACGCCCGCGGCATGGGCGACATCAGCCAGGAACTTGCTGCCCAACAGGGCGGCCATGTAGTTGACGATCCCGATGGCGGTCCGGGTGAACGCCATCACGTCGCTCAGCGTGGTGTTTTTCAGGCCGTTGACGAGATTGCTCAGGGTGAAGGTGGGCACGCTGCCGCGCAACACGGTCCCCACCCCGTCGACCAGTTGCAGGGCGGTGTTGTACTGGTTCTCGAGCCAGGCGGCCGGCCCGCCGGGGGTCTGAAACACGCCCACCACGAAATCGACCGCCCGCACCAGGCTGCCGGGCACATAGCCCCGCTCGCCCAGCCACTGGGTCAGGCGCTGATACAACTGGACGTCGGTGAGGGCGTTGGCGGCGGCGTTCCAGTCCAACGTGCCAAGTTGCTGCACGGCGCTCATCCCGGCATGCCAGACCCCGAAGAGCTGCTGCGTCGCGGCCCGCCCCGCATCGACATAGGCCCGGGCCTTGCCGGCGTATTCCTGGGCGGTGGCCATGACCTGGCCGTAGTTGGCATCGACGAAGCGCAGCAGTTGCTCGTTGGCCAGTTGCTGCCACGCGCCCAGAGCGGCCGGCCGGGCCAGGGTGTCCAGCGCGCGCAGCCGCGCCACGGCCAGCCCGTTGTCGGCATCGGCATTCCAGCGATACGTGCTCAGCTTGAGGCTGCGCGAGGTGACGACCGGTTTGGCGCACAGGTTGATGGCCAGATTGGAGTAATCAGGGCTGAGGTACTCGTCCAGGTTGTAGTCGGCGCTGCTTTGCTGGGTGGCGATGACGAGGGTCGGGGTGATGTTGCGGGCGGGATAGGCCCCGTCCAGCACCTGGCGGGTGAGGGTGACATTGGTCGTGAGCAGCATGTCATCCAGATGCTTGAAGTCCAGGGCCCCGGCCACCGCCCAGGTCTGGGTCAGCCCCCAGCGCTCGGTGATGCTGGCCGCGCTGCCGACCTCAAAGCGCTGGGCGAGCTCGGACAACGAGAGCGGCCCGCCAAGGAAGCGGGCCTCGAGCGCGCCCCGCAGGTAGGCGGCCGGGCCAAGGGTGCTGGCATCGCCCTCGTCGGGGGCGGCCGGGGCCTGGGGGGCCAGCACCAGGGCCTGCGCGCCGAGCTGCAGGCTGACCTTTGCCCCGGTCACAACATACGGCTCGTCATAGACGGTGAGCAGGGCAGGCGGGGGGAGAAGCGTGCCGTTCGGGCCGGGGCGATAGGTGTCGCCCCGGACCGCCCACTTCAGACGGGCGTCCTGAAGTTTGATCTGATACGTTGTGCTTCCCTGGATGCCAAACAGAAAATGGGAGGCAAAGGCGACCGGCACGCCGTTGCGCTCGACCACCGCCAGGGGCAGGCTGAGCTTCCAGGCGCAGCCGGTGACGCAGCCCTGCGCGGTGGTGGTGAGGCCGACGCCGTAGCCGGCCAGATATTGCGGGTCGGGCAATTGCGTTTCGTCGTCGATCCGGATTTCCAGAAAGGGCGCGAGGGTGAGGTCGCCCACCTTGCCGGTCAGGTAGCCGCCCAGCGGGGTCTGGATCTGGCCCTTGTCGTCGCCAAAGGGCCAGGCGAGCGCGCCGGGCTTGTAGGCGTAGTTGAGCGATTCAGGTTGGGCCGGGCGGACCTGCAGATCGATGTAGAACAACCGCTGTTGCGACGCGAGGCCGCCAAACGTGGCGAGCGGCACATCGAGGGTCAGGTTCGCCCCCGGGGTGGCGGGGGTGCTGCCGTCGGCGCCGGCATGCCCGAGGGTAGGCGACTTTGAGAAGGGCGAGACGTCGAGGCTGTCCGGCACGCCATCCGCGTCGTTGTCATCGCTCCATGCGTTGGGAGAGTGCGAGGTCGCGCCGCAGCCGCTGGGGTGGAACTCGTCGCCATCGCGGATGCCGTCGGCATTGCTGTCTGGGTTGAGCGGGTCGGTGATGACGGTCCTGACGCCGCAGGCCTTGCCGAGCACCTCGTCATAGTCGCTCAGACCGTCGAGGTCGCTGTCGCCGGCGTACGGGTTGGCGCCGAGCTCAAGCTCATACCCGTTGGGCAGGCCATCCCCATCCGTGTCGGCCTCGGGGGCGAGGGCGGGCGCGCCCGGGCGGGCAAAGCGTTCGGCGCCGTTGCGCGGGCGGAACGCGCCGAGGTTGGCCTCTGGCGCGCGCTGCGGGTTGGGCATGGCCGGCGCCTCTTGAGCAAAGGCGGCCTTGATCGAGGCGGCATTTGGCAGGAGCAATGCGACGATGACGGCCAGCGGAACCAGACGGCGGCGGGTGCGCGGGGCAAGCGCCAGCAAACCCAGGGCGGCGGCCATCAGCAGTACGACAAACAGCCAGGCGCCGGCGTCCTTCAGTCGGAAGAGGGCCGGGCCGGGCGTTTCGGTGAATGAGAGCGGGGCCAGGTTCGGGTCAAACAGCCGGGCATCAAACGGGCGCCCAAAATCTGCATAGGCGCTCAGAGTCTCGGCCTCGGCGCTGAAGGGCTCGGCCCCGCCCTGAGCGAAGTTCAGGCGCAGCAGCAGCCGGGATGGCAGCCCATCCGGTGTGAGTGTCAGCAGTCCCTCGCCGCCATAGGCCAGGGCGGGCTGGCTCAACAACGCAAGCTGGATGCGTTGCTCGTCCAATCCGCGCTGGCGCAGCAGCCAGGGCAACACGTCTTCGCTGCGCAGCCCGAAGGCCAGGCTGCCATCCGCCTGAGCCCGCACGTCGCGAGCCAGCGCCAGCAGGGCCAGGCCGTCCCCGTTCAGGCCGGGGGTGGGCGCGGCCCCCGGCTTGCGGACCCACGCGTCGCCGGCCCGGGCATAGGCCTCCCCGTCGACGACGAGCACATCAACGGCCGCGTCGACCGGGGCGGGCGATTCCATCTGGGCGGCCAGGCGCAGGGTGGCGCTGTCGCGCGCCACGCCGTCGATCCGGTAACGCAGCACGTCGGCCCCGGCCGGGCGAGCAAACGCAAACAACGGATCGGGATCGCTCCCGGTGCGGACGGCCTGCTTGACATCGACCCCGACCCGGTAGCTGCCCGCTGCGCGGGCCGCGTGCAAGGCGTGCGCCAGTGTCTCGGCGGGCGTTGGGGCAGAGGGCGCGGCGGCGGTTGCGAGCGCCAGGGCGAGCGCCCCGAGGGTGACCGGCGCGAGGATCAGGAGAGAGCGGGTTTTCATGGGTTTACCTGGCGGGAGACGTGCGTTTCCTGGGGGAGCGCAGCGGGCGCGTTTTCTTGTGAGGGAGAGACGGCGCGGATGGATCGGCAGCGGCCAGCCATTCCAGGCGCCAGTATTGCCGCAACGGCAAACTGGCGCCGGGCTGGGTTTCGGTCACCCGGGTGAGCCGGCGGACCACGGGAGGGGGTTGGCGATTCAAGACGTTCCAGTTGTACGCAAGTTGATCTGCCCAGAGTTGCGCTTTCTTGCGTTACCGCAACGGCGAGCATCGCAATGCCGGCATGAGGTGAACCGGTCAACCCTTAGGGTTCGCCCCCGCCTCGTGGCAAAATGGCGGCATGGCACGCACTCCGGCCCCGCGCACATTTGGGGCGCAGTTGCGCCTCCTGCGCAAGCGCGCCCGCCTCACCCAGCGCGAGCTGGGCGTCGCCACCCATTACAGCGAGGGCCAGATCTGCCGCTTTGAAGGCGGGGCCAAACCGCCCGATTTGAGTGCGCTGATTGCGATGTTCGTGCCGGCCCTGGACTTGAATGACGCGCCGGAGGATGTGGCGGTATTGCTCGAGCGCGCCGCCGAAGCGCGCGGCGAGTCGCTGGTCGGGCGCAGCGTCGAGGGCGGCAGCCCGGGCCAGGGCGCGCCGCTGCGGCAGACTGCCCTGCCCGGTCCGCATGGCGGGCTGGTGGGCCGCGATGACGACGCGGCCCGGGTCGCGGCCCTGCTCCGGGGAGGGCCGGCCCGACTGCTGACCCTGCTCGGCCCGCCGGGGGTGGGCAAGACCACCCTGGCCGTCGCCGTCGCCCACCAATTGGCTGAGCATTTCGCCGATGGGGCGATCTTTGTGAGCCTGGCCGGCGTATCGCATGCCGACGCCGTGCCGGATGCGATCGCCCAGGCGTTGGGCATCCAGCCCGCGCCGGGCGAAGATGCGCGCAGCGCCCTGCCGGCCTGGCTCGGCCCGAAGGCGATCCTGCTCGTGGTCGACAACCTCGAGCACGTCATCGGCAGCGCGGCCTGGCTGGCCGAGCTGGTCGCGGGCGCGCCCGCGCTCCGGGTGCTGGTCACCTCGCGGGTGGCCCTGCGCGCGCGGGGCGAACAGCAGTACCCGCTGGCTCCGCTGGCGTTGCCCGCGCTGGTTCCGTTGCCCGCCCTCGAGGCGCTCGGCCAGGTGCCCAGCGTGCGGCTGTTCGTCCAATGCGCGCGGGCCGCCAACCCCGCGTTTGGGCTGAACGCCGGGAACGCCCTGGCCGTGGCGGGGCTATGCCACCGCCTGGACGGTTTGCCCCTGGCGATCGAAATGGCCGCCGCGCGCACGTACCTGTTCCCGCCCCAGGCTCTGCTGAAGCGCCTGGTCAGCGCCGGACGCGATCCGCTGCGCTGGCTGGACCAGGAAACGGCCGGCGGGCAGGCGCGGCATCAGTCGCTGCAGCGCGCGGTGCAATGGAGCGTCGACCTGCTCAGCCCGGAGGATCAGCGCGCGTTTGCCGGGCTGGGCGTGTTCGCCGACGGCTTCGACGACGGCGCGGCGCTGGCCGTGGCCGGGTGCGGGCCCGAGCAGCTCCAGCGCCTGGCCGAGGTCAGCCTGCTCCACCCACACAACGGAGAGACTGAAGCACCTGACGGGGCCGAGCCGCGCTTCAGGCTGCTGGAGACGCTGCGCGCGTATGCGCTCGCGGCCCTGACCCGCAGCGCTGAACTCCTTTCCCGGCAGACGGCGATGCTGGGTTGGGCGATGGCCCTGGCCGAGGAAGCCGAGCCGCAGCTCACCCAGGGCGATCAAGCGCGCTGGCGGCATCGGCTGGATGCCGAGCGGGCCAATCTGATCAGCGCGCTGGAATTCGCCCTGGCCAAAGGCCTGGCCCTGCCCGGGCTGCGCCTGGCCAACGGTCTGTGGCGCTATTGGCTCAACCTGGGATCGCACACCGAGGGGCGTCAATGGCTGGAGCGCCTGCTGGCGGCCCTGCCCGAGCGCGATCAATCGCCGGAGGCGATCCGGGCGCGGGCGCGGGCCTGGTTTGGGATCGGCGCGATGCGCTACCGCCAGGGCGATCCGGCCGGCGCGCTCGCGGCCGGGCGGGAAAGCGAACGGGGGTGGATAGGACTGGGCGACGACGCCGGATTGGCGACGACGCTCAACCTGCTCGGGATCGTGTTCGCGGACACAGGCGTCTACGCCGAGGCGGAGGCCTGCCACACGCGGGTGCTGGCCGCGCGGCGCAGGCTGGGCGATCGCTGGGGTGAAGCCACATCGTTGTCCAATCTGGGCGTGAACGCCCGCCATCAGGCCCAATTTGGGCGGGCGGAGGAGTATTACCGGGCCGCGCTGGCGATCCGGCGCGAGATGCGCGACGATCACGCCCTGGCGCTGACCCTGACCAATCTCGGCGATGTGCTGCACTTCCGGGGCGACTACGCCGGGGCGATGGGCCACTACCTGGAATCGCTGCATTTGCGGCGCGGGCTGGGCGATCGGCATGGCATTGAGCAAACGCAATTGAACATCGGGGTGCTGCGCCTGTTCGCCGGCGCGTATGACGAGGCCGAGCAGGATTTTGCCGAGAGCCTGAGCCTGGCCCGCGATCTGGGCGATCGTCACTCGGAAGCGAACATCGAGCTCGACCTGGGCCTGCTCGCCGTAGCGCGGGGGCGGTCTGGCGCGGCCGCGCACCATACGGAGCAGGCTCTGGCGTTGGCGGAGATCGCGGGCGACCCGGCCCAGGTCGCGCTGATTCAGGCTGCCATGGTCGAAAGCCTGCTGTTGAGCGGACAGATTGCCCGCGCCTGGCAGATGGGGAAGCGCAGCCTGGCCTGGTTTGGCGGGGCCGGGAACGCGATGGGGCGGGCGGACGCGCTTGAAGCCCTGGCGTTGTGCGCGGCGGGGGCGGGCGACTGCCAGGCGGCCCGGCGCTGGGTGGCCGCCTCGGGCGCGCTGCATACCGAGGCGGGCGCGCCGGTCAATCCGCTGGCGAGACAGTCGCTGGAACGCGCGCTGGCCGGCTGTCCGCCGGAGGAAGCGGGCCTTGTCGCCGTTGACGACGCTGTGGCGGAGGCCCTGGCGTATTTGCCACGCCCGTGACGGGCCGAGCGGGCTTCGACCTGGATCTATCCGCAGATTAACGCAGATTGGCGCAGATTATGGCCTGGAAGAGCATGCAAGGGCAAAAGCCATTTGACGAATCGCCCGTCGCGTCCATAATCTCCACCCAGATGCGCCGTCAATCCTGATCGGCGCGTTCGGGGGGGGGATATGAGCGACACGTTTGCATTGGTCACCGGGTCATCGGGCGGGCTGGGCGCCGAAATCGCTTCCTGTCTGGTCCGCCTGCACGGCCGCAACGTGATCGTGAGCGGGCGGAGCGAGCAGCGCCTGCGCCCAGTCGTCGAGCGGCTGGCCAAAGAGAACCCTGCCATCAAGGCCATCGCGATTCCAGCCGACCTGTCCGAGATGGATGGCGCGAGCCGGCTGTTTGCCGGGATCGCCGAGCGCGGCCTCGTCGTCGACGAGCTGGTCAACAACGCCGGGGCGAGCGCGCCCGGCAGCGCCCTTAACCTCGACACGGGCGTCGTGCGCTCCGAGATCGTGCTTGACTACATCTCGGGGGTAACCCTGACCATGTTGTTCCTCCACCACCTGCGGGAACACGGCAGCCCGGCCGGCCGGGTGATCCAGATCCTGTCGATGGCCGCCCGCTTCAACGCCATGCCAAACTTCGCCCATTACAACTCGGCCAAGAAAGCCTTTGACGCCTACACCAAGGGGATCGAATACGAGACCCGCCGGGCGGGCGTCGGGGTTCAGTTCCATCGGGTTTACCCCGGCGCAATTTCGGGCACCAAGATCGCCACCAGCGGGATCACCGAGAAGAACAAGGGCATCGCGCTGACGGCCGCCCAGGTCGCCGACGCCATCGTGCGCGCGTCGCGCCAGGGCAGGCGCGTCATCATCCCCGGGTTTGTCAACAAGCTCGCCTACGTCGCCGCGCCGATCGTGCCCCAGTTCATCACCGATCGGGCGTTTTATAAGACCTACGGATAGGGCTGAATCGTATCTATCCGTTCCACATGGAGGTATTCCCATGATCGTGCGTGTCTTTCGGTGCCGTGTCCATCCGGACAAACAGAAACAGTTTGAGCCCTTCTTCCGCGGCAAGGCCGTGTCGAACGTGCGCGCCCACAAAGGCCTGATCTCGATTTTTTCCGGCGGCCCGATGGACGGCGCGTCCGACGCGTATCTGATGGTCTCGATCTGGAAGGACCTCGACTCGCTCAAGGCCTTCACCGGGGAGAACTGGCAGCAGCCCTACATCGACCCCGCTGAAGCAGACCTGATCAGCGATGTCACCCTGGAACATTACGAGGGCGGGCAGGTGTAGACGTCATCGGCGAAAACCTCGCGGGAAAGCGCCAAGGACTCATCCCGGCATAGGCTTGACAGCGCCTACCCGCGAGGTTAGTCCGTCGCCGTCCACCCCATTGCGCATTTCCCGCGCGTCCCTATACTCTCCCGATATCGCTACGGGGTCACGCGCGCCGTCACATAACGGCGCCGCGGAGGGGGAGAGCATGAACGTTCAAAAGTCCATACGGGTGCTGATTGCGCTTGGAATCTCGTTTCTGAGCGCGGGTGTTCAGCCCGCGGCTCAAACGGCCACCGCGGTGAACAGGGCCGGCGGTCTCATCGGCTGCATGACCTTCACCCCGCCGCCCAACGGTCCCTTCTCAGTCGGCGATTCGTACTCCGAATCCGGTCTGACCCTGGTCGGCCAGCCCTTCCACTTCAGCGACTGGTCGGACAGCAGCGCCGGAAAGGGCAGCAAGAGCGACTCGGCGCACGCGGGCGGCTCGCCACCTGAAATGCAGCTCAACAACATCGTTGTCGAGACGAGCACGGTCTCGCTCAATTTTACAAAGATCGAGTGGAAATACGCCGAACGGGGCGGAAATCTCAACCTGTCCATCAACGGGGAGTTGGCCATCTTCGACAACTTCGGCGAGATGAACGGCGCGATGCTGGGCGGCGTCCATGTTGCGGTGACCGGCGGGAACGGGCAGGACAGCGGCGAGGTCACCTTGTATGGCGAGATCTCTTCGTTCGGTATCGGCGGCCAGGAGCTGTGGATCGACGACCTGTGTTTCACCGACGCGGTGGATCCCATTGGCAACCAGCCGATCAACACCAAGAGCGATCTGGGCGACGCGCCGGACAGCGCCAACCACTTCGGATCGCCCTACGCAAACACCGCGTATGCCTTCCCGGCAACCGTGCTTGGGAAATTCCCAACCACGTTTGACCCCGCGACGGCGCCTCCGATTCAGGGTCAGGGGCCCAAGCACCTCAGCATCGCCCACATGTGGTTGGGCGCGGCCGTGACGGCCGAGAGCGAGGCCGATCAGTTGCCCGACAGCGACGGCGCCACCAACATCCTCAACCTGGGCGCGGACCTGGCCGATATGGACCGGGCCGACGATGGCTGGCTCAACCGGTGGACGGCCGTCTTCACCGATTGCGAAACGACCGAGCTGGTGGTGCGGGTCACCCGCAGCAGCATGCCGCTGCCCCCCACGCTGACCAACCTCTTTCTGAATGTCTGGTTCGACGGGATGGGCAACCAGCCCACGCTTCCCAGCGACGGCGATTGGCAGGACCTGAAGGATTGCCCGAACGGCAGCGGCGTGCCCGCATTCGCCCGCGAGTGGATCGTCCAGGACGCGCCGATCCCCATCATCCCGACCAACTCGTCGCAGGTCTTCACCATCACCACCCGTCTGGTCCCAAACAACACGCCCACTCTCACCCACTGGCTGCGCTTCAGCCTGAGCGAGCTCCAAGCCGTCACGATCTCCACGCCGGATGACGCCGACGGCCGCGGGCCGGTCAACGCCTTCCGGATGGGCGAGACCGAGGATTACCTCTACGAGTCGCCGCCTCCCCCGCCACCGCCACCGCCGGCCGGCAAGACCGACCTGGGCGACGCGCCCGATAACACCAACCATTGGGGCAGCACCAACACCGCCTACACCTTCCCGCTCTTGACCCCCGGCCGTTACCCGACCGTGTGGAACAGCGGGGTGGCCCTCGACCCAAGTGGGCCCAAACATCAGAACAGCGCGCTCGAGGGCATTCTCGGGATGAACATCACCCGCGAGGACGAGGCCGACATTGGCCCCGACGCGGACGTGGTCAACAACATCAAGACCGGGGGCATCGACAGCGCCAACTACGATCAGGCCGACGACGGCTGGCTCAACCCGGGCGCCCCGTTCCCGAATTGCGCGACCACAACGTTGAAGGTTCGGGTGCGGCGCGGCCCGGCCGCGATCATGCCGACCATGCTGCTCAACGTCTTCTTCGACGGCAATCGCGATGGCGATTGGGCGGACATTCGGCCATGCCCGCCGGACGCGACCGGCGCGGCGCCGAGCAGCAACGAATGGATCGTCCAGAACTGGGTCGTGAACATGACCGGCATCCCGTTGGGCGGTTTCTTTGACTACAACGTGCCCACCCGCCTGATCCTCAACACGGCGCCGACCCTCACCCACTGGGTGCGCTTCACCCTGAGTGATTCGCCCGCGGTCATCGACTCCGCGCTTGCGCCGCCGCGCGCGGACGGGCGCGGCCCGCTGCAACCCGGTTTCTTCAAGAACGGCGAGACCGAGGACTACATCATCGACGGCCAGCATCCGCAGGGCCAGCCCGGCGCGCTCTCGATCGCCAAGAGTGTCATCAATCCGTTTGGCGCCAACACGGCCGGCAAGGTCGTCACCTACGTGATCGAACTCCAGCATACGGGCGGGACGCTGGCCGCGACGACGATCCTGACCGACCCGCTGCCCGCCCAGGTGATCCCGGTGGGCTTGCCCAGTGTCAGCAATCCGATCCCGAGCGCCGGGCCGCTTGTCGCGTCGCTGGCCGGCAATCTGATCACCTGGAACGGCTGGCTCAGCCCGGGCGGCAAGATCCGGATCGAAGGGTCATTACCAACAAGGCGTATGCCCTGCAAACGGCGACGGCCGGCGGCGGCGTGATCTCGGATCAGGTCGACATCGACGAGTTCTGCTCAAGTGTCATCGTGTGGGGCGGCGGCGGGTTGACCTTCACCACCCACATCGCGACCCCGTTTGTGCTGCCCGGCGACATCATGAGCGTGACGGTGACGTTCACCAATACCGCCTCCGAGCCGGCCCCGTTGCGGGTCGGCCTGAACGGGCTGCCCCCCGGCCAGCCATACTTGGGCGGGCGCGCTAGCTGCCCCGGACCCGACGCCACGTCCGTGGTCGTGCCGGGAAACGGAGGCCGTGTCGACAAGATCTACGCCGTGCGGGTCCCCAGCGGCCAGTCGCTCGGAGCCTTGTCGCCGGCCGGCGACTGGGATGGAGATGGCACGTTTGACGCCGCGCTGCGGATGAGCTTCTTCGACATCTTCACCGAAGTCAACCTGGCGGCGGATCCGGATTCGGACGCGGCCGAGTATGCCTGCCGGGCCGTGAAGTTGTCGGCCAACATCGTCAAGACCGACCTGGGCGATGCCCCCGACAGCAGCAACCACCCCGGCGCCGGGATGAGCGCCTACCCCGGCCCGGTCGCGGCCAGCTTCCCCTCCGTCTTCGATCTTGCGACAGGAACGCCGAGCGGGCCGCGCCACTGGCGGCCATGGCACTTCCACCTCGGCCCGCGGGTCAGTGTGGAACGTGATGCGGATCTCTTCCCCGACCAGGACGCGCCCTTCACCAACCTGCGTCCGCCGCTGGACCAGAAGGATCTGGACAACTACGACGACGGCGTCGCGCTGGGCGCGCTCGCCTTCCAGAATTGCCAGGTCGCGACGATCCCGGTCCAGGTCTTCATTGACCCGGCGGCCAAGACCTGGATGATCAGCAACACGCTGCAGGGCTATGTGAACGTGTGGCTCGACAGCAACCGCGACGGCGACTGGGACGACAGCTACGGCTGCCCGCCCGGGACCGGCGGCCCGGGACCCTTTGCCCTCGACCACATCGCCATCAACCGTCCGATCAACCCGGCCGCGCTGGCGATCGGGCTCAACACGATCTTCGTGACCACCGGACGGGTGAACTGGTCCGGCAACGCCCCCGCCTGGATGCGGGCAACCTTGACCACTCAGCCGATCAGCCTGCCCTTGAGCGCGAGCCTGGGCGGCTCACTCGTGAACTTCAGCGACGGGCGGGGCGAGAACTACCGCCTGGGCGAGACCGAGGACTATCTGTACCGCGACCCGGCAATCCAACCGACTGGGACGGTCGACGTGCAGATCACGAAGCACGGCGAGCAGGTGCATTCCACCGGCATGCCGATCACGCCCGGCCAGATGAGCCCGAACGCGAGCAGCGCGCTGTGCTGCCTCGACGACGACGCGGATAACGATGGTATCCCAGACACCGCCATCACCGTCTGGTCGATGGAGTTCAGCAACCAGGGCACTGACGCGACCACGAAGACCATCCGAATCCGCGAGAGCCCGACCCTCGCCTGGTCGGTTGCGCGGGCAGTCGTCATCGGGCCGGACGGGACGCCGAGCACGGATGGTTTCACTTCTGACCGCAAGGGCTGGGATGGCACGATCAAGGGCAACGGGACCTATCGACTGTTGATGGCGATGACCCGGACCGCGATGGTCGAGACGGAACTCGTCACCAACACGGTCACCATTGAGGCGACCGGCGACACCGATCCGGCAGACAACGAGGCTGGCGCCACGGTGGTCGTGGCGGGATCCCTGCAGGTTCCCTTGCTGACGGGCCCGGGCAATGGCGCGATCTGCACCGGGACCTTCACTGTCACAGGCTGGGCCAACCCGGGCGCGCTGGTGCGGCTGTACATCGACGGCGCCGAGATCCTCAGCGCGACAGCGCCGCTGGCGGGCAACTGGGCTTTCGCCGTAAGCGGGCTGGCCAACGGCATGCGCATCCTGAGCGCAACCGCCGAGGCGGGCATGGTCGTGCTGGCCTCTTCTGACATGAAGGTGTTTGTCGATGACAGCCTGTCCTACTCGCCTCTCAGCCTGCGCTTCACCGATCCGGCCGGCATCTCGCATCGCCCGGTCGATGTGAACGGGCGCACCGACGACGGCGGCTGGATCCTCAATCTGCACCCCTTCACGGCCTACACGATCACGGTCCGCACGTGCTGCCGAAACGATCCCAACGCCGCGATCACGGTCAAATTCGGGCCCACCGATACGGTGACACTGACCGACCCGGACTTCGACGGCCTGTTCGAGGGCGTCTACACCACCGGCATGCGCACTTCGCTGAACATGGTCATCTCGGTGACCTGTTTCGGCATCATCAAGAGCAGCGATGGTACGGTCCTGATCGACCCATTCGGCTACATCACCGACATCAACACCAGCGCGTTGCTGAGCGGGGCGACGGTGACCAACTATGAGTTGCAAGGCATGCTCTTCAACGTATGGAACGCCCCGGCCTACGGGCAGATCAATCCGCAGGTGACGCTGGCCGACGGCTTCTACAGCTTCTTCACCCCGCCCGGCACATACCAGATCGGGGTGACCCGGTCCGGCTACCAGAGCCACCGCAGCGCCGACATCGTGGTCACCAACGCCCTGGTGCGCTATGACGTGGCGCTCACGCCGGTGCCAACCGGCCCGGTCACCCAGCGCGTCCTGCTGCTCGAGAGCGGGCCGTTCCCGCAGGTCGTGCGGGTGAAGCCTTCGAGCGTTGTCCAGTTCACCAACTGGACGGTGCGCGAGAGCCCGACCCGCTGCTGCCGGGGCGGCAACCCGTATCGGCCCGAGGTCGGGACTGCCTGGGACAGCGGCATGCTGGCGCCGGGCGAGAGCTTCAGCGTGGTCTTTGATGACGTCGGCGTCTTCGAGTACGACGATGGCCTGGGCGGCGGCGTGATCGTCGTCGACCATGGCGGGACGGCCTTCCTGCCGATGGTGCGGCGCTAATCTGGAAGTTTTCGGAATTGGCCCCCGGCTGCGCCGGGGGCCAGTTCCGAAGCGGATATCACTCCCTTGAAAAGAACTCTCGAACTCGGCGCGGCCCGAGTGACGATCATCAACATCGGGGACGCGAACGCGGCGTTGCAGGATTGGATCACCTTGCCGGAGGCCGGGCGCCCGCCCGACTACGCCGAGGTCTTCACGCGCCAGATGCAGGTCCCGCATCAGTGCGTCCACATCGCGCTGAACGGGCGCTCGATCCTGGTCGATGCCGGGCGCATGGTCCCGCCCGGCCCGCCGCCCTTCGATCCTGAGGCGACCCGGCTGCTGGCGGGGCTGGCGGCGGCCGGCGCGCGGCCGGAGGACATCACCGACCTCGTCATCACCCACGCGCACTGGGATCACTTCAATGCGAGCACAATCGCCCATGATGGCGGCTTCGGGCCGCGCTTCCCCAGCGCGCGGGTCTTTCTGGGCCAGCCGGACTGGGAAGCCGCCCGGCGCGGCGAGGCGTGGCAGAACTCCGACAGCCTGGAGCGCACAACGTTCGGCGCGCTGAACGAGGCGGGCCTGCTCACGCCGGTGCACGGCGATCTCGATCTCGATCACGGCGTCAAGATCGTCGCCGCGCCCGGCGAGTCGCCCGGGCACCAGATGCTGCGCATCCGCACGAGCGGCTACACCCTGTTCTGCGTGGGTGATTTGTATCATCACACCATCGAAGTCGAGCGCCCGACGTATATGCCGGACTGGGCTGAGCCTGTCTCGAACCAGGCCAGCCGGGCGGCGTTCGCCCGCGAGGCGCTGGCGGCCAACGCCCTCCTCATCGCCGCGCACATTCCAAGCCCCGGGCGGCTGCATGAGACGGCCACAGGCGTGACCTGGGTGTCCGTCTAGACTCCGGAAATGACATTCGCCGCCCCGGCGGACGCCGGGGCGGCGAATGTCATTTCCGGAATATCATCGCGCTCAGCGATACGCGACAAAGAACAAGCGCATGAACGGAAAGAGGCGTTTGCCGTCGGCGCGCACGGGGAAAAGCGGCGTCGATCCGTCCGCGCAGCTGGGCCTCGAAGGCCGCGCGTTCGTCGGCGCTCGCCAGCGCGTCCAGAAACGGACGCAGGCTGGTCGCGCGGATCCACTCCAGGATGGCTTCGGGATCGGCCATCACGTGCAGGTATTCGGTCTCCCACAGGTCGAGGCGCGGGCTCAGCGGGGCGAGCAGATCGTAGTAGGCCTCGCTGCTATCGATCGCGGTGGCATTCCGGGCCGCGCCCATGCGCTCGCGCCAGGCGGGATCGTCGGCGGTCGCCAGGATGAGCTTGCGGACCGCCATCTTGCCCGAGTGCGGCATCTGCACGGCCAGGGCCCCGCCGGCGGCGACTTGCGCGAACAGTCGTGGGATGAGCGCAGCGTGGCCCTTCACCCACTGCAGGGTGGCGTTTGAGAAAACCAGGTCGTAGGGCGTCTCCGCCGTCCAGGCGTTGATGTCAGCCTGCACCCACTTTCCGGCCGGGAAGTCGCGGGCAGCGGTTTCAAGCATCTTGGCCGAATTGTCGAGCCCGGTCACATCCGCCCCGGGCCAGCGCCGGCGCAAGGCCTCAGTGCTGTTGCCGGTCCCGCAACCTAGATCGATGATGCGATCGGGCTGGCCCAATCCGATCCGGGCGATGAGGTCCAGCGAGGGTTGGGTCCGCTCGTTGGCGTATTTGAGATACAGGTTGGGGTTCCAGTCAGTGGTCATAGACACATTTCCTGGAGGCGACATGCCCCGGCTGCGCCGGGGGATGTCGCCTCTAGAGTGTTTTCAGGGTTGGATGATCGCTTTGATATCGCGCCCCTCGGCCGCCAACATGCGCCGGAAGGCCTCGTCGGCTCGGGTGATGGGGAAGCGCTCGATCCAGCTCTCGTACTCGATCTTCCCGGCGGCCAGCAGATCCAGAGCCGTCTGCATGTCCTCGAGCTTGGCCGCATACGTGCCGTGCACGGTCCGCTCGGGCAGGGTCACGTCGTACGAGTCGACGGTCATGGCGTTATCGGTCAGCCCGATCCAGACCGCCGCCCCGCCCGGCCGGGCCGCATTCAGCGACTGGCGCTTCGTCAAGGCGAGCCCGACCGCGTCTACGACCACGTCAACGCCCTCGCCGCCGGTCAGCTCGCGGGCGATGGTGACCACATCCTCAGTGCGCGGATTGATCACCCGCTCGGCCCCGCAGCGCTGAGCGGCCTGCAGCCGTTCCGGGCTGAGGTCGGCCGCCAAAATCGTGGCGCCGGTGAGCGCGCTGAATGCCTGCATTGCCAGCAGCCCGATCGGGCCGGCCCCAATGACGAGGACGGTGCTGGGCTCGAGATGGCGGGTGAGGCCGACCATGTGCGCGCCATTCCCGAGCGGCTCAGCCAGACAGGCCGCTTCGGCCGGCATGTTGGCCGGCCAGTCCAAAAGGGCGCTGACCGGCACGTTGACGTATTCGGCGAACGCGCCCGGCCGATTCATCCCGAAGATTTGCCGTTTTGCGCACAGATGCGGCCGCCCGGCCCGGCAGCGGTTGCACGTCCCGCACGGCACCAGAGCGTTGGCGACGACCCGCGCGCCGATCTTGAGGGACGTCCCGCTCGCGCCGCCCAGATCGGCGATGGTGCCGCAGAACTCGTGGCCCATCACCAGGGGCGGCGGGCGGCGCGGGCTGTGGTGGCGGAAGCCCTCGAGCTCGCTGCCGCAGATGCCGCAGGCCGCGACCCGGACCATCACCTCGCCCGGGCCGGGCTCGGGCGGGGGCATGTCGACAACCTCGAGGGTGTCCCAGGCCGGATACAGCAGTGCTTTCATTTAGATCTCCTGTCCTTTGAATTGGCTGACATACAGCCGGTGATAGAACCCGCGCGCATCGAGCAGGCTCTGGTGGTTGCCCTGTTCGACGATCTCGCCGTTGTTGATGACGAGAACGTGGTCGGCGTCGCGGATGGTGCTTAAACGGTGGGCGATGACAAAGCTGGTCCGGCCGGCCATCAGCCGCAGCAGCGACTTCTGGATGCGGACCTCGGTCCGGGTATCCACGCTGCTGGTCGCCTCGTCCAGAATCAGGATGGCCGGATCGGCCAGGATTGCCCGGGCGATGGCCAGCAACTGGCGCTGGCCCTGGCTCAGATTTCCGGCCCGCTCCGACAACAGGGTCTGATAGCCGTGCGGGAGCTGGCGGATGAAGTGATCGGCGTCCGCCATTTCGGCCGCCCGGATGACGTCGTCGTCCGAAGCCTCCAGACGCCCATAACGGATATTCTCCATGACCGTGTTCGAGAACAAGAAGGTGTCCTGCAGCACCAGCCCGAGCCGGCGGCGCAGGTCAGCCTTGGGGATCTCACGAATATCCACGCCGTCGATGCTGATCGTCCCGCTGTCGATCTCATAGAAACGGGTCAACAGATTGATGATGGTCGTTTTGCCGGCCCCGGTCGGCCCGACCAGGGCGACGGTCTCGCCGGCCTTCGCCTCGAGCGACATGTCCCGGATCACCGGCGCGTCGCGGCGATAGCCGAACTTGACGTGATCGAAGCGCACCTGCCCGCGCATAGGCGCCGCCACCGCCCGAGGCGCGGCATCGACCTCAGGCGGGGTGTCCATGATCTCGAAGACCCGCTCGGCCCCAGCCAGGGCGGCTTGCAGGGTGTTGTACAGATTCGACAACTGGCGCAGCGGTCCGACGAAGTTTTGCCCGTAGTTGATAAAGGTGGCGATGATGCCGACCGTGACCAGGCCCTGCAGCGCCAGCCATCCGCCCAGCCCGGCCAGGACGATGACAAACAGGTTGCCCAGCACCCCCGTCAGGGGCATGAGGAGCAGGGCATACGAGTTGGCCCGCACCCCCGAGCGGTAGGCCGCCTCGTTGGCGACGCGAAACTGGGCCAGGATCGCGTCGCCGCGCCGAAAGGCCTTGACGACCTTCTGCCCGCTGATCGCCTCTTCCATCACTCCGTTAAGTTGGCCCAGATCCTTCTGCAGATCGCGAAAGCCGCGCCGGGTATAGACCGCGACGAAGTTGGTGAACCACAGCATGAGCGGCAGGACAAAAAGCGAAGCCACGGCCAGCCAACGGTCGAGCACAAACATCGCAATCACGATGCCGGCCATGCCCAGCACGCTGGCCAGCAGCGAAGTGATGTTCTGGGCCACCGCCTGGTTGACCGCGTCGATGTCATTGGTCAGGCGGCTCATCAGCTCGCCGGCCGGGTTGCGGTCGAAGAAAGCGAGCGGGAGCGTCTGCAGGCGCCGGAACAAATCGCTGCGCACCCGCTGCAGGGCGCGCTGCGAGATGTCGGCCATCAGCCAGTTCGCGGCGGCCGTCAACAGGTTGGCCGCGGCAAAGGCCCCCAGCATCAACGCGGCGATGCGGCCCAGCCCGACGGCGTCCTTGGTGGCGATGAAGCCATCGATGGCGACGCCCATCAGATACGGCCCGAGCAGCCCGAGCAGGGTGTAGCCGACCACCAGCACGACAACGGTCGCCAGCGGCAGGGTGAAGTGGCCGAGATAGCGGGCCAGGCGGAGCAGCGTCGTGCGCGGATCCTTGGCCTTCTCGATCTTGCCCATGAAACGCGGCCCGCGAGCCTGCATCGAGGCGCGGGCATTCTCGCCGGGGTTGGGCCCGTGCATCGTCACGCTTGCGCCCCCGCCTCGGCAGCCAGGCGCTCGCCCCCGCCCAACTGCGAGTCATAGATCTCCTGGTAGATCGGGCTCGTGGCCAGAAGCTCGCGGTGCGTCCCCTGCGCGGCGATGCGGCCGCGCTCGATGACGACGATCTTGTCGGCCTTGAGCACGGTGCTGATGCGCTGGGCGACGACAAAGGTGATCCGCTCACCGTTGGATGCCTCGAGCGCGTCCTGGATCTTCGTCTCGGTTTCGACGTCCACCGAACTCGTGCTGTCGTCCAGGATCAGTATCCGCGGCTGGACGAGCAGGGCCCGGGCGATGGCGATGCGCTGTTTCTGTCCACCCGAGAAGTTCGACCCGCGCTCCTCGACTCGGGTGTCGTAGCCCTGGCTCAGGTTCTGAATGAAGCCATCGGCCTGGGCGGCGCGGGCAGCCGCAATCACTTCTGCCTCGCTGGCCTCGGGCCGCCCGTAGCGGATGTTGTCGCGAACTGTGCCCGAGAACAGCAGCGACTCCTGGGGCACGACCCCGACGGCGGCAAACAGGGCATCCTGGGTCACCTCGCGCAGGTCGGCCCCGCCAAAGGTTACCCGGCCCGTCGTCACGTCGTAGAAACGGGGGATCAGGTTGATCAACGTCGACTTGCCAGCCCCGGTTGCGCCCAGGATGGCGATCGTCTCGCCCGGACAAGCCTCGAGGGTGATGTTGGAGAGCACGGGCTCATTGCCGTCGCCGGCATAGACAAAACCGACATCGTCCATCCCCACGCCCGCGCCGGGGCCTGGGAGTGTGGGGCGGGCATGCGGCGCGTCTCGAATCGCGGGCTCGGTGTCAAGAATCTCGCCCACCCGCTTGGCCGACGCCAGCCCGGCCGCCCACGTGTTCGAGAGCTGGGTCATCATGATCAGGGGGGTCATGGTCGAGATCAGGTAGTTGATGAAGGCGACGATCTGGCCAAGCGAGAGCTCGCCGTTGATCGCCTGCAGACCGCCGGCCCAGATCACGAGCACCATCCCGATGTTGACGCACAACGTTAGCAGGGGCGTCATCGACGACATGAAGCGCATCACCCGGATCGACCCCCGGCCAGTTCGGCGTTGGCGACTTCAAAGCGCCCAGCCTCGAAATCGGCCCGTACGAAGGCCTTGACCAGGCGCGCCCCGGCGATGTTCTCGTGCAGCACATTGTTCAGCCGGTCGAGTTTCTGCTGCACGATCCGGAACAAGGGCTCCATGCGCAGAACGAAGAAGACGATCAGGCCGCTGGTGACCGCCAGCAGCGGCAGCAGGGTGAGGGCCAGGTTCGGGCTGGTGCTGATCATCAGGATCAGGCTGCCGATCATCATCAGCGGCGCGCGGGTGCCGATCCGCAGCGTGATCTGTGACAGGTGCTTGAGCGCGTTGATGTCGCTGGTCAGACGCACGAGCAACTGGCCGGTCCGTTGTTGATCGAGGTTGGCGTACGAGTAAGACTGGATTCTGACGAAGAGGGCCTCGCGCAAATCGCGGGCAACGCCCTCGCCAGCCTGGACCGAGAGGATGTTGTTGCCTACGGCGATGACGGCGCTCAGCAGCGAGATGCCCAGCATGATCGCCGCGGTCTCGAGAACCACGGCCTGATCATTCCGCAGGATGCCCTGATCGATGATGCGCTGGATCAGGCGGGGGATGGCCAGATCCAGAAACACCCACGTCGTGAGCGCGATGAGGGACAGGATGGCCTGCCGGCGGTAGGGGCGGAGATAGATGAATAGCCGGCCGAGCGATTGCATGCGGGCCATAGTGTATGCCCGGATCTGTTCCCGTTCACGTTCACGTTTACGTTCACGTTCACGGCAACGTCAACGTCTACGGCAACGGCAGCCCCTCGCGCGTAGGCGCCCGGGATGTCACTCTGGGAAAGGCCTGGGTCTGCCTACGGAGGTTACCTCGTAAGGCGGCGGAGATTGGAGTCCACCATCCCTCGAGGCTATCGGGCCTGGGAACGCACTGCCGGTCTTCCGCGTCCAGCAGTTTGTCCATACGTGATTGGGGGCTTCGAAGGCCGGACCGGGCCCTGCTGGACCGGCTGCGTTGACATTGCCAAGCACGTTGACCCACCTAGTGCGCCGTCCCCAATATTGAGATAGGTGGCGCCCGCCAGCCATGTAGTTGCCCGAGAAACGCGGTGGCCCCAGTTCGCCGCGAAGTAGCATATATGTGTTTGTTGTCCCAAGCAAAGCGGACTCGTAATAGGCAGCGCCGTCAGGATCGAACAGGTTGAGCGCGTAGTTGTCGGGCGGTGTCAAGGTCGTGCTCAGAGTACGTTGCACCCACGTGAATCGGCGATCGAGAGGGACATTCTCGAAATCGCGCGGATCTACCGGGTTTATCGCCGAAATGTCGAAATCCTCGTGATGCAGCGTTGCGCCGGCCACCGGATAACTCAGCACATTCGAAGAGAAGTAGAAGTTGAGAAAGAAATAGCACTCGTCCGCGCTCGGAACAAGGTATCGAACATAGTAGTAATGGTTGGCATCCAGGGCAGCCTTTGCGGTAAACACGTAGCGTCCGATCGCGTCGGTCGTGAGCCATTCCCGCAGAGACACAACTGCTTGCCGACCGGACAATATGCATCGACGCTCCACCACCTTCCCGCTCATTGGAATCGCCTGCCGGTAGACCGTTCCCCAAATCCCAGACGGAGGCGGCATGGGGGTGCTGGTTGCCGTCGGCGTCGCGGTTGGCGTCACTGTCGGCGTGGTCGGAGTCCGAGTCGGCGTCACCGTCGGGGTGTTGGTCGTGCGCGTGGGCGTCCCCGTCGGGGTCACGGTTGAGGTCGGCGTGGCGGTGCCGGTCGGGGTCGGGGTCAGGGTTGGGCCGCAGGCGACGTCCAACGCCACCGAGAAGATCGCGGCGAGATCGCCACTGTCCGCGTCCGAGGCGCAGAACTGCCAGGTTCCGCTCGGGCTCTGGCCAACAAAGCCGGAGAAGTTCGCAAAGGTCGAGGCTTGTCCATTGGGATTCGGCACAAATCGACAAATCCCATTTTGCTGACAGACCACCTGGGCGCCGGTCAGCCCGGCGCCCATCGCCTCGGCGCTGGCCTGCCCGGCGTCGGTAAAGGTGACTGGGTAACTCTGCGAAAGATCCGCGGCGTAGCCCAGCGAAGTAGCCGGCGCGCCGGGGCGGGGCCATGAGCACGAGGGATTGGCTGGCCGGATTGAGCAGCCACAGTTTCAGATCACCCACCCAGGTGGTGGACATTTGGGCGCAATGACACCGTCGTAATCGCGCCGCTGCCGATATATGGGATTGGCACACAGATCCCGGTCGCGTTGCCATCCGGCACCCGGGTATAGGTCGTCACGGTGGTAACGCCGCACAACGCTGGGACGCTTGTCGCGGTCGCGGTCGGAGAAGCGCTTGGGGACGGGGTCGCCGTAAGCGTGCCGTTGGGGGTCTCGGTCGGTGTGGGTGACGGCGTTGTTGTCGCGGTCGCGGTTGCTGTCGGCGATGGCGTCGTCGTGGGTGTCAGGGTCGCGGTGGGCGTCTCGGTTGGCGTGGGGCTGGGTGTTGCCGTCGCACTGGAGGTGGGCGTCGTCGTCGTGGTCGGCGTCAGGCTCGCGGTCGGCGTCTCGGTTGGCGTGGGGCTGGGGGTTGCCGTCGCAGTAGTTGTGGGCGTCGTCGTCACGGTCGGTGTAGCCGTGCTTGAAACCATGAGTGTGGCCGTTGGCGTAGCCGGCGATGGCCCGGCGCAGGTCTGGTTCAGCGCCACTGAAAAGATGGCCCCCACATCTTGCGTGTCGGAGTCCGAGGCGCAAAACTGCCAGGTCCCAGCGGCGGTCTGCCCCGCGAAACCGGCGAAAGCGGTGAAGGTCGAAGGTTGGCCATCCTGATTCGGGCTGAAGCGGCAAATACCATTTTGTTGGCAGATCACCTGCAGGCCCGTCAACCCCGCGCCCATCGCCTCGGCGCTGGCCTGCCCGCCATCGGTAAAGGTGATCGGGACATTTTGCGAGAGGTTCGCATACGCGCCAAGGGCGGTCGCCGGCGCGCCTGGGCGCATCATCAGCACGAGCGACTGGCTGGCCGGGTTGACCAGCCACAACTTGAGATCGCCCACCCAGGTGTGCGACATCTGAGCGCGCAACGACAGGGTCGTGATCGTGCCCGCGCCGGTGACGGGGATCGGCACGCACACGCCGGCCGCATTCCCATCCGGAATGCGGGTGTAGGCAATCACGGTTGCGTTTCCGCACAACGCAAGCGGGGTCGCAGTGCCGGTCGGTGTGGCCGAAGTGTTGCCGTCGGCGTTTGTGTAGGAGTCTGGGTTGGTATTGCAGTTGGCGTCGCAGTTGGCGTATCGGTCGCGGTCGGCGTTGACGTCGGCGTTGCCGTCGGGTCATTGAGAATCAAGGGGAGAAAGGCGTATTGCGCCGCCGGAGTCGGGGTTACAGAAGGGGTGCTGCCTGGCGCCGCTGTCTCGGTCGGGGTGGCCGTATCAAGCGCGCCAAGCTGGCGCGTCATCGCGACGGATTGTTCAGGCTCGGGGGCCTGCGACACCGCGAGGCCCGGCGCGATCAGGATGAGGGCGGACACTGCGAGGAAAACGATACTGAACGGGAACGGGCGACGAATTGACATATGGACCACCTATAGCGATCCCCCCGAACCTGCGCCTATTGTAGTCCATTCGTTGGGCAGGCGGACATTTTTGTATGTCTAACCACCCAACTGCATACGCAGTCGTTCACGTTACCGTTTACGGTAACGGTAACGTGAACGTGAACGGCAGTAACCTCGCGGGTAGGCGCCGTGGGCGCATGCGCTACCGCGAGGTGCGCGAGCCCGGTAGCGGCGCCTACCTGCGAGGTTGCTGTTGTTCCAGCTACTTCCGGGCCAACGGAATGAACGCCCGACCCATCCGAATCAGGGTCGCCGTCGCAGTCAGCGTTCCGGCGCTGCTCGTCGCGGTAACGGTAATCGGATACACACCCGGCCGGGGCGCGGACGCGCTCACCAGCGCGAGCGCGCCAAAGCGCGACGGCACGAGCAGCGCGGGCGTCGACAGGGACACCTCAGCCTCGGACGTGATCGACAGCGTGACGTCAAGGCTGACCTCCCCGGTGTTGCTGATCACCAACGCAAAGTCGACCGGGAGCGCGTCGGACACGACGATGGACGGCGGCGACAGGCTGGCTGTCATCCCCGCTGTCGAGGTGATTTCCAGCCCCGCCACCGCCAGCACACCCACCGCCGGCTCGCTCGCCGACCAGACCCAGGCCTGAATGTCATGCCAGCCCGGGAGCGCCCAGGGTGGAATGGTCAGGGTGACGGGAATCTGGATCTCGGAACCCGGCCCGAGCGTCACACTCGGCGCGCCAAACTGCATCAGCCCGCCGAGCTCGCCGGCCCCGGTGATGTAGAAGGTGCTCGCCACGTTCCCGTAGTTCGTCACGACGAGTGCCCACGGCACGACCGTGCCAGCCGCCGCCTGCTGTGAGAACGGGTCAAAGTCGGCGTAGACGGCCTCATCGACCAGGGTCACCCAGGCATATGCGAGAGCGGTCACGACCGGATTGGATCGCGAGCGGACCAGCGCTGTGACCGTGTAGGTCCCGGGCCCATCAGCAAAACCGGCATTCACCCGCACCCGAATCGTCTGCTTGTTCAAGATCGCCGCCGGCAGATACTGCTCATCGATTTCGGAGGCGCTGCGCTCTGAGACGATCCCACCAATCCGGCCGGCCGGTCAGGGTGATGTCGTAGGTGTCCCCGATCGAGCCGATGTTCTCGAGGGTGAGAGTCAGATAGCCGTCATTCCCCAGCCCGGCCGTCGCAGTGGTCGGAATGAAGGCGGCCGTCACCTCGCGTGCCGCGAAGACTAGGCTGCTTTCGTTGGACATCGCCGTGATCGTGACCGGCACGCTGCCGGCGCTGCCGGCCGCCAGCGTGAGCGTGGCCGGGAGCGAGACTGGGTTCGCGCCCAGCCCCGTGAGCGTGACCGAGTAGGTTCGGGCGACCGCCTCGAGGTTGGTGATGACGACGGTGTAGGCCGCCTGGGCGCCGGTGTCGACAATTTGCGAATCGGGCCCAACCCGCGCCCGCAGCGCATCAACGACCGTCACGGTCGCCGGGGCCGCCTCGTGACCACCCTGCGTGTTGGCCACATTGACGAGGATCTCCCACTCCGTCAGATCGGCATCTGGCAAGGCGGCCAGTTCCAGACCGACGGTCACCGTCGCGCCAGCCGCCAGCGAGACGGTCTCCGGAAGAGCCGCCGTCAGCGAGGAAGGAAGCCCGGCCACGGTCAAGGTGTAGACATCGGGCGTTGTTCCAGGGTTGCTCAGGCCACATCAAAACGCGCGGTCGCGCCGCGTTGAATCGACAGGGCCTGCGGCGACAGGTTCAGGATGTGGGCGGCGGCGATATACAGCGGCGGGATCCGGACCGTGTTGCGGCCCGCGCCGACGGTGTAGCTCACCACAGTGCCCTCGCTTACCCGGCGCACCTCGCCCGGCTGCATCCCGGGCAGCGCGATGTCAAAACGGGTCACCCGGCCGGGCTCGTACCAGTAGTGCTTGTAGCCCCAGGTGTAGACCGGATTGGCGTCCGTGTAGACCCGGCTGAACGAGCCCGGCACAACGGTCACGCTCGGCGCGAGCGTATGCGAGATTTCGATGTAATAGACAGGCGCCGGGGCGGTCAAGGGCGATTGGGTGCGATAGGTGTTGTGATACGCCCAACTGTCCGGCTCGCGAACCGGCACGGACAAATCGTCATTGATGTTGGTGATGTGATACGAGTGCTGATTCCAGACCGGCCTGGAGGATGCCCACACGGCATCGAAGCCCAGCACGACCAGGGCGTTGCCGCTGACAAGCACAAGCTCGGCGCGCCCGTCCGCGTCCACGTCGGCAATGACCGGCGTCTCGTTCAGAGCCCCGCTCCCGATGACGTCGTCGTTGAACTGGATCTCGCCGGTCGCTCCCTTGAAGATCAGGGTGCCTGAGACGGATCCGTTCCAAACGACTTCCCAGGCGCCGTCTCCGTCCAGGTCGAGCACGGCCACGCCGGCGCTCGAGATCGTGGTGTCCCTGGCGGCCCGCGACCACAGCAGTGTGCCGTCGTGGTTGAGGGCGAACACCCGGCCTTCCTCGCCCGCGGCGCTGGTCTTCGAATACAGCACGATCTCCGGCGCGCCACCGTCATTGCCATCCAGTTCGGCGATCGAGACCGTGCTTGGGAAGACGCCACCCGTTGTGTAAACCCACTTCGGCGTCAGATCGTGCTCATAGGCCTGGACGATGCCCTCCCAGCCGATGATGATCTCGGGCAGGCCGTCCGCGTCGATGTCGGCGACGGCCGGCGAACCATAGTGATCGAGCCCGCTGTTGCGGGTGTAGGCCAGCGTCATCGATACGCCGTTGCTCAGGAATTCGTAGATCGTTTGGCCGGAGGCGATGACCAGATCCATGCGCGTGTCGCCATTGAGATCGGCCAGCACCGGCGTGCGCGGCCCGGGCAGGGTCGTGGGCAGGGTGTAGGTCCAGCTGGACGTCCCGTCCGGCTGCGCGATATGCACCCGCCGCACATTGGGGGAGATGGAATCGTGCACGGTCGCGATCTCGGGCGCGTCATCGTCGTCAAGATTGGCGATGGCGACCGCGCTCGCCCACGTGCCCTGGATGCTCTGGTTCCACCACAGCAGCGTGCCGTCGTTCTTGTAAGCCCGCAGACCGCTGCTGCTGTCGACGATGATCTCGATATCGCCGCCGCCGTCGATGTCGGCGATCGCCGGCGAGCCGACCCCCCCGCAAATTCTGAAGCCGCTGCAACCGTGCGTGCCGGTAATCGTCCTCGAGAAAACGAGCGCGCCGGAATCACCCTCAAAGACATACAACGCTTTGTTGGTGAACGTGCACGACCCAAAGATGCAGCTCTCCCCGGTGGTCGTGGCGATGATCTCGGGGATGCCGTCGCCGTCCAGATCGCCGACGGCCGGGGTGATGGCGAATACCTCGTTGGACGCGCTGCCGTTGGCCGACCACTCCACCATCGGCATGCCGGCAAAGGTCGCGTCGCCGGTCAGGAAGGCGTCCAGGCCGGCCCCCAGGTTGCTGCCCGCCCCGCTGCGGTCGACCAGGCGCAGAACGTGCGCGCCTGCGCCCAGGCCGCCAATCGTGGTTGCCACCGACGACCTGGCAAACGGATAGTGCAGATCGAGCACGCCCTGGCTGACGCCATCGATGAAGATCTCGGCTTTGCTCGGCGAAAGCACATCGGTCACCCCGATGACCGTCACGCTCACCCCGCTGAACAGGAACCAGGCGTTCGTGCCGTCCTCCAGAAAAGTGCCGCTGAGCGTGTTGGTTTTGGCCGAGACCGTCCAGTCATCGCTCCGATACACCCGTCCGCCGTACTGCTCGGCCGGGTCGTGTTGAAACACACCCTTCGGCTCGCTGGTCCCGTCCCAGACGTCAACATAGTCGAGCTGGAGGTACTTGGTGCTGCCCGTCGCGCTGACATTGACCGTGCTGAGCACATTGAACGATATGACGTGGGTGGCGCTGACGAGGCCGCCGTAGACCCGGGCGAGCACATCGTCGGACGCCGAATACGTGTCAACGACGCCCTGGCTCACCCCATCCAGAAAGATCTCGGCCTGCCGCCCATCCGTGCGCGTGGCAAAGCCCAGGCTCACCCAGGCGCCGTCGAAGTTCAGGCTGAAGGTGTCGCTCGGCGCGCTGCTGAAGGCCACATATCGGTCGCTGGCCTGGGCCCGAAACAAATAGTCCCAACTACTCTTCGTCTGGGTGTAGGGCGCGCCATTGAGACGGATCGCCAGGTTGTCCTCCTCAAGACGGAACACACCGTTGGGTTCCGCGTCGAAGAACGGACCGTCGGCGGGCGTCACAACAGAATCCAGATTGAAGTAGCTGCCCCGGTGCGAGACAAGCGCCATCACATGCGGTCCCGCGCCAAGACCGCCAAAGGCCGCGGTCCGGCTCGTCACCGCCGGCGCATCAAGATCAAGCCAACCCTTCCAACGGCCGTCGATGGAGACGCCCAGCTCGCCGGCATTCCCCAGGCCGGCCAGCGTCGTCAGGCGGACCGAATCGCCGGCAAAGGACACCCAGGCCGCGCCCGTCGCGTTCGGGCTGCCGGCATAGAAGCCGCCCTCAGCCGAGGTCGAGGCCGCCCGCAACCAGCCGTCGCTGTAGCGCACCCGCGGGCTCGATTCATCCATGGCGCCGTCGACCAGCGCGCTTCCATCCCATACATCGAGGTGGTCGAAATGAACATTGCCCGGTGAGCCCGCAAAGGCATTTCGCGTGCCAAGCACGGTCAGGCTGATGACATGGGCCCCGGCGCTCAGGCCGCCAAAGACCACGCTCCGCGCGTCATCATCACGCCCATACGTGTCGATCACGCCCTGCGACACGCCGTCGATGAAGATCTCGGCCCGCCCGCCGTTGGCCCGGGCCCCGTAGCCCAGGCTGGCCCAGGTCCCGCTGAAGGCGAGGCTGAGGGTGTCGCTGGCGGTTGCGCTATAGCGCACGTACCCATCGCTGGCCATGCCGTAAGTGGTCTCGGCCCAGGTCTGCTTCGTCACGCTATAGACAGCGCCGTTGTAGCGCAACGCGGGATCATCCTCTTCATAACGCACGATGCCCGTCCGCGCCGGCGGGGCATAGAAAGGAGCGACCCCCGGTGTGCTGAAGGCGTCGAGGCTGACATAGCTGCCGCGGGTCAACCAGATCATGGCCACGTGCGGTCCGGCGCCCAGACCGCCAAACGATAGCGCCCGGGTGAAGTTGCTGGTGCCGGTGAAGGGGGCGCCCAGGTCAAAGACACCAAAATCCACGCCATCGATTTGTATCCCGGCCCGGCCGGCGTTGGTGAAGCCATTCAAAAACTCCCAGGCCACGCTGTCGCCGCTGAAGGCGAACCAGGCGGCGCCAGTCGTGTTCGGGCTCGTCGCATGCGCGCCGCCACTGGCATTGGCAATTGCGCTGCGCTCCCCGCCTGTGCCAAACCGGACCCGCGGGCTGTCCTCTTCGAAACGGCCATCCGGCAAGGTGGCTCCATCCCACACGTCAAGATAGTCGAAGTAGAAGCTGCCGGGCGCGCTGGCGAAGGCATTCCGGGCGCCGAGAACGGTAACGGTCAGGACATGGGCACCAGCCGCCAGGCCGCCGAAAACCCGGCTGCGCGGCCAGGCGCTGCGCCCATACGTGTCGATGACGCCCTGTGACGCGCCATCGATGAAGACTTCGACCAGGCCGGCATTTGTATTGGCCACATACCCCAGGCTCGCCCACGTCCCGGTAAAGGCCAGGCTGAGCGTGTCGCTGGCCACCGACGAGGCGGCATACCAGCCGGCGCTCGCATTGGCCTGGGCATTCTCGGACCAGGAAGTTTTTGTCGCGGTAAGGGGCGCGCCGTTGTAGCGCAGCGCTGGATGGTTCTCTTCGTAGCGGATCACGCCGGTAACGATCGGCGCAACATAGAACGGCGCATCGCCGGGCGTCGAGACCGCGTCAAGGCTGATATACGTGCCGCGCCGATTGTCCACCGTGAGCACATGCGGGCCCGCGCCCAATCCGTCCAGCGACAGGGTGTAGGTCAACACGGCCGCATTCGCAAAAAACGGTGTAGAAGTCGATATCGGCCTTCCACTGGCCATCCACGAACACGCTGGCCATGCCGGCGCTGTTGAAGTCGCGCAGCAGGTGATAGCTCACGCTGTCGCCGCTGAAGGCGAACCAGGCCGCGCCTATCGAGGCCTGGCTCGTCGCGTGCCATCCGCCACTCGCGCCCGCGACTGCGCTCCGGTCCCAGCCCGTGCCGTACCACACCCGCGGACTGTCCTCTTCGAAGCGGCCGTCGGGCAGCGTCGCGCCGTCCCACACGTCGATGTAGTCGAGATTGAAGTTGCCGGGTGCGTTGGCGAAGGCGTTCCGCGTGCCAAGCACGGTCGCGGTCAGGGTGTGCGCGCCGGCCGACAATCCGGAGAAGACGGCGCTGCGGGGCGCGGCGGCGTTGCCGTAGGTGTCGATCACGCCCTGGGTCGCGCCATCGATGAAGACCTCGATCCGGCCGGCGTTTGTGTTGGCCACATAGCCCAGGCTCACCCAGGTGCCGGTGAAGGTCAGCCCGACGGTGTCGCTGGCCACCGACGAGGCCGCATACCAGCCGCTGCTCGCATTTGCCTGGCCGCTCTCAGCCCAGGAAGTCTTCGTCGCGGTGAACGGCAGGCCGTTGTAGCGCAGCGCGGGATGGTTCTCCTCATAGCGCGCCACGCCGGTCAGAATCGGCGTGGAATGGAACGGCGCGACGCCCGGCGTGGCAAAGGTATCCAGGCTGAAGAAGCTGCCCCGCCGATGGACCAGGCTGAGGACATGCGCACCCGCCCCGAGGCCATCAAACGAGATCGTCGCTGTGGTGACGGTCGCGTTGGCAAAGACGGTGGCCATGTCGATATCGGCTTTCCACATGCCGTCTACAAACAGGCTGGCCTGGTTCGCGGCGCTGAAATCGCGCACGAGTTGATAGGCCACACTGTCGCCGGTGAAGGCGAACCAGGCAACCCCTGAGCCGCTCGGGCTGCGGCCGTAACTGCCGCCGCTGGCGCCGGCCAGGGTCTGGGTCGTCCAGCCACTGCCGAGGATGAGCCGCGGGCTGCTGTGCTCAAACACGCCATCGCTGAGTGGCGCGCCGTCCCACGTATCGAAGAAGTCGATCTTGGCGTACGCGGTGGTGGACGCAAACGCGTTTTTCGTGCTCAACACAAACACGCTGATGACGTGGGTGGCCGTGACAAGACCTGCGAAGAGCCGGCTCTGGGGCAGGTCGCTCTCATTGGCGTAGCTGTCGACGATCCCCAGGCTGACGCCGTCCAGATAGATCTCGAACTGCCGGCCGTCTGTGCCGGCCAGATAGCCCAGGCTGACCCACGACCCGGTGAAGGTGAAGGCCAGGGTGCTGCTGACCACGCTCGAGCGGCTGTAACTGGCGCCACTGGCCAGGTTCGAGCCGCTCACGGTCGTCCACGTCCCGGTTCGGGTGGCGAGCGGACTGGCGGTCTCGGTCCGGACGATGGACGAGGAGAACGCGGGCCGATCAGTCCGGTCCGCTTCACGGTCCAATTCCTTACTTTCCGGAGCCAGGTCGGCCGGCACGACGTTGGTCTCAACGTTGTCCTGCCCGGCATCTTCGGCCGGGTTCGCCTCACCGCCGACGACCGGTTCGGCCCCTTCCGGTTGCGAGTCGGCGGGCTGCAAAGCGCGAACCGCGGCGCGCGGCTTTCCGTCCATCCGAAGAAGCTCTGCGCTTCCATCCGGGTTCACAAACGTCGTGATCAACACCGTGGCCGTCACATTGCCGGGCGCGACGACGGGCTGGGCGACCCGGCCAGTCGCATAGAGCGCCTGTCCCACGCTGAAGAATCCGTAGTCGGTGGAGGCAAATCCGGCCAGACCCGCCGGCGCAGTCACCATCGCGCTAACGGTGAGCGTGTAGGTGCCGGTCTGAAACCCGCTCGTGTTCAGGCTGCCAAAGTTGACGGCGGTCGGATTGCCGGCCGCCAGCGTCACCGGCGCGCTCAGGGTGGCGCTGGTCCCGCCGCCTGGCCCAATCACCGTCAGCATCGCCAGGGTCTGCATGCGCCAGTTCCCCACGTTGGCGATTCGGGCGCTCAGGCTGGTCGCGCTGGTCCCGAAGTCGACAAATCCCGGCGTCGCCGTCACATCGAACACCTGCAACAGCGGCGAAATGAAGCTCACCCCGGCGATGGCGGAATCGCTGAGCGTCGGCAGCGCGGGCACGCCCGTCGCCGCGGTGACGGCCGCATACACCGGCACAAACGCGGCGATTGCCGACGACACGACCACGGTCTGGCTCGCGCTGGCGCCGGGCGCCAGGGTGGGCGCCAGGGTGATCGGCGAGGCGAGGGCGGGTGACGTAATCGTCACGCCAAATGTGGTGGCGGACGTGCCGCGATTGGCGAGCGTAAAGGTCAGGCTGACCGCGCGTCCCGGCAGCGCCGCGTCGGCGCCCGGGCTGAAGCTCAGCGAGAAGGCGTGGGCGACCGCCGCGCCGGTCTGCGCGCCCAGGTCGCCGATGATGCCGCACAACGTAGCAAGATCAGCATCGATCTGCGCTTCGCTGGAATGGCCGGGCATGGCCTCGGCCAGCGCCGCCAGGGACGCCAGCGCGGGGACCGCGGGATAGGGGGCCAGCCCGGCGACGAGGGTGTTGATCGCGGCGACAACGCCGGTGCGGGCCGCAACGCTGGTCGGGTCCTGCTCCAGGGCCAGCGTCGCCGTGCCGAGGTTCGACAAGGCCGTGGTCACCGCGGCATCGCCGAGCGCCGCCAGATCCGCGCCGCCATTGAAGACACACGCCGCGTAGGGCGTCACCAGGATCACGACCGCGTAGGCGCTCTGGTCGTAGCCCAACGAGCGGGTCCCGGCCCGCACAACATACTGCGAGAACAGCGTGCCGGTCGTGGTCACGGTCACGGTCTGCGCCCGCGTGTCTCCGGCGGCGACGCTCAAGCCTGTGGGCGCATCATGGGCCCATCCCGCCGGGATCGTCATGCTGAGCGGGAAGGCGCCCGGCGAATTTCCGACGTTCTTGAGGGTCAGGCTGACGACCGTCTTGCCGCCCGGGGCGGCAAACAGGGCATGGACCGGCGCATCGAGCCAGGCATACGGACTGGCGGGCACAACGAACGTATCGCCATCACTTGCGCTCAGGGCCATATCGGTGGCGTCGACGTTGACGGTGAATGGATAGTTCGCTCCGCCGATCAGGGGCGCCGTCGGCGAAATCGCCAGACCGACCTGCCCGACCGCGCCCGCGCTCAAGGTGATGACGCTGGCGCTGAGCAACCCCCAGGACGCCGGCAACCCGGTTACGTTGATCGCAAAAGCGTGCGCGGCATTCGAGCTGTTGGTGATGGCGACCGTCCAGGCCGCGCCAGAGAGTTGCATCTGGCCGTTGTTCGGATTGGTCCGGAACTCCCCCGGCCCGGGTTCGCCCCACGCCACGGTGTGGAGCGGGTCCGGGCCGACCGACACAGCGACGGCGTCGAGGGCCGAGATCGTCACCGTATGGACGGCGCTGGCGAAGACGTCGGGAGCCTGGCTCGACTGAGCGACGACGAGGACGACGTAGTCGCCGGCGGCGGCGCCGGCGGGCGAGGATGCGGTGATTGCGCCATCCGGCGCGATCACCGCCGCCCAGCCGGACGGGACTTCGGCCATGAGGGTGTAGACCCCGGCGGCATTGGCCAGGATCCCGGTCGAAAAGGCGGCGCTCGCCCCCGGCGCGATGGCGCTGCTGGCGGGGGACAGGCTGAGGGCAAAGAACGTGCCCGCGCCGTTGAGCGCGGCGCTATCAAGCGCAGCGCCGCTCTCGGTGATCGCAAGTGAGCCGCTGAACGCCGGCAGGGCCACCCCATTGGCGGCGCCGACGGCCACGCCGTTGACATACAGCGGCGCGCCGCTTGGGCCGAAATTGAGGCGCGCGTTGCTCAACGTCACGGCCCCACCCGGCGCAAAGGGGCTGAAGCCCGGATGGGCCCCGCCAATCCCAAGCCCGGCTGCCGCCGGGGCATAGAAGGACGCCCGCTCGCTTTGGATCAGCCGGGCATTCGGCACGACCAGTGCGCCCGTGATGGTCGTGCCCGCATGGGTCGCCGGCGCAGTGACGACCCGGGTCGCAAGCGTACCCGTCATCGGCGTAAACCGGGCCTCACCCACCCAGCCATATGGCACGGGCGGATCATTGTGGCTGCCGATGAAGGCCTCGGCCGCGGCCACGCCGTTGTTGAAACCGAACGGCGAGTGCCACTCAAAAGTGAGCTTGTCGCCGCAGTCAGCGCTGAGCTCGAGCAGGCTCACCGAACACGGGCCCGCCTCCGGATCCTCCGGCAGTTCGATGCCGCCCAACGTCGCCCAGCCCTCGGCGGTGTCGCCAAAGCCATCCGGAAGAGGGCTTTCGATGAGCGGAATCTTCCATGAAAAACCGATCTCGAAACCGCAGCCATCGATGTAGCAGTCAATCCATTGGCTCGCCCCGCCGCCCGAGGCCGCGCTGCCAGCCGAGATCATCGCCGCCAGATTCTCGGCCGAGGCGGTGGCCTGGGACAACGCCGATGAATAGGCGCTCTTGAGCTCGCCTTCGCTGAGGGGGGTCTGCTCCAGAAAGTAGCCGAGGAAGAACATCGTCTCAGCGAACCAGCCATGAAAGAAGCCGGCGATGGCAAAGCCGAAGTTCTGCAGGTTCGACGTAAGCAGGAACGCATACTCGATCGCCGCCGTATGCAGGCCGTTCTCCATCATGTCCGAGACGCGCCCATCGAGCATGTTGATGGCATACCAGCCGACCGTCGATTGGCCAGTCAGGGTGATCATCCGGGTGGGCACCATGACCATCACATCGGGCCGCCCGTCCAGCGTCTGAGCGATGCGGGTCTTCGCCTCGCTGGAGAGCGGCAGTCTGCCGAGAACGGACAGGTTGCGGGTGGTCAACAGCGCTATATCGACGCCCTCGGCCCGGGCCCGGGCAAACACCGCCGACACGCCGCACGGCGCGGCCCCATGCCAGCGCTTAAGCAGTTCGTGTTCCAGGTCGCCCTGGAGCAGCCCCCACGACAGATTAAAGACCATCCCGCCCTCGATCGTCTGGCCCGGATACGGCACCGCCCGGATGCGGTTGCGGGCGAGGTCGAGGACGGCCGTGGCCACGGGCGCATCCTTCTCCTTCTGTTGCGAGGCGATGATGACCCGTGGCATATCGAAATAGGCCTTGACATGCGTGCCGCGCGCCAGCGACGGTGTGCCGAAATCGGATGCGGCCGCGAACGAGAGCGCCTGCGCGCCGGCAGCTTCGCGCACCCCGGCCCGGATCACGGCGTTGGCATTCTGCAAGGCCGCGATCTCGGTCAGCGACGTGCCCGTGAGCGTGTCGGCGATCGTCATCAGGCTCTGGGCCTGGGCGGCTGCGCGAGCAAGGGCCGGGTAACGCCCATCCACCGCCTCGCGTGGGACAGACGATGGCGCAAACAAGAACGAATACACGTTCCCGCCATCAACGAGCGCCGTGCTGGCCCCGAAGCTGTTGGTGATGGTCCCGCCACCGGTCCGGGCGGCGACGCCGATCAGATCGGCGATGGTCCGGGTGTAGGTCTCGCTCGCCCCGTTCGGGTGGCGCAGATCGAACGCCAGCCACTCGGCCGTGCTGAGCTGATAGCCAAACGGGAAGCTGCTGATGATGTCCTGGAACGGGGTTCCATCAATGGCCTGGTCGCCGACAACAAGATACGGAATATAGGTGTTGACGACGGTCCCGAACACCAAACCCGCCTGGAAATCCGTGTCGACAAAATGCTCGAGCGAGACCGGATTGCCGACGAGCTGGACCGTGTTGAGGCTGGCTTCGAGCGGCATGATGGTGGGCAGCCCAGCCGCGCTGAACGAGAAGGGCCCATAGCGCTCGACGATCAGCCGGAAATCAACTTTGTGCCGGAGGGCATCCGGAACCTCCGCGATCTGGTCGCTGCCATCGGTGGCCAGCGCCGTGTGGAAGGTCTGGCCAACCGCGGCCGAGGCAAACGACGGATCGAGGTTAGTCCAGCCGCTGCCGGGCAGATACGCCTCCACCCACCAATGGTCGCGGGTCTCGCTGATGAGCTGGGTGTTGCTGATGGGGGTAAAGACCTGCGCCCCGGGCGGGACGAAGCCTCGAGTGTCGGGCAGCGGCGGGAACATGCTGCCGATCAGCTCGCTTGTGCGGGCCGCGTCCAGGGTGCCGTGCCGATAGCGGGCGGGCACCCCGCTGGCGCGCAACATCGCAATGAGCAGGGAGGATTTGTCCAGCGCGTTGCCGGCCTTGCTCCACAACGTGCCACGTGTGCCGCGCAGCGATCCCAGGTAGCTTTCATACCCGAAGCCTCGGACCGCCTCAAACATCGCAGTCGGGCTGCCGCCAAGGCCGCCCAACGCCCGCAGCATCCATGCGTCGCGGGTATCCGCGTCGGGGGTCCAGACCAGGAATGGGCCCAGCGCATCAGGCGCGAACACGATCGGTCCGGGCGACGCCGTGGCCATCCGGCCCTGCAGGGTCGCATACACGATGGCGCCGTCATCTAGGCTCATGAAGTCCGGCGACGTCCCTGGCACGGCCAGGCGCAGGGTTACGGTCAAGCTGCTCAACGGGGCAAGGTCGCCCAGGCTGATCTGCAACGCGGGGCCGCTGACATTCACCGGATGGGAAGCGCCGAGCAACGTCACCCCGGGCGTCAGGACGTCCGAGACCAGGATGCCGCGCAGAGTATTGGCATCCTGGGTTGGATCAAATCCGGCAAAGAAGGCGATTGTGTCAGTGACCGTCGCCCCGGTGGGCGCGCTCGGCGGGTTGGCCGGCGGGCGCAGGTTGCTGACCGTCAGCGTGACCATCAGCGTATTCGCCACGACATCCGCCCCACGATAGGCCGATTGTTCGCGGGTCATGGCCAGAGGCGCGTCGAGCGCCGCCGGCCGTGTGACCGTCGCGGTCTGCGGCGCGGCCGGGGCAAGCAGGGCCGGGCGCGTCGCGCCCGAAGCACTCACCTGCCGCGGCGCCGGACCCAGATTCATGGCCGCCACCGCGGCCGTCAACACGACCGACAACAACCGAAATTCACGCGTCGCTTTCATGCTCCCCCAGGATCTTCCTATGGTCATCCAGAAAACGTCCGGCGAGATCGCACTCCCCGCGCTTCGCGCGGGGAGTGCGATCTCGCCACCCTTTTTGGGACAACCTCTATTTCCTCGCCATCGGCAGATAGACCTGCCCCGTGCGCCACAGCGTCGCCGTCGCTGTGACCGTGCCCGCCGCGCTCGTCACCGTAACGGTAATTGGATACACCCCCGGCGTCGGCGCCGAGGCCGACACAAGGACCAACCCGCCATACCCCGCCGGCAGATACGTCGCGCCAGGCGCAAGCGTCACGTTGGCCGCCGATGCCACCGCCAGGCTCACCTGCAGGTCGGTATCGCCCGTGTTCGTGATGACCAGCCCGAAGTAAGCGGGGGCCGGGCCGGAGACCACGATCTGCGCGGGCGACAGCGTCGCGCTCAGCGACGGGGTCGGGCTGATGATCAATTCTCCGGTTGCGATCGCAAAGACGGCAGACGCAGCCTGGTCCGTCACCTGGGCGTACACCGCGTGCGCCCCGGCCAATGCCCAGGCTGGTACCGTGATCGACACCGGCACGTTGGCGCTGGCTCCGGCCGCAAGCGCCACGCTCAGCGCCCCAAATTGCATCTGCCCGCCAAACTCGCCCGCGCCCGTGATCGCGTATGTGGCCGCGGCGTTCCCCGTGTTCGTCACGACCAGCGTCCAGGCCGTGGTTGCATTCGAAACCGCAGTTTGCGGAGACGGGCTCAACGCGGCCGCCACGCTCTCACCCAGGACGGTGAGCGTGCCGGTGGCGACCCCGGTGACGCTCGGATCGCTCCGAGAGGCCACGCTGGCGCTGATCGGATAGCTTCCCGGCGCCGAGGCGAAGTTCGGATTGACCCGCAGGCGCAGATCGACGCTGTCAAACGCAAACGGGGTCAGGGCCTGGGTCTCGGTGCTCGTCCCGCTCCGGTCGAACGCCAGCAGCCAACCGCCCGGTCCAAACAGCGTCACGTCATACGTGTCGCTCAGCGCGCCCGTATTGACAATCGTCAACGTCATGGGCGTCGATGTTCCCAACCCAGCCGTGGCTGCGGGCGGCCGGAAGGTCGCCGACACGCCCTTGGTCGGAATAATATCCAACGTGGCCAAGTCAGTCGCGCCTGCGCCGGTCGCCGTGTTGGTCACCCGCGCGCTGAGCAGCAGGCTGCCCGCGCCGGCGACATTCAGGGTGATGACCGTCGTCGCGGTCATGTTGGCCCCGACGTTAATGAGCGCCGGAACCATCGCCGTCGCCGAACCCAGGCCCGTCAAGGTGAGGGAATAGGCGCGCCCAACACTCTCGAGATTGCTGAGCGTGAGGGTATAAGCCTGTTGGCCTCCGGCCCCAACCGCGCCGTTCTCGGGAGAAAGGTCGAGTCTCAATGCGTCCCCGACAATCAGGCTGGCCAGGGCGGCTTCGCGCCCGCCCTGCCCATTTGCGACATTCACCACGAAGTCGGCTCTGCCCAGGGCGGCATCGGGCGGCGCGCTGACGTTCAGGGTCAGGGTGATCGTCGCGCCCGCCGCAAGCGATACGGTCGCTGGCAGCGACGCTGCGAGCGACGACGGCAGCCCGGCCAGGGTCAGCGTGTAGACGGACGCCGATGCAGCCGGGTTCGTCAGGACGACAGCGAAGCTCGCGCTTGAACCGCGTTGAGTCGGGAGCGCGAGCGGCGCGAGGCTGAGGATGTGGGCAGCCGAGACATACAGAGGCGGGACCGCGATCCGGTTGCGCCCGGCCCCGACGGTGTAGCTCACCACGCTGCCCTCGCTCACCCGGCGGACCTCGCCCGGCTGCATGCCAGACAGGACCGCGTCGAAACGCGTTTCGCGGCTGGGCTCGTACCAGTAGTGGCTGTAGCCCCAGCGGTAGACCGGATTGACATCGGTGTAGGCCCGGCTGAACGAGCCCGGCACGATCGTCATGCTCGGGGCGATGGTGTGCGACACCTCGATGTAGTAGACGGGCGCCGGCGAGTCAAGCGGCGACTGGGTCCGATACGTGTTGTGATAGGCCCAACTGTCCGGCTCGCGGGGCGGCACGCTCAGGTCGTCGTTAATGTTGGTAATGTGATAGGCATGCTGATTCCAGATCGGGCGCGAGGACGCCCAACCCTGGTCGAAGCCGAGGACGACGAACTTGTCGGTATCGACGAGAACCAGCTCCGCGTGTCCGTCCGCGTCCACGTCGGCGATGACGGGCGTCTCGTTCACCGTCCCGCTGTTGATGGTCTCGTCGTTGAACAGGATCTCGCCCGTCAGGCCGTTGTAGATATTCGTGCCGGAGACGTAACCGTTCCAGACCACCTCATATGAACCATCGCCATTCAGGTCGAGCACGGCCACGCCCGCGCTCGAATTTGTGCTGTCCTTGGCCTGCTGCGACCAGAGCAGCGTGCCATCGTGGTTCAGAACAAAGACTCTCCCGTCGTCGGGACTCGGGGCCAATTTTGAGAAGATCACGAGCTCGGGCAACCCGCCGTCATCGCCATCCAGTTCCGCGACCGAAACCGTGCTTGGGTAGATGCCGCCCGTTGTGTAGACCCATTTGAGAGTAAGGTCGTTTTCGTAGGCGGCGATGATGCCCGTCCAGCCGATGATGATCTCGGGCAGGCCGTCGGCGTCGATATCGGCCACCGCCGGCGCGCCATAGTGGTCGAGGCCACTGGCCCGGGTATAGGCCAGGGTCATCGACACGCCATTGTTGTGGAAGGCGTAGAGGGTCTGCCCGGACGCCACGATGATGTCCAGCCAGCCATCCCCGTTGAGATCAGCCAGGACCGGCATGCGCGGGCCGGGTGCCGTGGTGGGCAGGGTGTAGGTCCAACTGGTGGCGCCATCCGGCTGCACGATGTGGATCCGGCGCTGGTCCGGCCCATAGACGTCATGGACGGCCACAATTTCCGGCGCGTCATCGGCGTCCAGATTGCCGATGGCCGGCGCGCTGGCCCAGGTCCCGCGCACATTGGGGTTCACCCACAGCAACGCGCCGCTGTTCTCGTACGCCCGCAGACCGACGCTGCTGTCGACGACGATCTCGATGTCGCTGCCGCCATCCAGGTTGGCGATGGCCGGCGCGCCAGTGCCGCCGCAGATGGCGCCGACGCACAAAGTCCCGGCGTCCGTGATCGTCCGCGAGAACACCAGCCCGCCCGTGTCACCCCGATAGACATACAGGCTCTTGTTGGTGTAGGTGCACAGGACGAAGAAGCAGCCCTCGCCTGAAGTTGTGATAATGACCTCGGGCATGCCATCCCCATCGAGATCACCCACCACCGGCGAGGTGGCGAAGCCCTCTTCGGGCGCGGCGCCCGTGGCCGACCACTCCACCATCGGGATGCCGCTGAAGCGCGGGCTGCCGGTATCGAAGCCGTCCAACCCGGCGCCCAGATTGATCCCTACCCCACTGCGATCGACAAAACGCAGGACATGCGCGCCTGGACTCAGGCCGGCCAGCGTGGTCGGCACCGGCGAACGCCCAAAGGGGTAACTCAGGTCGAGCAGGCCCTGGCTCACCCCATCGATGAAGATCTCGGCCTTGCTCGGAGTCAGGTTGTCAGTCACTCCAATCACGGTCACGCTCACCCCGGTAAACAGGAACCAGGCGTTCGTGCCGTCCTGGATGAACGTGCCGCTGATCGCGGCGATGCGCGGCGTAGCCGTCCAGTCACTGCTGAGATAGACCCGCCCGGCATCCTGCTCGCGCGGCTCATGCTGGAACAGCCCCTTCGGCTCTTCCGTGCCGTCCCACACATCCACATAGTCAAACTGCAGCCATTTCGTTCCGCCCGTGGCGCTCACGTTGACGGTGCTGAGGATGTTGAACGAGATCACGTGCGTGGCGCTCACGAGGCCGCCATATACCCGAGTCAGCACGTCATCGGTGGCCGAGTAGGTGTCAACGACGCCCTGGTTCACCCCATCGAGAAAGACCTCGACCTGCCGGCCATCCGTCCGGGTGGCGAAGCCCAGGCTGACCCAGGCCCCGCTGAAGGTCAGGCTGACCGTGTCGCTGGGGGTGTTGCTACGGGCAATGTAGTAGTCACTGGCCTGCCCCAGTTGAGCAAGTTCCCAGGTTGTCCGGGTCTGGGTGAACGGCTCGCCGTTGTAACGCAGGTACGGGCTGTCCTCCTCGAGCCGATACACCCCGCTCGGCGCGCCCGGCACATACGGCCCGGCCGCCGGGGTGGTCACCGAGTCAATCGAGACGTAGAAGCCACGGTGCGAGACCAGGGTCATCACATGCGGGCCCGCCCCGAGGCCAGCAAAGGCGAAGGCGCGCGTCACAGTCGTGGCCGAATACAGGTCGTACCAACCCTTCCACTCCCCGTCAATCCACACCCCGAATTCGCCGGCGAATAGGAAACCGGCCAGAGCAACCAGCCGGACCGAATCGCCGGAGAACGTCGCCCAGACCGCCCCGGTGTTGATGGTGCTGCGGGCATGGTTCCCGCCTTCGGCCGAAGCCGCGGCCTCGCGCGTCCAGCCGCTGCTGTACAAGATCCGCGGGTTGGATTCATCCAGGGTGCCATCGCCCAGCGGGCTGCCATCCCACACGTCGAAGTAGTCGAAGTAGATGTTTCCAGGCGCTCCAGCAAATCCGTTGCGCGTCGCGAGCACCGTCAGGCTGATCACATGCGGGCCGGCGCTCAGGCCCGCGAACACGGCGCTGCGAGGCTCCTCGCCGTTGGCAAAGGTGTCGATCACCCCGCGCGACGCGCCGTCGATGAAGATCTCGGCTCGCCCGCCGTTGACCCGCGCAACATAGCCCACGCTGGCCCAGGTGCCGCTGAAGGCCAGGCTGACCACGTCGCTGAGAGTCGACGAGAACCGCACATACGCATCGCTGGCCATGGCGTTGGCGCCTTCGCCCCAGGTGGCGCGGGTCGCGGTATAGGGCACGCCATTGAAGCGCAGGGCGGGGTTGTCCTCCTCGAATCGAATGATGCCCGTTCGCGTTATCGGCGCTGCCGCAGCCGCCCCGGGCGTGGCGAAGAAATCCAGACTGGCGTAGTAGTTTCGGAAGACATATGCGGTCAGAATATGCGGCCCCGCCCCCAGCCCGGCATACGTAATCGACCGGGTGAAGTCCGTCGTGCCCGTCAACGGCGAGGCCAGGTCCACCCGGTCCCGATACGCCCCGTCGATCATCACATGCATCACCCCGGCCAAATTGAAACCGTTGAAGAACTGATACGACACGCTGTCGCCGGTAAAGGCGAACCAGACCGCGCCAGTGCCAAACAGGCTCCTGGCATAGATCCCCCCGCTGGCCGCCGCCCCCGCGGTTTGGCTCCAGCCGTCGCTGAACCAGACCCGTTCGCTGCTCTCCTCAAATACCCCGTCGGCGACCGGGCTGCCATCCCACACATCGATGTAGTCCAGGTAGAAGTTGCCCGGGAAGGAAGCGAGCGCGTTTCGCGTGCCCAGCACGGTCACGCTCAAGGTGTGGGCGCCCGCGCTCAACCCGGCATACACGACGTTGCGCGGGAAGGTCCCATTCCCATAGGTGTCAATGACACCCTGTGACACGCCATCGCTAACGACTTCGACCAGCCCGGCATTGGCTACCGCCAGATAGCCCAGGTTGGCCCACGTCCCGGTGAAGACCACCGATACCGCGTCGCCCGCCGCCGACGAGGCCAGGTATTCCCCGTCGCTGGCAAACCCATTCGTGCCGGAGGACCACGAGGGTTTGGTCACCGCCAGGGGCACGCCGTTGTAGCGCAAGGCCGGATCATCCTCCTCGAGACGCGCCAGTCCGCTCTTCAAAGTGGGCGTGTAGAAGGGCGCCGCGCCCGGCGCCGCAAAACGATCGACGCTGATGAAGACCTGGCGGGCCAAATCCGGTCAGAACGTGCGGGCCAGCGCCCAGACCGCCAAATGACAGCGCGCCGGTGAAGTTTGTCGTGCCGGTGATCGGCGATGACAAATCGAACCGCCCCTGATCGACCCCATCGATGCTGATCCGAGCCGAGCCCGCGTTGTTGATCCCGGCCACGTACTGCCATGACACACTGTCGCCCATGAAGGCGAACCAGGCTACCCCCGACCCAAACGGGCTGCTGGCGTAGTTGCCGCCGCTTGCGTTGGCGAGCGCAGCGCGGTTCCAGCCGCCAGAAAACCAGGCGCGCGGGCTGTCTTCTTCAAACTGACCATCGGGCATAACGTTTCCATCCCACACATCAAGATAGTCAAAGTTGAAGACGCCGGGCACGTTGGCGAACGCATTTCGGGTCAACAACACGGTGGCCGTCAACGTATGCGCGCCGGCTGACAGTCCGGCAAAGGTCGCGCTGCGCGAAGTCAGGGCGTTGGCGTAGGTGTCAACCACGCCTTTTGAGATGCCGTCGATGAAGACCTCGACCCGGCCGGTGTTCGTCGACGCCAGATAACCGAGGCTGGCCCAGGTGCCGGTGAAACTCAGGCTGAGCACGTCGCTCGTCGATGCCGACGCGGCATACCACCTGCCGCTGGCGTTTGTCTGGGTGCTCTCCGCCCAGGACCCCTTCGTCGCCGTGAGCGGCGCGCCGTTGTAGCGCAGCGCGGGATGGTTCTCCTCATAGCGCACGACACCCGTCGGCGCCGGCGTGGCATAGAACGGCGCAACGCCGGGGGTCGCAAAGGTATCCAGGCTGATGAATACGAAGCCCCGCCGCGCGGCCAGCATCATCACGTGCGCGCCCGCGCCCAGACCATTGAATGCCACGGTCGCGGTTGACACCGCGGCGTTGGCGAACAATGCGGCCTGGTCCAGGTCGGCCTTCCACACCCCGTCGACATACACGCTGACCTCGCCAGGGCTGTTGAAGTTGCGCAGCATCTGATAGCTCACGCTGTCGCCGCTGAAGGCGAACCAGGCCACCCCGCTGGCGAACCCGCTTCTTGCATACGTGCCGCCATTGGCCACCGCCGCCGATTGCGTCGTCCAACCCCCACCGAGGATCACCCGCCCATCGGTATGCTCAAAGATCCCATCGATCAGGGTCGAGCCATCCCACGTATCGAAGTGGTCGATATGCGCGTAGGCGGTGGCGGCCGCAAATGCGTTCTTCGTGCTGAGCACAAAGACGCTGATGACGTGGGTGGCGGTCACCAGGCCGGCATACACCCGGCTCTGGGGCAGTTCACCCCGATTGACGTAGCTGTCGATGACCCCCTGGCTCACCCCATCGATGAAGACCTCGAAGTGCCGGCCATTGTTGGCGGCCACGTAGCCAAGGCTCACCCATGAGCCGGTGAAGGTGAAGCTCAGGGTGCTGCTCACCCCGCTCGATCGGCTGTAACTCGATCCACTGGCCATGTCGCTGCCAGCGACGCTCGTCCATGTGCCCGCTGGCGTCACGAGCGTGCTGCTGGTCTCGGTCCGGGCGATGGCGCTGGAGAAGGACGGGCGCGCGGGCGCGCGGGCGTCCTCGCTGATCTTCAGCGTTGGACCGTCGAGAAATGGCGAGTCCGAGGCCGGATCCGGGCTCCCATCGTCGAGCTTCTGCTCTGCGACGGGAGACGGCTCCCCATTCGCCTTCAACGCCCATCGATTGCCTGTTTGAGACCGGCCGGCTCGCAGCAGGGCGGGTCCGCCGTCCAAATTGACAAAGGTGGTGATAAATGTCGTCACGGTGACATCCCCGGGCGCGACCACGGCCGGCGAGACCGATCCGCTGGCGTACAGGGCCTGTCCCACCGCAAAGAAGCCGTAGCTGGTCGACACCGCGCCGGCCATTCCGGCCGGGGCCGTGATGACGGCGCTGACTGTGACGGTATAGGTGCCGGTCTGGAAGCCGCTCGTGTTCAGGCTGCCGAAGCTCAAGGGTGTTGGATTGCCGGGATTGAGGGTCAGCGGCAGGTTGAGCGTGGCGCTGATCGCGCCGTTTGGCGCGAACACCGTCAGTGTCGCCATCGCCGTCATCTGCCAATTGGCGATGTTGGCCACTCGCGCGCTCAGGCTCGTCGCGCTCGTTCCGAAGTCGACAAAGCCCGGACTGGCAATAACGTCCATCACCTGCAACAGGGGCGAAATGAAGCTCACCCCCGCGATTGCGGAGTCCGTCAGCATCGGCAGGGCGGGCGCGCCGGTAAAGGCCGCCACATCGGCATACACCGGCACAAAACCGGCGCTCGCCAGAGGTCAGCGTGACATTGAAGCTTGTGCTCAGCGAGCCCCGGTTCGTCACGGCGAAGGTCAGGCTGATCGGCCGGCCGGGCAGCCCGGCCGCCGCGCCCGGGCTGAAGCTCGCCTCGAAGTCATGGCTGATGGCCGCCCGGAGTTGCCCCGCCAGCTCGCCCATCAGCCCGCACAACGTAGCCAAGTCGGGGCCTATCTGGGCCTGGCCGATGTGCCCGGCCAGGCTCGCGGCAAGCACTTGCAGGTTGGCAAAGGCAGGCAGCGGCGGCAGACCGTCTTGGGCGGCGCTCAATGCGTTCAGCGCGCTGATCAAGGCATCTCGCTTGGCGACATTTGTTGGATCGCCCTCGAGCGCGGCGGCGGCGGCGGCAACGGCATCCAGGGCCGCGGCCGGGGCGGCGCTGCCCAGATCGGCCAGGCTGTAGGCTGCCGCATAGGCGCAGGCCGCCTGAGGGGTGGTCAGGATGACAAGGGCATAGGCGGTCTGCGAGCCCCGCCGCTCGAAGTCGTGAATCCAACGATAAAGTCCTGGCCGACCGCGCCCTGGGCGACGAAGGTGATCGGCTGGATGGCGGTCACGCCCGCGGCCGCGCTCATGCTGGCGGCGAAACTGGCGCTCCAGCCCGGCGCAGGCGCGTCAAATCCGATCGGGAAAGCGGCGGCTGCGTTGCCGACGTTGGACAGGCGCAGATTCAGGGTGCTGGTGGCCCCCGGCGCGCTGAAGAGGAAGGGCTGCGACAACGTGAGATGGGCGTAGGGCGTCGCCGGCACGACGAACACATCGCTGTCGCTGCCAGTCAGGGAGGGATTTTCGAGGCCGGCCACACTGACCGTGAATGGATACGTCGCGCCGGCCGGCGGCAACCCCAGGGTGGGCGAAATATAGAGGCCGAGGCGGCCCACCCCGCCCGGAGGCAGGCTGACAGTCCGCGCGTCGATTCCGGTTTGTCCGCCGTAAATCAACCAGCCGGCGCTTAGCCCGGCCACACTGGCCGCAAAGCTCCGGGTGAGGTTGCTGGTGTTGGTGATGTCGACCCGGAAGGCGGCCCCGCTCAACTGCATCCGGCCATCATTGGCGTCGTTGAGCGGGTTATCGCTTTGGTTGAGGCCATGCGGCACCGAGGTCAGCGGATCCGGGGCCACGCTCATCTGCATGCCCTGGAACGCCGAAATCGTGACCGTATGGACGGCGCTCAAGCTCAGGCGGGGGAAAGCCCGCGACTGGGCGACAACGACCAGCGCATACGTCCCGGCCGGCGCGCCCAGGCCGGGCTGCGCGCTGATGGCGCCAGCATTGCCGAGCGCCACCACCCACCCATCCGGGCCCTCGACCGTCAGGCTGTAGACGCCGCTGACCGAGCTCGAGATCTGGGCTGTGAATGCCACATTGCCAACCGGACTGATGGCGCTGGCGGGGGCCGACAGGGACAGCGCAAACACTTCGCCTGTGCCGTTCAGGACGACCCCGTCGACGGCGCCCGCGTCGGCGACGCTCAACGCGCCGGTGAAATTGGCGATGGCAAAGCGCGCCGGCGGCGGCACAGGTATCCCGCCCAGGGTCAGGCCGCCGCTGGCGCCGTCGAGGTTGACCCCACCCGCGGCAATCGCGAGCGCCGCCGCGGGCGCGAGGTTCGTTGCGCCAGGATAGGCCCCACCCACACTCAGACCGTTGGACACATCCGCATAGAGCGAGGCGTCGCCGGCCCCGTAGACCGCCACCAGCGCCGTCGACAAGCTGGCCGTGATCGCGCCGGAGGGCAGGTTGGCCGGCGCCGTATGCGCGCTGGTTGCCCGGACCGCCGCATGGGTCGGCAAAGGCGCGCTCGGAATGGCGTACTCAATCTCAGGCAGGGGTGGATCACTGGCGGAAACCAGGCTGGCGCCTACTTTCTTCCCGCCTTTGTAGGCCATGTTGCAGGCTTTCTTCACGATCTTGTTCGGACCTTCGCAGAAGGCCTTGGCATAGGCGTCGGCGGACTTCGTTGCCACCTTCATCGTCGCCACGGCATGGGACTTGTCCCCGCCAAGTTTGCTCACCAGCACAGGCGTCAACGCGCTCCACAGGCCGACCACCATGCCGAGCATGAATCCAGTCAACGCCTTTAGGCCGCCGCTCAAGAGCAGGTTGTATTCGATGGCGGCTGTGTGCAGCCCGTTCTCCATCACCCCGACCATCTCGCCGGTCAGCCTGTCGCTCTCGAACCAGGCATATCGCAGCCGGCCGCTGATCGAGATGCCCTCGCTCGGCACCAGCACTTCCTTGCCGGCGATCACGGCCGTGGTGATGCGGGCCCGGGCCTGATCGGACAGCGCCAGATTGGAGAGCTCATCCAGCATCGTGTCGTCGATGCGGACGAGGGGCACACCCAGGGCCAACGCTTGCGAAATGACTCGGGCCGTGCTGACCGCGGGCAGCCCGGCGGCCTCCTCGAGCGCATCCTGCTCGTATTGCGATTCCAGGTAGCCCTTCATCTGCTGCAACGCGTAAGGCGCTTCGAGCGATTGGCCAGGCCGGCCCACCGCGCGGGCGGTGGTGCGGCGCAGATCGATGGTGAAGGCATCCGAGTTCACCGTCGCGCTGATCCCGGTCAGCGACCCCACGCTCACGATGCGGGGCGCGGCGTAGTAAGCCTTGACCTCGGTAGCGGCCCCAAAATAGTCCAGCGCGTCATCGGCCCGCACAGCGAAGGTCAGCCCGACCAGGGCCAGGCGGGCGGAGATATTGAGCTGCATCCGGCTCTGGGCGGCGGTGAATTGGGCCTCCTGTTCGGGAGCGCGGTTCGTCACATACTGCAGTGCGTTGATCGTGGCGAGGTCGGCGCTGAACTGGGGGGTGAGGTTGATCGCCAGCGCGCGGGTGCGCTGCAGGGCCTCAAACGGCACCCGGCCGCTCCAGAACCAACTCGAGAACATGTCGGTGGTCTGGACCATGGGCTGGCTCTGGCTGCCCGAGGCAAAGCTGATGGCGCCGCCGTTCTGGCGCTTGTCATAGCCGATCAGGTCGATGACCTCGCGCTCAAACGTCCGGGTCGCGCCGCCGGGCTCGCGCAGATCAAACTGCAGCCACTCGGCCACGTGCAGATTCGTGACCGAGGCAAAGCTGCTGACGAGGTCCTGAAAGGGCGCGCCGACCACGATCTCAGCCGTGTTGGCGTCCTCGCCCACGATGAAGTAGGGCGTGTAGTCGACGATGTTGTTTCCAAATACCAGCCCGCTGACCGACTGCGGATTCACCACGTGGGCCAGAGCGACCGGCTTGCCGGCCACTTCGACCGAGGCAAAGGTGCGCGAGATCGGATAGAAATCCGTCAGCCCGCCCAGATAGTTGTTGTACTTCTGGACCTTGAGCCGGACGGTGACCTTGTGCCGTTGGGCATCGGGGACCTCGGCAATCCGATCCGTGCCATCGCCGGCGACGCTCGACTGATAGGTTGCGCCCGGGGTGGCCTCGGCGAACGACGGGTCGAGATCGGTCCACGTTCCGGCGAGATAGGCCTCGACCCACCAGTGGTCGCCGGCCTCGGCCAACAGGGCGGCGTCGTTCAGGGGATCGCTGACCGGCGCGCCGGCCGGGACGTAGCCTTCGATCCGGGTTGGGGTGATGAACATGCTGGCAATCAGCGCCTGGGACGTCGGCGTGTTGAGCGAACCGTGCCGGTAGCGGGCAGGCACGCCGCTGGCCCGCAGCAGGGCGATGAGCAGCGACGCCTTGTCGAGCGCGTTCCCCGCCCCGCCCCACAGCGTGCCGCGCGTGCCGCGCAGCGAGCCCGCATAGGTTTCATTGCCCATGCCCTTAACCAGGTCGAACAGGGGGCCGCTGGCGTGTTGAAGCTCGGCTGCCCTGCGCAGCATGTAGTCGTCGCGGGTGTCCGCGTCGACGGTCCGGACCAGGAACGCGCCCAGGGCTTCGCTGGCAATGTGAGTCGCAGCGCCGGCCGCGCTCACCCGGCGCCCATTCAGGGTTGCATGGGCGACCGGCCCACCGTCCAACGGCGTGAAGTCACCACCGCCCGGCGTCACGCTTAGGGTCAGGGTGGCGGTGAGGCTGCCCATGGGCGGCAGATCGCCCAGCGACCAGACGATCGCGTTGCCAGATTGGCTCACCGCCGGAGAGGCCGATTCGAACCCGGCCGCGGCCAGGAGGGTGTCGGTGATCAGGACGTTCCGGATCGTGTTGGGGTCCAGCCGATAGTCATGAGCCGACAGGATTGCGATTGACTCGGTGATGGTGGCGGCGTTGGGCAACTCGGGGCGGAGGATGGGCGGCAGGTTGTTGAAGACGGTGAAAGTGATCGTCACCAATCCGCCTGACAGCTCACTCGGCCGGGCAGCGCTCTGCACCCTAACCAGGCTGATCGGCGCCGCGAGAGCCGGCGGTTGGGCGACAGACAATTCCTGCGACACCGCGGACGCGGCGGGCTCGGCGACGGGCGCTGGAGCCTCAGACAGACTCGATGTTGTGTTCGTGCCAGCCTGACTCGGCGCGGGCGCCAGACTCATCGCCGCGATCGCTATCGCAAGCACCACCGAAAAACGCCGGCCCAGGTTGTCCTTTCGCTTCATGTCCCACCCCTTCAAGCACTGTCGGCAAAACTGCCATGTTCACGTCACTCAGCAAGGCACACTGCGCCGCGCGACACCTGCGTCACATGCCAGAGAAGGCACAGATATAGCATGCAATGCCGCGTAGCGCAACCAGCCGGCGTCTCGATTTCGGGAGGGAGCGTCTCAGGATTCGAATCCGGCGGTTCCGGGCCTGCGAAAGACAGGTCAGGACATGGGTGCGCTGCGCCGCATCGGCTGCCGCCGGCCGTACGTCAGTGATCGCCACAGCCACTCCATCGGGCCGAACTTGAAAGCCCGCAGCCAGAGCGGGCTGACAATGAGCTGGACGATCCACAGGCCGAATGTGAGCGCGAGCCCGGCAAACGCGCCGACCTGACCGTAGAGGCCCAGGCCATAGCTGTAGAAGATGCCCGTGCAGACAATGGATTGCATCAGATAGTTGCTCAGGGCCATCCTTCCGGCGGCGGCCAGCGGCCACAGGATGCGGTGAAACGAAGGGTACCGGGCCAGCATGGCAAAGGCGCCGACATAGCCCGCAGTTAGGAGGGGTCCAGCCACGAGTAACATCGGCTGCGACAGCAGGAGAAGCGGCGAGAACGGGTTTCCATTGACGCTCGAACGGGCCAGAGCAATCAGCAGATTCGCGGGCAATCCGACCAGCATCCCGTAGAGCAGGCACTTTCGGAAGAGGGTCTGGTGCGCCGCCAGATCCGAGAAGAGCCGGAGCTTCCCGGCATACATCCCCAGAACAAAGAGGCCCAGAATGTGGGGGCCCGCGTTGAGCAGCGACGACAGCATCATCACGAGCCACTCGACGGCGCGCCAGATGAAGATCTGGCCCCAGGTGCCGCGCGCATAGGTCTCGATCGCGAGTCGATTGATCTCGCCAAGAGTGGCGGCGATATTGAACGCGCTCAGGGCCGGACCCATCGCCATGGCCGCCAGGATCCCAATGAACGCGTTGCTTAGCCCAAGCGCGAACGGAATCGCGAGGAGCGAGGCGGCCCAGATTAGCAGCGTCGCGGCCGGGCATTCCGGAAGAGAAACAGCAGCAACCCGATCAGGGCGTACTAGCCAGGATGTCGCCATTCCACACCAACAGCGCGTGGGCCACGCCAATCCCAAGAAGAATCAGCATTCGCCTGACAAAATAGCGCTTGAAGTCAAGTCCGTGGGCCGCAGCTCGCGCAAGCTGGATGCTGACCCCGAGCCCGAAAAGGACCGAAAAGAGCGGATAGAACTTGCCTGTGGCGAGCCAGGCGACGACAAAGTCCGCAAAATCATCGAATGGACCGTTTCCGCGAGGCAATCCGATGCCGGACACCAGCAGCGGGTGACTGAACAACGCCATGTTGACGGCCAGTATCCCGAGCAACGCGAAACCACGCAGGATGTCGATGAGGTCAATGCGCTCGGCCTCTGTCACGGGCGATGCGACCGGGCGCTCGCCATCCACGACTGTCATCCTCGTTACTCCAACCCCCCGAATTGGCCCCGGATGGGGCGACAGACTTCATTCGAGAGTATACGTGGCCGTAATAGGGATTCCGTCATCCCCGCGAAGGTGGGGACTTCACGCGGGAATGCGCTCCGCCGGATATTTACGCGACAGCTTCTGGGGATATAGTTGCGGGCATCGTCCACTCCGGAGGCCATCATTTCCGTACCCCTCGATCTCTCCCAGCTCGCCCTCATCGCCCTGGCCGCCCTGGCCGCCGGGGCCGTCAACGCCATCGCCGGCGGCGGCACCCTGATTACCTTTCCCGCCCTGACCTTCGTGGGCGTGCCGGCCGTCGCGGCCAGCGTGACCAACACGGTCGCGCTTTCGCCCGGCTACCTCAGCGCCACCTTCGCCCAGTGGAATGATCTGAAGGCGCAGCGGCACCGGCTGCTGCTGCTGGCGCCCGTGGCCGTGATCGGCGGGATCGTCGGCGGGCTGCTCCTGCTGAACACCGGGGAGCGTGTCTTTCGCCAGCTCATCCCGTTTCTCATCCTGCTGGCCTCGGTCCTGCTGGCGCTGCAAGGCCGATTACGCAAATGGATCGTCGCCCGTCAGGCCAAACACGTCAAGCGCAGCGACGCCTGGGTGGTCATTCCGATCTTTCTGGCCTCGGTCTACGGCGGTTATTTCGGAGCTGGGCTGAGCGTCATCGTGCTGGCGGTGCTGGGCCTGGTCATCGACGACAACCTCACCCGGCTCAACGCGCTGAAACAGGCGGTTGCTTTCTGCGTCAACGTGGCGGCCGCGCTGTTCTTCCTCTTTTCGGGTCAGGTGGTCTGGCTGGCCGCGGGGGTGATGGCGGTTGGGGCCATCGCAGGCGGGTTGCTGGGCGGGCGGCTGGCCGGGCGGATCAAGCCTGAGACGCTTCGGGCCATCGTCGTCGTGATTGGAATCCTGGTCTCACTGATCTACTTCATCCGCGGCTAGCGTCAGCCCAAAAACCATTGGCGAGATCGCAATCCCCGCGCTTCGCGCGGGGATTGCGATCTCGCCGGATGTTTTTTGGATCACTTCTAGGCGCGGCCCGGGTCGACGACGGCCAAGCCCTCGGCCCGCGCGGCCACGTTGAGGTCCTCGTCGGCGCAGATGAAGCGCACGGGTCGGCCGGCTGCCTTTTTGAGCGAGACAGCGGCGGCCAATTGCAGCGCGTCACAGCCACGCAGGCGATGCTTCACGCCTAACGCGACGGACATCGCAATGACCTCATCAGTGATTGCCACGTGGATGGGCGACTTGAGGTCATCGGATAGTTGGCCAAGCAACCGAGTGGTATTCGACACGCGGCGCGCCAGCGCGCACGCAACCTCGGTATGGGTGATCGCTGACACGGCGCGTTCGGCATCCGTCGCCAGCAAAGCATCCACCTGCGCAGAGCCAGGCTCGTCCACGTATCGTTTCAACAGGGCGCTCGAATCAAAGAACTCAATCACAGCCTGCCTCGATCCTCGATCAGCGTCTGCGACACCAGTTTCCCCTCAACCTTCGCCTTGTGTGGATTGGGCTTGAGCCGGGTGTTGCGAGGAATCGACCTGATCAGTCCCGCGGCCAGCGCCTTCTTGATCCAGGAATCTCGAATGAAGTGCCGGCGCACAACGTCAAGCTGCACATAGCGGCGTTTGTCCGGCATCTTCAACGCCGGCACGCGCCCGGAGCTGACCGCCGATGACAGGGTCTGCAGCGAGACGCCGGTCTCCCGCGCGGCCTGGGCCAGGGAGACGATGTGCTGCTCGCGCAGCCAGTGTTCGATGACGGCGGTGCTGAGCTCGGCGGATTTCATGATCGTAGTATATATCGTAATAGCTAGGAACAACAGCTTCCCGGATGAATCTCTCCGGCGGAGCCGGGGGATTCATCCGATACGCTGATGCCACCGGCAACGTCACCCGCATGGTCGTGCCCCGGCCAGGCTGGCTTTCGGCCGCAATCGTGCCGCCATGCATTTCGACGATGGACTTGGCAATCGCCAGGCCCAGCCCGGACTCGCCATGCGTGGTTCGGGCTTTATCCCCGCGATAGAAACGGTCAAACACGCGCGGAAGGTCCTCAGGCGCAATGCCTTCTCCGCTGTCTGAGACCGTCAGGCCGACCGTGTTCCCCCTGGTCTCGACCCTAAACGTGACCGCGCCGCCATTGGGCGTGTGGCGCAGCGCGTTGGTGACGAGGTTTCCAAACACCTGGGTCAGCCGATCGGGATCGGCGTGGATCCGGGGCAGATTGGCTGATGCATCCACGACGACCGTTATGCCTTGTTTCTCAGCCAGGGGCTGATAGGTTTTGGCAATCGTTCGGAGGAGTCCGGCTGGATCCAACTTTTCCCGGTTGAGGCGCATCTCGCCGCCTTCGGCCTGGGCCAGGGTTCCAAGATCATCCACCAGGCGTTGCAGATGTTGCACTTCGCCGCCCACGATCGCCAGCCGTTCCTGGGTCGGTTTGAGTACGCCGTCGCGCATGGATTCGACATAGCCGCCGATCACCGTCAGCGGCGTGCGCAGGTCATGGGCGATGTCAGCCGTCATCTGTCTCCGCGACCGGGTGAGCGTGTCGAGGTCGGCGCTCATGTGGTTAAAGGCAGCGGCCAGTTCGCCCAACTCATCGGTCGAGGACACCTTGACCACCTGTTTCAGGTCGCCCCGCGCCATCGCCCGGATCGCGAAGGTCATATCGCGCAGCGGATGGGTGAGGGTGCGGGCCAGGATGACCCCGAGGATGAGCGCCAGCAGGGTCGAGCCCGCGGCCGCATACAACAGCGCGCGATTGGTTCGGTTGAGATAACTCTCCTCCAGCGGACCCAGAGGCGGAACGCCTGCGGACACCACTGTGCCCACCCGGTCGTCATTGACCTCCACGGGGGTCCCGCCCGAGATCTGGACGGCCGTTAACAGCGTGTCCGAGGGGATGCCGCTCGCCCCGATGACGACCCGCCCGCTTTGATCGGCAAGCACAAAATACGATGGGAACTGGCGGCTGGGGTTGCTGCGTTCCGGAGGCGGAGCGCTGGGATCGCGCGGCTCGGACGATCCGCCTGGATCGCGCTGCGATTGGCGCGATTCCGAACCGCGAAAGCGCAATCCCGTTTCGATCCCCTGCCAGGATCCCCGGCTCTGGTAGTACTGGGTCGCCTCCGCCACAAAACGATCGCGGGTCTGATCGTAGAACAACTGCATAAACTCGCGCTGGGTGAGCCAGTACGAGATCCCGGCCGCAAGCGCCACACCGGTGATGCTCACAACCAGGAAGGCCAGGATCAAGCGGGCGGTAATCGTGCGCGGCATGTCATTTGCTCGCAAATCGGTAGCCGATCCCGAAGACCGTCTCGATATAGCGCGGTTCAGCAGGATTGGGCTCGATCTTTGCACGCAGGTTGCGAATGTGCACGTCGACGGTCCGGGCGATGCCCTCGAAATATGATCCCTGGGTGGCCTCGATCAAAGAGGCCCGGGTATATACCCGGCCGGGTGACGCCATCATGATCGCCAGCAGGTCAAACTCGGACGGTGTCAGTCTGACATCGACCCCGCTCACCAACACTGCCCGCGTCTCGCGGTCCAGGCTGATGTCCCCCACCCGCAGGGCCGGGCTTGGCTTGGCCGTGCCATTGACCCGCCGCAGCACGGCGTGTACTCGGGCCAGCAACTCGCGCATGCTGAACGGCTTGGTGATGTAGTCATCGGCCCCCAGCTCGAGGCCGAGCACTTTGTCGCTCTCTTCGAGCTTGGCCGTCAACACGATGATGGGCGTGTCGCTCTCCTTCCGAAATGCGCGAATGAATGAGGTGCCATCCATCTCCGGCATCATCAGATCGAGCAGGATCAGGTCCGGCTTCTCCTGGCGGGCCACAAACAGCGCAGTCTGGCCGTTTTCGGCCGTGACAACGCGAAAGCCCTCCTCGGTCAGATACTCCCGAATGAGGGTGCGCACGTTTTCCTTATCATCGACTGTCAGAATCGTCTTTGCCATTTCGTACTCTCGCATCGATTATGCGCCGGTTGTGTGTGGAAGATGTTCAGGAGATGTTCGCAATCCTGTCGGGCTAATGTTGGGAGCGATATCCCGCGCGGAGCGCGGGATATCGCTCCCAACGGAATCGGTTTCAATGCAACCCTCACACGTTCTAAACAACTTCTTTGCGCGACCGCGCTAAAGTATCGGAGGCATCAGAGAGGGCCACACACCATGTTTGACAAGAAACCAGACGCAAAAGGCAGCGCCGAGCCTGCTCCCAAGGGCGCAAACGGCAACGGCGCGGATCCAAACTTCATCGTGCAGATCGACGATGTGCACAAGAGCTTCGTCATGGGCAAGGAAGCGGTCCCCGCTCTGCGCGGCGTCTCGCTCAAGGTCCGCCGGGGCGAGATCCTGTGCCTGATGGGACCCAGCGGCAGTGGCAAAACGACCATGCTCAACATCGTGGGCGGGCTGGATACGGCCAGCCGCGGCCACGTCAACGTGGACGGCCAGAACGTCATCGCCCTGAGCGAGGAGAAGCTGGCCGAAATGCGGCGGAACAAGATCGGCTTCATCTTCCAGAACTTCAACCTGCTGAGCAGCTTTACCGCCCTTGAAAACGTGCAGGTCCCGATGGTCCTGGCCGGCCGGCGCAGCAGCAAGAAAGCCCAGCAGTTATTGGCCTCGGTCGGCCTGTCCGACCGGATGAACCACTACCCGAGCGAACTCTCGGGCGGTCAGCAGCAACGGGTTGCCATCGCCCGGGCCCTGGCCAATGACCCGCCTCTCATCATCGGCGATGAGATGACCGGCGACCTCGACACCGAGACCTCCTACGAAATCATGCGCCTGCTCGAGGCGACCAACAAAGAGCGCGGAACCACCATCGTGTATGTCACCCACGACCCGCGCATGAGCAAGTTCGCCCACCGGGTTATCCAGATGCGCGACGGGAAGCTCGACGCGTCAGACGCCGCTGGCGCCTGACTTTGACGGAGAGCCATGAGCCTGAAATACGTACTCAGTTCCCTGCGCCGGCGCAAACTGCGCACGCTCATCATCGCGCTCGCGCTCACGATCGGGGTGGCCCTGGTTGGCGCCCTGCTGGCCCTGGTCGACACTCAGCGCCAGTTCAGCATCCAAACCATTGGGGCCGAGACGGGCGGCTACGACCTGAGCATCACCAAGAGCGATCTTGCGGCCAGCACATTCTTTGACACCGGCACGGTCTCCACGGCGGCCCGCGCGGCGTACCCCCAGATCGCGCAGGCCCTCCCCCGCATCCAGAGCAGCATCGAGGCCCGCCGCGTCGGCGCCTCCACAGGCGACGCCGTCACCCTGATCGCCATCGATGCCGACAACGATACGCTTCTGTCTCTCGCCCAGCCGGCCTCGAGCGGCGCCACGACTGGCCTCAGCGTGGCCGGCATCCGGGTCGGGACGACCGGCGGGCAGGGCGGCGGCCAGGGTGGCGGCTTCCCTGGTGGCGGCGCGCCCAACCCCGGGCCGGGCGGCCCCCCCGCCAACTTCAACAACGCATCACCCACCAACCGGGTGCGCTCGGTCGCCAGTCAGGCTGGCGGGGTGTATCCGCCCACTGCGGGACAGGTCTTTCTGGATTCGACCACCGCCGGCACGCTTGGGGCGCAGACTGGCGATGAAGTCGAGCTGTCCTATGCCATTCCCGCCCAGCGCCTGGCGGGCGAGGCTGCTGTCACCGGGGTCAGCGCCCCGCGACTCACGGCCCGCTTTGTCGTGGCCGGCGTGGGTAGCCTGTCCGGCATGGGCAGCAGCGTCAGCAACGGCCTGATCATGCGGCTCGAAGACGCCCAGGCCTGGCTTGGGAAAACAGAACAGGCCAATCGGATGCTGTTGGTCTGGCAGTCCAAGGGCAGCGGCACCACCGATGCCAAGGCGACCGTGACCGAGGCCCGAGCCGTCGGCGAGACCGTGCGCGACGACTTGCAGAAGTCGCTGGGGCCCGAATTCAGCGTCAGCCTGCCCAAATACGCGCAGCTCGAGACCGCCTCGTCGGCCTTCACCTTCACCCAGACCTACATCACGCTGTATGGCGTGCTCAGCATGAGCATCATCGGCCTGATGGTCAACGCCCTGATGACGACCACCGTCGCCGAGCAGAAATATGATCTTGCGGTGCTGCGCGTGCTGGGCGCGCCCCGCGCGCGGCTGTACGAAGTCGTCATCATCGAGGTGGCGGCCCTCGGCGCGATCGGGATTGTCGTGGGGTTGCTGCTCGGCCGGCTCATCAACGACAACGTCATTGTGCCCATCGTGCTGGCGAATCTGCAATTGCCCGCCGGGGTGCGGGCCGACTGGACCTTGTCGACCGTGCTGATCCCGACCGCCATCACCATCACGGTCCTGGCCCTGGCGACGATCAGCCCTGCCCGAAAGGCCGCAAACACCAAGGTGATGGTTGTCCTCAATCCGTCGGCCGCCGACCAGCCCACCCTCGAAGATTTGACCGCGTTGCGCGAGCGGCGGGCCGACACAGGCCTGCTGATCGCCGGCGTGGTGATGCTCCTATTCAGCGGGGTGATCCTGATCGCCCTGCCGACAGTCTTCACCCGCGGGAATGTGACCGGCCAGACCGTGCTGAACTCGGGGTCGCTGCTCCTGATGGTTGTCGGGATCGCGCTGCTGTTCTACTTTCTGACCACGCCCCTGGAACGGGTCCTGATCGCCCTGTACAGCCTGATCGCGCCCAAGGCCGCCTTCTTCGCCGGGCGCTACTCGCTGCGCAGCAAGGGCCGGAACGCCCTGATCTCGCTAATGGTGGTGATGAGCGGCGTGCTGCCCTGTCTGCTGGCCACCCAGCTTGCCCTGCAGGACGCCAACGTCGAGACCGATTCGCGCTTCAACAACGGCGCGCCCGTCGTGGCCCAGGTGCGGCCGGCCGGCGGCGGCGGCCCCGACTTCCAGGTCTTTCGCCGGGTGGAGCGCGCCGACGCCATCCTGACCAGCGCCGATTTCGCCACGATCCGCAACCAATCCGGCATCGCCACCGTTGTCGGCGTGGCCGACCTTTTGAACGGCATTCAGGTCAGCGATCGGATTGGCCTGCGCAGCGCGCGGGTCAACCTGGTCGGCGTGCAGGACGACCTGAACAAGGTGCTGTATGCCGACCTGCTGCGTTGGACAGCCGGCGATGCGAGCGCGCTCACCCGCCTGGCCACAGACCGCGGCGCGGCCATCATCGGCGATTCGCTGAGCACTGCCCTGGACCTGCGGGTGGGCGACACCCTGCTGGTCAAGGGCGCCGGCAACGACCACGAGCTCAAGCTCACCATCGTGGCCGTCGGCGCCCGCATCCCCGGGTTCAGCCGCTACTTCTCGCGCACCAGCAGCGAGGCCAACGGCAGCGGCGTGCTGATCAACCTCGAGACGTATCGCGAATTGCAGAACGACCCGGCCCTGGGATCAGTCGATCTCAGCAAAGACCTGATGAACAAGGTCTTTGCCACGACCCAGCCCGGGGTGAACAACACCACCCTGCTGCGCGCGCTGCGCAACACGCTGAGCACCCAGAACGGGATGACCCTGGTCGCGACCTCCGAGCAGATCATCACGGCCCGGGCCACCCTCGAGCAAAGCCGGGTCTTCATCGTCCTGCTCACCCTGCTCTCGATGGTCACCGCCATCTTCGGCGTGCTCGCGGTCATGTATACGGCCGTGATGGGGCGGCGGGTCGAGATCGGCATGCTCAAGGCGATCGGGGCGGCCCGGGCCGAGCTGCGCGGCATCTTCATCGGCGAGGCCGTGGTGACAACGCTGGCCGCCGGTCTGGCCGGCATCATCGCTGGAACCCTGCTCGGGTATGCCTTTGTCCTGAGCCAGCGCCTGCAAAACGACCTGCCCTTCAAGTTCGCCTTCGACTTCAACACCGCCGGCATCATCATCGCGATGGTGGTCGTGGCCGCGGTCGTGGGCGGAACGCTGGCCACCCAGCCCGTGATCCGCCAGAAAGCCATCACCATTCTGCGCGAGCGATAAGCCGCGCGCGGCACATCATCATGACAATGTCTCTATTCACACCACTCGGCGCGGGCCGATTCCTGGGCCTGGCGGCCTGCCTTGCGCTCGCCGCCTGCCAGGGCGCGCCAGCCGCAACCGCCACACCAGACGCCGGGGCGCCCCCCGGCCCCGGCCAATTCCAGGGCCGCCCGATCACCGGGACCGGCCAGACCCGGGGCGGCCCGCCGGGCCAGTTTCAGGGCGGCCAGATCTCGGGCACGCTCCCGATCACCCGCGGCGGCCCCGGCCAGTTCCAGGGCGGCCCACGAGGCGGCCCGCAGGGCGAATTTACTGGGACACTGCCCTTCTCGGGCACGTTCCCCTTCTCGGGCACCTTCCCCATCACCGGAACGGGCCAGGGGCGCGGCCCTAATCCCGGCCGGCCAATCACCGGCACCGTGCCCGCCGAGTTGCCACCCTCCGTTGTGGCGGGAGCCGCCCAGGCGACCGCGGTTCCCGGCGCGCGGGCCACGGCCCTTCCCGCAGGCGCAAGCGGGACCGTCGCGAGCGTTTCCGCCACAGGCGCGCTGGCGCTTGCCAATCCCCAGATTGCGGCGGCTTTCGAAGCGAGCGGCAAGGTGACGGCTGTGCGGGTCATCGTCGGCCAATCGGTCAAGAAAGGCGATCTGCTCGCCGAGCTGGATCGCACGGATCTCGAGACCGCGCTGCGCCAGGCGCAGGACGCGCTGACATTGAAACAGGCCAACATCGCAGCCAGCCTCGAGCCCGCCACAGACTCCGATATTCTGGTCGCCAAGTCATCGGTCTCGTCGGCCTGGGCGGCCTACGCCGATCTGGCCGACGGGTCGTCGGCAGCCGACATCGCAAATGCGTTGCGCAGTTGGAACCAGGCCAAGAACTCGCTGTATTCAAGCCAACTCGGGCGCGACTCGGCCTGCCATGTCAGCAACGGCGCCACACCCTCCGCTGACGCGCAGAAAGAGCCCGCCTGCAAGTCCGCCCAGTATGGTGTCCAAACCTCGGAGATGCGCGAACGCTCGTCCTATCAGGCCTATCTCGACATCCAGAAGCCGGCGACGACCGATGCCCTGTCGAAAGCCTGGTCGAGCGTCGCCCAGGCCCAATCCAGCCTGGCGGCGCTCGTCAGCGGCCCGACAACTGAAACGAAAAAAGTCAACGACCTGCAACTCGAACAGGCCCGGATTACCGTCGCGCGGGCCGAGCGCGATCTGGCCAAGGCCCGCCTGCTGGCGCCCTGCGACTGCGTCGTGACAGCCGTCACGTTGACGCCGGGCGCGAACGCCACTGGCAACATCACCCTGATCGCTCCAACGGCGCTTGTCTTCCGGGCAACCAACATCAGCGAGCGGGATGTCATTGCGATTCAAGCCGGGCAATCCGTCACCCTGCGGCTCAAGGCGTATGACCAGGCCTTTACGGGCAAGGTCGCGGCGGTCCTGCCGTTGTCATCCGGGCTGCAGACGACCACCGCGCTCTACACCGTCCTCATCGACCTCGACTCCACATCGGTTGCCCTGCTGCCCGGGATGACCGGCCAGGCCGACATCCGCACCCGCTGAACGAGACTCACCATGAACTTCCTGCGTACTCTCTCCCATCGCGCGATCCTCATCGGCCTTGCCGGCGCGCTGACGGCCTGCGCGCCAACACCGACCCAGGTGCCTACTCGCGCGGCGCCCGTGGCGGCCGCGCCGGCGGCCCAGACCACGCCGGTGCCGGTCAGGGCATCGGTCTCCGCCAGCGGCGAGCTCACCCTGGCCAAAACGGCCCTCAGCCTGAGTTTCGACACCAACAGCCGGATCACGGCCGTCAATGTTCGCGCCGGCCAATCCGTCAAGACAGGCGACATCCTGGCGACCGTCGATGACAGCACCCTGCGCGACGCGGTCACCGACGCGCAACTGGCGCTTGACCTGGTGCGGGCCAATATCGCGGCCAGCAGTGTGCCGGCGACCAAGGAAGCGATCGCCGCGGCCGAGGCCGCCTTGAATTCGGCCTACGCCAGCTACGCCACGACCAAAGCCGGCAAGACCCAGACCGAAATCGACAATGCCCGAATCAGCGCCGAGAGCGCCTGGCTGGGCTATCTCTCGTCCCAGGCCAGCCGTGACAGAGCGTGCGGCACAAAGGACGGACTCGAGGCGCCGGGCTGCAAATCGGCTGAGGCTTCGTATGGCAGCGCCTACGAAAGCATGCTGACCGCCCGCCAAAACTACGAGACTGCGCTGGAGCCGGTCGCGCAGAGCAGCCTCACCCAGGCCAGCGCCTCGATCACCTCGGCGAAGGCGCGCCTGGACGCGCTCAAGGCCGGTCCGAGCGAGGCCCAGATCAAGGGAAATGAGCTGCAGATCAGCCAGGCCCAAAGCGTCCTCGATCGCGCAAAGACGAATCTGGCCAAAGCCATCCTGGTATCGCCCTGCGATTGCGTCGTGCAGGACGTGGCAGCCGTCGTGGGCGCGATGCCCTCCGGCGCGGCATTCACCCTGGTCGACCTGTCAGCCCTGCAGTTCAAGACCAGCAATCTGGTCGAGCGCGATGTCGCGGCGATGAAGGTCGGCGCGCCGGTGAGCATTCGGCTCAAGGCCTACACCGAGGACTTCACGGGCAAAGTCAGCGCTGTGCTGTCGCAGTCGTCGGGCACGCAGAGCGGCACAGCGGTCTACACCGTGCTGATCGCGCTCGATCCGAGCACCCGCAAGCTGCTGCCGGGGATGACCGGCCAGGCGGATATCGTCAAACTGTAGAGACTTCCGGCAACGACATGCCCCGCCCCGGCTCCGCCGGGGCGGGGCATGTCGTTGCCGGAATAGCCCACTTTTGTTCCGTTATGCGAAACGCCTGCGCACCAGGCTAATCCGGATCTAATGATTCGATTGTACCTTTTTTCACAATCGCTGTGACCGGTCGGGGGCGTGCGCAAGTGTGGCTTGCAGCGAGGGCCCGTTTCCGGCCGGCTTCACAGGCAGACGCAGTTCCGGATCCACTGACGGCGGCAACCGTCACCCGGACAAAGGAGTTCGATGATCGCTCATCGATCCATTTTCGCGCGAGCCGTCCGTGCCCTGATTCCCCTCACCCTGTTGCTGGCTGGTTGCGCGTTGCAGCCAACCGCCTACGCGCCCGGCAGCGCGCCGTGGGATGCGACCGTCCAGGCGCCCGACTGGAAGGATATTGCCGGCATTCAGTACGTCCAGGCCAGGCACGACCTGCCATGGGCCGAGACACCCCAAGTTCCAGACTGGAAGGATATCGCCGGGATTCAGTACACCCCGCCCAGGCATGACCTGCCGTGGGCCGAGACGCCGCCGGTTCCCGACTGGAAGGATATCGCCGGGATCCAGTACACCCCGCCCCGGCACTTCCTGCCGTGGGAGGAGACACCTCAGGTTCCGGACTGGCGCGAGTTGCTGAGCAATCCGCTCTAGGGCACACGCCCTCGACGCCCGACCCAGGCGCACCGACCTGCCCTGGGCCCGGCAAGCGGACATATAGAACCGCCGGTGATGGTGTGGAGAGCCATCCCGCAGCGCCTTTCCGCGTTCCAGTCTTGCCCGTTCGAGATAGACGTCGCCGGCGTGCTGACGGGGCATATCTCGAACGGCGCGAGTTGCCAAGCAGATAGAATGGCGGCATGCACGAGCTCTCGATCGCCCACAGCCTGGTCGAGTCGGCGGTTGACGCCGCCGAGAAGGCCGGCGCGCGGCGGGTCACCCGGGTGCTGTTGCGCCTGGGCGCCTTGTCCGGGGTGGTGCGCAACGCGCTCGAATTCGGCTATGAGATCACAACAAAGGGCACCTTGCTCGAGGGCTCCGAACTGGTGATCGAAGAACTCCCCGTCATCGTCGACTGCGATGTCTGTCACACCCAAAGCACCCTCGACGGCCTGCAGACCTTCGCCTGCCCCGCCTGCGGCGCGCCCGGCCCGCGCATGATCCAGGGCCGCGAGCTTGAACTGCAGTCCATTGAGATCGACGTCGATGAAGTCGCCTTCGGCGGCGACGCCGTTGCTGAGGCCCCCCATGCCCTCCCGACTCCTTGACATCCGCACAGGCGTTCTCAACAAGAACGACCAGCTCGCCTCGGCCCTGCGCCTGCGCTTCCGGGCGGCCGGCCTGCTGACCCTGAACCTCGTCTCGAGCCCCGGCACGGGCAAGACCGCCCTGCTCGAGCGCACCCTGCGCGCGCTGCGCGAGAGCGGCCATCCGGCCGGCGCGCTGGTGGGCGACCTGCAGACCGACAACGATGCAAAGCGCCTGGCCCGCAGCGGCGCGCCGGTGCGCCAGATCATCACCCACGGCAACTGCCACCTCGAGGCCGACATGGTCGCCGCCCATCTCGATGGCTTCGACCTGCCCGCCCTTGAGTTCTTCTTCATCGAGAACGTCGGCAACCTGGTCTGCCCGTCGAGCTACGACCTGGGCGAAGACCTGCGCATCGTCCTGCTCAGCGTGACCGAGGGCGAGGACAAGCCCCTGAAGTACCCGCCGATGTTCAACTCCTCGGACGCCGCCATCATCACCAAGATCGATCTGGCCGAGGTGTGTGAGTTTGACCGTGAGACCGCCCGGGCCAACATCCTGGCCATGCGCCCAAACATGCGCATCTTTGAAGTCTCGGCCAAGACCGGGGCCGGCATGACGGAATGGCTCGACTACTTGCTGCAACAGCGCAAAGCGCGGTGATAGACTTTACGCTTCGCTAGGTTTGTTTCGGGAGAGATATGCCAAGGCTCCGCCTTGGCATATCTCTCCCGAAAACAGTAGGTGCGTATATGTGTTTGGGAATACCCGGACGGGTTCAAGAAATCTACGAGGCGCAGGGCGTACGGATGGGCAAGGTCAACTTTGGCGGGATCGTCAAGGAAGTCTGCCTGGCCTACCTCCCCGAGATCGCCGTCGGCGACTACACGATCGTGCACGTCGGCTTTGCGATCACCCAGGTCGATGAGGCCTCGGCTCTGGAAACCCTCCAGATGTTCAAGGAAATCGACGCCCTGGCCGAGGAACTCCACTACGATCCCGAGCCCACAGCCCCAGGCGCCTGATGAAATATCTGACCGAGTTTCGGGATGGCGCCCTCGCCCAGCGCCTGGCCGCTGAGATTCGGGCCATCACCACCCGGCCGTGGGCGATCATGGAAGTCTGTGGCGGACAGACCCATTCCATCATCCGGAACGGCATCGACCAGTTGCTGCCCGAGCAGATCGAGCTGATTCATGGTCCGGGTTGTCCGGTCTGCGTGACCCCGCTCGAGCTCATCGACAAGGCCCTGGCCATCGCGGCTTCGCCGGGCGTGATCTTCTGCTCGTTTGGCGACATGCTGCGCGTGCCGGGCAGCAGCAAGGATCTCTTTCGGATCAAGAGCGAGGGCGGCGACGTGCGGATCGTGTATTCGCCGTTGGACGCGGTGACCATCGCCCGCGACAACCCGGCCAAACAGGTGGTCTTCTTTGGGATCGGCTTCGAGACCACGGCGCCGGCCAACGCCATGGCCGTCGACATGGCCAAACGCCAGGGCCTGAAGAACTTCTCGATGCTGGTCTCGCACGTGCTTGTGCCACCGGCGATCGAGGCGATCATGACCTCGCCCAGTTGCCGGGTGCAGGCGTTTCTGGCCGCCGGGCACGTGTGCAGCGTGATGGGCACCTGGCAATACCCGCCCCTGGCCGAGAAATACCATGTCCCGATCGTCGTGACAGGGTTTGAACCGTTGGACGTACTCGAGGGCATCCGCCGGGCGGTCGCCCAGCTCGAGGCCGGCGAGGCCCGGTTGGACAACGCTTACGCCCGAGCCGTCACCGTGCAGGGCAACCTGCCGGCCCAGAAGCTGCTCGAACAGGTCTTCGAGATCACCGACCGCGGCTGGCGCGGGATTGGGACCATCCCCCTCAGCGGCTGGCGCCTGCGCGATGCGTATGCCGGCTTCGACGCCGAGCGACGCTTCGACGTGGCCGGGATCAAGACCCAAGAGTCTGCGTTGTGCCACAGCGGCGAGGTCCTGCAGGGCCTGCTCAAACCCAACCAGTGCCCGGCCTTTGGCAAGGAATGCACCCCGCGCAACCCGCTCGGGGCGACGATGGTCAGCAGCGAAGGCGCGTGCGCGGCGTATTTCAACTACGGCCGATTCAAGGAAGGCCAATGATTGCATTAGGTCTTAACCACAAAGGCACAAAGACACAAAGAGATCGGTTGGATACCTTTGTGTCTTGGTGTCTTTGTGGTGAAAACATGAGGTAATCAGGGATTCTTGATGGAATTCAACAATTGGTCCTGCCCCTTGCCCCTGCGGGACTACCCGAACATCGTGATGGGCCATGGCGGCGGGGGCAAGCTCTCGGCCGAGCTGGTCGAGCACTTGTTCGTGCCGGCCTTCCGCAACCCCGCCCTCGAGGACCTCGGGGATGGCGCGGTCGTCAGCGTGGCCGCTGGACGGCTGGCCATGTCGACCGATTCGTATGTGGTCCGCCCGTTGTTCTTCCCTGGCGGCTGCATCGGCGATCTGGCCGTCAACGGCACGGTCAACGACCTGGCCATGTGCGGGGCGACCCCCTTGTATCTGACCGCGGGCTTCATCCTCGAGGAAGGCCTGTCGATGAGCAAGCTGGGCGGGGTGATCGAGCGGATGGGCGCAGCGGCCCGCGCGGCCGGGGTGCAGATCGTGACCGGCGACACCAAGGTCGTCGACCGCGGGCACGGCGACGAGATGTTCATCAATACTTCGGGCATCGGCCTGATTCCGGAGGGTGTGACCATTGGCCCCAGCCGGGCGCGGCCCGGGGACGTTGTGCTCGTCAGCGGCACAATCGGCGATCACGGCATGGCGATCATGAGCGTGCGCGAGGGGCTCGAGTTCGACACCGTCATCGAAAGCGACAGCGCCCCGCTCAATGGCCTGGTCCAGGCATTGCTCGCAGTCGACCCGGCGGCCGTGCATGTTTTGCGTGACCCGACCCGGGGCGGGATGGCCTCGACCCTCAACGAGATCGCCCGCTCATCGCGGGTGGGCATTTCGTTGGACGAGCGGGCGATTCCGGTCAACCCCGAGGTCCAGGCGGCTTGCGATCTGCTGGGGATGGATCCGATCTACGTGGCTAACGAGGGCAAGTTGGTCGCCATCGTCGCCCGCGAGCAGGCCGAGGCGATGCTGGCCGCGCTGCGGGCCCACCCGTTGGGCGCGCGGGCGGCCATCATCGGGACGGTGAATGCCGAGCGACCCGGCATGCTTGTCGCCCGCACCGCCATCGGCGGCACGCGGGTCATCACGATGCAGCTCGGCGAGCAGTTGCCACGGATATGTTGACGGTGCTCGGCTGATCACCTGAACTTTTCACCACAAAGGCACAAAGACACAAAGATATCAAACTAATTCCTTGGTGTCTTTGTGCCTTTGTGGTGAAAACCTGAGGTAGTCCGGTAGCGCGCCTAGACCAATTGAGTCTCGAGCTCCGCCAGCATGGCCCGCGCTGCCTCGGGACCCACCCCGCCCGGGATGTTGCGAATGGCCACGAAGCGAGCCGGATCGAGCGCGCGCTGGACCCAGGCGTCGTCGACCTCGAGCGCGATCGCGTCTTCCGCGGCCGCCTGTTTCAGCATGCCGGCCGTGACGTCTTCCGGCCCAACGCTCTCGGCCATCGCACGCCGGACCACCCGCGACACGATCCGGTGGGCCGAGCGGAACGGCAGCCCCTTCTCACGGGTCAGCGCGTCAGCCAGCTCGGTCGCCGTCGTGAACCCGGCCGCGGCCCGGGCCGCCAGCCGCTCGCGCCGGAAGGTCATCGTCTCGACCACGGCCGCCAGCAATTGCAGACAGTCGCGGGCGGTCTCGCATAGCCGGAACAACGGGGCGAGCATCTCGTCCTCGATGTCCTGGGTGTCGCCATAGAAGACGTTGTGGGCCTGGGTAAAGATCGTCTGGGCCTGGCCATATACGTTTGCCAGGCGCGAGCGGACGTGCTCGAGCGCCACCGGGTTGCGCTTCTGGGGCATGATCGAGCTGATCTGGATAAAGCTGTCGTCGACGACGATGGCCCCGACTTCCTGGGTGGCCATGATCAACAGGTCGTGGCAGAAGCGGGTCAGGGTTGAGGCCATGATCTGCAGCGCGCTGGCGGTCTGCAGGTAATGGTCGGCCGCCCCGATGGCGTCGTGGGCGTTGAGGACCAGACCGTCAAACGCAAGGGCTTCAGCGATGAAGGCCCGATCGATCGGAAAGCCCGTCGTCGTGAACGCCGCCGCACCCAACGGACTGAGATTTGTCACCGCGCGGGCCTGGCGCAGGCGCTGGGTGTCTCGCCCGAGCGCGCTGGCGACCGCCATCAGATAGTGGGCGAAGGTCGTCGGCTGGGCGGGCTGGGTGTGGGTGTGCCCCGGCATCAGCGCGTCGAGGTTCAAGCGGGCCTGGGCGAGGATCTGCCGGCGCAGCGCAATCTGATCATCGATGAGCGACTGCTGCAGGTCGCGCAAGGCCATCCGGCCCAGGGCCGCGCCCAGATCATTCCGGCTGCGGGCGATCTGCAGATTGCCACCGCACTCGGCGCCCGCAATTTCGATCACCCGGCCTTCGACCGCAAAGAACAGATCTTCCACCCCGGGGCGATACGGCAGCGCGGTCAGCCCGGCCACCTCGATCTGATCCAGGGCGGCCAGGATGCTGTCAGCGCACCCCGGCGTGATGATGCGTTGCTTCGCCAGCATGCGCACATGGGCGCGATTGGCCGCCAGCATCGGCCCGAACAGATATGCGCTCGCGTCGGCATAGGCCGGCTCAAGCACGACCCGCCGATAGATCGGATGTGGAAACGCGTGGCCGCTCATGCCTTGATCCCCGTCAGGGCGATGCCCTTGATGATCTGGCGCTGGAAGAAGAGGAACACGATCAGCAGCGGCACGGTCGCGATCGTCGCGCCGGTCATGATCAGATGCCAGTCTGAACCGGCCTCGCCCGAGAAGAACGACAGGCCAATCGGCAGGGTCATTGTCGCCCGCTTCGACGTGACGATGAGCGGCCAGATAAAGGCATTCCAGTTGCCCAGAAAGTTGAAGATGCACACCGCCGCCACGGCCGACTTGACCAGCGGCCAGGCGATGGTGGTGAAGATCCCAAACTCATGCATGCCGTCGATTCGGGCGGCGTCGATCAGTTCATCCGGCACGGCGAAGAAGGACTGCCGCATCAGAAACACCCCGGTGGCCGTGACCAGGCCGGGGAAGACGATCCCGAGCAGGCTGTCCTGCAGCTTGACCCCGACCGCCATGATGTACCACGGAATCACCAGCATCTCGGTCGGCACCATCAGGGTCATCAGGACCAGCACAAAGAACACCTTCTTCAGCGGAAATTCGAACTTCGCGAAGACGTAGCCGACCAGGCTGTCGAAAAAGGCCACGCTCAGCGTGCTCGCCGTGGCGGCCAGCAGGCTGTTGAAATACCAGGTCGGGAACAGCGTGCGGGTCATGACCGTGACATAGTTTTCGAGCGTCGGCGCGCTGGGAAAAAACTGGGGCTTGAGGATCTCCGACACCGTCTTCATCGAGGTGCTGATCATCCAGAAGAACGGGACGACCATGGTCACCGCGCCGAGCGTGAGCAGCGCGTAGGCCAGGATCTGGGGAAGATCAATCTGCCGCCCGCGCGTCATCGGGCGGGGTTGAATGAGTTGGGCCATCAGTAATCAAACCTTCGCTGCAGGAAGCGCAATTGGACGATGGTGATGACGAGAATGATGGCGAACAGGATGACCGTCAGAGTGGCGGCGTAGCCCATATTGAAGCTGCCAAAACCTTCTCGATACACCCGCAGCACCACCGTCGTTGTGCTGTTGATCGGGCCGCCATCGCCCTGGCGCGACAGGTTCAGCACTTCGGCGAACATGCGCAGGAAACCGATGGTCTGCAGCACCGCCAGATACACGATGGACGAATTGAGCAGGGGGATCGTGATGCCGCGGAAGACCTGCAGGCGGTTGGCCCCATCGACCCGGGCGGCCTCGTAGTAGACCTCGGGAATCTGCTGCAAGCCGGCCAGGAAGATGATGACGGCGAATCCAAGGCCCTGCCAGACCACCACGGCCGTCACCGACGGCAGCGACTGGTTGATGTCGAGCAGAAAGCGCTGCGAGGGGATGTGAAAGGCATCCAGGAGCAGGTTGATCGCCCCAAAATCGGGCATGTAGAGCGAGCGCCACACCCAGGCCACCGCCACCGCCGAGGTGACAAACGGAATGAAGTAGATCACCCGAAAGAGGGTCACCCAGCGCTTGATGGTATTCAGCAGCAGCGCGATCGACAGGGACAGCGCCAGTTGGATCGGCACGCCCAGCAGCACGTACTTGGCCGTGTTCTCAAACGCCTTGCGGGTGACGTGATTGGGGTCGGCGATGTCCTTGAGAAAGCGGGCGAAGTTGTCGATGCCGATAAACGGCTGGTCGCCGGTCCGCAGCGGGTTCCAGTCGTGCAGGCTGATATTAAAGGCGAACAGCGTCGGATACGCCCGTATGACGATGAAGAACAAGAGCGGGATCAGGATGAAGGCGTAGGCCCACAGGATGCGTCTGGTTCGGAGTGACACGGTGGTTGAAAAATGACGGGGGAGACAGGATCAGGTTTCGCGAGCGGCAATGCGCTGTGCGTTCCCCGCCCCTGTCTCCCCGCGTAATGCGCCCGGTTACTTGTTCTTGGCCCAGAACTCGTCGTAGAGCGCCTGGTCCTTCTTGACCGCGTCGGCCAGCGCCACGCACGGATCAGCCTTCTGCAGCCGGACGGCGTCAAAGGCATCGATCAGGTTCTTGCGCTGCTTGGCCTCGTCGACAAAGAAGGTGGCGTACGAATACGACAACTGCTTGGCGAACGCGCCATACTTCGCGTCTTTGGCCAGATCGGGATCGGCGGCGGCCGCCAACTGCGCGGGCAGTTCGCCGGTCTTCTTCACCCAGGCCAGGCCAGCCGCGGGCGTGGTGATGAACTTAAGGAACTTGGTCGCGGCCTCGAGGCGCTTCGGATCGGAGCCGCCCTTCTTGGTGATGCCATGGGTCCAGAACGAGCCGAAGTTCGCCTTGATCCCATCCTTGGTTGGCAGGGGCGCGACCCCCCACTTCAGGTCAGGCTTGCTCGCCAGCGCGCCCAGTCGGAACGAGCCGTCGATATGCATCGATTCCTTGCCGTTCTGGAACGCGGTGGTTGCGCCATCAAACAGGTCGTTGCTGCCGGTCTTGTAGTCCGTTTCGAACGCGAGCAACCACTTGAAGGCCTGGCACGACTTGGCGTCGCCGTAGCCCAGGGTCTTGTTGTCGGGCGTGAAAGGCGAGGCGCCGTACTGGCGGCTCAGCACTTCGCGGAACCACTGGTGGGCCTGGCCGGTCATTTCAACGGCAAACCCCTGCTGGGTGATCTTGTCGCCGTCTTTGATCGTGAGCTTCTTGGCGTAGTCGACAAACTCGTCGAGCGTCGCGGGCGGCTTCTCGGGATCCAGACCGGCGGCCTTGAAGTGATCCTTGTTCCAGAACAGGGCCAGCGCGCGCACGGCGGTCGGAACGGTCCAGTACTTGCCCTGGAACTTGGTGCCCAGAATCATGGCCGAGAAATTCTTCTCCAGATCGGCGGGCGGGAAGTCCTTCTCAGGCAGCGGGACAAGATAACCGGCGTTGACCCACGAAGGCACCCAGCCGTTGAACAGCGTCACGACATCCGGGCCGACGCCGGCCGGCGCGGAGGCGGCGACCTTGTCGATGAAGTTGTCGTAGGGAATCTCGGAGTTGTGGACAACCTTGATTCCGGGGTTCTCGGCCTCGAACTGTTTGATGAGTTCGTTCATGGCCTCGATCCGGGAGGCAAAGTTGTATTGCCAGTATTCAATGGTGATCGGCGCGGGCGCGGTGGTGGCCACCGGCTTTGCGGGGGCCGCCGGCGCGGCGGTGGGCGCGGGGGCCGCGCCACTGCAGGCCGACAACACCAGCGCCATCGCAGCGGCGCCGAAGGTCAACGATTTCAGTGTCTTTCTCATGGGATCCTCCTCAGGATGAATGGATTGTGGCCAGCGCCGGCACCCGTCCGAAGAGGGGCGCCGGCGCGGGTCGCTAGGCCGGCAGTTTGAGCAAGCGCTTGGCGTTGCCGGCGAATATCATCGCCATCGATGCGTGCGGGGTATTCAGATCGCGCAGATCGCGCAGCTGATCCTGCAGATATCGGATGGCGAAACCACGCGGGAACCAGCTTGAGTCGGTCCCAAACAGAATGCGTTCCGGGCCGATCGTCTCCAGATATTTGCGGAACAGGTCCTTGACGGTGACGTCGCCCTGCACCCATTTGACCCACTGATTGGAGCCGCTGGTGTCGATATGAACATTGCGGCACGCCCAGCACAGCATCAGCGTGTCGGTGATAGCCGCACCCGAAGTGGGGGACGATGAAGTCGACATCGGGGAAAGCCTTGGCGACATCGTGCAGCACAAGCGGGTTCATGTTGATCTGGTTGGCCATGCCGCCGCCGCTGCCCAGGATGCCGAAATGCACCAGTACTGGAATCTTGTGCGCGGCGCACACCTCCCAGGTCGGGTAGGCCGACTTGTCGGTGATCGGCCGCTCGAGCCACGGGCCGATCAGCTTGTAGCCGCGAAAACCGCGCTCGGTGACGCAACGCTCGAGTTCGTCGGCGGCAGCCTGTCCAAACGGGTCGTGGTGGGCAAACCCGACGAATCGATCGGGGTACATCCCGCAGACCTTGGCCATGTTGTCGTTGCCGCCGGCCGTCATCCAGCAAATGCGCGAGATGCCATATTTGTCCAAGTCGTCGACCCAGCGCCTGGCGAGCTGCTCGTCGGTCTGCCGTTCGCGCTCAGGCGCAGGGTAGTCCCAGGCCAGCCGCCAATCGGTGTTGTAAGCGATGGCGTACTCGCGCGCGATCTTGGTTCTACGCTCGCCCAGTTCGGCTTCCTTTGCCTTGCGGTGAATCTCCCAGGCGGGTTCTGGAACGGGGAAATGGGCGTGGAAATCGATCACTTCAAGATCTTGAAACATATCTGGGTCATTATCAACCCGCGAAGGGGTACTGTCAATCGAAAGTTCGCTCATCTCGTGCCACTTGCTGTCTCCCGCTGAGTGAGGAGGTTTCTCATATTCGACGTTATGCTCGCGTGTCAGTGTTCCTGAACCTCGGAGGTAGGCGCTAACAGCTCGATGCTGCTGAATACCTGCGGCGCCTACCTCCGAGGTTCAGGAAGAGACGTGCCTACCCCGCCCGCAAGGCCGCCAGCAGCTCGACGCTGGCGAATACCTGCGGCGCCTACCTCCGAGGTTCAGGAAGAGACGTGCCTACCCCGCCCGCAAGGCCGCCAGCAGCTCGACGCTGGCGAACACCTTCGGCGCCTACCTCCGAGGTTCAGGAAGAGACGTGCCTACCCCGCCCGCAGCGCCGGCAGCACCTCGCGCCCGAGCAGTTCAATCGCCTTGCTTGGGTTGGGCCCCAGCGGTGGGCCAAAGCTGAGGTGCCGCGCGCCGGCCGCCACCAGCGGCCGCAGTCGGGCGATCACCTCGGCCGCCTCGCCGACCACCCCGATCGCCAGCATGCGGTCATCGACCATCGCCACGGCCCGCGCTTCATCGCCGTCGACCATCAGCGCGCGCTCGATCGGGTCGAACTCCGCGCGCGCAACGCCAAGCCGCTCGTAGATCAGCGGGCTGAGCGCATGCCCGTAATAGGCAACCTTGCGCGCCAGCGCATGCCGGGCGGCCACCCGGTCGGCATCGATCGACACCCACACGCAGGCCGCCAGATCAAATGGGCCGAGACCCGCTGCCCGCTTGGACAAACCTTCATCAACAAGCGGCTTCACCCCAAAATAGTGCTCGGGCGGGAAGAGCAGCGGCAGCGCCCCATCCGCCAGCTCGCCGGCCAGGCGCAGCATGCCCGGGCTCATCGCCCCCAGATAGATCGGCGGCACACGGACCGGCGTGAAGCGCAAATAGGCTTCATTCGTCCAACGCAGAAATTGCCCATCCAGCGGGCGCCCGCTCGCCGCGCAGCAGGGCCCGGATGGCGTCAATCGTCTCGCGCATCGCAGCCAGCGGTTTGGTCTGCGCCACCCCCACCCACTCCAGAAACTCGGCCGCCCCGGCCGCCAGCCCGAGATTGAAGCGCCCCGCGCTCAACTCATCCAGGGTCGCCGCCATCATCGCGATCTCGCCCGGGTGGATCGTGTACGGATTGAGGATGCAGGTTCCGATCTCGATCCGCCGGGTCGCCGCCGCGACCGCGGCCAGAATTACGGGCGCGCTGCGCAGAAAGAGGTCGTTGCTGACCCAGAACTGATCAAAGCCGGCCGCCTCGGCGACCTGGGCCAGGGTGACGTATTCGGCGACCGGCAGGTCGTTGTTCAGGCGCAGGCTGAAAATCATCGGGAAATGGCGAAATCGCTGTCCCCGCGCGAAGCGCGGGGACAGCGATTTCGCCGATTGTTTTCAAACTGAGTGCGCATCGGATACAAAGGCATCGGCCTCGATCTCAACCAGATACTCCGGCCCCACCAGGCGCCCCTCGACCAGGGTGTTGGCCGGCCGGATTTCGCCAAAGCGCTCGCCATGGGCGCGGGCCACCGGCTCCCAGTGGGCGATGTCGCTGACGTAGACCCGGGTCCGCACAACGTCGCGCAGCGATCCACCGAGCTGGGTGATCGCCCGCTCGATCTTGTCGATGATGAAACGGGCCTGCCCGGCCGGGTCGCCTGAGGCGACCACCTTGCCGTCCGCGTCGGTGGCCGTCGTGCCGGACACCCAGATCTGGGCGCCCACCCGGACCGCGCGGGCATAGCCGGCCATCGCCTCCCAGGAGGTGCCGGTCGAGACTGAAGTTCGGGTTGCCATCATGTCCTCAAGAATTCGCCGAGAGAGACGTCCCCGGCTCCGCCGGGGACGTCTCTCTCGGCATAGATCGGTTTAGCGCGCCCGCGCGCGGCGCAGCCCGAACACAAATACCACGATGCCAACGACCAGCGTCACCGCGCCGGCCACCGCCCAGAAGGGCTGGCTCGTCATCGGGCTGCCGAGCAGCAGGCCGATCCCCTGAAACATCCAGACCGCGCCCGAGAGCGCGAGCAGGGCGCCCACAACGGGCAGAACATATCGCATGCGATCACTCCAGACCGGACCGGGTTGCCCCGCCCCGGTTAACCGTTCGCCAACTCGCCCGCGACGCGGGCGGCAATGGATTGGGCCAGCAGCACCGGCTTGCCGCACAGGCTGGCGAACTCGCGGCGGTACTCCTCATCGTGACCCATGCAATCGAGCACGACCAGCTCAAGCGAGGGATCGGTCATCAGCGCGCTGGCGGTCACGATCTCGGCATGCAGATACGGCGAGGCCCAGGTCACGAGCGGGTCAAAGCCGTCCGCCCGCCACTTGGCCTCAGCCGCGCCGGCCTGGGCCCGGATCGGGGTCACAACCCCAATCCGGCGGGTGACGCTGACCGCCCCGACCACCGCCGGCACGATCTTGCCCGGCAGGATCACCGGCGCGCTGGCATGGACCTCGGGGAAGCCGCCCGCGCAGGCCACGACCACCACCCGCGCGCCCAGCGCGCCAAATTCGCGCGCCCGGGCCTCGACCAACGGATGGAGCTCAGCCATGCCGATGCTCCGCGACGAGCCGTCAGCGAGTTTGACCAGCAATGGGTAGTCGGTCGGGCGGGCCGCCAGCGCGTCGATCGCGGCGGCGCTCAGGCCGTCCAGCGCGCCGAGCACCTCCACCCGCGCCCCGGGGGCGTGGGCGGCAAACGCCTGACGAGGTCCGGGCGCGGTGTTTGGCCGATGGTGACGATGCCGATCACGCGTGTTCTCCATGATGCTACCGAGTTACGAGGGGGCCCCGGCGCGGGGCAAAGGCGGGCGCGCGTCCCCGCCGGCGGCGCCCGCGGTGGTATGCGGCGAAAAAATCCCGCGGCGGCGGCGGGCGGGGCGGGGGTGGTGGGGGGGTGCCCGCCGGGGTGTGCCGGGCTTCTGCCGGGGGACGGGCCGAACGTTAAAAAAAAAGGGGGGGGCCCCTTTCATTTAGTAGGTCGGTAAACTCCGATCGACCTCGCGCGCCCAGGCCAGCACCCCGCCCTTCACGTTCTTGACGTTGGTGAAGCCCACCGTGCGCAGGAAGCGCACGATGTCGGCGCTGCGCACGCCGCTGCGGCATTGGATGAACAGCTCGCTGGCCTGGGCGAGCTCGTCGAGATGATCCGGCACCGTCGCCTTGGGCATCAGGGTCGCCCCGGGGATGCGGACGATGTCCCATTCGTTGGGCTCACGCACGTCGATCAACCGCGCCCCGCCCAGGCCGGCCTTGAGCCGGGTCGCCAGCTCGGTCACCGTGATCTCGGGCACCACATTCGCGGGCTCCTCCGCTACAGGCTTGACCCCGCAGAACTCGTCGTAGTCGATCAGCCCGGTGATCTTGGGATGCTCGCCGCAGATCAGGCAGTCCGGGTTCTTGCGCAACTTGAGGGTGCGGAAGCTCATCTCCAGCGCGTCGTAGACCAGCAGCCGGCCGATCAGGGGCTCGCCCGCGCCGGTGATGATCTTGACCGCCTCGGTGGCCTGAATCACCCCGATGACCCCGGGCAGCACGCCCAGCACGCCGCCCTCGGCGCACGAGGGGACCAACCCGGGCGGGGGCGGCTCGGAGTACAGACAGCGATAGCACGGGCCGTCCTTGGCCCCGAACACGCTGGCCTGCCCATCAAATCGATAGATGCTGCCATACACGTTGATCTTGCCCAGCAGCACGCACGCGTCGTTGACCAGATAGCGGGTCTGGAAATTATCGGTCCCGTCGATGACGATGTCATACTCCCGAATCAGGTCCAACGCATTCTCACTCGTGAGCGGCTCGTTGTAGGTCTCGACGTCGATGAACGGATTGATGTCGTGGATGCGGGCCTTGGCGCTCTCGACCTTGAGCTTGCCCAGGGTGCTGGTGCCGTGAATGATCTGGCGCTGCAGGTTGGATTCGTCGACCGTGTCGAAGTCGATCAGCCCGATCGTGCCCACCCCGGCCGCGGCGAGATACAGCGCCGCCGGCGAGCCCAGCCCGCCCGTGCCAACCAGCAGCACCCGGGCGGCCTTGAGCCGCTTCTGGCCGGCCACCCCGATGTCGGGCAGGATGAGATGGCGCGAATAGCGGCGCATCTCCTCGTTGGTGAACTTGATGTGGCTGGTGTCGAGATCCAGCCCGCCGGCGACGCTCGGCACAATGCTGAGCGTCGCGCCGGCCGGCAACGGCGTGTCAAGGCCTTTCAGATAGCGCACATCGTCGTCGCCCAGATACAGGTTGACAAACGCGCGCAGGTCGCCGTTCTCAGCAAACAGGTGCGGGGCGATGCCGGCGTGCTGGGCGGTCAGCGCCGCCAGCGCCGCGCGCACGTCGGCGGCTTCGACCGCGACCTGGCGGGCCCCGGCCACATGCGGCCGGAGCGGGGTTGGAATTCGAATTGATACGCTCATTCCTGTTTACTCCACGATCAAGATTTCTTCATCAAAGGCGTCGCGCCCATCCCGCAACACCCACGAGCGGGCGGCGCCGGCGCGGCCCTGTTCGACGGACACGATCATGAACGACACCACCGGCCAGGCCCACATCCGGTCGGTCTCGGACGGGGTCGCCGGCCAGTCGGGGTGCGAGTGGAAGAAGCCGATGATATCCAGCCCGCGCTTCGACGCCTCGCGATCAGCCTTGACGATGTCGCGCGGATCGATCGAAAAACGGTCGCGCAGGTCGTGGACGGCAAGGTCGCCGGTGCCCGCCCCATCACCCTCGAGCGGGACCCAGGCGTTGGCCACCGGGACGGCCTCGACCACCCGCTTGTCCGCGCCTTCGATCTCGCCGATGAAGATCCCGCAGGCCTCGTTGGGGTAGCCGGCCGCCAGGTGGGCGCGCATCTTCTCAAACTCGATCGGCGTGATTGCGATCATCCGTTACTTGCCACGCGCGCCGGCCCGGACCAGGCGCGAACGGTTGATCCGGAACTGGAAGTAGAGGAAGCAGCCCACGCAGAATCCGCACAACGCAACCAGGGCGGCAAAAGCCACCGCGACCGAGAACACCCAGCCCAGCCAGGCCGCGCCGAGGATGAAGGCGAGCTGGGCCGCGCCCAGCATCACCACGGCGATGATGTTGTTGAAGCGTTGGACGCGCTGGTCTTCAACCGGCGCGTGGGCGATGGCCTCGCGGAGCAGCACCGATCCGATCCGGAAGACCGGGCTGGCCTTTCGCCCGAACAACGCCGCCGGCAGCAGCAGGGCCAGGACCAGCGTCGTCAGCAGCGGCTGGTTGGTCCACAGCGCCAATAGCACCCCGCCCACGATGATGCCGCGGTTTACGGCCACGATCGGGTATGGGATGCCATCCTCGCAACTATCGGTATTGGAAATCGCGCTCATCATGTCTCCTTGGGGCGAGATCGGCATCCCGCGCGAAGCGCGGGATGCCGATCTCGCCATCTCCAACCCAGCGCCAGCAGAATGTCTTCCAGAATGTCGCCGGCATCCTCGATGCCGATCGAGAATCGGATCAGCCCATCGGTGATGCCCTGGGCCCGGCGCGCCTCGGCGCTCACGTCGCGGTGCGACGAAACCGGCGGATACGTCACCAGGGTGTAGATGTCGCCCAAACTCGTCGCCGGCAGGGCCAGGGTGAGCCGATCCATGAATGCGGCGGCCGCGGCCCGGCTGTCATCGGCCAGCGCGATCGACAGCATTCCGCCAAAACGCCCGCCAAACTGGCGGGCCGCCAGCGTGTGTTGGGGATGATCGGCCAGCCCCGGGTAGTGGACGCGGGCGATCTTCGGATGCCCGGCCAACGCGTCTGCGGTGGCCAGGGCGCTTTCGCACTGCCGGCGCACCCGCAGGTCGAGGGTCTTGACCCCGCGCATGATGAGCTTGGCCTCGAACGGGCCGAGCAGGGTGCCCATCAGGATGCCATAGCGCCGGGCCGTGTCCGACAGCAGGCTGGCCCGCGCCACCAGCACCCCGCCCACCGCGTCGCCGTGGCCGGACAGGTATTTGGTCGCGCTGTGCACGACGATGTCGGCGGCCAGGGCCAGTGGCTGGATGAGGATCGGGGTGGCCATCGTCGCGTCGACGACCAGCCGCGCATCGACCTCGTGGGCGATTTCGGCCAGCGCGGCGATGTCGGCCACCCGCAGCAGCGGGTTCGAGATCGCCTCGACCAGCACCACCTCGGGATCGAATGCGGCAACCTGGGCCTCGGCCTCCTCGATGTTGGTCAGATCACAGCTCCGCACCTCGACCCCTGGGCGGCAAAGAACACCTGCAACAGCTTGTGGGTGGCGCCATATAGATCGCGTGAGACCAGGATGCGCCGGGGTTGCGGCTCGAGCCCGCCCCGCGGGGTGCAGGCGGCCAGCAGGGCCAGGTAGATCGCCGACATGCCCGAGCCGCAGGCCACCGCCCCCCGCCCGCCCTCGACGTCGGCCATCAGGGTCTCAAACGCGTTGGTGGTCGGATTGCCGTGGCGGGCATAGGTGACGTTCTCGCCGCCCTTCTCAAACGCAGCCTCAAGCGCATCGAGGGTCGGGTAGAAAAACGTCGAACTCGCATGCACCGGCAGCGAGGTGGGCGTGTAGCCCTGCGCGGCGGGCGCATGCTCGCCGGCGTGGATCAGGCGGGTGTTGAGTGACTTGGCCAAGGTTAGCAACTCCTAACAAAACTCTCTTTTGGAGAGGATATCCCCCGGCGGGGCCGGGGGATATCCTCTCCAAAAGTGTTCTATTAGTGCATATTGTTGTCAACCCGAAAAGCAAATCGCCCTCCCGCACGGTGTGTGAGAGGGCGATTGACAAGGTTGCCATGGCCGTCTCTCATCTCCCAGTTCGACGCGCCTCGTGGCGCCACTGACGGATTTGGCACCTTGTCGGCTTTTTGGAGCCGTTCAGGTTGCCGAGGTTTCAAAGGGCCGTTCCCTCCACCTCTCTGGATAAGAGTGCGATTTCGTCCGAAGACGATCTGCTATTCGGTTGTGAGCGGCAGATGTTACGGGTTTTCTCCCGTTTGTCAAGTCGATCTGTTTTCTTGTCCGCAGATTAACGCAGATTCACGCAGATTTAGCTTAGGATTTCGGGCCCCTTTTTGGAAAAGGAATCTGCGTCAATCTGCGTTAATCTGCGGATAGATTCCAGCGCAGGCCAGTACAATCCCCACGATGATCGCAATCACCCCCGAGATCGTCGCCATCGTCCAGCGCGCGCTGGATGAGGACATCGGCGACGGCGATGTAACCACCCTAAACACCGTGGCGGCCGACCTGGGCATGGACGGGCGCTTCGTGGCCAAAGCCAGCGGCGTGCTGGCCGGGCTGGACGTGGCCGCGCTCGCCTTCAGCCTGCTCGACCCGCGCTGTGCCGTCACCCGCCTGGTCGCCGACGGCGCGGAGCTGCGCCCGGGCCAGACCCTCGCGACCGTGCGCGGCCCCGCCCGGGCCCTGCTCTCGGGCGAACGGACCGCCCTCAACCTGCTCCAGCGCATGAGCGGGATTGCCACGGCCGCGCTGGCCTATACAGCCGCCATCGCGGCGGCCGGCGGCAAGGCCAAGATCCTCGACACGCGCAAGACCGTGCCCGGCCTTCGCACGTTGGACAAGGCCGCCTTCGCCATCGGCGGGGGGACCAATCACCGGATCGGGCTGTATGACATGGTCCTGATCAAGAACAACCACATCGCGGCCTGCGGCGGGAGCATCACTCAGGCCGTCGCGCGGGTGCGGGCCGGCGACCCGCGCCATCTCCCGATCGAGGTCGAGACCCGCACCTTCGACGAGCTGCGCGAGGCGCTGACGCTCAACGTCGACCGGATCATGCTCGACAACATGAGCCCGGCTCAGATGGCCGACGCGGTCCGCCTGACGAACGGGCGCACGCCGCTGGAAGCCAGCGGCAACGTCACCCTGGAAACGGTCGGGGCCATCGCCGCGACCGGCGTCGACTTCATCTCCACCGGTTCCGTCACCCATTCGGTCAAGGCTCTGGATATCTCGCTCTGGCTGAGCGATCCGGCGCCCCTGCGCGGCTGAGGGCCGCTCCCCATGGCTACCGACACCTCCACCATCACCGACCCCGACAAGATGTATCAGGCCCTCAAGGCCAAGCTCCACGACGTCGTCCCCGACGCCGAGCTCTTCTACAAGTCCAAGATCGCCGCCCAGATCAACGCGCTCAAGAAGGAGCGCAACGCCGTGATCCTGGGCCACAACTACATGGAGCCGACGCTGTTCCACAGCATCCCGGACTTCATCGGCGACTCGCTCGAGCTCAGCCGCAAGGCGGCCGTGTCCGAGGCCGACATCATCGTGTTCTGCGGGGTGCGCTTCATGGCCGAGACCGCCAAGATCCTCAACCCCAGCCGGACCGTGCTGCTGCCCGCCCGGGTGGCCGGCTGCTCGCTGGCCTCGGCGATCACCGCCGATGACGTGCGCAAGCTCAAGGCCAAATACCCCGGCGTGCCGGTCGTCACCTACGTGAATACGTATGCCGACGTCAAGGCCGAGACCGACATCTGCTGCACCAGCGGCAACGCGGCCGAGGTCGTCGCCTCGCTCGGCGCCCAACGGATCATCTTCCTGCCTGACGAATATCTCGCCCGCAACATCGCCCGCGAGACCGGCAAGACGATCATCTTCCCGAGCAGCGCGCCCAAGGCCGCCGCTGACAAGGATCCCACCCTCGAGTACGACATGATCGGCTGGCACGGCCGCTGCGAAGTGCACGAGAAGTTCACCGTGCAGGACATCGACGACGTGCGGGCCCAGTTCCCCGACGTGCTCATCCTCGCCCATCCCGAGTGCTCGCCCGAGGTCGTGGCCGCCTCTGACTACAGCGGCAGCACGACGGCGATGATGAAATACGTCGCCGACAGCAAAGCCCCGCGCTATCTCCTGCTCACCGAGTGCAGCATGGCCGACAACATCATGGGGGCCAACCCGGACAAGGAGATGCTCCGGATGTGCAGCGTGCGCTGCCCGCACATGAACGAGATCACCCTGCAGGACACCCTGCTGGCCCTGCAGAAGACCCGCTACGTCATCGACGTGCCCGAGGAGATCCGGGTGAAGGCCTTCCAGGCCGTCGACCGGATGATCAAGATCGGGGGCAAAGGCAAACACGACTAAGAAGTTCTCCTGACGCGATAGGCCCTGGCTCCGCCAAGGCCTATCGCGTCAGGAAGGATTCACGATGGAAGATCTCATTGAGACCGACGTCCTCATCATTGGCAGCGGCATCGCGGGCGGCTCGGCCGCTCTGGTTGCCGCCGACGCAGGCCTGCGGGTGACGATGATCACCCGCTCGCGCGACCCGCTGAGCAGCAACACCAACTGGGCCCAGGGCGGAATCATTTACAAGGGCAAGGATGATTCGCCTGCGTTGCTCGAAGAGGACATCATCGCGGCCGGAGCAGGCTACTGCAACCCGGCCGCGGTGGCCCAACTCGCGACGGAGGGCCCGGGCCTGGTCAAGAAAATCCTCATCGACCGGCTGAAGGTGCCCTTCGACACCCACGACGGGGATGTCTCGCTCGCCCGCGAGGGCGGCCACCATCTGCCCCGGATCATCCACGCCGCCGACCGGACCGGGGCGGCGATCGAGATCGCCCTGATCGAGGCGCTGCGCCAGCATCCCAACATCGCCCTCCTGGCCGGCCACACCGCCATCGACCTGCTCACCCCCGCCCACCACGCCCTCGACCGGCTGCGCATCTACGAGCCACAGTCGTGCGCCGGGGCGTATGTCCTCGACCGGGCCGCGGGCCGGGTGATGCGCGTGCTCGCCAAACGCACGGTGCTTGCCACCGGCGGGCTGGGGCAGATCTTTCTGCGCAGCACCAATCCGCCCGGCGCGCGCGGCGACGGTCTGGCCATGGCCTACCGGGCCGGGGCGCGAGTCATCAACGCCGAATTCGTCCAGTTCCATCCAACGGTCTTTGTCCAACCAGGCGCCCAGCCGTTTCTGATTTCCGAGGCCGTCCGCGGTGACGGGGCCCAGTTGTGTCACGCCGACGGGACCCGCTTCATGGCCAAGTACAGCCCGGAATGGAAGGACCTCGCCCCGCGCGACGTGGTCTCGCGCAGCATCTACTTCGAAATGCTCGAAAACGGGCTGAGCCACGTGTATCTCGATCTGCGCAGCACGATCCCGGCCGAGCGCATTCACGCTCACTTCCCGACCATTGTCGCGTTCTGCGTCGAGCACGGGGATCGATCCGACCCGCGACCTCGTCCCGGTCGCGCCGGCCGCCCATTACTTCTGCGGCGGAGTGTGGACCGACCTGGAGGGGCGCACAACGATTGATAAGCTTGTCCGCAGTGGGCGAGGTGGCCTGCACCGGGCTGCACGGGGCGAACCGCCTGGCCAGCACGTCGCTGCTCGAGGGCCTGGTGTGGGGGGTGCGGGCCGGCGAGGATATCGTCGCCCATGCCGCCGGCGATGCGGCCCTACAACCTGCCAGCATTCCCGCCTGGCAGGACAGCGGCGCGGTCGCCGCCGACCCCGCCCTGCTGGCCCAGGACATGACCGTCATCCAGCACCTGATGTGGAATTACGTCGGTCTGGCCCGCAACACGCCTCGCCTCGATCGCGCTTTGAGCGAGCTGCGCCATCTCGAGACCGAGATCGAGAGCTTCTACCGGGCCGGCAAAGTCACCGACGATCTGATCGGGCTGCGCAACGCCGTCCGCTCGGCCGTGATCGTGGCGATGGCGGCCTGGGAGAACAAGACCAGCGTCGGCTGTCACTATCGCACCTAGACCAGGGTTGTTCCGAGATTGACATGCCCGCTTCGCGGGCATGTCAATCTCGGATAACTGATCTGTTCGGCGACGCCACAGCTATAATCCGAATGTAACTGAGGAGACGGACCGTCATGAAGCGGATGTCAAGACTTTCTCAACACTGAGTGTCTGGGCAGCCGCTTTTTTTGTTGCGTCCGTCCGACCCATAACCGAAGGAGGAAACCCCATGTCCCACACCCGAAGTTCCGCCGTTGCGGCGCTGGCCATCACCGGCCTGTTGCTCGCAGCCTGCGGCGCGGCGACCCCGACCGCCGTGCCGCCCAAGCCGACCGAAGCGCCGAAGCCCACCGTCGCCGCGCCCACTGTCGTTCCGCCGACCGCTGCGCCCAAGCCCACTGACGCCCCGAAGCCGACCGACGTCCCCAAGCCGACCGACGTGCCGAAGCCCGTTGCCTACAAGATCGGGATGATCCTGGTCGGGCCGCCCAACGATGGCGGCTGGAACCAGGCCCATGTTGACGCCGCCGCCTATGTCAGCGCCAAGATCCCCGGAGTCACCTTTGACTTCGTCGACAAGGTCAACCCGGCCGACCGCCCGAACGTCAAGGGCACCCAGGTCGCCGACGATCTGATCGCCAAGGGCACAAAGATGATCATCTTCAACTCGGATGACTTCAAGGACGACGCGCTAGAGACGGCCAAGAAGTATCCGAACATGCCAGTCATTCATGCCTCGGGCGACTACTCGTGGAAGGATGGCGCCTCGTTCAAGAACCAGCCCAATCTGGCCAACATCATGGGCCAGATGGAGTACGGCAAGATGATCGGCGGCTGCGCCGCGGCGCTCGGCACCGAAACCGGCAAGATCGCCTACATCGGGCCGCTGATCAACGAAGAGACCCGGCGCCTGGTGTCCTCGGCTTACCTCGGCGCGCGCTACTGCTTCGAGAAGTATCGCGGCAAGAAGGCCAGCGAGCTGTCATTCCGGGTCAATTGGATCGGCTTCTGGTTCAACATCCCGGGCGTTACGCTCGACCCGACCAAGGTGATGAATGAGTTCATCAACGGCGGCTACGACGTGACGATTTCCGGCCTCGACACGCCGGAGGCCGCGCAGGAAACCAAGAAGGCCGCCGCCGCAGGCAAGAAGGTCAAGTTCGTCCACTACGACCTGAAGACCGGTTGCGATATCGCGGCTGATCAGTGCCTGGGCTCGCCCTATTTCAACTGGGGCCCCGAGTATGTGAAGGCCATCAAGGCCGCCCAGGACGGCAAGTTCAACAACTATCCATTCGTGTGGGCCGCCCCGGACTGGAAGGACATCAACAACGTCGACTCGTCGATGATTGGCTACACCAAGGGCAAGGCCCTGGGCGACAACGCCGCCAAGCTCGACGAGTTCATCAAGGGCCTGGCCGACGGCAGCGTCAACCCATGGAAAGGCCCAATCAAGTTCCAGGACGGGACTGACTTCGTGAAAGACGGCGCCACCGCCACCCCGAAGCAGATCTGGTACATGGAGCAGCTCGTGCAGGGGATTGACGGCAAGAGCAAGTAGGCGTTGACCGCGGACGGCCGACCGCCGTAGAGCCGCGCCGGTGGCGCGGCTGGCCTCAGTCAATGCACACCTCCGGGTTGGACATCCAGCCCGGAGGTGTTTTTGAGCGCTGATTGGGTGCGGCGGGCGGCGTCCGCCGTGGCCCCCGCCCTCGATGGGAGGCCGACGGCAATGCCCCCCCGTCGGGTGACACCCATCGGGAATCACCACGGCGGGCCCCCGGAAAAAAAAAACGGAGAAAAAACGAAAGGCCAAAACGAAACCCCCCCCCCGGCCCCCCCCCCCCCAAACGGGGGACCCCGAAAAAACCCCCCCCCCCCCGCCCCCCCCCCCCCCCCCCCCCCCCGGCCCGCCCGCCCGGGGGGGGGCCCCGCCGGCCCCCCCCCCCCCCCCCCCCCCCCCCCCCCCCCCCCCCCCAACCCCCCCCCGGAAAAAGGCCCCCCCCCCCCCCCGTCCCCCGCTTCTCGAAAATAGGCGACAATGAAACCCCACCGAGCCATGAAGGTTGAACTCCGCCACATCCACAAGCATTTTGGCGCGGTCCACGCCAACGACGACGTGTCGCTCCTCGTCCGTCCGGGCAAGGTCCACGGCCTGCTCGGCGAGAACGGGGCCGGCAAGAGCACCCTGGCCAAGATCCTGACCGGCTTCATCACCCACGACAGCGGCGAAATCCTGATCGAGGGCAAGCCCATCAAGATCGAAACCCCCGCCGACGCCACCCGGGCCGGGATCGGCATGCTGCACCAGGATCCGCTCGACGTCCCGGCCCTGACCGTCCTCGATAACCTGATGGCCGGCGCTTCGGCCTGGTCGCGCGCCGGCTTTCTCGACGCCCGCCAGGCCGCCGCAACCTTCGCAAGGATCTCCAAAACCCTCGGCTTCCGGATCGACCCGCGCGAACGCGTGGCGACCTGACCGTCGGCGAGCGCCAACAGCTTGAGATTATCCGTTTGATGGCCCTCGGCGCGAAGACCCTCATCCTCGACGAGCCCACCACCGGCATCTCGGCCATGCAGAAGGACCAGCTCTTTGCCGCCGTTAAGCGCCTGGCCGCCGATGGCCGCTCGATCATCTTCGTCTCGCACAAGCTCGAGGACGTCGAGGCCCTGTGCGACGAAGTCACCGTGATGCGGCGGGGCAAGGTCGTGGGGACCAAGACCCTGCGCGAGGACGGCCGCCTGCTCGAGTCCTCCCAGCGCCTGGCCTCGGCCCTGGTGACGATGATGTTCGGGCGCGAGCTCGCCGCGCCCTCGCGCGAGACCCATCGCCAGGAACAGCCCGCCATCAGCCTGACTGGGATCGTGCTCGAGGATGGCCGGCTGCGTCTTCAAGTCCCCGACTTCGCCATCCGCAAGGGCGAGATCATCGGGCTGTCCGGGCTCGAAGGCAGCGGCCAGCGCCTGCTCCTGCTGCATTGCGCCGGGCTGCACCCCGCCGCCGCCGGGCGCCTGCTCGGCCAGGCCGACCTGACCCATCAAACGCACCACGCCTACCTGCGGGCCGGGATCGCCTATCTCCCCGCCGACCGGCTCAAGGACGGCCTGATCGGCGGGCTCACCCTCGAAGATCACATCGCCCTGCGCAAGTCCATCGCCGGGCGCGCCGGGGTGTTTGTTGACCGGGCCGCCGCGACCGAGGGCGCCGAGAAAGCCATCACCGCCCCTCAACATCCGCGGCCGGCCCGACTCGCGGGTCGAGCGCCTGTCAGGCGGCAACCAGCAACGCGCCCAACTGGCCCTGATGCCGCCCAGCCTCAACCTGATCCTGATGGAGCACCCCACCCGCGGGCTCGACGTCGAGTCGGCGATGTGGGTGTGGGGGCTGCTCCGCGCGCGCTGCGCCCGCGGCACCGCCATCCTGTTCGCCTCGTCCGACCTGGACGAGATCATGCAATACAGCGACCGGGTCATCGTCTTCAGCGGGGGCAAGGTCGCCCCGCCCATCGATGCCAACCAACTCGACGTCGGCCGGCTCGGCCGGATGATCGGCGGCGATCTCACCGCCTGAGCCCACCCGCGACATCTCCCACGCCCCATGACCCAGCCAACGCCCAGCGCGCCCAGCCTGACCCGCGGCACCGCCTACCGCTTCGGCGCCATCGCGGTCGGCCTGCTCTTCATCGCCGCCATCATCGTGCTGTCGGGACAGTCGCCGTTCGAGGTACTCGGGGCGATGGTGGGCGGCGCGTTTGGCACCCCCGACCAATTCGCGCGAGTCCTCGCCACCCTCGTGCCGCTGACGCTGTGCGCCTGCGGGCTGATCTTCACCTTCAACGCCGGGTTGTACAACCTCGGCATCGAGGGCCAGATGATGGCGGGCGGGATCGCGGCCACCCTCGCCCTGCGCCTGCTGCAAGACGTCGCCCCCGGCGCGCCGGCCATCATCGGCGGGCTGCTGGCCGGCGTGCTGGGCGGCACGCTGTGGGCGCTCCTCGCCGGCGGGCTGAACGTCGGCTTTCGGATCAGCGAGATCTTCGCCGGGCTCGGCCTGAACTTCGTCGCCCAGGGCCTGGCGGTGTATCTCATCTTCGGCCCATGGAAACGCCCGGTGTCGCCTCGATGAGCGGCACGGCGCCCTTCCCCGAGACGGTCTGGCTTCCCTCTGTAGGCAACACCGAGGCCAGTCCGATCGCCCTCGCCATCGCCGGGGCCGCCCTGATCTTCACGATCATCGTGATGCGCAACACCTACTTCGGCCTGCGCCTGCGCGCGGTCGGGTTGAACAGCCGGGCAGCCACCGTCCAGGGCGTGCCCGCCACACGCTACATGTTGAGCGCTTTTGCGTTGTGCGGCGCGTTCGCCGGGATGGCCGGCGCGCTCCAGGTCCTGGCGGTGTTCCACCGCCTCATCCCGAATATCTCGAGCAATCTAGGCTTCCTGTCGCTCCTGATCGTGATGCTGGGCAACTTCAACGCGCTGATGGTCCTGCCGGTCGCCGCGTTCTTCAGCGTCCTGAACGTGGGCAGCCTGGCCCTGCCGATCCAGTTTCAGTTGGAGTCGGCCCTGGCCGGCGTCATCCAGGGCGCGCTTGTCTTGTCGGCCGTGATCGGGCGCGGCCTCAGCCAATTGGCGGCGCGCCCAGGGCGCGCGGGGCGAACAGGGAAACACTGAAATGACCTTCGAAGAACTCGTCATCCTGATCGCCACCGCGGTGGCCAGCGCCACCCCGCTCGTCTTCGCCGTCGTCGGCGAGACCATCACCGAGCGGGCGGGCGTCATCAACCTGTCGGCCGACGGGACCATCCTGCTGGCCGGGATGGCCGGCTTTGGGGCGGCCAAGGCCATGGACAGCATCTGGGCCGGCTTTGCCGCCGCGGCGCTCGTCGGGGCCGCCATCGCCCTCATCGTCGCCTTTGGGGCGATCACCCTCAAACAATCGCAGGTCGCGATCGGTTTCATCCTCGCCCTGCTGTGCGCCGATCTGTCCTCGTATCTCGGCCGACCGCTGGTGCTGCAGCCCGGCCCGCAGGTACCCTCGCTGCCCATCCAGGGCCTGCAGGACATCCCGGTGCTCGGGCGGATCTTCTTCAGCAGCGACGGGCTGGTCTACGCGAGCTATGTCCTCGTTATCCTGGCCGCGGTCTATCTGTATCGCACCCGGGGCGGGCTGATGCTCCGCGCGGTCGGCGAGCAGCCGGCGGCCGCCTTCGCCCGGGGTGTGCCCGTTGTGCGCCTGCGTTATCTGTACACCCTGGTCGGCGGGGCGCTGATCGGGCTGGCCGGGGCGGCCTTCACCCTCGACATGAAGACCGGCTGGACCTATCGCCACACCGCTGGATATGGCTGGATTGCGTTGGCCATCGTCATCTTCGGCGGCTGGAATCCGGTCCGCGGCGCGATCGGGGCGTATTTCTTCGGCTTTCTTGAGACCCTGGCCAGCTTCGCCCAGAGCCGGGTCGAGAACATCCCGACTCAAGTGTTCTCCGTGTTGCCGTTTGTGCTGATGATCCTGGTCCTGGCCCTGACCTCGGGTGAGTGGCTGACCCGCCTGCTCGGCCGCGCCCCGCCCTGGCTGCGCCGGGCGCTGAGCGCCAACCTCAACGCCCCGGCCCCGGCCGCGCTCGGCCGGCCCTTTGAGCAGGACTAGATGAGACCAATGCTCTATCCGCAGATTACGCAGATTCCCGCGGATTTTATGCGCCGGCAAACAAGGAAACAGAATCGGCGGAAATCTGCGTAATCTGCGGATAGATCCCGTATTCCACAGGCGCACATTGTTTGGTTTCATTTAACAAATGTCAAATTCTTTTCACACCGGTTTTGTCTGCGTGAGCTGCGGCGCGCGCTTCGCGCCGGGCCAGACCGACGGGGCCTGCCCGGCCTGCGGCGGCAACCTCGACGCGACCTATGACTACGCCCGGATCGGGCGCGAGGTCGATCCGCGCGCAATCGCCGACGCAACCGACCGCTCGATCTGGCGCTTCGCCCCGTTTCTGCCGGTCGATCCGGCCCGCGCCCTGGACGGAGCGGGGGATGTCATCCGCCAGGTCGGCAACTCGCCGTTGATCCGGGCCCGCCGGCTCGAGGCCCGCCTCGGCGCGCAGGCGATCTGGCTCAAGGACGACGGGCGTCTGCCCAGCGCCTCGTTCAAGGACCGGGCCAGCGCCATGGTCGTCGCCCGGGCGATTGAGGCCGGGCGCACCGTCATCGCCACCGCCTCCAGCGGCAACGCCGCCGCCGCGCTGGCGGTCATGTCGGCCTGCGCCGGGCCCCAGGCCGTGATCTTTGTCCCGCGCACAACGCCCGAAGGCAAGCTCTCCCAGATGCTCATCCACGGCGCGCGGGTGTATGTGGTCGATGGGACCTATGACGACGCGGTTCGGATGTGCGCCGAGGCCTGCGCGAAGTTCGGCTGGTGGAACCGCAGCACGGGCGTCAACCCGTTCACCCGCGAGGGCAAGAAGACGGCCGGGCTGGAGATCGCCGAGCAACTCGGACGGGCCGAGGGCGGGGCGCCCTTCCGCGCACCGGACGCCGTCATCGTGCCGGTCGGGGATGGCAACATCATCAGCGGCGTGTGCAAGGGCTTCCGCGAGCTGTTCGCGGCGGGCTGGATCGAGGCCATGCCGCGCTTCTACGGCGTCACCGCGACCCTGGCGCCCTCGCTGTATCGCGCCTGGCAGGCCGGCGTCGAGACCTTCGACCTCATCGAAGCGACGACAATCGCGGGCGGGATCTCGGTCGATCGGCCCAACGACGGGGCGATGGCCATCCGGGCCGTCCGCGACACCGGCGGCATCTTCATCGAGGCGACCGACGCCGAGATGCTGGCCGCCATGTCCGACCTCGCCCAATCCGAGGGCGTCTTTGTCGAGCCCGCCTGCGCCGCGGCCTGGGTCGGGCTTGAGAAGGCCTTGACCAACGGTCTCATCCGACCCGACGAAGAAGTCGTCCTCCAGCTCACCGGGAGCGGGCTGAAGGACATCCGCAGCGCCCTCGCGGCGGCGGCGGACCCCGGTCGTTCGGTCGGTGCGATGACGTTGACGAGGTCACGTTGTAAGTTTGATCAGGTTTGATCAGGTGGCGCTAGCATCCACGATCCCGAACCCCGGGAGGTGGGCCCATTCAGATTCTCCACGGGCGCAAACCGCCCCTCCAAGGTTCAGGAACTCCCAGGTTCAGGAACTCACGGCCCCGCTCTCCGCCAACACCTCACCGATGGCATGCCGGGCGATGCCGGCCAGCACGGGATTGCTCGTCTGATAGTACGGCAGCGCGATCAGCCCGCACGAGAGCGCCCAGCCCCGCCCGCGCGCCCAGGTCGCGTCATCGACCGACATGGCCTCGCGGAACACCGCCCGGGTCTCGGCAGTGAACAGATTCCAGGCCGGCATCAGGTCACAGGCGGGATCGCCCACGCCCATGCACCCCCAGTCGATGACGGCGCACAGCGCACCCCGCTGGGCGAGCAAATTCCCCGATTGCAGGTCGCCGTGGATCCAGACCGGCGGGCCGTCCCAAATCGGCGCGCGAAGGGCGGCCTCCCAAGCCGCGGTCGCCGCTTCAATGTCGATCATTCCAGAGAGCGATGCGATCGCGGCCCGGGTCCCTTCGTCGCGGGCCGCCAACGGCACGCCCCGGCCGGAGTTGTTGGGGCCTGGCCAAGGCCCGCCGGCGGAATCGACCCGCTGCAGGGCGGTGATGAACCCCGCCAGGGTCACCGCGGCTTCATTCGCATCACCAATTCGATCCATCGTCGCGTTCTCACCCTCGAGCCAGCGGTAAACGCCCCAGTGCCAGGGATAGCCCTCGCCAGGCACCCCCATCGCCAACGGGATCGGGATGGCGAGCGGTAGATGCGGGGCAAGCCGCGGCAACCAGCGCAACTCGGCCTCCACCTGTCCGACCGCCCAGCCGATGCGCGGCAGCCGCACGGCCATGTCATCGCCCAGCCGGTACAACGCGTTGTCTGTCCCGGCCGAGGAGACCGGCGTGAGAGGCAGCTCCGCCCAGGCCGGGAATTGCGTCGCGAGCAGGCGCCGCACGAGGTCGACGCCGATGTCGACCTCGTCCACGTGCATTTTGCTCACGACCGCCTTAATGACCTGACCAAACCTTACCCACCTGATCAAACCTGATCAAACGTTCCCAACGTTATCAACGACCCGATCCGCCCTACCGCTCCAACGACCGGAAGAAAGTCCAACCATCAATGTCGGGGGGCGTGACGCCGATCTGAGTCAGGGTCGCCGTGATCTGCGCGCGATGCTCCGTGGCGTGGTTGATCGCCTGGGTCAGCAGAATCGCGCACGGGATCGCATGCGGGACGCCTTCCCAGAGCACTTCCACCCGGTCCTGCGCCTGAACGAGCGGCGCCGCGATCACAAAGCCTTCGCCGCTGGCCCGAATCGACGATTGCATCTCCGCCATCGTCAACGGCGGCGAGCCCTCCGGCCGCCGATAGGGTTTGCCGGTCGTGATTCGCTGCAAATACGAGCGCTCTGAGGTGACGATGTGCTGCAGAGTCTCGCGGATCGAACCATACGTGCCGGTGATCTTTGACCCAAGCTGCGCTTCGGTCAGGCCAGCGCACACATCAAACAGGCGCATATTTGCCCAGGCGTTGTGCCGGAACAAGGTTGCGACGGTCTCGAACGCGGTGTCTGATTGGGATGCTTTCATGTGTTTTCCTTCGGGCAGAGTCTACCTGACCGCACCTTACCCACGTGATCAAAACCTGACGCGCGTTACGGGCTCCAGGGGTTTCGCTTCGCTCCACCCCTGGCTACCTTCAGGCACCCCTCCGGGGTGCTGATCTCGACCTGATCAAACCTTACCCACCTGATCAAACCTGACGAACATTGCCAACGTTATCAACGTTATCAACGAAACGTAACCCCGACCGGGAAATGATCCGACGGGTACAACCCATCCCGCTCATACGTATCGATGCCAGTCGAGACGACCACCAGCCCGCCCGATACGAGCACCCAGTCGATACTCTTGCGCGGGTTTGCCCGGCCGTAGTCGTGGAAGGTCCCTTCGAGCGACTGAGGGGCCGCGTCCCGCAGCGCGCCTCTGGTCAACGTCGCATACGCCGTTGAGCCCTTCTCGGCGTTGAAGTCCCCGCATATGATCACTGGCGCCTGACGGGCGCCTCGGCCGCCCAATCCGCAACGAGCCGGGCGGCGGCCTCAATCGCCCCGGGGATCAAATCAAAATGGGTGCTGGCGAAGATCATCGTGTCGGCCGACCCGCGCGGGCGGAGTTGGACCCAGGTCAGGGTCCGGGCGAACATCGCCCCCCAGCTTTTGCTCCCAACCGCGTCCGGCGTCTCGCTCAGCCAGAAGCGCCCGGCCGCAACCTGCTCGAAGGCCGCCCGCTTGTAGAGCACCGGAGCCATCTCCGCGGCCGTGCTCCCGCCGCCCTCGCGGCGATAGCCGATAAAGGCGTAGTCCGGCAACGCGCTCTTGACATACTGGGCCTGCGGACCGTCTTCGCATTCCTGCAAGGCGAGTAGATCCGGGTCGAACGCCCGGATGCGCTCGACGACCAGCGCCCGGCGCTTGACCCAGGCGTGCGGCCCATCCTCGGCTCGCCCGTAGCGGATGTTGAAGGTCATGGCTTTCATGCTCTGGCCATGATACGATCCCTCGCCCATGGCAGCGGAAGAAGGCGTCAAGAGCGTCGCCACCAACCGGCGGGCCGGCTTTGACTATGAGCTCGGCACCCGCTACGAAGCAGGCATCGCCCTGAGCGGCGGAGAGATCAAATCCGTCCGCGCGGGCCGGATGGACCTGCGCGACGCGTTTGTCATCATCCGCGGCGGCAGCGCCTTTCTCGTCAACGCCTACATCCCGAGCTACACCCTGGCCACCGGCTTCAACGCCCACCCCGACGAGCGCCGCGAGCGGCGCCTGCTGCTGCAGAAGAAGCAGATCAGCGAGATCGACATTGCCACCGCCCAAAAGGGTATGACCGTCATCGCCACCCGGGCTTACCTCAAAAAGGGCCGGGCCAAGATCGAAATCGCGGCGGCCAAGGGCAAGAAGAACTACGACAAGCGGCATGCCATCGCCGAAAAAGATGCCAAGCGCGAGATGGCCCGGGCGATTTCCGAACGCGACTGATCAACGAGAAAAGAATCGGCGGAAATCTGCGTAATCTGCGGATAGATCTATCCGCAGATTACGCAGATTTCCGCCGATTTGTTTTTTCAGGCCGGCTCGAGCCCACTCGCCGTGTCCCGCCGCAGCAGCCGCGCCCGCATGCGCTGGGCGAGGGTGAGCGCCCGATACAGTATCCAGCTCGGGGCATATTCCCAGGCCCCTAGGCCGGCCTTGAACTCAGCCCCAAAGCCCAGCTTGAAACGCCACACCCCGGCCATCCGGTCCGCCTCATCCTCTTCGTTGTCGGGCGCCCCCCACCAGTCGTAGGTGTCACACCGGCGTCCCGCGCCCAACGCAGAGCCGCCCACTGCAGGGCATGGTTCGGCATGTGCTCGCGTCCTTCGGTCCGCGACATGCCGTAGAAATACCAGGCCCGCGGCCCGTGCCGGAACAGCACCAGCCCGGCCAGGGCCTCGCCCTCGCGTTCAGCCAGAATGGCCTGCCCCTGCATCGTCCGCCATGCATCGGTGTAGTAGGCCGCCGGCCGGGTGACGAAGCCATCCCGCCGGCCAGTCTCGGCATACATCTCGAGCAGCGCCGGCCAGTCCGCCTCGGTCGCAAGGCGCGCAACCACCCCGCGCCGCTCGGCCAGGCGCAGGTTGTAACGCCACTTGGGTTTGAATTCGGCCAGCAGCGCCGCATCATCCTTGTCGATCCGGCTCAGCCCGGTGTTGCGAAACTGGGGCTGGCTTGCGGCGACCCGCCAGCGCCGGACGATCAGGGTTTGGCGCGCGGCCTCGACCTCGCCCGGGCCTGTCCAACCATCGCCATCCACCAGCACGAAGACCGCCCGCTGCGCGCGTGCGCGCTGCTCGACAAAGGCGATCGCCTCGGCATACGCGGCTGCGTCACGGGCGGCCGGCCCGCGCGGCGCATACAGCATCGCCAACGGGCCTATTCTGCGGCGCAGGAGCTGCACCGCCGCGCGCGGGCCATCGGCGTCGTCGAGCAGCCAACGCTCGGCCGTCCAGCCCCAGTGCGATTTGAACTCGCCCCACGCCCAGCGCTGCAGCGCATGCGCGGGCGGCAGGCGCAGGGTGGCCGCATCCCAAACCGCCGCGGCTTCGATCCGGCGCCAGCTCATTCGGATGACAGCATCTCAGGCGCAAAACGTCCGTTAACCATTACCTCAATCGCGCTCCCGTCCTCCCGGATCCCGGTCACATTCATCGTATCCGTGCCGATCATCACATCCTCGTGGGCCCTGGCCACGTTGACCCCCAGCTCGGCCAGCGCCTCCGGCGACATCTCCGACCCGCCCGCGACACCCGGCGGATAGGCCTTGCCAAACGCAATATGACACGCTGCATTTTCGTCAAAGAGCGTGTCGCCGAACACCAGGCCGCTTTGGTTGATGGGCGAGCGGATATCCACCAGCGCGACCTCGCCCAGCCGCCGCGCGCCATCGATTTCGAAGAGCTGCCTGAGCGCATCCTCGCCCTGCCCGGCTCGGAAATCGACGACAGCCCCGTCCTCAAAGCGAACGTAAGCGTCCCGGACTTCCTTGCCCATCACAAAGACGGGCTTTGACGTGCGCACCCAGCCGCGGGTGAGCCGGGCATCGGGGGTCGAGAAGATCTCCTCAGTCGGCATATTTGGCAGAAATCGCGTCCCCTCGGGGGTCCCCGCCGAAGCGGCCACCCAGGCCGGCGCGCGGGTCAGTCCTACCGTCAGGTCAGTCCGGGGCTGGCCATCTTCAGCCGGCGCAGGGTCAAAGAAGCGCACGGCCCGCACCCGCTCGGCCATCAGGGTTTTGGAGATCGCCGTCAGGCGCGCGTCATGGGCCTGCCAGGCTGCAATCGGATCGGGCTCGTTGAGGCGCACCACCCGAAAGATCTCCGCCCACAACTTCTCAACGGCCTGATCGGCCGGGACGCCCGGAAACACTTTGAGCGCCCAGGCCGGGGTCGGCACGCCGGCCACGCACCACTGCACCACGTCATTCATCATCGCGTCGGAATAGAACGAGGTCCGCGCCTGGGACGCCATCCGCGCCCGCCGCATCCGGGCGGGATCGATGTCTTCATAGGCGTCCGGGTATTCGTCACCCGTCAACGACAGGGTTGCGAACTTGCGATCGAGATATTCGCGGGCGCGGGCCGTCATGTATTCCGGCGCATAGTCCAGCCCATCGGCTTCGCTGTGCAGGTAACGGGTCTTGTGGGTGAGCGCATCGCTCCAGGCCACATCGACATATAGAGCGCCGGCCTTGTAGGCCTCGGCCGCCACGACTCGGACGAAGTCGCGATGGCCCAGCTCGGCGTTGATCCGCATGGGTTGGCCCGGCTGCAGATTCACCCCGATCTTGATCAAAAGACGCGCGTAACGGGTGATGTTGTCGTGTAGGTCAGGCATGATGGCGGACTATATCAGCCGAAAACAGAAAGGGCCCCCGCCCCGGCGTACGCCGGGGCGGGGGCCCTTGAAGTTCGCAAGCGCGAACCGCGATCTTCCTCAAAGCCGTCCCAGGAACATCCGCCGAGATCGCCATTCCCGCGCTTCGCGCGGGAATGGCGATCTCGGCGAAGTTCCTGGGTGTCGACTACTGAGGAGGACCTTGGCCCCGACTTCCTCGAGCTTCTTCTTGGTGTCTTCGGCGGTGGCCTTGGACACGCCGGTCTGGATGACCGACTTGGGCGCCTCGACCAGGTCCTTGGCCTCTTTCAGGCCGAGGTTGGTGATGGCCCGGATGACCTTGATGACTTCGATCTTCTTGGCGCCGATATCATCGAACACCACATCGAACTCGGTCTTCTCTTCAACCACGGCGGCGGCGGCCGGCGCGGCGCCAGCGGCCATCATGACCGGGGCGGCGGCGGCGGTAACGCCCCACTTGGCCTCGAGCAACTTCTTCAGTTCAGCGGCCTCGAGCAGCGTCAGGCTGCTGAGGTCTTCGACGATCTTGTTCAGGTCTGCCATTTGTATTTTTCCTCAAGTTTCCAACAGAGTGTTTTTCGGGAGCGATATGCCCCCTCTTCGCCGGGGCATATCGCTCCCGGAGATCACGCCATTGGTATTTACCAGTTTTCTAGAAACCAAACCCACACCGGCCCGGAATCGTTTTGGTTGGATGTAGTCGCCAGACGGTCAGGCCGCCGGCTGTTCCTTGTCGATCTTCGCCTGCAGCGCAAACATGACGCTGCCCACGGCCGCATTGAGCACGCTGACCAGGCCGCTCGCGGGGCCGGACAACGTACCGATGATCTGCGCGCGCAGAACATCCAGCGACGGCAGGCTGGCCAGGGCCTTGATGCCATCCGCATCCATGGTCGTGCCGCTCATGACGCCGCCCATGACCTTCAGCTTGTCGAATTCCTTGCCCAGGTCGCCCAGCGACTTGGCCACAGCAGCCGGGTCCTTAAAGCAGAAGCTCATCGCCGTCTGCCCGGTCAGCCACTTCTCGGGAACAATCAGGCCGTGCTCCTTGAGCACTTTGGTGGCCAGCGTGTTCTTGGTGACGTGGAATTCGCCCTCGGCCTTGCGCATCGCGTGTCGTACTTTGTCGAGCTGAGGCATGGTCATGCCGCCGTACTTCACGATGATGATGGCCTGGCTCTTCTGCGCCCAGTCATTCAGGTCGCCGACGATCTCTTCTTTCTTGTTTCGGGTAATTGCCAAGTGATTTCACCTCCTCCTTACAGAGATAAAAAACGCGCCTCGGCCAGGTGGCAGAGGCGCGGTGTGTGTCGCGCGTGGCGCAGGCCAAATCGCTTTGGCTTGCGCTCTCAACCTATTGCAGGAGATTAAGCGCCGATTCCGGCGCACCCGCAGTCTCTGGCGAGAAACGAGGTGGCAATCTTACCACAACGCGCCGCGGGCGCGGCTTGTTTGTCCGCAGATTCACGCAGATAGACGCAGATTTGGTTCGGTTGGCTCGCTCAAACATACATGACCGAATCCGCGTCAATCTGCGTGAATCTGCGGACAAAACCTCCCGTGCCTGCTGGAGCCCCATCTCCATCCCCGATAATCATCGCCATGCGTTTCGCCCGTCCCCTCCTCTGCCTCATCACCACCGCGCTCCTGACCGCCTGCGCCCGCCCGCCGGTGACCGCGCCGGGCACCGCAAACGGTTTCTGCCGCCTGACCGTGGCGGGCAATCAGGTCGTCCTGGCCTCGGGCAATCCCGTCACCTTGCTTGGACCGAGTCTGCCGACCCTGACCGAGATGGCGCGCGCGGGTGAGGCGCCCATCGCCCGAATCCAGGCGCTCGCCGGCGCCGGGGCCCGGATCGTGAGCCTGGCCATCGACGATGACGAAGTCACCCCGCTCTACTTCCCCGACAAACTGGCGCCTGTGTTGCAGGCCGCCAACGACGCCGGTGTCATCGTCATCCTGAGCTATCGCATCCGGTTGAAGGCTTCCGATCGCTCCTCGAGCAACAATGAAATCGACAGCGCCGAGGATTTCCTCAAACTCGCCCTGGGTTACGTGAACAGCGCGCCCGCGGTTTGGTTCGATCCCATTCTCGAGATCACTGACTTCTCAGCCGTTCGCCGGCGCAACATCGCCCAACGCATGGTCGACATCGTCCGCGGCTACCGGGCCGACAACATCATCCTGATCCGCCAGGCGGATTGGTTTCGTGAGTCGAACCCGGTCCTCGCCGCCCCGTTGCAGGGCGGAAACGTCATCTATGCGCTTGGGCCCAGCGAGAATGCCGCCGGTCTTCCCCTCACCCAGCACCCCTTCCTGCGCATCAGCCCGTCTCCCCCCGAAAGGGCCGCAACGCTCGGGCTGTCGGCGCCCGGAAGCGCTGCCGACGATCCGGCCTGGGCTCGCGCCTGGCGGGACGCCAATCCGCCAAACCTGCGTGCCTGCCCATAGACGCGACCTGCTCCGCATACAATCCGTCCGGCCATGTGGGCGATCACACCGCTGCTCGTCGCAGTCCCAACCTATTTCTACCTGCGCGCGCTCCGGGGCGTTGATCGCTTTGAGCGTGAGCCGGCCCGCTACGTGCTCGCCGCTTTTGGCTGGGGGGCAGTCCCAGCCGTGCTCCTCGCCATCGTCGCTCAACTGATCCTTGGCCTGCCGATCGAAGCGGCGTTTGGGGGCGAGTCATTGGGCGCTCGGCTGGTCGAGAGCAGCGTGTTCGCGCCACTCACCGAGGAAACGCTCAAGGCCGCCGCCGTCGGCTGATCTTCCTGCTGCGCCGGCGCGAGTTCGACGGCTGGGTCGATGGCATCGTCTATGGCGCAGCCGCAGGCTTCGGGTTTGCCTACGTCGAGAACGTGTTCTACCTGATTGGGGCCGAATCGTGGGGCGAGTGGCTGACCCTGTTCTTCCTGCGGGTGATTGTGTTCGGTTTCATGCACGGTTTCTGGACCTCATTGGTCGGGATTGGATTTGGGATCGCCCGGCATTCCAGGCGATCCTCCACCGCCAAAGCCGTCATCGTGCTGGGCATGCTCGGGCTGGCCATGGCCTCTCATTTCGTGCACAACGCAGCCATCACTCTCGCCGAATCAAGCGGCGGAGCGACCTTCCTCATCGCCCTCGCCAACTACGGCCTGGTCGGCCTGCTCTTCATCGGCCTGAGCGTCACCTCGCTCTATCACGACCGGCGGATGCTCCGCGCCTATCTTGCCGATGAGGTCCCCGCGCGCTTGTCGCCCGAAGACTACGCCGCGCTGACTGGAGTTGGGGTCAATGCCGGCGCGCGACTGCGCCTGCTCTCGCGCCAGCGCCAGTCCCTGGTGCAGACCGCCGCCGAACTCGCCCAACGCAAATACCAATTTGTTCGGCACGGCAATGCCGATGGCGCGGGAGCCGATATCGTCGCCCTGCGCGATCAGCTTGCGCGGCTCAGCGCAACCGGCGCGCCGCGCTGAGCCTGTTTTTTTTTTGGGGGGGGGCAGCGCCCTCCCCCGCTCCGCGGGGGAGGGCGCTGCCAGGGACTATGTCGCCCCGAGGGCGGCTTCAATGGCCGCCCGCAGCGCAACCCGGTCATCCCACGGGCGTTCGGTCACCCCAAAACACATCGATTGCTCATGGCCCTTGCCGCACGCGACGACGGTGTCGCCGGGGCGCGCGAGCTTGCAGGCATGCGCCAACGCCTCGCCACGATCCGGCACCCGGGTGAGAATCGCCCGTGACTCAGCCGCGCGCGCGCGGCCTCGACCGCGTCGAGGATGGCTTCGAGCGACTCGCGGCGCGGGTCCTCGGCGGTCAGCACCACCACATCCGCGCCCTCAGCCGCCGCCCGGCCCATGAGCGGGCGCTTCTCGCGGTCGCGCTCGCCGGCGCAACCAAACACCACGATCAGCCGGCCGGGTGTAATCGCCTTGAGCGCGCGCAAGCACGAAGCAAGCGCGTTGGGCGTATGGGCGAAATCGACGACGGCGAGATAGGGCTGGCCGGCGTCGATCCGCTCCATCCGGCCCGGCACGCCCTGCATTGCGGCCACGCCAGACGCGATCGCCTCACCCGGCACACCCAGGGCCACGCCGATCCCCACCGCCGCCAGGATGTTCGATACGTTGTAGTCGCCGATCAGGCGGCTGGTCAGGCTGAGCCGGCCCGCCGGTGTGTCGACGTCCAGGTGCAGACCATCGGCCGCATGCTGGATGCCGACCGCGCGAATGTCGGCGGGCTCAGCACGGCTGTAGCTCAGGACACGCCTGTCGCGGATCAGCCCGCGCAGGTAGTCATACGAAAAGGGATCGTCAACGTTTAGCACCGCTGTGGCAGCCATTTCGAACAGCCGGCCCTTCGCCGCCCGATATGCCTCGCGGGTGCCATGCAGGTCAAGATGTTCGTGGGTGATGTTGGTCACCGCCGCCACCGCAAACGGAATGCCATCCACCCGATGATGGGCCAGGGCGTGCGAGGTCACTTCGAGCACGCAATCGGTGAGCCCGGCGTCCCGCATCTGAGCGAGATAGTCCTGGGTCTCATCCGCATCCGGCGTGGTCGTGTGCAGGCCGGTCTCCATCGCCCGATCGCCAATCACGGCGTTCACCGTCGAGATCATGCCGGTCCGGCGCTTCGCCGCGGTCAGGATCGCATAGGCCAGGTTGCAGGTCGTAGTCTTGCCATCGGTACCCGTGACACCAACCACACGGAGTGCCCGCCCGGGGAAGCCGCGCCAGGCCGCGCAGAGCCAGGCCAGGGCCTCGCGGCCGCTGTTGACGACAATTGAGGGCGCGCCGGCCGGATCCGCCGACGGGCGCTCGACAACGATGGCGGCCGCCCCGCGGCGCAGCGCATCGGGGATAAAACGGTGGCCGTCCACCGCCACGCCCTTGTAGGCGACAAAGACCGACCCGGGCGCCACCTGGCGCGAGTCGTCGGTGATGGCGTGAATTTCGGGGTTTGCGGCGCCGTGCCGGTCATAGCGCAACTTCGCCTGTTCCAGGCCGGCCAGCAGGTCATTCCATCGCATCATGGGTGTGATGATTCTATCGCTCGGCGGCGTGAAAAACGATGAGAGCCAGCGACGCCGACCGCTGGCCCTCAAAGCAAAAGGAGGAGAAGAGGAGGTCCCACCCTGACTCTTGAGAGAGACTATATCGACCTCCGCGACTTCCTGCTATGACGTTTGCCCTACGACTGCCCTACGGAGCCTGACGGCACTGGCCTGCGCGAAACGCGCCCCAGCTTCGCTGGGGCGCGTTTCGCGCTCAGCGTGTATAATCATCAGCCGAAACGGGCCTGTAGCGCAGTTGGGAGCGCGTCTCAATGGCATTGAGAAGGTCAGGGGTTCAAATCCCCTCAGGTCCATGAAAGGCTTCGAACGGAAGTAGTAGGTCATCCTCCCAGCGAGCCGGGAGAGCAAGGTGTGAGCCCGGCGCAGCGCCCCCGAGGAGCGCGACCGCGAAAGCGGCCAAATCAGACCGAACTCGTCCGCGAGCCGCGTGCGTAACTCCGGCCTCCGCCGGGCTGAGCGCATGCCGGGAACGCCCGTTAGCGCGTGCAGAGAGCGAAAGCTAAATCAGGGTGGTACCACGGGCCCACTCGTCCCTGAGCGGATGAGTGGGCTTGTTGCTTTTTCGAGGTGTCCGATGAGCGAGCGATATAACCCGAGTGAAATCGAGCCCAAGTGGCAGCAGCGTTGGCTGGCCGACGAACTGTACAAGACTGAGGCCGCTGACGCGCGTCCGAAGTACTACGTGCTGGACTTCTACCCCTACCCGTCCGGCGACGGGCTGTCGGTCGGGCACGCCCGCAACTACGTTCCGACCGACGTCGTCGCGCGCTTCTACCGCATGCGCGGCTACAACGTCATGCATCCGATGGGCTTCGATGCCTTCGGCCTGCCGACCGAGAACGCGGCGATCAAGCTCAAGGCCAACCCGCACGTCCTGAACGAGAAATACTCGGCCAACTACATTCGCCAGTTCAAGCTGCTGGGCCTGAGCTACGACTGGTCGCGGGTATTCAACAGCAGCCACGATTCGTTCTATCGATGGACGCAGTGGATCTTCATCCAGATCTTCAATTCGTGGTACGACCCGCGCCTGGGCCAGGCCCGCCCGATCAGCGAGCTGGAGACTGAACTGGCGGCCCATGGGACCGGCCGCATCCTGGATGCCATCGACGCCAAACCCGAGCAGATTGGGGCCATCGCCCGCAGCGTGCCGCGCATCGAGGCCGATGCCTGGCAGGCGAAAACGCCGCGTGAGCGCAATCGCTTCCTGATGCAGTTCCGCCTGGCCTTCCGCGGCGAGAGTACCGTCAACTGGGATCCAGTCGACAAGGTCGTCGTCGCCAACGAAGAGGTCGACGCGCAGGGCCGCGCCTGGCGCAGCGGCGCGCTGGTCGAGAAGAAGACCCTCAAACAGTGGAACTTCCGCATCACCGCCTACGCCGACCGGCTGGCCCGCGATCTGGACACGGTGAACTGGCCGCAGAAGATCGTCACCATGCAGCGCAACTGGATCGGCAAGAGCCAGGGCGCCGAGGTCGACTTCAAGATCGATGGCGACGCGAGCGAAAAGATACGGGTCTACACCACCCGCCCCGACACGCTGTGGGGGGCAACCTTCATGGTCCTGTCGCCCGAGCATCCGCTGGTGGCCAGGATCACGACGCCCGAGAAACGGGCCGAAGTCGAAGCCTACGTCGCGCACGCCCGGGCGATGACCGACGTGGACCGGACCGATGTCAGCAAGGCCAAGACCGGTGTCTTCACCGGGGCGACGGCCACCAACCCGGTCAACGGCGAGCGCATCCCGATCTGGGTCGCCGACTACGTGCTGATGAGCTATGGCACCGGCGCCATCATGGCCGTCCCCGCCCACGACCAGCGCGACTTTGATTTTGCGAGGAAGTTCGGCCTGACCATCCGGATGGTTATCCAGCCGCCCGGGGTCGAATCGACCGACGCGTCGGTCCTGACCGCCGCGTATAGCGATCATGGCGATGGCCTGGGCCGGATGGTCAACAGCGGCCCATTGACCGGGATGGACGCCGGCAAATCGATTGCCGCGGCCATCGACGTCATCGAGGAGATGAAGGCCGGCCAGCGCCGGGTCAACTACAGGATCCGGGATTGGCTGATCAGCCGCCAGCGCTACTGGGGCACGCCCATCCCCATCATCCACACCGAAGATGGCGAGGTCACCGTGCCCGAGTCCGACTTGCCGGTGCGGCTGCCTGACGTGGAAAGCTACGAACCGACCCAGACCGGCGAGTCGCCTTTGGTTCAGGTTCATGACTGGGTCAACACCCCGACCGGCCAGCGCGAGACCGACACGATGGCGACCTGGGCCTGCTCGTCGTGGTACTACATGCGCTTCGCCGATGCGCACAACGGCGCGCGCGTCTTTGATCCGAAAGAGGTCAACTACTGGCTGCCGGTTGACATGTATGTCGGCGGGGCCGAGCACGCCGTGCTGCATCTGCTGTATTCGCGGATGTGGACCAAGGTGCTGTATGACCTGGGTGTGGTCGGCTTCATTGAGCCGTTCAAGAGCCTGCGTAACCAGGGTATGATCCTGGCCCCCGAACAGAAGGAAGTCGACGGCCGGATGGTCTACGAGAAGATGAGCAAGTCCAAGGGCAACGTCATCACCCCGGACGAGGTCGTGGCCGAGCACGGCGCGGACGCGCTGCGCGGCTACGAGATGTTCATCAGCGACTTCTCGCAAACGGTGCCGTGGAACACCAACGGTGTGCCGGGCGTGCGGCGTTGGCTGGATCGCGTCTGGCGGATCGTGTTATCGCCGATGGATGATCGGGGCGGGCCCGCGACCATGACCACGCGCGAGCTGCGCCGGGCCGCCCACCAGGCCATCCAGAAGATCGAGCACGACTTCGACGCCTTTGCGTTCAACACGGCGGTCTCGTCGATGATGGAATTCACCAACACGCTCTTCAAGGCCCGCGATGCCGGCCTGACCGAGACGCCCGAATGGGCGGAGGCCATCGACATTCTGGTTCGCCTGCTGGCCCCCATCGCGCCGCATCTGGCCGAAGAATTGTGGGAGCGCATGGGCCTGCCCTACAGCATCCACAAGCAAACCTGGCCGAAAGCCGACGCCGCGGCGGCGGCCGAGGACAGCATCGAAATCCCCGTCCAGGTCAACGGCAAGCTGCGCGATCGGATCACGGTCGCGGTCGGGACAGACGAGGAGACCATCAAGACTCTGGCCGCTCAGAGCGAGGGGGCACGCCGCTTCGTGGGAGACAAGCCCATCCGCCAGGTGATCTACGCCAAGGGCCGGCTGGTCAACATCGTGATCTAGACAGGATGGACCCGCTCAAGCTGGTCGTCTTGTTTGTGGCCGTCATGCTGGCGGGGGCGGTCAACGCCATCGCCGGCGGCGGCACGGTCATCTCTTATCCGGGCTTCTTGTTTGCGGGGCTGCCCGACATCTCGGCCAACGCCAGCAATGCCATGGCCCTGGTGCCGGGATCGCTGGGCAGCACCGCGGCCTATCGGCGCGATCTGACGCCCAACCTGAAGGTTCTGGCCATCCTGCTGGTGCCGACCTTTCTGGGCGCGCTGCTCGGCGCGCTGGTGGTCGCGCGCTCATCGAACGAGTCCTTTCGCCGGATTGTGCCGTTCTTCGTGCTCGGCGCGACGCTGCTGTTTGCGTTTCGCGAGCGGGTCAACCGGCTGGTCAAACGGGCCGCCACGGTTGCCGAGGGCGCCGACCATCTGACGCCCGGGAGCTACATCGGCGGATCGATCGCCCAATTCGTGATCGCGATGTATGGCGGCTACTTCGGGGCCGGAATCGGGATCCTGATGCTGACCTCGCTCAGCGTGATGGGCTTTCGGAACATCCATCGGATGAACGCGCTCAAGGCCGCCCTGGCCGCGGCCATCAACGGCACCGCCGTGATCTTCTTCGCCATCGACGGCAAGATCAACTGGCCGCTCGCGCTCTTCGCGGCCGTGGGCGCGCTGATCGGCGGGTATGGGCTGGCCCGGCTGGCCCGCCGGATTTCACCGGCCGTCATCCGCGGATTCGTGGTCGTGTTTGGCCTGATCGCCTCGACCTATTTGTTTGCGCGCGGCTACGGACTGATCTAGCCGAGTACCTGGCGGGTTTACGGGCGCTCGGCATTGACCCCCTTGCGCTCCAGCCCTCGCTGGCTACAATCCGTGCGTCGTGTCGCTATTGCGACACAAAATCGCACTAATCGTCTTGGAGGATTGTCAACATGATGCAGCCCGTTGGTTCGTCGTCGATGATGCAGCGCTTGATGGGCGTGATTACGCTCAAGGCCCCGATATACAAGGAAATTGCGGAGGATCCGGCGTCACTGGCGCCAGCAGCCATCATCACCGTGGCCGCCTCGCTGATCTCGGGCCTGATCGGCCTGCTGCTCGGCAACCCGGTCCTGTCGCTGGTGGCAAACGTGCTCAGCGCGCTGCTGGGCTGGATCGTCAGCGCCTTCGTTGCCGGCTTTGTGGCCGAGCGCCAGGGCGGCAAGACCAATACCCAGGAAATGCTGCGGGTGCTGGGGCACACCAACATCTTCCAGGTCCTGAACTTCATCCCGTGCCTCGGCACGATTGCGGCAATCGTCCTGGGCGCGATCGCCTTTGTCATTGCCGTGCGCGAAGCAGCCGAGTTCGACACAGGCAAGGCCGTCATCACCGCGGTCATCACCTTCATCGCGATCTTCCTGGTCAGCATGCTGATCGGCACGATCCTCGGTGTCGGCGGCGCCGCGGTTGGCGCGCTCACGACGCCCACGCGCTAAGGGCGCCAGACGGACCCAAACCGGGAGCGATATCCCGAGGATGTGCCTCGGGATATCGCTCCCGAATTTCGTACCCATGAATATTTCTCGCGCGCTTCAGCACCCCACCCAGGACCCCAACTTCGTCAAGAAGCTGGCGATCACCGGCCTGGTGGCGCTTGTTCCTTTCCTCAACTTCGCGCTGTTTGGCTACGCCCTCGATCACAGCAGGAATGTCATGGCGGGGCGGGACGCGATCCTGCCAGACTGGGACGACATCGGGTCGAAGTTCCAGCGCGGCCTGTTGCTGGTTCTGGCCCAGATGGTCTATCTCCTGCCCGTGTTCCTGATCTATGGCTGCTTCTTCGTCTTCATCATCGCGGGCACGGGCCTGGCCAGCGCAGCGAACACGCGCCAGCAAGAGCGCGATGTCGCGGCAGTGCTCAGTGTTGGCTCGATCGCCATCCTGTGCGTGGTCGCGATTGTCGCGCTGACCCTCAGCCTGTTCATGCCCGGCGTATACAGGCAGTTTTATCGCCACGGCACGTTTGCGTCATGCCTCAAGTTTGGAGAGGTGCTGGCCTTCACCCGTCGCCGCATCGTCGACATCATTCTGGCCGGATTGACCTTGGGAGCCATGGGTATCGGGGTGGGCGTCGTCACAATCGTTCTGTCGTTCGTCCCGTGTCTGGGAACGATTGCGGTGATGGCGCTCTCGGTCGGGGTTACCGGCTACTCGCAGGTCGTGTATGCCCATCTGATGGGCCAGATCATGCTCAAGGACAGCCAGGCGCTGGCGCCCGTGCCCATGCCGCTTGTGCCGCCGGCGACCATCGGCGGGTAGGACCGCTGCAAGCCCATGACCTTCTCCCGCTGGGAGAAGGTGCCGGCTGATTCAACAAGGGCCTTCGGCCTCGCGCCCGCGCAACTCGATTAGCGCAATGCCATTAAGTGGATGGGGGCGGCAACCCCAGTGCGTTCTGGGTGACGCAGCGCGGCAATCCTGGCCAACGACGGCTGGCCCCAACGGGGCCAAATGTGATAGCCCAGGGCAACGCCCTGGGTCGCCCCGCCGGCATGTGACGAGCCCTGAAAGGGCGACACCGAATTGCGCTTGCGCGCTTTGGCGCAGCGGCGTAGACTGACATTCAAGTGGCAAGCCTTCAAGGAGCATCATGGCCGAGATACCCGAACCGAAAACTGCCGCCGACACCGTGCCGCTCGATCAAGAAGCGAAAGACCTGAAACTGGCGCAAACCAAGGCCGAAGCGCGCAAGGGCATTGCCGAGGCTGAGGCCGCGACGCTCAAAGCGCAACTGCCCGCCGTGACGGCGACGGGGCTGGAAGGCACCATCGAAGCCAAGGACAAGTTCGGCACATTGGCCGAGGTCGTGGGCTATGCCGCGCTGGGCGACGCCGCCGCAGAGATTGCCAGACGAGTGAACGACGCGATCAAGGGGCCGGGCTCGCCGCGGGTGCTCCTGGTTGAGCAGACGGACATCGCCTCCACCGACGCCGTATTGCTTCAAATCAAGCCAGTGCTCGATTGGCACGAGGCCGATATCTCCGCCCGCATCGGGGCCCTTGAGACCTTGGGCAAGCCACGCGAGGCCCCCGCCGACGATTCAGACACGTTGCGCGAGATGCTCTCGATCACGTCCGCGCTTGCCGTCGGTGGCGCCGTGATCGGCGCGGTTTCCCAGATTGCCAGTCTCATCCGGACCAACTATGTCGCAACCGGCCGGGAGTTCAAGGCCGACAACCTGGCCCTGATGGCCGAGGTTGCGCGCCGGCTCAAGGAACTCCAGGTCTCGGCGGTCATTGAGGGCTTTGACCTGATCACGGCATCGCCCTTGTTCGCCCGCTTCGCCGCGCTGCAGAAACAGCGCGCGCATCTGGATGCTCAGCGCCGCCGGGTCAACGAGGTTGTCATTGCCCCAGCAGTGGCGACCACAACCGACCTCGCCAAGCGGATCGGGGACACCGAACTCGAGGTGGCGCGGCGCAAGGATGATGGCAAACCGGCTGGCGAGCTCGAGAAGCAGATCAAGACATGGAAGGGCGCTCAGGCGGAACTGGCGCTGCGCCTGGAAGTGGCCCGCACGGCGGTCGCGCAGGCCGATGCCACGGCGGCCGCCTGGGACACCCTGGCCAAGGACCTCACGACTGCGTGCCGCCACCGGTGGACGCACGCCGTTGCTTCAGGCCGCGCTGCGCGAGGCGATTCACGGGGCCAAGATCACTCACCTGTTGTGTCTCAAGACGGTCTCGAGCGGCGGGGATGTCATCACCGAGCGGCGCTGGCTGCGCTCGGCGCGGCCGAGTTTCATCGGCTCTGCAACGGCCGTATTCCTGCTGTCAGGCGTGGGCGAGGCCGGCGCGCTAGCGGCCTCCGGCACGGTCAGCGCCGCGAACCGGCTGGTCTACAACCTTGGGGATGGCGGCACCGATGGCATTGGCCAAATCAGCCTGACACCTGAGAACGGTTGACCCGGATGGGCGGCTAGACGAGTTTCAGGCGAGCACAGATCTCGGGCGCCCGGGTTCGAATGTCGTCGACGATGGCGCGCATGAGGATCCGCTCGTTGCGGAAGTAGCGCCGGCTGGTTGCCGGCTCAATCATGTTCTCACTGCACCCAGCGCCAACGGCGCGGCCCCATATCAGCCCAGAGCCTGCCCTGAGCTTGCCGTAGGGGCAACGCCTTGGGAGTCGAACCCGATGCCGATCATCGGTGTCACCCGGCCGCTGTATGGATCCCGCTGTCACTCCGGCCTAGGCCGGAGTTTCGCGAGGGATGGCGGCGTTTTTTGGGGGGTGGGTAGCATCTGTGAAATCGGTGTCATCCGTGCCAATCCGTGATTCAGACGGAGGCGTGTCATCCGCAGCATCCGTGTTTTTTGGTGATTCAGACGGGGGCGCGCCTACCCGCGAGGTGAAGCGGACGGGGTCAGCGATGTGCGGCAAACCAGGCCGCGGTCTTGCGCCGGCGGACAGCGAACAGCATCCGCATCCCGAACCCGCCGAAGAGCGCCGCGGCGGCACGCCCCAATACTCCCAGCGGCAACGCGTACTCGATATGGTCGATGACGCGCGTGCTTTCCCCAACGGCTTCAAACGCATGGGTGTGGCGCCAGGATGCCATCGGCCCGCGCCCGGTTTGTCGATCGACAAATTGGCGGCCGGGCGCAACCTCCACTACGGTCAATTCCCACGGCTGCCGGAATGGCCCGAGTGACAGTTCGAGATGTATGGCGCTGCCGGCCTGAAGCGGCGCGTCAAAACGGGCCACCCGCAGGCGCGGCATGCTGGGCATGACCTTGGCCAGCATGGCCGGGTCGGCATGAAAGGCCCAGACGGCCTCGATGGGCGCGGCCAGGACAAAGGCGCTGTCGAATGTGCTTTGCTTCACAGCAGGGATTCCTTGGAAACGATATGCGCCGGCTGCGCCGGCGCATATCGTTTCCAAGATATTCCGACTCGCGAGGCGATCTCGCCTCCGAAGAAATTAACGGTATTCACCCTTGCCCAGCGAACGCCGAATGAGTTTGCCCAGGGTCATCTTGCGGACGAAGGCGATCCCATCCCGCAGCCGCAGCGGCGTGATCCCGAAGACAGTCTCGGTCTTGTTGTCGCGGGTGGTGTTGTTCACCCCCAGCATGCCCAGCAGGCTCGGGGTGACGGGCGGCTTGGGCAGAAGCTTGTCCATCACCGCGACGGGGAGCTTGAGCAGCCCGGCCGGAATCTTGACTTTGACCCGCTTGATCCCCATCTCGGCCATGATCGCGTCGATGATGGCTTCGAGCGTTAGCACCTCGCTGCCGCAGATTTGCAGGCGCTGGTTGATCGTTTCGGGCAGGTCGACGGCTTTAACGATACAGGCGGCGACATCGGCGGCCGCCATGGGCTGAAAGGCGGTCTTGCCGTCGCCGGGCACAACCATGAAAGGTGGGATGCGGGCCAGGCCGGCCAGGGTGTTGATGAACTCGTCGCCCTCGCCAAAGATGACCGAGGTTTCGAGGATCGTGTAGGGGATGCCGCTCTCGATGATGGCCCGCACGCCCTGGCCCTGCGTCGAAGCGAGCGGATAGGGCCGGCTCTCGTCCGCTCCAAGACCGACCAGGTTGATGATGCGCTTGACGCCGGCTGATTTGGCGGCACTCACAACATTGCGGGTTCCCTCGGCGTTGATCCGCGCCATCGTCGAGGCGCCCCGATCGCGATTGACCGCGGCGAGGTGGATGACGATGTCGACGCCCAGCATCGCCTTCTCCAGCGAGGCCACATCGGTGACATCCCCTATGGCAGGCACCGCACCGTATCTCCGGATCTTGTCGGCCTGCGCCTCGGAACGCACCAGCCCCTTCACATGCTGCGCGGGCCCACTTCGGGCAAGCGCTTGAAGCACATATCCACCCACATAGCCGTTCGAACCTGTAATCAGTATCACGGTGTTACCTTCCTTGAGAGCTCCCTGCCAGGTTTTGTTCGGGAGCGATATCGCCCGGCAGGGCCGGGCGATATCGCTCCCGAAAGAAATCTGCTGGTGCGCGCTAGTATCAAATAGTTGTCTGAGCAACGGCTGATATGTGTTTTAGCAGCTTTGTATAGTGTTTGTCTGTTGATTTGCCGAAATCACACGCCCTCGCGCAGTGCGGGCGTGTGATCTCGGCAAATCTGTCGGATCCCGGTTACTTCAGCAGGAACCCCTGCTCCTCGAGGACGGCTTTGAGGTCGATCCGGGCGGGCCGGGCCACCCGCCGGGCCGTATGCTCTGTCCAGCCATACGCCTCCATGGTTTCGGGGTGGCCGGGGACAGGCACCTGTCGCCCGTCGTAAATGCCGGTCCCGATCATCGTTTGGTCATAGTCACGCAGGTCCTCATCCTGCCCTGCATCCGAGTAACGCTCGTGATGCAGCACGGCTCGGATGGGCAGGCGCGGGCGCGGCTGCGGCGGCCGAATGGGCACGCCCAAAGTCATCCCAAAGAGAGGAAACATGAGCCGCGGCAGGTCGAACATACGGATGACCGCCCGGGTGTTGTTCCGCAGCGCGCCGATATAGCACACGCCCAGACCCAGCGATTCGGCCGCCAGTGCGGCATTCTGGGCCGCCAGCGCAGCATCGATAGTCGCGATCAGGAAGTTCTCGACGTACTCATGCCGATGCGGATGGCCGCGCAGGACCGTGGCGCGATCGATTCGGCTTAGATCGGCGCACCAGACCAGAAAGAGCGGCGCCTCACGCACTTGCGCCTGGTCGCCGCACAACGCCGCCAACTCGGCCCGCTGATTGGCCTCGCTGACGGCGATGACGGCATAAGCTTGCAAGTTGGACGAGGTCGCCGCGCGCTGGGCGCAGTCAATGATGGTTTCGAGCGTCTCGGCCGGAATCGGATCGGGCCGAAAGTGGCGGGCCGAAGCATGTCCGCGCATCAGGTCAAGGATGGGGTTGCTGGGGGGCATATTCAATGATTATCTCCTGCGCCCCCTGCCACAACACTGTCCGCCCGATCTCGGGCAGCGCCTCGCGCCCTTCAACCACGGTGAGGAAGTGATTGCCGGCGAGTTGACCCATCTTGCTGGCGAACAGACAGGCCCCGTAGGGGAACAAGATCTCGGTCTCGCTGTAGCCGCCCGGGTAGAACAGGATTTCGCCCGGGGCCGGATGGCTGGTGTGGTTCTCGAAGCCAACATCCAGCTTGAAATCGCCCAACGGAATCCAGCACGCCTCCCCGCTCCAGCGGGCGTGGATGAGCTTCTGGCGATAGGGCAACAGGGCCCGGAACGCCGCGCAGGTTTTAGGGGCGGCCGCGTCCTCGAAACGCGCGAGCAGAGTTGCGCCGGCGACGGAGATCTGGACATGGGTGGGGGTGGACATGAGGGGATGATACGACGTCGTATCATCCCCTCAATGCTTGTCATCGACCTTGCCCGCGAGGCGCTGCGCCGCCCGCTCCCGGGCTTCGCCGGCCAGTCCCGGATGATGCCGCCGGGACGATTTGTTCCCCCCGACATCAGCGCCGCCCACCTGGGCGGTGTGCTGGTGCTGCTCTATCCGGTGGATGGGGTCGCCCACGTGGTGCTCACCCGCCGGACCGAAACGCTGGGCAAGCACCGCGGGCAGATCTCGTTCCCGGGTGGGCGCATGGACGCCGGCGATCACGACCTGATCGCCACCGCCCTGCGCGAGACTCGCGAAGAATTGGGCATCGAGGTAAGCGAGGCCAACGTGCTGGGGACCCTCACCCCGCTGTATATCCCGCCCAGCAATTACCTCATTCACCCGGCCGTTGCCGCGCTGCCGGGCCGCCCGCGCTTTGCGCCCAATCCGGCCGAGGTCGCCGAGGTCATCGAGGTCGCGCTCGAGACCCTGGCGACTCCCGAGGCGCGCTCGGTGGGGCCCATGCCGGTCGTCCGGAACGGCACAACGTTTGTCGTCGATATGCCGCACTTCGTCGTCGGCGGGCACCGGGTGTGGGGTGCCACCGCGATGGTCCTCGCCGAACTCCTCGAAGCGCTGGGTGATACGCCCTGAATCCAAATCTGCGCCAATCTGCGTGAATCTGCGGACAAAAACCGTCCCCACCCGACCGAAACCGCACGGGTGACATCCAGGATTGGATCCGCAGATTCACGCAGATTAGCGCCGATTCCAGGAAAGAACTGCATCCGGCCGTCTGGATCGCCCCCGACTACAATTGCGCCCATGACTACAAAGACATCCGTCACCAAGGCCGCGCCCAAGTACGACATCGCCGTGCTCGGCGCCGGACCCGGCGGTTACGTGGCCGCCATTCGGGCCGCCCAGCTCGGCCTCAAGGTCGCCATCATCGAACGCGACAATCTCGGCGGGATCTGCCTGAATTGGGGCTGCATTCCCACCAAAGCCCTGATCCGCAATGCCGAAGTCATCGAACTGCTCAGCGAGGGCAAGGACTACGGCTTTACCTTCGACAACCTGCGGGTGGATTACCACGCGGCCCACAAGCGCAGCCGGCAGGTCTCCGATCGCCTGGTCAAGGGCGTCGAATTCCTGATGCGCAAGAACCAGGTCACCGTGATCAAGGGCGAGGGCACCCTGATCGCCCCCGACGAGATCTCGGTCATGAATCGCGGCGAAGAGACCCGGGTCAGCGCTAAACACGTCATC
>JADKDT010000008.1 GCA_016714465.1 Candidatus Brachythrix odensensis | reverse complement strand
CGACACGCCCGTGCCGCCCACGGCGACGCCGACCGACACGCCGGTGCCGCCCACATCGACACCGACCGCGACGCCCGTCACGCTGAGTTTTGTGGGGAAGCTGTGGCCTGACAAGAATCAGTCGAACCTCATTCCTTTTGGGGGTAACTTCGATGTCTATGTTCAGGTCTATGCGCCGGGCGTGACGTTGCGGGGAATCGACGCGCCCGAGACTGTCATTCCGCCTGGCCAGGGCGCGGGGATCGAATGCCAGGTCTACTACGGTGAGGTGGCCTCCTTCGGAGGTAGCTGGTCGAATATCCAGACTCAGGGCATGACCTACTTCACGGATCAAGGCGACAACGACGAATACAAAGTGACCCTGTTGACGCTCCCGCCAGGGCTTTACGAGTACACCGCCCGCTGCGCCGCTACCGGCACCGGGAACTGGGTGTGGGTCAGCGATGGCACTGACAATGGCAAACTGAGCGTCTTGGATTTCTAGCGAACACGCCCTCCTCGAGTTTGTACGCGCGAGACCCCCCGGGTCTCGCGCGTTTTCGTTTTCGCGGCTAGACTTGCCCCATGCCGCGCCTGCGCTATGCCCGCGCTTCGGATGAGCCCTTCCTGTGGGACATGCTGTATTTTGCCGCGCACATGAACAAGGACGGCTCTGGCAGCTCAGACGATGCGAAAGGGGATGGCCTGCTGGCCAAATATGTCGACGGGTGGGGGCGCGCGGGCGATTTGGGTGTCATCGCCGAAGACGAATCCGGCCAGCCTATTGGCGCGGCCTGGCTGCGCGCTTTCTCCATCGCCGAGCGGGGCTATCCGCTCGTCCCCGAGGATTTCCCCGAGATCGCGATTGCGGTCGAACCCGGCAATACCGGCGGCGGCCTGGGCGGGGCACTTCTGGGCGCGCTGCTGGACAAGGCCCGAGACCACCATCCTGGAGTCGTGCTGTCGGTCCGCGAGGACAACCCCGCAATCCGGCTGTATGAACGTTTTGGGTTTGATGTGGTTGACGAGATCACCAATCGCGTTGGCGGTCGTTCATTTGTAATGGTTCATCTCTTTTAGTGGGTTCTGCGAGGAGTCTTCCTCAAACATCGGCGAGATCACAGTCCCCGCGCGGAGCGCGGGGACTGTGATCTCGCCGGATGTTTCCAGGGTCGCTTTAAGGAGTGGTGATCGATGGACATCCCCTCGACCTATGACCTGTCACTGCGCTTTCTGCCCGTGACGCTGGCGAATCTGGCCCGCGAGTATCCCAACGGCCTCGCCCTGCGCCTGCGGTTCGAGGCCGATCTCGGCACGCCCCGCCAATTGCATCCGGCCTTCTTCGGCTGCTACGACTGGCACTCGGCCGTTCACGGGTATTGGCAGATCGTCCGCGCGCTCAGGCTCTTTCCGGCGCATCCGCTCAGGCCGGCCATCCACGCGGCCCTCGACGTGGCCTTCACGCCGGAGGTGATCGCGGCCGAGATGGCCTATCTGTCCACGTTTCCGAGCTGAGGTTCCCTATGGCATGGCCTGGGTCCTGAAGCTTGGGGAGGAGTTGCGAGGTCTGGCGGGCGACGGCGGCGCGGGCTGGCGCTCGGCGGTGGTGCCGCTGGAGGCTCACGCGGCTGCCGCCCTGGACCGTTACGCGGCCCGCCTGCCTCTGCCTGTGCGCACGGGGATGCACAACCAGACTGCGTTCGCGCTTGGTTTTGCCCTGGATTGGTGCGCGGCAGCCGGCGAAACCAGCTTGGGCGATCGTCTCCGGGCGAGTAGTCGGCGGTTTTATTTGGCTGACCGGGGCGCGCCGCTGGCGTGGGAGCCCTCAGCCGCGGATTTCGTCTCGCCGGCCCTGGCCGAAGCCGACCTGATGCGGCGCGTCCTCGAACCGGCCGCGTTTGCCGGCTGGCTGGATGATTTTCTTGGCCCCGACGCCGCCGAAACGCTGGCCCAGCGCCTGCCTCCGGCCCGGGTCGCCGACTACGCCGACGGCCAGCTCGCTCACTTCTGCGGGCTGAACTTGTCGCGGGCCTGGATGCTGCGCGGCATCGGCCAGGCGTTATCTGAGTCGAATCCGTTGGGCTCAGCCTGCGCGGCGCTCGCGCAGGCCCATCTCGAGGCGGGCTGGGAGGATGCCCTGCACGAGGATTACATGGTCTCGCACTGGGCGCCGAGCTTTTTGCTCTATGCGTTGACCGCGCAGTAGGTTTCCAGAGGCGATATGCCCGGCGAAGCCGGGCATATCGCCTCTGGACGATGGGAAAACAGACATGGCAAAACTCTGGAAAAAGGGGCCGCGGCAAGCTTGGCCCGTTCGACCCGCTGGATCGGCGCGTGGGTGGCCAAGGCTGAATCGCCGCAGGGTCCGGTGACCTGCCGGCGCGTGTTTGCGCGCGCGGCCGGCAGCGCGGTCGTGATCCTGACCGCCGTTTGGGAATTCGGCCAGACCCGTTATGAGGAGCTGGCCGTGTTCGCCCCCGGCGACGATGGCGGGCTGGCTTTCTGTCCTTCACCTCGGATGGCAAGCGCTCAACGGGGAAACTCGCCGCAGCGCCCGATCTGCATCCCGAGGCGTTGACATTCGAGGCCCAGATGCCGGCCGGCCTCGCCCGCCAGGCTTATTGGCCCGATCCCGGCGGTGGCTTCCACTGGATGGTCGAATCGCGCAACAAGAATGGCTGGAAGCGCTTCGTCGAGCATCACTATCGGCAGGCTTGACGCGAAACAATTGTCGAGATCACCATCCCCGCGCGAAGCGCGGGGATGGTGATCTCGACAATTCTTTAAACGAGGCGGCGCTTCCGGGTACACTCTATTTCCCATGTCTGAATTCATCATCGACGGCGGCCTGCGCCTGAAGGGCGAGGTTCGCGCCTCCGGAAACAAGAACGCCACGCTTCCGCTCATTGCCGCTGCGCTGCTGACCGAAGAGCCGGTCACCCTGCGGAATGTGCCGCGCATCAGCGATGTGATGACGCTCCTGCATCTCGTCGAGGCGCTTGGGGCGCGGGTGGACTGGCCAGAGCCAAATACCGTGCGCATCGACGCGAAGGACATCGACGTGGGCGCGCTGGATCCGCGCCTGTGCCGCGAGATTCGGGCCAGCATCTTGCTTGCCGGCCCGCTCCTGGCCCGCACCGGCGATGTCTCGCTGCCGCCTCCCGGTGGCGATGTGATCGGGCGGCGCCGGCTCGACACCCATTTTCTGGCGTTCAAGGGCCTGGGCGCGACCGTCGACTATGACGGGCTGTTCCGGCTGCGGTCCGCGGGATTGGTGGGCGCCGATATCATGCTGGATGAGGCCAGCGTGACTGCAACCGAGAATGCCATCATGGCCGCCGCGCTGGCGAAAGGGACGACGGTGCTGCATAACGCGGCGAGCGAGCCCCACGTCCAGGATTTGTGCCACTGCCTCAACCGCATGGGCGGGCGGATTGAGAACATCGGGTCGAACACCCTGCTGATTCAGGGTGTGCCGCGATTGCACGGGTGCGAATACACCGTGGGGGCCGACAACATCGAGGTCGCGAGCTTTATCGTGCTCGGCGCCGTGTGCGGCGATGGCGTGCTTATTCGCGACGCAGCGCCACGCCAGCTGCGGATGACCCAGATCTCGCTCGAAAAACTGGGAATCCGCTTCGAGATCGCGGGCGAGGATGTGTTTGTCCCGGGAGGCCAGAAGCTTGAAGTCGACCCGGATTTTGGCGGCAGCATTCCGACCATCTCGGACGCGCCCTGGCCGGGTTACCCGGCAGATGCGATGAGCGTTGCCGTCGTCGCTGCGACACAGTCGAATGGAACCGTCCTCATCCACGAAAAAATGTTCGAGAGCCGGCTGTATTTCGTCGACAAGCTCATTGCGATGGGCGCCCGCATCGTTTTGTGCGACCCGCACCGTTGCGTCGTGCAAGGCGTTACGCGATTGCGGGGTGAGGTGGTGCAGAGCCCCGACATTCGGGCCGGGGTGGCGCTGGTCATCGCCGCCTTGTGCGCCGAAGGGCGGAGCGTCATCGGCAACGTGGGACAGATTGATCGGGGCTACGAGCGCTTTGAGGAAAAGCTGCGCGGTCTGGGCGCCCAGATCGAGCGGCGCGGGTAGACATGAGCCGACTGTATCCCGTCGGATTGCTCTTCGCGCGCTTTCAGCCGATCCTGGATTCTGACGTTCAGACGATTCTTGGCGCCCTGGAGGCCTGCGAGCGTCTGATCATCGCGCTTGACGGACTGGACAGCGCACCGTCCACCCGTCGGCCATGGTCATGCGCGCAACGCGAAGCCCATGTTCGGCGGATTTTGCCGGCGGGGGCCGGAAAACGGGTGAGCGTCATTGGTGTGCGCGATCAGTTGTATCAGCCCGCCCGCTGGGCGGCAGAATTGCGGAGCGCCATGGCGGCCGCTGGCGCGGAACTCGATGCGGTTGCGTTGGTTTCAACTCAGGATGACGCGGAATCGCTCTCCCTGCGCGGATACAGCGCGCGCCTGCGCGTGGATCCCGTGGCGCGCCCAGATCTGGCGGCAGAGGCCGCCGCCCGGGCCGACTACCTTGGTGCCGGAATTGCCTGGCAGGCCAGGGTGCCCCCCGCCCTTGTCGCTTCGCTGGACGCATCCCGGGTCGACCCTGTCATGACCCGACTTATGGAGGAGCAGGCCTGGGTCGATCAACTGGCCGATGCGTGGCGCGGCGCGCCGTATCCGCCAATCTTCGTCACCGCCGACGCCGTCGTCATCGCGTCCGGCCACATCCTGTTGATTCATCGCAGCCATGCCCCTGCGAAAGAACTGTGGGCGCTGCCGGGTGGTTTTGTCGAGCAGGACGAAACGGTGGTCGAGGCCGCATTGCGCGAGTTGGGCGAGGAGACGGGCATCACTGTCTCCCGAAACGTCCTGCGCGCGGCGATCCGCGCCACCCGCGTCTTCGACGCGCCCGAACGCTCCGTGCGAGGACGGACAATCACCCACGGCACCTTGTTCGACCTTGGCGATGCCTCGCCTCCCGCCGTGCGCGCGGGCGATGACGCTGCCCGGGCCGAGTGGTGGCCGCTTGAGCGCTTCGCTCAGTCCACCGAGTCTCTTGCCGAGGACCATGCCTGGATTGTCCGGGCCTTCGTTCCGGGCCTGCCCTAAAACGATTTTTTCGCGAGTGATCGCCCCGGCGGCCGGGGCGATCACTCGCGAAAGGAAAAAAAAGAGATGACACCCATCGATCTACTCATCCTGGGCGCCGGCAACCGCGGCGCCCGCGCCTACGGGGCGTATGCGCTCGCCCACCCGGACGAATTTCGAGTTGTCGGCATCGCCGAGCCAAATGCCGTCCGCCGCGAGCGGATGGGCGCCGATCACGCCATCCCGGCCGAGCGCCAGTTTGCGCGCTGGGAGGATGCCCTGGCCCTGCCGCGATTTGCGCGCGCGGTTATAGTGACCACCCACGACACGATGCACGTGAACCCGACCGTGGCGGCCCTCGAGGCGGGCTACGACGTCCTGCTCGAGAAACCCATGGCTCAAACGGCGGCCGACTGTCGATTGCTTGTTGAGGCGGCCGAGCGCTCGGGCCGGCTGCTCCAGGTGTGCCATGTCTTGCGCTACACCCCGTTCTTCTCGGCCCTGCGCGAAATCGTGTCCAGTGGACGGCTGGGTGATATCGTCACGATCGAGTACCGCGAGAACGCGTCGTACTGGCACATGGCCCACAGCTTTGTGCGGGGGAGTTGGGGCAATACGGCCAAGTCCAGCCCGATGATCCTGGCCAAGTCCTGCCATGATCTCGACATATTGCTCTGGGTGATGGGCCGGCCCGCTACTCGACTCAGTTCGTTTGGCTCGCTGATGCACTTTCGGGCGGACCAGGCGCCGGCCGGCGCGCCCGCGCGCTGCCTCGACGGCTGCCCGGCCGCCGACACGTGCGCGTGGTACGCGCCGCGGGTCTATTCGGCCGAACCCGGCTGGTCCGATCCGCCCGCCACCCCCGCCTTTATGCTGGGCGCGCTGGAGGGCGGGGCAACCGCGGCGGAACGCCGCGAGACCCTGCGCACCAGCCCGTATGGCCGCTGCGTCTATCACTGCGACAACGACGTGGTCGACCACCAGGTCGTGGCCATGGAATTTGAGGGTGGGGCGACTTGCGCCTTCACCATGCACGGTCACTCCGATCGCGAGGGACGGACCGTGCGCTTCGACGGCACGCAGGCAACTTTGTATGGCGAATTTGGCTACGGGGGCGTCACCGAGCTTCGGATACATCCGCATGGCGGCGGCCCGATCGAGGTCATCCGCCCCGACTCGGTCGCGGGTGGTCACGGCGGGGGTGACGACGGCCTCATGGCCGATTTCGGGCGCGCGCTGCACGGCGAGTCATCGCCGCAGCGCACAACGGCCCGCGCATCGCTCGCCAGCCATTTGCTGGCGTTTGCGGCCGAGGCGTCGCGACTGTCTGGTCAGGTTGTGGATCCGCGCCTGAGTCCCTAAGAACTCCCAACAAAACCCGTTTCCGGAAGCGATTTCCCCCGGCGAAGCTCATGGTTCCTGCAAAGACCCAATACTGCGCTCACCCCCGAGCGGTCGAAGGCAATAAGCCGCAATAGAAAGGGCGAAAGGGCCCTGAGCTTGTCGAAGGGCCCGCCAGCGCGGTTCTTAGGACCCTTTCCGGGCCCTTCGACAAGCTCAGGGCCCTGGCCAGTACCTGCCATCGGCGCGTTGTGTCAGCGCTGACTCGAATTTGCGAATCGGTGACGCGACTTTGCAGGAGCCATGCGACGAAGCCGGGGGGTTATCTCCGCCAGACCCACCGTGTGAGCTCTAGCGCGTGACCAGCGGTATGAACGCGCTCGCGGGCAGGAACGAATCCAGCCGATAGACCGTGCCGTTGATATTGACGAGATACAGCTCGCCGGCCGCGTCTTCTCCCCAGGAAGACAACGAGTTAAAGCCAAAGGTCGACGTGAGCTGGGCGGTGCTGAACACGCCAGGCGAGGTCTGGGTGGCAATCCAGACCTTCCCCTGGCCATAATCGGCGTAGAAGTACTTGCCTTGCAGCCAGGGGTACTTCGCGCCGCGATAGACGTAGCCGCCGGTGATCGAAGTGGCGATTTGCCCGCTCGAATGGGAATGGGAAATGACCGGCGAGACATACGGCGGCGTGTCGGCGCAAGTGGTATAGCCGGCGGCTGGACCCTCACGCCGATTCCATCCGAAGTTCAGCCCGGTGGCCGAGCCCGCAGGCACGTAGCTGATTTCTTCCCAGGCGCCATTCCCGACATCGCCGACATAGAGATCGCCCGTCTGCCGATCGAAGGAATTGCGCCACGGATTGCGTAGCCCCCAACCCCACACCTCTGGCGCCTGGCCCACGACGAAACTGTTCGTCACCGGCACCGTATACGTGATTTGTCCAACAACATCCAGCCGAAGTATTTTGCCCAGCCGACTGGCGGTGTTCTGAGCCTGGCAGGTCGGGTCCTCTTGCGTGCCACCATCGCCCACGGATGCGTACAGGAGCTGATCCGGGCCGAATCCCAACCATCCGCCGTTGTGATTGCCGGCGGGATGGGTGATGGTCAGGAGCGTGGCCGCCGAGGCAGGATCGGCCTGATTTGGATCGCCGGGTTGGACTCCCATCCGAGTGATATTGACAAGCCCACTCGTTCCGGTCCAGTAGACATAAAAGCGACCGGTCGATGCATAGGCCGGCTCGAATGCAATACTCAACAACCCCCGCTCTGAGCCGGTCGTCACGGTCTGGGTGAGAAATGGCACGGGTCTCAGCGCGCCGTTCTCGAAGATCTTGATCTTGCCGCCCTTTTCGACAACAAATAGGCGATCATCACCGGCGTGGGTGACAAAGAGCGGGAGGGTGAGCCCGCTTGTGATGATCGGTGTGAAGACGATTCCAACGCCCGCTGCGGCTTGCGCCGCAGTTACGGAGTCCGCTGCGGGAACGGGCGACTCCGCGGGTTCAGGGAGCGCGGCCTGCGCGGGCATCCAGGCGGCAACACCGCCCAGCGCGAGGAGTGTGGCGGCTGTCATTGCGCGGGCAAAAGCAGTCAGTCTCATCGCAAGATTCTACCTGCGGGCCATCCTATAATCACGCAATGCGCCGCACTCACAGGCGCGCCTAACTTTATGAGCAATTTCACCGACCTCGATCTCGCTTGCGCCAACGCCATTCGAACCCTGACCCTGGACGCGGTCCAGAAAGCAAAATCCGGCCACCCGGGCATGCCGCTCGGCATGGCTGACGTGGCCTGGGTTTTGTACAAGAACTTTATGCGGGTCAACCCGGCTGACGTCACCTGGTTTGACCGGGATCGGCTGATCATCTCTGCCGGCCACGGCAGCATGCTCGCCTATGCGTTGTTGTATCTCACCGGTCAACCCGCCATGACACTTGACGAGCTGATGCAGTTCAGACAGGTGGGCAGCCGCACCCCCGGCCATCCCGAGAACCATCTGACGCCCGGGATCGAAGTCACGACTGGTCCGCTCGGCGCGGGCACCGGCAACAGCGCGGGCATGGCCCTGGCCGAGGCCTGGCTGGCCGCGCGCTACAACCGCGCGAGCTTCCCCGTCGTCGACCATGCCACCTACGTCATCGTCAGCGATGGCGATTTGCAGGAAGGCGTGAGCCATGAAGCGGCCAGCCTGGCCGGCCATCTTGGGCTTGGCAAGCTGGTCTGGTTCTATGATGACAACGGCATCTCGATCGATGGGCCGACCTCGCTGTCCTACAGCGACAATGTGCCGCAGCGTTTTGAGGCCTATCACTGGCACGTCCAAACTGTCGATGGACACGACATGGATGCCATCGAGGCCGCCATCACCGCCGCTCATGCCGTCACCGACCGGCCCAGCATCATCTGCTGCAAAACGATCATTGGCAAGGGCATGCCGAAGAAGCAGGGCACCCGGCTCGCCCACAGCGATGAACCGGGCGAGGAGGAACTGCGCGGGGCCAAGCTTGCCTATGGCGTCGATCCAGACAAGACCTTTTTCGTCCCTGACGAAGTGCTGGCTGCCTGGCGCGCGGTTGGCGCGCGCGGCGCGCAACTCCAGCATGACTGGCTGGTCCGGCTGGCCTCGTATCGGGCTGCCCACCCCGAGATCGCCGCCGAGTTCGAGGCCTTGGTCGCCGGAAAACTGCCCCAGGGTTGGCAAGAGGCATTGCCCGTATTTGAACCTGGCGGCAAACCTATCGCGACCCGGGCGGCCAGTGGGGCCGTCATTGATGCGCTAATCCCGCGCGTGCCCGGTTTGCTCGGTGGATCGGCTGATCTCACGCCCTCCAACAACACCCTGCCCAAGGGCGCCGAATCCTTGCGGAAGGGCGACCTGTCCGGCCGTTACGTGCGCTATGGCATTCGCGAACACGCCATGACCGGAATGATGAATGGGATGGCCCTGCACGGCGGGGTGATCCCGTACGGGGGCACATTCTTCACGTTCAGCGACTATGCCCGGCCTTCGCTGCGTTTGGCGGCGCTCGGCGGCGCGCACAGCATCTTCGTCTTCACCCATGACAGCATCGGGGTGGGGGAAGATGGGCCAACCCACCAGCCCGTCGAACACCTCGCGGCTTGCCGGGCAATCCCCGGCCTCACCGTGATACGCCCAGCCGACGCGAACGAAACCGCCCTGGCCTGGCAGGTGGCGATTGAGGCAAGCGGTCCCGTCGCGCTGATCCTTTCGCGCCAGGCCCTGCCAATCCTGCCGCGTAACGATGCGGCGCTGCGCGGCGCCTACATCGTCCGCGACGCGGAGGACCCGCAAGTGCTCCTCGTGGCGACGGGCTCCGAAGTCAGCCTCGCCCTCGATGCCGCAAGCGTGCTGGCGGAGAAGGGCCTGCGCGCGCGGGTGGTGTCCATGCCGTCCTGGGAACTCTTCGACGCGCAGGACGCTGCGTATCGTGAGTCGATCTTCCCCATCCTGTTGCCCAAGGTCGTGGTCGAAGCGGGTGTGGCGCAAGGCTGGCACCGCTACACCGGCCCGCTGGTCCGCTTTGTCACCCAGGAGCGATTCGGCGCCTCGGGTCCGGCCCGGGACGTCTTCACGGCGATGGGCTTCACGGTCGATCGGGTCGTGGCCGAGGCCGTCAAGGTCATCGGATAGCCATGCGCCAGATCATCGCCATGGGCGGGGGCGGATTCTCGATGGAGCCCGACAATCCGTTGCTGGATCAGTTCGTGCTCGATCAGACTGCCGTGGCGCGGCCAAAGGTCTGCTTCCTGCCCCACGCGTCGGATGACACGCTGCGCTACATTCACAACTTCTTCCAGGCCTTCACCCGGCTGGAGTGTCGACCGTCATCGTTATCCCTTTTCTCGCCGCACACCAGCGACATCCGCGGGTTTCTGCTGGAACAGGATGCGATCTGCGTGGGCGGCGGCAACACCAAGAGCATGCTGGCGTTGTGGCGCGAGTGGTCGCTTGACGCCATTCTGAGAGAAGCCTGGGGACAGGGCGTTGTGCTGGCCGGGATCAGCGCCGGGGCCAACTGCTGGTTTCAGGCCTGCTCGACCGACTCGTTTGGAAACGGCAGACTGCGCCCGCTGAACGCCCTTGGCCTACTGAAAGGTGGATACTGTCCGCACTATGACGGTGAGGCCCAGCGCCGTCCAACCCTGCAGGCCATGGTCGGCGCGCGCGAATTGCCGGATGCGTGGGCGTGCGACGACGGGGCCGCGCTTCACTTCATCGAAGGCGAGATGCGCGAGGCGGTGTCATCCCGGCCCAAGGCGCAGGCGTATCGGGTGACGTTGGCTGACTCCGGAAGTGTCACCGAGATCCCGCTCAGCACGAGGTATTTGGGCGCATGAACCTTCTGACGTCGGCTGAGATGCGCGAGGTTGAACGGGCGGCGGATAGCGCCGGGCTGAGCTACGCGACGATGATGCAGAACGCCGGTGGCGCGGTCGCGGCCGAGATCTTGAATCGGCTGCCCACTGGAGACGCGGCCGTAGAGGTCTTGATCCTGTGCGGATCGGGCAACAACGGGGGCGATGGACTGGTGTGCGCTGCCGCCCTGGCCGAGCGCGCACAGCGCGAGAACCGCGCGCTGACGGTCCAGGTCTATCTACTGCGGGCGCGTGAATCGGACGATCCACTCATCGCTCCGCTGGCGGCGGCGGAAATCGCCGTTATGGCCCAGCCCGATGACGAGGGCCTGCGTTTGCTGCGCGCCCGGCTTGCCCGAGCCGACGTCATCGTGGACGCGTTGCTTGGGACCGGCGCAGCGCGCACAATCGAGGGGCCGCTTCGAGATCTGCTGCACGAAGTGCAGGTCACCCGTGATCGGGGGGTCAAGACCCGCCGTCCGGGCGTGCTGCGCGGCTTGCCACACGCGCCGGCGATTGTGGCAGTCGACGGCCCCACCGGCATGAACTACGAGACCGGGTCGCTCGACGCAAATGCCGTGGCGGCCGATCTGACGGTCACTTTTCACGCCGCGAAGCGCGGGCACTACTGTTATCCCGCCGCGGGCGCGCGGGGCGAACTGGTTGTTGCGCCGATTGGCATCGCGAGTCTGACCCCGACTGATGGCCGGCTCTGGACGGCCCTGAACCCGCCCGCCCGGATCAGCGTCGTCGACGACGCCTGGGTGCGCGAACGATTGCCCCGGCGCGCCTCGGATGCGAACAAAGGCAGCCATGGCCGCGCCCTGATTGTTGCGGGCTCGCACGACTACCCGGGCGCGCCCGCGCTATGCGCCGGAGCGGCGTACCGGGCCGGGGCAGGGCTGGTCACCCTGGCTGTGCCCGAGGCCGGGCGGCTGGCCGTCGCCGCCGTGATCCCAGAGGCGGTCTATGTCCCGCAGACCGTTTCGGGGCTTGAGAAACTCAGCGGCATCGCGGCCGCGCTCGTGGGCCCGGGTCTGGGCCGGGGGGATACCGGGCGGGCGGCGCTGGGCGCCTTCATGGCGGCCATGGTTCACCTCAGAACGGCCGTGCGGGGTGTCGTCTTTGACGCCGACGCGCTCAACATCCTGGCCGAGGACGAAGCCCTGCTGGAGTATCGGTTGAGCGATTTGTCCGCCGTTCTGACACCCCATCCGGGCGAAATGGCGCGCCTGACGAGTCTGCCGGTTGCCGAGATTCAGGCCGATCGAATCGGGCACGCCTCACGTCTTTCCAGGGAGTGCGGCGCGGTCGTGGTCCTCAAGGGGGCCAATACCGTCATTGCCTCGCGCGATGGACAGATCATGGTCCTCGACTCGGCGAACCCGGCGCTGGCCACCGCCGGCACCGGGGATGTGCTGGCGGGCGCGATTGTCGGGTTGATGGCGCAGGGGCTTCGGCCCTTTGACGCGGCCGTCTGTGGCGCGGCGCTGCATGCCCGTGCCGGCGAGCTCTGGCGCGACGCCCACGGCGATTCGGGACTGCTCGCCAGCGACCTGTTGCCACTGCTGCCAGCCGCTCGCAGGGCCATCATGCTGGCACCCTGAACTCTTTTTGGAAATCAATATCCCCCTGCGAAGCAGGGGGATATTGATTTCCAAAACAGATCGAACAAATGTGCGACTCCGGGGTAAAATCGTAACTCATGGCCAACGACACCGATCCACGCGCTGTGTCGGGCGAACAGATTCCGGAGGATGACGGCGCCCTCGACCGCGCCCTGCGGCCGAAGACGCTCGAAGACCTGATCGGGCAGGACAACGTGCGGGATAACCTGCGCATCGCCATCCAGGCCGCGCGCGGCCGGGCCGAGGCCCTCGACCACGTCCTGATCTACGGCCCTCCGGGGCTGGGCAAGACCACCCTCAGCCACATCATCGCCCACGAGATGGGCGCCAACCTGCGGGTGACCTCTGGACCCGCCATCGAGCGGGCGGGGGATCTGGCCGCGATCCTGACAAATCTGCGCGCCCATGACGTGCTCTTCATCGATGAAATCCACCGGCTGAGCCGCGCGGTCGAGGAAGTGCTCTATCCAGCGATGGAAGATTACGCGTTGGATATCGTGATCGGCAAGGGCCCCAGCGCCCGAAGCGTGCGCCTCAAGCTGCCCCAGATCACCATCGTCGGGGCCACAACCCGCCTGGCCCTGCTTTCCAATCCGTTGCGCGACCGGTTTCATGTTCAGTTGCGGGTCGACTTCTATCCGATCGAGGCCATGCTCAAGATCGTTTCGCGCGGGTCGCGCCTGCTCAATACGCCCATCGACGAAGAAGCCTTGATGGACGTCGCCCAGCGCGCGCGGGGCACGCCCCGCGTCGGTCTGCGCCTGCTCAAGCGTGTGCGTGACTTTGCCCAGGTCCGCGGTGACGGGCGCATCCACCACGCCCTGGCCCTCGACGCGCTGAAAATGGTCGGCATCGACCCGCTTGGCCTGGATGATCTGGACAGCCGGGTGCTGCACGCGCTGATCGACAAGTTCGGTGGCGGGCCGGTCGGGCTGGAGACCATCGCGGCCAGCATCTCCGAGGATGCCGACACGATCATGGACGTGGTCGAGCCGTATCTGCTTCAGCTCGGTTTTCTCGACCGCACCCCACGCGGGCGGGTCGCCACGGCCCGCGCTTATGGCCACCTCGGCGTGCCGTGGATTCCGCCGCCGGCGGCCGCTCAGCAGGGGCTGCTGTAGCAGTCCACCAGCTCCCGCCCGTATAATCTCGACGTTATGGAGGAGGCCATTGTGACGGCGCCAGCACCGCCGTCGTTTATGCGGCGGAACTATGCGTCGATTGTGACGCTGTCGTTGCTGCTTTCGGATGCCGGCAGTATCAGCCTCGGTTTCTATACCGCGTATCGCCTGCGTCTGGCGATTCCACTGCCCGAAAAAGCGGCCGAAGGACTGACCTTTGGCGATTTTCTGCCGTTGCTCGGCCTCCAGCTTGTGTCGATCATCGCCGCCTTCTTCTTCGGGCGGATGTATCACCGCAGGCGCACGCGCTACGGCTCCGACGAACTCACGACGATCTTCTCGGGTGTCTCGATTGGGATGCTGCTCAGCATTGCAGTCGCGTCGCTGCTTCTGAAAACTACCAGCGGCGCCTACGACTATTCGCGCGGCATGGTTGTGTATTCCTGGCTGCTGACGATCGTCTTTACCTTGTTCTTCCGAGGGCTTCAGGGCCGGCTGCAGCGTCTACTGCAGTATCTGGGTTACGGGCGAACTCGGGTGGTCGTGGTCGGCAGCGGCGATCCAGCCGTGGCCGTCCTGCAGCGCATCGCGCAAACGCCGCGCCTGGGTTACGACATCGTCGGAATGCTGCCATTTGACGGCGCGCGCGCGACGATAGGCGTGCCGCTGCTGGGTTCGATCGAGCAGCTTCCCGAGATCCTGGCGCGGGAATCCGTGGACGAGGTCATCATCGCCCTCGCCGGCGCGTCGGATGAGGATATGCTCCGTGTCATCTCGCGCTGCGATCGGAGTTCGCTCAGCATCAAGGTCTACCCGGACCTATTTCAGATCATGGCCGGCCAGATGACGATGGGCGAGTTGGGTGGCCTGCCGCTGCTGAACATACGTGACGTGGCCTTGCGCGGCTGGCGGGTGACACTTAAGCGCGTCGTTGATGTCATTGGCAGTTCGATCTTTCTCGTGCTGACCTCGCCCATCCTGCTTGTGCTCGCGCTCCTGATCAAATTGGATTCCCCGGGTCCGGTGTTCTTTGCCCAGGAGCGAATGGGCCTCGACGGGCGCAAGTTCTGGTGCATCAAGTTCCGCTCGATGCGCCGCGACGCGGAGCGGCTGGGCACCTGGACCACCAAGGATGATCCCCGCCGCACGCGCCTGGGCTCGTGGATGCGCGCCCGGAACGTCGATGAGTTTCCCCAGTTCATCAATGTGCTCGTCGGCGACATGAGCCTGGTGGGCCCGCGACCCGAGCAGCCGCGTTACGTCGAGGAGTTTCGCAAGCAGATCCCGCGCTACATGGAGCGCCATCGTGAAAAGTCCGGGATCACGGGCTGGGCCCAGGTGAATGGCCTGCGCGGCGACACCTCGATCGAAGAACGCACCCAGTTCGATCTGTGGTACATCGAGAACTGGTCGGTCTGGCTCGATTTCAAGATTATTTTCCAGACCATCTGGCGCATGTTCGGCGGGAAAGAAACCAACGCTTACTAGAAGCTGTGCCAAAGACCTCTGGCGAGATCACACTCCCCACGCTTCGCGTGGGGAGTGTGATCTCGCCAAAGGTCTTTGGCTGTCGGCGCGATGATAGGATGGCGCCCTCATGCGTATCGTCTCGCTGCTGCCTGCTGCAACCGATATTCTTGTCGCGCTTGGACTCGGCGACGCTCTGGTCGGACACTCGCATCTGTGCGATGCGCCGGAGGGGGGCGAGGTCGTCACTGCCGCGCAACCGCCGGGCGCGGCTGAGCATTCCGCCTGGCGGGTGGACTGGGACGCCGTCGCAACGCTCCAACCGGACCTGATCCTGACCCGCGCCATGTCCGGGCACGCCCCGATCGCGGGCGCGCTTGTCGGTATCGACCTTCCAGTTGGGGGGACTGCGTTCGGGCTCGAGGCGACCGGCCTCGACGGCATGCTTGAGTCGATTCAGGCCATCGCCGGTGAGTGTGGCGCGCGCGAGGCGGGGCAGCGGGTCGCTGAGGACCTGCGCGGGCGGATTGACGAAATGGCCGAGCGCAGCGCCATGACCCGGCACAAACCGGTTGTGGTCGTGTTGGAGGACTTCGCCACGCCTATGGCGGCCGGACTATGGGTTCCAGAGCAGGTCCGACTCGCTGGCGGGACGGCAACCTTGGTCGACGAGGGAGGGCCTTCGGCAGTCGTCACCTGGGAAGACGTGGCTTCGGTTCAGCCCGAACTATTTCTGGCGATGCCTCGCGCCGGGGATGTGCTCACGAGTTTGCAGGCGCTGATGGCGTTGGGCGCCCGGGATGACCTGCGTTGGATGTGGCGGGACATCCCGGCGGCCTATCTCAGTCAGATCTACGCCCTCGATGCGCGCTTGTTCAGCGGTCCAAGCCCGCGTCTTGTCGATGGAATCGCTGTTCTGGCTGGGTTGCTGCATCCGGATGTCTTCCCGGCCCCGTTGGCTGCCTACGCCCTGCGCCCGTAGAGATGGGCCATGGCGCGTCTCGCTCTTGCGGCATTGCGCCATTGCGCGTACAGTCAGTCCACATTCATGACCAGACCTTCATTGCGTGTCCTCTTTCTTGCGGCGCTTGCGTTGTCGAGCTGCGCCTCGCCGTTTGCGCCGTCGGCGGCTGTGCCAGCGACCCAGCGCCCTGCATCCGAATTGCCCAACCGCGTGATGATCCCCGCGATCGGGATGGGCGCGCCCAAGCCCCTCGCTACGAACGTTCCGGCGATCGGATCCATTACATCCACACCGGCGCCAAAACAGGCCGAATCCGGGTCGGGTTTTCGCTTCTGCGTGCACCGGGCCGACTTCAAACCCGCCGCGCCAAGCTGCCCGGAGAACGCGAGCACATTCGCAGCCGGGGTCGTCCGAATCAATGGCGTGTGGACGGTGGCAGCCTGGCCCGGCGCAAGCCTGAGCGGGCGCTGGTATATCAATGGCAAGAGGGTAGGCGATCCGCCCGGCGCAAAGTCGCGTTCATTGTGCTGGGACGGCAAGCCCGAGGCGCTTGGCTTCGCCCGAAGCGGCCCGCAGTTCGTGGCGCTTTCGGCTGCGGCGCTGGGCGCGGCGAGCCTGGGGCCGGGAGCCTACCGCTTCGAGCTTTATGTTGATGGCAAACTCATCCTGGCCGAAGGGTTCGGAATCGGCGACCATGATCCCGCGCTGATCACTGCCGCGCCCACCGGTGGCGTTGCTCAACCCTGCCCGCGTTAGGCGCCGCCGAGGGTCCTATGTCAACAGCCGAATGGACGCTCATGGTGTATCTGGCGGCGAATAACAGCCTCTCGCCAAACGCCTTTGCCGATATCGACGAGTTGCGCCGGGTGGGATCAACCGAAGCCGTCAACGTCGTGGTCATGCACGACAGCCTCTATGAAGCGCCGAGCCGCTACCGGGTGGAGCGGGGCGGGGCCGGGGAGCAGGCCGAGTCGCTGCCTGATCTGGACACCGGTGACGGCGCGACGATTGTTGATTTTGTGCGTTGGGCTGTTGAGCGCTGGCCGGCCCGCGGATATGCGCTGATCCTGTGGAGCCACGGCAGCGGATGGGATCAGGCCGAAATGGTCAACATCGCCCGGGCGGCGGCCCCGCCGGATTTTGACATCGCCGAAACGGCCCAGCGCGGCGAGTCGCCCCTGCGCCGGGTTTTCTTCCGCTCGAGCCTGCGCCGCATCGCCGAATTGCCCACGCGCAGCCAGCGCGCTGTGTGCGTCGACGACGGATCCGGCCATTCGCTCGACACGGTCGAACTCGGGCGGGTCATGGCCCAGATCGCCCTCCATCTCGGCCGGCCGCTGGATCTGCTGGGGATGGACGCGTGCCTGATGGCCAATCTCGAGGTTGTCTACGAGATTCGGTCGTCGGTCCGGGCCCTGGTCGCGTCCGAGGCGCCTGAGCCTGACAGCGGGTGGCCCTATGAGCCTGTGTTGACGCTCTTCAACGCCGCGCCCGCCTCCGAGCCGATTGCGCTTGCGGCCGGCATTGTGCGCGCTTTTGGTGTCGAAGCCGACCGGAAGCGTGACAAACGCGCATCGACTTTGGTGGCAGTGGATCCAGCCCGGGTGGACGCGCTTGCGACTGACATCGACGCGCTCGCCGAAGCGCTGCTGGCGGGGATGCCAGCGGCCCGCCAAACGTCGTGGGCCGCCCACGCAAAAACATCCCGATTCTGGGGCGACACCCTGGCCGATCTCAGTCAGTTGTGCGATCGCTTGAGCGCGAAGACCAGCCCGCCCCAAAAAGCGGCCGCCGCCCTGCGCGCGGAACTTGCGCCCGGCGGGGCGATCAGCGCGTCGTTCGCGCGCGGCAAGGACGTCGCAGGCGTGGGCGGCCTGTCGATCTATCTGCCCGTGCCGCGCAAAACGCCTATTTCCAAGTTTTACGCTGCGACCGCTTTTGCCCGCGAGCGGCGCTGGGCGGCGTTGATTGGCGCGTATGTGGGGGAAGCATGACAATCGCTGGGTTTGATCGTCTGACTGCCGAGTATGGGGATGCAGCCCGGCGCACACTGCAGGCCGATGACCCGGCCCAGGCGGCCGCACAATTTGTCTCGCGGGCGGCCGCACTTACGGAGGCCAGCGCGGCGCGACTAACCTCGGCGAGTCCGGATGACGAGACGCGGTCTGCCGCCGAAACGCAGTTGTTGGCCAAGGCGCTTGTGGAAACCAACATCGCCGAGCATCTGGTGAGTGTGGCGCGCACGCCGGAAGTCTCAATGCGGACGAGCCGGGCTGCTCGATCCAACGCGGAGCTCGAGCTGCTTCTGTCAATCGTCGCCACTGGCGAGTTCGCCGTCACTGTCGGGCGCGCGGCGCTGGATGCCCAGGCATTTGCCGATCTCGACACGGCTCGGCTGCTGACGAAGAACGCAGTCACCGACGCGTGCGCCCTGGTCAGCAAACGGGCGGCCAAATCGGGCCAGACCGCGCTGGCTGGACTGGCCGGCCTGGGATTTGGAACCCTGGCCAGGGCCGTTGACGTGGTCGGATCGGGGCTGAGTTTCAAGCTCGGTGACGAGACGGCCGGCACGCTCTACGGGCGCGCCCGCGACAGCCTGGTCAGCGCCTACGCGTCGATCCGGGGGCTGCTCGGCGACACCGCCGCAAACGCAGCTGGCGCGCAGATGAAGATCTGGGTCGATGACCTGGCGTCGGGGGCCCTGTTCGGGACGCTGGTGGAGGCCTGGTATCGGACGGCCGAAGCCCGGGCGAAGCTCGGCGCGCGCATCGATACGAGCGCTCCACCCGCTGCCGGCTGGGCGTCCGCGGTGACTCGGCTGGAGGCCCTTGGCCGTCAATACGCCGGCACAGCCGATCTGACGGACAAACTGCTCAAAGGGCTGAAAGTCGTCGGGTTGTTGCCGCCGGCTGCGTTGCCCGAGGGCACGCTATTGCTCGGCGCAGCCTATGTCGCGCTGGGTGGTTACATTGTTTTTGCCGGCGCAGACGCGGTTGACGCGCCCGTCGGCTTGCAGCGGATGGCCGGTGTCCGCCGGATTGTCGAACAGGCAGTGGCCAAATGACCTACATCAATCTCGACCTCGATCTTGTCGACTACGACCCAACAGACCCCGGTGCCGAGCGCTTCAACGTGCGATCGCAGAGCCCCCTGATTGACCACACGCTGCGAACCGAGCCGGCCGTACTTCCCGCGGGGTTGCGCGACACCTTTCGGCAGCTGGCCAACGGCGCGCTCGAGGCCGAAGACATGATCGCGATGGGCAAGCATCTCGCCGATGCGCTTTTTCCGCCCAACGCCCGGAACTTGCTCGCGCTCTGCCGCCTGCGCCAGTACGGCCAGGACGACCAGCGCCTGCGGATTCGCATTCGGGTTGAAGCGCTGGCTCTGGCCAATGTGCCGTGGGAGTTTGTCTTCGTCCCTGATCCAAATATCCCGGCCGCCGAGGAGGGCATCGATAATTTTCTGGCCCTCGACCCGAAGATCAGCATTCTGCGGCGCGAGAACATTCCGGGCGTGCCGGCCGCCTCGCTCGATCCGCTCGGCGCCGGTCCGCTTCGAATGCTGGTCGCGACAGCCAACCCGAAAACGCAGACCCAGTTGAACACGCCAGCCGAGCTGCGCGGCATCCGGGCCGCACTGGGCGCCGTCCCGGCGATTGCCCCGGTGTATGTCGAAAACGCGACCAAGCTGGGCTTGCTGACCGAGTTGATGCGGGGCGCCCACATCTTTCACTTTGCCGGGCATGGCATATTCCAAGAGCAGCCGGGCGCGCGCTGGGGTGAACTGGAAGGCGCGGGCGCGCTGCTTCTGGTTGACCCGGCGGGCAACGAGGATCGCTGGCCGGCGCCAGTATTGCGAAACGGGATATCGGGCCGCGGGATACGGCTAGCCGTGCTCGCTGCCTGCGAAGGCGCCAAACGGGACAGCGCAAACGCCTGGTCGGGCGTCGTGCCTTCGATGATCAAGGCCGGCATTGCGGCGGTGGTCGGGATGCAGTTCACCATCGAAGATGGGAATGCGATCGTGTTCAGTCAGATCTTTTACGCAGCGCTGGCGGCGGGCCAGCCGATCGAAGCGGCTCTGAGCGAAGCCCGCCTGGCAATTCGGGCGATGGGGGCAACCCTGGACTGGGGCGGGCCGGTGCTGTACTCGCGGGTGGAGGAGGGGACCCTTTTTCCAGTGGCCGGAAGGCTGCCGTCGCCCACGACTCCGGTCAGCGGCCCCGTGATCAATCCTGCCGGGCCAGATCCGGACAACCGGTCGTTGCGGGCTTATCTCGAGGCCCACTACGACGACAGCGGGTTTGAGCTGCTGCTGGCGGATGCCACCGACCTGATGTCAACCGATCCGCACCCCGAGCGGGTCAGCCTGAGCATCATTGGCGCCCGCAACGATGGCGTGCCGCTGCAAGCGCTGAAGATAGTGCGTTGGTTCGACCAGCGCGGGCTGAGCCGCTTTCTGGTCCGGGCCGTGCGGGCGAGCGCGACGGGACGTCAGTTTCCGATTTGAATCGCCCTGGATGAGCCTCGCGGGTAGGCGCCGCGCATTTGCGGCAGGGGCGGCTTGATGGCGCCTACCCGCGAGGCTCATCGCCACGACACGCATGGATGGCGCTCGGTTTGGCAGCAGGGGGGCGGCGCGAGGCATAAAATACCAACATGTTGGCCCAATATCCTATTTTCACCCGTTCGCGCTTCAGTACGATTGTCACAACCCTGGCCGCGCTCGCCCTGGCAGGTTGCGCGGCTGCCCCCGCGCCCGCGCCGACGGCGGTGCCAAAGGGCCCGCCGCGAGAAATGACGCTTTCGACCACCACGAGCACCAATGACTCAGGCCTGCTTCCGGTCATCCTGCCCGACTTCGAAGCGAAGTTCAACGCCAAAGTCAAGGTCGTCGCTGTTGGGACCGGGGCGGCGATCAAGCTGGGTCAGGATGGCAATGCCGACGTGGTTCTGGTGCACGCCCGCGCGCTCGAAGATGATTTTGTCAAGTCCGGATTTGGGATCAATCGGCGCGAAGTGATGTACAACGACTTTATTCTGGTTGGGCCGGCTGCTGACCCGGCCAAAGTTGCGGGCCTTCCCAGCGTCGCGGATGCGCTCAAGCGCATCAGCGCGGCGTCGGCGAACTTCATTTCGCGGGGCGACAAGAGCGGCACGAACACAAAGGAACTCGAATTGTGGAAGGCCGCGGGGATTGAACCCGCGGGTTCCTGGTACGCGGCGATCGGTCAGGGCATGGGCCCGACGCTGGTCGCGTCCAACGAGAAAAATGCCTACACGCTCACCGATCGGGCGACATGGCTGGCTCAGGCGTCCAAGCTTCAGGGTCTTAAGGTTGTGGTGGGGGGCAACTCGATTGCCGAAAACAAGGATAAGGCGCTCCTGAACCCATACGGGGTCATCCCGGTGAATCCGGCGAAGTATCCGACGATCAAGGGTGACCTGGGTGAGGCTTTCGCGGCATGGATCACATCCCTGCCCGTCCAGGAGAAGATCGCTGCGTTTGGCAAAGCCGAGTTTGGCCAGCCGCTGTTCTATTCGGACAGCGAAGCCTGGCGGGCGGCCCACCCGTAGGATCGCCCTGAAAACCATCTGTGAGAACACAATCCCCCGCCCCCGGCCTACGCCGGGGGCGGGGGATTGTGTTCTCGATTCCAGACGATAATCCGTCACGCTCATGCAGGATCTCATCAACGCCCTGGGCGCCGCGATCAGGCTGCTCGTCTCTTTTGATCCCGTGTTGTGGGGGATTATCGGCGTGTCGATGCGGATGTCGCTGACCGCGCTGGCCATCAGTTCGATTGTGGGCATTCCGCTGGGGGTATGGATGGGTCTGCGCCCGCGCCGGCCGCGCTGGCTGACGGCGTTGCTCTACACCGGCATGGGCGTTCCGCCCGTTGTGCTGGGCCTGCTCGTCTACGTCTTCCTGTCGCGCTCGGGGGTGGTTGGCAGCCTCAATCTCGAATGGATTCCCCTGCTGTTCACAGTCGAGGCGATGATCATTGCCCAGACCCTGCGGGCGTTTCCGATGGTCGTTGCGCTGACGCTGTCGTCGGTGCTGGCGGTGGATGCGGCTGTCCGGCTTCAGGTGCGGGCGCTGGGGGCGACAGAGTTCCAACTGGGCGTGGCCGTCCTGCGCGAGGCGCGCTCGGGCGTGGTGGTTGCGATGGTCGGCGGATTTGCGGCGCTCATCTCCGAGGTGGGCGCGGTCATGCTCGTGGGCGGGAACGTGGCCGGTCAGACGCGCGTGCTGACCACCGCCATCGTCCTCGAGACCGGCCAGGGCAACTTTGATCGCGCGCTTGCGCTCGGTTTTGTCGTGCTGGTCCTGGCCTTCGCCGGGAACCTCTTGCTGGCCCGGCTCCAGACTTCGTCCCATGGCTGAGCCCATGTACGCCCTGAGCGGGGTGCTGAAGCGCTACGGCCACAAGACCGCCGTTCTCGTCGAACGTCTTGACATTTGTCGCGGCGAGGTGCTGGCGCTGGTTGGGCCCAGTGGCGCTGGCAAGAGTACGTTATTGCGGCTGTTGAATTTTCTCGAACCGCCGACCTCGGGTCACGTCGACTTTGATGGCGCGCGCTTTGACGCGGAGACGCCCATGGCCCTGGCGCAACGGCGGCGGGTGACTACCGTCTTTCAGCGCCCGGCTTTGCTGCGGATGAGCGTGCGAGACAACGTCGCGTATGGGCTCCGGCTGCGCGGTGAAGCGGGGGCAGGCTCGCGCGCCGCCGACGCGCTCCGTCAGGTTGGCCTGCAGGATCTGGCCCGGAGCGGTGCGGCAACGCTTTCGGGCGGCGAGGCCCAACGGGTGGCGCTTGCTCGGGCGTTGGCGATCGCGCCGGAAGTTTTGCTGTTGGACGAGCCCACCGCAAATCTCGATCCCGCCAACGTCCGCCTGATCGAGGCGGCAGTGCTGGAGCATCGAAGGGCGCGTGGCTGCGCCTGCGTGTGGGTGACCCACAACCTGGCCCAGGCTCGCCGGGTGGCGGACAGGGTCGCTTTGATGCTCGAGGGCCAACTGGTCGAGGTCGCGCCGGCCGCAGAATTCTTCAGCGCGCCCAAAGATCCACGCACCGCCGCTTTTGTTGGCGGCGAGATGGTGTGGTGAATGATGGAGTCGGCATCTCCCCGCAAAGCGGGGGACGCCGACTCCACGGGTTAACTCCGAAGCTTCGCCAGATGCATCTTGCGGGCCTTGGCGACTTTGGGCGCGATGACAATCCGGCAGTAGCCCTGGCTGGTGTTGTTGGCGTAGTAGTCCTGGTGATAGTCCTCGGCCGCGAAGAATGGATCGGCCGGAGCCAGCTCGGTCACCAGCGGATCAGGCCACAGCCCTGAGGCTGCAACTTCAGCCATGGCCGCCTCGGCGGTCGCCTTCTGAGCGGGGCTGTGGAAGAAGATCGCCGAGCGGTATTGGGTGCCGACATCGGCGCCCTGGCGATTCAACGTGGTGGGGTCGTGGGTGGTGAAGAACACGTCCAACAAGTCGCGGTACGAGATCTGAGCGGGATCAAAGGTGATCTGGACGGCCTCGGCATGGCCAGTCGTCCCCAGGCATACGGCTTTATAGGTCGGGTTTGGCACCCGGCCGCCGGCGTAGCGCGACGCCACCCGCTTGATGCCCCTGAGCATGCCAAATACGGCCTCCAGACACCAAAAACAACCTCCGGCCAGCGTGGCGGTTTCCAGGCCTGACGCCGAAGGCAGGGCGGGCGGTTGCTGCTGCAATTGGTTCATGTGGTTTCCTCCATTCGGGCGTATCGAATGGTCAACATGATAGCGAGGAACCTGACTGCCGGCTGAAGCGCTGATGACGGGATTGTGACGCGCGGACGCGGTGGCCGGGAGTAAACTACTTCCATCCTCGATACGACAACGCGGCCGGACGACACGCGCGCGTGCGGTCGCACTCTAAAGTGATCATGTCAAAGCGAAAGGAATTCAACAGCCCCACATTTGCCGCGAATCCGCGGTTTGGATACCTGCCCGACAACGACAAGTATTTGTTCAGGAACGCGCCGCCCCGGCATGCCTTCAACGTAATTGGGGTGGGGGTGAATGGCCAGGAGCAGATGCTGGTGACCCTACTCGAGGGCCGGGCCACCATTCACGGCGTTTACGATCCGAACCCGGGCAGTATCGAGCGGGCCAGGGCGCTGTTTGCTCAGTTTGCGCCCGGCCAGACGCTCAAGGTCTATGCCACGCTTGAGGAAGCCTGCAATGAACCGGCCATCGATGGCATCCTGATTGCCACGCCCACCTACACCCACATCGATGTGCTTCGGGTGGCGGTCAAATCGGGCAAACACATCCTGCTCGAGAAGCCGATGGCGACAACGCTGGCCGATGCGGCCGAGATGGTTGGCATCGCCCGGGACTACAAGGCCGTGCTGCAGGTCGGCCTGCAATACCGCTACAAGCCGGTCTATGTCGAAGCCGCCCACGAAGCGCTGTCGCGCAAGTCACTGGGGGATATCAAGACCATCACCATCCTCGAGCATCGCATGCCGTTCCTGGACAAGGTCGGGCAGTGGAACAAGTTCTCGAAGTTCTCGGGCGGCACACTGGTCGAGAAGTGCTGTCACTATTTTGATTTGTTCAACCTGTTCGCCCAATCGCGCCCAACGCGGGTCTATGCCACCGGCAGCCAGGCGGTCAATTTCAAGGACTTTGAATACAACGGCGAGAAGTCAGACATCATCGACAATGCCTTTGTCGACGTGTTGTATGAGAATGGCGTGCGAGCCAACTTCAACCTGTGCATGTTCGCCCCCATGTTTTACGAGGAACTCATCCTGTGCGGCGACGAAGGCCGGCTGAAGGCCTGGGAAAATGAGGAATTCGTCGCGGCCGGCCGCCCGAACTCGCACCTCGAAGTGATGTGCGGGCTGGACCGGCCATCCAAGGTATCGACCCCATGTATCCCGACTACATCTCAAAATCCGGCCACCATGGCGGCACATTTGCCGAGCGGATCGCCTTCATCGACGCGATCGAGGGCAAGCCCAGCACCGCCGCGACCGTATCCGAGGGCTTCTGGTCAGTTGTCATCGGAATCGCGGCCGAGACGTCGGTCAAGTCCGGGCAGCCGGTCGTGATCGCGGACATGTTGGCTGAGGCGGGCATCGATCCGGTTTTGATCAGGTTGTTAAGGTTGATAAGGTTGATCAGGTTGAACCTTGGCTGTAACGTTACCAACGTTGACCAAACGTTATCAACCTGACCAAACTTTACGCAAACCAAACCGCCATGGCCAATCCAAAACTCCCCCGCCTCCGTCCATCCACTCGTCAGCCTCGTCGCCTACGGCGAAGGGGCGGTGGTTAGCCGAACGCTCGTAGCCGGCGGCGCCGGCACGCTGACCCTTTTCGCCTTTGACGCCGGCCAGGAGCTGAGCGAGCACAGCACCCCCTTCGACGCGCTGGTTCAGGTTCTGGACGGCGAGGCCGAGATCACGATCGCCGGCGCCCGTCATCGGGTAGGGGTGGGCGAGATCATCCTCATGCCGGCCAACATCCCGCATGCCGTGGGCGCGCCGACGGCGTTCAAGATGTTGCTTACGATGATCCGCGGCTAGGCGGCCCGCAGAAGACACCTCGCGGGTAGGCGCCATCGAGTTCCAGGCGGCTACGGCTCGACGGCGCCCACCCGCGAGGTGTCTTGCGTCGACCCCCTCCTTGATGCATTTGATGCGCCTGATGCATCAAAAACGCCTCTACCGGCTGTTTTGAGCGCAGGTACTAGCCACTTGGCTAGCCGCCTGTCGGATCGATTTCGCCGTGCGCTTATGCCGATTTTTTCACAATCGCAGTGGATCTGACCTGCGATTGGAAACTGGCATGGCGGATCTACTCACCACCTCCCAAGTCCAGGATCGGCTCAAGGTCGATCGGACCACGATTTACCGGATGATCGACGCCGGCCACTTACCGGCCATCCGGGTGGGCAAGCAGTGGCGCTTCCAGGCGCCCGACATCGAGCGATGGCTGCATGCTCACGCTGCGGCAACCCGGGCTGGTGATTCCCAGTTGCCTGAGCTGGCGCAGACTCAACCTGAGCGCTCGGCTGGATTCAGGGCCGGCACGGACCCGGGCGATCTGCGCACGCTTCTGCCGTTGGCATCCGCGCAGGAAATCCAGAATGGATTTGCCGAAGCCCTGGGCGTGACGCTGGTCACGGCCGATATGCGTGGCGTGCCATTGACTGAGATCAGCAACGCCTGCGGGTTCCAGGCGGCGCTGATGCGCGATCCGACCGCGTTGCAGAAGTGCGCTCTTGTCTGGCGGCAGCTCGCGGCAAGCCCGTCGATGGAGCCCAAGCTGTATCCCAACGAGATGGGGCTGCTGTGCGCCCGCGGGCTGATCCGCTCGGGCAGCACCCTGCTTGGGATGGTCGTCATCGGCGGGATTGCCCCCGACCCATGGCCGCCGAGCCACGAGGGCCTGGCCGCGATCGCCGACCTGTTTGGCCTGGAGCGCGGTTTTGTCGAATCCAACGCAGGCGCCGTGTATCGGCTCGACCGGTCCGCCCAGGAGCGCGCGCTGCGTGGCGCCCAACGTATTGCCGACATCTTTTCGCATCTGGTCGATGACCGCGCGACGGTCGTGCGGCGGATGCGGACGATTGAATCCCTTACCCAACTGTAGACACGGATCTGGAGACAACACTCATGAAACAACTTCTCATTCTCGGCGCCGGCACGGCCGGCACGATGTCGGCCAATCGCCTCAGCCGCATGCTGGATCTCGACCAGTGGAAGATCACCCTGGTCGACCAGAACCCCATCCATTACTACCAACCGGGCTTTCTGTTCATTCCCTTTGGCGTGTATGGTCGAAAGGACGTGGTCAAACCCAAGCACGACTTCGTGCCGCGCGGGGTGGAACTGATCATGGCCACCATCGCCGGCATTGACGGTGACAGCAATACCGTGACCCTGGGGGATGGGCGCAAGCTGCGCTACGACTTCCTGATCATTGCCACCGGGGCGGACATTCATCCAGAGCAAACCCCTGGCCTGAAAGAGGATGCCTGGGGCAAATCGATCCACACGTTCTACTCACTGGATGGCGCGCTCACCCTCTTCGATGCGCTGCGTGATTGGGATGGCGGCCGGCTGGTCCTGAACGTGGTTGAGAATCCGATCAAGTGCCCCGTCGCGCCGCTCGAGTTCCTCATGCTCGCAGACTGGTATTTCCACGAGCGCGGCATTCGGGACCGGGTTGAGTTGATCTACGCCACGCCCCTGCCGGGCGCATTCACCAAGCCCAAGGCGTCTCAGATGCTGGCGGGCCTGCTGGAAAGCAAGAACATCAAGGTCGAGCCCGAGTTCATGATCGAGCGCGCCGACCCGGACGCAAAGAAGATCGTCTCGTACGATGAGCGCGAAATCCCGTATGATCTGCTCGTCAGCGTCCCTCTCAATACGGGCGCGCCCGTCATCGGCGCATCGGGCCTGGGCGATGAACTGAACTTCATTCCGGTCAACAAGCATACTTTCCTGTCCAACAAATACGCCAATGTCTTTGCCCTGGGCGATGGGGCCGCGGTGCCGACTTCCAAGGCTGGCTCGGTCGCGCACTATGCCGTTGAAGGTTTTTGCCCGAACTTTGTGCGCTACACCAAGGGCCGCGAGCTGCTTCCGGTGTTTGACGGGCACGCCAACTGCTTCATTGAGTCGGGCTTTGGCAAGGGTCTGTTGATTGACTTCAACTACGACACCGAGCCGCTGCCGGGCCGGTATCCCTTGCCCGGAATCGGGCCGTTTACATTGCTCGAAGAGTCTGAGGCAAACCGCTGGGGCAAGCTTATCTTTCGTTGGATGTATTGGAACATCCTGCTCAAGGGTGAAGAACTTCCGCTGCCGTTCCGGATGAGCCTGGCGGGCAAGTGGCAGAACTAGGTGTTGCGATGGAACCCACTCTTTCTGACATCATCGCCCGGCTCGACGCGCGTCTCGACGCGATCGATGGGCGGCTGGCCGCCCTGGCTGAGCATGCCGCCGAGGGGCACGCGATCGCGAGTCCCGGGCCGACCTCATCCATGACATCATGCCGATGGCCACCTCCCTGGTGGAGCGCGCCTCGGTTCATCTCCAGGAGGTCGAGGACTACATCGACATTCCGTATCTGGTGCGGCTGCTGAAGAAGGTCGCCCGCCACGCCCCCCACCTCGAGGGCATGCTCGATCAACTTGAAAGCGTCAGCGAACTGGTCGAAGTCGCGGCGCCGATCAGCAAGGATCTGTTCCACAAGGCCGAGACCGTGCTCGACCAGATGGACAAGAAGGGCTACTTCACCTTTGCCAGGGGCGGGGTGCGCATCCTGGACAACATCGTGTCCTCGTTCAGCGCTGAGGAAGTCGACCGTCTGGGCGACAACATCGTGCTGATCCTGCGCACGGTCAAGGATATGACTCAGCCCGAGATCATGACCTTCCTGCGCGACACGGTCGAGGCGGTCGAGAAGGACGCCGACACGCCGGTGGACATCGGCTACGGCGCGCTTCTGGGGCAGTTGCGCGACCCGAAGACCCGCCGCGGTCTGGCAATGGCGATGCGGGCACTGGGCAAGATCGGGGCGACCCCCGAGAGCAAATAGCGAACAGGCGCCGCTGGGCGGCGCGAACAAAAAGGAGACATCTCAAAAAATGGCTACACGACAAATCGCAGGCAAGACCGTAACCGTCAACGACGAAGGTTTCATGACCATCCCGGCCGAATGGACGAAGGAAATCGCGGTGGAGATCGCGAAGGAAGAGGGCCTGCCTGAGCTCACCCCCACTCATTGGAAGATCATCGAGTTCAGCCGCCAGGACGCCGGCGCGGCCGGAAAGTCCCCGACCCTGCGCCGGATCACGGTCGGCGCGAACGTCACCACCAAAGACCTCTTCGCCCTGTTCCCCAAGGGACCGGCCAAGAAGGTCGCCCGCATCGCCGGGCTGGGCAAGCCCGAGGGTTGCGTCTAGCCAAATAACCAGCAACACAACCATTTCCAGAGGCGATATCCCACGCCCCGGCGTCCGCCGGGGCGTGGGATATCGCCTCCGAAAATTGGTTCTGTTTGGAGACCACAATCATGACAACGTCAACTGAAACACGCAAAGTCGCCTTCATCTGCTCAAGGGAAATCTCGATATGGCCTATCCCGCCCTCGTCATGGGGTGGGCGGCGCTCGGGAATGGCATCGATGTCACCATCTTCTTCACCTTCTGGGGGATGGACATGATCACCAAGCTGCGCCAGGATCACCTCGAGATCGCGGCCGTCGGCAACACCAGCATGAAGATGTCGATGATGGGCGTCAACACCGGTAATCTCGGCATCCCGCAGTGGATGGGCAGCCTGCCTGGCATGACGGCCGTGGCGACCGCGCTGATGAAGAGCAAAATGGCCAAGATCCATGTCCCGCCGGTCAGCGAGTATCTGCAGATGCTGGTCGATGGCGGGGCCAAGCTGTATGCCTGCAAGATGTCGGTTGACATGATGGGCCTGAAGAAAGAGGACTTTGTCGATGGCGTCATCGACATCGTCACCGCCTCGGACTTCATGGACATGACCGACGGCGCGCAGATCATCTTTATCTGAAGCCGCCCCACGGAAAACTTGCGAAAGCGACACCCCCTTGCTCCGCGCGGGGGTGTCGCTTTCGTTATCTCGTTGCGCTTCGCGAGCCAAAAAAGAGCGCCTGAAAACCCATTGACACAAATCGTTTTGGGGCGATAATTGCGTCGGGTTCGCTGCCATGCACGGCATATTGTCTACAGGCGATCCGAGGTTCTGCATTTGTGGCCGCCGCGTCTATTTTTACCGGCGGATGCGTGCGCCATCGTCTGGACAGCCCGTGTTTGATTCACAGCTGCCCTACCGGAGGATGTGATGAAATCCGTATCGCGTGTCTTGCTTGTTGCGCTTCTCATGATTGGCCTGGGCGGTTTGCTCGCCTGGTCCGTTCAAACGGATGGCGGACAGATCAAGATCAAGGACATCCGATTTGTCGGCACCAATGGCACCGTGATGAGCGCGCTGCTGTATGTGCCGAAGAACGCCACGGTCAAGACGCCCGCGCCTGGCGTGCTGGCCGTGCACGGGTATATCAACACCCGCGAGACCCAGGACGGGTTTGCGATCGAGTTCGCCCGGCGCGGCTACGTTGTGCTGGCGATGGATCAGACTGGACACGGTTACTCGGATCCGCCGGCGTTTGCCAATGGCTTCGGCGGCCCGGACGGTCTGAAATTCCTGCGCTCGCTGGACATCGTGGACAAGAACAACATCGGGCTCGAGGGCCACTCGATGGGTGGCTGGACGGTGGGCGTGGCCGCCCAGCTCGCGCCCAACGACTACAAGGCCATGGTCATGGAGGGCTCGTCAACCGGGACCTCGGGCGTCACCACTGGAACGGCGACCTTCCCGCGAAACCTGGCGGTGGTGTATTCGAAGTTTGATGAGTTCTCGCAGCTGATGTGGCTGACACCCCTTGCCAGCGACGTGGCCAAAGGGCCGAAGATGAAGCTGCTGTTCAATACAGCCGAGGACGTCAAGGTCGGCCAGGTCTACGGCAACATCGCCGACGGAACGGCCCGGGTGCTGTATCAGCCTGCGATCTCCCACCCGGGCGACCACATCTCGAATGAGGCGATCGGCTATGCCCTTGACTGGTTTGGAAAGACCCTGGAGGGTGGGACACCCCGGCCCGCCTCAGACCAGATCTGGCTGTGGAAGGAAATCGGCAACCTGATCGCCGCCATCGGCATGATCCTGCTGCTGTATCCCGCCGGCGCGATGCTGCTCAAGCTGCCGTTCTTTGGCGAATTGAAGCAGACCGCCGCCCCCGCCAAGCCCGCCACTGGCCCGCTGTGGTGTATCGTGGCGCTGATCTTCGTGGCGCTTCCTGCCTCCACCCTCTTTACGTTTAAGCAGTTCCCTACGACCTGGCGTTGGGCGGCAACGGCCCTGTTCCCCCAGAACATCACCACTGCCGTCGTGACGTGGACGACCCTGCTTGGGGCCATCTTCGTCGTTCTCTTCCTGCTCTGGCATTTCCTGCTGAACAAGAAGACCGGCGCGACGGCTGAGAACTACGGCCTGACCTGGGGCGGCAAGCTCAGCCCGCGCCTGATCGGCAAATCGGCGCTGCTCGCCTTCCTGACGCTGTTGGCCGGCTACGTCAGCCTGCTCGTGACCGATGCCGTGTTCAAGACCGACTATCGGTTCTGGGTCTTTGCGATCAAGCCGATGAGCTCGCTGCAGTTCCAGATGGCGATCCCGTACTTCGTGCTGTTCGCCGCCTACTTCATCGTGGCGTCGACCTTCGTCAATGGCATTCTGCGCCGCGAGAAGCTGAGCTTCATCCAGGAACTCGGCATCGCGCTGGTGCTGAACGTGCTGGGCTACGTGGTTCTGTTGCTGACCCAGTATGTGCCCTTCTTCGCGGGCGGCCTGCCGGCCAACCCGAATGAGGCGCTGTGGACGATCATCGCCTACCAGTTCGTTCCGTTGATGGCAATTGTGGCGCTGGTAACAACGGTCGCCAACCGGATCACCGGCCGGATCTGGGTGGGCGCCTTCATCGTGTCGATGTTGATTGCGTGGATTGTGGTGGCGAGCCAGGCCACCCACTTCGCGTTCTAGTGTTTTCTGACGCGTCATCCCCTGGCTCCGCCAGGGGATGACGCGTCACACGGATCGGTTTCCGGAGCGAATAGCATGTGCCGAAGCATCAAGACCCTGCGCGTCCATGGCGAAACCGCGACTCCGGCCGAGACGCGGGCGGCCGCCCTGCAATACGTGCGCAAGGTCAGCGGTTTTCGAACGCCCTCGCAGGCCAACGCGGCCGCCTTTGAGCAGGCGGTGGCCGAAATTACGGCCATCACCGCCGCCCTGCTAAGCGCTTTGCCGCCGGCCCGGCCGCCCCGGCCCGTGGCAACGATCCCAACGGCTGAAGGTCAGCCATGACCGCTTCTTCGGACGCGCAAGTGTCATCCGCGGCGTGTCCTGTCGCCTCTTTTCCCACTCAGCGGGGCAGGGCGCGTTGACCACAAGCCCCGTCTTCGATTCGCCAGCCCAGGCCGTCAATCTCGAGACGCAGCGCATCAGAGCGCTTCCAGTCGCGGGTGGCCCGCGCCGTGGCGCGAGCATCCAGCAGCGCAAGGACCTCATCCGGGGGTTCTGCGCTTGGAGCCGGCGATTCGGTCGCGGCCAGGGCCTCCGCCAAAACGTCGGGACGGATGTGGTCCAAACCGGCCGGGCGAAATGGGCCAAGGACGCTGGCGTGAAAGGTAGTGCCGGCGGAATGCCGCGTCTCGCCGGCTGCGTTCAAGACGGTCACGGCGCCCAAACCAAGAACCCGGATTTCACCGCTGCACGGATCCAGGGTCAGACCCGTCCGCTCGTCAATGCCAAGGACGTTCAGATCCGCGGGCAACATCGCGCGCAGCCGCTCAAAGCGATCCTGGCCCATGAAACAGCGGCTGGTGTCCAGATCCTCACCGCCATCGGTGTTGTTCCAGTGCGGCAACACGGCGAGGCGCAGGCCGTAAGCGCCAAAGACGTCCAGCCCAGGCAACCAGTGCAGATCATGGCCGGCTTTATAGATCTCGTAGACCGGAAGGGCAAACGCGCCGGACGCGACGGCCGCGGCGCTGGCCAGGGCGACGCCTGTCCCGAGAGCCTGCCTGGCCAGGACCGCCGACCACAGCCAGGAGTCCGCCAGATGGCGCACGGCATAACTCGGACTGCCGGCTCCGAGGTAGACCAGATCGGCCTCAAACATCGCTGCAGACGCCGCCGGATCATCGGTACCGTCTGCGCCATCACGCCGCCGCGCATGAATGGGCCTGATGATCGGTTTGTAGTTCTGCAGGCGCTGCCCGAGGTAAGTGGCAACCTTTCCAAGAACCCGGTCGGAGTTCGGTTCAAAACCGGCGGGGGTCTCGAGCATGACGATTCGCAGCGGTGACGGTCTGCCCCGCGCGAGCGCATCGAAAACAAGCCCGCCGCTGGCGGTTGTCTCGCCGGAACTGATGAGGGCGATAGATCCTGGATTCATGGGGTCCGCTTGGTGGCCATGCGCGGCCAAAAACCCAAGCCAACAGGTCTGGGTTTTGCATTGTGCCACGCCGTCGCCTGAAGGACCCTCAATCCTGAGGCCCGCCTAAGCGCCTCAAACAGGAAGAATTTCAGGCCAACCCGGCCCGCATCCGCTTCCACTCCTTGCCGGTGATCCTGGACCACGCGTCAGGGAATTGCGCCCGCAGGGATTCTGCCTGCTGCGCCCGCTGCTGGGACATTTCGCCGAGCGCAAACACCATCTGGGGCGAAATGAAGGCCTCGTTTGAAATGCTGAGCGCGCGCATGTGGGCGATGGCGACTTCGGCGTCCTGATAACCGCCCAAAATGTCCTGCAGGGCGAGTACGTTCGGCAGATACACATCCACGGCCGCCCCAAACACTGGGTGGCTGAATTCGAGCGCATAACGTAGTCTCTTTACTCTGATGCGCAACGCGTGATAGGACGAGGGCGGGGAGTCCTCGCCCAGCTCGTCACCGGCCTTGCGGACCTTGCGATAGCGCTCCAGGATCAGATCAGGCAGGACCTTCCGGGCTGGCCGGGCAGTGGCCGCCGCCTTGTGCGGCCCGGCCCGCAGCAATTCTTCAAATCCGCCCACGAGCCTCGCGTAACGCCCGGAATTCAGCTCGCCCAGCATCAACTGCCGGGCTGCGGAGCGCTGATCGCGCAGCATGTTCAGGATGCCGTGATATGCCAGGGCCTGAACCGGCTGTCCTTCTGGCGCCGGCATCGCGTGGGTGAGGTGCTCTATCTGGACATCGAGGTCGCGCACGGCCCCAAGCGCGCCGGCGATCCAGCGCAGCTCTTCGCGCAGGGCCAGCGCCCGATGGGGCAGGAACGGCTCAAACAGCCCCATCGCCGCGCGCAGGCGGCGGGTCGCCACCCGCATATCGTGAACGAATTCGACATCGTCGCCCATCCGCGCGCCCGGCTCGTTGGCGATGAACTGCCCGAACCGCTCGCGCATGACGGTGTAGGCCAACAGGCCGATCGATGCCGCCGGGCCGACCAGCGCGACCAGTTCGGCTTCGGTCGCCGGAGCGCCGAGATAGGGCGCATAGCCCGGATGCAGGCCGCCCATCTTCAGGCCCAGTTCGAACTTGGACGCATTCGCGGGCGCCAGACCACATTCGTCGCGGAGCGCCGCGACAAAGGATTCGAGCCCGCTCACATCAGGCGTTTTGGCCTCAACCTCGAGCCGGAGCAGGACCAGGGGCGCTCGCTTCGGGTCCCCGATGACCTGAACCGCGTCAAACGCAATTTCACAAAAGTCGGCGTCTGCCGACGTTGCCAGCAAAACCCGTCGCTCGACCCGGGCCTCAAACAGCCGCGCCAGCGGCAGGTCATGGGCGACGGCCCGGACGCGTTCGCCTACGGGGCCGGGCAGAGCCGAAAGTCGGCTGGCCACCACTGCGGCCGTGGCGCGGGCTGGGGCGCGAATGACCTCGCTGATTTCGTGGCGGTGCCGCGCGCCACCCGCGACCAGGCCAAACGTCTTGAGGGTCGCCTCGGCGGCCGCGCCCCGCCGGCGCACGCGCAGCGCGGTGCTGGCCCGATGGAAGCGCCAATCGGCCGTGTCGAAGTAGACATCGACCTGGCCAGCGGTTCCCTGCGCCTGGAGAGTCAAGCCATAGCGTTGCGCCTGGGTATTAAGCCAGGCCTGGATCGGATCGAAGTCCGTCACATCAAACTGCCATTCGATTTCGGGGGTGCCGGACATGCTCCCAACTATAGAGCACGAAATTGCCGGTTTTGACTACAATCTTTTCCCATGACTGAGGAGATGTCAGCGTTGCCAGGCCCGTACGGCCTTGTTCTCGCGGGTGGCGAAAGCCGCCGCATGGGCCGTGACAAGGGATTGATCGAGTATCGCGGTGCGGCTCATCGCCAGGTGCTGTATGCGCTGTTGCGCTCCGTCTGCGCCCGGGTCTTTCTGTCGGTGAATGCCGTTCAGCCCAGGCCCGAGCCCGAGCGATTCGAATACCTGGTTGACCAACCCGAGTACGCGGGGAATGGTCCGATTGGCGCCGTCATGAGTTTTCGGGATGCCCATCCCGGCATTGCCGTGCTGCTGGTTTCGTGCGACTTGCCCTTCTTTGGGCCGGAAGCGTTGCAGGCGCTCGTGGCGGCCCGTGATCCAACCCGGCCGGCGACGGCGTTCCTCAACCCCGAGAACGATCGGCCCGAACCGCTGGTGACGATTTATGAGCCGCGTTTCCTGGAGCACCTCGCCGTGCATTTTGGGCGCGGCGTTCGTTCCCTCCAACGCATCCTGCTCGAAGACCCGCCGGCCCTGATTCAGAGCTACGACCCGCGCTGGATCTACTCGGCGGATACACTTGACGATGTCCAGCGTGCTCGGGCCGTGCTCGGTGGCGATGCGGCCGCGCGGCGGGCGTGAGAGATGCCGCGCCCAAACTGAGAGACCGCAAGATGACGTCTCCGCTTAAATCACGTTCCTTCGTCTGTTACATGTTGTCACTGCCGGCGTTAGCGCACCGGTCGTGACCTGGAGACCAAAAAAAGTGTCAATGACTTCGCTTTATCGCGCTCTTTCTGTTTTTCTCGGTGTGTGTCTCAGCGCCAGCACGTTTGGCGCCCCGCGCAGCGCGGTCGCCGCCGCAGCAGCGCCCGAGAGCGCGCCCGCACCGGTATCGATCATTCAAGCGGATGTGCCGGATCCGTCGGATCCGACGGATCCGGCCTCCGAACTGCAGGACGCGATGTTGGACAAGGAGCCCGATCTGGAAAAAGGGCTGGTTGTTGACCCAAAGTCGCCCGGTTGGGCGACCCGCTACGGCACTGAACTGGGCCGGATGCTGCTGCCCGCCCGTGCGGCCCCGGCTTCCTTAGCGCCGATGGGCGCTGAGCCGCCCCTGACCGGGACATGGCGCACAAACACGATTGTGTCGAGCACCACCGGGATCAACGCGATCGCCTACGCCCCGGATGGCCGGATTTTCGCCGGCTCGGGGAGCAACGGCCTGCGGGTGTGGGGCCCGGACTTGAACGGGATCTTCACCTGGACGACGATTCTGTCCTCCACGCTGGGCCTGCCCAGCAACTCGGTCAGGGCCCTGGCGATTTTCGACGGCGACGTGTGGGTTGGGACCAACCTTGGGATCGGGCTGTACAACTTGTCAACCGGGAGCTGGGACCGTCTGACCAAATCGAACTCGTCGCTGCCCCACAACTACATCAATCGCTTCACCCCGATTGCCAATCCGGCGGGCCTGGACTACATCTGGATCGCCACTGACGGTGGGGCGGCCAGATACACCCCGACCCGGCCCACGCCAAGCTGGAACATCATTAACACGGCGGATGGGCTGCCAAGCAATATCATCTATGACGTCGCCGAGTGGTCGACGTGGACCGGGACCAAATACACATTCTTTGCCAACGACTCGGCGCTGACGCGCTGGGACGGCGCATCAACATTCGTGGATGCGCCCGGCTCGACGGATTGTTTGAGTGGGCTGCACCGGGCGACTCGCCTGCTCTCCACCTCGCAGGGCGAGCTCTGGGCAAGCCAACAAGAGGATTTGCCCACCCTTGGGCGAAGTCTTCCCCAGACCTGGGTCCCATCCGGAGTTTGCCGCTATCACATTACTGGTTTCTTGACATAAGGTTGGGACCTCTACGACGGCAGTTCTCCTGGCCTGCCGTCCAACAATGCCACCGACCTGAGCGAGGACTTCGCCGGGCGGATCTGGATTGGCTTTGATGGCGTCCCGGGCGGCGCGGCGGTGTGGGACAACGGGACCTGGAAGATGTTCACCCAGCCCTCGTCGCCGCTCAAAACCGACCGGGTGGGCACGGTCCTGGCGGTGGGTGAATCGGTCTGGTTTGGCCACGTAAACTCGAGCGCGTTTTCAATCTACTCGCCCAACTGGCGGCGCTTCCAGTTTTCATCGGCCAGCCAGCAGCCCGGGCCGTTGTACAACGAACTGACCCGAACCTGGGCCGGCCTGGGCAACGCGATTGGCTGGATCGACAGCAATGTCTGGCTGACTTCAAGTGTGCCAGGCGTCTCGTCTGGCATTGTTGACATCAAGCGCGGCAGCGACGGCGCCCTATGGTTGGGCACTGTTGCCAATGGCGTGGCCGCCTGGGCGCCCGGTGGCACCACGGTGTATTCAACGGCCTCGGGCTTGCCATCGAACAGTGTGCGCGCCCTTGCGTCGGACAGCCTTGGGCGGATGTGGGTGGGCACGCCGAACGGTCTTGCGATGCGGGCGGAGGCCGGCTATTGGCTGACCTTCACCAGCCAGACCTCGCCGTTGTTGACCGACACGATCACATCCCTGGCGGTGGATGCCGCTGACCGGCTGTGGATCGGCACGCCGGTCGGACTGAACGTCTTTGACCTGGTCTCCCAGGGCAATGGTTGGGTGAGCTATACCGTCGGAACGGGGTTGCCTTCCAACAGCGTCAACGCCATCGCCGCCCATCCCGCCGGCGGGGTGTGGGTGGGCACCGATGGCGGCCTGGCCGTCCGAGACCCGATCAGCCTGACCTGGACGACATATACCGCGGTGACTGGCACGCTGCCCGGGAACAAAGTCACCCACGTATCGATCGATCCGCAGGGCCGGGTGTGGGCGGCGACCGCCCAGGGCCTGGCGATGCGCCAGGGCGGGGCCTGGCAGAAGTTTTTCCCGCCCGGCACAATGGTCGAGAGCAACCGGGTGAACGGCCTGGCCGCCGACGCGGCCCGGGCGTGGGTTTCTTCCAGCGGCGCGAGCGCGGTGTCGGCGACGATCGCCGCCCGCGGCATCATCACCAGCCCCATCGGCAATATCGTGCCGACGATCAACAGCTTCACGCCAGCCCAAGGCGCGCCCGGCGACGTCGTCGTCATCAACGGCTCTGGTTACGACACACGCGGGCCCGAATTCAACGTGGCGCGCTTCTGCTGCGCCGACGGGCCATCCGGAAAACCGGCCCCGTTGGCCGAGGTCCAGTCGGTCGGCTACACCACCATGTCGGTCAAAGTCCCGGTTGGCGTGTCCACCGGCAAGCTGCAGGTTGAAGCCAATGGGCTGCGCTCCACCTTGAGCGCCGCCGAATTCAAGGTCAAACCAAAGATCACCGGCTTCTCGCCGTCATGCGTCGGGATCGGTGGTCTGCTCACGGTTGATGGGACCGGGTTGATGGACGGGAGCGGGGCGGCCTATATCAAGGTCGGCTCGGGCGCCGAGCGCATCGCCGATGCCACTGATCCGACCCAGGTGCGGACCTTCCTGCGCCCGGGCGACACGGCGGGCAAAGTCGTGGTGCGCTTGACCAATGGGCAGGCCGCGACGAGCACTGCCAACCTCTTCGTGCCCGTTTTGTCGATCAAGCAGATGAAGGCCCAGCAAGCGATCACCGGCGCGCCGATGATCTGGGGCAAGCGCACCCTCGTCACCATCGACGCGCGCTCGACTGGCGATTGCCAGGACGCCATCACCGACGCCAATGTCGAGTGGCGCTTTGCCGGGGATCAGTATCTGGCCGGCGGCACGTTCAAAAACCCCGATGGCAAGGTGGCGCTCAAAATCGGTGACACGGGCGGTGACGGGATCACCCCCCACATCAATGTGGTGGCCAACATCGATCCCGATGACGCGCTGGATCTCTTTCCGCCCAACCTGTATTCGTCGCCGCTGATTGCGTTCATGGGGGCGCGGGTGACCCTGAAGCGCAACGGAATCGTAATCACCCAGACGGTCATGCCGGCCTCGGCCTTCAACTTCGTCGATACGCGCTCGGTTCGCCGGCGCGTGCGGGTGGTGAGCATCCTTCCGAGCGACGTTGCCGGCAATCCAAATCACGATCAAAACATCTACGAGGGTTTCACTTCCATGGCTCGGATCTATCCGCAGCAGGATTTCCGGGTCACCTGGGGCAGCTACTGGTGGGCGACGACAACGCCTATCTATCTCAGCGCGCCCTTCTCGATCACGATCGGCGAGAATGACGAGGACTCGCGCGACGAGGTTGACGACTATCTCGATCCAGACGGCTTTGACTGGGGCGTCGCCGCCTTTGACGCCAACCTGACGGGCAACCTCAGCGCCGGTGGATTGAGTAGCAGCGGCTGGGACACGGTCTCAATTGACGCTGACAGGAATGTCTCCGGCCGCTACATGGCCCACGAACTGATGCACGCCTGGGGCTTCGTCGACTCTGACGCGGCCAACTATGAGAACGTGCCCATTGAGGGCGGCGACCATCACTCAAAATACGATGAGGGTCGTTGGGCGGGCGAGGGATTGACCTTTGCCGATGACTGCAGCATGAGCCGCGAGTTCGCGGATGCCCTGTCTGCCCAGAGCGCGCCAAACTCCAGGGTCATCCGGCTCGACGCTTCCGGGTGGAAGATCATGCTGACGACCGCCTGCGCCGTCGCCTCGGGTGCAAACCAGACTGACACTGCGAAGTCGGTCATCTCATATGCGCCCGTGCGCCGCAACTACAACACATTCATGGAGTTGGAAGATTACAAGAACCTTCTGGCCGAAATGTGTTTCTACTGGGCTGGGTCGGACAATTATTCGACCGCCTGCCCGGGCTACAGCCTGTCGTATCTGCCCGCTTCGCTTCGGGCCCAGGTCGATGCGCAGGGCGCCAAAGCGGTCCAGTCAAAGGAGGCTGACGCGACCGTCACGCGGACCCTGCGCTTGTCGGGCAAGATCGGCGCGGGTGGCCTGGTAACGCCGTCGTTGTCCTATGTGGGTATCGACGATGGCGGCGTGACGCCTCAGGATTTCGATGGAACATATCACCTGCGGGTATTTGGAGCCGGCAATGCCGTCCTGCACGATCAGGTCTTCGCGCTGCCCGAGCCGGCCCTCATCGCCCATGACGCGCCGGCGGCGCGCGCCGCAAAGCTGCCCGCGCATGCGGATGGCGGGTTCGAGGCGAAGTTCAACTTGCGCGTGCCATTCCTGGTTGGTGCAACCGGCGTCGACATCTTCCACGACGGCGCGTCGATCTGGTCGGCGGCGCCTAGCGCCAACCCGCCCACGGTCAGCGTGCCGGTGCTCTCTGGCGCGGTGATCAGCCCGGTGTTGCCGATGACGGTTACCTGGACGTCAGGCGACCTCGATGGCGATCCGCTCCAGTTCGGGCTGGACTACTCGGCTGATGGGGGTGTCACGTGGGAATTGGTCATGCCGCACGTTACTGGCAATTCGGCCTCGTTTGTGCCCAATCTGCTGGCCGCCAGCGCCAATGCCCGGATCCGGGTGCGTGCCAGCGACGGCTTTAACACGGCCAGCGCCGTGTCGGCCCAATTCACAATGCAGAAGAAGGCGCCCGTCGCGCTGATCGAGGCGCCAACGGATGGCGCGACGGTGGGCGAAGGGCTGCCCCTGATGCTGAACGGCGGCGGCCTGGGTTCGGGCGGCTACAACCTGCCCTCGTTTGTGTATGCCTGGCAGGTCGATGGTGTGAGCGCCGCCAGCGGCCAGGTGGCGACGGTCACCCTGGCCGTCCCGGGCACCCACACCATCACGCTCAAGGTCGGCGATGGCGGTCTGACCGGCACGCGCACCGTGTCGGTGACCGTCATTGCCGACTACGACAAGGACGGCCTGCCCAACGCCTGGGAGCAAAAACACGGCCTGAATCCGCTGGATCCGACCGATGCCGTCGCAGATTCGGATGGCGATGGCCGCTCTAATCTCGAAGAGCTGGGCATGACGACCAACCCGAAAGTTGTTGATACGGACCTGGACGGCTTCTCGGACGGTGTTGAGGCTGCCTATGGCAGCGATCCGCTTGATCCGCTCAGCTTCCCGTCAGCGACGCCCGTCCTGGATGTGGGCTCGAACTCAATGGGCTTCACTTTCAACAATTGGTCGCCGGGGGTGGATCCGAAAACGACCTGGGTGACCAACCAGGGCATGGGCGTGCTGACCTGGACAGCCACGGCCAGCGATCCATGGATCAAGCTGCCGGTCACGATTTCCGTGGCGCCCGCGCCGCTGACGGTCACGGGCTTTGCCCTTGGCCTGCCGTTGGGCGACTACACCGGGACAGTCACGGTAACAGCGCCGATGGCGCTGAACAGCCCGCAGACGATCACCATCAAGCTGCACGTTGAGCAGGACATCTATCGCAGGCTCTCGTTGCCGCTGATCCTGAGATAGCGCAACCTGGCCCATTCCCAAACAGATCCGTTTCCAGAGACGGTATCCCCCGGCGAAGCCGGGGGATACCGTCTCTGGAGGCGGATCTGGTAATCGTGTCTATACTGCGCCCCCATAAACCCATGACAATGACCATCAAATGCCCCAATTGCGGCGGTCCCGCCAGATTTGAAGGTGGATCGAACTTCAATCTGACGTGTGAGTACTGTGGCAGCACAATCGTCGTGCCCGAGGAGATGCGCCAGGCGAGTTCGGGCGCGCAAAGCGCGACGGTCCTCAATTCCACCCAGATCGAAGAAGTCACCCGTCTCGTTGGCGAAGGTCAGACCATCCAGGCGATCAAGCTCGTCCGCGGGTGGACGGGCCTCGGACTGGCGGAGTCCAAGCGCCTGGTCGAGGGACTTGGCTCGATGCGCGCTTTCAGTGCAGGAACGGCGGCCTCCATGGGGACCCCGTTCACACTCTCGCCCGCGGCAGCTACCACTGTCAAACGGGTGGGGTGCTTTGCCATTGTCTTTCCGCTGATCCTCACCGTCGCGATTTTTGGTTTCGTCGCGTTTGTGCTCTCCCAGACGCTTCCGGGGTTCAAGTTGCCGTTCGGCGCAAACAGCCCAATTCAGTTTCCGACCGGACTTCCTCAAATCGTTTCCCCCTTTGCCAGGATGCGACTGGATGACAGCACGGTCACGGTTCCGGGCCCCGATCGCGCCGACGCCAAACCGGATGTGCTCACCCGCGTTTTCAAGACCGACGCCGCTGAGGCGGAGCGGTATCGCCTGATCTGGGTGGACACGGCCAAAAGCGCGCCAAAATGGAAGTTCGTCACGACGTCAAATTCTCGGTATGCGGCCGGCGGTGATCTGGTGGTCGTGGCCGACAAAACGCGGCTGGTCGCGTTGGACAAGACGGCTGGCACAACGCTCTGGGAAACGGCGATGCCTGATCAACTGGCGGGTGTGTGCGAGAACTGCCTGAGCGTCGTTGGCCAACGTGTGGTGGCGTTGACGACGGACGGGACGCTCTCGGGCTATGACGCGAAGAGCGGCCGGAAGATCTGGTCGCAACGCCTGAACTCGCTCAACCGGCTGTTCTGGGTCAATGAGACGCTGCTGGTGATGGACCGAAGCGAGAAGTCGCCCTTTGCGGTTCAGGCGACGATGCTCGACCTCGACGGCAAGGAAAAGGTCAAGTTCGTGATCTCCTGTTCGCCCACGGGCCAGGGCAGCCCGATCGTCGGTTACACGTATGAGGGCTACACGGTCGATGTTGCGTCTCAGAGCCTGTATGCCTGGTATGGCTCGCCGAATTCCTGCCTGCAGAAATACGATCTTGCGGCCGGGAAGCTGGCCTGGTCGAACCAGACCAAGGCCCGCTCCACGCAGCATAACGATGCCGCCATGCTCGCCGCAGGCGGCCGGGTCTTTGCCGGCGGCGCCAACACCCTCGTCGGCGCCGACTCAAATGGCAAAGTCACCGAGCTCCTGACCGACCCGGACTACGAATTGCGGCCGCTGGCCGTGCAAGGCGATGTGCTGCTGGTCCGCGCGCTGCGCACCCGCGGCACGCGCCGCTTCGAGTTGTGGGGAGTGGATATTGTATCGGGCAAACGAATCTGGCAGACGATTTTTGACCGGGAGGGCGGACCCATGCTGGCTCCCGATCGCGCTTCAGGGCTGCTCAGCAAGGACAGCGAGACGGAAGTGTGGTCCGCGCAACTGGGCCCAAATGGTCTGAGCGTTGTGCGGGTGACCGCAAAGCCCGCGCTTCAGGCGACCATTGAGACGTTTGGCCTCAAGGACGGCGTCAGCCCGGGCCGCAAGACGGTGACGCTGAAGACCGGCTCGTTGCTGGTGACGATCCCGAAAGAGCTGGAATGGCGCGGCGACACCGCCTGGTTCCTCATCGACAGCGTCGTTTATGGGATCAACACGAAGACGGCGACGGTCGAGTACTCCGTCCCCTAGTTTTGGGAGAAATAATGTCAGAAACGGTGCTCCCCGGCGAAGCCGGGGAGCACCGTTTCTGACATTATTTCCCTTGCGGGGGAGCGGAGTTCACCATCCACATCGAAAACCCGCGCAGAAAGGCGAGGAAGCCGTCCAGATGCTCGGGCGGAAAGGCGTAGGCGTCGACCGCCCGCGCGAGCGTGCGCTCGAAACAGGCCACCCACACATCCCGGCCGGCCGGATCGATCGCGAAGGGCATGTGCCGGGCGCGCATGGCCGGATTGCCATACCGTTCGTGGTACAAGGGCGGGCCGCCCAACAGGCCAACAAAGAAGGCGGCCGACTTTTCCGACGCGCGTTTCATGTCGGGCGGGAACATGCCGCGGATGCTCGACTGCTCCAACTCGCCATAGAAGTCGGCCAGCATGGCGAAGATGTTGGCCTCGCCCATCCGGGCGTAGATCTCCTTGCTGGGCGCGGGCACGCTGCGCGGATCGATGGGCGGGACGTAGATGGGTCCACGAGTCATATTGGCTCCTGTTCGACCCGCGTCCAGGCCCGCTGGGCGGCTGAGCGATAGACAGCGTCGATCACGGCTTGCACGGCGACACCGGTTTCAATGCCAGGATCTGCTTTGGTCCGATCCCACACGGCCCGCGCAAAACGGTACTGGCTCTCGGCATGCCCGCGGGCCACGCCGACCGCGGCCGCCCAGTCTGGATGAAGCGCGCCTGCATAACGTTGGATGGTCTCGACGCGGGTCCAGCCCCGGCGCGATTCCGGTGCTGCCCCGTCGTAGGCCCACAGCCAGTTCGGGTCCTCGAGGCTGTAGCGCAGCGCGCCTTTGTCGCCGTGTATCTCGACCACGAGATCGTTGGCCGTCCCGACGGCGACCCGGCTGGCTTCGAGCGTCCCGCGCGCGCCGGACGCAAAGCGGACGAGCGCCCGGGTTTCGTCGTCGGTGTCCACCGGACCTAGCTCAGATGCGCCTGACGAGACGGGACGTCGGGCAATGACGATTCGGGATTCGGCCATGACCTCGGCGATCGGGCCGGCCATCCATGACACAAGGTCGATGATGTGCGCGCCAAGATCGGCAAACGCGCCGCCGCCGGACTCGGCCAGGATGTGCCGCCATGTCCGCGGTCGGGCAGCGCTTGCATGGCTCGAGCGGCAGTAGCGCGCGCGGACCGACGAAATCGCGCCGAGGAAGCCTTCGTCGATGAGCGCCCGCATGCGCTGGGCGGCCGGCAGCCAACGGTAATTGAAGTTGACCTGACAGGTGACGCCGGAACCGGCCACGGCTGCCGCGATGACGCGGGCATCAGCCAGGCTGGCGGCGACCGGCTTTTCCAGATAGACGTGTTTGCCGGCCGCGATGGCCAATTTGACGTACTCGAGATGGGCGGCGGTCGGAGCGCAGATGTCGATGACATCGACGTCGTCGCGCTGGATCAGGCGGGCTGCATCCGTGGTCGCAATGGCGCAGCCCAGCTCTGCGGCAGCTGTTTCGGCGGAGTCCTGGCGGCGGGTTGCCACGCCAATAACCCGCACGCTGTCGGCCGGCAGGGCGTAGTGCAAACCGAGGTCGCGCCATCCCTGGGCGTGCGAGCGGGCGATTCCGCCATAGCCAATAAGGGCCACCCCGAGCGGCTTCATGCCTTCACCTGCGCGGCTGGCTCGAGCGTGACGTGATAGTCGGCGGATTGATGCCGGAAATACGTGTCATAAAGCGTCGCGTAGTGCCCGCCCTGAGCCATCAGCGACTCGTGGTTGCCCTGCTGGATGATCCGGCCTTTGTCCAGCACGATGATGCGGTCAACGGCCCGGACTGTTGACAGGCGATGGGCAATCAGGATCGAGGTGCTTTGCTTGAGCAGCAGCGCCAGCGCTTCCTGGATCTGCGACTCGGTAAAGGGGTCGACCGAGGCGGTGGCTTCGTCGAGGATGAAGATCGCGGGGCGCTGGGCCATCACCCTGGCCAGCGCGACAAGCTGGCGCTGGCCGAGCGAGAGTGAACCGCCGCGCTCGCCGACTTCGGTCTGCAGGCCATGGGGAAGACTGCCCATCCACTCGCCCGAGCCGATCCGGTTGGCGATCCGGGCGATCTCGGCATCCCCGAGGTCTGGCGCCGCATAACGGATATTGTCCGCTATTGTGCCGGCAAACAAAAATGGCGACTGCGAGACCAACCCGATCTGGCGGCGGTAGTCGGACAGATCGAAGCCGCGGATGTCGTGTCCGTCGATGAGCAAACGCCCGCTCTGGTATTCGTAGAACCGGGCAATGAGCTTCGCGATGCTGCTCTTGCCCGCCCCAGTGTGGCCGACGAAGGCCACGCTCTCGCCCGGAGCGATGTCGAGGCTGAAGTGGTCGAGCACCTGTTGCTGGGTGTTGTAGCGGAAGCTCAAATCGTCGAAGGTGATGGCCCCGCGTTCAATTCGGCGCTTCGAGGTTTCGGGGAGCTGGGCGACATTCGACTCGGCGTCGATAAGGGCGAAGATGCGCTCGCAGGCCGAAAAGCCGCTTTGGATCTGGCTGTAGAAGGCGGCCAGGTTGGTCATTGGAAACCAGAAGCGGTCAAGACTCGTCAGGAAGAGATACAACCCGCCCAGGGTAAGTCCGAAGGTTGTGACATTGAGCGCGCCGAGATAGAGCATGATGGCGGTGCCCAGACCGGTCAGCATGTTGAGGGTGGGGAAGATGTTTGACAGCACCAGGCCGCGCCGCACATTGACAACATACGAGCGGCGATTGACGGTGCTGAAGCCGGCATAGAGGGCGGCTTCCTGGCGGAAGTTCTTGGCCACCCGCATTCCGGCCACCGCCTCCTGGATGGCGCTGTTGACGTCGGCGATGGCCCGGAAGCCGTTGCGGGTGACGGTGCGGGCCAACCTGCGGAAGAGCGCGGCCGCCACCGCGATGATGGGCGCCATGACCACGAGGGATAACGTCATTGGGACGGAGATCCCCAACAGGATGAAGACCAGGAAGATCAGCGTCGTGAACTGGTTGGCCAGGTCGGAAATCAGATTGGCCACCTGGGAGAGCTCCTGGGTGTCGTTCGAGATACGCGACATGATCTTGCCCGATTGGTATTTGTCGAAGAAAGACAAGTCGTGCCGGATGACGGCATTGAAGGCGTCCCGGCGCAGCTCGGCAATCATCTCGGCGACCAGGCGGGCCATCGCCCGGCGGCGCAGGATGTTGAGCAACCAGACCAGGAGCGAGAACGCGAACAGGGCCGCGATCAGGCCGGTAACGAGTGCGCCCTTGTCTGTCGTGTCCGTGCCCGCCGCGATGGCCCGCAGCACGTCGAGGGTGCGCGATACGATGAGCGGGTCGGCCAGCCCAATCACGGTCAGCAGGGCCATCCCGAGCAGGACCAGACGGGCGTCCCGCACACGCGGCGCGAGGTACTTGAGCAGGCGGGCGGCGAGCTGGCGGTCGGTGTATTGCCGGTCGTAGGCTTCGCCGGCGAGCCCTGAGAACATGCCCATGGTCAGCGGGCGAAGATCGCCCGGTAGGCGGGCGAGCTTCGCATAAGTTCGTCGTGATTGCCGGCCGCTTCAAGCGCGCCGCCGCGGATAACGAGGATGAGATCGGCCCATCGAATTTGCGAGAGGCGATGGGTGATCAGGAAAGTGGTCCGCCCGGCGGCTGCCCGCAGGATGGCGCGCTGGATCTGATCCTCGGTCGCCGAGTCGATGGCGCTTGTCGCGTCGTCGAGGATCAGAATGTGCGGGTCAGTCAAAAAGGCCCGGGCGATGGCGATGCGCTGGCGTTGTCCGCCCGAAAGGGTCACCCCGCGCTCGCCCACGACGGTGTCGTAACCGTCCTTGAAGGCCAGAATGAAGTCGTGGGCCTGGGCGGCCCGGGCGGCCTCCTCGACCTGGACACGGGTGGCCGTCGGGTTGCCAAACGCAATGTTGTCCGCCACGCTGCGCGAAAACAGGAAGATATCCTGCTCGATGATCGAGATTTGGCGCCGCAGCGCGTCGAGGTTCCACTCGCGCACGTCGACCCCATCCACCCGCACGCTGCCGTCATCGACGTCGTAGATCCGGTTGAGCAGCTTAACGACGGTGCTCTTGCCCGCCCCGGTTTGGCCAACGATGGCGACGGTCTGGCCGGCCTTGACCGTGAATGAGACGTGACTCAGCACAGCCGGATGTTCGCTGGTGTCGGCCTCGGGGTCATTCCCCGCGTAACGGAAACTCACGTCCCGAAACTCGACCTCGCCCCGCATCGGTTCGGCGTAGCCTTCGCTGCGGGCGACCTTGAGCGTCTCGAACGTGCCGACCTCGTCGTTGATGACCTGCAGCATGCGCCGGGCGCTGGCCAGGCCCGATGACAGCTGCGAGTAGGCGAACTGCGAGGCGAAGGTCGGAAACTGGAAGAGGGTGAGCAGGGCGTTGAACGACACCACCCCGCCAATGTCGATCTGTCCGGCCGTGTAGAGCGACAGGCTGTGCCACAGCCCGAATGCGTGGGCGAGGCCGAACAGCAGGAGTGGCAGAAAGCGTGACTCGGTGTAGCCCTGGCGCAGGGTCGAACGGATCCAGTCGACCAGGCCGGCCTCGAAGCGGGCGGCCTCGCGCAATTCCTGGGCCGAGGCCTTGACTGTCTCGATTCCGTCGATCGACTCGGACAGGGCCATGTTCATCTTGCCGAAGTCGCGCCGGACCGCGTCGGTGGCTGGGGCCAGACGGGTGAGGTAGTCCCGGACGAGGAAGAAGTAAGCGCCCAGAAAGCCGAGCGGGACCAGGATCAACTGCGGGTGGATCTGAGGCGCGGCGATGAGCGGCATGAGCAGGAAGCCGCCTGAGCCCAAAACGATGTTGACCCCGGGCGACATCATCAGGTTGACCTCGCGCACATCGTTGCTGGCCCGGGCGAGCACATCGCCGATGCGCTGGCGGTCATGAAAGGACATGCTCTTGCCGATCAGGCTGGCGTAGAGCTCGTCGCGCATGTCGCGCTCGAGGCGCTGGCCGGCCAGGTCGGCCGAGAAGTTGCGATGAATTGCAGCACGCCGCCGGACGAGCTGCGAGGTGATGATGAGGACGGCGATGCCTCCATCGCGGCCAGGTGAAGCCGGGTTTGGAGATTTCGCCGAAGGCCACCCCGATCTGGACCTGCATGATGGCGGCCCCGCCGGCATTCCCCAGCGCGCCGAGCACGATCCCCAACAGGAGATACCACTGGCGGGCCATGTAGGAGAGCACTCCAGCGCGCAGGCGAACGGCGATCGGCGTGCCAGGTGCGGCGGACGGTAAATTCAGCGGCGGTCATGGGCGGGCGGATATCTTACTCCTACTGGGTGTCCCCACACCCGTCATCCCGCGCGAAACTCCGTCCTGCGCCGGAGTGACAGCGGGACCCATACCGCGGCAGGGAATCGTCGGGATCAAGCGTTGATGTCGCTCAACCGCTGGCTACCCGCGTCATCGACCCCAAAAAACCTCGCGGGTCTCGAAGACCCGCGAGGTTTAAGTCAGTATCGGGCGGATCACGCCTCGCTCCATCATCGCCCGCAGCATGTCGTGACGGTCGATGATCCCCAGCAGCCGATTCTCCGCGTCGACGACGATCAGGCGCTTGACCCGGCGCTGAATCATGGTCTGGATCACATCGATCGGCCGGGCGTCATCGCGGACGGTGTAGACGGTCGGTGACATGACGTCCTCCGCAACGACCTCGTCAGGCGTCCCGCGAGCCGAGTCCAGCAGGTCGGCGTCGATGATGATCCCCAGCACGCGCCGATCCTCGTCGATCACGACCACCCGCCGGAGCGGGTCGCCGACCATGCGCTCGAGTACTGTGGCAAAGGACTCGTCTGGCGCAACCGTCGCGACATCCGTTCGCATCCAGCCCCGCACGGTGGCGCCTGGGCCAGCCTCGCCCGCCGCAAGCAGGGGCGTCTCGATCCGCAGGTGGGCGTCCTCGCCCAGCCGGCGCAGAATGTCCGAGCGCGCGATGACACCCGTGACGGCCCCGTTCCGGTCAACGACCGGCAGGCGCTTCAGACGGGATTGGGTGAGCAGCCGCGCCGCCGCGTCCAACGAGGCAGTCTCATCCACTGTCACAGGGTCCGGGGTCATGGTGTCCCGGGCGGCATTGCCCGGCGCGACTTGCAGGATCGGCGCCGCAGCGGCGTCTCCGGTCAACGAGACGCCGCCGCGGCGCAGCAGGTCCCCGTCGGTGATGATGCCAACCAAACGCGCGTCCTCCAGCACCAAAACCGACTTAACTCCGCGCTCCCCGAGCAGCCGCAGTACCTCGCTCAACGGCGCGTCCGGCCCGATCGTCGCCAGCGCGCGGGTCATGACTTCGCGGACCGCCACCCGTTTGGGGATCTCGAACATGTACTTGGGCACATCGACCCGCTGGGTGACGTAGATGCTTCGGTGGCCGGAGAAGACATAGCTCACCACTGTCCCGATCAGCATGTAGATCCATCCTCCGGCGCCAAAGAGTTCGATCCCGATCAGGGCCGAGGCGATGGGCGTGTTCGACGCCCCGGCAAAGACCGCCACAAAGCCAACCGCCGCCAGCAGCATCGGCGGCACGCCGAGGGCCGGCGCGAGGGCGTAGCCGAGTGTGGCCCCCATGATGAACAGCGGGGTGATCTCGCCGGCGCGGAAGCCGGCACCGACGGTCAGGCTGGTGAAGATGAGCTTGGCCAGAAAGGCGAAGGCCGAGATTCCCGCGCCCGCCCACACTGCGGCCAGGAGGGGCTCGCTCATGCCCAGGTACTCCTGGGTGCCGATAAGCGCGGCGAGGACGATGATCACAAATCCGCCCAGGGCCGGCTTGAGCCATCCCCGCGGGCCGGCGACCCGCCCGAGCAGCTTATTGACAGCCTGAGTGAGCTCGATGAAGGCCAGGCTGCACAGGCCAAAGGCGGCGCCGGCCAGCCCCACCTTGAGCGCGATGACCGGATCGAAGGCGAACAGGGGGAGTTGGGGATAGAGCCCAAACGGCACCCCAAGCAGGCGCACGATCCCGTAGGCCACCAGCGATGAGACCAGGCAGGGCACGATGCCCTCATACCGAATCCGCCCAACGCTCTGGACTTCCATCCCAAAAACCGCGCCAGCCGCCGGCGCGCCGATCACCGAGCCAAAGCCGCCGCTCAAGCCGGCCATCAGCATGACCCGGCGTTCCTCGCGGCTAAGGCGCAAAGTACGGGCCAGCCAGTCCGCGAGGGCCCCGCCCATTTGGACTGCGGTGCCGACACTGGCCACCGAACCGCCAAAGAGCAGAGCTACGACCGGGGCCATGAACCCCAGCGGCGCCATTCTTAGCGGAACGTCGCGCCGATTGAGGTGCAATTCCTCGATCAGCAGGTTGTTCCCACGCGCGGTTGTGCCGCCAAACGTGGCGTAAAGCAGATGCATCGCGATCCCCGCAAACGGGAGCAGCCACAGCGTCCACGGGTTATGGGCGTGGATGTCCGACGCCCAGCGCAGGGTGACCAGAAAGAGTGCCGAGGCCGGTCCGGCTAGCCCGCCGGCGAGCGCCCCCAGCATGACCCAACGCCCAAATGCGCCGATGATGGCGAGATACTGGCACGGCGCGCGGCGGAGCAGGGTGGCCAGACGGGTCTGGTTCGACATCGGAGACGTATTGTCCTCCTGGCGAAGCGCGTCTGGATCACCGAGAACACGGACGCTGCGGATTACACGGAAGGAACGCGTCTAAATCACGGATTTATCGGATTCTGCGGATTTCACGGAGAGGTCGAGTAAGCCACACATTTCTGTTCCGTGAAATCTGCATGCTCCGTGTAATCCGTGATTCTGACATCTCCCCCCTATAATCGTTTCGTAGCGCTCATCACACATATGCCGGAATCGACTTGCCCCGGCATGCCGGGGCAAGTCGATTCCGATAATTGACTCACTTAGGCGAACATGAAAATACCCTTCGGCGGACGCGTCCTCGTGCTCGGCTGCGGCTCCGTCTCCCAGTGCCTGCAACCCCTGCTGCTGCGCCACCTCGACATGGACCTCACCAAAATCACGGTGATGGACTTCGAGGACATGCGTCACACCATCCCGGATTCGATTGCCGCGGGTGTGAACTACGCTCAGGACTATGTCACCCCCCGCAACATGGCCATGCTGTTGCAAAAATACGTCGGCCCGGGCGACTTGCTCATCGACGTGGCCTGGAACATCGACACCGGCGACATCATCCAGTGGTGCCACGACCACAACGTGATGTACATCAACACTTCGGTGGAACTGTGGGACCCCTACACCGAGAGCGGGGTGCGCTCGCCGACCGACCGCACGCTGTATGTCCGCCACCTGAACCTGCGCAAACAGGTGGCCGCCTGGAAGACGCCCGGACCGACCGCGCTTGTCGAGCACGGAGCAAACCCGGGCCTGGTCAGCCACTGGGTCAAGCTTGCCCTCGAGGACGTGGCCAAAGCCATCCTGCGCAACCGCACTTCGCGCGAACGCGAGGACCTGCTCGAGCAATACCTGGCCGACGCCGACTATCCGCGCCTGGCGATGCTGACCGGGACCAAGGTCATACACATTTCCGAGCGTGACACCCAGATCAGCAACCGCCCAAAGGAGGTCGACGAATTCGTCAACACCTGGTCGGTGGCAGGCTTTCATGAAGAAGGCATTGCCCCGGCCGAGCTGGGGTGGGGGACCCACGAACGCCGGCTGCCCGTCGGCGCGCAGGTCCACCGGTATGGGCCGTGCAATCAGATCTGCCTGAGTCAGATGGGAATGAACACCTATGTGCGCTCGTGGGTGCCGACCTACGGCGAGATCGTGGGCATGGTCATTCGGCATGGCGAGTCCTTCACCATGGGCGATTTCCTGACGGTGTGGCAGGATGACATTCCGTTGTATCGGCCGACCGTGCATTACGCCTATCAACCCGCCGACGCGGCCGTGGCGTCGCTTCAGGAGTTGCGCGCGCGCAACTATCAGGTTCAATCGCGCATGCGGATCATGAACGACGACATCATCAGCGGGCGGGATGAGCTCGGTGTGCTGCTGATGGGCCACGACATGACATCGTGGTGGGTCGGTTCGCAGCTCGACATCCGCGAGGCCCGCAGCCTCGTCCCGCATCAGAGCGCCACGACCCTGCAAGTCGCGGCCTCGATTCTCGGCGCGCTTGCCTGGATGATCCGCAATCCGGAACAGGGCTTTGTCGTGCCCGATCAGCTTCCCCATCGCGAGGTGCTCAAGGTTGCCCAACAGTATCTTGGTCCGACGCCCTCGATCCAGAGCGATTGGACGCCGCTCAAAAATCGGCATGATCCGTTCGAGGACTGGGGCCGGCGGCGTCCATCGCCTGAAGACATGTGGCAGTTTGATTCGTTTCGGGTGTAGCCCAAGATCATCCGGCGAGATCACACTCCCCGCGCGAAGCGCGGGGAGTGTGATCTCGCCGCTGTTCTTTGGACAGCTTCTATAATCGTTCGGTCATGTCAGTCCTGGAGTCGCCCGACGGCGACGATGACCCCGGCGCGCGCCCAACGCCCGCCCGCGATCTGTCACCCGTTCCAAGGCGGCAGGCGCCGCGCCCGCTCGCGCGCCGGCCGGCGGGTCAGCCCGGGCGCACCTTGCGCGCCGTCCCTGGCGCCGATTCCCCATCGCGGCGCCGTTCGGCCGGCCGCACGGCCCTGGGTGCCCTGGGTTTTGCGCTCTTCCTGTGCGTCCTGGCGTCGATGATCGCCGGATCCGGGTACGCCGGCAGCCAGGCCGGCGAGCAGGAACGTAACGCCCGGGCCACCACGACGGTTCAGGCTTATGTCATGGACCGATTTCAGAGGTGCCTGGATTTCATGAACTCCGGGAACTACCCGCGGGCCCAGGCCGAGTGCGAGACTGTCCAACGCTTTCAACCGAGCCTCTTCGGCCTCCAGGGCATGCTGGCCACCATCGTCGTCGCCCAGACCCCGACGGCCCTCCCGCCCGTTCCGACGCCAACGCCGGTGCTGACTGACAAGGGCGAACTCTTCCGGCTGCTCAAGGCCGCCTGGGACAAAAAGGAGTGGGACACCGTCATCCTGCTGGGAGATCAGCTTCGCGCGTTGGACGCAACCTATGAAAGCGCCAGTGTCGCTGAATGGCGCTACAAGGCGCTGACGACCCGCGGCGTGGCGCGTCTGCGCGCGGGCAACATCGAAGCGGGCATCTTTGATCTGGACATCGCCGAGAAGATCCAAAAACTGGACGCAAACACCGCCGCGGAACGGAACTACGCCGAACTCTATCAGCGCGCGGTGAGCACGTTTGGCGCGGATTGGGAAACCGCCATCCGGCGCCTGACCCAGCTCTATCAAGTCTCGCCGGGGTATCGGGATGTGGCCTCGAAGCTCTTTCAGGCCTATGTTGGGGCGGGTGACGCCTACGCGGGTCTGTTGGACTGGTGTCCGGCTGAAAAGCGATATGTCTCAGCCCAAGGCCTCGTGCCGACCGCGCCAGGCCTCGAGCAAAACCGACTGGGCGCCGCCCAGCAATGTTTGACGGCTACGCCGGTGCCAATCACCGGCACCGCGACGCTCACCGGGACGGGCACGGTTGCCGGCGCGCTGGGCGGCGGACGGCTGGTGTACGCCGCCAACGATCCGGCCTCAAACGGGTACGCGCTCTTCATCTCGGATGGGGGTGCGCCCAGCGCGATCGGCGCGGGCGCGGGCCAGCCCAACTTTCGCAATGCGGGTGTCGTCGTCCTCAGCGGTGGCGGCGCGGTCCGCACCACGGCTGGCGCCAGCTTGTTGGCCGTGACCGCGCAGTACGCCTCGATCTCTCCAGATGGAAAACGGGTGGCCTATAGCTCCGGAGGCGCGCTGTATGTTGCGGGAGTGGGGGGCGCGCCAGCGCCGGCCAGTCTCGGTCCTGGCGTGTGGCCGGCCTGGGGCCCGGGCAGCCTGATCGTCTATCAGGCCTGTCTGCCGGCCGGTTGCGGCCTCTGGCTGGTCAACCCCGATAAGCCCGATGAAAAGATCCGCTTGAGTGAGGGCGCCGCCGACATCAACCCAAACTGGTCGCCGAACGGGGTCGATATCACGTATGTCAACAACGGCGATGTCTATGTGGTGACCACCGCGCGCCAGTTCCGGAGATTGACGAGCGGCCTGGGCGCGGCCTCGCCGACATTCTCGCCCGATGGGGCGCGGATCGCCTATCAGGCCAATCGCGATGGCGGCTGGGCAATCTTCGTCATGGGCGCCGATGGCGGAGGGCAACGCCGGGTGATTGACATGGGCCCACAGCATCCCCTGGCGGGAACTGAACGCATGGCCTGGATACCGTAGCGCGGCGATACCCGCAGATTCGAACGCACCCATCATGATCGACGAGATTCTCGTTCCCGCGCTCGCCAATAAAGCCGCATACCTTAAGGACCTGATCGAATTGTGCGCGATCCCAAGCGTCAGCGCCCAACCCGATCGCGCCCGCGATGTTCAATATTGCAGCCTGTGGTTGAGCGAGCACCTGCGCGACATCGGGCTCAAAGCCGATGCGATGGAAACCGGCGGGAATCCAGTCGTCTTTGCCGAATGGAAACATCCCGATCCCACTCGGCCGGCCGTGTTGATCTACGGCCACTACGATGTGCAGCCGGCTGATCAGAATGAAGGCTGGACTTCCGAGGCCTTCAAACCTGCGATCCGCGACGGATATCTGTACGCCCGCGGCGCAAGCGACAACAAGGGTCAGTTTCTCGCCCATGTCAAGGCCGTCCAAACCTGGCTGAAGGCAAAAGGAAGCTTGCCGGTCAGTGTCAAGTTCCTGATTGAAGGCGAGGAAGAGATTGGCGGGCCGCACCTGGGTCCGTTCATCGCCGCACACCGGGATCTGCTGGCCTGTGATGTCGCCATCATCAGTGATAGCGAGCTCCAGTGTCGCTCGGCCCAGCCGGTGATTACGCACGGCCTGCGCGGCCTCGCCTATTTCGAGGTTGAAGCCCGAACTGCCGCCCGTGACCTGCACAGCGGGAGCTATGGCGGGAACGTCCAGAATCCAATCATGGCCCTTGCTCAGTTGCTGTCGGGACTGAAGGACGACAAGGGCCGGGTGCAGGTGCCCGGCTTCTACGATGATGTGCGCGTATTGGATGCCGTCGAGCGGGCCGACATTGCGCGGCTGCCGTGGGGGGAGGCCCACCTCATTTCCGAGACGGGCGCGCCGGCAGCCTTTGGCGAGCCCGAGTATTCTGTGGCTGAACGGCGTGGCGCGCGCCCCACGCTTGAGGTCAATGGGATCTGGGGCGGATATATTGGGCCGGGCGCAAAGACGGTGCTGCCGGCCGTCGCCACGGCCAAGATCAGTTGCCGGCTGGTGCCCAATCAGGATCCCCAGAAGGTCTATGACCTGGTGCGGAATGAGCTGCTGCGGCGTTGCCCGGCGCATACGACCCTGACCTTTCGAACGTTCGGGATGAGCGCCGGCACGCTGATCGATCTGGATTCGCCCCAGATCCGGGCGCTGGCGCGGGCAGCCGAGGCAACCTATGGCAGCCGGCCGCTGTTTGCCCTGGAAGGCGGCTCGCTGCCGGTCGTCAACGACCTGCAGAAGCACCTGGGCAAGCCGATTGGGATGCTTGGTTTCGGGCTGCCCAACGACAACATCCATGCGCCCAACGAGCGCTTTGCGCTTGAGTGCTACGAGAAGGGCATCGAGGCGAGCATTCGGTTCCTCGGCGAATTGTAGGTTTGATCCCAGGCGAGGCCTCCCCGGCGAAGCCGGGGAGGCCTCGCCTGGATACACTTTTCCCTGGATGCGGTATAATCCCGCTTCAATAGGGACAACCAATACGAGCTTTTCGAGTGAAAAGCGCGGACGAGTCATCGGCCGCGCTCGTTTTGTTGTCTCACGGCCTTTAGTTCAAGAGAGGGACGATGGAACTACGTGACTTTCGAGCGCTGCGCATCTCACTGGCTTCTCCTGACCAGATTCGATCCTGGTCTTACGGAGAAGTGACCAAACCAGAAACCATCAACTACCGGCGCCTGCGCGCCGAGAAGGATGGTCTCTTTGACGAAGCGATCTTCGGGCCAACCCGTGACTTCCAGTGCTATTGCGGAAAATACAAGAACATCCGCTATAAGGGCATCATCTGCGACAAGTGCGGGGTTGAAGTCACAAAGGCTTCCGTCCGCCGCGAGCGCATGGCCCACATCAACCTGGCCGCGCCGGTTGCCCATGTGTGGTACACCCGCCGCGTGCCGTCGTTCCTGGGCACGCTGCTCGACATCACCCGCCGAAACCTCGATCGGGTGCTCTATTTCGCCCAGTACGTCGTCACCCACGTCGACGAGGAAGCCCGCCAGAAGGCTCTCCGCCGGTTGCAAGAGGATTTTGAGCGCCGAAGCGCCGACCTCGAGGGCAAGACCAAGGCTCAGGAAGAGAGCGCCAGCGGCAAGACGCTGAAGGAGCTCGTCAAGAAGCAGGTCGTCCTCGACCAGATTCTGGACAAGTTCAAGACCCAGTTGGACGAAGAGACTGATCCGGTCATGAAGGCCGCGCAGAAACTGCAGAAGGAACTCGAGACCAAGCAGAACAAAACCATTCGGGTGGGCATTGTTTTTGAGCCCACCGGCGAGGTCATTGCCAAGGAAGGCGAGATTGTCACGCCCGCCCAGCAGGTCCTGCTCAAGAAGCTGGTCAAGGACAAGCTCAACCAGATCGAGACCGGCATCAACGAAGAGAAAGAGCGCCAGGTCAGCAAGGTCCAGGGCGAAATCGAGCTGCTGCAGAGCAAGGTCGACGATGAGACCCGCGCCGTCGCCGCCCGGCTCGCTCAGGAAATGGAGACCCTCACCTCCAAGCACAGCCAGGATCTCGAGGACGTCAAGAGCCTCGCCACCCTGCAATTTCTGACCGAGACCCGCATGCGCGAGATGAAGCTCAAGTTCAGCCAGGTCTTCAAGGCGGACATGGGCGCCGAGGCGTTCTACGAGATCCTGCGCCGGATTGACCTCGAGCAGATGAGCAAGGAGCTGTGGAAGGAAGTCCGCACCTCCCTCAGCAAGGTCAAGAAGAAGAAGGCCATCAAGCGCCTGCGCATCGTTGAAGCGCTGCGCAAGAGCAACAACCGGCCGGAGTGGATGATCCTGACCGTGCTTCCAGTCATTCCGCCCGAGCTGCGCCCGATGGTCCACCTTGACGGCGGCCGCTTTGCGACCTCCCACCTCAACGACCTGTATCGGCGTGTCATCAACCGCAACAACCGGCTCAAGCGCCTGCTCGAACTTGGCGCGCCGGACGTCATCGTCCGCAACGAAAAGCGCATGTTGCAGGAGGCCGTGGACAGCCTGATCGACAACTCGCAGCGCGGCAAGGCCCTCAGCCGGCGCGGCCGGCGCGAGCTCAAGTCGCTCAGCGACATGCTCAAAGGCAAGAAGGGGCGCTTCCGGCGCAACCTGCTCGGCAAGCGCGTTGACTACTCGGGCCGCTCGGTCATCGTCGTCGGGCCCAAGCTCAAGCTGCATCAGTGCGGTCTGCCCAAGACCATGGCGCTCGAGCTGTTCAAGCCCTTTGTCATTCAAAAGCTGTGCGAGCTCAACTACGCCACAAACGTCAAGAGCGCCAAGCGCGTGATCGAGCGCGAGCGCCCGGAAGTGTGGGAAGTGCTCGAGGACGTCATCAAGACCCGCCCGGTGCTGCTCAACCGCGCGCCGACGCTTCACCGCCTGGGCATCCAGGCCTTCGAGCCAATTCTGGTCGAGGGCAAGGCCATTCAGGTCCACCCGCTGGTCTGCCAGGCCTTCAACGCCGACTTCGACGGCGACCAGATGGCCGTCCACGTCCCGCTCAGCGGCAAGGCCGTTGAAGAGGCCCGCCGGCTGATGATCGCCAGCGGCAACCTGCTCAAGCCGAGTGATGGCGAGCCGATCGTGTCACCTCAGAAGGACATGGTCCTGGGCGTCTACTACATGCTCTTCGATCCCGTGGCGCTCAAGGCTGGCCGCAAGGGCGACGGGCGCGTGTTTGGCTCAATCGACGAAGTCGAAATGGAATACCAGACCGACCGGGTGCACATTCACGCCCGGATCAAGCTGCTGGTCGACACCTACCATGATGACGCCGGTGTGCGCTACAAGGACAACGTCTCGCGCAACCGCATTGTAGAGACGACCGTCGGCAAGGCGCTCTTCAACCGGATCGTGCCGCCAGAGATGCGCTTCTACAACGGCGGGCCGCTCGATAAGTCGAAGCTGCAGAAGTTCGTCAGCCAGACCTTCCAGGTCCTTGGGCCCGAGGGCCAGGCCGATGCGGTCGCGTTTGTGGACCGGATCAAGGACATCGGTTATACCTATGCGACCCGCTCCGGCATTTCGATTGCGATTGCCGACATCACGGTGCCGGCCGACAAGGCCGACATTCTGGCGGCCGCTGACACGCTGGTGCAGGATGTCGAGCGCCAGTATCGGCGCGGCATGTTGACCGAGGTTGAGCGCGATCAGCGCACGATCGAAATCTGGACGAAGTCGAAGGACGATCTCCAGGAGTCGGTCAAGGGCTCGCTTGACAAGGCCGGCAACCTGGCCATGCAAGTGTTCTCCGGCGCGACCAAGGGTGGCATCGGCACGATCGCCCAGCTTGCCGGCATGCGCGGCATGATGGCCGACCCGTCCGGGCGCATCATCCCGTTGCCCATCCGCTCGAACTTCCGTGAGGGCCTCGACGCGCTCGAGTTCTTCATTTCCACCCACGGTCAGCGCAAGGGTCTGGCCGACACTGCCATGCGCACCGCCGACGCCGGGTATCTCACCCGCCGTCTGTGCGACGTCGCTCAGGACGTCATCGTCAACGAAGCAGACTGCGGCACGAGCCGTGGCCTGTGGGTGCGCGCCACCGACGATTTCGGCGGCCAGAAGATGCGCGAGCGTCTGCTCGGCCGCAATACCCAGGCCGACGTGCTCGATCCCGCCACCGGCGAGCTCATTGTCGCCCGCGGCGAGATGATCGACGAGGCCCGCCTCGAGCTGATCGAAAAGGCCAAGGTCACCGAAGCCTTTGTGCGCACCCCGCTTGAGTGCGAGCTCAAGTACGGCTGCTGCCAAACCTGCTACGGGCGCGACCTCGCCCGCGGCAAGCCGATCGCCATTGGCGCCGCGGTGGGAATCATGGCCGCCCAGTCGATTGGCGAGCCCGGCACGCAGCTCACCCTGCGCACTTTCCACTCCGGTGGTGTGGCCAGCGCCAGCGACATCACGCAGGGTCTTCCCCGCGTCGAGGAACTGCTCGAGGCTCGCAAGAAGCCGAAGGCCGAGGCCCTGATGGCCGACATCGACGGCAAGATCCACATCGAGCGTCTCGATGGCGGCATGCGCCGAGTCGAGATCGTCGACACACAGCTTCAGAAGGATGTCTACGAGGTGCCCGGCAAGTGGCAGATTCTGGTCGCCGATGAGAGTGAGATCAAGGACAAGGAAGTCATTGCGCGCCTGGGCGACCAGGAGCTCAGGGCCGAGCATGGCGGGCGCGTCCGCCGTGATGGTTTGACCATTACCGTCGGCTACGACAAGCGCGAAGTGGTGGAGTACGAGCTCCGCCCGCCGCGCGCATGACGGTGCAGGAGGGCGCGACCGTGAAGGCCGGCGACCCGATGACTGAAGGCACCAAGAATCCGCACATGCTGCTCAAGGTCCTTGGCCGCGAGTCGGCCCAGCTGTACCTGCTGTCCGAGGTCCAGAAGGTGTACCGCCAGCAGGGCGTGAACATCAACGACAAGCACTTCGAGATCATCATCCGCAAGATGCTCCTGCGCGCCCAGATCACCAATCCGGGCGACAGCGACTATCTGCCGGGCGACCTGGCCCATCGTCTCGAACTGCGTAACACAAACGAGCGCCTGGTGTCTGAGGGTAAGCGCCCCGCTGTGGGCTCGCCGGTGCTGCTGGGCGTGTCCAAGGCCTCGCTGGCCACGGATTCGTTCCTGTCGGCGTCGAGCTTCCAGCAGACCATCAAGGTCCTGGCGGGCGCCGCGATCGAAGGCAAGCGCGACGATCTGCTCGGCCTCAAGGAGAACGTCATCCTGGGCAAGCTGATCCCGGCCGGCACGTCGTTCCGCGCGCCGGGGATCACCGAGTACGAAGGCGTCATGATCGGGATGCCCGAGCCGCGCCCGAAGGCGACGCTGACGCAGCAGGCCGAAGCCGCGTTGCTGGGAATCACCCAGGACGAGGTGCTGCCTGGTGAAGCACTGCCTAGCTTTGACGACCTGAAGCTGCCGGATGAGCCGGCGGCCGAATAGCGCAATCTAAAACGCAAGGGCGGGGCCGGACGGACGACCGTTCGGCCCCGCGTCTGTTTTCGCCGCCGTTACAATATCGCCTCGCATGAATACCCCGCCACCGGGCGCTGGAAACACCCGGCGCCGCCGCAGTTCCGGCTTTACTGACAGCGCGCCAATTCGAAGGCGCGCAAAGGTCAGGGTCAAACTCACACCGCTTGGACTGCTGGCGGCGCTGCTCGCCGTAGGCGGCCTGCTACTCCTCGTCACCCGGTGCTGCCCGCCATGTTGGCGGCCCGGCCCGCTGAGCCCGTAGCCGGCGGGGGTTTCAACCTGCGCCACCGCTGTTGGCCGGCGCATCTCCCATCGCGCTACCGCCGCCGCCGGCGTCGTCATCATCAATGAGACCTTTGACTCGCTCGGCAACTGGCGTTTTGCGACCTCATCCGGTCCCGACTATCGGATCAGCCTGGACAAGGGCGAATACCATGCCGAGGCAAAGAACACGGCGCTGCACAACTACTTCGATCAAGGCAAGTTCGATTCGGGCAGCGTCGAGGTCGACGCGCGCTGGGTCGAGGGCGATGACGACAAGAATGCGCGGGTTGGTCTTGTGCTGCGCAGGACTGACCAGTCGGCCTACTACTTCGAGTACTACCCATTCCAAAGCGGTTTCTGGGTGTTTCAATCCGGCGAGAAGAAAGACGGCAAGGACAGCTTTCGCACCCTGGGGCAGGGGAACGCCAACACATTGGCCCTGCGCGATCCAAAGGCCTGGCAGCGCCTGCGCGTCGATATGAACGGAACCAAAATGAAGCTATTCGTCAACAGTTTTTATCTGGGCGAGGTCGACACCCCGCAAGCGCAAAAGGGCGATCTCGGCCTGGCCGTGACGGCGACGGACGGCAAGCGCGCCCATATGGCATTTGATAATTTCATCGCGTAATCTGAAGTAGGCGCTATTCATGGTCGACCATGTCACTACTGCGCCGGAGAGCGCGCACGATCCGTATACCGCGATCACCCGCGCGCTCCCCGATGCGCCCTTCACCCTTCGGCTGCCTAATTACGAAGGGCCGCTGGATGTGCTGCTCAGGCTGATCGAGGAGCGCGAGCTCGACATCACGGCGGTCTCATTGGCGACGGTCGCCAATCAGTTTATCGAGCACATGCTGCAGATGCCGGCTCGCGACCCCAAGTCGATTTCAAGCTTCCTCGCCATCGCGACGCGTCTGCTCCTGCTCAAGAGCCGGGCCCTGTTGCCTTCGATCGCGCCAGTGGCCATCGAAAGCGAGGAACCCGACAGCGAGGATCTTGTCGCGCAGTTGCGGGCGTATCAGATCTACAAACGGGCGGCTCGGGTGCTCCGCGCGCGCGAAGATGCGGGGTTGAAGTCATTTTTGGTTGCGCCGCCGCCGATTGCGCGCCCGAAGGCGACAACGCTGCCGCTGGACAACATCAGCCTGGCCATGTTGGCCCGGGCCATGCAGCGGGTGGTCGATCGCCTGATGCCTCCGGACGCTGTTGGCACCGTGTTGACGGTCATGCCGTTCACGGTGACGGAATGCCAGGATCGTATTCTCGACCGACTCAAGGCAGCGCCCCGGATTCTTTTCACCGATGTACTGGTTGGGGTGAATCTGCGCGTCGAGATCTGCATCACCCTTCTGGCGTTGCTCGAGATGCTGAAACGCTACGAGGTCCGGGCCTGGCAGGACACGCCGTTTGGCGATATCTTCATCGAGCCTTTCCCGATCGAAGAGCGTCCGTCCTATGCCGACTCGGGTGAAACCGTTGTGCCGGCGGCCGCCACCTGAAGTCCTGTCGTTTCCGGAAACGCCGTCAATTGGGCATGCACTTGTCCGCGGCAGGTGCATAACTGTTCAAGCTCAGGGATACGCTTGCCCCAGGCGAAATTCTTCCACAGCCGTTCCTGGGCGTTGGCCCCGAGGCTATTCGCATAGGCAGGATCGGCGACCAGGCGTTGCAGGGCTGCCCCAAAAGCGGCGCCATCGCCGGGCGGGGTGAGCAGGGCGTGCTCGCCATCGGTCAGATAGACCCGATTCATCCCGACATCGCTGACAACCATCGGTTTCCCGGCGGCCATGTAGTCGATGACCTTGCCCGAGCACTTGGCCCGGTTGATGTTGGTGTCGCGATAGGGATAGACGGCGATGTCGGCAGCCACCAATGGCGGATGGCCTCGAGGGGTGGGGATGAACCCGTGCCACTCGATCTGCCGGCCAACCCCGCTCCGCCCGGCGGCCTGCCGGAAAGAGCCGAGGCCTTCGCCCGTTGCGATCACGCACCAGATCAGGTTCGGGTTGATTCAGCAGCGGCCTTGAATGCGGCAAGCGCGATGTCCATATCGTGGCCGGCCGGAATAGTGCCAAGATAGATGACCACCTGTTTGTCTCGCCAGCCGTAACCCGCGCGCAGCGCCTGCCGCGTCGGCTCGATGGCGGCAACCTCGGCCCGCAAGGATGTGTTTGGACCGTTGGGCACGACCGCGGTGGGAATGCCTGGAGCAAGCTCGCCCGATCGGGTCATCAACGTTTCGCTGGCGCAGGTAATGGCCTTCGCGTGGCCCAGCGTCCAGCCCTCCTGCCATGCCAGAACGGCCTTCACGAGAGAAGGCTGGGGGTTTACGTCAAGCCAGCCGCCGCGCCCCTCCCAGTCGTCATTGTCGAGGATGACCGGCGCAGTCCAGCGTTGGCCGCCCGGAAACATGCTGCGAGTCAATGCCAGCGCCCCGGGTCCGACCGGCTCGAAGACATGAATGAGATCAGGCCCAAGAGCGGTGACGCGCCCCGCGAGGCGCCCGGCGAGCGACCAGATTGCCCCGGCGCCGGCGCCTGAGGCGCGCAGGTTCTCGACAATTACCCCGTCCTGGGTCCAGGTTCGCTCGCTATCCACCACGTTGTCGTAAGGCGGGACGAGCACATGAACGGAATGGCCCCGCGCCACCAGGGCGGCCGCCATCGGCAGCATGCGCGCGCTGACGGTCGCCTTGGGCGAGCACGCGAAGGGCGCGACGAAGGCCAGCTTCATTTCTCGATGTCGAATTGCAACTCGGCATCATTCATCGCTGGCGGCAGTGAATACCTAAATTGAAACTTGCGGGCGTTTTTGGGGACTTCATAGGTCAGCCAGCCCCGGCGGGATTGCCCCTTTGGCAGGTCCTCCACCTCCTCCAGGGCCGGGTCCCGGCCGGAGGCGCGGGCAGCATGTTCTTCACCATCGGCGCCGACCAACGTGGCGTATTTGGGCCGAAAGGTGACATCCTTGGCTCGGTCGCTGGCCACGATGACATCCAGCGCGGCCAGCGTATAACCATCCCGGGCCTTGCGCGCGCCGGGGAAGTCCTCGCCGAATTCAACGGCTGCGACGGTAATCGAATAGCCCTGGTAGTCCAGCTTTTGACCGACCTTGCCCGTGCCTGGCACGGGTGGTTTGCAGGCGCCGAGCAGGCTGACGACAATGATGAAGAGGGGGAGCAGGCGCGCGCGGGAAAGAGGCGTTGGCATTTCGAAGGAAGTGTACACAGCAACGTTCAAATCACGCGCTGCCAACCCCTGTCAGCTTCTCGCTCAACTCCCACAATCGCCGCGCCGACGCCTCGTCATACGATGCCGGGCTCGACGCGATTTTCTTCCCCCTCGCATAGAAGGTGCCGCCCTCCTTCGCATAGGCAGGATCGATGGCCAGGGCCGACAGCTCATCGCCAGACACAGCAGCCGGGCGCGCGCCAGGGATGAGCGGGAGCAGACGGGTGTACACGAAATGGGCCAGCCCGGTCCGGCTGACGGCCAGGGTCTCAGGCACCGAACCCGGGGCAGGCCGCGATTGAGACCAGACCTTTGCCGCCAAAACGCCGCTGCAATTCATAGGCAAACCACACGTTGGCCAGCTTCGTATTGTTGTAGGACATGCGCGGCTCGTACGACTGCTCGCCTTTCAGATTGTCGAAGTCGAAGCGCGCGCCGATGCCGCCCTTGCCCGGGATGTGGCGAATCGACGCCACCGAGATCACGCGCGATCCCGGCGTCGCTTCGAGGGCCGGCATCAGCAAATGGGTGAGCAGAAAGTGCCCGAGGTGGTTGGTCCCAAACTCCATCTCGAACCCATCCCGGGTGAATTCGATCTGCTTACCCAGGCCCATTGCGCCGGCGTTATTGATCAGGGCTCGCAACGGAGTATCGCGGATCAGAAACGCCGCTGCAAAGGCTCGGATGGAAGCCATCGAGGCCAGGTCAAGAGACAAGACCTCGACCTGGGCGCCCGGTACCAGGGCCCGTATCGTATCGGCGCTTGCCTGGCCCCGCGACGCGTCGCGCGAGGTGAAGATGATGGGGGTGTTGCGTTTGGCGAGGGACAGGGCGGTCGCGTAGCCGATGCCGCGATTGCCGCCGGTAATCAGGGCGATGCCCTGGGGTGTATCGATGCTCATGTTTCTATTCAACAAAGCACAATCTTATCCCCTTGGCTGATGCGCGGGGATGGCCAGCGGCCATCCCCGCGCATCAGCCCATTCCCATTACAATGCCGCCACTATGCTGCGAATAGACCGCGCCGAGATGCGCCTTGTCCGCCTTCCCCTGAAATTCCGTTTCGAGACCTCTTTTGGGGTCTCCACGTCGCGCTACTTCGTCCTGCTCACCTCTACAGTGGCGGGCTGGAAGGCTATGCCGAGTCGGTCTCTGATGACGTCTTCCCGCTCTATCGCGAAGAGACCGTGGCCACGACGGTTGCGATGTTGCGCGATGTGCTCCTGCCGCGCGTGATCGGCAAGACCTTCAACAGCCCTGAGGCGATCGCGGCGGTCAATGCGCCTTTCAAGGGCAATCGCATGGCCAAAGCCGTGATCGAGATGGCATTCTGGGATCTGTGGTCGCGCAGCCTGAATACGCCCTTGAGCCGCCTGCTGGGAGGAACACGGGAGTCCGTTCCGGTCGGCGTCTCGCTCGGCATCCAGCCCTCGGCCGAGGCGACGGTGGAGATTGTGGCTCGCCATGTCGCGCAGGGTTACAAGCGCATCAAGCTGAAAATCAAGCCGGGCTGGGAGATTACGCCGGTCTCGGCCGTGCGTGCGGTCTTCCCCGATATCACCATGACCGTGGATGCCAACAGCGCATATACGTATGCCGATCTCAAGACCTTCCGGCGCCTCGATCAATTTGGCCTGGACTATATCGAGCAGCCGCTCGCCTTCGATGACATCGTCGATCACGCCAAGTTGCAGGCAGCGATTCAGACCGCCCTTTGTCTCGATGAAAGCATTCAGTCGGCAGCCGATTGCCGGAAAGCTCTGGAGTTGCGCGCCGCGCGGGTCATCAACATCAAGGTCGGCCGGGTGGGTGGCCACGCCGAGGCCCGGCGTGTCCATGACGTGGCGGCGGCGTTCGACGCCCCCGTGTGGTGCGGCGGCATGGTTGAGTCGGGAATCGGCAGGGCCCATAACATCCACCTCGCCACACTGCCAAACTTCAGCAAGCCCGGCGATACCAGCTCGGCCAGCCGCTACTGGGATGCCGACATCGTCAACGAGCCGCTCGAGACCGTCGACGGCATGATGCCGGTTCCGGCCGGCCCGGGCATCGGCGTTACGCTCAATCGAGCAGTGCTGGAGAAGGTGACCGAGGCGGTCGAGGTGCTCGGCCCCTGAGCGCTGGCGAATATTCTTGAATAGAGTTCCCGCCGGCGTGCGCCGGGGCGGGAACTTGATTCCGATTTTTTCTGACGGCGACGGCTCGACCAGGCTGAAATGGCTTCCGCGTAGACCTTTTCGGTCTCCGCCGCCGCCCGCGCCCAGGTGAAGCGCGCCTGGCCTGGGCCGGCCCGCGGACGGCCAGCACGTGCCGCGCTTCTTCGTTGGACAGCAACCGCTCGATCGCCCGCGCCCAGGCCGCGGGGTCGGTCGGCGCTGCGTACTCGGCCGCGTCGCCCAACACTTCTGGCAGCGATGAAGCGTCTGAGCTCAGTACGGGCGCGCCGCAAGCCATCGCCTCCAGGGGCGGAAAGCCGAAACCCTCATACAACGATGGAAAGCAAAAAAGCGCAGCCTGCGACATCACGGCTGGCAGATCCTCGTCCCCGATGAATCCCGCGAAGCGCACCCGTCCTTCAAGGCCGCGTGCCTTCACTGCCGCATATGTCTCGTCAGTTAACCAGCCCTGGCGTCCTCCCACGATAAGCGGCACATCGGCCCAACCCCCCAGCTTCGTGTTGTCGAGCCGCGCGATCGCGTCGAACAGGGTGAGCAGGTTCTTGCGCGGCTCAATGGTGCTGAGCGCGAGTAGGTAGCGCTCCGGCAATTTGTACTTGGCGCGGGCCGCCGCGCGCCGGGCGGGGTCCGCCACGGGCCCAAACCGCGCGTGGACACCCTCATACCACATGCGTCTTTGCCCGCGGCAATCCATAGCCGCTCTGCATCCCGCCGCGTCCAGTCCGACACGCAAATTACCCGTCGCGCGACGCAAAAAGAGGGGAATGGCGAGCTGCAAGTAGATCCAGTTGCGGGGCAGGTGAAAGCGCGGATAGGCCCGGAAGATCAAATCGTGCAAGGTGAACACCGTGGGCGCGCGCTTGAAACGCGGCAGCAGATGTTCGGTGGCGTGAAACAAGTCGACCGGTCCGAGTCCTGCCAGGACCTGATCCTGGCCCGCATTGGCGATCTGGGCGAGCAACGCCCGCAGCCGCCAGGGGTATGACCCGAGCGGGCTGGTGATCGCCGGAAGCGACGCGATTGTGGGCGAGGGTCTGGCCCTCGGCGCATTGTGATAGAAAACCCCGAGCCGCTTTGGGTCCGATCGTTGGACAAGCGCGCCGATCAGGTCTTCGGCGTAGCGGCCCAGACCAGCCTTGTGGTGGACGGCGGGCGAGGCGTCGATGACAATCATCGGCTCACCCCAAATACACTAGAAATCATCCTAAGCAGAGATCGCAATCCCGCCGCGCGGGGATGCGATCTCGCCACCCCTTTTCTGGACGGCTTCTGGGGCACTCAAAGCAAACCTGATTCTTGGTGTCTTTGTGCCTTTGTGGCGGAAACCTGAAGAAGTCAGCTGCGCGTCTTCGCCGCTGGCTTCTTTGCTACGGGCTTCTTCGCCGTGGGCCTGGCCATTGGTTTCGTCGCCGCAGGCTTGGCCGCTGGCTTCTTTGCCACGGGCTTGGCCACTGGTTTCTTCGCCACGGGCTTGGCGGCAGCCTTCTTTGTGGCAGGAGTTCTTGCAACGGGCTTTGCCGCCGTTTTCTTAGGCGCCGAAGTCTTGAGCCGCAACTTCAGCAGGTCGGGGAACTGAGTCGGCAGGTCAGCCACTGTGATACCGGCCGCTTCCATCGCTTCGACCTTGCTGGCCGCGGTGCCCATCCCGCCTTCGATGATGGCGCCTGCATGCCCCATCCGCTTGCCCTCGGGTGCCGCGCGTCCGGCGATGAAGCCAACCATCGGCTTCTTGACGTTGTCCTTCGCCCAGGCCGCTGCCTTCTCTTCATCGCTCCCGCCGATTTCGCCGATCATGATGATGGCTTCGGTCTGGGGATCGTCGTTGAACTTCTTGATGACTTCGAGGAAGTCCAGGCCGCGCACCGGGTCGCCGCCAATCCCAACGACCGTGCTTTGGCCAAAGCCAGCCTGGGTGAGCGCTGCGATTGCCTCATACGTCAAAGTGCCGCTGCGCGACACGATCCCGATCGATCCCGGTCTGCAGATATTGGCCGGGATGATCCCGATCTTGGCCTGCCCGGGCGTGATCAAACCAGGACAGTTCGGGCCGAGCAACGTGGCTGCCTTGGTGTCGAGATAGGCCCGGACCTTGATCATGTCAAGGACGGCCACGCCCTCGGTAATGCAGACGATGAACTTGAGCCCCGCGTCGGCGGCTTCCATCATCGCGTCCGGCGCGAACTTGGCCGGCACATAGATGACCGTCGCTGTTGCGCCGGTCTCACGCACAGCTTGTCCGACCGTGTCAAAGACCGGGATCTTGCTTCCCTCGTAGTCGAGAGCCAGACCGCCCTTGCCGGGCGTTACGCCGCCCACGATGATGGGCGAATGCTTGTGCATCGCCCGGGCGTGAAAATCGCCTTCGCGGCCGGTGATGCCTTGCACAATGAGTCGAGTGTTTTTATCAGCGAGGATTGCCATTTAACGTCCTTTGCGGATCCGATTGGGTGGATGCGGCGTATTATCGCATCAGAGTCTATTGCAAGGGCGCTGGCCCCGGCGGAGCCGGGGCCAGCGCCCTTGCAAATTGATCGCTAGGCGTGCCGCGCCGCGAGCCGCCCCAGCACGTCCTGGAGCGGTAGTCCGCGCTCGTTGAGCAGGACAAGCAGGTGATACAGCAGATCGGCCGATTCATCAAGCATGCGCTCGTCATCCTGGGCAACGCCTGCCATCGCGACTTCGAGTCCCTCCTCCCCCACCTTCTGGGCGATCTTGTGCCTCCCCTTGGCAAACAAGCGCGCGGTGTAGCTGCTCTCGGGTGTCGATTCGCGACGCGATGCGATGACGCCCTCCAACGTATCCAGGAAACCTGCGACGGGCGGCGTCTCCAGAATCTCGCCATCCAGCCCCTGCCAAAAGCAGCTCTCGCGCCCGGTGTGGCAGGCCGGCCCGGCGGCGTCGACCCGCAGCAAAAGCGTGTCGGCGTCACAATCGGCCCGGATCTCGCGCACCCGCAGCATGTTGCCGCTGGTCTCGCCCTTGCGCCACAGCGCTTGCCGGCTGCGCGACCAAAACCAGGCCTCGCCCGTCTCGCGGGTCAGGCGCACGGCCTCGGCGTTCATCCAGGCCACCATCAGCACCCGTCCCGTCGTCGCGTCCTGCGCGACGGCGGTGACGAGGCCGTTGCTATCATATTTCAGATCGATCATGGCTTTGGTATCCTGACAGAAGAAAGAAAAAAGGAAGGGAGCTGATTCCCAGCTACTTCCTTCTTCCCTTCTTCTGTTAATGATTCAGTTGAGACGAACGGCCACGCCCCGCGACGCAAGATAGGCCTTCACATCGTGCACGCTGAAGGTCTTGTAATGGAAGACCGAGGCCGCCAGCACCGCGCTCGCGCCGGCGTCGATGGCCTCGTAGAAGTGCGCGAGCGTGCCCGCGCCGCCCGAGGCGATGATGGGGATGTTGACCGCTTCGCGCATGGCCCGGAGCAAAGGCAGGTCGTAGCCGCTTTGCATGCCGTCGGTGTCCATGCTCGTCAGCAGGATCTCGCCCGCGCCGCGCTTCTCGGCGTCCATCGCCCAGGCGATGGCGTCGAGCTCGGTCGGGCCGCGCCCGCCGTTCACGTGCACCCGCCAGCCGCCGCCGCCCGCATTCAGGCTTTCGTCGCGCTTCGCGTCGATGGCGAGCACAACGCACTGTGCCCCGAACTTCCAGGCCGCCTCGTTGATGAGCCCGGGATTGCGCACGGCGGCGCTGTTGATGCTGCACTTGTCCGCGCCTGCGAGCAAGAGCGTGCGGAAGTCCTCCGGACCGCGCACGCCGCCCCCGATCGTAAAGGGGATGAAGACCGCGTCGGCCACCTTCCGGGCCATCTCAATCGTGGTGCCGCGCGACTCATGCGAGGCCAGAATGTCCAGAAAAACAAGCTCGTCCGCGCCCTCGGCGTCATAGATGCCGGCCTGCTCGACCGGATCGCCCGCGTCGCGCAGATCAACGAACTTCACGCCCTTCACCACCCGGCCATTGGCGACGTCGAAACACGGGATGATCCTTTTCGCCAGCATCCTCAGCCGCTCCCCGCAATCAGGCGAAGCGCTTCGCCGAGATCGAGTGTGCCTTCATACAGCGCCCGGCCGACAACAACGCCGGAGACGCCGCGGGGCGCATACAGCAGCAGCTCGCGCACGTCTTCGAGGTGGCGCAGACCGCCCGACGCCATGACGCTCAGGCCCGTCCATTGCGCGACGGCCGCCGTCATCTCGGCCGCCGGCCCGCTCAGCATCCCGTCCCGCCCGATCTCGGTGTAGAGCGCGTGGACGACACCCAGTTCGGCCATTTGGCAACCGAGATCCCCGGCGGTGATCTCAGTCGCCGTCTGCCAGCCACGGGTGACGATCAGACCGTTGCGGGAATCAAGCCCGACCACAATCCGCTCGGCTCCAAAGCGGGCCAATGCGGTTGCGATCAGCTCCGGATGCTCGGCTGCGGCGGTCCCGATGATGGCTCGGGTCGCGCCGGCGTCAAAGGCCGCTTGCAAGTCGTCGAGGCTGCGCAAACCGCCGCCCACCTGCAAGCGCGCCGAGGTCGTGCGGGCAATCGCGCTGAGGGCGGCCCGATTGATGGCCGCGGCGGCCGCATCGCCCAGCGCGCCATCCAGATTGACGACATGGATCCAGTTTGAGCCGGCGGCCGTCCAGCGCGCCGCCACGGCGGCCGGGTCGTCGCCGTAGGCGGTCTGGCGGGCAGGATCGCCCTGGCGCAGGCGGACGACCTTGCCGGCGCGCAAGTCAATGGCGGGATACAGGGTAAAGGTCATAGCGTCACAAAGTTGCGGAGCATCTGCAGGCCGACCGCCTGGCTCTTCTCCGGATGGAACTGGATGCCGAACACGTTGTTTTGGGCCACGACCGCCGGAAATGGGTACCCGTAGTCGGCGCTGGCGACGATGTTTGCGGCGGGCAGGCCCCGCGCGTGATACGAATGCACAAAATAGGCGTAGCCGGTCGCCGACACGCCCGCGACGAGCGGGTGTTCAGGCTGATCCAATAGCACGTGATTCCAGCCGATATGAGGGATCGGAAGGCGCGCCGCGCCTTGAATCTCGGAGAAATCAAAACGTCCGACCCGGCCGGGGATCAGGCCCAGGCCGGGCCACTCACCCATCTCTTCGCCAACATCGAAGAGCAATTGCATGCCAACGCAGATGCCAAGAAAGGGACGGCCAGAATGGGCGGCTTCGAGACACGGTTCGACCAGGCCCCTCTGTCGCAGGCCCATCATGCAGTCGGCGAACGCGCCGACCCCGGGCAGCACCACCTTGTCCGCCCGTTTGATCTCTCGCGGGTCGGCGGTGAGCGTTGGATTCGCCCCCACCCGGTCCAGGGCCTTGCACACGTTGCGCAGATTTCCCGCGCCATAGTCAATGACGGCGATCATGCCAGTGTGCCCTTGGTGGAAGGCACGCCCGTCCGGCGCGGGTCGAGCCGGGTGGCGACGTCAAGAGCCCGCCCGAGCGCCTTGAAGACTGCCTCGGCCTTGTGATGATCGTCCCGCCCATATAGCACCCGGGTGTGCAGATTCATCCGGGCATGCGTGGCCAGGCTCTCGAGCGCGTGCGGGACCAGGCTCGTCGCAAGCTGGCCGACCCGGGGCGTCCCGAATGCGCCCTCGAAGACGGCATAGGCCCGCCCACTCAAATCGACGACGACATGGGCGAGGGCCTCGTCCATGGGCACGAACGCGTCGCCCATCCGGGCGATCCCAGACCGGTCACCCAGCGCTGTGTCAAGGGCCTGGCCGAGCGAAATGGCGACATCCTCCACCGTATGGTGTTCATCGATATGCAGGTCGCCGGTCGCCCGAATGCGCAGATCGAACAGCCCGTGATGGGCGACGTGGTGGAGCAAATGATCGTAGAAGCCGAGGCCGGTTTGGATGTCAGCCTGCCCGGTCCCGTCCAGTTCCAGGTCGATCAGCACTTCGGTTTCACGCGTCGCGCGGTGGATCTTCGCAATTCGGCTCATTGCTCAATTCTCCCTCAGACGAACGAGATGATTTGGCGAGATCACTCTCACCGCGCGAAGCGCGGTGAGAGTGATCTCGCCAAATCATTTTGCGTTGATGCCTAACCGGCGATGCGCCTGAGAGCGCCCACCAGCGCGTCGGTGTCCTGGGGCCGGCCAACGCTGATCCGGATGCAGTCGCGCAGGCCCTCCCGATCAAAGTAACGGACCATGACGCCCTGTGCTTCCGAGCGCATCGCGCAGCGCCCGACCGGCGCTAACGCCTGCGACCGGTGCGTCCCAGGCTGAAATCCGGCATAGCAGGAAGTTGGCCTCGGACGGATAGGGTGCCAGCCAGCCGAGGCCGGCCAGCGCGGCGCGCAGCCGTTCGCGCTCCGCCACGATCCGCGCGCGGGCGTCCTGAAGATGACCTGGATCATCCAGCGCGGCGATCAGCGCCGCCGACGTGGCCGCCGTCGGGGTATACGGCTGCTTGAGTTTCCACAGGTGAGCGGCAATGGAGGCGTGGAAGACCCCATATCCCGCCCGCATCCCGGCCAGGCCGGCCAACTTGCTGAACGTGCGCAACACAATGACGTTTGCCGCTCGAGGGCCCAATGGCCGAGGCTTGGGGCGCGCCGCGAAATCAATATACGCTTCGTCGATGACGAGGATTTCGGCCAGCGCGCGCAAATCGCCCTCATCGGCCAGGGCGCCATCGGGATTGTTGGGGTGGGTGACGAACATGAGCTTGGCCCGCGGATGGGCCGCCACCGCCCGCGCGATCGCGGCCCGATCCAGGCGGAACGCGGCGTCACGCCGCACCGGAATGTATTCCGCGCCGGTGATGTCGGCCACCCAGCGATACATCCCGAACGTCGGCGGCAGATCAATCAGCCCATCCCCGGGGCTCGACGAAGGCCATTCCCACAAGCTGGAGGAGTTCATCGGCGCCCGCCCGCAGATCAGATTCTCGGCTGGAAGCCCGGGAAAAACCGGCGATCGCCTCACGCAGCCGGATTTGATCCGGATCCGGGTAACGATGCGCATCACTCAGGCGGGCCAGGGCGGCGATTGCGCGCGGGCTTGGACCGTAGGGATTCTCGTTCGCATCCAGCTTGACGATGCTTTCCGCCGTCGCGCCGATGCGGCGGGCGATGGTTTCGACGGGGGTGATGGGCGCATAGGCCGACATTCGGCGCACCCGGTCCGCCACGAAACGTTCTGCATCCATCGCTTGCCTACAGGCTCATCTGCCGCACCGAGATCACCTCGGGCAGGTCGCGCAACGCTTTCAGCACATACTCAGGCACCACCCCGTCGAGGTTGACCACCGACATGGCCCGATCGCCGGCGTGGGTGCGTCCAAGGCGGTACTCGCCGATGTTGACGTAGTTCGCGCCCAGAATCGTCCCGATCCGGCCGATAACGCCCGGAACGTCGCGCGACGACACGATCAACAACTGCCCGTCGGGAACTGCGTCAATCCGAAAGCCATCGATCTGCACAATCCGCGGCTGGTGGCCGCCGAACAGCACGCCGGCAATAACGCGGGTCTCCTCGCCGTTTTCGTCGCTCAATGCCGTCACCCGGCACGAGATCATGTTGGTGTAGTCCGAGCTCACCAGGTTCATGGCCTGCGAAACGATGATTCCGCGCTCGCCGGCGATGATCGGCGCGTTGACGTAATTCACCCGTTCCACGCCGAGGACGGGCGCGAGAAGCCCGCGCAGCAGCGCGACGGTCAGTGGTTTGGCGTGCGGGCTGATGTCGGAGCCGCGGTATTCAACCTCGACTCGCGACAGGCGTCCTTCGAGCAGGCCGGCGTGCAGCGCCCCGAGTTTTTCGGCCAGGCGCAGATACGGGCGCACGACCGGCAGGGCCAGCGGATCGATCGGCGGAAAATTCACCGCATTGCGCACATCCCGATCATGCAGGCAGTCCAGTATCTGTTCGGCCATCTGCATCGACACGTCCCGCTGCGCCTCAACCGTGCTGGCGCCCAGATGCGGCGTGACGACAACGTTGGGCAGTTTGAGCAGGGGGTGATCGCCGGGCGGCTCGTCTTCAAACACGTCAAGCGCCGCGCCGGCCAGTTGGCCGGTCGTCAGCGCCGTATAGAGCGCGTCTGCATCGATCAATGCGCCGCGGGCGACATTGATCACCCGCGCGGTGGGTTTCATCCGGGCGATCTTCTCGGCGTTCAGCAGGCCACGGCTGCCCGCGGTCAGGGACGAGTGCAAAGTCACAAAGTCGCTCTGGCTAAGGACTTCATCCAATTCCATCAGGGTGATCTTGTTGGCCCGGGCCATTTCCTCGCTGACATACGGATCGTAGGCGACGACCTCCATCCCAAAGGCCTGGGCCCGGCGCGCGACCTGTGTGCCGACCCTTCCCAGGCCGACCACACCCAGGGTTTTGCCCTGCAACTGGACCCCCATGAATTTGGAGCGCGTCCATTCGAGTCGATGCAGCGATGCGTCGGCCTGCGGGATGTTCCGGGCCATCGCCAGCATCATCGCCAGAGTGTGCTCGGCTGTCGCAGTCGTATTGGCCTGGGGTGTGTTCATGACGATGATGCCACGCCGGGTGGCGGCCTCCACCTCGATGGTGTCCACCCCCGATCCCGGCTCGGCCGATGACCTTCAGTTTCTTGCCCGCCTCGATCACCTCGGCGTCAACTTTGGTTTCACTGCGCACGATCAGGGCATCGTAGTCGGCGATTTGAGCGAGCAGCTCGGCCCGCGGCAACTTTTTGTGGATATTCACCGTGACCGCGGGGTCGGCGGACAGCAGTTCAAGTCCGGCAGCCGACAGGTCTTCGGGAATCAGGATTCTGAAGGTTGGCATAACGAGTGGATTATATCGACGTATAATTGCAATTGTTAGTTATGAACTGGTACACCACCGTCGATGAGTTCCTCTCTGCGCTGCGCACGGAACGGAAATCGGCGGAAAACACCGTCCTCGCGTATCGCAACGACCTCAGCCAGTTTTGCCACCATCTGGAGGCCACCCTGGATTCTGAGGCGCAGTGGTCATCGATCACGCAGGAGCACATTTCGGCCTACGTTGCTCAAATCCGGAGCGGGTATTCCAGCGCGACGGTCGCCCGAAAAATCGCGGCGCTGAAAACGCTCTTCGCCTGGATGCACAAGCGCGGCATAGCGACCCTCAATCCGGCAACCGACATGCGCGCGCCGCGCATCGAGCGCAAAGCACCCCGAACCCTGTCTCAGGATGAGACGGTCCGACTGATTGACGCGCCGACAAGCGTCTCACCGCCGCGCGCAGCGCGTGACCGCGCCTTGCTGGAGTTCCTGTATTCCACGGGGATGCGGGTATCGGAGGCAATCGCGCTGAAGATGAGCGACCTGGACCTCGAACGCGGGGAAGCCCGCTGTGTGGGCCGGGCGGGCCGGCAGCGCGTCGCGCCCATCACCCAGAGGGCGGTTGCCGCCATTCGCGCCTATCTTGCCGGCGGCCGGTCTGAGTTCCTTGGCAATACTCCGACAGATGCGGTGTTTCTCAATCCGTCCGGCGCGGCCCTGACCCGTCAGGCGGTGTGGCTGATGACCCGCCATCATGCCCGGGCCGCTGGCCTCGAGGGAGACGTCACGCCGCACACCCTGCGCCACTCGCGCGCGGCGCATATGCTCGACGAAGGCGTGGATGCCCGGCGCGTGCAGGAGTGGTTTGGGCACGCCAACATCTCGACCACGCAGGCCTATCGCAGCAATCGGGCCGTGGCCGTGATTCCCTCGCCGCCTGCTGCTTCGTAGGTATTTTCCGAAATTGATAGACCCCGCCCCGGCGTACGCCGGGGCGGGGTCTATCGATTTCGGAAACAGAAGCGGCGGCGTGTCCGTAGTCCAGGACGGTGTTCATTCGGCGATCAGGATGACATGCAATTCCAGCGGCCCATGCGCGCCGTAGACGATCTGCATCTCGATGTCGGCCGTTCGGCTCGGGCCGGTGATCAGCGTGACCGCGCTGCTGCGGCGATAGGCCGCGTTGCCGTCAACACGCTTGCGCTCGAGATAGTCCTCGAGCTGCGGGACGAGCTGACACTCTCGCGCAATGACGATATGGACCGCTGGAAGCAGCGAGGCCAGACGCGAGCGCCCCGGCCCGCCTTCGAGGACCAGCGTGCCCGTGGCGGCGATTACTGCGTCGCAGCCGGTGAGCCCGATATCGGCTGTCGCTGCCTCGGCCCGGTCATCGCCGACCCGGGTCACGCGCAGCGCCGTGCATGTATCGGCCCAGCCCGTTAACGGCACGTCATCCCAGGCCGTGATGCGGGTTGCCGCGCGCGCGCGCAGAATGGCCGCGAGGGTGTCTCGCGCTTCGGACTCGCCGGCGGCTGGGTGAAGCTGTCCGCGCACGCGCTCCAGTTCCGCGGCGAAGCGGGCGCGCAGGGCCGGCCGGGAGCTGTCGTTGACGCGCGTGACGGCCACACGCGGGGCCGCCGCGGGCAGCGCAGCCGGTGGCCCGTTTGCGACCGTTTTGCGCAGGCGGTTCAGGATGGCGTCGCGGGTGCTCATGGGGTCTTGCTCCTGCGGGCCAGCCGGTCGCGGAAGCGCTCGCGGCTGAGCGCGGGAAAGTCGCGGCTGTCAGTCCAGCCGTTGAGCGGGGGTGGAAGCCGGCGCAACACGCCTGATTCTCCGCCAAGCAGGCGGGTGGTGATGCGCCCGGCCGCAGTGCCAATATCGTACAGCGCCTTTGAGCGCATCCCGATCCGCCAGATCCGCATCCCGATCCGCCAAATGGCGCCGGTTTGCTTCGTGTCATTCAAATCGCGCCGTAGTTTGAGCAGCATGGCCGGGATGGCGATGTCGACCGGGCAGGCGGCCTGGCACGCGCCGCACAGGCTGCTCGCCTGGGGCAGCTCGGGCGCGGTGGACAAACCATTCAGCAGAGGCGTCACGATCGAGCCGATCGGGCCGGGGTAGACCGCGCCATAGGCATGCCCGCCCACGTTCTGATAGACCGGGCAGATGTTCATGCACGCGCCGCAGCGGATGCAGGCCAGGCTCTCGGCGTATTCGCTGGCCAGGATCCGCGAGCGCCCGTTGTCGAGCAGCAGCACGTAGAACGCCTCGGGGCCGTCCTTCTCGCCGGGCTTGCGCGGCCCGGTCATGATGTTGTTGTAGACCGTGATCCGTTGGCCGGTGGCGCTGCGCGGCAGCAGCTGCATCAGTGTGCCCAGGTCCTCCATCGTGGCCAGGATCTTCTCGATCCCGACGATGGCCAGCTGAATCCGCGGCATCGTCGTTGAAAGCCGGTTGTTGCCCTCGTTCTCGCAGGTCACGATGGCGCCGGTTTCGGCCACAGCGAAGTTGGCCCCGCTGATCCCGAGCTCGGAGGCCAGGAACTTCTCGCGCATGACGCCGCGGACGAAGCGGGTCATCATCTCGGGATCGTCGGTCGGCGGCATGTTCAGCGTGCTTTGCAGAACCGTCGCCACTTGTTGGCGCGTCTTGTGGACGACCGGAAACACGATGTGACTGGGTGGCTCGCCGGCGAGCTGCAGGATGTACTCGCCGAGGTCGCTCTCGACCACCTCGATGCCGGCCTGCTCCAGAGCGTGATTGACCCCGGCCTCCTCGGAGACCATGCTCTTGCCTTTGGTGATCCGGGTGACGTTCTCGCGTTTGCACAGGTCGACGAGCAGGGCGTTTGCCTCGGCGGCATCCTCCGCCCACAGCACATGTCCGCCGTTGGCGATCACCGCCGTCTCGAATTGTTCAAGCAGCTCGGGCAGACGGGCCAAAGCGTCGAGCCGGGCTCGCCGGGCCTGCTGGCGCAGGGCGGGCGCATTGCTCGTCTCGCTCATGGCCGCCACCCGGCCATTGACGGCCCGGGTCATCCCGCGATCGAGGGCGGTTTGGAGCTGGACGTCCTTGAGCGCAACAAAGGCGGCGTTGGAGAAGGCGTGTTTGACGGGCGTGCTCATGGTTGCGCCGCGATCCGGCCGGTCAGCGCTTCGGCCAGATGTATAACGCGCCGTTTTGAACCGCGCCGGCTGAGCCCGCCATTCATGTGCATCAGGCATGATGCGTCGCCGGCAATGATCAGGTCGACCCCCGTCAGGCCATCGATGGCTCCGATCTTCTCGCTCAGCATCGCGCCGCTGATGGCGCTCATCTTGATCGCGAACAGCCCGCCAAAGCCGCAGCATTGGTCATGGCCGGGCAGCTCGGCCAGCGACAGATTGCCAACCTTGGCGAGAAGCGTCCGGGGCTGGCTGGACACCCCAAGTTCGCGCAAGCCGTGACAACTATCGTGGATGGCGGCCCGCATGGGGCGGGGCAGGCGGGTACCTGGGTCTGTCATCCCCATCACATCCACCAGGAACTCGGACAGTTCGAAGGTCCGCTTGGCCAGGCGCAGGGCTTCGGCCTCGCGGGGCGTGCCCTTGAAGAGAACCGGGTATTCGTGGCGGACCATGGCCGCGCACGAGCCGGACGGGGTGACGACGCACTCGGCATCGCGAAAAGCGTCCAGCCAGCGCTCTGCAACCGCCCGGGCGTCGGCTTGGAAGCCGCCGTTGTAACCTGGCTGGCCGCAGCACATCTGGTCTGGCGGGAAATCCACCGCGGCGCCCGCGCGTTCGATCAGTTCAACGCTCGCATCGCCGACGTCGGGGTAGAAATTGTCGATGATGCAGGTGATAAACAGCGCCACGCGCCGGGGTTTGGGAATGGCATTCATCAGTTCCAATTATCGCCTCCGAAACACAGCGCACCTTACCCGCCTCGCGCGGCCGCTCGGCGGGTGAGGTCGACAACATAGTCGCTGTGCCGGATCCCGCCTGAGTTCAAATTCCCGGACAACATCGCCTCGGGGCTGATGTCCGGATTCGGATTGATCTCGATGATCCAGGGTTGACCATCTTCGCTTACCCGGAAGTCGATTCGGGCATAGTCGCGGCAGCCCAGCACCTGGAAGGCGCGCTTGGCCAGATCGGCGATCTGCGTGGCCAAAGGCTCGGCCACGTCAGCGCCGTACTTGGGCGGCGTGACGTCATATTCGCGTGTGTCGGGCTTCCACTTGCCGCCATAGCTCAGGATCGGCCAGAAGCTCGGATCGGGATCAATGAAAAGGATTTCCACGGGGGGCAGGGCGCGCAAGTCCGGGTTTTCGATCACCGAGACACTCAGCTCGCGGCCCCGGATGAAACCTTCAACCAGCACGGGTGGCCCATAATGCTCCAGGATATGGGCGGCCCGCGATACGAGGGCGGCGTCATCGACGACGACGCTGCCCTGGTCGATGCCGATGCTGGAATCCTCTCCGGCCGGCTTGAGAATGACCGGCCAGCCGAGCGCGTTTGGCGCCACGGGCAGGCGATCGATGACCCGAAAGGGCGGGGTGGGCAGCCCGGCCGCCTGCAACACGCCCTTGGCGAGGTGTTTGCTGCGCGCCACGGCGATGGTCTGTGACGGGCTGCCAGTGAAGGGGATGCCCAACCATTGCAGAATACCTGCGACCCACTCCTCATCCGCCGCATGGTCGGTGCTGTGCTCGAAGAGGTTGAAGACGACATCGGGCGGATCGGCCCGCAGCCGGGCGATCAGCGCATCGGGGCGGTGGTTGACCCCAAACGCGTCGACTTCGAAACCGGCCGCCTTGAGGATCATGCCGATCGCATCGGCCACATACAGAATCTCGTGTTCGGAGTCGGCCTCAGGGTGGTCCTTGGGCAGGAGGGGCTCGTTGTAGATGATGAGGACGCGCATGGCCGAGGAATTGTATCCAGTGAAGCGGCGCGCAATCGCCCCCGGCCAAGCCGGGGGCGATTGCGCGCCGCGCTTTTTCAACCCTGCAGATTCTCGAAAATCGCCGCGGCGCCCATCCCGCCGCCGATGCACATCGTCACCATCCCGTAGCGTCCGCCCCGCCGCTTCATTTCATGCATGAGCTGGACGGTGAGCTTGGCCCCGGTCGCGCCCAATGGATGCCCCAGGGCGATCGCCCCGCCGTTGACATTGACTTTGCTCTGATCCAGCCCAAGTTCGTTGCAGACGGCCAGAGCCTGGGCGGCGAAGGCCTCGTTGAGCTCGATCAGGTCGATGTCGGCCAGGGTCAGCCCGGCTCGCTTGAGGGCCTTGGGGATGGCTTCGATCGGGCCGATGCCCATGATCTCGGGCGGCACGCCCGCCACCGGAAATGTGACAAAGCGCAGCAGCGGCTTGAGGCCGAGCGCCTTCGTTTTGTCACCGCCCATTACCACCAGCGCGGCCGCGCCATCGCTGAGCGGCGAGGCATTCCCAGCCGTGACCGAGCCGACGGCCGAGAAGACCGGCTTGAGCTTGGCCAGGGCCTCAAGCGTCGTCTCGCGGCGCACAAACTCATCCCGTTTGACAATGCTCTTGACCGTGCGCGGCTTGCCGGCCGCATCCAGATCGATCACGGTCGCCTCGATCGGGATAATCTCCTCGTCGAAGCGCCCTGCGTCCTGGGCGGCCGCCGCGCGTTGGTGCGAGCGCAGAGCGAACTCGTCCTGCATTTGTCGCGTGATGCCGTACTTCTGGGCCACGTTCTCGGCCGTAATGCCCATCCCCATGTACAGCTCGGGGTTCATCTGCATCGCGGCCAGGTTGGGCGAATAGTTGTGCCCCTGCATGGAGACATGGCTCATGCTTTCGCTGCCACCGGCGATGACGATATCGCCCATCCCGGTCATGATCTGCTGGGCGGCGATGGCGACCGTCTGCACCCCCGACGAGCAGAACCGGTTGATGGTCTGCCCGGGCACGGTGTTGGGCAGGCCGGCCATCAGGGATGCCAAACGGCCAAAGTTGAGGCCTTGCTCGGCCTCGGGCATGGCGCAGCCCAGCACCACATCGTCAACCTCGACCGGGTTGAGACCGGGCGTGCGGGCGACCACGGCCTTGATGACGGCGGCGGCCAGATCGTCGGGCCGCACTGTCCGCAGCCCGCCCTTATTCGCCCGGCCCACCGCAGTCCGAACTCCACTGACAATATATGCGTCTTGCATGTTGGTATTCCTCTGCCCTTTGTTGCGGCCTTAATTCCTTCAAAGCATCTTCCGGAGTGGATGTCCCCCGGCGCAGCCGGAGGACATCCACTCCGAAAAGATGCTTTGCAGGTAATCCTTAGTTGCGCAGCGGCTTGTTGTTCTTGAGCATGAAGGCGATTCGTTCCTGGGTCTTCTTTTCGCCCAGCAGGGAGCAAAAGGCCTCGCGTTCGAGGTCGAGCAGGTACTGCTCGGGCGCCCATTGTGGCACGCTCAGATCGCCCCCACACAACACATGGGCGAGCTTTTGCGCGATCAGCGCGTCGTGGGCGGAGATGTACTTGCCCCAGCGATAGTGCTCGATCGCCGACTGTAGAACGGCCTTGCCGCGCTGGCCGATCGCGTAGACCGAGCGCGCGTTTGGATCGGGCGGCGTGTAGCCGCCCTCGGCCAGTGCGATCGCCTGCCGTTTGGCGTGCCCGACCAGATCCAGGTCATTCAGCACAATCACATCGGACTCGCCGATGAACCCGCGCTCGCGGGCAATCCGGGCGCTCTCGCTGACCCTGGCGAATGCGATGGTCTCAAAGACCTTGGCCAGGTGGGGGACCGGATCGCTCCCATCGGCGACATGGGGCGAGACGTTGCGCCGGATCAGCTCCCTTGCACCCGCCGCCGGCCGGGATAATCCCAACCCCGACTTCGACCAGGCCCATGTAGGTTTCCATTGCCGCGACCATCCGGGCGCCGCTCATGGAGAGTTCTGCCCCGCCGCCAAATGCGCGCTGGAAGGGCGCGGCGACGACCGGCTTGGGGGCAAACCGGAAAGCCATCAACAAATCCTGAAGGCTCTTGGCCGCCTTGTCAATCGCGCCGATCCCGCCTGAGGCGATGGCCATCAGAAAGAGCCCGATGTTCGCGCCGAGACAGAAATCCTTGCCCTGGTTGGCGACAACCATCGCCCGATAGGCGTTGCCGCCGAGCAGGTCGAGGGCCGTCCGGGCCATCTCGTCGGTCGAGACATCCAACGTATTTCCCTTGCTATGCAGCTCAAGGCATAGGACCCCATCGCCCAGGTCGAGGACGCTGGCAGAGGCATTCCGTTTGAGCTCGCGGGGCGTGCCGGCCAGTTCCTTGAGCGCCAGGCGCAGGGCGGGGCGCTCGATGGGCGCATACGTTTTGCCGACGGGGTCCCACGCGCCGATGACACGCGTTCCATCGCGCTGGAAGAAGGACGTGTGCCCGGCGGCCAGCATCTCGTCGACCCAGGCCGGCACGGCGATGTCGCGGGCGCGCATCTCGGCTGCGGCCTTGGCCACCCCAAGCGCGTCCCAGGTCTCGAAGGGGCCAGCCTCGGCGTTGAAGCCCCAGCGCATGGCGTTGTCGATCTCGATGATGCTGTCGGCGATCTCGGGCACCCGCCTCCCGGCATAGGCACAGATGGCCAGGGTTGTGCTGATGATGAACTCGCCACCCCGGTCGCCGGCGCCGTGCTCGAAGATTGCCCGCATGCGCGCGCCCAGATCGTCGATGTCGCGCACCTGGCCATACAGGTCGAAGCGCGGCTTTCCCGGCGGGGCGTACTCGCCGGTCTTGAGGTCAAGCACCCAGAATTCCTTCTCGCCAGTCGGCTTCTTGATCGTCTTGTAGAAACCGGCCCCGCTTTTGTTCCCGAGCGCCTGGGCGTCAATGAGTTTCTGGAGCGGGGCAGGGATCCGGAACAACGGACGCTCTTCATCATCGACCAGAGCCTCATACTGGTTGCGCAGCACATGGGTGTGCACGTCAAGGCCGACCAGGTCCGCGAGGCGGAACGTCGCGGTCTTGGGCAGTCCGATCAGCGGGCCGGTCAGCGCGTCGACTTCCTCGACGGTGTAGTCGTTTTCGATTGCGGCGACCATCCGGGCCTGGCCGATATACATCCCGATTCGGTTGGCGATGAAGCCCGGCGTGTCTTTGCACACCACAACGCCTTTGCCCAGGGCCCGTCCGCCAAAGTCCTTCATGAAGGCGACGACCGATGGGGCGGTGTCGGGCGTTGGGATGATTTCGAGCAGTTTGAGATAGCGCGGCGGGTTGAAGAAGTGGGTGCCCAGAAAGTGTGATTGGAAGTCCGCCGAGCGGCCCTCGCCGATCCGGTGAATGGGGATGCCCGATGTGTTGGAGGTCACGATCGAATCAGGCTTGCGAAAGGCCTCGATCCGGGCCATGAGGGCTTGCTTGGGAGCGAGCTGTTCGAGAATGACTTCGATGATCCAGTCCGCGTCCTTGACCGCGTCGAAGTTGTCGTCGGTGTTGCCAAGTGTGACCAGGCGCGCGGCGTCTGGTGAGACGAGCGCGGCCGGACTGGCCTTGACCTGGCGATCCCAGAGTGTCTTGACGATGGCGTTTCGATCGGCGCCTTCGGGGGCGGGGATGTCGAGCAAGGTGACTGGGATTCCGGCGCCGGCGATGAGCGCGGCAATGCCGCCTCCCATTGTTCCCGCGCCAATGACCACTGCTTTTTGAATGCGCATTTTTCCTCGATGAAGCCGGCGGCGATGCCGCAAAAGCGGCGACGCCATCAGCCGACGGGCGCGCGCAGTTCCCTGCGCGCAAACCCTATGCTACCCGTTTCCCAAACCGACTTGCGTTGTCTCAGCCGGCCCATGTCGGTTTTGAGAACATGGGTTCTCACCGTCCCCTCAGCAATCCATGACTCCGGTCACTGGGTCGCCGCGCGGGGCCACCCTAAGATGGTCCGTCGGATCAGTCAAGGCTGGTCTCTCGGATTCCTGGAGGAAAAATGCGTCGTATACATCGTCTCGCTGGCGCCGTGGCCGCTGGCGCTTTGCTTTTGTCCGCTTGCGCCAACTCGCCTTTCGGGGGCGGCAACGCAGCTGCGGCGCAGACCGCGCGCCCGGCCGCAACGCGCTACACCGTGGATAAGGGCGCAATCGAGAACAAGATCGTCGCGACGGGCAAGATCACGCCCCGCGGCGCAGCCTCGCTGGTCTTTCCGCGCTCGGGAACCGTGATCACGATTACGGTAAAAGAAGGCGAAGCGGTGAAGTCTGGCCAGCCCCTCGGCTCGCTGGATACGTCCGATCTGGTGCTGACCGCCCAATCGCAGTATTACAACTACGTGAGCGCCCAGGCGTCCTACAGCCAGACAATCAAGGGTGCTAACAGCTACGATGTGAAGTCGGCCGAAGCGGCCCTGAATAGCGCCAAAGCCGCCTACAACGATCTCTTTAAGGCACCCAGCGATAACGAGGTGGCCAATCTCAAGGCGACACTGGCAAATGCGGACGCATCGCTGAGATCCGCGCAGGCGGGCTATGACCAGCAGTTTCGGCGAAACCCGGCCGGCATCGTTGGCTCGGCCGCCGCGGTAACGTTGGAGCAGGCGACGAACACCTGGCAAGCGGCCAAGGCGAATCTCGACAAGGCCTACGAAAAGCCAGCCAACAGCCAGTTCGCATCGGCCAATGCGCAGATCGCATCGGCTCAGGCCAAGCTCGACGGCCTGATGGCGCCCATTGCGCCGGAATCCATCGCCCAGGCCCGGGCCAAGGTGGACCAGGCCTATATTGCCTGGCAGCAGGCCGAGACCAACGTGAAGTTGTCGACCGTGGCCGCGCCATTTGACGGGGTCGTGACCAAGGTCAATTTTGACCCGGGCGACTATGCGGGCGGCGGACAGACGGCCTTCGAGGTATCCGATACGGCTCGGCCGTACTTTGAGATTGACGTTGACGAGGCCGATATCGGCAACCTGCGGGTTGGCATGCCCGCCCGGGTGACCCTGCAGGCCTTTGCCCAGATTCCCATTTCGGCGACGGTTGAAGCGATCGCTCCGGCCGCGACCGCCTCAGCCAACGTTGTGACGTTCAAGGTTCGCCTCGGTTCGACGCCGCTGCTGCGCGGCTCGGCGCGGGCGGCGCGCTACCGCCAGGTGGCGCGATCATTACCGGAACCGGAGCGGCCGGCGGGGCGGTGGTGACGGGCACAAATGTCACGGGCGCCAGAGGTCCGGGCCCCGGCGCTGGCGGACAACGCCCGGCGGGGGCCGGCGCTGCCGGCGGCCTCGCGGCTGGTTTCGCGCGGCCCAATTTCCTGCTTGGAATGAGCGGCACGTCCGAGGTCATCATCGGGGGCGCAAGTGACGTGCTGGTGGTCCCAAACCGGGCGGTATCGCTCGATCGGGCGACCCGCAGCAGCGTCGTCAAGCGGGTCAAGGCGGACGGGACGACCGAAACCGTAACGGTCGAAATTGGTCTGCGCGGCACAACCCTTACGGAGATTCGGAGCGGACTGGCGGCGGGCGACCAGGTTGAGATCGCCGCCACCACGGCGGCGCCGGCTGGCGGCCAGCAGCAACCCGGTGTCGCCATTCCAGGTCTTGGCGGCGGCGGCGGCTTTCCAGGCGGCGGTGGCGGGCCGAATCCGTAGGTTGTCACTCGCTCATGCGACTCGGAGCTCGCCAGGGGAAGGCAGATTTCGAATCGACCCGAGCAGCCCACTATGATTGAACTCAAAGACATCAAAAAGTCCTATAAGATGGGTGTGGAAGTCGTGCATGCCCTCGACGGCGTCGATCTCAAGATCGAGGATGGCGAATTTGTCGCCATCATCGGCCCGTCCGGTAGCGGCAAGAGCACCCTGATGAACATTCTGGGGTGTCTGGACGTGCCGACGTCCGGCGCCTACAACCTGAACGGCAAGGACGTGAGCAAGTTTGGCGACGATCAGCTTGCGGCCGCCCGAAACCAAAACATCGGCTTTGTCTTTCAGCAGTTCAATCTGCTGGGCAAGGCCACGGCCCTGCGCAACGTCGAGCTGCCCCTTCGGTACGCCGGTATGGGCGGCGGCGAGCGGCATAAGCGCTCGGTTGATGCCCTGACGGCGGTCGGACTGGGAGACCGGCTGCGCCACCGGCCCACTGAGCTGTCGGGGGGGCAACAGCAGCGCGTGGCCATCGCGCGCGCGCTCGTCACGCGGCCCACGATGATCCTGGCTGACGAACCGACCGGCGCCCTCGACAGCCGGACCGGATCTGAGATCCTCGCTTTGTTCGAGACACTCCAACGCGAGCGCGGCATCACGGTTGTGCTGGTCACCCATGATCCAAGTGTGGCCGGTCATGCCAAACGAATTGTGGCCATCCGCGACGGTCGCATCGAGAGCGACATCCGCAAATAGCGAGGCTTCACGCATGAACATCTTTGAAACCATCCGCACTGCGCTCGAAAGCCTTGCGAGCAACAAGCTGCGCACCATCCTGACCATGCTTGGCGTCATCATCGGGGTGGCCTCGGTCGTTTCACTCCTGTCGATCGGAGCTGGCGTTTCGAGCGGCATCACCTCGCGGGTGAGCAGCCTGGGCAGCAATTTGCTGACCATCTCGACCGATGGCCGAAATACCGCCGCGCGGCTTACGAATAACGATGTCGCGGCGCTGTCAGATCCGCTCAGCGTGCCCGGCGCGGAGCGGGTCGTGCCGGAAGTTCGGGGCAACTCGCGGGCCGCGGCTGGCATCTATCAGCGCAGCACGGCTTCCCCGGCGACCCCGATGTATTCATCATTCGCAGCATCACCCCTGAGCGATGGGGCCGTGTTCACTCAGCAGGAAATCGATCTGCGCGCGCGACGCGATCATGGGCGCCACGGTGGCGGATGTGCTATTTCCGGCCGGTGGCGCGGTTGGGCAAACGGTGCTGATTGATAATGTCCCCTTTCGGGTGGCTGGCGTGGCTGACAAGAAGGGCGGCTTCGGTCCGTCCAACCCCGACGATGTGATCTATGTGCCGCTTACCGTCGCGCAGGAAAAGCTGTTTGTGCGCCGGGCGACGGGCTTGAAGTCGGTTTCGAACATCTACATCGAGACTAGCCAGACGGCCAAGGCTGAGGCCGTCAAAGCCGACATCACGGCGGTTTTGCGCGCGCAACACAATCTGGGTGACGCCCAGGCGGATGATTTCCGCCTCGTTGACCAGGCTGAAATTGCCAGCAATCTCGAATCCATCGCCACGTTCCTGACCATCTTTCTTGGGGCCGTCGGCGCAATCTCGCTTTTGGTGGGCGGCATCGGGATCATGAACATCATGCTGGTCAGTGTGACCGAGCGCACTCGCGAGATCGGGGTGCGCAAGGCCCTGGGCGCGCGACGTATTAACATCCTGAGCCAGTTTTTGGTTGAGGCCCTCACGGTGAGCGCGGTCGCGGGCCTGATCGGCGTCGGATTTGGCCTGGCGATTTCCGCGGCGGCCGGGAACGTCCCGGGGGTTTGTCAAACCCGTGGTTGCGCCCGGCACGATCATCGTGTCGTTTGGGTTTTCGGTCCTGATCGGCGTTATCTTCGGACTTTATCCGGCCTGGCGGGCGAGCCGCCTGGTGCCGGTGGACGCTTTGCGTTACGAATAGTCTCCAGCCATGAGTCAGTCGATGGCGCCTGAGGCGGCCTCCGGCCGCGCGCCGCTCGCCACGTTGCTGCGGTTGGTGCAGGTCAGCCTGGGGCTGCGTCTGGTCCTGGACGTGGTGGGCCTGATCAGCGCGACCCTGGCGTTTGATGCGGGTGTGATTGGCCTGGTGGCCCTTGCGTCGCTGCCTTCGCTGGGCTTGCTCGTGCTGACTTTCATCGCTCCCCGGCGTGGCTGGGTGACGGCGCGCTTCATCTCGGCGCTGCTTGTGGCCATTCTGGTTGGCCAGATGCTTGAGGGGCTGGTCCTGCAGGCGATGCTCCGCGCCCTTCCGGTGGAGGGCTTTTTTGGCGGCGCCGATGTCCTGCGGCGCGGCCGCGCGGCGGTTGAGGCCGGTCTGCCCCAGCCACTGGTGTTTCTGCGCTCGGGTTTTGGCGTGACGCTGCTCCTGGCGCTCATCCCAAGCATGCTGGGTTCGTGGCTGGGAGGGCGTCGCGCATCATTGCGCTGGGCGGCCCTCGCGATCCTGCTGAATGCCGCGGGTCTGGTCGCGGTGGATATCACTAACTTGACCCTCCTGCGCTTCAATCTGGCCGCGTTCAGCGCCCAGGCGCTGGTGATTGCGGTCACATCGATTTTTGTGGGCACGCTGGCTGACCAATTGCGCAGTGAGCAGGCCCATCTGCGGCAAGCTAACCAGCAGCTTGCCGCTCAGGCCCGGGTCGGCGAGCAGCTGGCTGCCAGCCGCGAGCGCGTGCGGATTGCCCGTGATCTTCACGACACGCTGGCCCATACCCTGGCCGCCATTGACGTGCAGCTCAAAGCCGTAGACGCGCTTCTCGATGCCGATCCGGCCCGCGCGCGCCAGGGCTTGCGGACGGCCGAGGACGTTGTGCGTCATGGTCTGCGCGACACCCGCGCCGCGATCACCGACCTGCGGGCCAATCTGGTTGAGGAACAGGGGCTCGCCGCGGCGCTTCAGCGTCTGGTGGATCAGATCGGCCCGCGCTCCAGCGCATCCCTGACCTTCGAGCAAATCGGGGCCGAGCCCAGCCTCGATCGCGGCCGGGCCGAGACGTTCGTCCGGATCGCGCAGGAGGCTCTCACCAATGCCAGCCGGCACGCCCAGGCCCGCGCGATCGTGCTGCGCCTGAAAGCCACGCCGACGGAAGTAGAGATCCAAGTGTCGGACGACGGGATTGGGTTCGATCTCGAGAGCCTCGATGATGCCCGATTCGGGTTGCGCGGGATGCGCGAGCGGGCCGAGGAGGTCGGCGCGCGGCTCAAAATCGAAAGCCAGGCGGGCCGGGGAACCGATGTGACGCTGAGAATGATGCTTGAAGGCTAGCGTCGCGCTTCCGTTTCTTGGCGCGAGACACCCCTTGCGAAGTCAGGAGTGTCTCGCGCCCAAGACAGCTTCATGATCGCAATCTTTTCGTCACACTTCTCGAAGGGCGCGTTCACCGAAATCTGGCAACGTCGATCGAATGGATCACACGAATCGTTTCAATCGGCCACAACTGTCTCTGCTCCCAATCGCTTTCGCCGCGATGCTTGGTCTTGCCGCCTGTTCCGGAACCCAGCCCCGGCGGTTCGCAGCCGCGAAAACCCACACCGGCGTGATGGACCGACCGGGGCCACCGAGGCGATGGCGAAGCCCACCGAGGCGATGGCCAAGCCCACTGAGGCGATGGCCAAGCCCACTGAGGCGATGGCCAAGCCCACTGAGGCGATGGCCAAGCCCGCCGAGGCGATGGCCAAGCCCACTGAGGCGTTGGCCAAGCCTGCCTGGCAGACTACGAAGTTGACCGATGTGCGAACGGGAAAGACCTTTACGCTCGCCGACTTCCCCGGAAAAACGGTGTTTGTCGAGAACATGGCGACCTGGTGCTCAAACTGCGCCACCCAACTTCGGTATGTCAAGGAGGCTCAGGCCAAGCTTGATCCGAACAAGGTTGTCTTTATCGGGTTGAGCGTCGAATCGGACCTCAAACCCGCTGACCTCGCCAGCTATGCCGAAAAGGCCGGGCTCAACTTCCCGTTCGCGGTTCTGAACGCGGAGCAGTTGAAGCTGATGGTCGACGCGTTTGGCTTCACCGCCATCAACCCGCCCAGCACCCCTCACTTCGTCATCCGACCGGATGGCTCGGTCTCCAAGCTCCTGACGGGTTTCGAGGACGCCAACGCGCTCGTCAAGTCACTCGGCGCGCAATGACATTCCTCCTCGAAGCCTTCGTCCTGGGTAACAGCGCCATCCTGACGAACGTGTGCATGCTGCCGCTCTATCCGGGTCTGATCGCTTTTCTCGCCGGGACGAATGCAAGCGGCAAATCAAGACCGAGTGTTTGGTTGGGCGTGCTGGTGCTGGCCGGTGTGCTGACGACGATGCTACTGATTGGCGCCGTGTTTCCGCCCTGCGTCAATCGATCGCGTCCATCCTGCCGGTCTTGCTTCCGGTCATCTACGGTCTGGTCATTCTGTTGGGCATTCTGATGCTGCTCGGGCTCAATCCTTTCGCCCGTCTTGCGACCTCCCAATCGCCGGTGCTGCGCGACCCGCGCGCGACCGCGTTTCTGTACGGCGCACTGCTCGCTCCGATGACACTCCCCTGCATCGGGCCGCTCATCATCGCGACGTTCGCCCTCGGCGCGGGCAGCTCCGAGACGCTGGCCCAGGGCTTGCTCTACTTCCTGGCCTTCGGGCTCGGATTTGGGTGGCCACTGGTGGTGCTGCCGCTCCTGGCCGCTCCGCTGCAACGGCGATTCACGGGGTGGCTGTCCGCCCGCTACACCTTGATCGGCCGCATCTCAGGCGCGCTGCTTGTCGTCATCGGCCTGATTGGACTGTACTCGGAATTCGCGCGCTGACCTCCGTCCGAAAACTTCCGGCGAGACCGCAATCCCCGCGCTCGCGGCGCGAGATTGCAATCTCTCTACCAACATACAATCGAGCGCGTGGAAGACATCCGCGTCCTCATCGTCGATGACCAGGCAGTGGTGCGTGAGGGTCTGGCCATCGTTATCGATCATCAGGCCGGGATGCGCTGTGTGGGCGCGGCCCAAGATGGTCTGGATGCGTTGGATAAGGCCCGCGCCCTGCTTCCGGACGTCATCCTGATGGATCTGAAAATGCCGCGCATGAATGGCGTGCAGGCTATGCGCGCCATCGCCCAGGCGGGTCTGCCGTGCCGTGTGCTCGTGTTGACGACCTACGACAGCGACGACTGGGTCTTTGACGGCGTGCGCGCAGGGGCCATCGGCTATCTGCTCAAAGATGTCAGCGTCGACGATCTCTCTGATGCCATCCGAGCGGCGTCGCGGGGCGAATCGCGGCTTGATCCCGGGATTGCGCGCAAGGTGATGGACGAGTTTCGGCGAGTCACCCTCGATGCTTCGCCTCTGCGCGCCGCCGAGTCTCGCAATCGGCCGCATTACGAAGCCCTGACCGATCGCGAGTCCGAGGTCCTCAACCTCATCGCCGAGGGGCTGGCCAACAAGGACATTGCAACCCGGCTCTTTCTGAGCGAGGGCACGGTCAAAAACCATGTCAGCGTAATCATGGCCAAACTCCAGGCCAACAGCCGGGCCGATGTCGTCGCAAAGGCGTATCGAGAAGGCATGGTCCGCCCGCGATCTTGAGGCTGGCCTCATGATAGATTCGCGCATCCCCCTCAGCGAATACGACGGGCCCGGCGAAGCGGTGATCGAACCGTCCCGCGTGATCGCGCCCATCGCCGGCGCCGAGCGGGCCGTCCTGTGCTTCTTCCAGGACGCCATCGATCGGCTTGTTGCCGCGCGGAAGCTCGAGCCCCGCTTTCACCTGCGATCCGAGATCGGGGCGGTGCCCGTCTATGAAGTCCCGGTGGGCGGCACAAAGGTCTTGCTGACCCATCCGGGCGTGGGCGCGCCGCTGGCGGCCGGCTTCCTCGAGGAAATGATCGCCTTCGGCAGCCGGTCCGTAATCGCCTGCGGCGGGTGCGGCGTGCTTGACTCGACACTTCCCGTTGGGCACGTCCTGGTTCCGAACACCGCCGTCCGTGACGAGGGCACCTCCTTTCACTACCTCCCGCCGGCCCGCGAAGTCGCTGCCAGCCCGCGGGCGGTGGCGGCGATCGAGGCGGTGTTGCGCGCCCGCGGCGTTCCCTATGACCTCGTCAAGACCTGGACGACCGACGCGCTGTATCGCGAGACGCGCGCCCGTGTCACCCGCCGCCAGGCGGAAGGATGCCGCACGGTCGAGATGGAAGCGTCGGCGTTTTTTGCCGTGGCGCAGTTCCGGGGGATTGACTTTGGTCAGCTGCTCTATGCGGGTGACGACGTCGCCGCTGCCGAGTGGACGCATCGTGACTGGACCCGCCACGCTGTCCGCGACGCGCTGCTTGAGATAGCGTTGGAGGTCTGCGCGGGAATGTGATCGCGAACAACTTCAACCACAAGGACACAAAGGCACAAAGTATTCTCTTTGTGCCTTTGTGCCTTTGTAGTGAAGGTAGTTACGTGACGGCGTGATGGTTGTGGGCTGATCGCCATCGCAACGCGCTCGCGTTCGAGATTTCGCCCCGACAGGATGAGCGCCACTTGACGACCTGCAAAGCGTTCTGGATAGCGGAGCAGGGCGGCAATGGGCGCGGCTCCGGCGCCCTCGACGATGATGGCGTGATCGTCAATCAGCCGGGCGATGGCGCCCATGAGCTCGTCCTCGCTCACAAGCAGCATATCGTCGACAAGTCGCTTCATCGCCTCGAAGGCCATCGGGACGGGCCCAGTTGTGGCGACCCCGCCTGCAAACGAGGTGGTCGGCCGATGGACGATCCGCCCGAGATGAAATGACTCGGTTACCGCTGGCGCGGCCGCGGACTGCACGCCGATGAGAGAGATCGGTCGCATGGCGTCCTTTGAGACGATTCCGCATCCGGCAATGAGATTTCCGCCGCCGACCGGGATGATCATTGCGTCGATTTCGGGTCGCTGTTCGAGGATTTCAAGCGCGACGGTGCCTGCGCCAGCCATGATCCACGGGTCCTCGCCGTCTTCAACATAGAGCAGGCTTTCGCGCTCGGCCGTTGCTCGCGCGATCAGGCAACTTTCGCCCCAGTCGCCGCCCGCCGTAATCACCTCGCCTCCCGCGGCGCGCATATTCCGGCGCTTGATGTCGGGCGTGTTGTGGGGCACAACGACGACGCAGCGCGCACCGGCTTCAGTCGCCGCCCAGGCCAACGCCGCGCCATGGTTGCCGGTGCTGGCGCAGATCAGGCCGCGGGCGAGCTGTTCGGGCGCCAGGCGCAAGACACCCACCAGCGCGCCGCGGGCCTTGAAGGAGCCGATGGGCGCGAAGCACTCGCATTTGAGCCAGACATCAGCGCCGGTTTGCGCGCTCAGGCCGGGTGCGCGAATCAACGGTGTGGGAGGAAGCCGCCCAGCGATCATGCGCTGCGCCTCGCGGACCTGCTCGGGGGTCGGCGGGCCACTCATGCCTGGACCACCGTTTTCCCGGCTTGCATGACCAGCGCGACCTGCGACAGGGCGGCAAGGTCGTCCAACGGATTACCTTGAACCAAAATGAGGTCGGCTTGCATTCCGGCGGCGATGCTGCCCACCGTCGCACCAATCCCCAGCAAGGCTGCTGCTTTCGATGTCGCGGCCTGGATTGCGCCCATTTTCGTCAGCCCGCGATCATGCAACACCCTGATATCGCGCCACAGCAAATTCGGGAAGATTTGCGGCTCACCGCAATCGGTGCTGGCCACGACGTTCACCCCCTGACGAATGGCCTCCTCGCACGACCACCAGTGCTTGTCTCGGATGCGCAGCATCCGTTCCCGGAAGGCCGGCGTGAGATCGTCGCGCTCGAGGGTGACTTCGGTCACGGCCAGAGTCGGGACGAGCGTGACCGCGTTGTCGCGGAGCGCGCTGATCGCCTCTTTGCTCGCGAGAAAGGCATGCTCAACGCTATCGACCTTTGCCTGGGCGGATCGGATGACCGATACGGAGTTCTGGGCGTGGCTGAAGATCCGCAACCCGCGCCGGCGGGCCTCGCCGACCAGCATGTCGATTTCGGCCTGCGATAGCTCTTCGACCGCCGCTTCAGGGCCTGTCAACATTGCCGCTTCGCTGGCAACGATCTTGATCACGTCAGCGCCATCCCGCATCTGGGCGCGGACCGCCTGCTGCAGCGCATCCATGCCATCGGCTTCAATCCCAAACAAGCGCCCATGCCCGCCTGTGATGGTGATGGCGCAGCCGGGCGCGAGCAGGCGCGGACCCGGGACGAATCCTTTGGCGATCGCGTCACGCAGCGCAAAATTGAGCTGGCGCGGCGCTCCGGCGTCGCGTGTCGTTGTGATCCCGGCGTGCAGGGCCACCCGAGCCGCCCGAGCCGCATAGGTGATGGCGACCGCGTCCGACTCGCGCCAGACCTTCTCAAAAGGATCGGCCGACCAGGGGTCGAGGGTGTAATGGGCGTGACAGTCGATCAGGCCGGGCAGCAAGGTCAGCCCGGCGCCATCGATCACGGTTGCGGATCCAGCTTCCCGGGGTCGCGCCATTTCAACTGCGACGATGGCGCGACCCTCAACGACGATGTCGAGCTGGTCGCGGGCAGCGTCGCTGACGCCATCGATCACACGGCAATTCTGGAAGATCGTTTGCATTTTTTCAGGGCTCGACTTGTTGCTGCGTTAGGGCTGGGAGAAAAGCGCGGTTACCACCCAGCTCAAACACAAAAGTGTCGCGCAGGCGATCTGCGCCATTCCGGCCGCCGGCGACCAGCACCCCGGATCGAATCGGGGCCATCCCGATGTTGCGCCAATCGCCCAGCTTCGGGGTCTCGAACAGCGTCCAGGCGTTCCGGACCGGGTCGTACCTTTCGCTAAAACCGAGATAGGTTGTGCCACCCCCGCCAACCGCGTAAAGCGCCCCCGTTGACGCGGCCAGGCCAAACGCAGAACGGCGCAGTGTCATACGGGCGCACGCCGTCCACACATCTTCGGCCGGCGCGTAAGCCTCGCAATCGGAACGCTCCTGTCCATCGGTTTGGCCGCCCACGACGTAGATCTGGTTGCCGAGCGCGGCCGCGGCCAACAACCCGCGCGGGGTCGGCATCGCCGCCCGGCGTTGCCAGGTGTTGGTCCTGGGGTCATAGGCAAAGGTGTCCACGTTTAGCCCGGCCGGCGAATACCCGCCCATCACATAGATGCGATCGCCAAGCGCGGCCGACGCGTGCCCGGCCAGCGAGAGCGGCAGGGCCGCCAGGGTTGTCCATGTCCCAGACTCGGTGTCAAGGACCTCGAAGCGATTTGTGGGTGTGTCGTTGGACAACATGCCTCCGCTGACATACACCCGTGTGCCGATGGCGGAAGCCGAAGCGATGCCGACGGCGGTTGGTTTTGGCGCGCCGCCCGTCGCCCAGGTGTTGGACTTCAGGTCGTAGATCATGACATCGCCGGTGGCCAGGGCGCTGACGACGCCGCCGATCAGGTAGATCTGATCACCGACCGAGGCCGCGCTCGCGAACTCGCGTGGCGCGGGCAGGCGGGTGCGCTCGAACCAGCGGGTGTTCTCCCCAGGAAAGCGCAGGCCCGAACCGGCAGCGGCGTTTTCCTGACGCAGCGTAATTGGGCTCGATGCCGAGGCTGGCTCACGGGCGGGCACCGCGACGGCAGCGGCCAACAGCGTCACCGCGATGCCCAGGACCATTGACGCCCGCCGAAAGTATCCAAGCTTGGGGAGCGGCAGGGGATTGGGCGCGACGCGAACACTGACCGGCGGCGCCGGGATCAGCGCGCCGACGCTGATGACCTGGGCAGTCGGAGCAGCCTCGTCCGAGCCCGCCGGGGCCGGGGCGATCAGCTCAGCAAGCTGTGGGTCGGCAGGCGGCAGGTCGCTGGCCGGGATTGGCCCGCCGGCCACCCAGCCGTTTCGGACGGCGGTCATCGTCACGCCGGTGCGCGAGTCCGCCTCGAGCTTGACAAAGACGTTTCGCAGATGGACTTTGACTGTGTTTGGGCTGATGCTCAGCGCGCTGGCGATTTCTTTGTTGCTCGCGCCGGTTGCGAGCAGGCGCACGACCTCGAGCTCGCGCTCGGTAAGGGGCTCGCCCGCTTCTGCCATTTTGCCGATTCTACCGGCTTGCATGGGTGATGGCTGCAGTCGATGCCGCCCGGCGAAGCCGGGCGCCATCGACTCCTGGCATCACCCACGCGAGTATGGATCTCTCTCGCGCATAGCAATGACGAGAAAGAGCCCGCCTGCCACCTGGATGCGCGTGCCGGGCGCGACCGCGATATCGGCATGCGCAGCGGGACCGGCCAGGGCGTCGATGGCTTCCTCAATTCCCGCCGCGCGCACGTCGGTGAGATCCCCCCGCGCGTCGGCGCACGCAAGCCGCAACGTGGCTCGGCGCAGGCCCGCCGATAGTGCGCAAAAGCGGCCGCGATCAAAGGCGCCACCGCTCCGGCGCAGGCTGTCAAGCGCCGACCGCGCGCCAGCCTCAATGATCTGGCCATCTGCGGCGGCATTTTCGGCAAGGCGGGCCAGCACCTTTCGGATGCCCGGGTTGTAGCTCTCGAGATAGGGGATAAGCTCGTGCCGAATGCGGTTTCGCAGCGCGCGGGTATCGCGATTGCTGGCATCCACGCAGAAGGTCAGTGCCCGCTCTTCGCAATAGGCCAGAATCTCCGCGCGAGTAGCGAGCAGGAGCGGCCGCCATAGCCGGAGGGCGGGATGTCCCGGCATCGGCGAGAGCAAGTCCATGCCCCGCAAACCCAGCGTGCCAGTGCCGCGCAGCAGGCGCAGCAGCACGGTTTCGGCCTGATCGTCGGCGTGGTGGGCGGTGGCGATCCAGCGCGCGCCTTCGGCCGCGGCAATGCCGGCAAGAAAGGCGTAGCGCGCCTGACGCGCCGCGACTTCGATGGACTGTTTGGCGCGGGAGGCCGCCGCCGCGACATCTGCGCCGCCCAGCCGAAACGGCAGCCCGCGCGCAAGGGCGGCGGCCTCCACAGAAAATGCGTCCTGATCCGAGGCCGTCCCGCGCAGTTGATGATTGAAATGGGCGATGACCACCGATAGACGGTCATCCAGCCGGACAAGGATGTCGAGCAACGCGATCGAGTCGGCGCCGCCGGAGACGGCCACCACCACCCGCGCGGGAAAAACGGCGCGCGCGCCGTCCAGGCTCATGGCCTGATCCAGCGCGCGCCGCGCCAGCAACGGAAGCCGTTGCAGGGCAGGGGTCACCTCGTTATTTGCCGGTCGCGATGGCCGCGGCCTTGTTGCGGATGCCCCAGAAGTCACGCTCTTCCCACGCCACGATCAAGGGCACGGCGTTAAAGATCGACGAATACGTGCCCGACACGAGGCCCATCAGCAGCACAGCAACGAATTGCTTGATGCTTGCGCCTCCGAACAGCAGCAGGGCGACCATGACGAAGATGTTGACCAGCGACAGAGCCAGCGACCGATGCAGGGTCTCGACCAGGCTGCGTGTGACGATCTGGGTGAATGGTTCTCCGCGATGGCGGGTGAGATTCTCGCGTATGCGATCGTAGACGACGATGGTGTCCTGGACCGAGAATCCGATCACGGTCAGCATGGCCGTCAAGAACAACGCATCAACTTCCCAATCGAAAAAGATTCCGAACAGGGCGGTCAAGCCCGCGGCGACCAGCACATCGTGGCCCATCGCGATGATGGCGCATACGCTGTAGCGCAGCGAGTGCTGCGCCTTTCGGAAGGCGTACCAAATGAACAACAGCACCGCGATGGACGCCGCAATCGCCGCCAGAAGCGCCGCGCTGGTGACTTCGTTCGCCACGCGCGCGCCAACCGAATCCACCGACGACTGGGCCCTGTCGATCTTGGCCAGCCCCGTATCGAGGGCGTTTCGAATCGACTCGGCCCGATCCGCGTCCAGGAATTCGGTGCGGACCTGCCAGGCGTTGTCCGTCTCCGCCCCCAGGCGGGAGATTGACGGGTTGGCAAGCCCTTGCGCCACGAGCGAATTGCGCAACGCATCTTCCGAGACTGGGGTCTCAAATTTCAGAACGAGCCGGGTGCCTTCCTTGAAGTCCACGCTCAACTTCCAGGGTGTATGCGTGGGCAGGGTGATGATGTTGAAGATCATCGCCACCAAACCGGGCGAGATGATGGCCAGCGAGATCAGGAAGTAGATACGCCGATTTTGGACGATATTGAACATGGCTCAGGCTCCCAACAACGACGCGCGCTGCGCCTCGTCCTCAATTTCACGCGAGAAGAAACCGCGCATCAAAGCCCGGGTCACCACCATTGCTGTAAACATGCTGATGAGAATACCGAGGGCGAGGGTGATGGCGAAGCCCTTGACGGCGCTCGCGCCGAATGTGTTGCCAAACAGGAACAGAATGACGCAGGTGATCAACGTGCTGATGTTTGAGTCGCGGATCGACGTCCACGCCCGGGCAAATGCGGCTTCGACGGCGCCGCGCAAGGACCTTCCGCTGCGCAGCTCTTCCTTGAAGCGTTCAAGCACCAGAATATTGGCATCCACGGCCGTCGCAATCGATAACACGAACCCGGCGATGCCGGGCAGGGTGAGCACCACGGGCAAGAGCACGTAGACGGCCAGGGTGAACAACGAGAAAAAGACGATCGACAGGCTGACCACCGCTCCGGGGACGCGGTAGTAGGCGATCATGAAGATCACCAGAACCGACAGGCCGATCAAACCGGCAAAGACACTCCGCCGGACCGAGTCCGCGCCAAGGGTCGCGCCGACGTCCTTCACGCTTTCAATCTTGAGCGGCACCGGGAGTGACCCGTAGTTCAGGGTGACGGCCAGGCTGTTTGCGGCCTCGGGTGTGAATCCGCCCGAGATCTCGCCGCCGGTTGGCAAGGCCGCCCGAATCGACGGGCACTGCAGGACGATGCCGTCAAGCACGATGCACAACGGCTGGCCGATATTTCTGCCCGTGAAGTCCCCGAACCCGGTTTGGGCCGAGGGCTTGACGCTGAACACCACCACCGTCTGTCCGGTGTTCACACCGACCCGGCTGTTGTTCAGAAGAATCTCACCCGTAAAGGCGGTCCGGTACACCCGAGTGCCGCTGACAGTCTGGTTGGCATCGATGGGACGGCCGGCGCTTGCTGTTTCGGGATAGATGAGCGACCTGAACAAGCTGAATGTAGTCGAGATTGGCGCGCCGTCCTGGGGTTGATTGGCGACCGTGGCCTCGACGAACTCCAGGATGCCCTGTTTCTTGACGAGATCGATGGCAGCCTCACGGTTGGTCACACCCGGGAGCTCGACCAGGATCCGGTCGTTGCCGGCCTGCTGGACCGTTGGTTCGCTTGTGCCGAGGGCGTTCACGCGGCCCTCAATAATCGAAACGGCGGACGACAGCGTGCCCGTCACGAGGCTCTGGCCGGCGGGCAGATCCGCCACCAGGAGCACTTGCAGGCCCCCGCGAAGGTCGAGACCTTGCTTGAGCTGCAGATCGCGCACCCGTTCGTCTTGCCAGAAGACGAGGCTGCGCACGAATGCCGGTTTCTCGACCGGGGCGGCCAGAAAGGCCGACACCAGTCCAAGCACGGCGATGATGATGAGAGAGACTGTATTGCGTTCACGCATTCCGGAACGGGTCCTTATGGCTGAAATTCCGGTCGTACGGCCGGTAGAAAAGCCTTGAGATTATAGCCGACGAAAAACACGAGGCCCCGCTCTCAGTCTGAGAGCGGGGCCTCGCCAATTGAGGTGTCGATCAGCCGACGGGTTCGGCTGGGGCGCTCGGCATTTCGGGTGGCGCGGCCGGCATCACGACGGGCGGCGGCACGGCTATCGGCGCAGGAATGGCGACGACACGCTTGCGGGGGGTTGGCTTCTTCGCGACCGGCTTTGTGGCGATGGGCTTCTTTGCAACGGGCTTCTTGGCAATGGCCTTCTTCGCGGCGGCCTTCTTGGCAACTGGCTTTTTGGCGACGGCCATCTTCGCGGCGGCCTTTTTGGGAGCGGCTTTTTTGGGGGCGGCTTTTTTGGGGGCGGCTTCCTGGAAATTGGCTTCTTTGCAGCGGGCATGGAAAATCCTCCTGAAAATGGGTTGGCGTTGCGTTGCGCAGCATCATCTACCTGAAGCGCACGCTACTTGACTTAGTTGTAATCCGAAGCGCCATCGTGTCAAGGTCACTCGGGTCTCAAGCCGGACACTCTCACAGTTTGATCAGGCGGATTGATTACACTGCATATCTTGAATGAGCAAACTCGGTTCGATACTGGCGAGCCGTCAGGTGGCCCCGGGCACTTCGCCGCGCGCCCCTGAAGTTTGCGTAACAATGGAAGTTTGGCTTGAATCAATAAGGAGAAAACGATGTCAACAGCAAAAGCGCACGCGGATTGGAATGGCACGCTCAAGGAAGGGTCGGGCAAGATGGGTCTGGGCAGCGGCGCCTATGACGGCGCCTATACCTGGGCGTCTCGGTTCGCCGATGGTAAGGGGACAAACCCAGAGGAGCTGATTGGCGCCGCGCACGCCGGGTGCTTCTCGATGTTTTTGTCGGCGCTTCTCACCAAGAACGGGACGCCGCCCGTCCACATTCACACGGATGCGGTCGTCACCCTGGGCGACGGTCCGACCATTACCGCGATTGTCCTGACCTGCGTGGCCGAAGTGGCCGGCATCGACGCCGCCAAGTTCGCTGAGACGGTCGATGCCGCCAAGAAGAACTGCCCGGTCTCAAAGGCGCTGGCCGCCGTGCCGAGCGTCACCGTTCTTGCGACCCTGAAGTAGATCGAGACGGAAATGAGGGCGAAATCACAATCCCCGCGCTTTGCGCGCGGGGATTGTGATTTCGCCAGACACCTTTATAGATCGCTTCTACGGGGGCAGCGTTGAGAACAACCCCGCGCAACCCATGCCCAGCAGGGTAAAGCGAACCGATTTGCCGATGACGGTCGCGAGGATGAATTGCCAGACAGGCATGCGCGTGATCCCGGCCAGCATCCCCCCGATATCGAACAACGGATTTGGGATGGCGGCCAGGGCAAAAACAGTGATGAACCCGTTCTTGCGAATAAAGCCCTCGAGCCGATCTGTCCATTTTCCAGGGGAATGACGGCCTTGCCCCCGACGCCGGCCATGTAACCGGTCAGTTCGCCCAGCCCGGCCCCCAGGCCTGACACGATTCCAGATTGAATCGGCCCGAATAACGAGCCGCCGGCGCAGGCCATCACGAATGCGGGCGCTGGAACAATCACGGTGGCATTCCCGAGGATGCTGACGACAAACAGGCCGAGCAGACCGGCCCGGCCAAGCTGGGCCAGTTCGTGCCGGTACTGCGCCGTCAGAAACAGCACGCCCGCGCTCACCGCAACGACCAGAATCAGCAAGCCAATCTGTCGCGCCCGGGTTCGGCGGTTGGGCGGGCCAGGACTCCCAACGGGAGGGTTGGGTGCGTCCGCCTCCGGAGCGGATTCATTCACGGGTGCGTTGGCGACGTCTGGAATCATCCTGTTTCTAGCGCGCATTGTAGCGCCAGGATCGGGTCGAACGGCTATCCGAAAAAGACATATCCCCCGGCAAAGCCGGGGATATGTCTTTTAGGAGGAACCCTTTCCGGAGGACCTTCAGGCCGTTTCGCGCTTGCTCTGCCAGACCGCCCAGCCAAAGGCGCCGATCAGGGCCGCAATGACGACATAGGAAATGAGCTTGACGGTCGAGTCGGCCACCGCCACACTCACCACGATCGGGGCAATGATGACCGAAACCAGGTTGATCACCTTGATCATCGGGTTCAAGGCCGGCCCTGCCGTGTCCTTGAGCGGATCGCCGACGGTGTCGCCGACCACCGCCGCCTTGTGCCGCTCCGAACCCTTGCCGGTGTTGGCGGCCGGGTCGCGCTTCTCGTCTTCGATAATCTTCTTGGCGTTATCCCACGCGCCACCTGAGTTGGCCATATACACCGCCAGGAGCTGGCCGCTCAGGATGATGCCGGCCAGGAATCCTCCCAGGGCCTCAACGCCGAGCAGCAGACCGACGATAACGGGTCCGGTGACTGAGATGATGGAGAGTGAGCAGCTCACGTTGGGCGCGGCCGTTGAGATGCTGACCACATTGGCATAGTCGGGTTCTTTTCGCATAGCTCATGATCTCGGGGTCGCGGAATTGCCGGCGGACCTCATTGACGATCAGGCCGGCCGCCCTTTCGACGGCCTTGATGGCGATCGAGCTAAACAGCCAGGGAATGGTGCCGCCGATGAGCAAACCGATGAAGACCAGCGGGCTTGCCACGTTGATGCCCTGCAGCAGCGGCAGCCCAAGCTGGCGCTGAACCGAGCCGACGTCGGTCAGGAACGGACCAAACAGCGACACCGCGGCGATGACAGCTGAGCCAATGGCCACGCCCTTGGTAATGGCCTTTGTGGTATTGCCGACCGCGTCCAGGTCGGCGAGTCGTTGGCGGGCGCCACCCTCGGTCACACCGGCCATCTCAGCCACGCCGTTGGCGTTGTCGCTGATTGGCCCGAACGAGTCCATGGCCACGTTGTTGCCGGTCAGCGTCAGCATCCCGACGCCTGTCATTGCCACGCCATACAGCACGTATGCGCCGGTGTCTTTGACTTCGCCGCCCCAGATCAGGATCGAGGCGAAGATCGTGCCGGCGATGACGAGTGTCGACCACACCGCGCTTTCCTTGCCGAGAGACATGCCAGACAGGATTGTCGTCGCGGGGCCGCCGCCGGTCGCTTTGACAATGGCCTTGACCGGGCTGAAGTGGGTGTCGGTGAAAAACTCTGTAATCTTGTCGATGATGATGGCCAGGACGACGCCGATCGAGACCGACAGGAATGGCCGCCATTCAATCGCGCCGCCGGTGCGCATATACAGGGCGGTCATGATCGCGAACAGCACGAGCGAAAAAGCGGCCGACGAATAGAAGCCGCGATTGATCGCCTGCATCGCGCCGCGGGCGGTGTCCGAGGTCACTCGGACGAGATAGGTACCGATGATCGAGCTCACGACCCCGATGCCGCGCACGGCGAGCGGGAAGACGATCCACTGCACGCTTCCGGTCAGTCCGACAATTGCGAGGCCCAGGATGAGGCCGGATACGATCGTCACTTCGTAGCTCTCGAAGATGTCGGCGGCCATACCGGCGCAGTCACCGACGTTGTCGCCTACGAGGTCGGCGATGACGGCGGCATTCCGCTTGTCATCCTCCTCGAGGTTCTGTTCAACTTTGCCGACCAGGTCGGCGCCGACATCGGCGGCCTTGGTGAAGATTCCGCCGCCCACGCGCATAAAGAGCGCGAGCAGCGTGCCGCCAAAACCGAATCCAAGCAGAGCGTCCGGCGCTGCTTTGCCGAAGATGATAAAGATGATGGTGCCGCCGAAAAGGCCGAGCCCGTCCGTCAGCATGCCGGTCACCGTCCCGGCCCGATAGGCGATTCGGAGCGCGCCCGCGAAGGTGCGCCGGGCCTCGGAGGCCACCCGCACGTTGGCATCAACGGCCATCCGCATGCCGATCTGGCCGACGGTCAATGAGAACAGCGCGCCCATAATGAAGGCGATGGCGCGCCCAAACGCGACAATCAGCAGAATGCCGTTGGGATCCTTGACATTGAAGGGCGCCTTGCCAAAGTGCTCTACGGCCTCTGCCGAGGGTTTGACGACATAAACGCTGAGGAACAGCGCTACTGTAAGGATGGCAATCAGCGGGATGATGCTCTTGGCTTGCTTGCCAAGATACGCCAGCGCCCCGGTCTTGATGGCATGCCAGACTTTGAGCATTTCGGGGGTGCCGGTGTCTTCGCGCATGACCTGATTGCGCAGAAAGACGGCGTAGCCAAGCCCGGCAAAGGATGTGAAAAGGACCAGCCAGATCATGGTCTGTTCCGCCGCGTTGAGATCTTGCATTTTCTATTACTCCTGAAGCGTAGATTTGGGATGAAAAATAACTCGCGGGCGCTCAACAAACGTTCGCCTGAGAGACGAACGCGCGTCGAGCGCCCGCGATGGTATCGGGCACTTGGGGAACTGGATTGGCCACGGCAGCGTTGACGATGCAACGACGCCCAGGCGCGCAACAATATGGAGCCTCATCTCGGAGTCTCTAGGACCGCGACATTGTAACCGGATTTCGACCGATCGTTTGGTAGCCCTGGGAGCCTCTGTTCGCGCTGGGAAACGGTTCACCGGGGCACGCCTGGAAATATCTCGTGACCGTCCGAAAACAAGGGTCGTTCGGACATTTTGTGGCTAAAATGCTGGCCTTCGGTCTGCCTCCAGGGAGGTTCAGCCCGGACGATCAATTACACAGGTCATGGCCAGGATGCCTGCACCGTTGAAATGACACGTGGGGGAACTTGATGGCAAATTCGCTGTTGCTGGCGCTGGTTGTAGGAGTCCTTGGTCTGGTCTGGGTGGCGCTGACTGCCCGCCGGGTGCTTGCCCACCCCCAGGGGAATGACGAGATGATCCGGATTGGGACTGCCATCCGGGAGGGCGCCCAGGCATTCCTGCGCGCTGAATACCGCGTCATTGTCGTATTCGCGCTCGTGGTGGCGCTGATCATCGCCGGCGCCGATATTGCGGTCGGGAAGCCTGCGATTGGCGTCGCGACAGCGCTGGCCTACATCGCCGGCGCATTCACCTCCGCCCTGACGGGTTTCATCGGGATGAGTATTGCCACGCGCGCAAATACCCGCGCGGCAGCCGCCGCAATGATCTCGCTCGACAAGGGATTGCGGGTGGCTTTCGGAGCCGGCAGCGTGATGGGGATGAGCGTCGTCAGTGTTGGGCTGATTGGCTTGAGTGTGTGCTTTCTGATCTTCGGGGCCACGGACCTGGGGGTCGAAGCCTTGACCGGGTTCAGCTTTGGGGCCTCGTCGATCGCCTTGTTTGCGCGGGTCGGCGGTGGCATCTATACCAAGGCTGCCGATGTCGGGGCCGATCTGGTGGGTAAGGTGGAGGCCGGCATTCCCGAGGACGATCCGCGCAACCCGGCTGTCATCGCAGACAATGTTGGAGACAACGTCGGTGACGTGGCCGGAATGGGCGCCGACCTGTATGAGAGCTATGTCGGGTCAATTGTGGCGGCCTGCGCTGTTGCGATCGGCTTCAAAGGCGTGCCTCAGAGCTGGTTGATTTTGCCGATTCTCATCGCCGGTGTCGGCCTGGTCGCCTCGCTGATTGGTTCCTTCCTGGTGCGCACCCGCGAAAACGCGAGCCAGGTACAACTGCTGCATACGCTCCGAAATGCCGTCGGCGTCGCCGCGGCGCTTGCGGTGGGCGGGTTTGCCGTCGTCTTTGCGCTTGATTCGAGCCTGGGCTGGCCGCTGTTTGGGGCCATCGTCGTGGGTCTCGCCGCGGGTCTGGGCATCAGCTTCTTCACGGAGCACTACACCAGTTACACCGAGAAGCCCACCCAGGGCATCGCCCGCAGCGCGCTGACCGGGCCAGCCACGGTCATCATCGAGGGCCTGGCGGTCGGGATGCGCTCGACGCTTGGGCCAACGGTCCTGATTGGGGCGGCCATCATTCTGGCCTACTCGCTGGGCCAGCTGGCTAACCGCGAGATCGGCGGCCTGTATGCCGTTGCCCTGGCGGGTGTTGGCATGTTGTCAACCCTGGGTATTACCTTGGCGACCGACGCCTATGGGCCGGTGGCTGACAATGCGGGTGGTATCGCGGAAATGGCTCACCTGCCCAAGGAAGTCCGCACAAAGACCGATGCCCTCGACTCGCTGGGCAACACAACGGCCGCGGTCGGAAAGGGTTTTGCCATAGGCTCCGCGGTCTTGACCGCGCTTGGGCTGCTCGCCGCATATGCCACAACGGCTGGTCTCAAACCCGAACACGTGTCGCTCCTCGACGCGCGCCTGCTGGCGTCGCTCATCGTCGGCGCCATGTTGCCGTTTCTGTTTGCGGCCCTCACGATGACAGCAGTAGGGCGCGCGGCGATGGGGATCGTTGAAGAAGTCCGCCGGCAGTTTCACGAGATTCCGGGCTTGAAGGAGGGTTTGCCTGGGGTTCGGGCCGACTATGCCCGCTGCGTGAACATCAGCACCCAATCCGCGCTGCGCGAGATGGTGCTGCCGGGAGTGCTGGCCGTGGCCGTCCCCCTGACGGTGGGGATTGTGCTCGGCCCCGCGCCGCTGGCTGGATTACTGGTCGGCGCGATTGCGGCCGGGTTTGTCCTTGCGGTAATGATGGCCAACGCGGGTGGGGCGTGGGATAACGCAAAAAGTATGTTGAGACGGGTGAGTTTGGCGGCAAGGGCAGCAATGCGCACAAGGCCACTGTCGTGGGAGACACGGTGGGCGATCCATTCAAGGACACCAGTGGACCGTCGATCAACATCCTGATCAAGCTCATGACGATCGTGAGCCTGGTGTTTGCGCCGCTGTTCGTGCAGATTGGCGGTCTCATTCGCTAGAAGTCATCCTGAATGCGACTGAGCGAAATCGCCCTCCCCGCGTGTGGCTCGGGGAGGGCGGTCTCGCCCCGGTCAGGTCGTGATCCGGCGCAATGGTCCGTCAATGCTGTGTTAAGCCCGCCGTAATCTCTTGCGGATAGCATTTGTCCCGACCATGAGAACCAGACTTCCCGCCATCCCCTCCTCCGAGATCACCGCTGAAGGTGTGTACTTGTCGCGCCGCAAGGCGCTGCGATTGGGTGGGGCAGCCCTAAGCGCCGCGGCTCTGGCCGCTTGTGGCGTGTCTGCGCCGCCGCCAACTTCACGCGCGCCCATCGGCCCAATGCTCGACCCCCGCGCCGACACCGGATACGCGCGAGCCAGCCGCTGCAAAAGCGACGGATGAGCTGGGTGACAAGCTCACCCCTACGCCAGCGTCACCACCTGCAACAACTTCTCGAGTTCAGCACCAGCAAGAGGCCGTTGCCTCGCTCTCGAAGAACTTCAAAGGCTGGCCCTGGCAGGTGACCGTCGGTGGATTGGTCAATAAGCCCAAGACGTGTGACATTGACGATCTGCGCCGGAAATTCGACCAGAAGAGCGCATCTATCGCCTGCGCTGCGTAGGCCTGGTCGATGGTCATCCCGTGGGTGGGGTTTCCGTTGGCAAGCTGCTCCGGAAGTCGAACCAAACGCGAAGGCAAAGTACGTTCGATTTGAATCGCTGCAGGATCCGGCTCAGTTCCCCGGCCAGCGCGATCCGTTCTACCGCTGGCCGTATGTCGAGGGCCTGCGTCTGGACGAGGCGATGAACGATCTAACATTGATGGTGACGGGTCTGTATGGCAAGACGTTGCCGGCCGCGAATGGCGCGCCGCTGCGACTCGCGGTGCCCTGGAAGTTACGGCTCAAGAGCATCAAGTCAATCGTTAAGATCGACCTTGTTGAGGAGCAGCCGACTTCGCTCTGGATGTCGGCCGCCAGCAACGAATACGGTTTCTACTCGAACGTCAATCCATCGGTTTCGCACCCGCGCTGGTTGCAGGATACCGAGCGCCGGATCGGTGAGCTATCACGCCGCAAGAGTCTGATGTTCAACGGCTACGAAGCCCAGGTCCAGGATCTTTACAAGGGCATGGACCTGAAGCGGAACTATTAGGCCATGCCGTCGCTCGAATCGAACAAAACACCCTCCTGGCCGAAACAGATACTGGCCTGGATCGAGGCGCATCCGCATCTTGTTACCGCCCTTTTTGCGCTCGCACCGCTCGGTTTCATGCTGCGTGATCTGGCCTACGACTGGCTCACCGCAAATCCGATTCAGGAGCTTACCTTCCGGACGGGAAAAGTCGGGCTGGTCTTGCTGGTTGGGTCGCTCGCCTGCTCACCCTCAACGCCATATCGGGCCTTCGATTCGCGCTGAAAAATCCGGCGCGATCTGGGCCTGTTTGGGTTTCTCTATATCAGCCTGCACCTGCTGATCTTCACGGCCCTCGACTTGGGGCTGGATGTCGCCCTGATCGTCAGCGCGACCTCACAAAAGCTGTTCGTGCTGGCCGGCATGGCGTCTTTTGCGTTGCTGATTCCGCTGGCCATCACGTCGACCAAAGGGTGGCGGCGCCGCCTTGGAAAGCGCTGGAAACCGCTGCACAAGCTGGTCTATCTGGCGCTGCCCATCGCCGCGTTGCATTACGTGTGGCTGGTCAAAGCCGATATTCGCACCCCGCTCGCCTATGCCGCCATCATCGGGCTGCTGCTGCTGGCGCGCGTGCCGGCCGTGCGCGGCTGGATGAGCAGTCTGCGCAGGAGAGTCGAAACCGGATTGCGCGGGCCTGCTGCCGGGAAGCAAAAACAGAATCCTTTTCCGAGATATCCCCCGGCGAAGCCGGGGGATATCTCGGAAAAAAGCATTCTGTGAAGAGTTCCAGAAAACTTGCCCGGTGCCCGGCCGCTCAGCGATCGACGACGTGACAGGCCCGGCAACGGGCCTGATAGGCTTCGCTGGCGCCAACCAGCACAATGGGATCGCTCGCGAGCGCAGGTTTCCCGTTGATCAGGCGCTGGGTGCGGGTGGCCGGCGCGCCGCACTCCATGCAGATCGCCGAGAGTTTGGTTACTTCCTCGGCTCGGGCCATCAGGGTCGGCATCGGGCCAAAGGGCTCGCCCCGAAAATCCTGATCGAGGCCGGCCAGGATCACCCGCTTCCCGGCGTTGGCCAACCGTTCGCATAACGTCACAAGCTCGAAATCAAGAAACTGCGCCTCGTCGATGGCGACCACTTCGGTGGCCGGATCCAGTTGGGCTTCGATATCGGCGGCGACCCGAACCGCGGTGGCGCCGACGTGCGAGCCGCTGTGCGAATTGACCGTGTCGTAGCCAAAACGGGTGTCTATCGCGGGTTTGAACACCTGGGTGCGCTGGCGGGCGATCTCCGCCCGCCGCACGCGCCGAATGAGTTCCTCGGACTTGCCGCTGAACATGCAGCCGCAGACCACTTCGATCCAGCCGGTAGTGCGTTGATGCTTGAGCATGAGTGGGTCGATTCTACCCATTTGAAGGGCGCTCTCCCTCGCCCCGGCGCAACCCGCGTGATCAGCGCAGCCGCGCGAGTATCATCCGTTTATGGGCGGAACGCTGAAGCGAAGAACCAGCAAAACAGCGCTGTGGACGTTGTGCGCAGCCATGGCGCTTGCGGTGTTCGCGGGCCGTGGCGCGCTCATTCGAGGCGCCCGAGCCGAGATTGGCGTCGTGACCGCCCGGGCGCGCGCCGCCGTTGACGGCGGCAAGCGGGCCGATCTGTATGTCATTGCGGCCGGCTGGCCCGATCTCGGCGCGGCACTGAGCTTGACCTCCAAAGAGGCCAGGACGCGCTTTGTGGTCGAACGCCTGCGTGGGTTTGCCGACACGGCCCAAAATTCCCTGCGCCAGGGCCTGCGCGAGCGTGGACTGATCTATCAAGTCGTCTGGATTGACAATGCGCTGCGGGTCCGGCAGGCTTCAGCCCTGGACTTGGATTGGCTGGCCGCGCGCAGCGATCTCGTCCTGGTGGACGCCGACGCGCAACTCCAGGTCGCGGCGCCGCCGCCGCGGGTTGGTGTGGTCTGGCATGCCGCGGAAGTCCATTGGTTGGCGCCGTATGGCCCGGCATTTGCCGACTTACTGCGTGCGAGGGCGCAGTTAGAGGATATCGGGGTGGCCTGGGGGGTGGCCCGAACGGGCGCGCCTGCGCTGTGGGCGCGCGGGTTCACCGGGCAGGGCGTCGTCATCGCCAATCTGGATACCGGGGTGCGCTGGGATCATGCCGCGCTCAGCCCGCGCTATCGGGGTTGGTTCGCGGGCTGGGCGCGCCATGCCGGCAATTGGTTTGATCCGGTCGGATATACAGACGCGCCGGAAGACCTGAGCGGGCACGGCACCCACACGGCCGGAACGATGATCGGCGACGACGGGCGGGGCAATCAGATCGGCGTGGCGCCTGGCGCGGCGTGGATCGGTTGCCGCAATATGTCGGGCGCCCAGGGTATCGGGGCCGTGTCGCTATATCTCATGTGCTTTCAATTTGCGCTTGCGCCGACCGGTCTGACGGGCGAGAACCCTGATCCCGGGCTGGCCGCGGACATCACGAGCAATTCCTGGGCCTGTGATCCGGGTTTTGGCGAAGCAGGCTGTGACCGCCCGGACGCGCTGCGCCGTGCCGTGGATGCCCTGAGATTGGCGGGGATCCTGGTCGTTGCCTCGAATGGAAATTCGGGGGCGGGCGGTTGCAATACCGTAACGCACGCGCCAGCCACGTTGCCTGGCAGCCTGGCAGTCGGCGCGTTTCAGACGGCGGGTGAGGTGGCCCGGTTCAGCAGCCGCGGACCGTCGCCGATCGGGGGCATCAAGCCAGATATCGTCGCGCCCGGGGTTGACATTCCTTCGGCCGCGATCGGCAACCAGAATGCCTACCGGATTGCCAGTGGAACCAGCATGGCGGCGCCCCACGTCGCCGGCGTGGCGGCCTTGCTCCTCTCCGCGGCCCCGTATCTGCGTGGCAATGTGGTCGAGATCGAGGCCATCCTGCGCCAGACCGCCCGGCCCATGAGCGTGAGCGAGACTTGCGGCGCGACCGCTGGGGATGCACGCCCGAACAACACAACGGGCTACGGCGCCATCGACGCAGTCGCGGCAGTCGCTGAGGCCCTGCCGTTCGACCTGCGATTCGCGCCGACTGATGGGGCGGGCGGGCAGGACCTGATCCTGACAAATACTAGCGCCGCTCCGCGGCCCGGCGTAACGGTCGTCATCAAGTCCCAGACCGGTGTTCCGCTGACCCGGACGGTGGGCGAAATAGGCCCGGGTCAGGCGGTCACCGTCAGCGTGCCTTTGGCATCCGGCCAGGCCTACGAACTGGCGTACCAGGGGCTGGCTTCCGCGCGGATCGTGGCGCTGCTTTCGCCGCCTTAGGTGGGCGGCCCGGGCCTCGCCGGGTCGCAGGCGCCGCAACCACCGGCTTCTGAATAGTGGCGCTTCTCTTTTGGGCCACCTTGGGCGGCTGAGCGCCGCGGCTGGCGGTCTTGGGCGCAGGCGGGCCGTCGACCTTGGATTGAGGCGCGCGGGCCGGCTTGCGCCGCTTAGGGACGGGTGCAGCTGCTGGAGCGGCCTTCACGGCAGGCGGCGCCGGCGCCAGCAGCAGATCGGCGGCCATCAAGGCCGCGCCGACGACGCCGGCATGTTCGCCCAGGGCGGCCTCGACAATCCTGACCTTTTCGATCCCAGTGCGATTGATGGCATGTTCGCGAGCGGTGGTCGCGATCATGTCGATCATCCAGTGTCCAAGGCCTTCCACCACGCCGCCGCCATAGATCAGGGCCTGCGGGTCCAGAACGTTGATCAGACTGGCCGCGTGCAGGCCAAGATAGTAGGCGGCCCGGCGCAGCACCTCGACAGTCAGCGCATCATCTGCCTCGACAGCAGCCGACAGGACGCTGGAGGTCAGCGCGCCGTTTTTCTCGGCCAACAGCTCTGGCAGGATGGTTTTGCGTCCTGCCGCAATCCCTGCCCGCAGATCGCGCTCAATGGCCGTCCGACTCGCGATGGCTTCAATCCCGCCGCGAATCCCGCCGCCTGGCGCATACGGGCCGCCGGCCATGGTGATCATGTGCCCGACCTCGCCCGCGCTGCCGCGGGTCCCCTCATAGATCTTGCCATCCAGGATCAGGCCGCCGCCGATTCCGGTCCCGACAAAAATCGTAACCATGCTGCGCAACCCGCGACCGGCGCCCATCCGCAACTCGCCCGTTGCGGCGACCCGCACGTCGTTGGACAACACGACCGGAACCGGCCGCCACTCGCGCAGCATCCTGGAAATCTCGACGTTTTCCATGCCCGGAATGTTGGTTATCCGAATGATGACCCCGCGCGGGGCGTCGATGATGCCTGGCACCCCGATCCCGATCGCGGCGATGTCTTCCTTGGCGAGTCCAGCCCGTTCTACGGCGTCGTCCATGGCCTTGATCAACCGCTTCATGACCACTTGTGGGCCTTGCTGAGCCTGGGTCGTCTTCTTGGCCGAGGCAACTACTTTGCCGGCCTCATCCACGACGGCGGCGAGGATCTTGGTGCCTCCCAGGTCGATTCCGAGTGTGTAGCGGTGAGCGGATTTGCGTATGCGTGGCAGGGCCATGTGGCACTTCCTTAGGCCTGACGACCCGGAGGCCGCCGAGGACGCTGAACAAAAAGAAAGAGCGAACCACGCTCGTGCGTCGTCCGCTCTTTGCGGGTCATATGCGCTGGACAGGACTTGAACCTGCAAGCCTTGCGGCACCACCCCCTCAAGATGGCGTGTCTGCCAATTTCACCACCAGCGCGCGCTGCGACGTTTCGGTCGCGGCCGCAAAGTATACCGCAGTGGATGTGGGATTGGCTATGCGAGGACGCCGCTCGGTCGGGGCCTTCGTCGGTGGGCGGCGCATGGGTCGCGCCGAGTGTTTGGCGGTCTTGTTTCAGCACGGCGAACTGTCGCGCGCGGAGCCATGACACTCCCCGCAGATGCGCGCTGGGGGGCCGGCTTCTTGGGCTGGCACGGACACTCTGAAATATGAGTATTTAATGAGAGTAGTGGTATATTCATCTGAGTCTGGATTTCCAGAGAGACGAATCCCTTGCCGGATCGCCTGAATAAGATCATGACTCCTGAGATTCAAGCCACGGCACCCGCTCAAGGCGCAACACCACTCCGTTTTGGCCTCTTGATAGCCGTTTTTGCCATGGCGGGAATCCTCGCAGGGGTGGGCGCATTCACTTTTTTCTACGCCAAGGGCGCCTCATATCTGCTCGACGATCCGCAGGCGTGTGTGAACTGCCACATCATGCGCGAACAGTATGACAGTTGGTCGCATAGCAGCCATAAGGCGGTCGCCAGCTGCAACGGTTGCCACGTGCCCCACGATTTCATCGGAAAGTACGCCACCAAGCTCGAAAACGGCTATGCGCACTCCAGGGCGTTCACTTTCCAGGATTTCAAGGAACCCATCGAAATGCGCCCGGTCAGCCGCAACATCGTACTGAACAACTGCCTGGATTGCCACAAGACAATGGTGAGCCCGATCACGGCGCTGCACACCGGCAGCCAGGATACCCTCGACTGCATTACATGTCATCGAAGCGTTGGGCATGCCGCAAAGTGAGGGCGCGCCCCGCCGATTTAGTTTTCAGATCATGAGAAAAACCACCCCGAGATCACATCCCACTGGCGCATATTTCGTCATCTTTGGCGTGCTGGCGCTGTTGACGGCGGGAGTTCTGCTGTTGATGCAAAGTGTCAGCGAGCGGCAACGCGAAGGCCGCCAGGACGCTTTTCGTGTCGTTCCGCTGACCGAGGATGTTGTCGACCCCGCTGTCTGGGGACAGAATTACCCCAATCAATATGACAGTTACAAGCGGACTGTCGACGTTCAGCGCACTCGCTACGGCGGAAGTGAGGCAATTCAGAAGCTCGACGACGATAGAGCCTTGAGGGTAATCTTCAACGGTTATGCGTTCGGGACCGACTATCGGGAAGAACGCGGGCATGCCTACATGTTGATCGATCAGAACGACACAGAGCGGGTGAAGCAGTTCAAGCAGCCTGGGGCCTGCCTGAATTGCCATGCCTCAGTGGCGCCGGCGTTCTATCAGAAGGGTGTCGAGGCGGGCGCGCCTGCCAGCGATCGTGCCGCCGCAATCAAGAAGGGCTTTGACGTCGTTAATGTGATGCCGTATGCGGATGCCGCGAAACTGGTTCAGCACCCAATTACCTGTAACGATTGCCATAATCCGGAAAATATGCAGCTTCGGATAACGCGTCCCGCGTTCCTCGCTGGAATCGACGCCCTCGCCAAATCCAAGGATGCCGTGCCGCATTTGCCAAGCATCGAGCGCTGGCGCGCCGCCGGATCCAAGGGCGATTTCAACCCCAATCTGGAAGCGACCCGCCAGGAAATGCGCTCGTTTGTGTGCGCGCAATGCCATGTTGAGTACTACTTCAAGGGCGCTGAGAAGACGCTCACGTTTCCTTGGCAGAACGGACTCAAGGTGGAGCAAATTGCGTCCTACTACGATGCGGTGGGCTGGAAAGACTGGGTTCACAAAGACAGCGGCTCGAACAGCCTGAAGGCTCAGCATCCTGAGTTCGAGATGTGGAGTCAGGGTGTGCACGCAGCCAGCGGGGTAGCCTGCGCAGATTGTCACATGCCTTATGAGCGCGTGGGTGCGGTCAAGGCCAGCGATCACTGGGTGCGCAGCCCGATGTTGAACATCAACAACGCTTGTCAGGGCTGCCACAAGTTTAGCGAGACCGAGCTGAAAAACCGGGTCACGACCATTCAGGACCGCACCCGCGCCCTGATGACGCGCGCGGAGGATGCGGTGGTTGGCTTGATCCAGGACCTGGCCAAGGCAAAGGCTGGTGGCGCGACGGATGCGCAACTTGCAAAGGCGCAGGACTTGCAGCGCACGGCCCAGTGGCGTTTGGACTTTGTCGCCGCCGAAAATTCAATGGGCTTCCATGCGCCCGGCGAATCCGCCCGGATATTGGGCGAGTCTATCGACTATGCGCGCCAGGGCCAAATCGAACTGCTAAAGGTCGTGAAGCCGACCTCGGACCTGGGCGCGCCCGTGGCTACCAAACCCTGAAGCCACGTCTAGTCCGCGTCGCGCTTGATCACAACAAGGGTCTGATCATCAAACGGGACCTCACCGCCGGTGTGCTCCCGAACGGCGCCCATCACCGTGTCAACGATTTCCTGGGCGCCTAACGGTGATGCCGCGTGAAAGGCGCTGGTTAAGCGGCCCATCCCGAATTCCTCGCCTTCTGCATTCAGGGCATCGACAAGCCCATCTGTATACAGCATCAGCGCATCGCCCGACGACACGAAAAATTCGCGCAGGGGCGGCTCGATCGGTTCAATCACGCCAATCGCCATACCTGATCCACTGAGCGAGGCCAGGTCGCCATTCGCCCGCGCATGCATGGGCAGGTTGTGCCCGGCGTTGGCATAGTGCGTTTCTCCGGTGCGGGTGTCCAGAATCGCATAGAACATGGTCACGAACAGATCCGAGCGGGTATCGGCCAGGACCAGTCGATTGACGCGTTTGAGCACTGCGTTTGGTTCGCGCCCGCTGAAGGCAGCCCCGCGCAGCAGCGAGCGGGTGAGGGCCATGAAGAGCGCGGCGGGCACGCCCTTGTCGGCCACATCCGCTACCGCGACCCCAAACCGGCCATCCTGCAGCTCGATGAAATCGTAGAAATCGCCACCCACCTGGCGGGCAGCCTGCCAATCCGCGGCGATGCTCCAGCCCTCGGGCGCAGGCAGCTTTCGCGGGAGAAAACTCCGTTGTATTTCGCGGGCGAGCGACAACTCGTGTTCAAGCCGCTGGGCCTGCAACGATTCTTGATATAGCCGGGCGCCGTCGATGGCCATCGCGGCCTGCTGGGCGATGCCATGCAGAATGCTGAGCGCGCGATCCCGCGGCATGCGCTCTGCGTGCCGGGCTCCGACGACCATTGCCCCGACCAGCGCGCCGCGGGCGGTCAGCGGAAGGGCGGCGGTATGGGCCACACCCAAAGTTCGGGCGATCGCGGCAGGTGTTGGGGAAAGGGCCGGCGCCGCATTCGTTGCCGGCTCGGCCACCCATTCGGCCCAGCATTCCGCGCGTCCGTCCAGCGCGACGAGCGTCTCGCGCGCGCCGCGCGCGATGCCGGCCGAGCCGGCCAGCCGGCAAGCGCCCGTCTCAGCATCCCGGACGAACATCGCGCACACGTCAACGCCCACCATCAGGGGCGTCAGCCGGACCACCCGGTCGACGATCTCGTCCACCGTCTTTTCCTCATTCACGGCTTGCGCCACTTCAAGCAGGGCGGCCGTTGCCCAGGCCTCTTCCTCGCGGGCCACGTTTGCGCGCACCGCGTCGAGGACGACCGCGGCCTGGCTCGCGAGGCCGGCCAACAGGTCGATTCGGCGCTCGGACGAAGCGCCGGCCCGCTCGCTGAGCACGATCAGCGCCGCCTGCAACTCGTCCCGCGCGACCATCGGCAAGGCGATTGCCGGCATCCGTAGACGCCCGGGCGCATCGCCAGCTTCTGGCAGGCGCGATGCCATCATCCGGGACAGTGCGGGGATGTCCTCGATCAGAATCTCATCCCCTGGCGAAAGGCGCTCGTGATCTGAAAGCTGGCCCTCGACCGCCGCGATTTCAAACCCAGGGCCCTGCGACGTCCGGACGAGGATGGCGCAGGCGTCCACGCCCGACAACATCTGCGAGAGGCGGACGATGGCCTCCATCGCGTCTTCAAGCGTCTCCGCGCTTCGAGCGACATCGGCCACCTGGAGCATCGCAGCCGATTGCCAGGCCTGTTCGCGCTCCGCTTCGTACAACCGCGCATCTCCAACCGCGACCGCGACCTGTTGCGCCAGCAACTCGAGATAGGCCTCGTCGTTGGCTGAGAACGCCCCGGTGGTTTCTGATTGCAGGTCAAGCGCGCCGATCACCTGGTCCTTGAGGAAGAGCGGGACGACCGCCTCGCTTCGCGTCTCGGGCAGATGCGGGGTTGAGACAAAGCGCGGCTCGGCGCTGACGTCCGCAATTCGGACGGTCCTGCGTTCTGTGATTGCAGCGCCGACCAGGCCAACCCCGGAGGCCCGGCGCAGGCCAAGCTCGGCCGGTTGCGTGGCCGCCTGGCATGCGATCTCGCCGCTTCGATCATCTATCAGGAATAGACCGACGAAGTAGTAGCCGAATGCGCGCTGGATGGCGTTGGCGAGCTTTGGCAAGAGCGCGTCCATGTCCAGGATCGACGCCGTTTCGCGCGCCACGGTGTCAACCAGGGCCAATTGGCGGGCCCGGGCTCGTTCGCGAGCCAGCGCTCGGGCATTCATCATGGCCGCGGCGGCCTGGTTGGCGACGATGCTCAGGATGCGCAGGTGGCTGTCGCTGTAGGCTCCCGGTTTGTCGGACAACAGGCCCATCGCCCCGACAACCTGGTCGCCGGCGAGCAGGGGCACAAACACGCCGCTGCGCGGCATGATGAATTGATCGCCGTCCAAACTGCGCGGGCGGGCGGGCAGGGTATCCAACTCGGTGCGGAAGTCTCGCACCAGGATCGACTTGCCGGTGTCACGCATCCAGCCGATGAGGCCGCCGTTATCGCCGATGTCGATCGGCTGGGTTGGCTGGCGCACACCGTGGCGCACCCGAATCCGCAGGTCATAGAGCGGACCGTCAAAGAATCCAAGCTGGAAGGATAGGGCGTCCATGAGCTTCGCCGCCCGTTCGTAAACGAGCTCGCACAGGGCTGTTTCGTCAAGCGAGGCGGAGGCGATGGCCTGGACGGCTTCGCTCAAATCCTGCAGTTCAGCGACCTGCGCGACAAGGGCCCGCCGGGTCGCGCGGCGTCGCCGCAGATAGACCCCGCCGACAACAGCAATCAGCGCCAGGATGAATATGGCGGCGATCAGCAACGCGGCGGGCAGGCGGATATCAGGAAGAGCAGGCATGGTCGGACAAGAATTGCGACTGTTATTATAGGGACGACAGCATGAAGGCAGTGGCGTCACATTTTGCGCGCGCGGCGGCGGGCCTCACCCTTGCGGCCTCGATTGTTGCGCTGACGGGCGCACCACTGGCCGTGCCGGTTCGGGCCGCCGCTCCTGGGGCGCCGGTCGTCTCAATGATCGCCGAAGGCGGATTCAGCGGATACATTCGACCGCAGACCTGGATGCCCATCCGGGTGTCGCTGACGAACACCGGAGACCCGGTCGATGGCGCGATCATCCTCGACGCGCCCGGCGCTGATGGCCCGCGGCGCTTGACCGCGCCCGTGTCTCTGCCGCGCGGGTCACGAAAACAAGTGCTCTTGTCCGTGCCGGGTGACATGCGCCTTCCGTCTTTGCGGTATGTCGCGGATGGCCTCGAATTGGCCACCGCCAGCATCGGCGCGCGGCCGATTGCTCCGGAGGACCGATTGGTCGTTGTCATCAGCGACCCGCCCGATGCCTATAACTTTCTGGCTGATATCCGAACGCCCTATGGCGGGAGGACCTATGTGGCTCCCCTGCGGATGGAGCAGTTGCCGGACCATTCGGCCGCGCTCGACAGCGTGGACGTGGTCCTGATCAGCAACACCGACTCGAGCGTGTTGAGCGCTGATCAACGGGCCGTCCTGCAGGCCTGGCTGGTCGCGGGCGGGCACCTTGTCCTGAGCGGCGGCCCAAACGCGCGTCTCTCCGCGAGCGGCTTCGTCGATCTTGCGCCGGCGAGCGCAAGCGGCGCGATTGTCCAACGCTCGGTGGCCGGACTGGCTCATTTCACGGCCAGCCGCTCGCTGACCAGCGTGGCGGAATTGGCTGCGGATGCGCCAGCCCCGATAGATTCGTTGAGGATGATTCGAGATGGCGTTGCGCTGATTGGCCCGCCTGAATCGCCTCTCGTCGCGCGGCGCGATCTTGGACGCGGCATGCTGGACCAGCTCGCCTTCGATGCCAGCCTTGCGCCCTTGCGTGATTGGCGCAGCCGGGCCGGCTTTTTTGATGCGCTGTTTGGCGGACGGGTCGAGGCGGTGGCGGATTTTGGCCAGGTCCGAAACGAGTTGTCCGCCAACGCGGGGGCGGCGGCCTTGCCGGCGACGGCCCTGCCGCCGTTTGGTGCGGTTGCGTTGTTTCTGCTCGCTTATGCGATGGTGGTTGGGCCGGTGAACTTCCTGGCACTCAGGCGATTCGGAAAGATGCGCTGGGCCTGGCTGAGTGTGCCGGCGATCGTGATCGGCTTCACTGCGTTGGGCATTGGCCTGGGTTTTCGGCTGCGGGGGGACAACCCGATCCTGCACCGGACGAGTGTGATCTTTTCGGATGCGCGTGTGCCGGCAGCGCGGACCCAGGCGCTGGTCGGTGTTTTCTCGCCCCGCCAGGCGGTTATCGACGTGGACTTCGGGCGCGAGTTGCCTGAGCCAGCCGCCAGCGCGCCCAGCGTGTCCAGCCGGCCCGCGATCGTGGCGCCCGAAGTTGTCACCAGCATCGGGGCAACAGCGCGCGTCATCGGACTGAAGGTGCCGAGCGCCTCGGTTAAGGCGTTTGTTGCCCGGGGCGAGGCGCCGGCGCCGCCAATTGCGTCAAATGCCGAATACCTGCTGGACGAGACGCCGCCGCGACTCGCGATCGCCATACGTAACGACTCGGACGGTGACTTTCAGGATTGCGTCGTTTCGAGCGGGCGAAGCTTCGCGCCCTTTGGCGCGCTGCCGCCCGCCAAAACGGCCCAGGTCCCGTTGTTGCTGCGCGGGGGGGAGCCCCATCTGCGCCAGTATGGCCTGGGGGCGACCTACGGGTATGGCCTGGGCTCGACCTTGCCCGGTGTGCGGACGGGCCTGAGGTCGGGGCCCTTCGACAATCCGGGCAGCAACATGGCCGATATGGCCTTGACCTGGCGCAAGTTCGACAAGACAGAGTTGCGCGAGGAGGCCGATCGCGCCCTGATCAACACCTTTTTCTCGCCGGTCTCGCGGGGTGGCGAAGGCGTGTTGCTGATGTGCTGGGAACGGCGCGAGCGGGCTCTGACCGAGGTTGAGGGCGCGAGTTACGTCGATCGGGGATTGCGGATCTGGCGGCTTGGCATGCCGACGTTTCGGCCGGACGCCGGGCAAATCCTGCCGTCCGAATTCTTCGAGTGGTCAGTGAGCGCCTCGTCGAGCACAGTGGCGTGGACGGCTGAGGGGCTGCAGCTCAGCCCGGGCGCGCATCTTCTTGCGATGCGGCCGTGGTTCGACCTGCGCCCGCCATCCGCATCGATGTCCGGCACATTGCGTCTGGAATTCACCACGGGTTCGCCGGCCGCGGTGCTGACCCAGAGCACGGTCTCGATGTTTGATTGGACGGTCAATCAATTCACGCCTGTGCGGCGCGGACTGGCCTCGCGCGGCGCCGCGACGCTCGTCCCCGTATCTGGCGCGTACGTCTCAACCGCCGGTGAGATCATCCTGCGGATCGATGTCGGGGGGGATGCAGTTACCCTGTCGGATCTCGATATTGCTGGGTTGACGCTGCGGTAGCGGTCCGTATCCCCTGCGTTATAGTTACCCACCGCAAACACCATGGAACCTCTCATTTACGATCTCTCCTCGCCCGGTCGTGTGGGCGCCGTGTTGCCCGAGTCCGATGTGCCGCATACGCCGCTGCCCGAAGGCCTGTTGCGCGCCGCGCTGCCGTTGCCCGAAGTGAGCCAGATTGACGTCACCCGGCATTTCACCCGGCTGTCGCGGCTGAACATGGGCATCGACACGAATATGTATCCGCTCGGAAGTTGCACGATGAAGTACAACCCGCGGATCAACGAGGACACCGCCCGGATGGCGGGCTTTGCCCTGGCTCATCCGCTGCAGGATCCGGATGTTTCGCAGGGCGCAATGTACGTGCTGTATCAGCTTCAGCAATTCCTGGCGGAGATCGCGGGGATGGCCGGATGCAGCCTGCAACCCGCTGCTGGCGCGCAAGGCGAGTTCACCGGGGTATTAATGATGCGGGCTTACCACCGCGCCCGCGGCGACCACAAACGCACCCGCATGCTGATCCCGGACTCGGCCCATGGCACGAATCCGGCAACTTGCACGATGGCGGGTTTGAAGGTGGTGGAGCTCCACAGTGATTCGCGCGGCAACATCGACCTCGAAGCCCTTAAGGCCAACCTCGACGATACGATTTGCGGCCTGATGATCACCAACCCGAACACCCTGGGGATGTTCGAAGAACACGTCGAGCAGGTTGTTCAGCTCGTCCACGCCGCTGGCGGCCTGGTGTATGGCGATGGCGCCAACATGAACGCGATGGTGGGCGTGTGCAAGCCCGGCGAAATTGGCTTCGATGTTTTGCACTACAACCTGCATAAGACTTTCAGCACCCCTCACGGGGGCGGCGGGCCTGGCTCAGGTCCTGTTGTGGTCTCAAAGCGCATGCTCGACTTCCTGCCCGGCCCGATCGTCATTGCGGCGGATACAGAAGGCGACGAAAATGCGCCGCTGTATGAGTTCTTCACCCCCGCCCGGAGCATTGGCCGGATGCGGGCGTTCTGACGGCAACTTCGGCATGCACACCCGGGCCTATACGTATATGCGGGTGCATGGCGAGGAAGGCCTGCGGGCCAACACCCTCAATGCGGTCCTGAACGCCAACTACATCCAGGAGAAGATCAAGGCCGTTTATCCGGTTCCGTATGGCCATGAGCGGCACTGCATGCACGAGGTGGTTGCCCAGGGCAAGATAGAGGGCGCCCCTGACATTCGAGCGTTGGATATTGCCAAGCGCTTGATGGACAAGGACTTCCATCCCCCGACCAATTACTTCCCGCTCATCGTGCCCGAAGCGCTGATGATCGAGCCGACCGAGACCGAGTCGATCCAGACGATCGACGCCTACATCGCCGCGATGCTCGAAATCGCCCGCGAGGCAGTTGAGACGCCTGAACTGCTCAAGACCGCGCCGCACAACGCGCCGATGCGGCGAATGGACGAAGTCAAGGCCGCTCGTGACCTGGTTCTGTGCTGCAAGCCTGATTGAAGAAAGAAATGAATCGATCTGTCCAAAACGCCTGGATTACGGTCGCGGTGCTCTTCGCCGCGGCTGCCATACTCTTTGCGATCTCGTTTGTGGGCGCGCGAGCTTCCACGCCGGCGGCCGCGCCCGCTCCCGCGGCCGCCGCGCCACCCGCCGCTGTGGCCCCAACGGCCCGGCCCGTTTCGACGGCCAGCGCCGCGCCCAAGCCTGGCGCCACCGGGGCTCCGGCAGCGCCCGCTGGCGCTGTGACAACCCCGAGCGGCCTGCAGTACATCGATAACGTCACGGGCACCGGTCCGAAACCCCAGAAGGGCCAGACCGTCATCGTGCACTACACCGGCTATCTTGACAACGGGACGGTCTTCGACAGCTCGCGCCAGCGCAATCAGCCGTTTGAGTTCGTCATCGGCACGGGCGCGGTGATCAAGGGCTGGGACGAGGGCGTGGCCACGATGAATATTGGCGGCCAACGCAGGCTGATCATTCCGCCGGCACTGGGCTACGGCGCTGCGGGCGCCGGCAGCGGGCGCATTCCGCCGAACTCGCGGCTGACCTTCGACGTCGAGCTGATCGCCATCAAATAGCCTCACGCGGCCCGTCTTGAAATCGATACCCCCCGGCTTCGCCGGGGGGTATCGATTTCAAGACGGATTGCGAGGTATACCGCTATCGCCGGGCGATTTCGAACATCGGCTTCTTGGGCGCTTCCGGGGGCGGGGTGGGGCCGGATCCCGGGGGCGGAGTTTCGTTTCCCGGATCCTTGTCCGGATCGTATTTCGGCAAGATCCGGCCAGCCTGCAACATGATCGAGGTCAACTTGGCCGCGGTGTCGCTGCGGTCTTCCTGGGCGAGCTGCTCGGCGAGCTGACCCATCACCGCTGTCAGCCGATCATCAGCGCCGGTGTCACGGAGCTGGATGAGCATCTTCTCGGTCTCATCGGGGTATTTTGCCGACAGGAGCGCATTGATGACCTGGACTTCAGGCGGCTGGCGCTCGGTCATGATCTGAGTGCCGATCTGATAGACCGTGCCCAGGGCTTTGAAGAGTTCTTCGTCGCCCTGCTGCTGGGCTTGTTGCATGTTGGCCTGCAGCAGGCTGAAAAACGCGTCGTCGATCTCGCGCTCATGCGCGCGAGCGAACTCCAGTGGATCCTCGGAACCGAGGATGTCGTTGACCAGGGCGGCCTTGGTCTCGAGGAACGCGCGCTGGCTGGCGTCCAGGCGATCGCGGATATCCTGCACGTCCTTGCGCAGGTCGATCAGGCGCTGCTTTTCGACCGGATCCGCGGCCGCGTCGAGTCGGGCGGTGAGCTGCTGGAAGAACGCGTAGTCGATGAGCTGGCGGCCCATCGCGATCAGTGTCTCGCGGGTCTCAACGTCGGTGGCAATCGAGAGCTGCTCGAGCAGCGTCTCGCGGCTTGGCGCCTTCTGGAAGACCTGCATGGCCTCAATCCGGATTCCGACCCGCTTCCCATAGGTGGTCTCTTCGATGGCCAGTTTTTGCAGATCAGCCAGACCTTGAGCGGCGGATTTGCGGCCGGAGTCAAGGTTGGCCTCGATGCTGGCACCCAGCAGTTCAAAGAACGAGACATCGGCGATGGCGTCGCTATCGCGCAAGATCTTGCGCCGGGATTCTGGCTCGGTGGCGCGCATCAGATCGCGGATCAAATCTGCCCGGGCCTGTTGCGCGCGCAGCATTTCCGGGGTGATGCCGTCCTTCTCCAAAATCGCCTCGACAAGCGATTGGAAGGTGAAGAACATTTTGGGCTGCAGGAGATAACCGCGCGGGGCCGTTTCGGGCAGATCGCGCATCACGCTCTGGGTCATCTGGCCGATGATGCGCTGTTGATCAGTCTCGCGCAAGTTCAATTCGAGCGGCATCAGAATGAAGGCGAGCTCCTTGGCCGGATCGTGATACATGAAGGGCGCGGTGAGGTTCGTCATCCGTCCTGACAAGAGGGCGTTCTTGATTTCGGGTCGCTTGCCGACATCGAGAACCTGGGCGCTCATTGGCTGCGGGCGGCCGCCGCCCATGTTTCCGCGCGAATTGGGTGTGATCAATTGAGGCATGCTGAAGGTACTTCCTTGTGCCGCGGCATTGCGGCGCCTGAGTTTGGCCTGCGGGGGTTTGCCCCGCGACTGTTGCGGCGTTCGATTATATGCCTTGCCCCCGTATAATCGCAGCGTGAATCCTAGCGCCCTGCGGATGATCCTGGTTTCTCTCGTCACGGTAGTGGCGTTGTCGGCCTGCGGCCAGGTTGTCGACCAGACGCCTACGCCGGTGCCCACGCTGGCGCTGCCAACTCCGCGCGCGACTTTGACGCCGCGTCCCACGCCCACCCTGGCGCCGCCTACGGTGGTTTCGCCGCGCGAGGCGAGACCCACCCCAACGCCGGTGATTTACACGGTCCAGGAAGGTGACACGCTGATTCCAATTGCCAACAAGTTTGGCATCAGCGTGCAGGATTTGATTGCCGCCAACAACAACCTGGATGCGACCCGCCTGCAGATCGGTCAAACCCTCGTCATCCCGAGCGGCCCCCGACCCATTGCCCAGCCCGGGCAACTCCTCCCGTCGCCTACGCCCGCGCCGTATCAGATCCGGGGCCTGAACGTGTATCGCACCGCGGCGGGCAGCCTGGAATGCCTGGGCGAGGTCTTCAATCCCGGGCCGAACGCTTTGACAAGCGTCCAGCTTCAGATCACGCTGCTGGATAAGAACAACCAGGCCCTGCTCCAAACGGCGTTCTATGTGGCGCTCGAAGTGGTTCAACCCGCGCAGGCCTCCCCGTTCCGGGTGCTATTCACCGACCCGCCGCCGACCTTTGAAAAATTCGAGGTCAAGGCCTTGCGCGGCGAATTGGTCGATCCGAAAAATCGCTTCACCCAGATGCGGATTACGCGCAGGGACGGCAAACAGGAAGGCGCGGTCTTCAAGGTAACCGGCGAAGCCCAGAACACCGACACGGTGGCTGCCACCCGATCGCGCATCATTGTCACCACTTATGACGCGAATCGCCAGGTGATTGGGTATCGATTCCTGCCGTTGAGTGAAACCTCCATCGCGCCGAAAGCGACGATTTCATTCGAGATGTCGCTGCTGTCGGCCGCGCCCACCGTCGCAGACTTTTCGGTGTCGGTGGAAGCGCTCCGGCCATAACCGTAAGAAACGGAAGCGACCCACCTCGGCGAAGTCGGGGTGGGTCACTTCCGAGGAATTTTATAGAAGCCATACCAAAAAACATGTCGGCGAGATCGCAATCCCCGCGCGAAGCGCGGGGATTGCGATCTCGCCACATGTTTTTTGGTAGCCTTCAGAGCACACTGATCGGATCGACATCCACAATCGCATCGGGCGGCAGGTCGAGACCGGCCAGCACATCCCGCGGAGATTGGGTCCGGGCGATGACCTGCCAGCGAAAGAGCCGGTTGCGGCGGCCAAAGTAGGCGGGCGCCGGGCCCATGACATCCTCTGGCGTCGCGCAGGCGCGCCGCAGCAGCCGGGCAACCATTTCGGCCCGCAGCCGCGCCCTGGCGTCGTCGGCGTCGTTGATCTCGACCCGGATCAGGCGAGTGAAGGGCGGCAAGCGCGCCGCCCGGCGTTGGGCGAGTTCATAGCGGGTGAAGCCATCCACGTCGTGGGCGGCCGCAAAGGCGATGGCAGGATGCTCGGGGTTATAGGACTGCACAATCACCCGGCCGGGCAACAGGCCGCGCCCGGCCCGGCCGGCCACCTGCTCGATCAGTCCAAAGACACGCTCGGATGCCCGAAAGTCCGGGAGAAAAAGCCCAACATCGGCCAGCACCACCCCGACCAGGGTGACCATCGGCAGGTCCAGGCCCTTTGCGATCATCTGGGTCCCGACCAGCGCGTCGGCCTGCCGGTTGACAAAGCGCTGCAGAAGGTTGTCCGACGTTGTGCGTCCGGACGCCGTGTCCCGATCCCAGCGCACGACCCGCGCGGCCGGAAATTCCTCGCGCAGCGACTGTTCCACACGCTGGGTTCCCAGCCCGATGTAGCGCACCCGCCGCCCCCCGCAGGCCGGGCAGCGCGCGGGCGGCGCTTCGGTGCGATCGCAGACATGACACTTGAGCCGCCCGCCCGGCGTGGGCGCGGCTTTGTCCGGATCGGATCCTGAAGCGGACATATGCAGGGTAAGGGGCGTATCGTCGTTGGGGCATTTCACGACATGCCCGCAGTCGCGGCACAGCACGCATGAGGCGGACCCGCGCCGGTTCAAAAACAGAATGGCCTGCTCGCCCCGCCGGAAGGTTTCGCCCAGGGCGATACGAAGCGAGCCGCTGAAAATGCTGGAATTCCCGCCACGCATTTCGGCCCGCATATCGATGAGTTGGACATCGGGCAGCGGCTGATAGGCGACGGTGTCGGTCTCTGGCACGGCGGCGGCCGTGATCCCAAAGCGGGCCTGCTGATCGGCGATACGGTTGACGTGCCCGCGCACCCGATTTGGCAATTCGAGCAGGGCCAGGCGGGGACGATCGAGGCCAATCGGCTTGGCCAATTGCCAGGAGTCAAGCGACGGCGTTGCGCTGCCCAGCATGAGGGTGGCCCCGGTTGCGTCGGCATAACGCATCGCGACCCGGCGCGCGTCGTAGTATGGCACGTTGGACTGCTTGTAGGACGCGTCATGCTCCTCGTCCAGCACGATCAGGCCGGGCCGCGCGAGCGGAGAAAACAGGGCCGAGCGCGCGCCCACGACGACGGGCAGTTCGCCGGAGCGGATGCGCCGCCAGGTGTCCAGACGCTCACCCGGGCGCAGCCGGCTGTGAATCAGGGCGACCTTGCCGGGGAAGCGTTCGAGAAAGCGTCGCGCGGTCTGGGGCGTGAGCGATATTTCGGGCACCAGGATCAGGGCGCCCTGGCCGCGGGCAAGCGCGCGATCCACGGCCCGCATGTAAATCTCAGTTTTGCCGCTGCCCGTGACGCCGCGGATGAGAAAGGCCCCGCCTCCGCCTTCACGGTCCATGGCTTCGCGCACGGCCTCCCAGGCGCGGGCCTGGTCGCTCGTCAATGACGGCGCCTCGCGAGCCACATAGTCGACGTCGGCCAGCGGATCGCGCCAACGCTGCGCGTCGCCGAGCAGGATGTAGCTTTGCTCGGCCAGCCAGGCCAGATCGGCCCGGGTCGCGCCGGTCTCGGCCAGCATGTAATCCGCCCAGGCGATGCCATTCCGGCCCGCGACGTACCGGAGCGCCTTGGCCCTTCGGCTGGCCGCGGCCTGTTTGCGGGCGGGAACCTCGGCCAATGCGGTCAGCACGATCTCGAGCGTGGCCGGTGACACGATGAGCTGGGCGAGGGTGACCCGGCTTGGCGCGACTTTGGGAGGCTCGAGGATGCTGGTGCGGGTAAGCATGCCTCCCTCGACCAGCCGCCGCAGCGCTGGGCGCCAGCCACGCGCCCCTACGAGCAGCGCGCCAAGCCGCTGTTCGGTCAGCGGCCCTCGCCGTCCCAGGGCGTCGAGGATGCGCTTGCTGTTCGCATCCGCCGGATCAACCGTGGCGTGTCCGGCAATGGCGTATACAAAGGCGCTCTTGGGGGTGAAGCCTGGCGGGACCATGAGCGCGCAACACCGGCCGAGCGGGGCCGCGTATTCCGCTGATATCCAGCGCGCAAGCGCGAGCTGGGCGGGGAAGAGCGCGGGCTGTTCGTCCAGGAGGCTGCGGATGGGCTTGAGTGGCGTGTTCGGCGGAGGATCAGTCAGGCGGACCACCACCCCGGATGTCCAACGATCCTGAAGCGGCACCACGACGATCGAACCCGCAGCCACCGCGCCATGGAGATCTTCCGGGATGCGATAGGTCAGGGCGTGATCGAGCGCCCGGGAGAGCAGGGCGACCTCGGCAGCTTCGGGATGGGCGGGCATAAAAGGCTATGGTACTCGGATCCAGTGATCGAACGGGCCTACAATCCAATTGTCAGTTCGTCCAACCGTCGGGTGCGGCAGCGTACGGGCCCGGCAGCTTGTTCGAAAAGGAGCCAACCGATGCCATATGTGCTGCGCGGAAGTCTGGGCGAGGAATACAGGATCGAGACCCAGGCCCGAATAGGACGGGACCCATCGAACCAGATCGTTCTGCCTGACCTGCTCGTGTCTCGGATGCATGCCACGGTCATGGTCGAGCAGGGGAGTCTCCAGCTTGTGGACAACGGCAGCGCCAATGGCACGCGGGTCAACGGCGTGCCGGTCAAGACGTCAACGCTCAAGCCGGGGGACACTGTCCAATTTGGGAATACGCCCTTGACCGTCGATTTCGTATCCGATGCCGCCCAAACCGTTGTGCGCGGCCCTGATGCATACGCGGCCGCGCCGCCCGCGAGCTATGGGTCGCAGGCTCCGGCCTACATCGCTCAGCCGCAATCGCCATCCGCGCAGACGTATCCCCTGCCCGCCTATCCTTCGTCCGCCGCCCCGGCCTACGGGCAACCGGCCGGGCCGTATCCCCAGGCCGCGCCATCTGGATTCGGCGTTCCGGGAACCTCCTCGCCGCCGGCGGGAAAGAAGGGCCGACTCGGTCGATTCCTGCTGCTGGGATGTCTCCTCCCGATTGTGCTGTGTGTGCTGCTCAGCCTGGGCGGTTATGTGGCCCTCCGGGCGGGACTGATCAACCTGAACACGTTTGGCCTGGGGCCGGGCGACATCAGCGTCACCAATCGCCGGGGCGATGCAATTCGGGTAGCGATCCTCGAGCTGGCGCCGCCAAGTGGCACGGCGCCGATTCGGGGCGCGCTGGCGCTGAATGGCTCGGATACCAGAACCTATCGCGTTGACGTGCCGGGGCGATATCAGGTAGATTTCAGGCGCGAGGCAGGTGGCACGGCGTTGGGCACGTGTCTCCTTACCGTCAAGTCCGGCGGCCGCTATCAGTTCGAGGCGGGTACGGACACAATCACGATCACTCTGGTCGACCCGGCCGCCGCGGCGGGCGCCGGGCAAAACATCGCCACAGCGGCGCTTTGCCGGTAATTGGGCACATGGCCGGAAGTGATGCTCCCCGGCGAAGCCGGGGAGCATCACTTCCGGAAAGAGCAACATGACGAATTGGGAATCTGGTTTTGTCTCCCCGCGGGGCTTTCGGCAGCACTACACCCGAACGGGAGGCGCGCGTCCGGCGCTCGTTCTCGCCCACGGGTTTTCAGACGATGGCCTGTGCTGGTCCTCCCTCGCGGCCGCGCTAGAGGCGGAATGGGACGTGGTGATGTTCGATGCGCGCGGCCACGGCCGGTCGGAACTACCGGAGGACGGTAGTGACACCGGACCGATTGCGCAGGCCGATGACCTCGCCGCGGCGATTAACGCGCTCGGTCTGGAACAGCCGTGTGTTGTCGGCCACTCGATGGGGGCCATGACCGCGCTTATGCTGGCCGCCCGCTATCCGGATTTGCCGCGCGCCGTCGCACTTGAGGATCCCCCGCCATGGTGGAACGCGCCGCTGTCGACCCTCGCCTACGATGAGAGCTGGAAGGCGAACGTTCGGGCCTGGCTGACCGGCGCCAAGACCGCACCGCGCGAGGACGTGCTGGCGAAGGTGCGGGCTGAATCTCCGAATTGGCCGGAAGTGGACCTTGGGCCGTGGGCGGATTCGAAAGTGCGCTTCAATCTGGGATTCCTGGATCGGCCTCGCCCGGTGGATGTTGACTGGGCCACGACGCTCGGCCAGGTGCGGGCACCGACCCTGTTGATTACGTCTGATCAAGACAAAGGCGGGATTGTTGGCCCCGCCGACGCCGCCCGCCTGCTAAGCCTCCTGCCGCACGCTGTCGTCAAGCGCATCGCCAACGCCGGCCACAGCATCCATCGAGATCAGTCCTCGGCGTTCCTTGCCGCGATCACCGGCTTCTTTGGCCCGTCCGGCAGGTAACCCTGGAAGCGAGATACCCCGGCGAAGCCGGGGTATCTCGCGCCCACACACCATCAGTCGATCAGCTGAAATCGCGTCAGCATGAGCGCCGCGATCAACGCGATGAGCATCGAGCCACCGACGCCGATCAGTCCAACGGACTGAAACAGATAGATCGCCACCGGCGATCCCAGCGCAAGACCGATCGAGGCGCCGAGTGACACGATTGAGAACATCGTCGCGCGCGCCTCGGGTGCTTGTTCGGCGACGACGGGGAACATTGCGATGAAGGTGTATTCGAGCAAGCCGCCCAACGCAATGAGGGCGATTCTCGCCGCGCCGAGATCCGCTTGAAGCGCCACCCAGGCCACGGTGACCGCCGCGGCAGCGGCCAGGCCGATCATCATCCCGCGCCGTTTGCCGATGCGGTCGATAAACAGGCCGCCCAGGATTACACCGCCCAATTCGGCCAGGCCGATCGTGGTTGCGACCCCGCCCACGTCCGCGGCGCTGAAAGCGAAGGCGGTGTTGAGCCACACGCTCCAGGTCGTGATGAACGACGAGAAACCGAAGAACACCAGCACCGTCACCATCAGCATTGCGACGACGTTCGGCCGAGTCAATATGGCCCGGAGCGCGGGCCGCGCTTCACCCGCCATCCGGGTGTGCCGGCCGGCGGGCAGTCGAAAGGCGATGACGGGTATGGCCAGAGCGGACAGGGCGGCCAGCGCGGCAAAGGGCGCGCGCCAATCGATGGTTTCGATCATCCAGCCCATCAACGGCACGAGCAGCATGCCGGTGAGAGAAAACGAGATGTCCACCGCGGCAAGCGCCCGCGCTCGCCTGGCGAAGGCCGCCTGATCGCTGACAAAGGCCTGCTGGGTGGGGATGAACGCGGAAGACGCGATCCCGAGCAGCAGCATCGGCGCCGCCACCCACCAGCCCGTGAGCGTGAGCAGCCCGATGAAACCCAGGGTGAGCGCCGCGAGCCCGAAGACCATCACGGCGCGCTGGCCAAAGCGGTCGGCGGCAATGCCCATCACCGGCGACAGAAAGCCAATCCACGAGCGCAATGAAATCAACCAGCCGTAGTCCGCGATGCTGAGTTGCGCGCCCGCCGCGAATTGCGGCAGGAACGGATAGACCATTCGGACCGATGAATCGATGACGAGGCGGACGAGAAAGAGCGGGATCATCAGGCCGGCGCTGATGCCGAAGAAGCGCATCCAGGCACCGGAGTGCTGGGATTGGGTGGAATCGTGAGAGGTCATTTGGGGCGCCAGGAGCGGCGAGGGAATATACCGTATGGCATGGGCGTTTACCTTTGAATGGATCATCCCCGGCGAAGCCGGGGATGATCCATTCAAAGGAATTTCATAGTACGATTGCCCCATGCCGCTTACATTTGATCTTCCTCTCGAGAGATTGCAGACCTATCAGGGCATCAACCCGCGCCCGGCGGACTTCGATGCGTATTGGGCCGCGGGCCTGGCGGAGATGCAGGCTGTCGATCCGCAGATCGAACTTGTCCCGGCCGAATTCCACGCCCCGGGGGCGGAGTGCCGGCACCTGTATTTCACCGGGGTGGGCGGGGCGCGCGTGCACGCCAAGCTGTTGCGTCCAACGGGCGCAACCAAGCCAGGCCCGGCCCTCGTATTGTTGCATGGCTATCACGGCGATTCGGGGGGATTGGTTTGACAAGCCCCGTATGTCGCTCAGGGTTTTACGGTTGCCGCGCTGGATTGCCGAGGGCAGGGCGGTCTGTCCGAGGATCGGGGCGGGACGAGCGGCAACACGGTCCGGGGCCATATCATCCGAGGACTTGACAACGCGTTGAAGGGCGCGCCTGAAAAGCTGCTGTTCCGGCAGATCTACCTAGATGCCGCGCAACTCGCTGGAATTGTGCTGGACATGCCCGAGGTGGATCCCGAGCGGGTCGGGGCGATGGGGATGAGCCAGGGCGGGGGGCTGACTGTGGCCTGCGCCGCGCTGGAGCCGAGGATTCGGCGCGCTGCGCCGATCTTCCCGTTCCTGAGCGACTATTTGCGGGTGTGGCAAATGGACCAGGCGAAGGACGCCTATGACGAGTTGAAAGACTTCTTCCGCCGCTACGATCCGCGCCACCTCAGGGAGGCCGAGGTTTTCGAAAACCTTGGCTACATCGACATCCAGCATTTGGCGAACCGGATCAAGGCCGAGGTGCTGTGGACGATCGGTTTGATGGACACCATCTGCCCGCCCTCGACGCAATACGCAGCGTATAACAAGATCACCGCGAAGAAGTCGATGCTGACCTATCCCGATTTCGGACATGAGCCAGCCCTGCCGGGCATGCGCGATCTTGTATTCCAGTTCATGTTGGGGCTGTAAAACCTGTATTCCGAGACTCCATGCCCGGCCCCGGCGTACGCCGGGACGGGCATGGAGTCTCGGACACGATCTCTTGATGCTGCCAAGGAGCAACCATGACAACGCCTGAATTCAATGGACCGCTGCACGAGACGACCCTGATCTCGCCAACGGAATATCTCAACGATTCGTGTTCGATTGAGGAATTGACCTACGCGATCGCGCGCGGAGCAGTTGGCGCGACCAGCAATCCCGTTATCGTCGGAAATGTGCTCAAGAAGGAGATGCGCCTGTGGAAAGACCGCATCCACCAGGTCATCGCCGAACATCCAACCTGGAGTGAGACTCAGGTTGCCTGGCAGATCTACGAAGAGTTGGCGGTGGCCGGCTCCAAGCTCTTGCTGCCGGTCTTTGAACGCGATCACGGCCGGCGCGGACGCCTGTCCATTCAGGTGGATCCGGCCGCCTACAACAACCCGGATGAAATCCTGCGCCACGCGACGTACTTCGCGTCGCTCGCTCCCAATATGCAAGTGAAGATCCCGGCCACCAGCGCGGGGATTGCCGTCACCGAGGAGCTGACCTTTCGCGGGGTCAACGTCAATGTGACCGTCAGCTTTTGCGTGCCGCAAGTGCTGGCTGTGGGTGAGGCTGTCGAGCGCGGGCTGAAGCGCCGGGATGCGGCGGGCCTCGACACGGCCGGGATGGCCCCCTATGCCACGATGATGGTCGGTCGGATGGATGACTGGATCAAGGTATTGGCGAAAAAAGGCGCTATCGACATTCCAGCCGAGTACCTCGAGTGGTCGGGCGTGGCCTGCTTTAAGAAAGCCTATGCGCTTTTTCAGGCGCGTGGCTATCGCACCCGCTTGCTCTCGGCCGCTTATCGCAACCTGCTGCACTGGACCGAATTTGTCGGGGGCGAGGTTGCCATGACGATTCCGTACGAGTGGCAATTGAAGTACAACGCCAGCGACACCCGACCGGACCCCAGCCGTATGGCGGTTCCGGTTGATCCGGCCATCGTAGACGCCCTGTATTCGAAGTTCGCCGATTTCCGGCGCGGCTATGACGCCGACGGGATGACCCCCGCGGAGTTCGACAGCTTCGGTCCGGTCGTGCGCACGTTGCGCAGTTTCATCGAGGCGTGGCACACCTTTGTCGGCATGATCCGCGAGTTCATGCTGCCGAATCCGGACCTCTAGACACCCGATGGAAACTCTCGGATTTGCGACTCAGGGGATGATTACGAACCCGGGGAAACGGGCATCCCGGTATGACGGGCTGCCACGCGATCCGCAGGCGCTCCGGCCGATCGTGCAGGGCCTGCTCATCCACGTGTTCTGGGCGGGCCGATACGGGTTAACCCTGACTCCCGAACGTGAGGCCGAAGTTCAGTTGCGCCTTGTGGAACGCCAACTCGAACGCATTGTGGCGCTGGAGGATGCGCCACTGACCGTATCTCGCCCGTTGGACAAACGGCTGGTCGGCAACTGCCGCGACTTCAGCGTCCTGACGACCTCGATACTGAGGCATTTCGGCATCCCGGCCCGTGCCCGCTGCGGGTTTGCCGGATACTTCGAGCCGGGCAAGTGGGTCGATCACTGGGTTGTCGAGTATTGGGATGCCCCGGCGAACCGTTGGCGGCTGATGGACGTCCAGCTTGACCCATTCCAGGTGGGGATCCTCAAGCCGGACTTTGATCCGGGCGATGTGCCGCGTGACCAGTTTCTGGATGCCGGTACGGCCTGGCAAATGTGCCGCGCGGGCAGGGCCGATCCATCGGCTTTCGGCATCGCCGACATGTGGGGGCAGTGGTTTGTTCAGGGTGACCTGGTGCGCGACATCGCGGCCCTGAACAAGGTTGAACTGCTGCCGTGGGACGTCTGGGGGGCGATGAGCGAACCGGGTGAGACCCCGTCGGACAGCAGCTTGCGCGCGCTGGACGAGATGGCGGCGTTATCGACAGGCGCTGCGCCGGGGATTGCCGAGATCCGCCGGCGCTTTGCCTCAGATGCGCGTTTCCGCGTGCCGGCCACTATCACGAGCTTCACGGCCGCCGGGCCGCTCTCGATCGCACTGCCCTTCGCATAGGCAGGAAGCGCGATTCAGGCTGTCTCAGTCTGATTCGCGCCCAACCGGTGTTCTGTTCCAGGGAGACCCGTAATGACAATCTCAATGACCGAACGGCTGACCCGTGAAAAATCTGCATGGCATCTGGGCGGCCGTGACGACGCCCTTCGACGAGCACGACCGCTTTGACGAGGGCGTCTTCCGCGAGAACATCCGGCGCCTGCACGCCGCGGGCGCGCATGGCATCTATACGACCGACAGCGATGGCGAGTTCTACGCCCTCGAGCTCGATGAGTTCAAGCAGGTCGTGACGGCGTTCGCCGACGAGACCGCGCGACTCAGTTTCCCGACCATGGTCGGGGTGACCTGGACCAACACCCGCGGCATGATCGACCGGCTGCAGTTCGCGGCCGCGCACGGAATTCTCGGCGCCCACGTCGGTCATCCCTATTTCATGCCGATGACGGCGGGCTCCTATCGCGCATTCTGGGAGGACATCAGCAAGGCGGCGCCCGAGCACTTCGCCCTCATCCACTACAACACGCCCCGGGTGCACAACTACCAACGCGGACCCGATTACGCGGCGTTGCTCGACATCCCCAATCTGGTCGGTACCAAGCATGTTGGCTCGGACTTCCCCGAGTTCCTGACCCTGATGGCCTGCGCGCCGGTGCTCAGCCACTTCACCGGCGAGCACGCCATGACGCCCTACATGATGTTCGGCGCGCGCGGCGTCTACTCGTGGCTGGTCAATTACAACCCGCGCTATATCATGGATTGGTATGCCGATGTGGTGGCGGGCCGCTGGGAGCAAGCCCGCCATCGCCAGGAGCGCCTGCATGCCCTGACCCGGGCCATGGCGATCCTGATGGAAGGCGGCAACTACCATGCCATCGTGGGTAAGGCGCTCGCCTCGACCTCGACCTTCCTGGTCGGAGACAACCACACTCGACGGCCGTATCTTCCGATCGCTCAGGCTCGGATCGATGCGTTCAGGCGGGTGGTCGACGAGCAGCTCAGCGATCTCATCTGGAAGGGGTAGACGCCGTCCGAATGAATTGCGCGAGATCACCCTCCCGCGCGGAGCGCGGGGAGGGTGATCTCGCACAATTCCCCGGATAGCGCCCAAGCAGCCGGCGGTCAACCGGCCGCGCGCTCGCGGACCAACTGCGCGACATACAAGGCCGTTCCGGTTTGTTCGGCCAGGCCCACCAGAAGCGCTTCGTCTTCGGACGAATAGCCGAGCTCCGAAAGCCGCGGTCCCAGGGCCAGGATGCCGACAAGAAGCGTGTCGCGCGCGCCGTCCAGATCGGCGACCGGCGGCAGAGTGAGCGGCACGAACAGTCGATACGGACAATCCTCGTCGCCCGGCGCAGCGACCCCTGCCTCCAGCAGATCGAGGATGACCCGGTCCGCCTGCCAGGCGCCGTCCTCAGCGGCGGGCGGGCCAACGGTGGCGGCGCGCTCGAGCGAACCGTCCGCTTGCCGCAGGAAGACGGCCGCGTGCGCCGCATGCATGTGGGTGCTCACCCGAACAACAACAAACGCGAGCGCCTCGCCCAGGTCAACGGTCCGGCGCAGCGCGCGTCCGAATTCGGCAAAGGCCTTGCGCGCGTCGACTTTGTCGCGATAGAAGCGTTTGTCGACAAAACCCTGGGTCTTGTCCCGGACGGGGGAGAACACGAGGCCCGTGACCAGGGCCGGGACCACGCTGTTCAGAAAGCCGCCGGCGTCGAGAACCTCGCCCAGGGTCGCATTCACGACAAAGGTAACCGCCTCGAAGACGAAGAAGAGGACGCCCGTAACCACCCCATACACGAGGGTCCGATTGATCAGCAGATCGACGTCCCAGAGCCGGAAGCGGAGGATCGAGAACGCCAACCCCAGCGGCACGGCCAACTGTGAAACATAGAAGGCCGCCACAAAGACCGTTTCGAAGATGAGCAGATTCCGCCCGCGCTCGTACCAGCCCGGGAAGGCCAGCGCGAGCAAAGGTAACGCAAAGTACAAGCCCGCAGAGAGGATAAAGGCCAGGACAACCCATTTGACTTGTTGACGCTGCCCAACGCTCGCGACCTTGCGATACCGGTGGACTTGGGCGACGATGCTGGTGGCGAGTCCGATGGCATACAGCAGGGTCAGGGCAAGCCAGTTCCAGCCGCCGATGTCCCAACCCGGCACGATCAACGTGGCGATGGCCAGGACCAACCACAGAACCGTCAGGGGGCGTGTCCAGCGCGGCACAAACCGCCCGTCCGGAAAGACGTAGGCCAGGATGGGCACGCACACGGTGCTCAATAGGTTGACCAGGCGGGTGCCCAGATCCGAACCGGCAGGCTGGGTGAGTAGCGTCTGGGTGGAGAAGGACGCGCTGACCCCGTACACGATCAGGGCGCCCGAGACGAGCAGGGCCATCCAATCGCCGCGTTTGCGCCAGACCAGGAGGAAGGCGATTGCGGTGTAGGCGGCGACAAAGGCGACGTCGAGGCCGGCGCTTCCGGCTCGAAAGGCGTCGACTGAGAGCCCGAGTTGGAGCAGGGCGACCCGCTCAGGCGGTCCGAGGAACCTGGGGCTTTCCTGGGCAATTCGCCCCAGATCAAGCGAGTTTGATAGCAGAAGTTCGATCCCTCGGACAAAGACGATGGCCGCCACGGCCGTCACGATCATCCATAGGATCAGCGCCAGAGGCCGAGCCCGGCGCGAGAGGGACGTTGGGGTGGCGGGCGATGCAGCCATGCCCGCGATGATAGAACGGGATGCTGTTTTTCGGAGGACCGGACACGTGCCCCGGCTTACGCCGGGGCACGTGTCCGGTCCTCCAATAACTATGCCGGCGGCACGGCGTAAAGCTGATGCGCCTGGATATAGTCCGAGACCTCGCGAGTGACGACGTAGCGCAGCGGCAGGCCCAGGCGCGCCCGTCTTTGCAGGTCGTTGGACGCCAGATCGGTCAAGGGCGTGTCCACCCACACGATCGCGCGCGAAATGCCGGGGATCGCGACTTCCAACTCATCCAGGTGGGGCCGGTAACGCGGGCGATGGGCGACCGCGATCTGGGCCAGTTCGAGAATGCGCCGCGGCTGCTGCCAGCGCGGCATGTCGATCAACGCGTCGGCTCCGATGATGAACCAGAACTCGTGCTCGGGCCAGCGCCGGCGCAGCTCTTCAAACAGATGGACCGTGTAGTGTGGGGGTGGGCGTTCAACATCGACCAGGCAGACTTCAAACGCGTCGTAATCGTCGATCGCCAGGCGGGTCATCGCGACCCGATCCTCCGCCAGCGATGTGTTGGATTTATGGGGTGGCTGGCCAACGGGCGTAAACCAGACGCGATCGAGACCGAGCTGGGCCCGGGCCTGGTCACCGATGACCAGGTGTCCGATATGGGGCGGGTCGAAGGTGCCGCCCAGGATCCCAATGCGCATGCCGGTCAGTCACCCCACTCGAGTTCGTAGTCGCCGACGTAAACCGTGTCGCCCTTCGCCACGCCCAACTTCTCGAGGGCGGGTCCCGCACCGCTGCGCTCGAGCGAGCGCTGGAAGCGCTGGATCGATTCGTCCAGATCCCAGCGCGTGATCTGGGCGCGCTGTTCGAGATAGCGGCTGCTGATGCGATAGCCGCCGCCCTCCTGGGTGATCTCGAAGCCCTCGTCCTTTTCGCCCTCGCCCGCGACGAGGGTGGGGATGACGGGTGTCTCGTCGAGGGGCGGCAACGCGTCGAGGACGCGCACGGCCGCGATCAACAATTCGCGGACGTTCTTGCGGGTGGCCGAACTGATCGCCATCACCCCGACTGGGCCGCCCTCGGCCGGCGTCGGCGCGATGCTGGGGGCGAACAACTCGAAGGAGGCCTCGGCGTCAGGCAGGTCCATCTTTGTCAAGGCGACCACCTGCGGCTTGTCGGCCAGACCGTGGCCAAACGCGGCCAGCTCGGCGTTGATGACGTCGAAGTCACGCCGCGGGTCATCGCTCAGGCCGTCGATGAGATGGATCAGCACCCGGGTGCGCTCGATGTGGCGCAAGAATTCGTGGCCGAGACCCTTTCCATCGCTCGCGCCCTCAATCAGGCCGGGGATATCGGCCAGCACGACCGCCCGGTCGGCGGCGACCTCGGCCACGCCCAGGTTGGGCTGCAAGGTGGTGAAGGGATAGTTGGCGATCTTGGGATGCGCGGCGGTCAGGGCGGCGAGCAGTGTGCTCTTGCCCGCGTTGGGCAGCCCGACAATGCCAATGTCGGCGATGAGCTTGAGCTCGAGCCGAATGTTGCGCGCCTCGCCCAGGGTGCCGTTCTCGGCGTGATTGGGCGCCTGATTGGTCGAGGTCGCAAAGGTCGAGTTGCCCCGACCGCCCCGCCCGCCCTTGGCGATGAGAAACAGCGCTTCGTGCATGGTCACATCGCCCAGCACATCGCCCGTCCCCGTGTCGTAGACGACAGTGCCCAGCGGCACCGGCACATACAGAGGCTTGCCCGATTTGCCGGTCTGGTTTTTGCGCGCGCCGGCCGCGCCGTCAGGGGCAAACCAACGGCGCTTGTGCTGAAAGGACATCAGCGTGTTCAAATGCCGGCTGCCGACCAGAATCACGTCGCCACCGCGCCCGCCATTGCCGCCATCCGGCCCGCCCATGGGGGTCATCGACTCCCGTCGCCAGCTCACTACGCCATCGCCGCCACGCCCGGCCTTCACCGCTAAAACGGCTTCATCATAAAACATCGTCGCGCAAGGATACCTCATCGGGGCCGGCGAGTTGGTTACAATCTCGCGCACATGCGAAAAAGCGCCCGATCCACCCTGGCAGTATTCTTCGCCGCCGCGCTGGTTGCCAGCGCCGCGGCCCAACTTCCAGCCCAATCTGCGCCACCGCCGCCGGCAGATGCGCCGGAAGCGATCTCGCGTTCGGTGCTCGATCAAACGGCTGGGGGCGGGAAAGCCGAGTTCTTGGTCGTACTCAAGGAGCAGGCTGATCTGAGTGGCGCTGCTCTTCTGAACTCGCGCCTGGAGAAGACCCGATTTGTGGTGGCGCGCCTTCGCGAGGCCGCGAACCGCTCGCAAAACCCGGTGATCGAGGCGCTAAAGGCGGCCGGCGCGCCGGCCCGGCCGTTCTATGTCGTCAACGCCATTCTGACGACGGGCGACCGCGCCCTGGTCGAGGCGCTGGCCCGCCGCTCCGATGTGCGGAGGATCGATGGCAACCCGCTCGTGCGCGCACGGCCTGAGACCAAGGTCGAGGCGCCGGCGCTCGAGGACGCGCCCGCCGCGCCCGCCGCGATTGAGCCTGGCATTACCTATGTCGGCGCGCCCACAGTGTGGTCGATGGGTTACACCGGGACCGGCATCGTCGCAGGCGGGCAAGACACGGGCTATGACTGGTCGCATCCCGCGCTTATTCGTCAATATCGAGGTTGGGACGGCGCGACCGCCACTCACGACTACAACTGGCATGACGCCATCCATTCAAGCTTTGGAATATGCCCCGGCGATTCCATTGCGCCGTGCGATGACGATGCGCATGGGACGCACACCATGGGCACGATCGTTGGCAGCGATGGCGCGGCGAACCAAATTGGCATGGCGCCTGGCGCGCGCTGGGTTGGCTGCCGGAACATGGATCAGGGCAACGGCACTCCGACGACGTATCTCGAATGCTTCGAGTTCTTCCTGGCCCCTTATCCGGTCGGCGGCTCGCCCGCCCAGGGCAATCCCGATCTGTCGCCGGATGTGACCAACAACTCGTGGGGATGCCCAGCGAGCGAAGGCTGCAACTCGGGCAACTGGAACACCATGCGCCTGGCCATCGACGCTCACCGCGCGGCGGGAATCCTGACCGTGGCTTCGGCCGGAAACTCGGGGTCCTCGTGCTTTACGGTCAACGATCCGCCGGCCATGTTTGACGAGTCATACAGCGTGGGCGCGTTTAGCTCATCGACGGGGAATATCGCCAGTTTCAGTAGCCGGGGACCGGTCAGCATCGATGGGAGCAATCGACCCAAACCGGACATTAGCGCGCCGGGGGTGAGTGTGCGTTCGAGTGTGCCGGGCGGGTTTTATGAGAGCGCAGGCTGGAGTGGCACTTCAATGGCTGGCCCGCATGTGGCTGGCGCTGTTGCGTTGTTGTGGTCGGCCCGGCCTCTGCTCAAGGGGCAGGTGGCCTTCACCGAGGACGTTTTGAATCAGTCCGCCACCCATGTGTCCGTGACGAATCTGTGCAGCAGCAATGCCTGGCCCAACAACGTGTATGGCTATGGCCGCTTGAATGTGGCGGCCGCCGTAGAGGCCGTGCCGGCCGGCAGCGCCGTCATTACCGGGGTGGTCTCGACCCAGGCCAGCGCGCCGATCTCAGGCGCGTTGGTCGTCGCGACGTATCAGACCGCCACCCTGAGCCTGGCCGGTTTCGCCGACGCGGCCGGAATCTATACCATCACCGTTGTGCCCGGAACCTATACGATGACGGCGTCAGCCGCGGGGTTTATCACTGGCACGGTCTCGGGGCTGAACGTGATTTCGGACACCGTCACGCGCCAGGACATTGCACTCGTGGGCGAGCCAACGCCAACGCCGACTGCGACGCAGACTGGAACGCCGACGCCAACGGCGACTCCCGACCCATCGGCAGCCGTTGTGCTGATTTCGCCTTCGACGCAGCAGGTGACCGTGGGTGAGATCGTGACGGCCCACATTGTGATCTCGCAGGTGGCCAATCTGTATGGCGTCTCGATCGCCTTGTCGTTCGATCCGAACCTTGTCGCGGTCGACGATGCGAATGGCGTGATGCCCGGCATCCAGATTGTGCCGGGACCGCTGTTCCCCCCCGCGCCAGACAGCATTACGGTTCAGAACAGCGCCAACAATGGTACAGGCAACATCACCTATTCGGTGTCGCTCCTGAACCCGTCGCCGCCGTTCACAGGCACCGAGATTCTGGCCTCGATCCGCTTCACGGGTCTCTTGCCGGGCACGAGTGCGGTCACCATCACGTCCGTCGATCTGGCCGACTTGAACGGCGGGGCGCTGCCGAGGTCGACCCAATCGGGCGCTATCACGGTGCTGGCCGCGCCAACAGCCACGCCGTCGGTGACGCCCACGAGCACCGCGACGAATACGCCAACGGTGACGCCGACAAACACGCCTACTGCGACGCCAACCCAATCGCCGACCAATACACCGACGAACACACCCACCAGCACACCGGCGCTGGTCCCGGTAGCATTCTTGCCGTCGGTGCTGCGCTAGGCGACTGGGAGCGCGGGCGTCTCGCCCGCGCGGTCCTTGGGGCACACCGATTTCGGCGGTGTCCGGCCGCGAGCGCGCGGGCAAGATGCCCGCGCTCCGGGCAAATTGGCATAGGGAGCGCGGGCGTCTCGCCCGCGCGGTCCATGGGGCACACCGATTTTGGCGGCGTTCGGCTGCGACCGCGCGGGCAGGATGGCCGGTCCCCCTTGACAAATCGCGGCTACTGAATACAATCCTTTAATCCTATTCATCCGATGAATCGTAACAATCGGATGGGTAGTTCCCATGATGGAACTCAAACGACTCGAGACCGAATTGCTGCAGTATCTGGCGAAGCACCGCCAAGGGTTGAACGGCAAAGCCCTGAGCGAAGCCATCCCGCCCCTGACCGAATTGAGCGGGGCGATGGATGTCAGCATCGGCAAATTGCGCGAGCAACTCGAGGTCGCCCGTGCCCTGGGTTTTGTCGACGTGCGCCCGCGCACCGGGATTCGGCACGCGCCGTATGAGTTCCTCCCGGCCGTGCGGCTGAGCCTGCTTTACGCACTGGCAATCGATCCGGCCTACTTCGACCAATTCAGTCTGCTCCGGACCCATGTTGAGTTCGGGTTCTGGCATGAGGCGGCTGCCCTTCTCACCGCCGATGACCATGTCCTTCTGCAGGATCTCATGCGCGCGGCCTGGGCGAAGTTGGAAGGCACGCCCGTTCAGATTCCGCACGCAGAGCATCGCCAGCTGCACCTGGCAATCTTTCGCCGCCTGGACAATGCCTTTGTCCGGGGAATTCTTGAAGCCTACTGGGAGGCCTACGAAGCTATTGAACTTAATCGTTATGCGGAGTACGACTACCTGACCGCCGTGTGGCGCTATCACCAGAAGATGGTCGACGCGATCTGCGCCGGCGATTTTGACGCGGGCTACACCGCTCTCGTCGAGCACACCCGATTGCTGCAGGTGCGGAGCGCCGCGCCAAATACATCGTTGTAACGCCTGCGCGAATCGGCGCCGGGATGCGCAGGCGCGGGCTTGTCCAAGGAGACTACATGAGCACAGCTGAACACGAAGTCGCTCAAACGCCAACTGAGCGCGCCGCCGTGGTGAATGATTTCACCATTATGGTGGGCACCAAGAACGGCAGCGGCAGCCAGACTGCGAATGCCACGATCCTGCGAGCCTTGTTCAAGATGGGCCTGCCGGTCAGCGGCAAAAACCTCTTCCCATCGAACATTCAGGGTCTGCCGACCTGGTACAGCGTGCGCGTGAGCGCCGACGGCTGGATCGCCCGGCGTGACTCCGCCGAGTTGACCATCGCCATGAACCAGACCACCGCGGTCGAGGACCTGGCCCGGCTGGCCCCGGGTGGGGCGTTCCTCTACCCGGATGACACCAAGATGGCCCTCAGCCGGACCGACGTCATCTATTACCCGATGCCGGTTAAGAAGCTGTCGCAGGCCGCCGATGTCGATCCGAAACTCAAGAGCTACATCGCCAACATGGTTTATGTCGGCGTGCTGAGCTGGCTGCTGACCATCGACCTCGCCGACATCGAGTCGGCCCTGGCCTGGCAGTTCCGCAACAAGACCAAGGCTGTGGCCACCAACATGGCGGTCGTGAACGCCGCCTATGAGTGGGCGGGCCTCAACCTGAAGAAGACCGATCCGTATCGGGTCGAGCGCCTGCCGGAGTCCAAGACCGAGGGCATGATCATGGTCGACGGCAATATGGCCGCCGCCCTGGGTTCGGTATATGGCGGCGTGACCTTCGTGGCCTGGTATCCGATCACCCCGGCGACCTCGCTGGCCGACGGGCTCAACGAGTATCTGCCGCGCCTGCGCACCGATGCCGAGACGGGCAAGCCGACCTACGCGATTGTCCAGTCGGAAGACGAACTTGCTGCGTTGGGCATGGTCCTGGGCGCGGGTTGGGCGGGCGCGCGCGCCATGACCAGCACCTCCGGCCCCGGCATATCGCTAATGGCCGAGTTCTCCGGCCTGGGCTATTTCGCCGAGATCCCAGCCGTGATCTGGGACGTGACCCGGATGGGTCCGAGCACCGGCCTGCCAACGCGTGTCTCACAGGGCGACTTGCTCAAGCTGTATTTCCTCGGGCACGGCGATACCAAGCAGGTTGTGCTGATGCCCGGCGATGTGTACGAGTGCTTCGAGTTCGGCTGGAAGTCCTTTGACATCGCGGAGCGGCTGCAAACCCCGGTCTTTGTGGCCAGCGACCTGGACATCGGGATGAATCAGTGGATGAGCAAGCCCTTCGATTATCCAGACATGCCGCTGGACCGGGGCAAGGTCCTGAATGCCGCGGACCTGGAACGACTGGGCGGTTTCGCCCGCTACAAGGACGTCGACGGCGACGGGATCGGCTACCGCACCCTGCCGGGCACCGACCATCCGCTGGCCGCATACTTTGCCCGCGGCACCGGCCACAACGAAAAGGCCTCCTACAGCGAACGGCCCGACGACTGGGTGCGTAACCTCGAGCGCCTGGATCGCAAGCATGAAACCGCCCGGAAGATCTGCCCCCAGCCCGTGGTTGACGAGGTCGAGGGTGCCGAGATCGGCATCATCGGGTATGGCTCGGCCACGCCGGCCATCGATGAGGCCCGCGCCATTCTTGCGAAGAAGGGCGTCAAGACGAGCTTCCTGCGCCCGCGCGCGCTGCCCCTGGCGGAGAGCGTCAACGAATTTGTCGCCCGCCACAAACGTGTCTACGTTGTCGAGTTGAGCCAGCACGCCCAATTGTGCGATCTGGTCCGACTCGAAATGCCCGAAATGGCGGCCAAGGTTCTGCCGTTGAACCTTTGCGACGGCCTGCCTCTCACAGCCCGCTGGGTGTCCGAAAGCCTGCTGGCCCGCGAACACTAAAAGGAGACCAGAAACATGCCTCCCCTTCCTTCCATGCCGCCGCCCGCCGCCGCCAAGCCCGCCGTGAACGCCATCGGTCTGGGCAAGACCGACTACAAGGGCCTCGAATCGACGCTGTGCAATGGCTGCGGCCACGATGCGATCTCGGCCTCGATCATCGAAGCTTGCTATGAATATGGAATTCAGCCCGAGAAGTTGATCAAGCTCAGCGGGATCGGTTGCTCGTCCAAGAGCCCGGCCTATTTCCTGAATCGGTCGCACGCCTTCAACACCCTGCACGGGCGCATGCCCTCGGTGGCGACCGGCGCGCTGATGGCCAACCACCTGGTCAACGCCGTCGCCGTCAGCGGCGACGGGGACACCGGCTCGATCGGCCTGAGCCAGTTCAAGAACGTTGTGCGACGCAACGTCGAAATGGTTTACATCATCGAGAATAACGGGGTGCGGCCTGACCAAGGGACAGTTCTCGGCGACCGCCGACCTGGGTCAGGAGTTGAAGCACCAGCCCGCCCCGAACGAGATGCCGCCGATTGACCTGTGTCTCGAGGCGATCATCTCGGATTGCGGTTTCGTCGCGCGCTCATTCGCCGGCGATCCCAAGCAGGTTCGGATGCTGATCAAGGCCGCCTTCGCCCATCGCGGCACAGCCATCCTTGACATCATCAGCCCGTGCGTGACCTTCAACAACAAGGACGACAGCAGCAAGAGCTACGCCTGGGGCCGCAGCCATGGCGAAGTTGTCAACGACTTCACCTTCGTTCTCCCGCGCGAGCAGATCACCGTCGACTACAAGGAAGGCGAGACGCGCGAAGTGACGATGCATGACGGCGGCAGCATCGTGCTGCAGAAACTGGACAGCGGCAAGCACGATCCGACAGATCGGGCCGCCGCGATCCGCCTGCTCGAGGACGCGCGGCTGAAGCAGCGGTTTGTTACCGGTCTGATCTACCTTGACCAGAGCCGCCCCAGCCTGGCCGAGGTCGAGCGCCTGGGCGATGTGCCCCTGTCGCTCCTGCCCGAGGCCAAGACCCGTCCTGCGCGCGCGACGCTGGACAAGCTCATGGCATCGATGAAATAACTCCGTAGGGAGTTCCAAAAACGCACCATGGGCGAAACCCACGGTGCGTTTTTGATTTCTCTACAGAAGTCGATCGACGATCAGGAAGTCCGGCCTGGCGGCATTGGCCGCATCAATGCTGCCGGGCCCGCCCAGGACTACGACCGTGCCGTGGTCGCGCACCGCGTCGAGGGCGTCTGCGAATTGGATCAGGTCTCGGGCGGTCGTCGACAACACCTCATCCCGCAACTTCTGGCGGTACTCTGGTGTCTGGTTGAGCAGGTGCCGTTGAAGCGCCGTAAAGCCCCTGGCATCCGGCAGCAGATACGCATCCAGCTCGCCGATGACCCCCACGATGGTCCGGCCGACCTCGGAGGCGCTGACCTCATGCTCGCGCAGGAACGCCCCGCTCGCGTCGTAGTTGGCCAAGGTGCCCAGCAAATTGGGATCACGATAGGACACGAAGGTAAAGACGCCCGAGAGCGGGTCAAAACGGCACATTCCACCGTATGCGCCGCCCATCACCCGCACCCGCTCCCAGAGATGGGTTGTGCGATACTTGGAGGCCACCATCGCCGAACCATGCAGCGCATAGCCGTGGTCATAGAGCCGGGCGGCCTTGCCGACGTAGTTGACCTGGCTGGGCAAGCTGAAGGCTTCATTGACCCGGGGCAGGGTGTAGCGCGGGCGCGGGCGGACGCCGGCCTGGGAAGGCAGACTGGCCAGGAACGCTTCGGCCAGGGGTTGAATAGACGTCCAGCGTTGGGCGTCCAGGGTGACGTTCAAGATCAGCCCGGACCTGTTGATGACAGCGGTCTTGACCGCCTCGACGCGGGCCTGCACGCGCGGCCAATCCGTGTCGATCTGATTGGCCAGGTCGCGCAGAAAGGCCAGCCCGGCGAATCCGCTGGCCTGCTCGGCCACCCAGTCGGCGGGCGAATACTGCGCGCCAAGCCGGGACAGAACGTAACCATGCCCGCTTGGGAGCAGGTTGCCCTCCAGACGGGCTTTCTCTTCGATCACGATCTGACGCAGGCGCTCGCGGTTGTCGGTCCGCGCCGAGAGCAGGATATCGCGTAGGATCTCAAACAGCGGGCCGGCCCGTTCGGTCGTAGCCTTGGCCCGCAGAATACTGCGAGACTGGGCGCGCTGTCCGCCGCGCGGCACGCCGTGAAAGCCGGTTGAAGTGATGCCGCCGGTCAGCCGCCGAATGCGCCGGGCGAGGGTGGTGTAGTCCTCGGTCGCCGTGCCCATCTCGAGCAGGATTCGGCCGAGCAATCCAAGAAACGGCACATCCTCTGGCGCCAGAGCGGCGGCGTCGAAGGCCAGATCGACATAGGCAATGCCGTTGGTGAACAAATCGTGGTGGAAGAGCGTTGTGCCGTCCAGGTCGCGCAGCTCGCCGGGAACCTGGCGGATTGCGCGCTCCAGGTCTTCGGGCTTGAGGGCTGGGATGGTGGCCAGCGCTTCGGGGCTGTCGGGGGCAGCCTGGCGCGCCCGCAGGCCGTGCGTGTTTGCGATGACGGCGTCCACTTCTGACTGGGTCATGGCGGCGCGGGCCTTGGCCAGACGGTCGCTCTCGGCGGCGTCCTCGCGGGCGCGCAGAGTCGGGTCGGGCCGCAGCAGCAGGGTGACCCGATGCGGGTTGTCCAGCAGGCGGGTGCGGATCAGGGACTCGAAATAGCGCTCGCCGCGGGCCAGGGCGGCTTTGACCATGGCGATGGGGCCTTCGTAACGCAGGGACGCCAGCGGGTCGCCGCCATATAGCCAGGTGCTCAGGGCGGCGACTGACATCGCAAGCCCGCGCGGATAACGGCCCGTGTTCATCTCGCGCAGGCGGAACTCGATCATGTTGAGGGCGGCATCGACCATATCCTGGTCGATCCCGTCGTCGGCCAACCGGCGCAGGGCGCCGAGAATCAGGTCCTCGATGGCGCCGGCGTCCGCGGCTCTTGCGTTCTTGAGTCCGACCCCGAACATCGATTGCCGAATGGCGTCGACAAAGCCATCGCCGGCCAGATCCTCGCCAAGCCCGCTTGCAAGCAGCGCCTGGCGCAATGGCGAGGCGGGGGTTGAGACCAGGATGTACTCCAGCATCGTGAGCGCCATCATCGCTTCGGGGTTAAGCGTCTCGTCGGTCAGCCAGTTTACGATCACAAAGGCGCGCGGGCTGTCTTCGTTTTCGTCGCCGGCGTCATAGCCCATGGCGAGCCGGCGCGGGGCGTCGAAGCGGGGCTGGAGAGGGATATCAGCCTTGGCGTCGGCGCGCTCGAAGGCGCTCAGCCAGCCGTCGAGGATCTCCAGCCGGCGTTGTGGATCGTCATCACCCGACATCCAGATTCGCGCATTTGACGGATGGTAGAAACGCTTGTGAAAGGCGCTGAATTGCGCCCAGGTCAAATTCGGAATGTCCTTCGGGTCACCGCCTGAGTCAACGCCATAGATGGTGTCGGGCAGCAGGGTCTCCATCGAACGCGAGCTTGCCACGCCGTCACCCGACGAGTAATTTCCTTTCATCTCGTTGAAGACCACGCCTTTGTAGAGCATCTCGCCTGACGCATCGTCCAGCTCGTAGTGCCAGCCTTCCTGCTGCAGTGTGCTCGGGGTCAGGCGCGGGTAAAAAACCGCGTCGAGATATACGTCGAGCAGGTTGTAATAATCCTGCAGGTTGGTGCTGGCAAGGGGATATATCGTTTTGTCGGGATAGGTCGAGGCATTGACAAAGGAGGCCAATGAGCTCTTGAGCAGCTCGACGAAAGGCTCTTTTACCGGATACTTGCGCGACCCGCACAACACACTGTGCTCCATGATGTGGGGCAGCCCGGTCGAGTCCTCGGGTGGCGTGGCAAAGGCGATCGAGAACGACTTATTCTCATCGTCGTTGACGACGGAGAGCAGCTCGGCGCCGGTCTTGCGATGGCGATACAAATACGCCTTGGCATTGAGCTCGGTGACAGTTTCTTCGCGCAGGAGTTCGAATCCGTGGGTCATACGGGCATTCTAGCTTCCAGATGGGCTCCACCTTCAAGGTGGAGCCCATCTTCGCGTCAATCGCCCGATTCGGACAACGATACGCCCACGCGCCGCAAAAGCAACTCGCCTGTAAACTCGCCTCATGCCAAAGCTATTCGGGAAGCATTTCACCAAGCAGCAGCTTCTGGATCGGACCGGCGACATGAGCCAATTGGCGAGTGTGCGCAAGGCCGAGCTCGTCGAGGGCCGCGAGCGCGGGGCTGACCTGCTCGAAGTTTCAACGCGTCGGGGCTGTCCTTCTCGGTCCTGCCCGGCCGCGCGCTCGACATCTCCAGCGCGACCTACAAGGGCATGTCGCTGTGTTTCCGCAGCAGCACCGGCGATGTCGGTCCTTCCTTCTACGAGCCCAAGGGCAGCGGCTGGCTGCGCGGCTTTTATGGCGGCCTGGTCCTGACCTGCGGGATGACCTTCACCGGTCATCCAGAGGTGGACCCGCTGGAAGAAAACGAGGAGCTTGGACTGCACGGGCGGCTGTCCTTCCTCCCGGCTCGGAATGTGAGCGCCGATGCGAACTGGGAGGGCGACGATTACGTCATCCGGATTCGGGGCAAGGTCCGCGAGACCGTGCCCTTCGGGGTCAACCTCGAGCTCACCCGCGAGATCACGACCGTCCTGGGCCAGCGCAGCGTCAAGATCCATGACCGGATCGAGAATCTCGGCATCCGGCCCGCGCCGCTCATGTTTGTCTACCACTGCAATCCCGGATTCCCGGTATTGGATCAAGGCACCCGGATCGCCATCAACAGCGCACAGACGACTGACTCCAAGGATGACAACCTCGCTGCTCCGGAGCGTTACACCTACGCCGATGCGCCCGCGCCCAAGCCTGACGGCGGGGTGTTTGTTCATCGCCCGCGCGCCGACGCCAACGGCAACGTGACCGTGGGCCTGGTCAACGACGGGCTGAAGCTGGGCCTGTCGTGGACGTTTCCGCAGGCCGAGATGCCGCTGCTCAACCAATGGCGCCACTTTGAGCAAGGGACCTATGTCACCGGCATCGAGCCGGGCAACGTCAGCATGCTGGGCCGGGCGTGGAACCGCAAGAACGGGTATCTCAAGCACATTCAACCGGGCGAGGTTCGCGACTTCCACCTCGAGATCGCCGTTCTCGATGGGGAAGAAGACATTGCGGCGTTGGACGCCAAGGTCGCGTCGGCGACCTGACCCGTTGACGAGTGGTATAGGCGGACCGACCTTCATCGGTATTCACCATAAAGGCACAAAGGACACCAAGAATGAGGTTGTATTTCTTTGTGTCTTTGTGCCTTTGTGGTGAACACCCAGTCCACGAGGGAGTGACATGGTGAAACTTGCGATGGTTTCCCGGCCGTTGGCCGAAACAGACCTGCGCCTGGCGAGGCAGCTTGGCATGACCGACGTGGTCACCACGATGACCGGCGTGACGATGGCGCCCGAGCGGGTACAGGCGCCGGGCTGGGCCTATCTGGACATCCTGCATTTGCGCAAGCGGGTTGAGGCCGCCGGGCTGACTCTGTCGGTCATCGAGGGTTATCAGCTCTCCGACCGCATCACGCTCGGCCTGCCGGGCCGGGATGAGGACCTCGATCGGGTGTGCGAGACGATCAGCAACATGGGCCGGGCGGGTATCCCGATCTACTGCTACAACTTCATGGCGGTCTTCAACTGGCTGAGGACATCGACCGCGGTCCGCGGCCGCGGCGACGCGCTGGTTACCCGTTTCGATGCCGCCGATCTGGCCAACGCGCCAAACACCTATGTGGGCGAGACCACCGACGCCCAGATGTGGGACAACTTCGCGTATTTCCTCAAGCGAGTACTGCCCGTCGCCGAGGCCGCCCGGGTAAAACTTGCGCTGCATCCGGACGACCCGCCGATGTCGCCGGTCCTGGGTCTCGCCCGAATCATGCGGGATGTGGACGCCTTCAACCGGGTGCTCGACCTGGCCGACAGCCCGAGCAACGGCATCACGTTCTGCCAGGGCAACTTCGCGGCGATGGGCAATGTCGATGTGCCAAACGCGATCCGCCATTTCGGGCGGCGCGGCAAGATCTTTTTTGCCCACTTCCGGGACGTGCGGGGAAGTGTGCCCGCATTTGAGGAGACATTTCACGACGAGGGCAAGACGGATATGGTTGACGCCATGCGGGCGTATTTTGACATTGGCTTCGACGGTCCCATGCGGCCCGATCACGCGCCCACGATGGAGGGCGAGTCGAACGACAATCCGGGCTACATGGTCCGCGGCAAGCTGTTCGCCATCGGCTTCATGCGCGGGTTAATTGAGTCCATCAAAAGCGAACGAGGCTTGCGGCCATCCTAACAACATCTGGCGAGATTGGGATCTCCGCGCGAAGCGCGGGGACTGGAGTCGCGCCAGGACAAACAAGAGGAGCACACCGATGGAATTTGGGAGCGGCGATTACACCTACACCTACGCCGATGGCTGGCTCAAGACGCCGCCTGGCTGGGTCTGGGGCTGGATTCCAGCCGTCGCGTGCGATTCGCGCGACCGGGTCTTTGTCTATTCGCGCAGCCAGCACCCCCTGGCGGTTTTTGATCGCGACGGCAATTTCGTCGAGACCTGGGGCCAGGGCGTGCTCGCGCCGATGTGCGCGCACGGACTCTTTATCGACGGCGACGACAACGTGTACTGCGTCGATGTGACCAATCACGCGATCTTCAAGTTCGATCGGAGCGGCAAGCTGGTCATGACGCTCGGCACACCGGGGCAACCGGGGGCCCGCGACGGCGATCCGTTCAACAAGCCGACCGATCTGGCTGTTACGTCAACCGGCGAGCTGATCGTCTCGGATGGCTACGGCAATGCAAAAGTGCATCGGTATTCTGCCGATGGCCGCCTGCTCCGGTCATGGGGCGAGCGCGGCAAGGGGCCGGGCCAGTTCTCGATCTCGCATTGCGCACGGGTGGATCGGCTGGATCGGATTTGGCTTTGCGACCGGGAGAACAATCGGATCCAGATTTTTGATTTGAACGGCGTCTTTCTCGGCGAGCGCACAGGTCTGCTCCGTCCGAACAGCGTCTTCTTTGACCCCCGCGCGGACGTGGCCTATGTGGCGGAGTTGGGCCGCCGCATCAGCGTCTGGACCTTGGACGGTGTGATGCTGGCAGAGTGGGGTGGGGCGGCCCAAAGCGAGCGGCCGGGCGAGTTTCGAGGCGGGCCGCACGGGCTGTGGGTGGATTCGCGCGGTGATCTGTACGCTGGAGAAGTTGAACTTGGCGTGGAAGGGCGGATGCACAAGTACGTCCGCACAACGATGTAGGCGCAGCCTTTAGGCTGCGCCATGGGCGTCTGGCGCCGCCCATGGCGCACATCCATGCAACAAGATTGTGGGCGCGGCCTTTGGGCTGCGCCTAAAACGGATGGGCCTCACGCACCGTTCGGCGCGCAGCCTAAAGGCTGCGCCTACAAGCTGCGCCTACAAGCTGCGCCCACAAGCTGCGCCCACAAGCTGCGCCTGCAAGCTGCGCCCACAAGCTGCGCCTACAAGAGTACCTTCACCAACCGACTCAGCCCCTCCGCCAGCACGCTGCGCTCGGTCAGGCACGAGAGCATCAGATGACATCCCTCGTCAGCGCCGTAGAAGAAGCCGGGGTGAACGAGCACCCCCGGCCTCGAGCAGATCGAGGACCAGGGCCTCTTCGTCCTCGCAGCCGAGCACGCGGGGGAAGAGGTAGTAGCCCCCGGCCGGCGCGCGCACGCGCAGTCGAGGCGAGGCCGACAGGATCTGAAGAGCGAAATCGAGATTGGCTCGCACCGCGCTGGTCATCGATCGGGTGAAGGCCAGGCCGTCGGCAAACAGGGCTGGCAGCATCGCCTGGACCAATCCGCTGGCGCCGAGAAAGGTGTCGTTGAGGATTTCCAGACGTGGTCCAAAAGTCGCCTCTGCGGAGGGGTTCAAGCCAATCCAGCCCAGCTTTAGGTCGGGCAGGGCGAACATCTTGCTGATCCCGTTCAGGATAAAAACGGGCAATTCTGGGTGCAGCGCGGACATCACTGGCTGGCGCCCCTTCGCATAGGCAAACTCGGCGAAGACCTCGTCGCAGATGATCGGCAGGCCGAGCTGGGATAGGGCGGGAAGCGCACGCTCGATGATCATCCCGGTTGGGTTATGGGGCGCTACGATCAGGACGCCTCGCGTGCGCGCATCTGCCTGATCGCGCAGGCTGTCTTCATCAATCGCCCAGCCGTCCGCTTCCGCCAGTTCATACGGCCGCAGCGCGATCCCGCGCATCTCGGCCAGCAGATCGAACAAAGGGTAGCTCACCGCGGGCGAGCAGGTTGTCGCCCGGCCCGGCGAGCAGGCTGAACAGCAGACTGTAGGCCTCGCTTGTGCTGGCCGTCAGAAATGTTGACGCAGCCGAGATGCCAGATGCGGCCGTCCGCGACGCGTAGTACGCGGCGATGGAATCGCGCGCAGGCAGACTACCGCGCGGGTCGGGCGTATAGCGGCGCGCCGGCCAATACGCCGCGGAGGCGGCGGTCAATACGCCTGCGGGAAAGAGGTGACCGTTTTGAGTCGGGTTGCTGCTGGTCAGATCGACATAGCGCCCTTCCAGGCGCAGGCGGGCCTGCTCCAGCGAGTTGGGGCTGAGGTCGCTCCCGGCCAGGAAGCCGCCCGCGGTCATTTTGCCTTCTCCGCCCGCCGCCCGCCGACCAGACCGGTTGCCAGGGCCATCCCGGCCAGGATCAGGACCAGGCCCAGGCCGATTCCGGCGTTAACCGGCTCGCCCAGAAAGACCACCCCCCACAGCAAGCTGAAGAAGGGGATCAAAAATGTTCCCAGGAGTGTGCGGGCCGGACCGACCCGGGCAACCAGGCGGAAGTAGATGAGATAGGCCAGCGAGGTGCAGATCAGCGCCAGCGCCAACAATGCGCCGACTTCGCCTGCGCTTGGCGCGCGCGGCGCTGGGGCGAGCAGGGCGAGCGGCAACATGATCGCCCCGGCTGCGAGTTGCTGACCGATCGTCAACGCCAGCGACGGTGTCCCCGCAAAGCGCTTGCGCGCGATCACCCCGCCCGCGCCGTAGCACATCGCCGAGAGCAGCGATCCACCCACCGAAAGCAGCCGGACCGGGGTCATCTCCAACGGATTGAGACCAACCAGTGCCACAACGCCGGCCAGTCCAAGCGCCATCCCGGCAATCTTTACAGGCGACAGGCGTTCCTTCAGCCAGATTGCCGCCGCGATGGCAGCGCACAGCGGGGTGGTCGCATTCAGGATCGAGGAGATTGAGGCGTTGAGATTGCCGACTGAAATCGTGATCAGGGTGAAGGGGATGGCCGCGTTGATGGCGCCAAGCAGCAGGTAATCGCGCCAGCGCGCGCGCAGGTCGGGCATTTGGCGGGCCGCAAGCGCGACAGGCACCAGGGCGGCCCCGGCAAGCCATACCCGGACATCAATTAGCGCAAACGGACCAAAGGCCGGCCCGGCCACGCGGATGAATAGATACGACGCGCCCCAGATCGCGCTCAGGGCGATCAGCAGGACGATATCGAGCGCTGTCATTCGCCCTCTGGAGCCGTGTCCTCGCCGTCGACCACCGCCTCGGTGTCCACGCTCTCGACCGACCGGCGCTTGAGCGAGACCCGCAAGTTGTTTTGCGCTTTGACCATCGCCCGGGCGAAGATCAAATAGCCGGTGTGGGCGATCATCCGGTCCTTTGGCCGAAATCGGTCGGGGTTGGTCTTGTAGCCGCGGGTGATGACTTCCTCGACCTCGATCAATCCAAAGGCTTCCTGGTCGAGAGCATGGAGCAGGGCTGAGACCTGGTTGGCGGTCGGTACCAGCGAGGCGAAAAACCCACCGTCCTTTAGCACCTTGCGGGCTTGCGTTACGCAGGTCTCGGGCATCGGCATGTCGATGAAGACCGCGTCGACCGGTTCGTCGACCTGGAAGCCCTGCGTGCCATCTCCCAGGATGAAAGTGACATATTCGGACAGCCCGACCTTTTCCATATTGCGTTTGGTCAGGGCGATGAAGTCCTCGCGGATCTCCTGCGAATACACCCGCCCATGCGGCATGACGGCCGTTGCGAGAGCCAGTGTCATCCCGCCGCTGCCGCAGCCGCTCTCGAGGACGCGCATCCCAGGCTTAACGTTCATCTTCATCAGAAGATAGGCGCTGTCTTTGGGAAAGATCACCTGCGAACTGCGCTTGATGTGCCGGATGAGGTCGGCTGTGCCCGGTTTGACGACGAGATACGGGTGCCCAAGGGTCGAGTGCACGATGCTCCCCCACGGCAAACCGATCATGGTGTCATACAGAATGATGCCGTGGTGGGTCTCGAACTTCGCCCCGGCCCGGATCGTGATCAGGTGCTGTTTCTCTTTGAGGTCGATGACCAGGGCGAGGTCCTTGTCATTGATCATGCTCGGGCGCCTTCCATGTGGAGCGCCTTCAGGACCGTATTCAGGTCCTTATCGCCGCGCCCGCTCAGATTGACCAGCAGGAGTTCGTCCGGGCGCATCGCCGGCGCGCGCTTGAGGGCCTCCGCGACCGCGTGGGACGACTCGAGCGCGGGAATGATGCCTTCGATCCTGCACAACGTTTGAAAGGCGCTCAAGGCCTCATCGTCGTTGGCAAACACATACTCGACCCGTTTGGTGTCGTGAAGCAGGGCGTGCTCGGGCCCGATCCCGGCGTAGTCCAGCCCGGCGGAGATCGAGTGCGTCTCGGCGATCTGGCCGTCGGCGTTCTGCAGCACCAGCGTGCGCATGCCCTGGAAGACGCCCGATCGCCCTGAAACACCCGAGTCAAGCGGGGCATCGGCGAAACGCGCGGCGTGCTTGCCCGTTGCGGGGCCATAGCCGCCCGCCTCGACCCCGACCAGTCGGACCGGATCATCGAGAAATGGATGAAAAATGCCGATGGCATTGCTGCCTCCCCCGACGCAGGCGATGACCTGGTCAGGCAGACGCCCAGCCTGCTGGAGGATCTGGGCCCGGGCCTCAATTCCGATGACCGACTGAAATTCGCGGCACATGAGCGGATACGGATGCGGCCCAAGCGCGCTGCCGATGATGTAATAGGTGTCCCCAACGTTGGTCACCCAGTCGCGGATGGCCTCGTTGACGGCATCCTTGAGCGTCTGAGTTCCGCTGGTGACGCCGCGCACCTCGGCCCCCAGCAGCCGCATGCGAAAGACGTTGGGCTCCTGGCGGGCCATGTCGACCACACCCATGTAGACGATGCATTCCAGACCGAGCAATGCGCAGGCGGTGGCCGTGGCCACCCCGTGCTGCCCGGCCCCAGTCTCGGCGATGATGCGGGTCTTGCCCATCCGCTTGGCCAGCAGGGCCTGGCCGAGCGCGTTGTTGATCTTGTGCGCGCCGGTGTGGGCGAGGTCCTCGCGCTTGAGATAGATCTGCGCCCCGCCAAGTTGCGCGCTCAGGCGCTTGGCATGCGAGAGCGGCGTGGGACGCCCAACATAGGTCGCAAGCAGGCCCTGGTATTCGGCTTGAAAGGCGGCATCGTAACGAAACTCCTCCCAAGCCTCGGTCAAGTCGTCGAGGGCGGGCATGAGCGTTTCAGGCACAAAACGGCCGCCATACGGGCCGTATTTGCCGCGCGCATCCGGCCATTGGTCGCGCAGCGAATCGGTGGGTCGGGTCGGAGTCGATTGCAAGATAGGCGGCATTATCCCCGGGATAGCCGGAGCCGATAGCCCCCGGGCTTCGCCCGGGGGCTATCGGCTCCGGCGGACTTCGTCGATGAAGCGGGACACCCGCGTGTGATCCTTGATTCCGGGCTCGGCCTCGACCCCGCTGGCGACATCGACCCCCCACGGTTGCACCGCCGCGATCGCAGCGGCCACATTGTCCGGAGTGAGCCCGCCGGCCAGCAACAGCCGATGCTGCCGCGCGAGCGTCGCCGCCAACCCCTGGTCGGCGCGCTGACCCGTTCCGCCATATAACGTGGCATGGTCGGCGTCGAGCAACAACTGGGGCAGGCGCGGGTCGGTCGGCCCCGCGCCGGCGTACTCTTCCGCGCTGGCGCCGGCCACCATCGCGCGTTTCATGGCCTTGAAGGCCGCGCCCCCAAAGGCCGCCACCGTCGCCAGCGTCTCCTCGCCGTGGAGCTGGGCCAGATCGAGCTCGGCCTCGGCCAGGGCCGCCTCAACGGCCTCGATCGGCTCGTTCACAAACACGCCCACCAGGATGGCCTGGCCGCGCAGGACCCGGCTGATCGCTCGCGCGTCTCCGAGGCTGATCTTGCGCGGGCTCCGCGGATAGAAGATGAAACCGAGCAGGTCGGCCCCGGCCTCGACCGCCTGGCGCGCGTCATCGAGCCGGGTATTGCCGCAGATCTTGACCCGCGTCATTCCAGACCGGTGACCTGCATGTCGCGTGGATGCTCCACCGTGTAGGTGAAGGTGATTTCGCGGCTTGCGCCGGCGGGCACATCGAGCTCCCATTTGAGCAGATTGAGATCGGTTACCTCGATCGGCCTGGGCAGGGCCTCGGCCAGTCGGACTTTGATGTCCTCATGCCGGCTGACCGGCATCTGGTCCTGCGCGCTGAGTTTGACCGCGCTGTCGCGGGTGTTGCTTACCTTGATCCGATACCCGAAAGTCAGCCGGCGTGTGTTGCCGATCAACGTTTTGCCCGTGTCGCGCTGAGTGAGTTCGCGGCTGATCCGGATGCGATCGTCAACGCCCATCTGCAGCTCGATGTCGCTGTTCTTCATGACCGGCTCTTCGAAGGTCGAGGTCCCCACCATTTCTTCGTCATGGAAGACGTTTGCCGAGCCCGGCAGGAACACTAGCTCGGACGTGTTCTTGACCTTTGCCCGCAAATAGGCGTCCTCGCTCAATTTGGGCACGCTCACGTAATCCAGGGCCGCGTCGAGGACGGCCTCGCCGATCAGCACTTTGCGCTGCGTCCCGTCAGAGGCGATGGCGACTGGGCGCTGCGCCCGATACGTCACCGCGATGCCGTTGTTCTCAACCACGGCCTGCGGTTCGGGCATCCGAGCGTAATCGAAACTCGACTCATTGACACTCATCGCAGGCATCGGCGCGGAGCTTACTGCCAGGTCGTCCGGGGCCGCCATCGCCTGACGCGTCATCATGCGCTTGGGCATCGGCACAGGCGGCGCGTATTTGGCGATATACCAGGGATCCAGCTCAGGGATGTCGCCGCCGGTCCCGGTTTGGGCGGTTGACAACGACAAAGCGCAGGCCGGCCAGTTCTCGCCGGTCGTCTGCCGAACCTGGGCGAAGTAAGTGACGCTGAGTTTTTTCCCGCTCAGCCAGGGCATCGTAGATCGGCACCCACCACGCGCCGTCGACGACATACGTGACCTCAAGCTCGGCGTCGGCATCGGAGGTCGCGTCGACATCGATCCGGATTTCGCGAGTCTCGACCCGTGCTGTCGATCCCGCCTGGCGCAAGCGTTCCTCGGCGGCTTTGATCTCGCGGGCGAGATCACGCCGCTTTGCGTTCAGATCCCGCTTACGAGCGAGCGCCTCTGAAAATCCCCCTGCCAAAAAACCTGCCACGGGCCGCATCGTATCGATCGTCGCCTTGCCGGATGCGATGGCTTTGGCAAAACGCGGCCCGCTGTGGTCGCGCAGGGCCTTGAGCATTTCCAGTTGGTCGGCGACGGCGGCCAGGTCATCGAGAATCGCCGTGTCCTGGTCGCGCAGGCCTTCGAGTGCGGCTTGCAACGCGGCGGCATTTCCTGAGACGGGTGTCGTCAGGTATGCACTGGCCACCTCCGATCCCGCGATGCGGGCGCCGTTCCCGCGTCCCTTAACCCGGACAGAGCCGGCGTCCAGGGACGTCGGCAATCCTCCGAGCACAAGCACGTTTGCCCCGGCTGCCAATCGGGCTTTGCCAACCCGAGTCACCCGAGCGCGGTCCTCGTACACGGTCACGGCTGTAATCGTCGTAGTGATGTCTGTCATTTCAGGCTCCTTTCAAAGAAATCGCCCACCCGCGAAGCGTATTCGGCCGGGGTCGAGGCGTAACTCCGGGCATGACCGTCGGCGGGTGTGATCCAGGCTTCGATGCCCGCCGCGCGGGCAAGCTCGCCGGCTTGCGAGAACGGCACCAGAGCGTCACCGCGAGCATGGATGACCATGACCGGGCGGGGCGCAATCCTCACGATCTCGCGAACGGGCACGGCCTGGCTGATATCCGCGCCAGTGATCAGCCGGGCGGCGGCGAGCGTGCCGGGCAGAAAGGCCGCGGGCAAGCCGCTGCTGCGGGGAAACTCGACTTGCAGCAGCGGATTAAGGTCGGAGTAGCCGCTGTCTTCGACCAGCGCGCCGATGGCGGGCTCTTCGGCCGCGGCGCCAATGCTGCTGGCCGCGCCCATCGAGATGCCGAGCACACCGATCCGCCCCGGCTTGAAACCGCGGCCCAACAGAAAATCGACCGCGCCCAGCACGTCGCGTCGCTCAAGCTGCCCAAACGTGAATCGGCCTGGTCCGCTCGTGCCGTGCCCGCGCAGATCGATCATCAGGACCGCAAAACCACGCGTGTTCATGGTTTTCGCGAACTCAAGGACTTTGCCCTGGAACTCGCAGGTGCGGCAGCCGCCCATGCCATGGACGAGGATGATGGCGCGACTTGCTTCGCGGGCGGGAATGTGCCAGGCGGAGATCGAAACTGCGTCCACGCGGGCCGGAAACGTCACCGACTCGAAGGCGAGATCCAGGGAAGAACGCGGATCCCCTTTCAACGTTTGGCGTATCGGCTGGGTGAGGATGGCTGCCGCGGCGACCGAGACCAGGCTGTAGCCCAGAATCGCGAATACGAGCAGGCCAATCGCCGCGAGTCGCGCGGCCTTCAGTGGTTTCATGTGATTAGGGTTCCCGAGTTATCTTGATCAGCCGTCGAGGTGGTCAAGCAGCCCCGCCAGGCCAAGCAGATAGCTGCGCCAGCCAAAGCCGGCCAGCGTGCCGACACACACGGCTGACACATACGAGTGGTGGCGGAAGGGTTCCCGGGCATAGATGTTTGAGAGATGGGCCTCGACCGTTGGCAGGCCGACCCCGCTGAGCGCGTCGCGCAACGCAACACTGGTGTGGGTCAGCCCGCCCGGGTTGATCAATATCCCATCCGCCCAACCGGCCGCCGCCTGAATGGCGTCGATCAACACGCCCTCGTGGTTTGACTGCAGGATGCGCAGCTCTGCGCCGCGGGCGGCAGCCGCGGTTTGCAGCCTGGCGTTGATATCGCCCAGCGTCACGCGCCCATACACGCCGGGCTCGCGGGTGCCCAGCAGGTTGAGGTTGGGGCCGTGCAGGACGAGGATCTTGGACATGCTGACGATGATAGACGATTGGCAGGAGGGTACGTCCTCAGATTACGCAGGTTCTCACCGATTGCGATTTGGGACTGGGTTGAATCGCGCATTGCCCCAATCCCCGTAGACCTGCGTAATCTGTGGACGAATACGGAGGCACGGTAGGCGATATGCCTACAGGCGCGCCAAAACCGCCCGCGCGTCGGTTTCTGTCAGCGCGTCGGTCACAACCGGATCCCCGGGCGCGCGCATGAGCACGTAGCGCAGGGAACCGCCTTTGCGCTTCTTGTCGCTGCCCATCCGTGTCCAGACCGCATCGACATCCTGCGGTGTCAGATGCAGCCCGAGTTCGGAAAGCGCCGTGGGCAGGCCGGCAACAGTCAGCGCGTGGAGGATGTCACCTTCGAGGGCCGCATCGCACAGGCCAAGCGCGATCGAAGCGCGAACTGCGCGACACCAGTCCCAGCGCGACCGCCTGGCCGTGCTTGATTCGGAAATCGCTCCAGGCCTCGAGGCCGTGCCCAAAGGTGTGGCCAAGATTCAGCCAGGCCCGTTTGTCCTTCTCGAATGGATCTTCTTCGACAATCCGGCGTTTGAGCCGCATCGCGTCGAGCAAGGGCGCCGTGACCGGGCTGGTCTCGCCAATTGCCCGCGACCGCGCCCAGGCGTCGCCGCCGTCGATGAGCCCGGCTTTTACAATCTCGGCCAGACCGCACTGGCGCTCAACCGCGGGCAAGCTTGCAAGCGTCGCCAGGTCGGCGACGACGAGCTCGGGCTGTTTGAAGGCGCCGACCAGATTTTTGCCAAACGATGTGTCAACCCCGACCTTGCCGCCAATGCTGGAGTCGGCCATCGCCAGGAGCGACGTCGGCACCTGAACAAAGGGCAGCCCGCGCAGATACGTTGCCGCGACGAATCCCGCGGTGTCGCCGACCACGCCGCCGCCGAGCGCGATCACAGGCGTGTTTCGATCGACGCCGCCTTGGGCCAGCGCGCGATATAGATCCTCAACCGTGCGCAGGTGCTTGGCTGCTTCTCCGGCCGGCATCGTCGCGACAAAGCTGTCCAGTCCGCCCTGGCCCAGGGCGCGCTGGGCGGCCGCGGCGTACAACGGCCCTACCTTCTCGTCCGTGATGATCGCCGCCCTGCGCGCCCAGCCGCGTCCGGCGAGCATGTGCCCGAGCTGGTCGATTAATCCCCGCCCCAGGATGATGTCATACGAGCCGCCTCCGGGCGTTTGAACCGGCAGCCGTTCTTGCTCGGCCAGCACGATATGGGCCAGGCGCTGAGCGAGAATTTCGGGGGAATCGAAGCTGGTGTCCACGGTGTAGTGCAGATCGGAATAGGCCGGGGCGCGCTCGGCCAGCAAGACGGCGATGCGCTGGGTGAGATCAGCCCCCTGGAGCATCGGCCGGCGCGCCGCGGCATTTGGTCCAAGCCGACGGGCATATTCGGCGGGTGTCGCGGTAAGACCCACGCACGGGCCAAGTTCTTTGAGCAGCGCGCGAAGTCTCGGACTCACAACCATGCCGCCGCCTGTGGCAACGACGATGCGCTGGCGGCCGGACAATTCAGCGACCAGCGCGCTCTCCCGGTTGCGGAAACCGGTTTCGCCCTCGCTGGCGAAAATGCCCGAGATGGGCATGCCGGCGGACAGCTCTATTTCATGGTCGGTGTCGACAAAATCATAGCCGAGGGTGTGGGCCGCCATACGGCCAAGCGTGGACTTGCCGCTGGCCATGAAACCACACAGAAACAATCGCGAAGAGCGGCTCATGGTTTTGGGTCAGGGTACCCGGATTTGGGCATACACACGGACTCCGAAGAGCCTGCCATCCGGGTTGCGCAATTGCCATGTGCTGGTGTAAATCCCGGGCGTGGATGGGGCGACAAAGGGGACGCTGACTTCAAACGTGGCGCCGGTTGCGGCGGGCCCGACCAGAACGCTCGGCGGCGCACCGAGCGGGTCACGGTCAACGAAGGCGAAGGTGTATCCGAGATCCCAGGCGCATGGCCCGCTGTTGCGCAGCCGCCACGTCTTGGTGAACGGTTGGCCGGCCGCCACCGCCGTGTTGTCCGGAATGGTGACGTCGGCGACGAAGGCGCTGTTGGCGGCGCAACCCGCTGAACCTGCCACCAGCGTGGCCGTCGGCGTCGGGCGTGCAGCGCCAGGCGCCACGTTGACCAACAAGAAGACCGGATCGCTCGAAACGCCGGCTCGATCAACCACATAGACGCTCAGCGTAACATTTGGGGCGGCTGGCGGCAGCACGTTCAGGACAGCCGAGGCCGCCCACGGCCCGTCGGCGACGGGGACCGAAATCAGCACGGTGCTTCCAAGGCGGGCCTCAAATCGGTCGATTCCCGCGCTGGCGGCGCCAGACACGCGCAGGCCAACGCGCTCGCCCTGCGCAATTTGCGCGCCATTTGCAGGCGCTATGAGTTCCACCACGGGGCGTATGCTGGCGGCGGGCGCGCCGCAGGCCGACAGGACCAGGACGAGACCAACGAATAAACTGCGCGCACCTGACGTAGGCATAGTTGACCATTATGCCGTTACTTGTCCGGTTACAATCACTTCATCCCACATATGGTTATGGCTGAAGCGCACCCCGACCGCACCCTGCGACAACTGCGGCTCCTGCAGCTCGTAATTGCGCTTTCATCGTTTTCGTACGCGATCCTTGAAGCCGCGCTTCCGATCTATCTCAAGGAGATCAACGCCCGCGGCACGGAAACAGGGCTCGTGATCTCGGCCGGCTATCTGATGTCGGCTGTCTCGCGACCGATCATCGGGCGCGGGCTGGATCGATATGGCCGCCGCAAATTTCTCCTGCTTGCGATCGCGATGACCGGGCTGGGCATGCTGGTGTATGCGTTTTCGGCCCGGGTCGAGCTGTTGCTCGCGGCGGGCATCCTGCGTGGTTTTGGCCTCGGGACCCTGCTGCTTGTGGCCTATGCCATGACGGCCGATCTGGCGGCCGAAGCCGGCCGCGGCGGCAGCTTTGGGGGCACCGAACAGGCGCAGTATCGAGGTGGCTACATCGGACTGGCGGTGGCCGTGCCCGCGCTTCTCTAAACCGGTTTCAACCCGAGCGGCGAATTGCGGATCACGACAACGGCCTGGGCGATCATCTTCATCATCTGCGCCGTGGGATGCGTGGCGCCTTCGCGCTGGCCTGGTTCCGGATTGAGGACACCCATGTCCGGGTGGAGGTGGCTCCGGGACTGCCCAAACCCGAAGGCAGCATATCGCGCCAGCTGTATGTGCTGATGATCATCGTTCTAATCACCAGCGCCTCGTGGTCGGGCATTGCGCCCTTCATCCTCCAATACATTCAGGATCACATCTCGAAGAACCTGCTTCTATTGGCCATTGCCTATGCGCCGGCGGCGCTGATGTGGGGCATTTTGCCCTCCCGAATGGGCGTGATTGCCGATCGTTATGGCCGCAAACTCCCGATGATTGTCGCCCTGGTCGTGAGCGGTGTGTTTTCGCTGGTTATTCCTTTTCTGGGAAATGCGGCTGCCACCATCTTTCTGGCCAGTTTTGCCACACTCGAGGCGATTTGTTATTCGGCGGCCACGCCTGCTGAGCAAGCCCTTGTGGCGGACTTGAGTGGCGGACAGCAGCGCGGATATGGATTTGGCCTGTATACCTTTGCGCTTTCGGTGGGGCGAGTGATCGGGCCGCTTGCGATGGGTCCGCTTTATGACATCAATCCGAGCGCGCCCTTTATCGCGAACGGGCTTACCCTCGCCGTTGGATCTCTTCTCGTCCTGTTTTTGATTCGGGACACTAAACGAGGTAGCGCCAGTCGCGCGCCCGGCGCCGTTAGCTGATTTCACGCCATGCGGACTGTCGGATACGCCTACTCCCCCCAGTTTCTGAAGCATGACTACTGGGACCATCCGGAATGCAAAGGCCGCCTCGAATCGGTGGTGTCACTGCTCGAGCGGAGCGGTATGCTCAGCGCGCTCAGCCCGATTTCCTTTGCGCCCGCGTCCAAGGATACCCTCGCCCTGATTCATGATCGCGACTACATTGAAGAGCTTGATCGGTTTTGCATCCATGGCGGCGGGATGGTCGGCGCCGATACCTACGCGGTCGAGGAGTCGTTCGATGTGGCGGCCCTGGCGGTGGGCGCGACCATCGCCTCGGCCCGGGCTGTTCTCCAGGATGACGTTCAGCGCGCCTTCGCCCTCGTTCGCCCGCCCGGTCACCACGCTTTTGCCGACCATGGCGAGGGATTCTGTCTGTTTAACAACGCGGCGTTTGCGGCCCGCGTCGCCCTGGACGAATTCGGTCTTGAGCGGGTGATGATCGTCGACTGGGACGTCCATCATGGCAATGGCACTCAGCGCATCTTCTACTCTGATCCGCGGGTGCTGTATGTATCGACTCACCAGTCTCCGCTTTACCCCGGTTCTGGCGAGGCCGATGAGATTGGCTGGGGGGCGGGGAAAGGGACGACCATCAATGTGCCGCTTCCGCCCGGCGTGAGCGATATGGGATTCTCATCAGTGTGGGATTCGATCGTTGTGCCGGCCGCGCGCCGGTATCGCCCGCAGTTCATCATCATTTCGGCTGGCTACGACGCGCATTGGAAAGAGCAGCTCTACCAGGTCCGCATGCGCGCGTCGCTGTCCGGCTTTGCCGACATGGGCAGGCGTCTTTCAAATCTCGCGGACGAATTCTGCGCGGGCCGGCTGATGGCGGTGCTCGAGGGCGGCTACGATTTCGACGTCCTTGCCAATGGCGTGCTGAATACGATGCACGTCCTGCGTGATGATGGCGAAGTGATCGATCCGTATGGGCCCTACATGGGCCGTGAGACTCAGATCGACAAACACATCGAACTTATCCAGAAAATCCACGGCCTGTAGGGGTTGCATGGAAACACTTCTCGGCTCGCTCTCGCTCATCTCGCCGCTCCTGCTGGGCATCCTCCTGTCCAACTTCGCCGCCCGCGATCCGCGTCTGAAGGTGTGGGCCTACGTCTATCTCCTGCTGATCTATAGCCTGTTGGCGTTGGGCGGACTGGCCCTGACCGGGCTGGCATTCCTGATTCCGATCATGGTTGCCAGCGGCCAGGTTCCAGCGCCGGCCCTTGATCAGATTCGCGGGCTGGATGGCGCGCTTGTGGTCGCGGGTCCGCTGCTGATGGCCGGCGCGGCGGCTGGCGCCATCGTTCTGGCGCCGCCCGTGCGGCGCTTCGCCGCACGCCTGCTCCCAATTCAGCCCGACGCCGTCATGGATGTCACAGCGTTGTCAATGACCCTGGCGGCGCTTGGGCTGGCTGGCGCGAATCTGGCGATCACCGCGCCGCTCCTGACTGGGATGTCGGATGCGATGGCCGCCCAACTCAGCCGGAACAGCTGGTGGACTCTCGTGACAAACCTGTTCACCCTGCTGCCACCGGCCCTGCTGGGTGTTGGTCTGCTGATTCGGCGCTCTCCGCGCGAGACACTTGAACGGCTGGGGCTGACCCTGCCCAAGCCGGCCCAGTTGCTGTTGGTCTTTCCGCTCGCTTTGGGCCTGATCCTGCTGGCCTTGCTCGTGACGGGCGCGTGGCTGGCCCTCGATCCGCTCGGCTATGAACAAATCGGCAAGCTCGGAAATGCTGTATTGGGAGGCTTGACCGGGTCTGGATTGCTGGCGGCCTTTGCGATCGGCGGCATTGCCGGCATCAGTGAGGAAACGCTCTTTCGGGGCGCCCTCCAGCCCAAGCTCGGTATCGTGCTTCCGACACTCTTGTTTGCCTTGCTGCACAGCCAGTATCTGCTCAGTCCCGCCACCGCGCTGGTCCTGCTCATTGGGTTTGTCCTGGCCTTCGTCCGGCGCTGGACCGGCAGCACGTTGATTTGCGTGCTCACCCACTTTCTGTACAACTTTCTGATGGTGGCAATCTCCCTCCTCCAGCGCTAATCAGAAGCGATATGGCCCGGCGAAGCCGGGCCATATCGCTTCTGACACTCATGCCACAAGCTCGACCCGCACGCCTGACACAATTTTCAGCAGCGCTTCTTCAACAACGCGCGTATCCGGATGGCGCACGACTACATAGCCCTCGCCCTCATAACTGCGCGATTGCTCCTGGCCAAGCGTCGGGCGCCCAACGTCGGTTACCAGATCGCCGAGTTCGGCCAGGACGGCGTCAAGGCCATGGGTTGCCCGCACCCGGCCAGCGCCGAGGCCGCGCAGAAAGGCCGCCCCCGCGGCATACTTACGCGCTGGCGGCGGGGTGAATTCATCAAAGACCATGAGTCTGGCCCATGCCTCATACATGTCGAAGTCATGGGCGCGCGACATCAGCGTGACAATCTGCGCCCCCGGCGGCCGCGCGGCGACCTCCGAGATCGCCAGGCTGCCGTCTTGCCGCCTGAACCACTCCATGTGGGTCAGCCCGCTGCCCATCCCGAGCGCCCGTAGCGCCTGCGGGCCCACTGCCCGGATGTCGTCGTATTGGGGGGTGTCAATCTCGCGCGGCAGGATCACCCGCCACTGGATCCACGGGTTGCGCATGGCGTCAAGAGGGGTGGGGAGGTAGCGGGTCAGCGAGTGCCACACCGGCTGGCCCTGGATTGAGACGGTCTCGAATGAATGCTCTTCGCCCGTGACGAACTCCTCGAGCTGAAGCGGATTCGCCACGCTCGGTCCGCTGGCTCGCACCACGTCGCGCAGCATGCTCGCGTTGTCGATTTTGAAGGTGGCCTGCGATGCCGCGCCGTCGAGCGGTTTGATGATCAGCGGATAGCCGGTCGCTTCGGCAAAGCGGGTAGCCTCATCCTCGGCGACGACGCACTGGTACTTGGCGCACGGCACACCGGCCTGGCGAAACAAATACTTCATCCGGGCCTTGTCCCGGAAGTTGCGGGTCGTTTCTGGACGCATGCCTTCGATGCCGAGCTTCTCGCGGGCCGCCGCTACCGCGTCCTGCATCTGCTCGCTGGCTGCGATCAGGCGCCTTACCCGGCCGTGCTGGCGACTGAGCTCGCTGACCGCCCAGGTCACCTGGCTTGGGCTGAGCGCGTCGGCTACCCGCCAGTGTCCGACAAACCGCTCGCGCAGCGCGGCGGGCAGGATCTCCTGTGGATCCTGGCTGATCACCGCCAGCCGGACGGGCAAATCGGCGAACACACCTAAAAAGCGTTGGGCATTTTCGCTGAAGAACGGTGTGGCAAAAATGATCAAATCCATGCCGGGCGATTGTAGCGGGACATCCGCCCAGCGCATACAATGTCATATCGCATGATTGCACTGATCGTGATTCTCGTTGCCGCGGTCATCCTGTTGCTGGCAAACCGTCTGCGCCCGGACGTCATCGCCCTGGCTGTGGCCCTCGCGCTGGGCCTGACCGGGGTTGTCACGCCCGAGGAGTCCATGTCCGGATTCAGCCATCCGGCCGTTCTTACCCTGATGGCCCTGTTCATCATTTCTCAGGGTGTCACCCGGCGCGGCGCTACAAGGCTGATCACCACGACGCTCTCGCGATTGGGCCAGGGTGATGAGACCCGGCTGCTTGTCGCGACAATGGCCGGCAGCGCCTTTCTATCTCTGTTCATGAACAACGTTGCGGCCGCCGCGGTAATGCTGCCGCCCGTCAGCGACGCGGCCGCCCGGGCCAGGGTCCCAGCGGCCCGCCTGATGATGCCGCTTGCATTTGCGACCAGCCTGGGGGGCATGGCGACCCTTCTGACGACTGGCAATCTGGTGGTGGGCGCAGCGCTGCGCGAGGCTGGCTATCGCCCTTATGGCTTGCTTGACTTTGCCCTCGTCGGTTTGCCCATCATTCTTGCGGGCATGCTGTATATGCTGACGATGGGGCGACGCGCGCTGGCTGGCCTGAGCGCGGTCGAAGCACTCGCGCTCCCCGACCCCAGGCCAGAACTCACGGCGCAATATGCGCTGCGCGAGCGGGTGGCCCAGTTTCGAGTCGGCTCCGAGGCCGCGTTGTTGGGCAAGACCCTGGGCCAATGCGAGCTTGGGTCTCGGTTGGGGCTGACTGTGCTGGCGATCCAGCGGCGCGGGCGATTTGTCTGGACGCCTGGGCCGGATGAAGTTCTTCGGCTCGGTGATGCGCTTGTGGTGGTCGGCCGGGAGGAGCGCACGAGCCAATTGGCCGGGCCCGGCATCGTCGCCGAGCCCCCCGATGCCGCGCTCGGAGACCTGGCGCAGGGCGGGCCGTCGTGGGTCGAGTCGTGCTTCCACCGCGCTCCCGATTCGTCGGTCAGACCCTGCGCGAACTCGGTTTCGAGGTCGCTATGAGGCCAACGTCGTCGCTGTCTGGCATGCCGGCCGGAGCGTGCGCACCGATGTCGCGAATCTTGCCCTTGAGCATGGAGACGCGCTCCTCATCCACGCCGGGCCGCGCGGCCTGAGCCTGCTTCGGCGCGACGCGGATCTGCTCGTGTTGCGCTCAGAGCAGCCGGAACTGTTTAGTCCTGCTGGCGCCGCCCTGTCGGCGCTCATCTTTGCCGCAACGCTCGTTGTGGCGGCCGCGGGCTGGCTGCCGCCGACCGAAGCGATGATGTTGGGAGCGCTGGCGACGGTGCTTACCCGGCGCATTTCGATGGATGAGGCCTATCACGCCATCGACTGGCGGGTGATATTTGTTGTGGCCGGCATGTTGCCGCTTAGCATCGGCATGATTCGGACCGGTCTGGCGGCCGAGGCTGGACGTCTGGTGGTCGCGGCGCTGTCTGGCTTTGGACCGTTGGCGGTTGCGGCGGGCCTGCTCGCCACCACGCTGATGCTCTCCCAGGCTCTGTCGGCCCAGGTGGTCGCCGTCATCATGGCCCCAGTCGCCATTGGCGCCGCGCTCGCGCTGGGCGTGGATCCTCGCGCGATGGCGATGGTTGTCGCGCTCGCCAGCGGCGCGGCGTTCCTCACGCCGACCGCCCACCCGGTCAACTTGCTGGTGATGGGCGCCGGCAACTACCGCTCCTCAGACTACGCGCGGGTTGGTTTTGGCTTGGCAATTGTCGTGTCGATTGTGATCCTGCTCGTATCGCCGCTTGTGTACCCGTTTTAGTGTCCTGGTCGATGCGCCCGGTTACGCCGGGCGCATCGACTCCTCAATCACCAGCGCAGCGCAAAATCGGCGAACTCGCCGCTGGCCTCGGACCAACGCGTTTCAACCCGCGACACCCAGGCAGTTCGCGGGCCTTTCGCAAGCCAGGCTGCGTAGGCCTCAACGGCCGGCCGCGGGCCTTCAGCCACGGTGTCGACGGCCCCGTCGTCGCGGTTCATCACCCAGCCGGTAAGGCCAAGCCGGGACGCTTCGCGCACGGTGGATTGTCGGAAGCTAACGCCCTGTACCCGGCCATGCACGGTCGCGGTCAGGCGCGTGTATTGCAGGGTGGGCGGGGTATTGCTCAACATGGCCTTCGGCGCGAACATCATGCGCATCACTAAGCGCAAAGCCCGCGGATCACGCGGGCTTGCAGAGAGGCCACGGTCGGAATTGAACCGACGAATGAGGGTTTTGCAGACCCTTGCCTTACCACTTGGCTACGTGGCCGTAGCGGCTGGCATTATATCCGACTGCGGAAGTAAGAAGGGCGAAGATCAGTCCCACGGGTTGACAGTCGTGAGTTCGTCCCTACAATCGCCCTGACGCCGTCGGCCCGTGACGCTCGCCGGATATGGTTCCGCGCAGGCTCATATCCCACATGCCACAATTCGTCGCTTCCATCGCCATTTTTGTCGTCGCCTATGTGGCAATCGCATCGGAGCGCTTCCCGCGCCAGGCGGTTGCCCTGCTTGGCGGCGTCACACTCGTCGTCATCAACGTCTTCGACCTCAAAGAGGCCTTTGGGTTTGTCGATTGGGAGACGATGGGTCTTCTCTTCGGGATGTTCATCCTGATCGAGATTCTCAAGGAAGCCGGTTTCTTTGGTTGGCTGGCCGCCACTCTTGCGCGCCGACTCAACTATCAACCCACGGCAATCTTCATCGCCTTTCCGCTAATGGCCGGCCTGTTGTCCGGCCTGATGGACAGCATCACTGTGATGCTCTTCCTTTCGGCGCTTTCAGTGCGTTTGGCAAAACTGATTGGAATTGATCCGGTGCCATTGATCGTGGCCGAAGTCTGCGCCGCAAACACGGGCGGCGCGGCAACCCTGGTCGGCGATCCGCCCAACGTTATTCTGGGGACGTTGCTTGGCTTCAACTTCAATGATTTTGTGTTGAATACGGGACCCATTGCGCTGGTGGCATTGCTCATCACGGTTGGCATCTTCTATGCCGCCAATCGGCCCATGCTCAAGGCCGCCCACGCCAGCGGAAGCGCTCCGCTATTCGCCATGGGTCTGGGGCATGGCATCGAGAACATGACGATGCTGCGGGTCGGTCTGGTCGGTTTTGGGGTTGCGATTGGGCTGCTTGGCACCCATACTACCTGCCGAAGGATTTCCCGATCCATTTCGGCACGGCAACCGCAGCGCTTGTGCCAGCCCTCGTCGCGGTCGTCGTCGGCGGCAAGCACACCCGTGAATCCATCGGCAAGATCGATGTTGAGAGCCTACTCTTCTTCATCGGCCTGTTCATCATGGTCGGCGCGCTTGAAAAAACCCATGTCATCGGGATGCTTGCCGACGGGATTGGCCGGATTGGGCTGGGCAATCCGCCGGTTCTCCTCATGATGCTTTTATGGGGGCCCGGTCTGGCAAGCGGAATTGTTGACAACATTCCCATGGCCCTTGCGATGGCTTACGTGCTCAAGGACCTGACGTTGATGGCGGCCGCGCCCGCGCTGTCCATCATGACCTGGGCCTTGGCCGTCGGTATTGATATCGGCGGCAACCTCACCCCGGTTGGCGCCAGCGCAAATGTCGTCGCCTACACGTTTATGGAGCGAAATGTCGGAAAGGTTGGGTGGGGGCGTTGGATACGCATGGCCGCGGTCCCGACCGTGGTGTCCATGGCCGCGTGCTCGGCGTTGATCCTGCTCAAGTATGCGATTGGGTTCTACTGAAGCCCACTCAAACACCCGTTCTCGGGGCGAAGCGCCCCGAGAACGGGGGCGAAGGGAAAACTATGTCCAGCATCGACCTGACCCAGATTCGTCCGCCGCTTCCAGACGCGGCCGCCAACGCGAACCTGCGCGACTATGACGCGATCTATAAGCGTTCCATCGAAGACCCGGAAGGCTTCTGGGCAGAGCAAGCCCGCGAGCTCGAGTGGTATGCGCCCTGGGACCAGGTCCTCGATGCAAGCGCGGCCCCGTTCTACAAGTGGTTTGTGGGCGGACGCACCAACGTCGTGCTGAACGCCCTCGACCGGCATGTGCGCCTGGGCAGCCCGCGCCGGAATCAACTCGCCCTGATCTGGGAGGGCGAGCCCGGCGATACCCGCCAGTTCACTTATCTGGATCTCCATCGCGAGGTTTGCCGTTTTGCGAATGTGTTGATCGCGCTCGGGCTGAAGAAGGGCGATCGGGTCGCCATCTACATGGGCCGGGTGCCGGAACAAGCAATCGCCATGCTGGCCTGCGCCAAGCTCGGGATCGTCCATACCGTCGTGTACGGCGGGCTGAGTGTGGAGGCGCTGCGATCCAGAGTCGCCGACGCGCAAGCCAGGCTCATCATCACCGCCGATGGGGGCTGGCTAAACGGCAAAATCGTCGCGCTGAAGAGCATTGCCGACGAGGCCGCCCGGGCGACGCCGTCGGTGGAGAAGCTCATCGTCGTGAAACGCACCGCCCAGGAAGTCGCGATGCAGCCTGGCCGCGATTTGTGGTGGCACGCGCTGATGACGCCCGCGGTGTCGGCTCAGTGCGAGACCGTTCCCCTTGACGCTGAGGACCTGTTCTTCACCATTTACACCAGCGGCAGCACCGGCGCGCCCAAGGGCATCGCCCACACCGTCGGCGGATATCTCGTCGACGTGCACGCCGCCTTGAAGTGGGTGCTCGATTTCAAGCCTGGCGACACGCTGTTCTGCACGAGTGACGCGGGTTGGATCGTGGGACATTCGATCGTGTTGTATGGCCCGCTCATGGCCGGGATCACGACGGTGATGTACGAGGGCGCGCCGGGCTTTCCCAATCCCGAGCGCTGGTGGACGATTATCGAGAAATATGGCGTCACCCTCTTCTTCACCGCCCCGACGGGTGTGCGCGGCCTGATGCGTTTCGGCGATGAGCCGCCGCAGCGGCACGACCTGTCCAGCCTGCGCCTGCTGGCCTGCGCCGGAGAGCCGCTCAATCCCGAGGCCTGGCGCTGGTTTTACGAAGTGATTGGGCGCGGCGTCACCCCGGTCGTCGACAACTGGTGGCAAACCGAGACTTCGCGCCCGATGATCGCCGGCTTCATCTCGATGCCCATCAAGCCTGGCTCGTGCTGCCGCCCGGTTCCGGGAGTTGTGCTCGATATCGTGGACGATGAAGGCCGTTCACTGCCGCCCGGGCAGGAAGGCGCGCTGGTCATCAAGACGCCCTGGCCCGGCATGCTGCGGACCATCTACCGCGATCCCCGCAACGCTACATCGATCAGTACTGGTCAAGATATCCGGGAATCTATCTGACCGGGTGACAGCGCCCGGAATTGATGTGGATGGCTACGTGTGGGTGATCGGGCGGGTCGACGACGTGCTCAAGGTCAGCGGATATCGCCTGGGCACGGCCGAAGTTGAGAGCGCGCTCGTGTCGCATCCGGCCGTGGCCGAGGCGGCCGTCATCGGCCTGCCGCACGAGATCCCGGAAATGCCATCCATGCCTACGTCATTCTGCGGGCCGGCATTCCGGCCGGCCCGGCGCTGGCCGACGAGATCCGCCAGCATGTTGGCAAGGTGATGGGCCCGATCGCAAAACCCGAGACGGTCGAGATCGTGGCGGCGTTGCCCAAGACGCGCAGCGGCAAGATCATGCGCCGGGTGCTCAAAGCCCGCGCGCTCGGCCAGCCGGAAGGGGATTTGAGCACGATGGAAGGCTGACGCCATTTCTAGGAAACTGTCAATGGGTCTATACTGAAAGCCACTAGCGGGTCTTTTCAGGGCGGCTTATTGCAGCGCGGTTCCATGGGGCGCGGCGAAGCCACTCGGGAGCAGCGGCGGTGGCATCGACATATATGGCGCGCATACGGTTTGGAAAGGCACGGATCGCACTTGTTTCGGCAATTGCGCTGGTATCCCTTTTGCCAACCGGGCTCAGTGCAGGCATCTCATTTTCCACGACTGGTTCTGGGTCTGGCGCCACGCTAATTCCCGTGGCGTCAAACCGTGTGAGCGCGTCTGATATGCTCGCGCCAGCGCAGTTGCCTGGGCCAGTATCTGGCCTGATCACGTCCCGCGGGCTTGGCCAGCAGATGGATTCCACAGATGCGATCGACCCGATCGCGTTTTCGGACAGCTTTATGCGGCAGAGAGGCGCGCATCAAGTGACGTGCCGGCCTGGGCTGACGCCCAGCGCCTCGCATTGACGCGATCGTGACCGGCTGCAACAATACCGGGCTACTATTGAGTGGCACAAACGAGTGTGTCCGGCTGAGGAACGGTGGATCGATTGCGAGAGACGGCTCAGGCACGGGCCCGAACATCAGCGTTACCGCAATTGCAGTCAACAACATTGTCGTTCAGTTTGACTGGCTCGGAGACATCGACACCGACGCCGGCGCCGACGGCAACTTGATAGTGGAGTGGAAGAAACCCGCCGACATCGGATATTCTAACGTCGTCACGCTGGCTCTCGCCGACAATACCTGGTCCACGGTGTCCTATGCCCTTCCTGCGAATGCCGGAAGCGCCGGGGACATTCAACTTCGTTTCCGCAGCACCTCGACCGAAAATGCCGACATGGCGTATATCGACAATGTTGTCGTCCGTGGCGATGCGTTGGGTGGCACCCCAATTTGCACCCAGAACTGCAATATCGCCGCGATGATCGACCGGACGGGGAGCCTTGCTGCTGCGGATCTTCTGCTTGAAGGCAACGCGGCCAAGAGCCTGGTGGATTCCTTTTACGGGTACAGCGCATCAGCGACGATCGGGGCATTTGGCGACCAGGCGAATGGCGGCGACGAGGCTTTCATTCAGCAAGGGCTGGTAACCGTTGAGGGTTCAAGTGGCGGTTTGAGCAATCTCAGCCGGTTGTATAACGCGATTGACTCTGTCACGGGAAGCAACAGCAGTGTGCAGACCAGCCTGGCGGATCCGATCGCGCTGGCGGCGGCGCAACTTCCGGCTGGCGCACCCTGCAACGCCCTGGTGCTCATCTCCGATGGCGATCCAAACGAGTCGACCGACTTGCCGGATCCGATTGAGGCGTCGCTGGACGCCGCTGACGCGGCGAAGCTGGCCGGGATACGCATCTTTGGCGTCCACTTCGGTGATGACGTAGGTCCCTTTGCCGGGCAACCCTTGCTGGCAGCCCTGTCGAGTGGAAACGTGGCGGGCAGCACCCTTCCGTCGCCGCACAACGGCCATGGCCATCAGCCGGGCTCGGCCGATGCCGGACCAGCCAACGCGGCGGCTGAAAACGCCGACGATGACAGCTTCTTCATCGCGCCAACCGCGGCCGATCTTGCCGACATATTTCTGCAGATCGGCGTGGTGCTATGCGCGACCCCGACGCCGACCCCGACTCGAACGCCGACTGTCACCAACACGCCGACTAACACGCCCACGGTAACGCCGACCAACACGCCGACGCGCACACCCACGACAACGCCGACGAACACGCCGACCGCGACACCCGACAACGCCGACCAACACGCCGACGCGCACGCCCACCGCAACGCCGACCGAGACGCCGACGGCCACGCCGACCGAGACGCCGACGGCCACGCCGACCGAGACACCGACGGCCACACCGACGGAGACACACGGCCACACCGACCGAGACGCCCACGGCCACCCCGACCGAGACGCCCACGGCCACCCCGACCGAGACGCCCACGGCCACGCCAACGGAGACACCGACAGCAACGCCGACTGAGACACCGACGGCCACGCCGACGGAAACGCCCACGGCCACGCCGACGGCCACGCCTACGGCAACCCCGACGGACACGCCCACAGCGACCCCGACCGAGACGCCCACGGCCACACCGACCGACACGCCCACGGCCACGCCGACGGAGACGCCACGGCCACCGAGACCGCCACGCCCACGGCGACCCCGACCGAGACGCCCACGCCGACGGAAACGCCCACGGCCACGCCGACCGAGACGCCCACGGCCACCCCGACCGAGACGCCCACGGCCACGCCGACGGAAACACCCACGGCGACCCCGACCGAGACGCCCACGGCCACCCCGACCGAGACGCCCACGGCCACGCCGACCGAGACGCCCACGGCCACGCCGACGGAAACACCCACGGCAACCCCGACCGAGACGCCCACGGCCACGCCAACCGAGACACCGACAGCAACGCCGACCGGACACGCCACCACGGCCACGCCGACGGAAACGCCCACGGCCACCCCGACCGAGACGCCCACGGCCACGCCGACCGAGACACCCACGGCCACGCCGACCGAGACACCGACGGCCACGCCGACCGAGACGCCCACGGCCACGCCGACGGAAACACCGACGGCCACGCCGACCGAAACGCCCACGGCCACGCCGACCGACACGCCCACAGCGACCCCGACCGAGACGCCCACGGCCACGCCGACGGAAACGCCTACCGCCACACCGACCGAGACGCCCACGGCCACCCCGACCGAGACGCCCACGGCCACCCCGACCGAGACACCGACGGCCACCCCGACCGAAACACCGACGGCCACCCCGACCGAAACGCCCTCGGCCACGCCGACCGAAACACCGACGGCCACGCCGACCGAAACACCGACGGCCACGCCGACCGAAACACCGACGGCCACGCCGACCGAGACGCCCACGGCCACGCCTACCGAGACACCGACGGCGACGCCGACGGAAACACCCACGGCCACCCCGACCGAGACGCCAACGGCCACGCCGACGGAAACACCCACGGCCACGCCGACCGAGACACCTACGGCCACGCTGACCGAAACGCCACGACCGACGCCGGCCACGCCGACTGAGACGCCAACGGCCACGCCGACGGAGCCACCCACGGCCACGCCGACCGAGACGCCAACGGCCACGCCGACGGAAACGCCCACTTCCACGCCGACCGCCCGCACCGACCGCAACGCCGACTGAGACGCCTACCGCCACGCCCACTGAGACACCGACAGCAACGCCAACGGAGACGCCCACGGCCACGCCGACCGAGACACCGACAGCAACGCCAACCGAGACGCCGACAGCGACGCCGACGGAAACTCCGACAGCGACGCCGACGGAGACCCCAACCGCAACGCCGACGGAAACACCGACAGCGACGCCGACGGAGACGCCCACGGCCACCCCGACCGAGACGCCAACCGCCACGCCGACTGTTACGCCGACACCAACACCGATGTTCTGGCTCCTGCGGGCTTCCAAGGATTCTGAACCCACAATCGGTTCGTATGTGGCGAGTGGCGATAGGATCACCTATACCATCTGGGTGACGAATGTAGGCAATATTCCTGCGATCAATGTGCCAATCACGGACAGCATACCGGCAGGCACGAGCTTCGTCTTTGGCTCTGATATTCCGCCTGTCGTCTCCGGTCCCGATCCGCTGGTTTGGACGCTGCCGTCTGCCGAGCCAGGGGTGGCCTACTCATTCAGCTTTGCTGTAGTGGTCACCGGTTTGACCGGTTCCGGCTCAATCGTGAATGTGGCGTATGTTGGGAATAGCCCCGTTACACCGACAAACGAGATCGTCCATGTGTTTGTGCCCACGGCGATCAGCCTCGTTTCGTTGACTGCGACGCGGGGCCTCGACCTGGATGGCTATCCGATCGTCACCGTGGCCTGGGTGATTGCGAGTGAGTCCAATACGCTGGGATATCGCGTGCTGCGATCTGAGACCTCCAACCGACTGAGCGCCACCGTCGCTTCGAACGGCATCATCGCAGCCTATGGTGACGGCGGCACGTATGCGTGGGTAGATGCTGAGGCGTTGACCAGTCGAGGCTATTACTACTGGCTTGAGGAGATCGAGCTCGACGGTCAAACCGTGACCGACTACGGTCCGGCTTATGCGCCCCTGGTTCAGTCGTATCGATCGTATCTTCCCGCGATTCGATAGGCGCTGGTCGGCGGTCCGCGACAAACCTCGCGCGTCTCAAAAACGCGCGAGGTTTTGCTTTGCGCCCTATTGCAGGAAGCCGAATTCTGCCTACACTTGAGTTTGGGAAGTGTCGCGACTGCTCCCGAAGGCACCGTTCAAGTACCTGGCGCCAGGGGGGTGGGAATGCGGCATGTTAGGGGGAACATGTACAGAAATATCGGGACTTTCCGCAACGCAGCCTGCGCATCCAGTGTCGCGTCAGCCATGGGAGGGGCAACTTCGCCGTTGCCCAGACTGGCTGCCGCTGTTATCCTAACGTTCGCAGTATGCCTCGGCACGCCGGGAATCTCAAGCGCCCGGCAACCACAAGAATTGCTGACGCCGGCAGGATCAGCGCCCGAGTTTGTCATGTCATCGCATGACGCGGCACTCGCGCCCATGTCGGCGCCTGTCGTCTCCCAGGATTCTGGCGCGCTCAATAGCCCGAGCGCGCCGGGCGTCTATGGGATAAGTGTCTTCGAGTTGGACGGCAACGCGGTGCCGTTTAACTTCACGGCGCCTCCAACGGTGACACTGAGCGCAACTGACTGGTTCAGCGTCTACAACAAAACCCTGTCCCCAAGTCTCGCCCTGGCAAATATCACGAGTGTGGGCTTTCGCCTGGATGGCACGGGCTCAAACGAAGACATCTTCCAGCCCTCCTCCAAAATCAACCAGGAATTGAGCGCGTGGGCTTTCACCAGCGGCGGCGCGCCTGACAAGGGCGACCTGGTCAACTCGATGGGGGCCATCGCGGTGCATCCGGGCACGTTGACCGAGACCCTGGCCTATCTTGGCCTGTCACGGACGGACAACTCGGGGTCGACGTCGTACGGCTTTTGGCTGCTGCAACCCAGCGTCGTAATGTCCGGGGGCCAGCTTTTCATCTCCGGGACGAACACCTTGGCGACCCACAAGGTGAATGACCTGCTGGTGCTGTCAGATTTCTCAAACGGCGGCAGTGTGGACCGTATCCAGTTGTACCGCTGGAATGGCACGGGGACGACTTCCCTATTCGATCTGAATGGGGTGAACATCGCCGACTGCCGGAATGCGCCGGCCGATCCGATCGGATGCGGGCGCTCCAACACGGTGCCGATCAGCGTGACCTGGCCGTATTACAACAAGGGCGAGCCCGGATTCACGAGCACGGTGCCGATCGGGCAATTCTTCGAGACAGGGGTCAACCTGACCCGGATCCTGGGCGGGAACCAGGGCTGCTATTCGAGCCTGGTGGCGTTCAGCAGCGCGTCGTTTTCGGACAGCTCGTCGCTGAAGGATTCGGTGTTGGCAAGTCTGCAGACGTGCGCGCAGATCGAGATGGTGAAGAGCGCGACGCCGCAATCGAAGGAAGGGGACGTGATCACCTACACGATCACGATGTCGAATCCGGGGGCGACCCTGATGCGCCTTCAGACCTTCTCGGACAGGCTGGTGGGGAACCTGACGAATCTGGTGACATCGACGACGGCTTGCGGGGTGCTGAATCCGTCTGAGACGTGCTCGTTCAATTACGGATACACGGTGCCGGCTGGGGCCTTCGCAAATACGAACCCAATCACGAACGTGGCGTTTGCGGTGTATGTGCCGCCGAGCGGGCAGCAGTTTTCTCGCAGACGCTGGCGTCGGACGTGAATGTGGTGGAGCTGTTCAAACCGGGGATCGCGGTGACAAAGAGCGGCCCAACCTATGCGGTGCCTGGGCAGCTGGTGACCTACACTTTTAGTGTCCAGAACACGTCGCAGGTAAAGGTGGGGGCGGCGATCACCACTGCGCCGGCATTGGTGTTCACAACCACGGCGGACGGGATAGTGGGCACGGGTGGCATCGTCGACAGCGTTCTGGGGAATCTGAGCGCCCCGGCGGCAGCGGCAGGATGCGACATGCTCAGTCACGGCGAGACGTGCATGTTTGAGGTGCCGACTACCTACAACAGCCTGGGCCTGCTGACAAACACGGTGGTGTTCACCTACCATCCGGCAGGTTTTCCGAACATTATCACCGGCACGGCCAGCCACACAGTGGACTTTGTCACGCCGACGCCGACGCCGACGAACACGCCCACGGCCACGCCGACCGATACGCCTACGGCCACGCCGACCGACACGCCCACGGCGACGCCGACCGATACGCCGACGGCCACGCCGACCAATACGCCCACGGCGACGCCGACCGATACGCCTACGGCGACGCCGACGCCCACGCGACGCCAACCGATACGCCCACGGCCACGCCGACCGACACGCCCACGGCCACACCGACCGACACGCCCACGGTGACACCGACCGACACGCCGACGGCCACACCGACCAATACGCCTACGGCGACGCCGACCGATACGCCAACGGCGACGCCGACCGACACGCCGACGGCCACACCGACCGACACGCCCACGGCCACGCCGACCGATACGCCCACGGCGACGCCGACGGACACGCCCACGGCCACGCCGACCGACACGCCCACGGCCACGCCGACGGACACGCCTACGGCGACCCCGACCGGACACGCCCACGGCCACGCCGACGGATACGCCCACGGCGACGCCGACCGACACGCCCACGGCGACCCCGACGGACACGCCTACGGCGACACCGACGGACACGCCCACGGCCACGCCGACCGACACACCCACGGCGACCCCGACGGTCACGCCAACGGACACGCCCACGGCGACGCCAACGGACACGCCTACGGCGACCCCGACGGACACGCCCACGGCCACGCCGACGGACACGCCCACGGCGACGCCGACCGATACGCCCACAGCGACCCCGACGGACACGCCTACGGCGACACCCCACGGCGACGCCGACGGCGACGCCAACGGACACGCCCACGGCGACGCCAACGGATACACCCACGGCCACGCCGACTGACACACCCACGGCGACGCCAACGGATACACCCACGGCCACGCCGACCGATACGCCCACGGCCACGCCGACTGAAACGCCCACGGCGACCCCGACCGCAACGCCGACCGAAACGCCAACGGCGACCCCGACCGATACCCCAGCCCCAGTGGGCGCCATCGGTGATCGTGTTTGGCTGGATGTAGACGGCGACGGCCTCCAGGATTGTGATCAGAACCCATCATCGCCATGGGGCGCTATTTGCGAACCTGGCGTCGACGGCGTGAGTGTCACGCTGTTGAACGGTGATGGTGTTGTCCTGACGACAACAACAACGGCCCATGGCGGCTATTTCTCATTCACGAATCTGGCGGCGGGGACCTACGTCGTGTCGTTCACCCTGCCATCTGGATACTTGTTTACCCTCACGGACGTTTCTGGCAATAGTCAGGATGGGCTGGATAGTGACGCGAGTTCGATAACCGGCGCGACAGATCAGATCGCTCTGACAGTTGGCGCCTTCAGTTTGAATGTCGATGCGGGTCTGCTCGCTCAGCCCAACCTTGTTGCTTCAAAGAGCTCGGTGCCAAATACTGGGTCGCCAGTTCGGATTGGCGACGCGATTACCTACACGGTTTGGTTCACGAATGTGGGCCAGACCGTTGCGTTCAATGTCCCTGTTACGGATACTGCCCCAGATGGGACGGTCTACGTGCCTGATTCTGCTGTGCCACCGACCGTCAGCGGGCCGAACCCGCTCACGTGGGATTTCACTCAGGTCCAGCCTGGCCTGCCGTACTCGGTGACCTTTACGGTCATCGTGACCGGCGTGCCTGGCACAGGCACGATCCTGAACGTCGCCTTTGTGGGCAACAGCCCGGTGACTGAGACAAACGAGGTCGTGCATGTATTCGTGCCGACCGCAATTCAGCTTGCGTCGTTGACGGCGAGCCGCGCGGTCGACCTCGCCGGCGACCCGATCGTAAATGTGAACTGGGTCGTCCTGGGCGAATCGAATACCCTGGGCTACCGCGTGTTGCGCGGAGCAGGCTCTGATCGAGCGAGCGCCAGCGTTATCTCAGCCGGCATCATTGCCGCCTCCGGCGCCGGTGGAATATATGCGTGGGTCGATCGCGCGGCCCCAACCGGCACAACCAACTACTGGATCGAGGAGATAGGGTTGGACGGCGACGTGATCGGCGCCTATGGACCGGCTGTTGTGGCGCCGCTTCTTGCGTTGCCATACCGCGCTTACTTGCCGATCATGCAGTAGGCTCCTCCATTCGTCGTCAAGGAACCTCGCGGGTCTGCCGGATCCGCGAGGTTTTCCTTTTGGATGGCGTGCCTCTTGCGTCAAATGCGAAATCAAATAGAATCCACGTTCATATCTTTGCAGATATCAAGGCAAAGCACTATCGTCGGCCGGACAGGACAGGATGTCGGGGCCGATTCTGGCGAGTCGAATACGGGGGGAGTAATGAAATATTCTGGAATTCGTTCGGGTTTGTCCGCGCAGCGCGGTCGCGCACCGCGGGTCGCAATCGTGTCATGGTTCTTGGCCATGTCAAGCTGGTCGGCCGGCAGTACTCCGGCGCGGGCAACGGAGTCGGAGATCAGCGGCCTGCCGGAGGCGGTAGCGGGGCAGATCATGAGCGTGGCGCCAGTGTATGAGGCGCTGGTGTATGCGCCGGCCTTACCGGCGTCCGCGCCGGCCTTACCGGCGTCCGCGCCGGCCTTACCGGCGCCCTTGGCGCCGGAGGCGGTCGGGACGCGCGAGGCGATCACGAAGACAGGGACGCTGACGAACACGACCTACAACGCGTTTGGGCAGATCACCAGCGGGCAGTTGTCGTGGCGGATCAAATATGCGACCCTGGGGGCGACATCGGTGCTGACAAACGTGCGGATCACCGACACACTCGGGGCAGGGCAGGTCCTGGTGCCCGGGAGCGTGCGATATCCGCAGGACTGGTATTTCGGGAATCCGAGCGCGAACACGTTGATCTTTACGGACCCATTCATCGCGGATAGAGCTCAGGGTGTAGCAATCAAGCTCAAGCGGCCGCCGGCGAACCTGAGCGCGGGTGGCGGAGACGGGTTTCAGCCGACCCTGCTGCCGGATGGGCGTGTCGTGGGTATTTTCCACCACGATGGCGGGCTGGGGAGCGGGACGCCAACGTTGTGGTGTTTCGACACGGACGGGAATGCCTGTCCGGGATATCCACGCGAGTCCATTGAGACGCCCCAAGCGCCTTGGTCGGCGAACGTGGGGACGAAGTTCTACTATCGGGCGCTGACGTCGGGCGGCGCGACGGGGGCAGGAGATCCGGCCCTGGCGTGCTGGGACTTCACAACAAACTACCTGTGCTCGACGACTGGGATCATCAGCGGGACGAACAAGTATCCGCCGGTGGCGCTCAGCAACGGGACGATGGACTATTCGGGGCCTCGCGAGCTGGGCGGCAAGCTTTACACGGTGTGGGGGAATGGCCGGCTCGACTGTATCGACCCGGCGACCAACACGCAGTGCGCGGGGTATACGACGAACACGGTGACAAACACACTGCCCGGGACGTGGGATGGGACGAGCCCGGACGCGGACATGGTGGCGATTAATGGGAAGCTGTATATCCTCAGCGGATTTGGCGGCGGCGGGAAGCAGACATATTGCTGGGATCCGACCTTGAACGGCGGGACGGGCGGGCGCTGCACGGGTTTCAACTCGGTGCCAGGAAACACGGGGACGGACATCATCCTGCGGCCGAACGTGTCGGGGACGATCATTGGGTTCTGCGCGGTGGCGGCCGGGGCGTCGGCGCGCTGCTGGGACTTGAACGGCACGACGACGACGACGGTGGCAAGCCTGAGCGGATTTTCAGACGAGCCGGATGATCGGCGGGTGATGAATGACATTACGTTTGGGGCCCGGACATTCTGGCCGACCGGGGGTGGGGTCGAGTGCTATGACTGGAAGACGAGCGCGAGGTGCGCGAATTTCCCAGTCGCAACCGGCCTCAAGCCATATGGATGGGACGGACCTCGTCGCCGGTGTGCCTGGTGTCGGCGAACCACGCCTTGCCAACAGCGACTTCGTTTGACCCGCTGACCGGCGGGGCTTGCGCTGGGAACGCCGACGACGGGCTCAGTATTGACGCGGGGACGTTTTACTGCGGTGATCCCTTGCCGGCGGACTTTGTGTGGAATCAGGTCAAGCTGTACAACGCAAACTTTTTGACACCAACGGGGCAATTCACGTCATTCGTGGTGACGGTGGTGAACTCGGACACGGGCACGATTCTGGTCGGGCCGGTGGAGATCATCGGGTCGGGGCTGGCGACGGTGACAACAAGCGCGACGGGGGCGACCTTGAGCCTGCTCGGGTTGGCGACGACGAACACGCATTTGAAGGCGGTGTTCACGTATACGGCAAAGACGCTGTCGATCTTTACGGGCACTGTGCGGGTGGCGGCTTCGATCCTCTACACGAGCACAAGCCCGGCGGAGTTCTGTTTCCAGACGAGCTACACCTGCGACCCAGGGACGGGGCAACCGAGCGTGTTAACGAACACGGTGAGGACGGCGCTGGACAATTTGACCGAGGGCCCGGTGCCGGTGGGCGGAGTGTGCACGGCGGTGGAGGATCTGAGCGTCACAAAGACGGATAACGTGCTGACGTACACGTCGGGGAGCGTGGTGACGTACACCTTGGTCCTGAGCAACGCGGGCCCGGCGCCGGCGGTGAACGCGGTCGTGTCGGACACGCAGCCGGCGCAGATCTCGAGCTGGAACTGGACGTGCGTGAACGGGGCTGGCGCGGCAAGCTGCACAGCGGGGAGCGGGAACCCATTCACCGACACGGTGGATCTCGGGGTGGGGAGCCGGATCACCTACACGGTGGTGGCGAGTCTGTATCCAACTGCGACCGGGACGCTGACGAACACGGTGACAGTCACACCGGGTCTCGGGGCGGTGGACTTGACGCCCGGGAACAACACAGCCACGGACGTGGACACCACGAGCCATGATTTGGTGGTGGTAAAGGGAGCAGACGCGGCCTCGGTGGCGAGCGTCCGACCGGGCCAGACGATCACCTATCGGATCGCCTACACAAACACTGGGACTGAGGTGGCGCTCGGGGCGCGCATGAGCGACACGGTGCCTGTGAGCACAACGTATGTGAGTTGCGCAGGCGGGGTGAGCTGCGCGAGCACGGGCAGCGCGGCGGGTAGCGTGGTGGCGTGGAACCTGGGGAATGTTGCGCCCTGGGCGAGCGCGGCAGTCACGCTGGTGGTGCTGATTGACAGCGCGCCAATGTACAGCGGGACGAAGATTGGGAACACGGCGGTGATCACGGACGTGAGCGGGATCACCAAGACGACGACGACGACGGTGACAGCGCAGACGGCGCATACTTTGACGATCGCGAAAACCAACAGCCCGAGCGGGCTCGTGGCGGCCGGCGAGCGAATCACGTATACGCTGAACTGGAGCGTGACGGGAAACGAGCCGGCGCCTGGCGTTGTGATTAGTGACGCGATCCCGGCGAACACGACTGGGGCGCAATGCTCGGCCGGGTCGAGCCCGGTCAATTGCGCGGGGTTGCCGGCGGGAAGCGCCGTGAACTGGACGCTGGGGACGGTGAACCCGCTGAGTAGCGGGAGCGTGAGCCTGGTGGTGATTGTGAACAGCGGGGTGGCGAGCGGGACGCAAATCGTTAACGTCGGCGTGATCAGCGACGTGACGAAGCCGCCCACAACGACGCCGCCCGTGACGAATCCGGTGGGGAGTCCGATTGTGGTCCTGGGGAAGGTGGCTGCGGTGTTCCGCAACCCGGTCGGGGCAAACGACATCGTGACCTATACCCTGCGCCTGACCAACACCGGCAACCTGCCAGCATATGGGGTGACGTTGACGGATACGCTTCCGGCAAATGTGAGCTATGTCATTGATGTGGCGGGGAACGCGCGGAGCGACCCGGCTGGCCCGATCGGGACACCCTCCCAGAGCGGACAGCAGCAGGTCTGGGCGATCGGGCAGATGAACCCGGGAAGCGTGGCGACCGTGGCATTCCGGGCCCGGATATCGAGTGCGGTCGGGGCGAGCGTGACCCTGACGAACGCAGCGGGAGGGAGCTATACGGCAGTGCCGAACGGGCCGGTGACGCCGACGACGCCGGCGACGGCGACGGTACGAAGCGGCGACCCGGAGTTGAGTATTGTCAAGTCGGCGTCGCCGGTGCCGGTGGAGGCGGGCGGCTTGCTGACCTACACGATCCGGGTGAGCAACACGGGGATCGTGAGCGCGACGGGGGTGTGGATCAGCGACGTGGTGCCGCTTCGAACGACGTTCTACGCCGCGCCGGGGGCGGCGATTGCGCCGGCCCAGGGGGCTGCAGCGGGGAGCGTGGTGCAGTGGAATCTCGGGACGCTGGACGCGAATGGGCTGAACCCGAAGACGGTGACGTTCACGGTACTGGTGGACACGCCGCTGGTGAGCGGGACGCTGGTGTTGAACACTGCGGTCGTAACCTCGACCAACAGCGTGACCAAAACGACAACCGTAACGGATCCGGTTTCGAGCCGGCATGATCTGTTTATTACCAAGACCGTGAACGCGGCCGGCGCGGTCGCGCCTGGGCGGGAATTGCAGTACAGCTTGGCCTGGCTGGTAACGGGCAATGAACCCGCGCCGAATGTGACCGTGCGAGACGCTTTGCCGGCCAACACGGTGTATGTGCCGGGTAGCTGCACGCCTGCATGCGCAGGGCCGGACCCGCTTGTTTGGAGCCTGGGTACGTTGAATCCGGGGATGAGCGGGACGGTGACATTCAGTGTGACGGTCAACAGCCCGCTGAACAATGGGACGCAAATCGTGAACACCGGTTCAATTACAGACAGCACAGGTATCACGAAGACGAGCACAGTGACGAGCCCGGTCTTCAGCAGCCATGATGTCTTCATCACCAAGACGGTGAGCCCGGCCGGGAATGTCTCGCCGGGGACCGAGCTGCGCTACACCTTGAACTGGAGCGTGAGCGGGAACGAGGTCGCGCCGAGCGTGACCCTTGTCGATTCGATCCCGGCCAACACGACGTACGTGGTCGGCTCGTGCACGAACACGTGCGGCGGGCCGGATCCGCTGGTCTGGGCCCTGGGCAACCAGAACCCGGGCGCGGCGGGCAGCGTGAGCTTCAGCGTGACGGTGAACAGCCCGCTGAACAATGGAACGCAAATCCGCAACAGCGCGAGCATCACCGACAGCACGGGGCTGACCAAGACCACGACGGTGACGACACCGGTGACTTCGGCCCATGATGTCTTCATCACCAAGACGGTGAGCCCGGCCGGGAATGTCTCGCCGGGGACCGAGCTGCGCTACACCTGAGCTGGAGCGTGAGCGGGAACGAGGTCGCGCCGAGCGTGGCGCTGGTCGATTCGATCCTGGCCACGACCTACGTGGTCGGCTCGTGCACGAACACGTGCGGCGGGCCGGATCCGCTGGTCTGGGCCCTGGGCAACCAGAACCCGGGCGCGGCGGGCAGCGTGAGCTTCAGCGTGACAGTGAACAGCCCGCTGAACAACGGGACGCAAATCCGCAACAGCGCGAGCATTACCGACAGCACGGGGCTGACCAAGACCACGACGGTGACGACGCCGGTGACTTCGGCCCATGATGTCTTCATCACCAAGACGGTGAGCCCGGCCGGGAATGTCTCGCCGGGGACCGAGCTGCGCTACACCTTGAACTGGAGCGTGAGCGGCAACGAGGTCGCGCCGAGCGTGACCCTTGTCGATTCGATCCCGGCCAACACGACGTATGTGGTCGGCTCGTGCACGAACAGTGCGGCGGGCCGGATCCGCTGGTCTGGGCCCTGGGCAACAGACCCGGGCGCGGCGGGCGGCGTGAGCTTCAGCGTGACGGGACAGCCCGCTGAACAGCGGGACGGATCGCAACAGCGCGAGCATCACCGACAGCCGGGTGATAAGACCACGACGGTGACGACCCCGTCACTTCGGCCCATGATGTCTTCATCACCAAGACGGTGAGCCCGGCCGGGATCTCGCCGGGGACCGGCTGCGCACCTTGAACTGGGGCGTGAGCGGGAACGAAATCGCGCCGAGCGTAACGCTGGTCGGTTCGATCCCCAACGACCTACGTGGTCGGCTCGTGCACGAACACGTGCGCGGGCCGGATCCGCTGGTCTGGGCCCCTGGGCAACCAGAACCCGGGCGCGAGCGGGGGCGTGAGCTTCAGCGTGACGGTCAACAGCCCGTTGAACAACGGGACGCAAATCCGAACAGCGCGAGCATCACCGACAACACAGGGCTGACCAAGACCACGACGGTGACGACCCGGTGACTTCGGCCCATGATGTCTTCATCACCAAGACGGTGGGCCCGGCCGGGAATGTCTCGCCGGGGACCGAGCTGCGCTACACCTTGAACTGGAGCGTGAGCGGCAACGAGGTCCCCTCCTGCCCGCCCCCCCCCCCCACCCCCCCCCCCCCCCCCGCCCGCCCCCCCCCGCCCCCCCAACGACGGGGCCCTCCGCCGCGCGGCCACCGACAGCACGGGCTGACCAAGACCACGACGGGACGACGCCGCGACTTCGGCCCAGATGTCTCATCACCAGCAGCCCAGCCGGAATGCTCCCGGGACCGCGCACACCAATGGAGCGTGAGCGGGAACGAGGTCGCGCCGAGCGTAACGCTGGTCGATTCGATCCCGGCCAACACGACGTATGTGGTCGGCTCGTGCACGAACACGTGCGGCGGGCCGGATCCGCTGGTCTGGGCCCTGGGCAACCAGAACCCGGGCGCGGCGGGCAGCGTGAGCTTCAGCGTGACAGTGAACAGCCCGCTGAACAACGGGACGCAGATTCGCAACAGCGCGAGCATCACCGACAGCACGGGGCTGACCAAGACCACGACGGTGACGACGCCGGTGACTTCGGCCCATGATGTCTTCATCACCAAGACGGTGAGCCCGGCCGGGAATGTCTCGCCGGGGACCGAGCTGCGCTTCACACCTTGAACTGGAGCGTGAGCGGGAACGAGGTCGCGCCGAGCGTAACGCTGGTCGATTCGATCCCGGCCAACACGACCTACGTGGTCGGCTCGTGCACGAACACGTGCGGCGGGCCGGATCCGCTGGTCTGGGCCCTGGGCAACCAGAACCCGGGCGCGAGCGGGAGCGTGAGCTTCAGCGTGACGGTCAACAGCCCGCTGAACAACGGGACGCAGATTCGCAACAGCGCGAGCATCACCGACAGCACGGGGCTGACCAAGACCACGACGGTGACGACACCCGTCACCTCGGCCCATGATGTCTTCATCACCAAGACGGTGAGCCCGGCCGGGAATGTCTCGCCGGGGACCGAGCTGCGCTACACCTTGAACTGGAGCGTGAGCGGGAACGAGGTCGCGCCGAGCGTAACGCTGGTCGATTCGATCCCGGCCAACACGACCTACGTGGTCGGCTCGTGCACGAACACGTGCGGCGGGCCGGATCCGCTGGTCTGGGCCCTGGGCAACCAGAACCCGGGCGCGAGCGGGAGCGTGAGCTTCAGCGTGACGGTCAACAGCCCGCTGAACAACGGGACGCAAATTCGCAACAGCGCGAGCATTACCGACAGCACGGGGGCTGACCAAGCCACGACGGTGACGACGCCGGTGACTTCGGCCCTGGTTCAAGACGGTGAGCCCGGCCGGGAGTCTCGCCGGGGACCGAGCGCGCTACACCTGAACTGGAGCAGCGGACGGGCCGGATCCCTGGTCTGGCTGGGCCAGAACCCGGAGGAGTAGCGTACGGTAACAGCCCGCTGAAAGGGACGCAGATTCGCAACAGCGCGCACATCACCGACAGCACGGGGCTGACCAAGACCACGACGGTGACGACGCCGGTGACTAGTGGCCACGACATCTTCATCACCAAGACCGTGAGCCCGGTGGGCCAGGTCGTTCCAGGAGATCAACTCCGCTATACCTTGAGCTGGAGCGTGAGCGGCAACGAAGTGGCGCCGGGCTTGACCATCGCCGACTTCATACCTGCCAATACCAGCTATGTGGCTCTGTCGTGCACGAACGGGTGCAGTGGGCCCGACCCGTTGGTATGGGCACTGGGCGACCAGGCTCCAGGCGCAAACGGCAGCGTAAGCTTTAGCGTCACGGTGAATGCGCTCCTCAACACCACGGACATCGTGAACAGCGCGAGCATCACGGACAGTTCCGGCCTGACAAAGACCAGTTCTGTGTCAAACTCGTTTGTTCCGACGCCGACCCCGACACCGACAAATACGCCGACCTCGACACCGACCAACACGCCGACGGCGACGCCAACCGAGACGCCCACGGCCACCCCGACCGAGACGCCCACGGCCACCCCGACCGAGACGCCCACGGCCACTCCGACCGAGACGCCCACGGCGACCCCGACCGAGACGCCGACGGCGACCCCGACCGAGACGCCGACCGCGACCCCGACCGAGACGCCGACGGCGACCCCGACCGAGACGCCGACGGACACGCCCACGGCCACCCCGACGGACACGCCAACGGCGACCCCGACGGACACGCCAACGGCGACCCCGACGGACACGCCAACGGCGACCCCGACGGACACGCCAACAGCGACCCCGACGGACACGCCAACAGCGACCCCGACGGACACGCCAACGGCGACCCCGACGAACTCGCCAACAGCGACCCCGACGAACACGCCAACAGCGACCCCGACGGACACGCCAACAGCGACCCCGACGGACACGCCAACGGCGACCCCGACGGACACGCCAACGGCGACCCCGACGGACACGCCAACGGCGACGCCGACGAACACGCCAACGGCGACGCCGACGAACACGCCAACGGCGACCCCGACGAACACGCCAACGGCGACCCCGACGAACACGCCAACGGCGACCCCGACGAACACGCCAACGGCGACCCCGACGAATACGCCAACGCCAACGGCCGCTATCGGTGATCGTGTATGGGTTGATGTCAATGGGGATGGCCTGCAAAACGTCACGGTTGCCCTGCGCCCCGATGCGTTCAGCGAGCCTGGACTCAACGGGATCACGGTAAGCCTCATGAAGGGAGTTGCGGTGCAGGCAACCACTTCGACTGCCAACGGTGGTTTCTACACCTTCACCAACCTCGCGCCTGGCACGTATGTCGTGTCATTCACACTTCCGGCGGGCTACAGGTTCACCCCCAAGGATGTGTCTGCAAACAGCCAGGACGGGCTGGACAGCGACGCGAACGTGGTGACGGGGGCAACCGATCCGATCGTGCTGGCGATGGGCGAGGTCAACCTTACGATCGATGCGGGTGTTCTCGAACTACCCCTCTTAGTGGCGTCCAAGAGCTCGGTGCCGAATACGGGTTCACCGGTTCGGATCGGTGATGCAATCACCTATACGGTGTGGTTCACCAACATCGCCCAGACCATCGCATACAACGTGCCAGTGTCCGACACTGCGCCGGACGGGACGGACTATGTTCCGGGCTCCGCGGTGCCACCAAATGTGAGCGGGCCAAGCCCGCTCACGTGGAACTTCGCCCAGGTCCAGCCAGGCATGCCATACTCGGTAAGCTTCTCAGTCATCGTGACGGGCGTGCCCGGAAGCGGCACGATCCTGAATGTCGCTTTCGTGGGAAACAGCCCGGTGACGGAGACAAATGAAATCGTGCATGTCTTCGTGCCCACTGCGATCCAGCTGTTGTCGCTGAACGCCATCCGCGGAACTGACGCGCTTGGCGCGCCGACTGTGACAGTAGTTTGGGTTGTTGCGAACGAGTCCAATACCTTGGGCTACCGTGTGCTGCGCGGCGCCACCTCCGAGCGCGCCAGCGCGAGCGTGGTCTCGGCCGGCGTGATCGCAGCCACAGGCAATGGCGGGACCTACGCCTGGGTAGATGCTTCCTCGCCGGCGGGGAGGGCTTACTACTGGGTCGAGGAGATCGAGTTGAATGGGACGACGGTAACTGGCTACGGACCGGCGGCCGTGCCGGCCACCGCCCTCCGGCAGGTCTACCTACCGACCTTGATGCGCTAGCGCTCGGTCAGCGCAGGAGTCAGGCAGCCGGCTAAAACCTCGCGGGTCTTCAAGACCCGCGAGGTTTTCGGCTGTCTTTACAAAATGCGATTCACGGGCAGGACCGTGGTAGCCTATCTGGTATTCAGACAAACGTGATGCACTCCTGGTCTCGCAGGCTTTCGCGCGCTCTAGCTTGCGCGGCGCTTGCTGTTGGCCTTTTCCCGAATCTCGCTTCGCTTCGGGCCCAGGCGACCGCCAGCATTGGGCCCATGCCAGCTGTTCTCGAGGTCGCGGTCGGCCAGACGGGCGCCGTCACCGTTATTCTGGAAGGCGCGCTGGAGGCCTATGGCATCGATGTGCGTGGGACTTTCGACCCGAATGTCATTGAACTCGTCGCTGCAAGCCCCGGGAGCCCCCTCACTGCCGGGGGATTCATCAAACCGGACTTCGTTGTCCTCAACAAAGTCGACAACATCGCCGGGACTTTTCAATGGGCGGCCACCCAGGTCAACCCGTCTGCGCCCGCCAGCGGAAGCGGACCGGTATTGATCGCCCAGGCCCGCGGCAAGGCCGCCGGGCGGTCCACGTCTATCGAGATTACGTCAGTTGAGCTTTCTGATCGCAGCGGGAACGTGCTCCCAGTGACGCGCCGGGCAGGCACGATCAGTGTTCTCGGCAGTGCGGGCGCGGGCACCCCCAGTGCCCCGACCGCGACGCCACTGCCGGAACGCGGTGTTATTCCCACGTCTCCACCGGCCGCCACGCCGGTCGTGCCGGCTCCGACTCCGATCGGCACATCTGTGCCGATCGGCGCAAATCCGACCGCCATCGCGCCGCCGGCTGCAACGAGCACACCCGCGGCAGCACCCGCCGGGCAGATCCCCCCGACCGCGGCGCCAGTTCCGACTCGGGCGGTGCTCAATGTCACTGCCCAGCCCGCAACAGGGGCTGGCGCACCAGCTTTGGCGGCTTCGACGTTGCCGGCGGCACCCCGTTCGACGCCTGGCGCGCCCGCGACACCTGGCGCGCCTGCGACACCTGGCGCGCCTGCGACGCTTGGCGCGCCTGCGACGCCCGGCACGCCTGCGACGCCTGGCGCGCCTGCGACGCCAACCCGGATAGCGGCCGGCCAGGCGATCACCACCACCCGGAGCACTGCGGGCAGCAACCCGACCCCAGCCCCTGAGGCGCTGGCGGCGGTTGCCCAATCGGGTCTGGCGCCGAAAGCGCCGGGATCGCAGCCACCGAGTGGGGCCGCCGCGCCCGCGAATGTCAACCCGCCCACGGTGTCAAACGCCCCAGATCCGCTCTTGGGGATTGTGCTGCTGGCGATCGGGTTGGCCGGGGTATATGGTTTTGGGGCGGTCGATCGACAGCGCCACAGGCGGTCAAAGTGAGGGGCGCGGGCCGCATTGCGCGGGCCGTTGCGATTGCGCTGGCCTTGAGCGGGCTGGCGGCCGCGCCGATCACGCAAGCGGCTGTGCCGGCGGCCGAGCCGGCGCCCCTGCGTGTCGAGACCGCGCCCCCGGCGGTGGTCCGGATCGAGCCGGCCGTCCTTTTGGTTGAGCCGGGCGGGGTGGTGACCGGGTCGATCGTTATCTCCGACATTGCCATGCTATATGGCGCTGATGTGCGGCTTGCGTTTGATCCGGCCCTTGTTTCGGTGGTCGATGCGGATGGCGCAGCGTCAGGCGTACAGATTACGCCCGGTCCCTTGTTGACATCCGAGGGGCCATACCAGATCTTCACCAATCAGGTCAGCAATACCGTGGCAGCGATCACATACATCGTCTTTCAATTCACGCCGTCGCCGCCGTTCACCGGAACCGATGTGCTGGCAAAGATTCAGTTTAGGGGAGTGATGACCGGCGTATCAGCCGTGTCATTCAGCTATATCGAACTCTCCACAAACAACGGCTTTGTACTTTCGCACGTTGCGCAGGGTGGCCAGATTCGCGTCGGCGCGCTCAAGCGGATGTGGTTGCCTTCGATCAGGCGATAGTGCCGACAACGCCTAGATACAATTAGCGTGTGAATGCAACCTGCCGAACACCCGATCGGCGCTGGCGCACCGTATTCGTGGCGCTGATGATGCTTGTCGCGGCTATCTCACCACTGCATCGCGTTCTCGCCGCGCCGGCACCCGAGGACGGGTCAGGCCAGCCGGTGCTGGATGCCACTGTTGTGTCGACGGCAGTTGTCCGCATCCAGCCGGCCAGCCAGCAGGTCGCGCCGGGCATGCTGGTTACGGCCAGCATCGTGATCTCTGACGTGGCCAACCTGTATGGCGCGGACGTGCGTCTGACATTCAACCCGGCCATCCTCGCCGTCGTCGACGCGAATGGCGGTCAGAGTGGGGTGCAGATCACGCCAGGGCCGCTATTGACGTCGCAGGGGCCGTATCAGATCTTCACCAATCAGGTCAGCAACACGGCCGGCACCATCACCTACATCGTCTTTCAGTTCACCCCAACGCCGCCCTTCACTGGGACCGATGTCTTGGCGACGATCCAGTTTCAGGCGCTAGCCCCGGGGATCAGCCCGATCAACTTCAGCTATATCGAGTTGGGCACCAACACCGGGTTTGTGATTCCTCAGACATCTCAGGCCGGGTCCATAACAGTTGCGTCCCCAACGCCGACGCCAACACCAACTGCTGCGCCGACCGAGACGCCCACGGCGATGGTCACTCCGACGGAGACCCACCCGGCGACGGCCACACCAACCAACACGCTTACGCAAACGCCAACGGAAACGGCAACGCAAACGCAAACGGCGACCCCGACCGAGACGCCCACCGCTACTCCGACGGCGACGCCGACCGAGACGTCCACCGCTACTCCGACGGCGACCCCAACCGACACGCCCACCGCTCTCCGACGGCGACCCCGACCGAGACGTCCCACCGCTACTCCGACGGCGACCCCAACCGAGACGCCCACCGCCACTCCGAGGCGACCCCGACCGAGACGCCACCGCTACTCCGACGGCGACCCCAACCGAGACGCCCACCGCTACTCCGACGGCGACCCCGACCGAGACGCCCACCGCTACTCCGACGGCGACCCCCACCGAGACGCCCACCGCTACCCCGACGGCGACCCCGACCGAGACGCCCACCGCTACTCCGACGGCGACCCCGACCGAGACCCCCCCGCCCACGGCGACCCCGACCGAGACGCCCACCGCTACTCCGACGGCGACGCCGACCGAGACGCCACCACCGAGACGCCCACGACGCCACTCCGACGGCGACGCCGACCGAGACGCCCACCGCTACCCCCGACCGAGACGCCCACCGCCACTCCGACGGCGACGCCGACCGAGACGCCCACCGCCACTCCGACGTCGACGCCGACCGAGACGCCGACCGACCCGCGACGCCGACCGAGACGCCCACCGCTACCCCGACCGAGACGCCGACCGAGACGCCCACCGCTACCCCGACCGAGACGCCGACCGAGACGCCGACCGAGACGCCCACCGCCACTCCGACGGCGACGCCGACCGAGACGCCCACCGCTACTCCGACGGCGACGCCGACCGAGACGCCCACCGCTACTCCGACGGCGACCCCGACCGACACGCCCACCGCTACTCCGACGGCGACCCCGACCGAGACGCCCACCGCTACTCCGACGGCGACCCCGACCGAGACGCCCACCGCTACTCCGACGGCGACCCCGACCGAGACGCCCACCGCCACTCCGACGTCGACGCCGACCGAGACGCCTACACCAACGTCAACAGCAACGAATACCGCCACGCCAACGGCGACGGCGGTGCCAACGCATTTGATTTATCTGCCAAGGATTGAACGGTGAAACAACAACGTCATCCCAACGAGGCTGCGGCGCTGGCGGCGGGCCAGCGCCGCGGACGGGCGGCCGGCCTGATCGGCCTCGCCGTCGGCCTGCTCTTTGTCTTGCTCGCGGCTGAGTTTCATGCAGCAAACTGCGTGCTCATGATGACGACGGCCCTGATGGGGGGCATCATGTCAGGACGCGCCGCGGCGGTCGCGCATGCGCCGGTCGCTGGACGGGCAGGGCGGAGCGGCGGAACGTTGGCTGCCTTTGGCATGGCGCTGCCATATGCCGTGTTCTATGGCGTCCAGGCCGCAACGATGACGGACGCGATCGCAACCCGAATGCTTGAGGCGCTGGGCGCGGGGCAGGCTACCGCGATCGCCCAGGCCGGTATCACGCCCGGGCTTGTGTATTTCCAGCAGCAGTACGTGAGCTACATCGGCGCCTATGTTATTTTCGCCGCGCTGCTGGGGCAGATCGGGGGCTGGGTCGGCGGGCTCATCGGGCGGCGGAGCGTCGTGAAATCGGCGACCGCAACGCCTTAGTCCTCCTTTCAGAACCGGTTTTCCGAGACGATGTCCCCCGGTTTAGCCGGGGGACATCGTCTCGGAAATTGGCTTTGCAGCGGTCATGGGATTGGGCTCCCGGACCCTTGCGCGTTTGCTTGGATTGATGATAATGCTTCGAAAGTTTTTTTTGCCCGGCGCCTGCGCACTGAGCCTCGCAGGACTTCAAAGATGCACCGTTGAATCGGATTGCCGGCGACTGGCCACCTGCATTCCTAAAGAGGTAGCCATGCTGTTTCACCGCAATACTCGTTTTGCGCTAGCGCTGTATTTGGCGCTGTCGCCGGTTGCGCCCTTGGCGGCCCAGCCCGCCGTCACCCAGGCTGCATCTGCCGTGACCATCGATGCCGTTGCGCAGCCATCGGTGTTTCTGACGACTGACCAGGGGCTGCCAGCGGTACGGCTGGCTGAGCCCTTGCGTGTAGTCAGTCGTCCGGTCACCCCACTTGCACCCGAGACCACCGCCACCGTTGATGGCAGCATCGGCGCGGGCGAGTATGGTTCGCATGTGGACGGCCGAAACAAACAGACCAATGGCGGCAGACCCAGGCTGGCGCGACCCAAGTGGCGCTGATCACCCAAAAACTCTCGCTGATGGGAGGCTTCACCAGCACCGCTTGGTCAACGTATAACCCGGCCGGAAACCCGACCACCCTCGATGCTCTGGGTGGCGGACGGGTGATCTCGACCACAAATGTGGCCGTAAGACTTGCGGGATTCACGATGACAAGAGGCTACATCAGCTCCTCGATTTCCCAACATGGCGGCGGCGCTCTGACGTTGACGGATGTCTCGGTGTATAGCAACACCAACTGACCGCCGGCACGGTCACGGCGTTGGACGTATCGGGCGGGTTTGGCAGCGTGGCGGGGCCGTTTGACCCAAATCAGGGCCTGTTCTCGCTGTCCGTGCCAGTCATCGCGGCTGGAACGACTTACACCCTTACCGCGAGCCATGATCTATATCTCCCGAGCCAGAAGGTGATCACGGTCTTCCCTGGCGGCACCTATGTCCAAACGACGCCGACATTGCTGGGGGGTGATGCCGACAACAGCGGGGCGATCAGCATCGTTGACCTGAGCTGCATCGGCAGTACTTTCGGCGGACCCGGCGCTGCCTGCGGCAGCGGCAACAGCGACGTCAATGCCGATGGCGCGGTCAATATCTTTGACCTCGTGATGACCGGGGCCAACTACGGCCAGAGCGGCCCGCAAGCCTGGCCATAGCCTTCAGCCGAGGTAAGTCACGGAAGCGCCGTCCCCTGCGAAGCGGGGGACGGCGCTTCCGAACTACCCTTCAATCAGTCTGAGGATTACCGGATACACCACGTCAACGTGCTGCTCCGGGTGCTCGGCCCCGATGAGGTCGTGGGTGAGGCCCGCCTCCCGCTCAAACACATGCAGGCGCGTATCAGTGCCATGTTCGATCCAGGCGTCATGCAGTTCGCGGATGGCCGCGTTGTCGACGACCCTGTCGTTCTCGTTCAGCACCAGCGTTATCCGTTTCGCGGCGGCGGCGCGCTGGTGCGCGCTATCCATGACGTTCACGGACAATCCGAGTGCGGCTGCGACTGCCCGGGTGGCCAAACGTGGATAGCTGAAGTCGGGCGCGCTGCGGGCGTCCTTGCGGACCGGGTCCCACCAGCGCCACTGGTTGGGCAGCAGGCTGAATAGCGCCGCCGCCGGCCGGGTGAAGCGCGTTGGCACCGCCGGGGTGCGCAACAGCGGCGAAATGACGAGCGCCCGATCGATGGCGGCCACGTTCTGGGCCACCCAGGCCGCGCATGCGCCGCCCACCGACAGCCCCGCCACTACTACCCTTTCGCCCAGGCCTGTTGCGATTTCGGCGCTATCGGCCGCCCACGCGATCAGATCGCGCTTGCGCAGGCGGGCGAGGTCCGCCGTCATCTTGTCCGCATAACCGTGAAAGGGCATCCGCGGGATGTAGACGTTCCAGCCTCGCTCGAAAAGGATCTGCCCCAGGGGTTCAAATTGGCGCGGACAGGAGGTCAATCCGTGAAAGAAAACGATTGATTGCCCGGCGCGGGCGGGGTGAACCAGGAGCTGGGTGCGGCACACCGGATTGATGGCCTCGGTCTCGGCCTCGACCACCTGCCGGGCGCGGGCGAGCGCGTCTGCGTAGTTCATGCGCCTCCCGGGCGATAGCTGGCCTGGCGTATGGTGACCGACTTCAGGCGATCCTCTACCGGAGATACCCCGATCCCGGGGCCGGTCGGCACGCTGATCGTCCCGTCGGTGTTGATATCGAACGGCGGGTCTATCAGATCGGGGTTGTAGTAGCGGTTGCTGGCGCTCAGGTCGCTGGGCAGCGTGAAGTTTGGGAGTGAGGCAAGCGCCAGATTGAGCGCGCGGCCGACGCCGGATTCAAGCATCCCGCCGCACCAGACCGGGATGCCGGCCGCCTGGCACAGGTCATGAATCTCGATCGCCTTGGTCAATCCACCGACGCGCCCCTGCTTGATGTTGATGATCCGGCACGCCCCGAGTTCGATCGCCATCCGGGCGTGATCGGGAGTGTGAATGCTCTCATCCAGGCAGATCGGGGTCTGGATCAAGCGCTGCAGTTTGTGATGCTCGTAGATGTCGTCGTCGCCCAGGGGCTGCTCGATCATGAGCAAGCCGAGCGCGTCCATCTGCTGGAACAGAGGGGCATCCTTGAGCGTGTAGGCCGAATTTGCGTCGACCATCAGCATGCGATCGGGGAAGGCCGCTCGGGCGGCCCGCGCGTCGCCAATGTCGCGCCCGGGCTTGATCTTCATCTTGATCCGCAGATAGCCATATTGCAGAAATCCGCGGATCTTCTCGACCAGCGCCTCGGGCGAGGGCTGAATGCCGATGCTGACCCCAACGACGACCCGATCGCGCACGATCTTGCGGCCTGCGTCGATGTACTGGCCCAGGCTAAGGCCAGCCTGCTGGGCGAAGAGGTCCCAGATCGCGCCCTCCAGCCCGGATTTGGCGAAGTTGTGCCCGCGCACGCGCTTGAATCGATCCGGGCATTCGCGTGGGTCGCCAAAGGGGGCCTGAAAGGCGAGCGGGATCAGATAGTCGGACAGGATGTGCCATCCGGTCTGGGTGGTCTCGTATGAGTAGCCTGGCCCGTCCGCCGCGTACTCGCCCCAGCCGACGATGCCATCACCGACTGCGCGGACGAGGATGATGTCGCGTTGGCTCTTGCTGCCGAAGCTTGTCTCAAACGGCGCGATCAGCGGCATCCGGATCTGATACAGGTCGATTTGCTCGAGTTTCATGAAAGAACGATTGTATGCCTGCCGTCATCTGTAGCGGCGGGCTCACCCGAGTCTACTCGGGGATCTGTCCGATTAACGCAGATTAACGCAGATTCTGGTTAGGAAGAATCTGGGGAAATCTGCGTTAATCTGCGGACGAAAAAGGCCCGCGCCAGCGCAGAGCGCGGCGTCGCTCACGGCGACGAGTTCGGCCGTGGTTACTCGGGGATCTATCCGCAGATTACGCAGATTTCCGCCGATTCTCTTTTCCAAGAATCGGCGGAAATCTGCGTAATCTGCGGATAGATCCCGTGCCCAGGCCGCAACGAGCTGCTGCATTCACGGTCGCCGGACGACGGGCAGATAGCGGCTCTGCGCGTCGCTCCAGACCGTAATCGCGATGGGCAGGTTGGGATGCAGCGCGTCATTGGTCAGCGCGCACAGCCAGGCGTCGTAGCGCCCGCGGAGCAGGCCTCGGCCATCGACGACGATGGCCTGCCCGGCGCTGGCGCCGGCGGCCAGGGTGCCGGTGGGCGGCGCGCTGAGCCAGGGGATGCTGGCGCTGCACAACGGGCTTGATCCTTCCACGAGCGTCCAGGTGAGGGCGCTCGCTCCGGTATTGGTCAGGCGGGCGGTGGTGGTGACGACGTTCAGGGTTGTCGTGATCTGCAGGGTGGCGGGCGCCAGCGCTGCGCAGGGCAGGGCCGCGCGCAAGCCAACCTGCGCGGTGACCGCATTCGCGGCGGTAACTGTCGCGACCATGGTCGCGGATAGCGCGCCTGGCGCCATCACCGTGACCGAGTAGACCCCGGCCGTCAGCCAGCGCGCAGCCGCGCCGGCGTCGTCAGCCCGCAGACTGGCGCTGAAAGGCGCCGGGCCGGCAATCTCGATCTGCGCGCCGCCCAGGGGGGCTGGTTGATTGTCGCAGGCGCCGAGCGTTTGAGCGGCGATGCGGAGCAGTCCCTGGGTGGCCAACGGCAGGACTGTCATCGTTAACGCCGCTTCGCGCTGCGGTGACGGTGCGTTGCTATCGACCGTCAAGGTGGCCGTGTAGATGCCAGGCTGGGTGATCTGGCCGGCATCAAAAGTCAAGCTGATGACAGCCCCTCCCATCTGCCCGGTGCTCGAAAGCGGTTGCGTTGTCAGCCACGGCGCGAGATCAGGCCGGCCTCCCCGACTGAAGCGGATGGCAAGGTTGGGACCGAGGCTGGCACTGTCTCTTGAGAATTGCAGGCTCTGCGCGGGGCTCAAGCCCCGAATCCCGACGCTGGCGCTGGCCCCGTCATCGTAGGCGCCGATGCCAAACGAGACGTCGGCATATTGGAACACGACGCCACCGTCTTCGAAGAGCAGGACTTGAAACGTCGCCGCCCCAATCGGCCCGGCAGTGGTATAGCGCGGTATATCGCGCCATTCGATAACGGCGGCGCGATTCGGCGCGGCGCCGATCGTCATCCATCGCACCGTCCCGCCGGCGTCCAGATCGTCCCAGAACGGCGAGACAAAGAAGGCTGGCGCGTTGGCCAGATCGAGGTTCTGAAAGTCGACATCGCCGGCGGTTGCGCCGACCAGAAGCGCGCCATTGTTGCCGATTCGGAGGCTTTGTGTTGTCAGCGTATAGAACCCGATCGGGAAGGGCAGGCTGATATTCGCTTCGGTGTCGTCGCCGAGAGTGAAGGACTGACCGCTTGAGGTATCCACCCAGGCAAAGGTGGGACCGCCTGGTTCATCCGACGAGGTCCAGTAGTAGCCGCCTGCGTCCGGGCCGCCAAACGCGGGCGCGGGAATGTCGCTGTTGCGGTACAGCGGATCAAAGGCTGATTGGCCCACGCTTGACTCATAGGCTTGCCAGGTGAGCGTCAACGGCCCGGTATTGGTGACCCACAGGCTGGCTGTTGTGCTGTTGCCCTGCGTGAGCGTGATCTCATACCGATCCGGCGTGATTGCGAGACCGGGCGCGGGCAGCACGAAATCGCGCGTGACCACGCTGCCGCTGGTGACGACAATGACGGCGCTCGCGCGTCCCACGGCCCCGGGTCCGATGGCGGTGAGCGTGTGCGTGCCGCTCGGCAGAAACACCGCATATTGACCCGGCGGCAGACCCGCGCCGCTAGTGACGCTGATGCCGATCGAGGGGCTCAGCGCCGCGCCATTGATCAGCGCGCCATCTCCGGCGCCGACGACGCGTCCTGTGACGATCCCGCCGTTGACGGCGGCGCAATCCGTGTGCCCAAAGCGCACATCGTCCACCTGCCACCACCAGTCAAACGAGGCGTTGTAGTAGCGGAAGCGGGCCATGATGTTTGACCGGCCGCCGGCAACGGCGGAGACATCGATCGTCTCCTCAATCGGACCGCGATACGATTCGGTGCGGCGCCACACGTTCACCCAGGGTCCCGACGCGCCGTTCTGGCTGATGTCGATGTCGGCGATCTCATTCGGGGCTGTTTCATACCAGCGGAAGTCCGTCCGGAAGCGGAGAAATACTTCTGGTTCCGTTGAGAAGTTCAGCGCCGGTGTGCGGAGCTCGGTGTCCTGAGTCTTGCCGTTCCCATAGGTGTCGCTGTCGACACTGGCCATGCCGCCCGTGCCGCCGGTGAGGTTCGAGCGCCCGCCCGGGTCGCTAAACACCCATGCCCCGCCGCCACTTGTGTCGACCACCGTCCAGCCGCTCGGGGTGGTCGTGGCGCTGAAGGTCTCGAACACCCCATAGAAGTTCGCCACGTATCCCGCTGGTGCGCAATCGACGTTGGGCGCTAGGACGAGGTCGCGGGTGCTCGAGGCCGTGAGATCAACCGTCGCGGCCGCCGGCTGATAGCCCGGCAAGCCGGCGACAGCCGTGACCCTCACATCGGGCCCGTTGGGCAAGGTCAGGCTGTAGAAGCCGGTCGCGGCGTCGGACCATGTGGTTCGGGTCACATCGGCGGAGACCGCGGTGACGGATGCCTGTAGCGGATAGCCGTGCGCGCCGTCCCGGGTGAAGCCGGAGAGCGTCGCGCGCGGCAACGTCGTCAGTGACACGCCCAGCGTCGTGGTGAGGTTTGGCGCGATGGCGACATCGGTAACAGTCTTGGAGACGTAACCGGGCGCCGATACGGCAACGGTATATGCGCCGGCCGATGCGAAAAGCGAAGCTTCGCCGAATGGCCCGGTGGCGCCGGGGTTCACAGGCGAACCGGCTGTGTCGAACAGGTTGATCGAGGCGCCTGCGATGCCGGCGCCTCCTGCAACATCTTTGACTGACACCGCCAGCACGCCGAAGCTGTCATCGATGTTGTAGACGACCAGGGCGTAATCCTGGTCGAGGCTGTCAGGCGCCGAAGGCACACCGTCGCCGACGATGTTGCTGGCGATGACGCGGATGCTGAGCGGGCCGCTCAAACCGGCCGGCAAAAACACGCTCTCGACGGAATTGATCGCGTCTGGCGAGCCTCCGGTCGCCGATGCGCCGCCCGAGAAGAAGTTGCCTTGATACGTTTGGCCGCCAACGGCAACTTCGAGATCGAGATCGTTGACGTAGGCGCCGCCGATCGGATTACCTGGCGCGTCGGTCCAGGCCAGAGTGACCCGCACGGGCCGGCCTGGGTCGGCAACATAACCGTTCAGCGCGTTCATCTGGCCGCTGGCCGTAAAGCGATGGGTTTGATCAATCCGGACCCGCGATGTATCGTCGAAGGCCAGCCTCAGATTGGGCGCGCCCCAGCCCTGGCCCGCGCCGGGCAGGTCATCGTTGGCCGAGGCGCCTGTCAGGTAGCGGGTGCTATTGATCAGAATTGCGCGGGCCAGGGCAGGGCTTGGCCACGCCCCGAGTTGGGCCGTCCGCGAGTAGTGTTCGGCGATGAGGGCGGCGGCGCCGGCGATGGCGGGCGCGGCGTGGCTGCTGCCTGACGACCAGGTGTAGCGGCTTTGTCCCGGCGGGTAGTAGGCATCATCGGCTGGCGGCGACCCATTGTTGAAACGCGCCCCGCACACCCCCGCGCCAGTGAACCCTGAACCTGATGCTACGGGTCCCTGAACGTGGGTGCCAGGCGCGACGAGATCGGGCTTGGCCCGCCCGTCGGCGGTATAGCCGCGGGCCGAAAAGGTCGCGATGTCGTTGGCGCTGTCACCGGCCGAGACGTTGCAGCCGTCCACGACGTTCGGGTCACGGGCGTTTTCTGTGGCGCCGACTGAAACTACATTCTTGGCGGTGCCGGGCGCGGCCACACTGGAAGGCAGGCCAGGGGCCGAGTTGCCCGCGGCAAAGATATGCAACATGGGCTGGTCGCCCGGCGTGTTCGGGTCCGCGTCGCGGGTCAGCGCGTCGTAGGCTTGCGACTGGGCGGTGTAGGCGCCGCCGTTTCCAGCCGCCCAACTGTTCAAGGTAATCTGCGCCCCGAGCGCATGCGCCCCGGCGACGATGGCCGCATCCGTGCCGCCGCAACCGGACCGGTCGGCGACGCCGGTATTGCGGATAATCTTGGTCGCGCCAAAACGGGCAAAGGGGGCGATTCCGAGCCCGAGGCTGTAGCCGGCATTGTCCGCGCCAGCCGAGGTCAGGGCACTAGCCGACCGCGATCCCGGCGTTGAGGGTTCCGTGTCCGCTGGTGTTTGCCGCCGAGGCGTCGCTGGTGCAGTTGCGGGCGTAGGTCATCCGTCCGAGGCGGGCCGGGTCGCCCAGCTCATGCAAGTCAGCGACCGCCACGTTTTGCGGATCGCCCAGGTCAACGCCGTCGTCGACGATGTCGATGACGGGATAGGCGCTTGCCGTGGTTGTGAAGCCCATTGACAGCAGCCAATCGAGATACCCCGGCCCGCTCGGGGTGTTTCCGCCTGCCGCGATATTACCCGCCAGAAGTTGGGCCTGGCGTTCATCAGTGCGGGTGGGCGCGACGTAGGGTTCGAGGTTGAACAGGAGTGGATCCTGCGCAATTAGCCCGAGGCTCGCTGCAGTCGCGCTGAACGCAAATGACACGAACCCGCCCAGGACTTGGGCGCCTGTCAGGGGTGTGCCGCCGAGATCCTTAATGCGGCTGAACCAGGTAAGCGCGGCGTCACGACCCAAAGGAATGTCCGGGAATTGGGCTGTCACCGCGACCGAGTCAGCCCCGCCGGCGATGGCCAGTGCGACTGCGGATTCGACCCGGGCTTCACGGGGCAACGCTGCGATGCTGCCGGTCAGCGTATGCGGACCCATCTGCTGGCGCGCCAGGCGCCCCAGTGCGGCCGCGCCCGGAGAATCGATAGCGATCACGTAGGCGTTCTCGGGAAGGTAGGCGATGATTTGTGCGCCCGCGGACCTCAGGGCCTCGCGCCAGGCGGCATCGATTCGTCCGGCGGCCTGGACTACCCAGAGCTGTTCTTTCGCATAGGCAGTCTCGCCGGATATGGCATCGGCTAAGAGCAAAGATGGCAGGGTCAACGTTCGTCCACCGCGCAGCCGCACGGGTGGCAGCGATGCTTCGCGCGAATCGCCCGGTTCAAGGATGGGGGCGGCCGGGATTGCCCCGGCACTGCCGGCCGGGGCGAGCGTCAGCGCAATCAGGATAGCGCAACCCAGGCGTGCCAGCGATGACGGCGAACTCATGCGCGCCCATCATAGATCACGGATTACACGGATTCAATGGATTCCACGGAGGTGCTCGAACGTGCCTGGTTCGAGTTATTCCGTGAAATCTGTCAAATCCGTGTATTCCGTGATCCTCACCGCAACGCGATCGGGAACCAGGCCCGGGCCGGCAACGGGGTGCTCGTCGGCGTCGCGGTCGGGGTGCCTGTCGGTGTCGCGGTCGGGGTGGGCGTGCCGAGACAAGCGCTTCCCGGGCCGTCGATCTGCCCGCGAATCTCGCCGCCCGGAAATGCATTGGTGTGGATGTTGAAGTAGGCCAGCCCCAACAGCAGATTCGCTTCCTGCGGCTCGGTGAAGGCTACGGAGCCCGTCTTCGGGCTGCCTGTGGCCAGACCCCAGATCACGGATGAATTGACGCCTCGCGCGCTGAAGCCGTGGATGTGGGCTGCTGTTTCTGTCCCGGTCATGCCGCTAAAGCTGACGTTGTAGTACATCGAATTGGCGACGGTGTCGACTTCGACATAGCCCATGCCCATGCCGAGGCTTGTGTTTGACGGCGTTTCCTGGCTGCCGTCGAGCATGACGTTGTAGCGCACGCAGAGCGGGAGTGGCGTTGATGTCGGCGTGGGTGACGGCGTGTTCGTGGGCGTGGCGGTCGGCGTCTCCGTCGCGGTCGCCGTCGCCGTTGGCGTCGGTGTATCGGTTGGGGTTGGCGGCGTGCCCGTGACAGTCGCCGTCGCCGTTGGCGTCGCGGTCGGCGGCGCGACACACGCAATATCCAGCGTCACAGTGAAGATCGCGCCAAGGTCAGAGCTCGCGTTGTCGTTGGCGCAGAACTGCCAGGTGCCATATGCGCTTTGGCCGACGAAGCCCGAGAAGTTCGTGAAGGTGCTCACGGCGCTATCCTGGTTAGGCACGAACGAGCACACGCCATTTAGCTGGCACACGTTCTGCGACGTCGACACACCTGTGCCCATTGACTCCGCGCTCAGTGCGCCAGCATCCGTAAACGTGATCGGATAGGTCTCCGCAAGGTTCGCGCTGCTCCCTACGCTCGCGCCAGTGCCGCCTGGTCGATTCATCAGGACGAGGGATTGGCTGGCCGGATTGACCAGCCAGAGCCTGAAGTCCCCAATCCAGGTGTGGCTCAGCGCGGTCCGCAGCGACATCGTTGTGATGTTTCCCGTGCCCAGATACGGAATCGACACGCAGATTCCGGCCGGATTGTTGTCTGGAACCATGGTGTAGGTGACCACTTGTGTCGCAACGCAGTCGCCGGGCATCGGGGTCGATGTCGCCGTGGGTGTCGGGGTCGGCGTCGGCGGCGTTCCGGTCGGTGTTGGTGTCGCGGTGGGTGATGAGGTGGGTGTTGGCGTGGGCCCAAAGCCACAGGTGGCGTTTATCTCCCCAAACCCGGAAATCGCGTCTGTGAACGCGCCGGCGGTGCCATTGCTGAAGGTGGTTGCCACCAGGATGTATTGCGTCCCCGCGCTGAGGGTGCGGAAGATGGCCGGATTCAGACCGACCGCGTCATCGACGGCCTCGATCGCGTTCGCCAACGGCGACAGCGGATTGAAGCTGGTCTGATACAGGGTATAGAACCCGTCGAAGCCGCTGGCCATGACCATCGAGTACTGCCCCGTGCTCGAGACCGAGAACTGGATCGGCCGGTAGAACACTGTCGTTGCGCTTCCAGAGAGCGCTGTTGGCGGGTTGCCGGTCAGGGTTCGGTTGTAGGTCGGGTCTCCGGCTGTGAAGACCCCGCCGCAGGTGTAGTTGGTGAAGATCGGGAGCACGAAGCTGACGGTTTGATTCGCCGTGATGGCGCCCAGGTTTTGGCTCTGCGGTCCATGGGCGGCCGCGGAGGCGCCGACCGTCCAGCTCTGTCCGCCACCCACCAGGGTCATGCTGTAGTAGCCGGTGGCCGGGTCGGTGTTCGCGACGACGACGACCGGATACGGGCTGCCATTGGCCGTGACCGTGGCCGTAAGCGGGTTTCCAGTTCCTTCTTCGGTGACCGTGCCCGAGATGATGAAACTCGGCGCCGGCGTCAGCGCAAGCGAAAGCGTGACGGTAACGCCATCGGTGACGATGACGCCCGGCACGACCAACGGGTAATAGCCATACGCGCTGGCCGAAACGGTATAGACACCCCCCGGCACGCCGATGCCAAACACACCAATGCCATTGCTGAGCGAGCTCAAGGTGAATGTCGTGCCGTTTGTGGCCACCACAAGCGCGCCGGAGATGGGCAGGCTGCTTGTGATGTCTGTCACGGTGCCCGTGATGAGCGAGCTCAGCGCGACGCCGCAGGCCGCGAACTTGAACGCGCCAATTCCGGTGCTCCAGACGTTGGATGACGTTGCCCGATAGATTTCCTGGGTGTACCAGAAGGTGCAGTCGTCGATTGGATCAAGGGTCAGGTTGCTGTAGTCGCCCCAGCGGTTGCCCGTGCTGGTCTGCGAACCGCCGCCGGCCATCATGATCGTTTCGCCCTGGCCCAGCGTATTCAGCGGATCGCCCTGCATGCGCCCGGCATAGCGGATATCGGGGAACTGCGACGCGCTCGAGCCGCTAAAGCCGACGATCATGTTTCCCTGGGCGTCCTGGGCGGCGCTGCCCATCCAGCGCCAGACGCCATCGGCGGGCGCGTAGGTGCTTTGCTGATAGATGGTTGGTGTGATGGCGTGCGGGTCGCGGATTTCGTACCACCGGACTGCGGCGCGATTGGCGCCGTCGTTGACTGTCTGGTTGGCTACCAGCGTCTGGTGCGTCCCGAAGTTGCGATACGCCAGCCGCCACATAAAGCGATCCGCGATGGCATCGAGGTTGGCGCTTGATCCGCTTTGCGGCACGCAGGCGCGGGTGCTGTCGCATACGCTGTTCCAGGCGCCCGTATTGATATCGACTGGGCCGGTAAACGTGCTGTTCGCCGGGGTTGTCCAGTCCACATGGAACTTGAAGAAGTGGATGCGGTCAGTGGGATAGAACGTCCACTCGGCCGCCTCGGGCGCCGCAATGATGTTTGGCGCGCCAGCCGGCGGCAAGGTCCGCCCATCCAGGTCGGAGGGCAAGCCGCCCCCGATCTTGTTGATCGGGCTGGGCTGGCCAGTCGTCTTGAAGATGATCTGCTGCGCGGCTGCGCCGATTAGCATCTTGTCGCGCTCATACGCCATGGCCGCCATCCCGGTGAAGCTGAAGCCGGGCGCGGTGAAGACGTTCACCGTCGCGTAATAGGCGTCTGGCCACAGGCCAAAGTGGGGATAGTCATTCAGGTCGTTGTTGTCAAACAGGTACTGATAGCGATGGAAAGTACCCGTCGGATCCCCGGTGGTTGAGATGGCAATGCACTGATAGAACGGGCCCGCGTTAGAATTGATGTTTGGCAGCGCAAACTGGCTGATCAGCCAGCGATCAGCCAACTGATCATAGAGCACGATCGGGTCGCCATCGTTGGTCGTCTCGCACGGCCCACCGAAGCCCGCATAGAAACTACTTCCCTTCAGCGGGCCAAGGATTCGTGCGCCTGTGGCCTTGTCGTACGCCCCAGGTGGTATTTACCGCCTGGACATAGTGATTCGGGCCGACATCGCCGTTCGTGTCGGGCGGGGTGTAGCGCGGATCACCAACGGTCACCTGATCATCGCTGGATTGGCCATAAAACGTGATAATCGGCGATGGCAAAATCAGCGGGGATGCCAGACTCTGGATATCGGCCGCGTCGCCCAGCGAATCGTACACGGCAGGCTCCTTCTGCTTGAGGTCCTCGAGCTGTTGGGGTGTGTAGTTGGCGCGCTTGACCTGCCTGCGAATCTGCTCGAAGGCCGACGGTGAGCGGGCCGCGTCGGGCTTGTATAGCCCGGCGGCGTCCAGATCCTTGAGAGACACGCTCGAGGTGTCGTGCTGAATCGGGGTTCGGATCTCGGGTTTGAGATCCAATAGCTGTAGTTCTGGAGGAAAGAACGGCCCATCCGTCTGCGCGACGGCGGCAGCGCTGACGAGCGCGGGTGCTGCGGTCGCGCGAAGCGCTGTGGTGGCGCCTCCCATGAGAAGCGATGCGGCGAGAAAGCGTTCCCCAACGTTCGAGCCTTCATGCGGATGTTCTCCTGTGTGGCCAAGGGCCATCTTGCGTCAACTCGCATCGGCTTGCTGCGTGCCATTCCCCCCAATGCGACTAAACGAACGTAATCCTGACGCGCGGATTATATGTCGAAGCAGTTTTCCGGAACGATATTTCCGGCAAAGCCGTAGAACATTGTCCCGGGAGTTCAGCGCAGGATGGCCGGCAGCCAGGCCCGACGCATGAAACATCCGGCATTGATGGCTCCAAAGCCGGTGAGCGTATCGGTGAAGGGACCTGTCGTCCCATTGCTGAATGTCGTGGCCACCAGGATGTACTGTGTTCCAGCGCTGAGACTGCGGAAAATCGCAGGATTGAGTCCGTTGACATCATCGACGGCCAGGAGCACGTTTGCCAGCGGCGAGGCCGGATTAAAGCTGGACTGATACAGCACGTAATAACCATCCAGACCGCTCGACATGACCATCGAATACACCCCGCTCGTGCCGACCGAGAACGTGATCGGCCGATGATAGACAGCCGTGCCCGATCCGGAAAGACCCGCGGGTGGATTGCCGACCAGAGGCCGATTGAAGGTCGGGCTGCTGGCCGCAAACGCGCCGCCGCACGAAAGGGTCGTATAGACCTGCAACTGGAAGTTCACGGTCTGGTTGGCCGCGATCGGGCCGAGGTTTTGGGTCGCCGCGATGTGGCCCGGGGCCGCCGCCGCGACGGACCAGGTTTGGCCGCCCCCGACGAGGGTCATGCTATAGAAACCCGTGGCCGGATTCGTGGTCCGGTTGATGGTGACAAAGCTGGGGCTGCCGGAGGCCGTCACCGTTGCGCTGAGCGGCGCGCCGCTGCCCGACGAAGTGACCAAACCCGAGATCACGTAGGTGGGCGCTGTTGCAAGTGTGAATGCCAGCGTAGCCGTGACACCGTTGGCGACGACGAAGCTGGGCAAGGTCGATGAAAGGTATCCATAAGCGCTGGCCGTGACGGTGTACTTGCCGCCGGGGACGCCGATGCCAAACGCGCCGCTGGCATCGGTCAACGTGCTGAGAGTGAACGTTGTGCCATTGGTTGCCATCACCAATGCATGGGTGATTGGAAGGCCTGTCGCCTGGCTTCTCACCGAGCCGCTGAGGTGTGACGTGAGTGTGACACCGCAGGCTGGGAATTTGAACGACCCAACCGCTGTGCTCCACCGGTCGGATGACGTGGTTGTATAGACCTCGTTCGTGTGCCCAAAGGTGCAGTCATCGGTCGGATCGAGGGTGAGGTTGCTGTAGTCGCCCCAGCGGCTGCCGGTGCTGGTCTGCGAGCCGCCGCCGGCCAGCATGATGGTCTCGCCCTGAGTCAGATTGTTGAGCGGATCACCCTGCAGGCGGCCGGCATAACGAATATCGGGGAACTGAGCGCTGCTCGAACCGCTGAAGCCGATCATCAAGTTCCCGAGCTTGTCCTGGGCGGCGCTTCCCATCCAGCGCGAAACCCCATCCGCCGGCGCATAGGTGCTTTGCTGGTAAATCGACGGCGTGGCCGCGTGCGGTTCGCGGATTTCGTACCAGCGGACCCCGGCCCGGCCACTTCCGTCGTTGACGGTTTGGTTTGCCACCAGGGTCTGATAGGCGCCAAAATTGCGGTAGGCCAGGCGCCACATGAAACGATCCGCGATCGCATCCAGTCTGGCGCTGGTGTCCTTTTGCGGCACGCAGGCCCGAGTTGTATCGCACAAGCTGTTCCAGGCGCCCGTGTCAACATCCACCGGGCCGGTGAAAGTGCTGTTGGCGGGTGTCGTCCAATCCACATGGAACTTGAAGAAGTGAATGCGGTCTGTTGGATAGTTCGTCCATTCCGCCGCTTCAGGCGCGGCAATGATGTTGGGTGACCCGGGCGGCGGCAATGTTGTGCCATCCAGATCGGAGGGCAACCCGCCGCCGATCTGGTTGATCGGGTTGGGCTGCCCGTTGAGCTTGAAGATCACCTGCAAGGCGCTCGGGTCGCCGGTGAGCATCTTGTCGCGCTGGTAGGCGATCGCGCCCATGCCCGCAAAACCGAAGTCGGGGGCGGCGAACATGTTTACCGTCGCGTAGTAGCCGTCAGGCCACAGCCCAAAGTGGGGGTAGTCGTTCAGCAGTGTATTGTCGAACAGGAACTGATAACGGTGAAAGGTTCCGGCAGGATTGCCTGAAGTTGAGATTGCGATGCACTGATAAAACGGGCCCTGATTCGAATTGATGTTCGGCAGGGCGAATTGGCTGATCAGCCAGCGGTCGGCCAATTGATCGTAGATGACGATCGGGTCGCCATTGTTGGTTGTCTCGCACGGCCCGCCGAATCCCGTGAACAAGCTGCTCGTCTTTAGCGGACCGAGCGTGCGGACGCCGGTGCTTTTGTTAAAAACGCCATAGGTTGTGTTTACCGTCTGCACGTAGTGATTTGGTCCGACGTCCCCATTTGTGTCTGGCGGGGTAAACAGTGGCTCGCCCACCGTCAGTTGGTCCTGATTCGTTTGTCCACGGAAGACAATACCCGGCGACGGCAATACCAGGGGCGAGGCCGTACTCTGAATCTCGCCGGCCGAGTACAGCGTTTCGTAGAGCGCCGGCGCGGTCTGTTTGAGATCTTCCAGCTGCTGCGGCGAGTAGACCGCCCGGGCGAGCTGTCGTCGGATCTGCTCGAAAGCTGTGGGCGATTGTGTCGCGTCGGGGCGAAAAAGCCCGCGCGACTCGAGCTCGGCAAGTGAAATTGTTGAGGTGTCGGCCCGTATCGGCCCGCGCACTTCCGGAATGAGTTCGGCGCGGGTGGCCGATTCGGGCGCGAGCGGCGCCCATGCCAGTGAGTCAACCGGCGCGTGGGCCAGCGAACCCGAGGTCGCCCGCAGCGTGGAGGCGCTCCCGGCGAGGAGCAGCGATGCAGCGAGCAGGCTGTTGGCGAAAAGTCGAATCTTCACAACTGAGCTCCAATCGGGCCCATTCATCGCCATTCAGCAATTCAAGCCCGTTAAGTCATTGTATGACCATGTGCTGAGGAGTATCGCTCTTCGGGCCTTCTCCTCGCAGGTAGGCGTCCATGAGTTGTCACCGTGATGAATCCCATGCGCTTGCCTGCAAGGTTGATGGCCGTAGACGGGTGCTCGACGTTCTACGGACGGTGGGAGCGCGGCGCGCATCCCCGCGCAAGATCGAGTGACCTGACAGGTCGGCGGAGAGTAGCGGAGACTTGTCGGTCTGGCCTACGCTTTGAGCGCCTTAAAACGACGGAGCGTCTCTTCCCGTTGGACGGCGTGGTCGACGATAGGGGCCGGGTAGTCGGCTCCGACAATGCAGCCGGCCGCGCGCTGCAACAGGGGCGACGCTTCCCATGGCGCGTGAATGGCGGCTGCGTCATACCGGGCAAGTTCGGGCACCCACCGGCGCACATAATCGCCGGCAGGGTCAAAGCGCTTGCTCTGCAGGATTGGATTGAAGATCCTGAACCAGGGCTGGGCATCGGTGCCGGTCCCCGCCGCCCATTGCCAGCCGCCATTGTTTGAAGCCGGGTCGCCGTCGATCAGGGACTGCATGAAGAACGATTCACCAAGCCGCCAGTCCAGGTGCAAGTCCTTGGTCAGAAACGAGGCAGTGATCATCCGAGCCCGGTTGTGCATCCAGCCGGTCTCGGCCATCTGGCGCATGGCGGCATCCACGATCGGGTAGCCCGTCCGACCGCGCGTCCAGGCCTCGAAGCGGCGCGCGTCTTCCGCGGCATCCCCGCTGCCCCAGGCCAGCCTGTCGTAGGCGCGGTTGAAATTGGACTGATCGGCGTGCGGGTAGTGAAACAGGACGTGGGCGTAAAACTCGCGCCAGATCAGTTCGGACAGAAACGTTTGCGCCCCTTTCGAGTCGCCCGCATCGAGCGCAGCCTGGGCGGCTTGGCGGGGTGATAGCGCCCCAAAACGCAAGTGCGCGGACAGCCGCGATGTGCCCTCGGCGGCGAGCGCGTCGCGCTGATCGGCATACGCGTCAAGCCCGCCGGCGCGGGCGAACTGGCGCAGCCGGGCGAATGCCGGCCTCTCGCCGGGCGGGGGGAGGGCGGGCGAGTCCGGCGCCGGGTCGGGAAGGGGATCGCTCGCGACGCTGAGCGGCGCGCGCAGTGCCGGTGCTGCCGTAGCCGGGTGCCAATCCTTCGGCAGGCCAAGCCACGCCCGCTTGAAGGGCGTAAAGACCGTGTACGGCGTGCCCGCGCCCGAGAGCACATCTCCCGGTTCGCGGATGTACGCATCACGGTGCGCATCCGCCTCGATTCCAGCATCGCGCAATGCGGCGGTGATCCGGGAGTCCCGGCGTCGGCCAAGGGGCGTGTAGTCCCGATTGAAGGTCACCCACGTCGCGCCGGTCTCGCGGGCCAGATTAGGCAGAATACTGGCCGGGTCGCCCCGACGGATCACCAGCCGGCTGCCGCGCTGACGCAGATGAGTGTCCAAGTCGCGCAGGCACCCATACATGAAGTTGAGGCGGGCCTGGGCCACATCCCGTCCACCAGTCAACGCCGGGTCGATGATAAACACAGGCAGCACATCGCCCCCGCTGCGGGCGGCCGCGGCCGTCAGCGCGCTGTTGTCGATTAACCGCAAATCGCGGCGGAACCAGTGGATGACGAGCGCCATGCTTTCGCGAGTATAGTCGCCGGTCGTGTCAGATTCCGGAAGTCCATCGCTTCGTGTTTCACCCCGAGCCGCCCAGACCAGCCTGTATGTAGCCGGCTTTATCGCGCTGGGCCTGGTCGATGGCGGTGTGGGCCCGTCACTGTCGACCTTCGCCGCAAACGCGGGCGTGTCGCTGGGCGAGATCGCCATCATCGTGGCCGCAATGGCCCTGGGTCGGCTCACGGGCTCGGCAATCGCGGGCCGGCTGTATGCCCGTGCCCATGGGCATCGGGCCCTGGCCGCAGGCTATGCCCTGACGGCACTGGCCGCTGCCGCGATCACGTTCGTGCCAGGCGTGCCCGCGGCTGCGGCCGCGTTTTTCCTTTTGGGCGGATTTTCGAGCACGGTTGATGTTGGATCGAACACCTTGATCCAATGGACACATGGCGATCGCGTTGGCCCGTATATGAACGGATTGCATCTCGCCTTTGGCGCGGGTGGGGCGCTCGCGCCGCTCCTGATCGCGGCGTCGTTGACCCTATCGGGGCAGGTGAGAGTTGCCTGGCTCGTGATTGGCGCCGTCAACGCGCTGATCATGCTTGCGGCATTGACCGTTTCACCGCCGAAGCCTTCGGTGAGCGCGGCGGCCTCGGCCGCGGGTAAACGCCCCCCAACCGCGACGCTCGCCCTGGTCGGCCTGCTCTTCTTTGCCTATGCCGGGTGTGAGGCGACCATGTTCACCTGGACGGCCGACTATGGCGTGTCGCTCGGGTTCGATCGCACTGGAGCTGCCACCGCCCTCGCCACCGCGTTCTGGTTGAGCTTCATGGCGGGCCGCTTGTTCGCGATTCCTGCCACCCATCGCTGGCCGATTCGGACTGTCTCGATCGGCGCGCTTGGGCTCGGAATCATCAGTGGCCTGGCGTTCGTCCTGTCTGCGGGTCAGTCGCCCTGGATCTGGATCGCGGTGTGCGGTTTGGGGGTGGCAATCGGGCCGATCTTCCCGAACATGCTCGCCTTTGCGGGCGAACGGCTGGGTGCCACGGCGGGAATCACGGGTTTTGTCTTTGTGCTGACCAGTGTGGGGGCGATGCTCTGGCCCTGGCTCGCGGGCCAACTGTTTGAGCCTACACGCGGGGCCGTGATCCCCTTGATGGCGTTTGGCTTTGCGGCCGTGTCGCTATTGCTCTTCGGCCTCTTCGACCGCGCAACCCATCTTTCCCGAAAGCGATAGCGGCGGCCAAAGGCCGCCGCTATCGCTTTCGGGTATTGTTTCCGACTAAAGGTTCGCGATAATGGCGCTCGCGAACTCGCTGCACTTGACTTCCCTGGCCCCTTCCATCTGGCGGGCGAAGTCATAGGTCACCGTCTTCTGAGCGATGGTCTTGTCGAGCGCAGACAGGATCGCATCTGCGGCTTCGACCCATCCCATGTAGCGCAACATCATCTCGCCCGACAGGATGACCGAACCGGGATTCACCTTGTCGAGGTTGGCATACTTCGGCGCGGTGCCGTGGGTGGCCTCGAAGATCGCATGTCCCGAGACGTAGTTGATGTTTCCGCCGGGGGCGATCCCGATCCCGCCGACCTGGGCGGCCAGCGCGTCGCTGAGGTAGTCGCCGTTCAGATTCGGGGTGGCGATGACATCGAACTCATCCGGCCGGGTGAGCACCTGTTGCAACGTGATGTCGGCGATGCTGTCCCTGACCATCAGCATCTTCTTCCACTTCCCACCGCCATGGGTGGGCATGAGTTTCAGCGCCGCTTCGATCTCGGCCACGATTTCAGCCTGTTGGGCGGGCGTCATCATGTCATAGCCGGGGTCAATCGCCTTGGCGTTGTCTTCAACGCTCATTGCGGGACTGCGGTCCTTGTTGTCGATGATCCAGCTCTCGCGCTGGGTGATTATCCGGTCACGATATTCGCGCTGAGCGAGGGCGTAGGCCCAGTCTCGGAACGCGCCTTCGGTGAACTTCATGATGTTGCCCTTGTGCACAATCGTCAGGCTCTTGCGATTGAAGCGCAGGGCGTAGTTGATGGCGGAGCGCACCAGGCGTTCAGTCCCGTGCGACGAGATTGGTTTGATCCCGACGCCGACGCTGGCAATGTCTTCTGCTCCGAAGCGGACCTTCTTGAACTCCTTGGGCATCTGCTCCTTGATGAAGTTCAGAAGCTTGACGGCCTGCTCGGAGCCGGCCTCAAAGTCGATACCGGCGTAGATATCCTCGGTGTTCTCGCGGTAAATCACCATGTCGACCTTCTCCGGACGCTTGACCGGTGAGGGCACGCCGGCGAAATACTTGACCGGGCGCACGCAGGCATACAGATCCAGAAGCTGGCGAAGAGCGACGTTGAGCGAGCGGATGCCTTTTCCAATCGGTGTGGTCAGAGGTCCCTTGATGCCGACCAGAAACTCGCCAAACGCATCCACCGTCTCCTGGGGCAGCCAGTCGCCGAACTTGCGGAAGGCCTCCTCGCCGGCGAAGACCTCCATCCAGTGGATTTGGCGCTTGCCGCCATAGGCCCTTCTCGACGGCCGCATCGAAGACGCGCACGCTGGCCGCCCAGATATCCGGGCCCGTGCCGTCGCCGCGAATGAAGGGCAGGATGGGATTGTGGGGGACGTTGAGGGTGCCGTCCTTGATGGTGACTTTCGCCCCGTTCTCCGGGACTTTGACGAGCTTATAGGATGCCATGATTTGCCAGATTCTACCGGAATGGATATGCCCGGCTGGGATTTGCGGTCTAGGTGGACTCCACCTTCGAGGTGGACTCCGCCTGGATGGCATTTCCCGCTCGCAGCCGAGCCGGAAGCAGCGGCGACAGCATTTTGAGATCTATCGGCGTGAGCGCCTCGAGCACGAGCAGCGCCATGCCATAGATCAGGACGCCGATGAAGAGGCCGAGCGCCAGTTGGCCGGCGCCAGCCAGGATGTAAATTGCCATCGCCATGAGTCCGGCTGCGAGGAAGGGCCGGCTCAAGATCTTTACCCAGCTCACGGTTGTAATGTGCCGCCGCACATAGAAGTAGAACGTCGCCAGTTGAATCACCTCAGACAGGGCGGTGATCACGGCCGCGGCCAGGTAGCCGTAACGCGGCATGAAGATCAAGTTGCCGATCAGGTTGAAGGCCACCGCCCCGATAAACGCCAGGGTCAGGCGCCGCTGCTGGCCGACCGCGATGAGGGCATAGTTCGTGACGCTGTTGATCCAGCCAAAGGGCATGTGCCAGATCGTGATGGCCAGGGCGATGGCGCCCTGGGGCAGGAATGCCTGCCCGCCCAGCACCCCAATCAGAACCGGCGCGGTGAAGGACACCCCCACCGCCAGCGGAAGGGCGAGCATGAGCAGCAGTTTGACCGCCAGCACATACGCCCGGGCCAAAGGCGTGTCCGTTGTGCTCTCCTGCTGGCGCTCGCCGGCCATCCGCGACAGTGTGGGGAACAGCGCCTGGGTGAACAGGGATGGGATGATGTTGAAGGCATCGATGTACTTGTAGCCCGCGGTGTAGTAGCCGACGGCGCTCTCATTGCGGGTGAGGCCCTTGAGCAGCGGCACGTCCAGGCGCCAGAAGATCGTGCTGAGCAGATGATTCAGCGCGAGCGGAAACGCCTCACGTACGATCTCAACTCTTGACACCTTGCGTTCGGGCGCCCCCGCCAACGAGAAGGGCAGGCGCAGGATGCGCCGGGCCAGAATTGTCAGCAGCACCAGTGTCGCGATGTTTGTCGCGATCGAGGTGACCGCCAACCCGACAATTCCCCAGCCTGAGAGCAGCAGGACGGCCCCGAGCGCGGCCTTGATCAGCGCGCTGACGATGGTCAGGGCCGCTGGGATTTCGGCTTTGTCGTAGGCGAAGAATAGCGCGCTCAGCCCGGTGGCCAGACTGCCAGGAAGCTGGCTCAGGGCCAGCAGGGCGAGGGTGAGCTGCGTCTCCGGGCTGATCCCATCGCTTGCCGCGTAGACGGCAATGACGATGAAGATGAGCGGCGCCGCCGCCGCGCCCAGGGCCAGCCGCAACAGGCTGGTGTCGATGAAATAACGAAACGCGTGGGTGCGGTCGCGCGATGCGTCGCGGATCAGATATGTGTTCAGCCCGAAGTTCATCAGGATCTCGAACCAGCTCACGATGACGACCGCGAAGGTGTAGTTGCCCGTCCCGGCCGGTCCCAGCGCGCGGAGCATGATGAGGGCGAAGGCCATGTCGATCACCCGCGCGCCCAGATTCAGCCCCGTTAGCACAAGGCTGTTGCGGGCGACCAGCCGCACCCCCTGGGCCTCCTCGCGCTGGCCGCGCGTTCGCCATGCCCACACGCCCCCGATCATCAACAGCGATACCAGGGCCATGAAGGTCGCGAAGGCGCCATTTCGAATCGAATCCGGAAAATAGCGGAAACGCACGGTCTGGACTTCCTGCGAAGCGTCAAGACGAATCGCCCGGAAGTTGCCATTCACCCGCTCGATCCCCACCTCGCGCAGCGCGTCGTCGCCCGCCGGCTGTGGACGGACGAAGGCCCGCCAGCCCGGGAAATCGCTGTCGGCGAGGATGAGCCACCGATCTGGCCCCGGCGGCGCGTCGATCCAGACTTCGGAATTTCGATAGGCCGTGATCGTCGCGGGGTCGGGCTCGGCGGGCGCGGGCTGCGGCGCGGCCAGGGCCGGGCGCGCCTCGAAGATCGCATAACGTCGCGGATCAACCGTCCGGACAGCGTCGCTGAATCGTTCGACCGATACCGCCGCCGTTGCCGGCAGGGTGAAGGCGCGGGGCAGGGCGCGCCCGTTGCGGTAAACGGCAGTCCGTCCGTCGTCGTAGACTTTGGCGAAGCCGGGCGAGGCAAGCGCGTCGGCGCTCTGGGCGACGACGTAGCGCACACCGAGCAGATCGATCAAGGGCGACGAAAAGCTGGCGGCGTCCCGAATCGGGGCGATCCGGTTGTAGGGCAGCTCGCCCTGCGGCTCGATCGCCTGCATGTAGTCGACATACTGCTTGGGAATGATCGAGTCGTAACCCCGTATGTCCTGCAGGTCGAACCACCAGGCCAGGTTGGCGTTCAGCGGTTTTCCATCACGCGGCTCGTAGGCCGTCAACCGCCACAGATCCTTATCCTGCTTCAGAAATGAGATCGCGGCCGGGACGTGCTTTAGCAGCGCCGGATCAACGGCCGGATTGAATCCCATCCAGGCAATACCGCAATCCGCCCCGACCAGAGCGATGGCCGCCGCCGTCCATAGCTGCCGGCGGCGCCCGCCCGCAAGTCCGGACAGGACCAGGCCGCCGGTGAGCACGAACAATCCGAGACCGAGGACATTGACGCCTTCAAGGCTCAGGAAAAGCGCCGGGGTGAATCCGTGCGTGTCCAGCGCAAGCCGGGAAAGCAGGGCTGCAAGCGCTCCCTGGATCGCTGGGAATGCGAGACGGGCCACGATGACAAAGCCAATCAGACCCGCCCCAAACAGGGTGATGGTCCGGCCGGCCCGCCGCAGGCGTGGACTCGGCGAAGACCGGAGCAGCGTGTCCAACCCGGCCCCCGCCAAAAGCGCCAACGCCACCGTCAGCGGAAAGATCCATCGAAACGGTGAATGGAGCTGATTGATCCCGGGCAACCCGTAATACAACAGCGCGTAGATCGGCGTGCCGAAGATGAATCCCACGCACAGGAATGCCAGGATGACCAGAAACCAGCGCGGGAAGCCTGGCGGCAGATCGCCTGGCGACAAGGCCAGGCGTTGCTCGCGGACGGAGACTCGAATGCCTCGGAGCGCAGCCAGCGCCGCCAGTATCAGGCTGAGGATGCCGACATAGGCGCCGCCCTCGACCGAATTCTTCCATCGGCCGTCCTGCCACCAGGTATGCCCGCTCAAGGTCGGCACGGGCAGGATCTGGAGTTGGAAAAGGTCGAAGTAGCTGTGCTGGGCCTCGCTCCCAAAGGCCTGCGGCATCAGCCAGCGCAGCCAGCCCAGGCTTTTTGGAAAGCCGTAGCTCAGCACCTGGGAGAAGTCCGAGCGCCCGGCCCGGAAGCTCTGGGTGACCAGCTCGAACAACGGAATGAGTTGGATGGCGCCCAGCCCGGCCCCAAGCAGCGCCATCATTGCAAGCCACATCACGGGGCGGGCGGCTTCGCTCCGCCACGTCGCGGCGAGGCGCCAGCCCCGCGCCCCCACCCGGGACAAGATGCGCCAGACGCAAAAAACGGCCGCGACCAGCCCGGTATACAGGGTGATTTCCACGTGGCCGGCCAAGATCTGGAAGCACACCGCCAGCGCTCCGATGACCACCCACGGCGCTGACGCGGGCCGTCCTCGGATCGGCGCCTGGCGGATGATGTTCTCGGCCATGGCCAGAATCAGAGGCATCCAGGCCGCCGCGCCCAGGACCATCGGAAACACCGCCGATGTCACCAGAAAGCCGCTGAGCTGATAGATCACACCGGCGAGCACCGCCCCGGCCCGGCCCACGCGAAGCGCACGGGCGAGGACGAACATGAATACGCCGGCCAGTCCGAGGTTGAATACGGTGTACCAGCCGTAGGCCTGCTCAAGGGGCAGGAGGTAATAGATCAGGCTGGGCGGATACAACGCAGAACTCTGCCCGGCGGCCAGAAACGGAACGCCCGCGAACAAATAGGGGTTCCACAACGGCAGTTCGCGCTGCTGAATCGACTCCAGAATGAACTGCTTCCAGGCATAGTTCTGGAGGACCAGATCTGACAGCAAATGATTCTGTGGCGCGCCCACCCCGAGCGCGGCGGCGCTTGCGCGAAAGGGCTCGTACTGAAAAACGTTGTCTACGGGCAGCAGGGTGAGGCCGCCAATTGTGACCGGCCAGAACAGGAGGAACGGGGCGAGCATGAGCGCCAGCACGCAGAGCGGGGTGGCGTAACGCCTCAAAAGGGTCAACATGGCGAGCCCTGTGATCAGTAGAAGGACTCAATTGGCCAGCCGTTTTTCCTGGCGAGGGCCTTGAGTTTGGCGTCCGGGTTCACCGCAACCGGACGTCCGACTGCTTCAAAGAGGGGCAGGTCCGAAGCCGAATCCGTGTAAAAGGCGCAATCATCAAGGGTGAAGCCATGCCGTTCCGCGATGCGGCGGCCCCAGATCAGTTTGCCTTCCCCGAAACAGGCCTCGCCCACCAGGCCGCCGGTCAGCGCGCCATCTTCAATTGCCAACTCGGTGCACCCATACTCCATACCCAGATGTTCGGCCACCGGGCGGACGGCAAACTGGGTTGAAGCGGACAGCACGACGACGGTCTCGCCCTGCTGCTGGTGCTGGCGCGCGCGGGCGACGGCTTTGGCGGCGATGTGAGCCTTGAGCTCCTCTTCGAACCAACGGTCGCATAGTTCTTTCAGGCTGGCCGCATTGCCGCCCCGGATCGAGCTGCTCATCCGCGCCATCGCCTTTGGAAAGTCCATCCGATTCAGGGTGTATTCCGCGCTGGTGATGAACACCCGGATCATCTCGCCGAGGCTGACTGCCCGGTTCCGCCATAGGTATTTGACAAAGAGAATGCCGCTGCTCGCGTCGAGCAGGGTCTTGTCCATGTCAAAAAATGCGACGCCCATGATTCAGTCGCGCAGCAGATCAGATGTGATCCGCCCATTGGCAGGAAACGCCGGGTAGGCCTGAGTAAAGCTTTCGACCGTTTGACGACGGAAGAAGATGCGCTGGAAAAGGCTTTGGTTCTGCTGCGGCATCTGCTGGCTGGCGTGGCAGGCCGAGGCCTCGCGCTTGATGTCGGCCACCGCGCGGATGTCGATCCGGGCCGTGACTGGCAGATCCCAAGAGGCGATCTTGACCAGATCGATGTCTTTGTTTCGCCCAAACCCGCGCGGGTTCTGCCCGGTCAAACGCAGGAAACGCACGCCCCATTTTACGAAGGTCTTGGGGAGCGTGGAGTAATACAGCCGAGGCGCTTTGAGATCGCCGGGCGAGATCGGCCCACTCGCGTCGCCCGAAACGGCGATGGCTTCGCCACGCGGGCCGGAGCTGATTCGCACGCCCCACAACTGCTCATACATGCGCAGCGTCGCCTTGTGGCAGGCGATGTGGTCCGGGTGGCCGTAGCCACCGTACTGATCATGGGTGATGATGACATCCGGTCGCAGCCGCAATACGACCTCAGTCAGCCGCCGCGCGGCCTCGTCGGCATCGGCCTGGGCGAAGCTATCGGCGTGTGCGTTGTGCGTCGAGCCCTGCATGCCCGAGTCGCGATATCCGAAGTACTCGTACGACTTCAGGCCCAGCGCTTTCGAGGCGCAGGCCAGTTCGCCGTCGCGCAATTCGGCCACATCTGCGAATCCTTCCAGACGGTGATCGTCGACCGTGCCGGATTCGCCCCGGGTCGCGCAAAGGTAATGAACATCGACGCCCGCTCGGGCGTACTTGGCAAGCGTCCCCCCGATGCCAAAGGATTCGTCGTCCGGGTGGGCGAGAAATGCCAGCAGGACCGTCATCGTGTTTTTACTCCATCGTCGCCGGCGCCGCATACCAATACGCATACCCGCTCGCCGGGTCTGATCTTGACTTTGCCGCACAACAGCCCCGCCGCAGCCGCGGCCCCGCTCAGTTCGGCCGCGATGCCATATTCGAACCACAGCCATTCTGCGCCCGCCTGCATTTCCTCATCGGTCAGCAGGGTGATATCGTCGACATTGCGCCGGATAATTTCCAGGTTCAACGGCTCGGTTGCCCGCGCCGCCAGGGTGTTGACCCGGGTGCGCACCGCATCCAGGGTGACCAGCCGGCCGGCCTTGACGCTGTCGTATATCGACGACGCCCCAGTCGGTTCCACGCCCAGGATTCGGATCGAGGGCTTGAGCGCGCGAGCGGCCAACCCCACGCCGCTGATCAACCCACCTCCGCCGATTGCGGCGATGATGACGTCCGTGTCAGGCGCATCGTCCAGAATCTCGAGCGCCAGGGTGCCCTGGCCGGCGATCACGGCCGGATCGGCAAACGGATGCAGATAAGCGAGTTCATCTGCTTCGGCGCATATCAGCGCGGCCTGGTTGGCTTCAAACCAATCCAGCCCGTGCAAGGTAACAACCGCGCCCCAGGCCTTGAGCTTGGCGAGCTTGCCCTCCGGAGTGTTCGTCGGCAGGAAAATCCTGGCCGGCACGCCGGCTTGCCAGGCCGCAAAGGCGACGCCAAGGCCATGGTTGCCGCCCGATGCCGTCACCAGACCGCGGGCCATGGCTTCCGGCGGCAGGCTGAGCGCTTTGTTGAGCGCGCCGCGAGCCTTGAATGAGCCCGATATCTGCAAATGCTCTAGTTTGAACGTGATATCGACCCCGGGCGCCAGGGCGCGCCGGGCGGGGCCGGTCCGCAGCATTGGCGTGCGTCGGATGCGTCCGGCCAAACGATCGCGCGCGGCCTGCACGTCAGCGAGGGTGGGAATCGTCATCGGCAGCATGCGTCGCAGGTCGGCCTAATAAGACCCGACCTTCGCGCCGGACGACGTCATCTTGTCACCGTCCTTCACCGCGGTGTCGAGTGCGCGCAGTGTCTCGAGCACATCCTCGCGGCTGATCCAGCAGTGCAGGACGGCCCGAATGCGGCGCGCGCCAGTCAAAAGCGCCTTGATCCTCATCGTTTCCAGACGCCGGCACAATTCGTGTCCGTCGAAAGGCAGTCCGGGGTCGATATCGAAATAGACCATATTGGTTGGCACGTTGCCGACTGGCGTCAGGCCCGGGATGCGGGCGATGCCATCCGCAAGGAGACGCGCATTGGCGTGGTCGTCCTTGAGGCGTTGCGGCATTTCTTCCAGGGCAACGATCCCAGCGGCTGCCAGAATACCGGCCTGCCGCATCCCGCCGCCCAGGACTTTGCGCCGGCGGTGGGCGGCCTTGATAAAGTCGCGCGAACCGCACAAGACCGAACCAACTGGCGCGCTGAGGGCCTTGCTCAGGCAGAACGTGGCGCTGTCGGCCGGCCCGGTCAGCGCGCTGACCGGCACATCGAGGGCGGCCGCCGCGTTGAAGACCCGCGCGCCGTCAACGTGGAGTTTCAAGCCGCGGGCATGGGCGAATTCGGCCAGCGCCAGGGTGTATTCGGCCGTGACTGCAACGCCGCCGATTTTGTTGTGGGTGTTCTCAATCGCGATCAGGCGCGTGATCGGATAGTGCGCGTCATCGCCTCGGATTGCGGCCTGGATGTCCTCAAGCCGCATCGTCCCATCAGGCTGGTTCGGTAGCGGGCGCGGATTCACGCCCGCGATCGATGCCATCCCGCCCTGTTCGCCAAGGTAGAAGTGGGTCTGGTCGCCGACGATCGCCTCGTCGCCGGGTTGGCAATGGGTCATGACGGCAATCAGGTTGCCCTGGGTGCCGCTGGCCACGAACAGGCCGGCCTCAAAGCCCAGGCGTTCCGCAGCCATCTCCTGCAGCCGGTTGACGGTTGGGTCTTCGCCAAAAACGTCGTCGCCGACCTCGGCGCTGGCCATGGCTTCGCGCATGGCTGGGGTTGGGACGGTCACGGTATCCGAACGCAGATCGATGATGTTGTTAAGACTCATGGAGGGGATGGATTGTAGCCTGCGTGCGATCGGACCTGACAGGTCGCCCCGACCTCCGCCTGATCTGACGGGCCATACCCATTTCCCGCCACTTGACACTTCGCGGCATTCCGGCTAAATTGCTCCGCGACACTTAAAATCAGCCAGAATATGCGTGGCGAGATCACACTCCCCGCGCGAATCGCGGGGAGTGTGATCTCGCCACGCATTTTCTGGCGTTGCGTCCACACCCGCGACACAACCCCCAGGAGACCTAGCCCAAATGAATGCACCGACTCAGCTCCCATCCGGAGACACCGTCAGCATCGAACAGAGCTTTTGGTCCGGCGCCATGACCGTTGTGGCGAATGGCGTGAAGATCCCTGGCACCAAGGCGGGCGGCTTCCTTCAGCCGGTCTACAACTACGTTCTGCCAAGCGGCGCGCCAATGCAAGTCAGCGCCGGTAGTTTTGGAGCGCTCAAGGTCATGCTCAACGGACAGCCCGTGCAGTACGGGCGCAAGCTTGCGGCGGCCGACTATCTTCTTGCCGCCTTGCCGTTGTTGTTACCGATATTGACCCTGGGCGGCGGCATCCAAGTCGGACTGGGGGTGCTGGGTTTCTGGTAAACGTCCGAGCCCTCGCGGGCCTTGAATCAACTCGATCGGCCCTGGGAAGGGTGCTCCTCAACTCGGCCTTCATCATCGTGTCTGGTCTGGGGCTTGCCATCGTCCTTGGAGGGTTGCTTCTCGCGACACGGAGATAGACATCCCTGGCCGCCTGGGCGATTTCGGGCGATAATCACACCTGCCCATCAATCTATGAATGTCAACTGCGCGCCGAGGCGCGCGTCCACGAAGATGCAAACTTTTAACTTCTTATCCGTCGCCACAATCGAAGATGCCGTCGCCGCCTTGTCAAAGGGCGTGAGTCGCCCACTGGCCGGCGGCACGGATCTCATTCCGATGCTCCGCGAGGGCCGCCGGACGGCCTGATGCCGTCGTGGATGTCAAAGCGCATCCCCGAACTCATGTCGCTCGAAATCGGAGCGCAAGGTGTATTGACGATCGGCGCATCGGTATCCTGCCAGCGCATCAGCCGTGATCCAGAAGTCGCCCGCCGCTGGCCGGGCCTGGTTGACGGCGTTTCGCTGATTGGTGGCACCCAGATTCAAGGCCGGGCGAGCCTGGGCGGCAATCTGTGCACCGCGTCGCCGGCGGGTGACGCCATCCCCGCGCTCATCGTCCATGGCGCCACCCTTGTCATTGCCGGCCCGGGCGGACGCCGCGAAATGGCCGCTACTGACTTCCTGCTTGGTCCTGGCCGGAATGCGCTCGCGCCAGGCGAACTCCTTGTGGCAGTTCGGGTTCCCGCGCCAGTTCCCGGTTTCTGCGCCGCGTATCTGCGCTTCATTCCGCGCAATGAAATGGACATCGCCGTTGCCTCAGCCGGTATTTCGATGCGGCTCGATGAGGGGCCGACGCGGCCGCCATCGCGGCTGGTCAAGTTCCGTCGGCGGATCTGGCTGCGCGTCTCGGCGCAGCGGCCGAAGCCGCCGCCCGCCCAATAGACGATGTGCGTGGCACCGCCGTTCAGCGCCGGCGCCTCGTGAACGTTCTGACCCGGCGCGCCTTCGACAAGGCCATACAGCGTCTCGCGTGATTTCCGAATTCTTTAGCTTAACCCGAAATCCCATGTCCCATCTTGTTGTCAATTCCACCGTCAACGGCGAACCCGCCGAGTTCCTGTGTGAACCGCATGAGACCCTGCTGCATGCGTTGCGCGACACGCTTCTGCTGACCGGCACCAAGGAAGGCTGCAGCAACGGTAATTGCGGCGCGTGTAGTGTCTTATTGGATGGCGTGCTGGTCAACTCCTGCCTCGTCCTTGCGCCCGAGGTCGAGGGCCGCCAGGTGACCACGATCGAGGGTCTGACCCCGCGCGAAGGATTGCATCCGCTTCAGCAGCAATTCCTCGAGAACGCCGCGCTGCAGTGCGGTATCTGCACGCCCGGGTTCATTGTCGCGAGCAAAGCCTTGCTCGATCGGAACCCGCATCCAACTGAGGCCGAGGTCCGCCACTTCCTGGCGGGTAACCTGTGCCGCTGCACCGGCTACGACAAGATCGTGCGCGCCGTGCTTGCCACGGCCGCGGCCGCGTAACCTCGTCCGCGCATCTGTGGAGGTCAAACAAATGTCAGACCAGACTGTTTTCAAAGTAATCGGCACGCGCCCTGTCCGCCACGACGGTGTGGACAAAGTGACGGGTCGCGCGCTGTATGGCGCCGATGTCCGAATGAACGGCCAACTCTATGGGGCCATGTTGCGCAGCCCGCATGCCCACGCGCGCATCCTGTCAATTGACGCCAGCGCCGCTGAAGCGCTTCCGGGCGTGAAGTCCGTCGTCACGGGCGCGGATTTGCCGGCAATCGCTGACAAATTCGCCGCAACGGGCGAAGGCGCGATCAATCTGCGCCACCTATCGGGCAATATCCTGGCGGGCCGCACGGCCCTGTATTGGGGTCACGCGATTGCGGCCGTCGCGGCGACGACTCAGACGATCGCCGATCAGGCTGCCGCGCTGATTCGGGTCGAATATGAAGTCCTGCCGCCGATCCTCGATCTGGCGACGGCCATGGCGCCCGGTGCCGCGCCATTGCACCCTGACGTCGTCACCAACGAGCTGGGCGAAAAGGGCAAGACCCCCAGCAATGTGGCCGAGCACTTCCGGCACGAGAAGGGCGATATCGCCGCGGGCTTTGCGGCCGCCGACGTCATCATCGAGCGCGAGTACAAAACCGGCACGGTGCACCAGGGCTATATCGAGCCGCACAGCGCCACGGCCCAGTGGAACGCCGATGGCCAGCTCATCATCTACTGCGCCACGCAGGGCGCGTTCGGGGTGCGCAGCGAAGTTTCCGAAATCCTGGGCGTGCCCATCTCGCATATCAAAGTCATCCCGACTGAGATCGGGGGCGGATTTGGCGGGAAAGTAAGCGTCTACCTTGAACCTGTTGCGGCCCTGCTGTCGCGAAAAGCCGGCGGGCGGGCGGTCAAGATGACGATGAACCGGACCGAAGTGCTCGCCGCAACCGGACCGACCAGCGCCTCAATCATCAAGGTCAAGTACGGCGCGACCCGCGACGGGCGCCTCACCGCCGCCCAGGTCTGGATGGCCTACGAAGCAGGCGCTTACCCGGGTTCGCCCGTCGGAGCCGGCAGTGGCGTCATTCTGGCGCCATACGATATCCCCAACGTTGTCATTGATGGCTATGACGTGCTGTGCAACAAGCCCAAGGCGAATGCTTATCGCGCCCCCGGCGGCACGAATGCCGCCTACGCGTCAGAGTCCGCGTTGGACGAGGTCGCCCGCGCGCTGAACATCGATCCAATCGAGATCCGGATGAAGAATGCGGCCAAAGAGGGCACCCGCCGAGCCGATGGCCCGATCTTTCCCCGCATCGGCTTTGTCGAGACCCTCGAGGCCGCGCAGCATCACCCGCACTACACCAGCCCGCTTGAGCGCGGCAGCGGTCCGCGCCGGCGCGGGCGTGGGGTCGCCAGTGGGTTCTGGTTCAACTTCGGCGGGACCTCCTCCGCTTCCGCCACGGTCAATCCCGATGGCACGGTCAGCCTGACCGAAGGCTCGACCGACATCGGCGGCAGCCGGACAGGGATTGCCATGCAATTTGCTGAATCGCTGGGCATCCCGGTTGACCAGGTCAAACCTCAGGTGGTGGACACCGACAGTGTCGGATACAACGATGCGACGGGCGGCAGCCGCACGACGTTCGCGACCGGCTGGGTGGTCTATGAGATCGGCCAGAAGATCCGGACTGAACTCATCGCGCGAGCAGCGAAGATGCTCGAAACCGAGCCGGGCCAAGTCAGTTTCGAGAACGGCGTCTTCAGCAACGGCGCGATGAACAACATCCCCTATGCCCAGGTCGCCGCCGACTTGGACAAGACCGGCGGTCCGATTGTGGTCAGCCATTCGATGAGGACCAAGGGCGAGGGCACCGCGTTTGCCACCCACATCGTCGATGTCGAGGTTGACATCGAAACCGGAAAGGTGGACATTCTGCGTTATACAGCGACTCAGGATGTTGGCCATGCCATCCACCCCAGCTACGTCGAAGGGCAGATCCAGGGCGGGGCGGCGCAGGGGATCGGCTGGGCGCTGAATGAGGAGTACGTCTACGATAAGAACGGCAAATTGCTGAACGCCGGGTTGCTCGACTACCGCATGCCGACCACCCTCGACTTGCCGATGATTGAGGCCGTCCTGGTCGAGGTGCCGAACCCGAAGCATCCATATGGCGTGCGCGGGGTGGGTGAGGTACCGATTGTCCCGCCCGCGGGCGCAATCGCGAATGCCATCTTTGACGCCACCGGCGTGCGGATGATGGAGCTTCCGATGTCCCCAGCGCGCAACCTGGCGGCGCTTGTAGCGGCGGCTGCGCCGGCGTCTGGTTGATGGCAGTCGTCTTTGTTCCCCCGTTGCTGCGCGAGCGCGCGGATGGGTTGCGACAGATCGAGTTGGAGGGCGCCACTGTGGGCGCCCTCATCGATTCATTCGAGGCGCTCTTCCCAGGGGTCAAGGCGCGTCTCGTTGAGGGTTCGCGCATGATGCCCGGCCTGGGCGTTGTTGTTGATGGCGAAGTCCAGCCGGATGGCCTGCGCGCGCCGGTCGCACCGGCAAGCGAAGTGCACTTTGTGCACGCCGTGCGTGGGGGCCTCCCCCTTAGGCGATCTTAATGACGAAACAACCCCCGCCCCGTCATCGGACGGGCGGGGGTTGTTTTAATCAAATAAGCCGCAATTTGGCGCATGCCCAACAACGTGATCGTCATCGGCGGAGGCCTCGCAGGCTGCGAGGCAGCCTGGCAGGTAGCCCAACGGGGTGTGCCCGTTCGGCTGTACGAGATGCGCCCGCGAAAGATGACGCCCGCTCACACGACGGGCAACCTGGCCGAGTTGGTGTGCAGCAATTCTCTGGGCGCCGATGACGAAACCAAGGCTCCAGGCGTGCTCAAGCGCGAAATGCGCCGGCTCGACTCATTGATCATTACCGCTTCCATCGAGGCCACCGTGCCCGCGGGCGGCGCATTGGCAGTCGATCGGGATGCGTTCGCCCACGCCGTGCAAAGTCGCATCCTTGCCCACCCGGGCATCACCCTGGTCCGGGACGAGATGCCCCGAATACCAGATGACCCGCAGTCGGTCGTCATCGTCGCCAGTGGCCCGCTTACCTCGGATGCACTCGCCGCCGACATTGCCAGGTTGGGCGGCGGCGAGAACCTCTATTTCTGGGACGCCATTGCGCCGATCGTCACCCTCGAGTCGGTCAACTTCGAGCGCGCCTTTCGGGCCAGTCGCTACGGCTGGAAGACATCAGAGGGCGAGCGCCTCGATCGCAACGCCGATGGCACGCGTTTCGCCGAGCCTCCTGCCGAGGTGCCCGCGGGCGATTACATCAACTGCCCGATGTCGCGCGAGGAGTACGCCTCCTTTGTGGCTGCGCTCACAACGGCTGAAACTGCGCCCCTGCGGGACTTTGAAGTCAATGACAATCGCTTTTTCGAGGGCTGTCTGCCGGTGGAGGTCATGGGCCGGCGCGGACTGGAAGCGCTTGCCTGGGGTCCGTTGCGGCCGGTGGGCCTGCGCGATCCGCGCACGGGCAAACGCCCGCACGCCGTCGTGCAACTCCGGCAGGACAACATCGCTGGCACGCTCTACAACCTGGTCGGCTTCCAGACCAATTTGAAGTTTCCCGAGCAGGACCGTGTGCTGCGTGGATGATCCCGGGGCTCGAAACCGCAGAGTTCGTCCGCTACGGCCAGATGCACCGGAACACCTTCATCCAATCGCCGGTGTTGCTTGAAGACAGCCTGCGGTATGCGCCGCGCGCGCCGTCGGCCCGCCCGCATCCGTCTCCGCTCTATTTTGCGGGGCAGATCGTCGGGGTTGAAGGCTACGCCGGAAACGCCGCCACCGGCCTGCTGGCCGGGATCAACGCCGCCCGGACTGTCGCGGGCAAGGATCCGGTCGCTCCGCCGCCGTCTACGATGCTGGGCGCCCTGGTCCACTATGTCACCCATTGCGAGCCCAAGCTCTTCCAGCCGATGAAGGCAAACGTCGGCATCCTGCCCCCGCTTGACACACCCCCGCGCGACAAACGCCAGCGCGCGATTGCTCATTCGGAACGGGCGCGAATGGACTTCGAGGCATGGCTAAACTCCCTCGACTGACCTTTGGACTGGCGGCTGCTTTGGTCTTTTGCGCCTGCGCCGCCGGGCCTGTCCAGACGCCGACCCTGGCCCCGGCACCTTCGCCCAAGGCGCCCCTTACATTTCAGGGGGATCGCGCCTTTGCCCACGCGGCCGCCCAGATGGCATTCGGTCCGCGCCCCACGGGGAGTCCAGCCCTGCGCGCCTTGGGCGATTCGATCCTGGCCGAGCTGGCCAAACAGGGCTGGCAGACCCGCACTCAGGAGTTCAACTATCGCGGCACGTCGGTCCGCAACCTGATCGGTATAAAGGGCCAGGCCGGTGACGTCGTGTTGCTCGGCGCCCATTACGATACGCGCCGCAGGGCCGATCAGGACCCTCAGTTTCCCGACCAGCCCGTGCCTGGGGCCAATGATGGGGCCAGCGGTGTGGCGGTGCTGCTGGAACTGGCCCGTGCGCTTGACACGCAGCTTGCTGGCAAGCGCGTTATGCTGGTTTTCTTCGATGCCGAGGACAACGGCCAACTCGATGGCTGGGATTGGATCGCGGGGTCCCGCCAATTCGCTAGCGAGCTGGAAAAATACGCGCCCGCCACTCCGGCCGCCGTGGTCATCGTCGACATGATCGGCGATGCCCAGCAGGAGCTCTACTTCGACCGCAACTCAGACCTGGGTCTGTCCCAGGAGATCTGGGCCGTAGCCGGTCGCCTGGGCTACGGCGACCAGTTCACGCCGGCGGCGAAGTGGAGTATGCTTGACGATCACACTCCGTTTGTCGAGCGCGGCATTCGGAGTGTGGACATCATCGACTTCGACTATCCGCACTGGCATCGGGTGAGCGACACGCTGGACAAGCTGAGCCCGGCGAGTCTCGAGCGGGTGGGGCGGACACTCGAAGTCTGGTTGGAGGGACGCTAAAAACCAGCGACATTGCCCAATCTGGAGGCAATAGCCCACGGCGAAGTCGTTGGCTATTGCCTCCAATAATGGGTGTGTTTGACGCTCAAAGGCTGATCTATGGAGAGTTGGAATGCCCGTTTGCGCGAAGCGCTGGTCGCGGCGTTCGACGACGCCGGGCTGGAATTGCTCAGCGCCGACATTGGCGTCGACTACGAGACGCTCGAGGGCACGTCGCGCCCCAAAAAGGCATTCGAACTGGTCGACTATTGCGCCCGTTCGGGCCGGATCCTGCCGTTGATTGACATGGCGGCTGCCCGGCGCCCGCATGCCTCGGCGGATTGGCCGGCCTTTCGAGCGGCTGCAATTGCCACACCGGAATCCTTCCGCCTCGTCGCTGCGACCTCCGTTGCGGACGGTTCGTCGCCGGCAGCGCTAACGTCTGCTGCTCTTGCGAATCCCGCGATCACCGCCGCGCTAAAGGTTGGCTTCATCGCCGGCGCGTTGCTTATCCTGATGCTTGGGTGCGCCTTCAGCGCTGGGATTGCCTTCGGTTCGGGCAGCTTGCCGCTTGGTCCGCGACCCGCGCCCGATCGCGCCTCGGCGCTTGCCGTGAAGCGCGCCGCGGATGGAACGCCCGTTGGCGGCACGTTGAACGTGGCGCTTACGGATGGCGCCGCAACAGCCCTGGCTGAAGACGCCATGCGCGCATCTGGCGTGAAGGACGTATCGGATGTCGGCGTGCGCTTCGCCGCGAACGGCGACATGATCGTGACCGGTGACGTGGCTCAGTTGGGCGGGCGTCAGGTCGCCCTGATCTACAACCTCAGCACCGAATCCGGCCGGTTGAGCGCCAATCTCGAGGGTGCCGCCGTCAACGTGCTCGGAAACAGTGAATCATCCTTTGGGTGGGTGGCCGTGCCCGCTGGCTTCCTCACGGGCGTGCCATCGGTCGCGTCCGCGCAAACCCAACTTAACCGCGAACTCAATAACTACAGCGTCAAGAGCCTGGCCATCCAACAGGGCGGCCTTAGGCTTTCGGCAACCCGAATGCGCTGAGCGCGCGACACAACGCCATGCCAAAAATCAATCGTTCGCTTGAGACAAAGCCCGGCCGCCAGAAGGCATTTCTGGTCGGCGTGGACATCAAATCAACCCAGCATCAGGTCAAGGGACAGCATCTCAGCCTGGAGGCATCACTCGAGGAATTGGCCCTGCTGTGCGACACGGCCGGGCTCGAAGTGGTCGGACAGATGACCCAGGCGCTTGAGTCGCCCAACGTGTCAAGTTACATCGGACCGGGCAAGGTAAAGGAACTGGTCACCTGGAAGGAGTCGCTCGGCTTCGACGTCGTGGTATTCGATGATGAACTGTCGCCCCGTCATCAGCGTGAGCTGGAGGAACAGCTTGGCGACAAGGTCTCGGTCCTCGACCGAACGGGCCTGATCCTCGACATTTTCGCCCAGCACGCCCGCACGTCCGAGGGCGCCCTGCAGGTCGAGCTGGCCCAATACGAGTACCGGCTGCCCCGCCTTACGCGGCAGTGGACCCATCTGGCTCGCCAGGCAGGCGGTGGCACGGGCCGCAGCGGAAACGCGGGGGTGGGCTTGCGCGGGCCCGGTGAGAAACAGCTCGAAATCGACCGGCGCCGCATTCGCGAGGTGATCTCGGGACTCAAGGACGACCTTGAAAAGGTTCGCGCCCAGCGCGCCACCCATCGGAAGGCGCGCAAACGGAGCGACACGCCAGTAGTGGCGATCGTCGGTTATACCAACGCCGGCAAAAGCACCTTTCTGAACGCGATAACGAAATCTGATGTGCTGGCCGAGGACAAGCTCTTTGCCACCCTCGATCCAACCACCCGCAAGGTGCGATTGCCACACGGACACGACACGCTGTTTACCGATACCGTCGGCTTTATCCAGAAGCTGCCGACCCAACTGGTGGCCTCGTTTCGGGCCACCCTGGAGGAGATTACCGAGGCTGACGCCCTGCTGCACGTCGTCGATGCGACCCACCCGCATGCCCTCGAGCAGTTTGAGACCGTGATGGAGACGCTGGCATCGCTGGGCGCGGGGGACAAGCCCATGGTTATCGCCCTCAACAAGACCGACAAGCTGCCTGGCGGACTTGAGAACCCGGCTGCCGCGGTTGCTGCTCTGGGGCTGTCGGGCGCGTTGAGCGACGGCATCGCCACCTCAGCGCTGAAACGGAGCAATTTCGATGTCCTGCTGGCCGAGATCGAAGCGGCTCTGTTTGAGCTGATGATCCCCATTCGGGTGACACTGCCCTACAAGTCGGGCGATCTGATGTCGCTCTTTCGTCGCTCGGGCTTGATCGAGCTGGAGATCCCCGAGGAAAAGACGATCACTCTGGCTGGCCGCATTCCGGGTCGATTGCTTGAGGCCTTTCTGCCCTTTCGCGTCACGGAATGAGTGTCTTTGCGTTCTACCCGGGTCTGGCGCGCTTCGCCCGTGACGTGGTCGTCATGGTGGAGGAGTCTCTCCTGCGCATTCACGTCTATGACACGGGCGCAGACGATGCTGAGGAGAAGCCAGCCGTGGTGCTGGTGCACGGGTTGAACGATGACGCGGATACCTGGCGGCATGTGATCGGCCCGTTGTCCGAGACCTATCGGGTGGTGGCGCTTGATCTTCCCGGGTTCGGGCGCAGTTACAAACCGTCGCGCAACTACACGCTGCCGTTTTTCCGCGAGACGGTTGTGGCGGTGATGGATGCGCTCGAAATAGAACGGGCAACGCTCATCGGCAATTCAATGGGCGCCATGATCGCCCAGGCGGTCAGTCTGCGCTGGCCGGAGCGGGCCGACCGTCTGGTTTTGGTCTGCGGTGCGCTGATCCTGCGCCAGCAACCGCTC
>JADKDT010000007.1 GCA_016714465.1 Candidatus Brachythrix odensensis | reverse complement strand
GCGCCCCGCGCGCGCCAAATCATTGCCAGCTAGCTTTGGTCTGCCCATCTCTGAACTTCCGAAGGATGTAAAAGCAACTGAATGAGAACAGGATTAATGCCGTAAAAGCTCATAGCGGCTTCCCTACGGTGCTGGTCGAGGGGGGATCGCGTGACCTGCCAGGCAGCGGGCAAGCTCTGCCCAAGGCGCCACACTGAGGACTTTGCTTGCGGTGGGGATCAGGCTGAATTCAGCGAGATCGAGGGTGATGGGTTTGTGCGCGGCCGGGATCGAACGGGTCCTCCTCCCGCGCAAGAGTGCGGGCTCGCGCCGCGACCCGTCGCCAGTCACTACGTTCCGCAAGGACGTCCGTGAAATCCGCCAGGTCATCGTCGCCAACGTCGATCTGGTGGTCTTTGTCTTTGCTTGTGCTGAGCTGGACTTTCACGCCCGCATGCTCGACCGCTTCATCGTCGGGGCCGAGGCCCAGAAGCTGCCGACTTGATCTGCGCCACGAAAAACCGACCTGGTCGGTCTGCCGCAGGCAAAGGAGCTGCTCTTTGGCGACTACGAGCGGCTTGGCTATCGGGTCATCTACACCTGTGCCCGGACCGGTGAAGGCATCGAGGAACTGCGCCAGGCGCCGACCGGGCGTTTGAGCGCGCTGACCGGCAAGAGCGGCACCGGCAAGAGCAGCTTGCTCAACGTCCTCCAGCCTGGCTCCTCCCGCCGCGGCCGTCGGCGAGGTCAGCAAGCCTTATCCACAAGGGGCGGCACACCACGGTGGTGCCTGAGCTTCATCCTGATGGATGCATCAAGCTGGATCGCTGACACGCCCGGTCTGCGCGCCTACATGATGTGCGGGACATCCAGGCCGAGGAGCTGGATGCTTACTTCATCGAGATGGCCCCGCTGGTCTCGAAATGCGGTTTCAGCAACTGCGCCCATCTGACTGAACCTGGTTGCGCCATCCGGGCCGCAGTCGTCGCCGGGACCGTGGAAGCGCGACGCGATACGATTCGTATGTCCGGTTACGCGAGGCGCTGGAAGGTCGGCGAAAGTGGTAGACGCCGCGCAGATATCGACCGTCATTTCCCGGCGTTTGCGGGAACGACGACGAATATCTGAAAACTCGAGGTAATCCGGCAGAATAGGTGGGTGGCGTTGCGGGTCTGATCCGTGCCGGCAAGGAAGTTAGCAATATGGACATCCAGCAGACTGGCACCTGGCCTTGCGCGCGTGATTGCGAAGATCGCCGTTCTGTGCAAAACCTGACGCGATTCATCTGTGCGACGGATCTCAGGCGGATACGACGGGCTGTGCAACCAGATGGTCGCGATCACGCTTTATCCGGCTGGATCCTGCAAACGCCCCAATCCCTTTCTGGCCCGTCGGATCTCGGTAGGATGTCGCACGGGTTGAGGACAGGACCTATATCTGCAGCCTGGACAAGGGCGATGCCGGCCCGATGAACAACTGGGTTCAGCCTCGCGAGATGAAGGCGACCCTCAACGGACTTTTCGACGGCGCCATGCGCGGCCGGGTGATGTATGTCGTGCCGTTCAGCATGGGCCCGATCGGCTCGTCCATCGCCCATATCGGCGTCCAGCTTACCGATTCGCCCTACGTGGCGGTGAGTATGCGGATCATGACCCGCATGTGGGCCAAAGTCCTCGATGCGCTTTGCGACGTTGAATTCGTGCGCTGTCTGCACTCGGTCGGCGGCGCGCCGCTGGCGCCTGGGCAGCTCGATGAGCCCTGGCCGTGCAACCGCGAGACAAAATACATCGTGCATTTCTGGAAGAACGCCAGATTTGGTCCTATGGCAGCGGCTACGGCGGGAACGCGTTGCTGGGCAAAAATGCTTTGCGCTCCGAATTGCTCCCCGGTGTGCCGGAGCAGGGCTGGCTGGCCGAGCACATGCTCATCCTCAGGGTCAGGAACCCCCAGGGCGCAGGAACCTATGGTCGCGGCTGGTTCCCCAGCGCTTGTGGCAAGACCAACTTCGCGATGATGATCCCGCCCGCCCCGTTTCAGTCCGAGGGGGCTGGGATGTTTCGACCGTCGGCGACGACATCACCTGGATCAAGCCAGGCCCCGACGGCGGATCTATGCCATCAATCCGGAGGCGGGCTTCTTTGGCGTCGCGCCCGGCACCTCCGAGAAGTCCAATCCAAACGCGATGGCCAGCATCCGGGCGAACACCCTCTTCACCAACGTCGCCTGACCGACGATGGCGACGTGTGGTGGGAGGGCAAGACCAAACACCCGCCCGCCCATTTGATCGACTGGACTGGCAAGGTTGGACCCCGGCGAGCCGCGGCCGCCCGGCCGCCATCCGAATGCGCCCGTTTCACCCGCCGATCGAGGGCTGCCTCGATCGATCCCGCCTGCGACGACCCGAACGGCGTTCCGATCAGCGCCTTCATCTTCGGAGGGCGTCGATCGACCGTTGTGCCGCTGGTTTACCAGGCCTTCAATTGGGCTTACCGGGTTATGCCGCGGCGACCATGGGCTCGGAGACCACGGCCGCCTCGGCGAAGGTGGCACCGCGGCGGTCCGGCGCGATCCGTTTCCGCCATGCTGCCCTTTTTGCGGCTACAACATGGCCGACTACTTCAATCACTGGCTGAACTTCAGGCGGCGCCTGCCTAATCCGCCCCGGGTCTTTCTGGTCAATTGGTTCGGCAAGGACAAGGACGGCAACTTTCTGTGGCCGGAGTTTGGCGTGAACATGTCGCATCTTGGAAATGGATCGTCGGGGCGCACCCATGGCCATGCGGTGGCGGTGGAAAGCCCGCTGGATGGTGCCCCGGCACGGCGATCTGGATTGGCGCGGACTGAGACCTGCGAACGCGCCCAATTTGATGAGGTGATGTCGGTCGATCGCGACCTGTGGCAGCAGGAGGTCGCCTCGCACGATCACTCTTCGCCCGCTGCTGCGATCGGCTGCCCCAGGAGATGATCTTTATCCGGGAGTTGATCCTGTCTGCCCTGTGGCGCTCGCCTGAGCATTGGGGATTGCCGTCCGAGCGGTTCTGACCCAGTGCGCGAATACTTAAGGGTGAGCACGCATCCCGGTTGTGCGAAGGGAGTGGAATAATGGGGGCCACCCTTTGGAATATTCGCCAGGCGCGCATGATTGAACTGCTTGAGAACAACCCGCTGCTGCTGCTCTTCGCCATCGCGGCCCTGGGCTATCTGCTCGGGCAACTCCGCTTTGGCGGGGTCAGCCTGGGCGTCTCGGCTGTGTTGTTCAGCGCGCTGTTCTTGGCGCCCTCAGCCCGCGCATGCGGGTGCCCGATCATCCAGCAGCTTGGGCTGGCCATCTTCCTGTATCTGTTGGGTCTCAGCAGCGGCCGGTCGTTTGCGTCGCTGCGCGGGCCGGGCCTCAGGGAGAGCCTCTTCGCGGGTGCCGCAGTTGTCTTGGCCGCCCTTGTGGTGGCGCTGGTAGCGGTGGGGTTTGGGTTCGGACCCGCGGTCGGGACCGGGCTGTTTACCGGGAGCTTTACCAATGCTGCTTCGCTGGCCGCCATGCGCGAGATTCATCAAGGGCACGGTCCCGCCTGAATTGGTCGAAGCGCTCGTCAACGGCCCTAATCCGTCAGCTTCTCGATCGGCTATCCGCTCGGGATCGTGCTGACCCTGGTTGTCATCGTCGTCGCCGAGAAGGTTTTTCGGATCAACTACGCGAAAGCCGAGGCAACCCAGGGCAGTTCGCCTGACCGCCGCCAGATGCGTCGCGCACGTTGCGGGTAAAACTCCAGGCGGCGGCGATCGGGCGCCAGCCTCTCCCGGATCATGGCCGGAGCATCCCCTCGACGTCATCGTCGGCTGGGTGCGGCATGAGGATGACGTCCTGGCGACCGGATCAGTTGTCCTGCGCGAGGGCGATCTGACCGTCGTCGGCGGCGCGACCTGGATCACTTAAGCCCTGGTTGGCGAACCGAGTGACATTCATCTCGAGTTGGAGCGCCGAACTCGACTATCGACGCATCTTTGTCTCGAATCCGCGCGTCGCCGGGCGCACCCTCGCCTTCGGCGAGCTGAACCTGCCAAAGGTGATCGGCGCGGTGGTCACCCGGGTGCGCCGGGGCGACGCCGACATGATCGCGCGGGGGGACATGCGCCTTGAGCTTGGCGATCGGGTCCGGGTGATCGCCCGGCGCGAAGATCTGGCCGCCGCAGCCAAGTTCTTTGGCGACTCGTATCGCGCGTTGAGCGAGGTCGACGTGCTTACCTTCCCAATTCGGGCTGGCCCCGGTCGTGTTGGCTGGCTTTGTAGCCATTCCCCTGCCGGCGGCATTACCCTGCGCCCTGGGCATCGCGGGCGGACCGCTGCTCGTGTCGGCTGGCCTGGGCGCGCTCTGGAGCGCTCGGGCCGCTGGTGTGGGGCCTGCGCGTATAACGCCAATCTCACCCTGCGCCAATTCGGCCTGGTGCTGTCTTTGGCGGGGTTGGGTCGGGCGCGGGCTAGATCTCGCCCGGACGATCGCCTCCGGCGATGCGGTCGTGATCGCGGTGGCCGCCGCCGTATGCATCATCGTCGCAGTCGTCGATCCTCGTTGTTGGCTACAAGGTGCTGCGCATCCCCGATGGGGCGTTTGATCGGGATTCTGGCCGCGATCATGACCCAGCCTGGTTTGCCGGCCTGTCGTCGAGCAGCGCGCCGGCGATGACCGGCCGCGCCGGCTACGCCCAGGCCTACCCGATGTCTGGCGATCACCAAGATCATCGTCGCCCAGGTGCTGATGAGCGTGCTGTTGTCGGTGGCGGGGCGCTGACGGACGCGGCGCGCAGTCCCCTTTCAACAAGGCCAAAGGTCTCCTTTGGCTCTTGGAGCCAGGCCTCCTTTCCGGGCGGCCCGAACCGGAGCGCCGCGCATGCCGAGAAGCGGTGCTCTGCCGCTATCGACGGCGGCCCCGAAGGACCCAGGTGCACGAAAGATTGGCAGGTGCGGATCGGTAATGCCTTTGGGCATCTTGCCCGCCGCCCGGGCGGATCACTGAGCGACGCCGGGAAGGGTGCTCAGCCGCCTCGGGCAAGATATCCGCCTCCAAGTAAATGGCCTTCCTGCCCTCGTTCTTCAAGGGGGGCGGGCTGGCTTTAGGAACCAGGCGGATCCCTTTGGCCTAAGGAAGCATTCGTTCAACAGATGGCCCCGCCGGAACCGATTTAATGCCGGGGCGCAGCGCCTGCCCCCAGCGCACGGCGCTTCCGCTGAAAGGTCGGCGTAGGAGGTCCTTCGACCGCGCGGACGACCCTTGAGGCCGATTCCGGATTTCGCCCTTTCAGGGCTCATGCTGTGTTTGCTGGCTCCTAAGGGCGCGCCGGCATCACGTGGCCCTTTCGGGGCCGGCCCTATCCTTGCGAAAGGTGGACTCAGAACTCAGACGACCCGAGTCACCGGCTCGGCTGCCTTCTCGGTTCCCGCACCGCCAATCGTCCAGGATGTCCGAGACCAACTGCTCGAAGGATCTGCGGCGTCCAACCCGTCGCGGCTGTCGATTTTTCGTTGGACCCATAGCTGACCAGCGTGTCGGCGGGCCGCATCCTGGCTGGATCAGGCTCAATCTAATCGTCTTATGTGACTTGCTGAGCAAGATATCGAGCAGGGCCTAGACCGAGCGTGGCTGGCCGCTGCAGATGTTGTAGATCTCGCCTGGCTCGCCCAGGCGGATGAGTCCAAGATAGGCCCGCGCAACATCGCGGACGTCGGAGAAGTCGCGTTGGGCGGTCATGTTCCCAACCCGCAGCACCGGCTCGCGCAATCCCGCCTCAATCTTCGGCGATCTGTTGGGCGAATTGATTGGCCGCTGAGCTCATGGTTTGGCGCGGGCCGATGTGGATTGAACGGCCGGGCCACGACGACATCCAGGCCATGGCTGCGCCGATACTGCAGCGCCATCGCCTCCTGGCGACCTTGCTCACCCCATATGGGGCTGACCGGCATGGTTGGGCGGGTTTCGCGGAAGGGCAGGTCGCCGGTGTCGGACGGCGGGCCATATACCTCAACCGACGACGCAATCAGGATGCGCGGGGTGAGCCGGCTGGCCAGCAGCGCGTCAAAGAGGTTCTGCTGCGGGCGGACGTTCATCTCGAAGGTCGCCCACGGATCGTCCCAGGCGGCCGGCACATATGGCTGGGCGGCGAGGTGGATGACGAGATCGGGCCGCTCGAGTTTGATCAGCCGCTTGACCGCGTCCGCGTCGCGCAGATCCAAATTCCACCACGACATGCGCGGACTCGTGCGCTCGCCGCTGGCATTTCGCGAGGCCCCGATGAGCAGCCAGTGCGTCTCGGCGATCAGCAAGTCCGCCAGGTGGCTGCCAGCAAATCCGTTCATCCCGGTGATCAGTACGCGCATGAAATCCCTCGTTCGATCGCATTCGCCGATTATAGGTTGCGCCGCTGCAAACAGATATCGGAATGATCCCGGCTCCGCCGGGGTTTATTCCAATAAACCTGTGCCGCCGGCGATTAGGAGCCCGCAGCACACCCGTGTAAAGAGCGTCTGCAGTGGCCCAGTGATTCCAAAGGCCAGGGCCGCAACGAGGAGGAGCAGGGTGATGGCGACGAAGCCGGAGCCGCCCAAGTCCGTCCATGAGAAAAGCCGCGCTGCGGATCGCGGGCATGCCGCGCGCCGCCCAGGCCGACCAACCCAAGGATCAGTGGCACCAGCGGGAGCGGAGCTGCGCAGACGGCGGCCCCGATCCCAAAGCAGGTCGCGATCGACAGCATCCCCGTGCCAAAGGCCAGGGCCGCGATCACGTCATGGTTGTTGTTGGCATGGGCGAGGGGGCGGCGCCATCGGCAAGCGGGGCAGTTCGACGGGCTGCGCCGAGGGTCGTGAGGTAGGTCTGCGGCGAGAAGACGGTGACGCCGCTTGGCTGAGCTGACGGGCGACGGCCTGACTGATCCGCCGGCCGTCATCGGCGGACTACAGATGCTGGGCGCACAGCGGGATTCCTGTGACTTCGCACCGTTCCACGGCTTCATTCGGGCATTCCACGCATCTGGCTGACATGAAAAAGGGTCAGGGCCGGCGGCCGGGGAGCGGACCATCCTTGCGGACGCTCCAGCAGTCCGGGCCGCCGGCCCAGTCACGAGCGGAGAGAGTGAGATTCGAACTCACGGTAGGCCATAGACCTACAACGGTTTTCGAGACCGTCCCATTCAACCACTCTGGCATCTCTCCAACGAACGCCGCGATTATAGTCTCAAACGCAATCGCCGCGCGCCGACGAGATCAACGCATCCAGAACACGCTGATGCTTCAGGATCGCGTCCGGGCTGATCTTGGGCGCCCGCTTCACGCCGATCGCCTCGGCAAAGTCCTCGAGCACGAGAATATACGGGTCAGAATTGGCGATGTGCTCGATTGTTTCGCTGGAGTTCACCCGGTGCTGCCGATCGTCAAGCGTGATCCGTATGACGTTGTCGGAGAAATAGGTGAACAGGTGCGGCACATACATCATGCCGCGCGTGCCAACCACGATGAGCGGGCTTATCCGGGGCATATCGAAACTGGCCGCGAATGTGGCCGTGATGTCGTTGGGAAACCGCATCAGACCGGTGATGGTCTCGTCCAGTGCGCTTGGCCCGAAAGTCCCGCGCGCCATGACCTCGATCGGTTCGTCGGCGGCAATCGCGCGGGCGATGTGCACGCAATACGTGCCGAGGTCATTCAGCGCGCCGCCCGCCAATGGCTGGCTTCGCCGAATGTCGTTCGGGTCTTCGAGCGTGAAGGCGAACGTGGTGTTGATCGATCGGATCTTCCCCAGCATGCCGCTTCGGGTGATGTCGAGGATGCGCCGGGTCAGCGGGTGAAAGCGATACATGAGCGATTCGCTGACGGTGACGCCCTGACTTTCGCGCACGTCAATCACCCGTTCGGCATCCTCGGCGTTGGTCGCGAAGGTCTTCTCGACCAGAACGTGCTTGCCCGCCCGGCGGCTTTGATCGCCCACTGGCGTGCATCCTGTTCGGAAGCGGGATATATACCCGCGTTGACATCCTTATCCGCCAGAACCGCCTCATATGAGTCGTAGGCATGCGCGCCATCGCCGAGCGCCGCAAGCTTTTGCGCGCGCCTGAGATCGCGGTTGCCGATGGCCGTCAGCGTGTTGTTTTGGCGGCCTTGACATGGCCGGGATCATACGGAGCCGGCGATCTGGGCCGCGCCCAGAATCCCCAGTGCAGTGTCGTCATGTTGTATCTCTCTTGGCGCAGCCGCATTCCGCGGCTCAAGCCTGTATTGCGAAAGATGAATTTACTGCCCTTGGTTTCTTGCAGGAATACGCCCCGGCCCGGCTTACTCCGGGCCGGGAGTATTCCTGCAGAAGAACAATACTCACGCCTGCAAAACGCCTCTTCCACCACATCCAGCCCTCGCTCAACTCGCTATCGGTGATGACGAGGGAACAGGAAGCGCACGCCATTTGATACAGCCCGCAGCGGATCATCAGCACGCCATTTCTGGGCCGCGTAAGTTCACCACCGACAGGGTGCGCTCTACCGCCAGCGGCTTCTGGTGGCCCGGTCGTCGACGAGCTCGATGGCCAGCATGGCGCCCAACCCGCGCACATCACCGATGATGCCGATCCGCGACTGCATGTCCTTCAGCCGGTCGCAGGCGATCCCGCCGACATGCCGCGCCCGGCCGGCAGGTCCTGGTCCTCGATCAATTGAATCGCCGCCAGCGACGCCGCGCAGGTGATCGGATTGTCCAATAGGTGCCGCCCAGACCGCCAAGATGGGGCTTGTCCATAACCTCGGCCCGGCCCACGGTCGCCGCAATCGGCATCCCGCCGCCCATGCTTTTGGCCAGGGTGATGATGTCGGGCGATACCCCGAAATGCTCCATCGCGAACATCTTGCCGGTGCGGGCCATCCCGCATTGGATCTCATCGGCGATGAGCAAAATGCCATAGCGATCGCAGGTCGCCCGCAGCCGGCGCATGAACTCGACCGGCATCGGGATGAACCCACCCTCGCCCTGCACCGGCTCGACGATGACGGCGGCCACGGCCTCGGGCATGACATGGGCGACCAGCGCCCGCTCAAACGACTCCCATACCAGCTCGACCTTCTGTTCGTCGGTCATCGTGTCCGCGGCCACCATCCGGTCAAGTAGGGGTAGGGGACCCGATAGATCTCCGGCGCAAACGGCCCGAAGTTCTTCTTGAACAAGGCGTACTTGCTGGTCAGCGACTGGGTCAGCAGCGTCCGGCCGTGATAGGCGCCCTCAAACGCGATGATGGCTTGCCGGCCGGTCGCCGCCCGGGCCGTCGCGATGGCGGTCTCAACCGCCTCGGCCCCGCTGTTGTTGATCATCGCTTTCTTGGGCCCGGGGATCGGCGCGATGGCGCACAGTTTCTCCGGCCAGGCGCACATGCGGCTCGGTCGTGGCGACCAGCCCGCTGATGTGGATCAGCTCGCCGGCCTGGGCCCGGATGGCTTAACGACCTCGGTCGGGTGTGCCCGACATTCAGCACCCGATCCCGCCGGTGAAGTCGAGCAGCATATTGCCGTCGACGTCCTCGACCATGGCCCCGTGCGCGTTTGATCGCCAGGGGCGTCGACTTGCGAACCCGGCCGGCATGCTCGCATCGCGCCGCGCGACCAACGCGCGGCTGCCCGGCCCGGGCAGTTCTGTCTTGAGTTGGATGTGCTTTCTTGTGGTCATGGTCGAATTTGATGGTTGAGCGCAATAAATGCCGAGATCGCAATCCCCGCGCGAAGCGCGGGGATTGCGATCTCGGAACCTTTTCCTAGGATGGCACCAGCGTCAGCGTCGCGCGGGTCTTGCCCGTCCGGTCATGCCGGGCGGTAACGGTCACCGTCGCGCCGGCCGGCGCCTCAAGCACCCACTCGACTCGGACCCGGTCGGTGCTGGCGTCACTGCCGCCCCACACGCCCATGGTCAGCTTCAGCGCGCGCCCCTCGAGCTGCCCGCAGGCCGTCTTGAGTTCGCCGCTCACCAGCCGCGCGCCCTCCGGCAGGCTCAGCAGGAGCTCCAAGGGCTGGACCAGGCGCTTCTCGGCGGCGCGCGTGCTCACGCTTGTGGGCAACCAGCCGGTATTCTCGACCACCGCCTGGAGGTGCCAGGCCGAATCGCCCACCCGTTTGGCCGAGAACTCCCGAAAGGAGAGCTCGGGCGAAATCAGGGCGTGCCAGAAGATCACATCCGCATGTGGCGCAATCTCGGCCTCCAGCAAGTGCGATGGAGGATTGCGCCACATCAGTTCGGCATCCCAGCCCCCGAGCTCAACGTCGCCCAACTGGGGATGGGTGAACGGTTGCCACGCGACAAAACCGCGCCCGCCGAGGGCCTCGTCCTGCCACTTGAGCAGCTTGAGGTCGTCCTCGACATCGTGCTGGCGAAACCAATCCATGAAGCGGTAGCCCCCGCCGTTTGGCTTCTTCATATCGATCCCGGCCATGCGCTGCGGGCTCCACAGCTCGCACGTCCAGGCATACACCCCGAGGTGGTCGTAGAGCCAATCGTCAAAGACCCCCTTGATGGTTTCCTTGGGGTGGTATTTGAAGTCGTGGAATACCGACACAGCCGGATAGCCGGTCAGCTTCGTGATGGTCTTGCCGATCTCCTGCATCGTCCACAGGTCGGAGGTCGCGATCGTGTCATCCGCCCGGGTGCCATACGGCCGGAGATACACCCCGCTGTAGGTGTGAAAGGTGATCGCGCCGGTGATGTTCGGGTGGTCGACGATGAACTGGACCATCGCCCGCACCTCGGGTTCGCTCGTTGGATATGGGCCGGCTCCGGGCTGTTCGCTCTCGATCGCCCACTCGACCGGGAAGTTCCGATTGAGGTCCAGGCCTTCCAGCGGGCGGGCGAGCTTGATCGTGACGCCGTCGTAGTTCTGAATCTCGCCCTCGGGCAGGATGCGATAGAACGGCCCGCTGTCGCCGCCGGCCGGGTCTCGCGCAATCAACAGGCGCGCATCATCGGGATGGGCCTTCCACGGGCCATTTGGATCGCGCACCCGCATCGACAAGATGCGCCCGTCGCCATCGATGTCGGCAAGGTGCAGACCGTCCTGGCGCTCCTTGAGCGGGTAGGGCCGGGTGGATGACCGAATGCGGCGATGGCGCTCATCGAGGAAGAGTTCGGCCCCATCCGGGTTCGCCCGCGGCACGATGTACAGCGCGCGGGTGTCGAGCAGCCGGGTGAGTTGGGCATCGCTGCCATACCCGCTCAACGCCTTGTAGATCGCATACAGCGCGCAGGTTGATGGCGACACTTCGGTCGCGTGAATATTGGCGTCCACCCAGAATGCGGGCTTGTCTGAGGCCGGGCCGGTCTTGGCGCTGGTCAGGGTCGCCATCCAAATCTCGCGGCCCTCGTGGCTGCGTCCAATTGAGGTGATGGCGCACAGGTCTGGATGCGCGCCAGCCAGCGCATTCAGGAGATCGGTGAGTTCGGCGTAGCGATAGAAGCGGTCGAATGCGGGTTTGTTCATGATTCGGATTGCGCGGGGATGCCCGCCGCCGGTCTACAGCGGCCGCAATCGCCCGTCCTTCAGGATGACGCTGTCAACGATCCGTTGGTCACGGCCGCCGGGCGTGATTGTGCTGGCTTTGACCGTGACGTATTGCCTGAGCGGGGTCAGGTTGAGCTTCTTGACCAGGATCTCTTCGACCTGGAAGATGCCGGCCGAGTTGCTCATATCGACGTGGATCTCGACCGGCATGTTTTCGCCCCGAAGGATGCGCACGGCTTCGATCGAGAGCGCCGACACCGCGTGGATGTCGATCTTGCCGAGGTCGAAGGGCATGCGCGCGCGCCCTTTACTCATGTCGCAACCGTCCGCGACGGCGACGACGGCGCCTTCCATAAAGAGCGGGGGCGGGTTCATATCGTGGCACTGGATTGCCGACAGAATGAAGTTCTCGATCAACTGCATGCGTTCGGAATCGCCATACAGGCGGGGCAGCGTGCGCTCCAGAATCAACTGTCCCATGATCACGCCCATCGGCTCATGGTTCAGCCGATGCAGGGCGTTCCCGATATCGTGCAGCAGGATCCCCGCGATTCCGACCACAAAGGCGTCCTCGTATGTGCCCGTGCCCGACTCGACCACGTCAAATGGCACCCCCGCTTCGTGCAGCAGGACCATGATCTGGGCGAGATATGACGCGGTGACGCGAGCGTGAATGGGCCCGTGATCGTTGTAATTGAGCTTGCTGACCGCCGTATAATTCGACATCTCCCAATTCGCCTGCACACGCGGATCGGAAGACAGCAGCTCATAGATCCGGGTGGCCCGCGGGTAAGGGGCCGTCAGCTTCCGGATCGTCTCATCGGCTTTGACGAAGAGCTCCTCGTAGTCGTTGGGCAGGTGCGCCTTCAGGCGCCGGGAGTGAATGTTTGGCTCGGGTTTGGGCAGGTGAATGAGTGACATGTCAGTGCGCCCGAATCTCTTTGCGCGCCCGCTCGACCGCGCGATGGATGCCATCTTCGCCATCCTTGAAGCCCTGCAGGGTGCGGCGCGAGCATGCGCAGCAGCCCAGATTGGCCCGGTGGCTGTCGGGGGCGCAGGTCAGGCAGTTCGCTGATCGGATGACCATTAGCGAGAACGCCAGCACGTCTTCGTGGGTTTCAGGCAGTTTCGCCAGGCGATCCAACCAGCTCGACCAGGCGTCGCCCGTCCGCGCATTTCGCAAGTCGGGTATGCAGGAAGCGGGGAAGAGGATCTCGCTATCGGGATACATGGATACAATCGGGCGAATGGGCACGCAACTATACACCCGCACGGGTGATGATGGCTTCACCGGTCTGCTGGGCGAGGGGCGGGTGGCGAAGTACACCCCCCAGCCTGAAGCGTATGGCACGGTCGATGAAGCCAACTCGACCCTGGGCCTCGCCCGCGCCTCTGCCCAGGCGGAGCTGACCCGGGCGCTGCTGCTGCGGGCCCAGCGCGATCTGTATCACATGATGGCCGAGCTGGCTTCCACCCAGCAGGCCGCGCCGCAGTTCCGCAAAGTCGACGCGGCCCGGGTCGCCTGGCTCGAAGCCGAGACTGATGCCGTGACCGCCCTGGTGACGCTGCCCAGAGAATTTGTTGTGCCGGGCGACAGCCTGCCTGGCGCGTATCTCGATCTGGCCCGGACCACGACTCGGCGGGCCGAGCGGGTGGTGGTCCGTTTGCTGCACGAGGGCCTCATCGACAATGCCGAGCTTGTGCGCTATCTCAATCGGTTGTCCTCGCTCTTGTTCGTTTTATCGCTGTATGAGAACGCGCTGGCGGGTGTCGGCAGCGTCACTCTGGCCAAATCCACCGGCGTCTGATCGGCGCCATCGACTACTTTCCCAAGGAGTTCACCGTGAGCAAAGAGAATCTCGCCCCGGTCTGGGCGCGCGCCTTTGATATCGACGTCGATCATGCCGAAGGCATCTACATCCACGATACCCAGGGCCAGACGTATATGGACTTCACCAGCGGTATCGGGGTGACCAACACCGGCCACGCCCACCCGCGGGTGGTCAAGGCGATCCAGGATCAGGCAGCCAAGATGATCCACGGCCAGATTGGCGTTGTCACGGGCAAGGCTGTGCTCGACCTTACCGATCAGTTGCGCCAGATCCTGCCGCCCCAGATCGACACGTATTTCTTCAGCAACAGCGGGGCTGAGGCGATCGAGGCATCCGTAAAGCTGGCCAAACAGGCGACGGGCCGCACAAATGTCATCACCTTCGAGGGCTCCTTTCACGGGCGCACCCATATGACCATGGCGATGACGATGAGCAAGACCAGCTATCGAGCAGGCTATCAACCGCTGCCGTCCGGTGTCTTTGGCGCGCCCTACGCCCACTGCTTCCACTGCCCTGTCGCGCAGCGCACCATGGACGTCGCCGAGCGGGCCGCGCTGAGCGCTTCGTGCCCGACCGACGGCGGCCACTGCTGCGGCTATGCCCTCGATCAATTGCGCTACCTGCTGAAGACCCAGTCGGCGCCGCAGGAGACCGCCGCCATTGTGGTGGAGCCGGTCCTGGGCGAGGGCGGCTACGTCGTCCCGCCGAACAGCTTTCTGCAGGGGCTGCGCACGATCTGCGACGAATACGGCATCATGCTGATCTTCGATGAAGTTCAGACCGGTTTTGGCCGGACGGGCAAGTTCTTCGCCATGGAGCACTCCGGGGTCATGCCCGATATTCTGGTGCTGGCCAAGGGCCTCGCCTCGGGCATGCCGCTCAGTGCGGTTGCCGCCAGTCGCAAGGTGATGGCCAAGTGGACGCCCGGCTCGCATGGCGGAACGTATGGCCCGAACCTGGTCTCTGCGGCCGCGGCGGCCGAGACGATTCGGGTCATGCGTGACGAAAAACTCATCGAGAACAGCGCGGCGCGCGGCGAGCAGCTCATGGCCGGGCTGCGCAAGCTGCAGGCCGAGTTCAAGCAGATCGGCGATGTGCGCGGGCTGGGTTGCATGGTCGCGACCGAGTTTGTCGACGCGCACGGGCACGCGGACAAGGCGATCACGGACAGAATCGTCAAGACCTGCGCCGACCACAAGCTGCTCATGCTGACCTGCGGGTCGTATCAGAACGTCATTCGCTGGATTCCGCCGCTGGTGGTCACCGCCGATCAAATCGATGAGGCGCTGCGGATCTTTGCCGCGGCACTCGACGCCGCGGCCTGATAGGCAACTTTGTGGACGGAAACGATCAACCGCGGCCACGCCGCGGTTGATCGTTTCCGCCCGCCCTCCACTCGGGAGTGGTTTAATGCCTCGCTATGACGCGCAGTCGGTTGATAATCATCTGTGGGCTTGTTCTCGCGCTGGTGCTGGGCACCATCGTCCTGGACAATTTTGTCCCGCTGGGTGTGTATGTGCCGGCCGTGGCCCTGCCGGATCTCGCCCAGAACTTCGTCACGGTCTTTCTCGGCATCTTTATCGAGGCCGCCCCGTTTCTTCTGATGGGCGCGCTGGCATCCGGTCTGATCGTCGTCTTCATCTCGCCTGAGGACATTGCCCGGGTGATGCCGCGCAACCGGTTCATGGCAACCTTGGTTGGCGCGCTGCTGGGCGTCGTGTTTCCGGTGTGCGAGTGCGGGGTCATCCCGGTCGTGCGCCGCTTGTGCCAGAAGGGCTTGCCCCTTTCGGCCGGAATCGCGTTTCTGCTTGGCGCCCCGGTTCTCAATCCGATCGTCATCGCCAGCACCTTCGCGGCATTTGGTTTTGGCCCGGTGTTCTGGGGACGCATTGGTTTTACCCTGGTCATCGCCGTCGTCGTTGGTCTGGTGTTTTCATTTCAACCCGGCCTGGCCCGGGTCATGCGGCCGCTCTCGCTTGGGCCGGTGCTGGGCGGCTTACCGGGCGGCCCGCCCGATGACGCGCGCCGCGGCCCGCCGGCCAGCGCGCCCGCAGCCAGCCGCCTTGCCAACCTACAGCGCGCGGTGGGCGTCGCCGCTGACGAGTTCTTCGACGTGGCGCCCTATCTCGTCGCCGGGTCGCTGCTGGCCAGCGCACTCCAGACCTTCGTGCCGCAGCAGGCGTTGCTCGGCATCGGCTCAGGGATGGTCCTTTCGGTCGTCGCCCTGCAGGCCCTGGCCTTTGTGCTCTCGGTCTGCAGTACCGTCGACGCGTTTCTGGCCCTCAACTTCGTCAATACCTTTACCAGCGGTTCGATCATCGCCTTCCTCGTGTTCGGCCCGATGATCGACATCAAGAGCACCCTGATGTTGCTGGGCGTCTTCAAACGCCGTGTCGTCTTCTATCTCATCCTTTTGACCGCGGCGATGGCCTTCCTCGTCGGGGTCTTCGTCAACCTGAATCTCGCCTGGTGATGTCATGACCAATCGTTCGACTTCCTGGATCAAGGGAATCATCCTGGCCGGACTGGCCCTGATGTTTGCCGTAAAAATCAACACTGGCACACTGAATTTCTACATTAATCAGCGCTTCGCCTGGCTGGCCCTCGTCGCGGTCCTGCTTTTTTCAGCCCTGGCCCTGACCGTCGTTTTTCGGCTGATGGACCGGGCCGCCCAATCCTCGCCGCTATGGCCGGGCCATGGGCGGATCAACGTGTTTGGGGCCGGACTGCTGGTGTTGCCGATTGTGTTCGGTTTGCTGGTCCCGGCCCGGCCGCTGGGCGCAAGCGCGTTGGCCGGCCGCGGACTGGGCCTGGGCGCGCCGGTGCGGGCGGGTTCGGCGCCGGTGGCCCAACGGTCAGGCGGGCAGCGCAGCATCATCGACTGGCTGATCGATATTTCGCGCAGCCCAGATCCGGCGGCGCTATCCGGCCAGGCCGTCGATGTGATTGGCTTCGTCTATCACGATCCGCGGGTCAAGCCGAATCAATTCTTCGTCTCCCGCTTCGCGGTGAGCTGCTGCGTCGCCGACGCGACGCCAGTGGCCTTGCTGGTCGAGACCGCCGATGCTTCGGCGCTCAAGACCGATGCCTGGGTGCGCGTGGTTGGCCGCTTTAGTTTGGGCGAGTACGCCGGCCAGCAGCTCCCGATCATCGCCGCTGAACGGATCGAAGCAACCCAGGCGCCCAATCAACCCTACTTATTTCCCTAGACATGACCACAATGACTCTGACGAGATCACCGTCCCCGCGCGAAACGCGGGGACGGTGATCTCGTCAAAAACCCACATGAATGACGCCAACATCTATGAGGGCGAGCGGCTCCGCTTGACCGCCCTCGATCCGGTCAACGATCCCGAGGTCGAGGCCGTCTGGTCGCATACCCCGGACTTCCTCGCCTTGTTCAATGTCGAGTTGCAGCGGCCGACCTCCGCCCATCAGCTCAAGAAACGTTACGAAGAGCGTGAGAAGAATCACGAGGATGATGCCTACGAGTTCGACTTGCGCATTCGGCTGCGGGCCGACGATCGGCTCGTGGGCGTGCTGGTGATCTGGGCGGAGTGGGGTGCCGGGAATGCCTGGCTGCGGCTGGGGATCGGCCTGCCGGCGGATCGCCGCCATGGTTACGGTCGCGAGGCGCTTGCCCTCGGCCTGCGCTATATCTTTGATGAGATGAACCTGCGCCGGGTTACGGTTGGCGTGCCGGGCTACAACGAAGCGGCCCTGGCGTTTTTTGCGGCCGCCGGATTCAAGGTCGAAGCGCGCCAGCGTGAGGCGCTGTTTCGATTTGGCCGGCGCTGGGACGAGGTCAATCTGGGCCTGCTGCGGGCCGAGTGGGAGGCGGCACGATGATCACTTTTTCCGATCAGCTCACCAGCGACCGGATCAGGCTGATCGCCATCGACGCCGAGCGCGACGGCGACCTGATGGCGCGCTGGTCCAAGGATGCCGGCATGATGCGGCTGTTTGATTCCGACGTGCCGAGGCCGCGGGTGGCCCGCCAGTCCCGCGCCGATACCGAGAAGTGGGCCTATCGCGACACGGCCATCGAGTGGGCGATTCAGGTCATCGATGGCGGCGCCGTCATCGGTCGGATTGGCTTGCACCGTTATCGAACATCCCATCGCGCGGCCGATTTGCATGTTGGCATCGGCGACCGCGCCCACTGGAGCAAGGGCTACGGCCGCGAAGCGGTGACCCTGTTGCTGAATCACGCCTTTGGCGAGATGGACCTGCATCGGGTGGGGTTGATTGTCTTCGCCGCCAATGAGCGGGCGGTCGCGCTGTATCGCAAACTGGGTTTTGTGGAGGAAGGGCGCTGGCGCCAGTTCCTCCGCCGCGACGGCGCCGATCAGGATATTCTGGTGATGGGATTGCTGCGCCACGAATGGCCGCCCGCGATCGCGCAGGTCCGTCGGATTCATCACGTGCAGGTGTGCGTTTCCTCGGCCGAACTTGAGCGCGCCCGGGCTTTCTATCTGGACCTCCTGGGTCTGCCCGAAATCCACAAGCCTGAGTCGTTGAAGGATCGAGGCGGATTCTGGGCCGAGGTTGGCGGGCAGCAACTGCACGTCAGCACAGAGGAGGGCGTCGATCGCACCCGGACCAAGGCCCACGTCGCCTGGCAGGTGCGCGCGTTGCCGGACTGGCGGGCAAAGCTCGAGGCGGCCGGCTGCGCGACGCTCGACTCGATCCCAATCCCGGGTTACGACCGCTTCGAGGCTCGCGATCCCTTTGGCAATCGGATTGAATTCATCCAGGCGGTGGCCGGGTGACCGGCGGGCCCGCTCAGGCTGAGGTCCCAAACTGGCTGCGTTGGGCGCGGAAAATCGACGCGATCGCCCAGGCGGGTCTGACCTACTGCGAGAGTGACTTTGACCGCGAGCGGTACGCCCAATTGCGCGCGCTGGCCGGCGAAATCCTGGCGGTTCAGACGGGCGCCGATCCGGTTCTGGTCAATGGCTGGTTCGCCGCCCAACCCGGATATGCGACTCCCAAGGTGGATGTGCGCGCGGCCTGTTTCCGCGACGGCAAGCTGCTCCTGGCCCGGGAGCGTTCGGACGGGCGCTGGTGCCTGCCCGGCGGCTGGGCAGATGTCGGCGATGCGCCATCAGTCTCGGCCGAGCGCGAGGTGGCGGAAGAAACGGGCTTTCTAGCCCGCGCGAAAGCGCTGATCGGGGTTTTTGACGCGAATCGCAATCACGATGACGGCCGGCCCTTGTCATATCACCATGGCTACAAGCTGATCTTTGCCTGTGAACTGGTTGGGGGCGCGCCCGCGCCTGCGAATCACGAGATTCTGGGCAGCGGCTTCTTTGCCCGCCAAGAAATCCCCGCGCTATCGGAGGCTCGCACCAATCGCGCTCAGATTGCGGCGTGTTTCGCCCATCTGGATGACCCGGCCCGGCCCGCCGAATTCGATTGAGGTTGGCGGGCCTGCCTAGCGGGTCACTTCCGCCAGTGCCAGCAGGAGCGCATCGAGTTCCGGCGGGTTAGTCACGCCGTCATAGGTGACCAGGCTGACGTTGGCGCCCGGTGTCTGGATCGAAACCGTGTATTTGAAACAGTCCGGGCATCCGCGGCCGGCCGAGCTCGTGAGCGCAAGTGTCTTCGGATCTCGAGCAATGGTCACAAGTGCGGCGAGTTTGGCCTGGTCCGCCTTCGTCTCGACGCCAGCGCCGTCCACCACCCGTCCGCTCGCGTAGATCGTCCATGAGGACGTGCGACCGGCGATGCCGCCGCTCCGTTCATAGCGGATCACGGTATTGTCGGCGACTGGCGCGGTCGGCCGGAGCGGCGAAGTCAGCGGTCCCGCCGGCGTTGCGGTTGGAAGCCCGGCGCCGGGCGCGCTGGCGCAGGCGGCCAGGAGCGCGGCGAGCGGCAAAAGGCGGATCAGGCAAGCAGGTTTCATTCCTAAAACTCCAGTGCTGATTATGCGCCATTTGCCCGGCGGCGCCTCTCGGAGCCGCCAGGCGAATTTGACATCCCGGCCCGCCCATGTAGAATCTCCGCACCCTGTTTCCGGTAAAGAACTCAGCGCAGGGCCAAAGCGTCATCCATAGGAGACATATATGAAGAAGACCAAGCTTGGATCGGTCCTTTTGTCGGCAGTCGCCCTGGCGCTGTCCGCGTGCAGCACGGCGCCGGTTGAGGTCACGCGCGTCGTGGAGGTTACACGGGTTGTGGAGAAGGCCGCCGCTGCGCCGTCCGCGCCGGCGGCGCCCGCCGCAACAGCCGCCCCAGCAGCGCCGGCTGCGGCAGTCGTTGCCGCAAGCGGCGCCACGCTCAAAAAAGTCACGGAGCGCGGCAAGCTCATTTGCGGCGTGTCGGGCCTGGTCCCGGGTTTCAGCTTCGTTGACTCGGCTGGAAAGTATTCTGGACTGGATGTGGATGTCTGCCGCGCGGTGGCGGCGGCTGTCTTTGGCGATGGCACCAAGGTCGAATTTCGGAATCTGACCACCCAGCAGCGCTTCACCGCCCTGCAGAGCGGCGACATCGATGTGCTGAGCCGCAATACGACCTGGTCGCTTCAGCGCGACACTGAACTCGGCCTGAACTTCGCGCCCGTGACGTTTTACGACGGCCAGGGCATGATGGTTCCCAAGGCGAGCGGGATCACGAAGCTCGAGGATTTGAAGGACCGCACGATCTGCGTGCAGAAGGGCACAACCACTGAGCTGAATCTGGCCGATCAGATGGGCGTGCGCAAGATCAACTACAAGCCGCTGAGCGTGGAGACCGCCGACGATGCCACCGCCGCCTATGAGTCCGAGCGCTGCGACGCCTACACCACCGACATCTCGGGCCTGATCTCGCGCCGTTCGGTGCTGAAGAAGCCCGCCGACCACGTCATTCTTGATGTTGTCATGTCCAAGGAGCCGCTTGGACCGGCCGTCCGGCATGGCGATGATCAGTGGTTTGACATTGTCAAGTGGTCGGTATTTGCGATGTTCGCGGCCGAAGAATATGGCGTGACTTCGCAGAATGTGGAGCAGCTTAAGGGCTCGACCAAGGACAATGAAACCAAGCGCCTGCTCGGCGTTGAAGGCGATATGGGCAAGAAGCTCGGCCTGGACAATGCGTTCGCCTACAACATCGTCAAGGGCGTCGGCAACTTTGGCGAGGTTTACGACCGCAATCTTGGGCCGACCACGCCAACCGCGATCCCGCGCGGCATCAACAGCCTTTGGAACAAGGGCGGGCTGATGTACGCCCCGCCGATCCGCTAGTTTCGAAGATAACAGCGGCAAGCGAAGGTATGGATCACAGGCGCGCGGCAGTCGCTGGGACGATAGTCCTGGCGATGCCGCGCGCCTTCGTGTATTCCAAAATCAATCCTGCGGCACGGTGACGATGTGAGCGATACAAAAAAGACACGTATTCCGATCTGGCGCGATGAGCGCGCCTATGCCGTTCTCGCCCAAGTCGCCTTTGTTGTTGTCGTCATCGCCGCGGGCGTGTTCTTATTCGGAAATCTGCTCAGCGCCCTGCGCCGGCAGAATATTCCCATTGGCTTTGACTTCCTGCCGACCCGGGCCGGATTCGACATCAGCGATTCGTTTCTGGAGTACACCGCGAGCAGCAACTATCTGCAGGCGTTTCAGGTTGGCCTGGTCAATACGCTTGTTGTCGCCAGCGTCGGGATTGTCCTTGCGTCTGTCTTTGGCCTGATCACCGGACTCGCCGGTCTTACGCACAATTTCATCATCAGCCGGCTGGCGCGGGTCTACACCGAGATCATGCGCAACGTGCCGCTCCTGGTGTTTCTCGTCTTCTGGTATCGCGGCATCGTCTTCAACCTGCCGAAGATCAGCGAGGCGCTTTCGATCGGCCCGATCCTGGTCTCAAACCGCGGCGTCGCCATTCCGTGGCTGCTTGAAGGCGCCCTCAGCCTGCCCGTTGTGCGCGGCCGGATCTTCGACGGTGGTTTTGTCCTGTCTCCCGAGCTGTTCGCAATTCTCTCAGGGCTTGTCATCTATACGGCGGCCTTCATCGGCGAGGTCATTCGCGCAGGCGTGCAGGCCATCCCGCGCGGACAGTTCGAGGCAGCTCGGGCCCTGGGGTTCACCGGAATGCAGTCGATCCGGCTGATCGTCCTGCCCCAGGCGCTGCGAGTAATCATTCCGCCTCTGACCAGCCAGTACCTCAACCTCACCAAGAACTCGTCCCTGGCCGCGGCCGTTGGTTATCCGGATTTGTGGAGTATTTCGACGGTCATCATCAATCAGACCGGACGGGCGGTTGAGATGATCGCGGTCGTAATGGGCATCTATCTGACAACCAGCCTGCTGACATCCCTGTTTATGAACTGGTACAACAACAAGGTCAGGTTGATTGAGCGATGAACACTTCTGCAGCGCTCCCGCCTCTGACCGAACGGATCTCGATCCTGCGCTGGCTTCGCCAGAATTTGTTCCGCTCGGTGGCGGATGGGGCGGTAACCGTCCTCGGGATCGTCCTGCTGCTGAGCCTCGTCATTCCAATCGTGACCTGGGCGCTCACCGAAGCGCGCTGGCAGGTCGTCATTGAGAACATTCGCCTGTTTGCCATTGGACAGTATCCGATCGAATATGTCTGGCGGGTCTGGGTGTGCGTGCTGCTTCTGGCCCTGATCTGCGGCGTTTCGTGGGGGTTGTGGCTCTTTCGCCAGCGTGCGGTGGGCGCGGCGATTCTGACCGCTTTTCTCCTGCTCGGACTGCTCCCGGGCGCGCTGAGCATCCCGGCCACCGAAAAAGTCGCGGGCTTCGGTTTGATGCTGCCGAGTTTGGCCTGGCTGGTCGCCATGTCGACCCTCGGGGCGTTGGGTTACGCGATCGCCGCGCGCGCGCCGGCTCGAGCGCGAAAGCTGGTGGGTCCGGCATGGATTCTGTATCTGCCGGTGTGTTTTGTGCTGGTGGCTGGCCTGGGCCCCGATGGGCTGCTCGCCACCGTCGGCTCGAACTTGTGGGGAGGATTGCTGCTCACCCTGCTGATCACGGCCGTCGGCATCGTGGCGTCGTTTCCGTTGGGCGTACTCCTGGCGCTCGGCCGCCGGTCGAAACTGCCTGTCGTCAAGGCCTTTTGCATCGGCTATATCGAGCTGATCCGGGGTGTGCCGCTGATCACAATTCTGTTCATGGCCCAGTTGATCCTGCCGCTGTTTCTACCGGATCGGGTGACATTTGGCCCGATCAGCTTCCGGCCCGAAATCGATCGTGTGATACGAGCCATGGCGGGGGTGAGCCTGTTCAGCGCGGCCTACATGGCTGAGAATGTGCGGGGCGGCCTGCAAAACATTCCGCGCGGCCAGTTCGAGGCCGCGGATGCGCTGGGCCTGACCGCCACCCAGAAAATGACGCTTATCGTGCTGCCGCAGGCGCTGCGCATGGTCGTTCCGATTCTGGTCGGCCAGTTTATTGGGCTCTTCAAGGACACTTCGCTGGTCACCATCGTCAGCCTGCTCGATCTGCTTGGCATCGGCAATACCGTGCTCGCCCAGCCGAAATTCATCGGCACGCAGCGTGAGGTTTACCTCTTCGTTGCCGCCATCTACTGGATTTTTAGCTACGTTATGGGCGCCATCAGCCGCCGGCTCGAACTGCCGCAGTCTGCGTCGCGTCGTTAGGTGCTTTCATGAGCCAATCCAACACCAATCCGGAGTCCGCGATGATCCAGTGCGTAGACGTGCACAAGTGGTACGGCCAGTTCCACGCCCTGCGGGGGGTCACGCTGTCGGTTGCGCGGGGCGAAGTCGTCGTCGTCATGGGCCCTTCCGGCTCAGGCAAATCCTCGTTCATTCGCACCATCAACCGGCTCGAAGAGCATCAGCGCGGCACAATCATCGTTGACGGCATAGAACTCACCCACGACGTCCGGAACATCGAGCGGATTCGCTCGGAAGTCGGCATGGTCTTCCAGTCTTTCAATCTCTTTCCGCACCTGACGGTTCTGGAGAACATCACCCTGGCCCCAATGCGTGTGCGCAAGATGAATCGCGAGCGGGCGGGCAAGATTGCGCGGGAACTCCTCGAACGCGTCCGGATTCCTGAGCAGGCGGACAAATATCCCGGTCAACTCTCGGGTGGGCAGCAACAGCGGGTCGCAATTGCCCGAGCCCTGGCCATGGAACCGAAAGTGATGCTGTTCGATGAACCCACCTCCGCCCTGGATCCGGAAATGATCAAGGAAGTGCTCGAGGTCATGGTCGACCTTGCAAAATCAGGCATGACCATGATCTGCGTCACGCACGAGATGAACTTTGCCCGCAACGTCGCGCACCGGGTCTGCTTCTTCGACCAGGGCAATATTGTGGAGATGGGGCCGCCTGCGAAGCTGTTCAGCACGCCTGAGCATGAACGCACCCAGCTGTTCTTGTCCCAGATTCTGCATTGAGCCCAACCTGCGTTATAATCCGCACCCGCCTGAATACGCGACTCTGATCCTCTCAATCAGCCGTTAGGAGCAACACACACGTGGCAAATACCGCATCCGCCAAGCAGCGCATTCGCAACAGCGCCCGCAAGGCCCAATTCAATCAACTTCATCGCTCGCGCGCCCGCACCGCCGTGAAAGCAACCCGGGTTGCCCTGGCCGCGCGTGACGTAACGGGCGCAGCCGAAGCCGAAAAGCTGTCGGCCAGCAAGCTCGACAAGGCCGCCGGCAAGGGCCTGATTCACAAGAACAACGCCTCGCGCCGCAAGAGCCGCCTCGCGAAGCAGTTGAACAAGCTGACCGCCGCCGTTAAGAAGTAGCGGCAACGACGCGACGTACGCAGGCGCCGTGGCAATTTGCCACGGCGCCTGCGTTGCATGTACCGGACCGGCACCCGCCTAAATCACTTCGATCGAAATGAGCTCGGCCAGGTTGCGCCCCAGGCTGATCGTTGCGGCGTCCTTGATCAGCGTGATCGGACCGCCATAGGGCGCGACATCCTTGATCGTGACACGCGCCCCAGGCAGCAAACCCAATTCGGCGATATAGCGCAGCCAGTCCGAATTGTCGGTGTCAACCAGGCGCACAACGCCGTGCGCGCCGGCCTTCTGGTCCAACAACGGCACATCGCTGACCTGCGGGAGCACACCTTCCTTCGATGGGATCAGGTGCCCGTGCGGGCAGCGAATCGGGTGTCCAAGCAGCGCATCCATCCGATCCTCAAAGGCTTCATTGATGGCCGTTTCGAGCGCATGGGCATGCACGTCGACCTCGTCCCACGAAAACTTCATGACGTCGTGCAGAAAAGCCTCGAGCAACCGGTGCCGTCGAATCGTGCGCAGCGCCGCCCGTGTGCCCGTGGCGGTCAACAGCGCGCCGCGATAGGGCGTGAGTGCAATCAGTTTGCGATCGGCCAGGCGTTTCAGCATGACGCTGGCGCCGGACGGCGTGACCCCGATCCGCGTGGCGATCTCGGTTGTGTTGGCGGCATCGCCCCGCAACGTCAATCGATAGATTACGTCCAAATAGTGGAGGGTGGAGTCATTCAATTCATCGGACACAGAAGTTGCCATCTCCGTTCGCCTTCTTTGAGCCCCATCAAACTGAAAGTTGACAGGCATTGAGATTATACCGTCCGAAGTCCAATTGGCTTCACGGTCGTGTCTGGGTTAGTATTTGCTCATGCGAATGTGGTTTGGGGCTGGATTTGGCCTGGCCTTGCTTGGTATGGGCGCCTCCATTCCCTTTGTCGTTCCGGCCCGTGACCAGACCGAAGTCATGGTCATCACCCTCTTTTTCGAGGTGACTGGGGCTATGCTGATCTGGTCGGCTTTGACGGGTCCGGGCCCGTCCCGAGCGGAGCCCCGGACGAGCCGTGCCCGCACGGGCATGTGGGTGCTGGGTCTGGCCCTGGCCGTTGTGGGTCTTGGTCTGCCCTGGATCCGGTCCACGGCCAGTGCCGACGGGCGGTTTTTGTGGATGAGCGCGTTTGCGCCAATGACCCTCATCGGCGTTGCGCTGGTCTGGCGCGCGATCCCTGACCTCTGGAAGGATCGGGTGCGCGGGGTCGACGACGACCCAGTGCAACCGATACGCAAGGCACCTGTGGCGCGCCTGAGCGCGGGCAGTATCACGCGGCGCGTTCTACCCGTCGGTTTGGTTATCCTGGCGGCTGCCCTGCTCGCGGCGATGCTGATTGCGCTGATCGCAACGGTGCTGATCGCCGGACTGACGCTGTGAAAAAAGTCGCCGCGCGGATCGCATGCGATCCGCGCGGCAAGGACGTGTCCGCGCGTCCGCCTGATGGCGGACGCCTGCGGCACAACGTCCGAATCCGATTAGCGCCGCTGCGCTAGGCCGCGGGCGCCTCGGGCGCGGCTGGGGCCGTGGCTTCAACCTTCTTTCCGCGCGCGCGCCGATCCTCGATGACGGTCTCGACGCGTTCGCGGGCTTCGCCAACGATGGCGTCAGCCTTCGTGCGGGCCTCATCAAGAATGCGCTCTGCCCGGCGGCGCGAATCGGCAATCGTGGCGTCCGCGCGCTCGCGGGCGTCCTCCAGCACGTCCTGAGCGCGATCGCGCCACTCTTCGCTGGTCTTGCCGATCACCTTGCGTGTCTCTTCACCGGTCTGAGGCGCAAGTAACAGGGCCGTGGCTGCGCCGACCAGCCCGCCGATCAATACTCCCGCGAAGAACGCGCCGATCTCGGCGCCCGAATCTCTGTCTGACATGTTGATATTCTCCTTTACTTGGCGGCGTTACCGCTTCCGATTTGAAAACCTGGCCGTAAGCGCGTCGCCAGCCCCGCGCAGACCGGCAATCCAACTGGCGATCTTGATGGTTGGTTTTGCGACATTGTCGCTGATCAGCATCGTCGTGCCCCGAACACTGCTGACCGCTTGATTGACGTTGGTCAACATTGGTTTGATCTCGTTGCGCAACATCATGATCAGTGATTGGATCTGCCAGGTGAGAACTGCCAGAATTGCGCCGATCACAAGACTCATCACAAGGCCCGCGAATGCAGCCACGATGATGACGATGTCACGCAGGTTCGCCGTGCGAACGGGGTCAAACGCCAGAAACGAGAACACCAGCACGAGCAATACCGCGACAATGATGAAACCGCCAATGAGAGCAATAAGCAGTTTCCAATTTGTCTTGGGTTTCTCGGCAGTTGCAGGCCCGGTAAGGTCCGGCGTGGCGGGTGTTGCCACCGGAGGCGTGGTGTCTGCATTCATGATCAGTGGATTATAGCCTTCGGCGTGATGCCTAGTCGCCGCGCCGCCGACCGCCGGTCAGCAGCGTGACATAGTAGAGCAGGGTGAGGAGTGACTGCGCGGCTGCGGCGACATACGTCAGGGCTGCCGCGTCAAGCACTTTCTTCGCCCCAGAAAGCTCGTCTGGATCCAACGCATAGGTCGCTTCCAGCATCCGAAGGGCCCGTCTGCTCGCGTCGAACTCCACCGGCAATGTCACGAGCGAGAAGGTAGCCGCAATCAGAAACGTGGCGACACCGAGCCAGGCCAATGACTGCCCGATGGCGCTGCCGATTCCGACGATCCCAAAGCCTACGAAGAACAGGATCGGACCCACCCATGCGCTTATTTGTACGGCTGGGACAATAGCCCCGCGCAGCTTGAGCGGGCCATAGTTCTCGGAATCCTGCATGGCGTGACCGAACTCATGGGCGACAACCGCAACGGATGCCACCGAATTGGCCCGCGAACTGTCCGATAGCCGCATTGTCTTGTCGCGGGGATCGTAGTGATCGGTCAATTGACCGGGTATACCCTCAACGCCAACGGTGACACCCGTTTGGCGCATCAGCAGTTTGGCCATCTCAACGCCAGTCACGCCACGCCCGACCGGAACCTTGGCATATTTGGCGTACGCGCTCTTCACTTTCCATTGCGCCCAGAGCGCCAGCGCGATCCCCGGCAACGCAAAAACAAGATACATCGGATCAAAGAACATCGGAAGCTTCCTCCACTCGGAACCACGGCCGGAACGCCTGACCATTGGCACTGCCGGAGACGACGTCCCCGCCAGAATGATCACGGTTCGCTTCAGCCAGTTGATTCAACGCCGCCAGTATGACCCGTGCGGATTGGATGGACATAAGACTGCCTTTAGCGTGCCGTGAATGGCGGTCAGTTGCGCATTTCGCGATAGACCCGGACCGTATTGAGGGCGATCCGGCGCATGCTGAAGTGCGCGACCGCCCGCTCACGCCCGCGCTGGCCGATGGCACGGGCCGCATCGGGTGACCCCAATAGCGTTCGCAGCGCGTCTGACAGCGCGCTGATGTCGCCTTCGGGAAACAGCGCACCAGCGTCTCCAATTACATTCGGGATCTCGCCGCTGCGAGATCCGAGCACGGGGACATTGCAGGCCATGGCCTCGATGAGCACGCGCCCGAACTGCTCAACCCAGTTGGGACGGCTGCGCGAGGGCAACACAAACGCGTTGAGGCCCTGATAGAACGCCACCATGGCGGCGGTGTCAAGGCTCCCCAGGAAGTGGGTGCGCGAAGTCATAGCGAGGCGCTCGGCAAGCGCGCCCAGCCGCTCGCGTTCCGGGCCGGCGCCGGCAATCTGGACTTCGACTTCGCGCAGCGGGGCGCAGGCTTCAATCAGCGTGTCCACGCCCTTTTCAGGATCAAGTCGACCGGCGTAACCCACCACAAAACGATCCGAATGTCGTCCCGCAGGCGGACGATAGATCTCCTCATCTACCCCAAATTGGGGCACGACTGTTGTCGGGCCTCGGTATCCTTTCGCGCCAATCACGGCGGCGGCGGCGGCATTTCCGGCCAGCGCCCATCGCGCGTCGCGCAGCACGGACCGCTCAAACCATCTGAACGGCGGTGGGTAAGCCCGCGTCAGATTCTGCCAGGTGAAGAAAAGCGGACGCGCGCCGGCCGAGCGGGCAGCCCGGAACGCGAGCCAGGTGGCCATGTTGTAAGGCTCTTCGTCGATATGGGCGATGTCGGGCTGCAGGCGCCGGATCAGTCCGCCCAAACCGCGATACCAATGCAGATGAAAGGATCCATTCAGGGCAATGGGAGCAACGACCACCGCGTAGCCGCGGACGTGGGCTGGCTTGAAGGTGGACACGCGGGCGCCCCAGCGCCAACTGGGCGGCGTGACGAGGGTCAGCTCCAAGTCGGGATCGGCCTCGGCCATGAGTTCGCACTTGCGCTGATAGGCGTCGACGACAAACGCCTTGGAGACCATGACTACCCGCATCGGTGCCATTATCCCCGCCCGGGCCCTACAATTGCCCGCATGTCGCTTCGGGCCCGCCTCCAGCCGCTGATGCGTTGGCTACCCCTGGCAATCATCCTGCTGGCCGGGGCGGGCCTCCGCCTCGATCGCATTGGGGAGCTGCCGCCCGGCCTGTATCGGGATGAAGCCTGGTACGGGCTGGATGCCGTGGGCGTTCTGAACGGTCACCTCGCCTTGTATTTCGTGGCCAACAACGGGCGGGAAGGGCTCTTCATTTATCTGCTGGCGGCTGCTGTTTCCGTCCTGGGGCAAACCGCCTTCGCGCTGCGGGTGACCTCGGCGCTGGTCGGCATCGCCACCCTGTGCGCGATCTATCTGGCCGGACGGGCGTTCTTTTCGCACCGGATCGGCGTGCTTGCGGCGGGCGTGCTGGCGGGCACCTTCTGGCACGTGGCGCTCAGCCGGGTCGCCTATCGGGCGATTACGTTGCCATTGTTCGCCACGCTCGGGCTGGCCCTCGCCGCCTTTGCCGTGCGAGCCACGGGCCGGCGCCGGCAGGTGCTGGCGATTGGGGCCGGCGTGACGCTGGGTCTGACGTTTTATACCTACATCCGCCCCGCTTCTGGCGCCCCTGGCCGCTCTCGCAGCGGTCGCGATTCTGCTCCGCCGTCCCGCGGATCGGCACGTGATCGCCGTCATGGCCGGGGTGACACTGGCAATGCTGCTTCCCCTCGCGTTCTGGGCGCTGCGCCATCCCGATCTGTATCTGGCCCGGGCAGGTCAAGTGTCGATCCTGGCTCCCGGGATCAACAAAGGCGATCTGCCTGGCGCGCTGGTTTTGGGTGTTGAGAAAACGTTGGGCATGTTCACCCTGGCCGGCGATCGGATCTGGCGGCACAACCTGTCGCTGCGGCCGGTATTTGAGGGTCTGACCGGGGGCGCGTTTTGGATCGGTGGTGCCGCAGCGCTGTGGCGCCTGTTTCGCCCGCCTGCCGCGCCTCGGGCAGGGCGGGGCATCCATGCGTTTTTGCTGCTCTGGCTCGGTATATTTCTGGCCCCGACCATGCTCGCCGAGGACGCGCCCCATTTCTTGCGCGGGATAGGGGCCCTGGTTCCGGCCTGCCTGCTCGCGGCAGTGGGGATTGAAGCGGCGCTCGCCTTCCTCTCGCGGCGGGGCCTGCTGGCGAATCCGATGCGCCGGTTGATCCCCGTGGGTCTCCCAGCCGTCGCGGCGGCCGCGATCATTGTGCTCGGCGCAAACGCCACGCGCCTGGACTATTTTGAGTCATACGTCACCCATCCCATGACGGGCTATTGGCTTGAGGCGAATAACACCGCGCTTGCGGCTCAAATTACGTCCGACCTCGGAGCCGGGCGCGCAGTGCGGCTGGACGCGCGGCTGGCAAACGACAACCCGGCATTGCGCTTTCTGGTGCCTGATCTCGCCAAAGCCCAAATCGTGGATGAGTCGAACCGAGGCGCTGCGGCGGGTGAGCGGACGGCCTTGATCGTCGACCCGAATCACCGCCTGGGTTCCTGGACTTTGACGGTTCCGCAATCCCAAACCAGGGTTGTCGAGGGCCCACTGGCCCAAAACGACCTGGACACCACGCCCCGGCGGTCCTTTGTGGCGTTCCTGAGTGACCCGATGCCTCTGGGCGAGCGTTCGGCTGTAGCGCTATTCGACAATGGCGTTGAACTGCTATCGGCTGAGGCGCGAGTCGGCCAAGGGCCTGAGGCCGCTGTGATCGTCTCGATGACCTGGCGAGCAGCGGCGCCTTTGGCCACAGACGAGGCGGTCTTCGTCCACTGGATTCGAGGGGGCGGGGTTATCGCCCAATCAGACGCCAGCCCGGGGCTGGGCTATTTCGCAATGCCGGCCTGGCGCATCGGCGATTCCGTCGTTGATGTGCGTACGCTCCGAGCGTGGCGCGGCTGGGAGCCTGGCGATGAGTTGCGGCTGGGTGTTTATCGGCGGAGCGACCTTCGACGGGCGTCCATCGTTGGCGGCCCTGATGCCGGGACGACTTACTTCAGCATCATGGCCGGGCGCTAGTCCAGATGCCGCCCTGAGGGCGTCTCGGTTGGTTACATAACGCGCAGGCTTAGGCTGAGCACACAAACACCGGTTTGTTGATTTCGGTGCGATATACTTTTCGAGTGCGTATGAACAAGCAGCTTCGACTCGTTGCCGCGATGATGCTCGCCACCCTGCTGGCGGGCGTTTCCGGTTTGACGACAGGGGCGCCGGCGAGCGCTCAGGCCGAGAAGGCCGAGATTCTCTTTCGAGAGGACTTCGAGTCGCCTTTCGTAACGGATCCATTTTGTGGCACAGGCCGCTGCCAGGTCCCGTCCGGATGGGAAATCTGGTGGGTGCCCCGGCGTGAAACCGATCCCGAAGGGGTCAACTTCCAGCCCCAGGCAGACAGAACGTCTGTCCAGGGCCGGGTGAAGTCGGGAAGCGGCGCGCAGCGCATCTTTGTTGAGCGCGCCACCTTCACGGGAGGCATCCGGCGCGTCATCAAGTCAGTCAAGGTGGGCACGCGGTTGCGCTTCAGCGCGCTTGCCCAGGTCTGGTCGACCAACGATGAGCAGGCGTTCTCGGCCCGCCCATCCAGCGACATCAAGGTGCGGCTGGGGATCGAGCAGCTCGCCGGCGATGTATCGACGGCCTCCGCCTTCAATCCGGGCGTCGTTTGGTCGTCGGAAGCAGATGCGCGCGACAAATACACCCCGCTTTCGGTCGAAATCGAGGCCAAGACAACGACGATCGTCCTGTACACCTATGCCACGATGAAGGATCCGGTTCGCCACAACGAGGTGTTTTACGACGAAGTCCTGCTTGAGGCCACCGCCCCCGCGGCAACGGAGCCGGCGCGGAGTGGCCCCCAGATCGGCGTCGCCACGGGCGCCAGCATCACCCAGACCGCCGCGCTGACACCGACGGTGGCCATAGCGCCCACCCTGGTGGCGCCGACCCCGGCCCCGGCCCCGACCGCGGTCAAGAATGCTAGCGGCAAGACCTATAAGGTCCAGTCGGGAGATACGGTCGGCGGCATCGCCGCCCGGTTCGGGATCAGCATGGACGACCTGCGCCGCATGAACGGGTTGACCACCGACTTTCTTTCGATCGATCAGGAGCTCCTGCTCGAAGCGCCACCCACACCGCCCACACCCACGCCGCGGCCGCCCGGACCCGGCACTGCCGTGGCGGCCGCGCCCGCAGCGCCGCAGTTTGGACTGCTGTGTGTCGAGGCGTACTACGACAATAACGGCGACGGGCGCCGTCAGGCGGAGTCGGGCGAGGACTTGGTGCCAAACGTCTTCTTCTCGATCAGCTCGGTTGGCGCATTGGTCGCGACCCGCATGACCGATGGTGTCAATGAACCGTTTTGCGTGCAGAACATGGTCGCCGGAAACTACACCGTCGGCGCCACGACGCTGCAGACCTACAACGCGACGACACCCCTGAATGACACCAAAGTGGTTCAGGGCGGCAACGCCTCGCGCTTCTCGGTCGGCCTGCGCCGGCCTGAGTCGGGCAGCAAGGTCATCGTGCCGACTCAGGCCAACGCGTCGGGCCCGCGCGCGGGCTGGGCGACATGGCCCTGCCGATCCTGGCGGTTGGCATCGGCGCGCTGCTCGTGGTGGGCGGGGTGTTCTTTGGCGTTTCGTATTTCCTGCGCCAGCGGCGCATATAGATCACGGATGACACGGACTTAACGGATTAGCACGGAGCCGTACTCTCCGCCGGCGGGCGGGGGGCGGGGGCGCGCAGGTGGACCCCGGAAAATCACCCTGAACCCCGGAGGTAGGCGCCATCAGATTGGGGCTGGATTCGGGCGCCTACCTCCGGGCTCGCGGGCGAGCGGACTTCGAGGGCGCCTACGTCCGGGGTGCACTGGCGCCTTCGCCAGGGGTGCGGCCACCGGCCGCCGCGCGAGCGCCCGCAGCTGGCGCCGCAGCAAACAGCAGGCACAGCCCGGCCCCAAGCTGAAACGAGGGCATGAGCAGGGTGGGGTAGGATCCCAGGCCAATGTCCCGAACGCGCCAAATAGAACGGCGCCGGACGCCGCCAGAATCAGCGCCAGCACCATCCAGTCCGTCGGGGCGCATGCCCCGATCGCGATACTGCGTGCGCGCGACGGCTCGGCCGCTCAGCGCGAGCCCGCCCAGAAACACCGCGAGGCCAAGGCACATCATGGCCAGCCCGCCGAATCCGCCTTGAGTGAGCTGCGCGCCTCCACCCAGCGCCGCGAGGATCAACCCCGCCACGATGAGGGCCAGGTCGCGCCGGCGCAGGCGTGTCGCCGAGGCGTAGCCGCGGGCCATCATCGCCTCGGCCAGTTGCGAGGCCTGCTCCAGCCCGGCCACCAGCAGCGGCACCCACAGCGGCAGCCAATCCCGCACACCGCGGGGACGGTGCCCCGGGCGGCCTGGGCGGCCTGGATCTCGCGCAGGCGCGTCCGCGTCGCGGGCGCCAGGCCGAGCGCCAACGTGACCACCAACGCGACAGCGTGAAAGCTGCGTGGCGCAAGATGGGCGAGTTCGCGGGCCGGCACGCGGGCCACAAACACCCCGAACCAGACCAGCAGCACCGCAAACGAGAGCCCGCTGACCGCGCCATACGCCAGCGCCTCGGCGGTGATGGGTCCGCCGATGAGCGGCAGGGCATCAGGCAGGCGCAGCAGCACCGTGTCGCCTACGTGGGCGTTGAGGGCGTTGAAGACGGCGCCGAACAGCGGAAGCGTGAGCAACAGCCACGGACTGAGGGCTCGCCGATCACCGGGGGTGGTCTCTCGATTGATCAGGGCGATGGCGAGCATCAGCAGGGCGTAGAGCGGGTGCCGCGCGCTCAGCGTCACCGCGGCCCCGGCCAGGGCCCACGCCAGCCAGACCGCGGCGTTCATTCAGTTTCTCGCTCAAAGGCCAACTGCCGTCGCGCGCGGCGGAGCGCCTTGAGGGTCGGCGGGCCGAAAACAACCAACAGAGCCGCATTTCCCAAGGCCCTGAACAGATCAGGCACAAACGACGTGACGGCATAGAACCCGCCATACCGCGCGATGATCGCGCCGGCGTCCAACCCGGGCACCCACGCCGTCGCTGGATCACCAGCCAGGACATACCAGAACGACAGGTTGAGGATCGCCCCATAGGCAAATCCCCACATGACACCGAAGCCGGCCAACAGGGCGAGCGTCTTCCAACGTGGCCAGTTCAAACCGCGTCCGGGCAGCCAGCCCGCGCTCATCCCCACCCAGCCGGCGGTGAACATCTGGTAGGGCAGCCACGGGCCGATCCCAGCCGTGATAACTGCCGAAACCAACAAGGTGAGCGCGCCGGTCAGAAAACCAAACCGTGCCCCAAAGACATAGCCTGCCAGGATGATGAGGGCGAACACCGGCGAGAACTCGCCGGGCCCGGGGATGATGTTTTCCACCAGACGCAACGCGCTGTTGAGGGCGACCAGCACGCCCATCAACGCGATCCCGCGCGCGTTGAGGCTGCCGGACTGGGCTTCGACCAGCATGCCCAGCACGCATAACGTGAGGAGCCCGGCCACCACCAGGGGCGCGTCGGCCGCCCGGCCCGCGCCCTGGCCCAGGGACGCGGCGACAAAAGGGTAACCCAGGGCCGCGACGCCCAGAAGCCCGGCCAGGGCAAAGACAATCAGGCTGAAGGCATGTCGTCCCGCCGGCCCTGGTTGTCGCGTCACCGACGGCCTCCGCGCGAACCGAAGCGCTGCCAGATCAGGGCGCCTCCGCCGAGGACGGCCATGATGCCGAGAAAGCCCGCAATCCCCTCGCCCGAAGCCGCGCTGGCGTTGACGATCGGTGAGAGTGTGGCCGTCGGCGCGGGCGATGCCATCGATACGGCCGGGAGTTCGGTTGGGGTTGGCAACGCACGTGTCGCGGGCTGGGCTTCGCTCGCCGCAACGACCGTCACGGTGGGGGCCGTGATTGGCGCCGCGGTTACCAGCGCCGCGACAGGGGTGCCCGTCGCCGCCACCGTCGACACAACGGACGCCTGCGGTGGCGGAGTCGCCGTGAACGCGGGTGGCGCGAGTGTGGCCGGCGCTCGTGTGGACGGCGGCGCTGTCACGACCACCCTTGTTGGAGCCGACACCGTCGGAGGCGACCCTGTCGGGGCGGCTTGTGGCGCGCAAATCTGTCCCAACGTTACCGCCGGCAGGCGAACCGCCGCGGCATCAGCATTCACCACGTCCCACACCCATCCATCAATTTGCCCGTCGGTAATGGTGCGGGCTACTGCGCCGACGCCCGCATAGCGCCAGCTTGAACCGGACCACTGTCCGTAGATCCAGTAACCGCAGCCGCTGGCCGGATTCTCGCATTTGCAGAAACAGCTCTGGGCGGGATACGAGCAGCCCTGGTCTCCGATCTTGCACATGGCTGCGCCGAGGCCACTCACCTGGGCCGAGAAAGCCAGCCCGGATCGGCGCATCATCTCGTAACCCGTGATGGATGCCTCACTGAAGGTGACACAACGCGTCTCAATGGCGCCGTTGGCGTAGGCGACCACCAGCCCGGCCCGATTCTGGGCCTGGGCACTGGCCGGCCGACTCATCGCAATGGCGGCGGCCAGATTGAGACACAGCGCGGTGATGGCGGCCAGTGCCGCCAGGGGTTTTGCGCCGCGATGCTTCAGCCAGCCAGTCATAATACGCCCTGCCTAACGCAGATTCTGTCGCATCAGGGCTGGGATCGCTCCGACGGTTGCCAGCACGCTCTCGTCGGGAAAAGCGACCTGGTAGGGCATGGCGCCGCTCGGCCGCTGGGCGAGGACCAGGTTCCCCAGCGCGTTGTAACCGCCGGGCCGGAACCAGGCTTCGGGCTGGTCGCCACTGGCGATGTGGGCGAGGATCACGAGGGCGGTCGAGTTGGTGTTGCTGTCCGTGCCGTACTCGGACGGCGACTGATACGGGAAGCCGCCATCAACGTTTTGCAGGCCGCTGAGATAGCTCAGCCCACGGCCGGCCGGGCCGCTGTTGGCCGGATAACCCGCCGCGATCAAGGCGATGACGGACTGAGCGGTCGTATCGACATCCGGCGCGCCTACCCCCGAAAAGGCCCATCCTCCCGAGGCGTTCTGGGCTGCGATCAGGGCCGCTGCCGCGCCAGCCGGCTGGGGCGCCTTCGCCCGGGCGAAGGCCAGCATGGCCAGGCTATGGGTGAAGATGTTATCGCCGATGACGCCGGTTTTTGCATCCCGTCCAGCCGCGAGGTCCGCGACCAGGTCATGTCCGCCAAAGGCGCGTGGATCGGCACCCGCGGCAACCAGGCCGGCGACGACTTTGGCGATCTGCCCGGTCTTGAGCCCGCCCGCGGCGACCTTTGCCGCAAGGTAATCGAGCGGGTTGGCGCCCGAAGCGGATTTCAGCGCGCGGACGGAGCTGCCCGCCACGGCGAGCGCGGCGATGGCGTCGGCGGTGGCGCCCACGTCACTGCCGGCCGAGAAGCCGGTCCCAAAACCGCCATCGGGTTGCTGTTTGGCGCTCAGCCATGTAACGGCGCGCTGAGTGGTGGTGGCGATTGGATCGGCTGCGCGCGCGACAGCGGGCGAGCCGCCCAGCGCCGTTAGGGTGAGGATGGCCAACGCGCAATTGCGCAGGGCCCTGGCCCGGGGGAACAAACGATGTTGCATGATCACTCCAGAAAAACGAAACGCCCCCGGCCTTCTTTCTGGTCGGGGGCGAACTGCGAAAAGAGTAGAACTTTTGCGCACGCTCGACCTCCTTGTCGCGAGAAGGGTGTTTGAGCGCTTGAGAGAGGAGTCCTGGCTCCCGGGTTGCCCCGGCTACAGTTGCGGCACAGCGCCGGAATTCGCGCATCTTGCGCGTCACCGGCTTCCACCTTTACCCCCTGGCGCCCTCGCCCTCGGGTCATCTCAAGCTGCGTAGCTATTCAGTTGTGTTCGGGATTATACGCCCACGGGCTGCCACAAACGATCTGACGACGGTGGTATCCGGCTTTGCCGGATACCACCGTCGTCAGATCCCGTCTGGCGGGTTTAGCGCACAACTTCCCAGGCCAAGTGCTCGATTTCCGGGATGATGAGTTTGTCCATCGCCACTTGCACCGCGTTGGGCGAGCCGGGCATCGAGAAGACCAGGCGGCCTCGGTAGACTCCGGCCGTTGCGCGCGAGAGCATCGCGGCCGGCCCCACCTCGGCGAAGCTGAGCATGCGAAATAGCTCGCCAAACCCGGGCATGGGCTTCTCGATCCGGCGCGAGATGACATCGTACGTTGTGTCGCGCGGGGCGATGCCCGTGCCGCCGGTGAAGAGCAGCAGGCGCGCGCTGGTTTCGGCGATGATCCGATCGAGCAGGGCGCCGATCTGATCGGGCTCATCGCGGACGATGGCCCGAAAGACCACCATATGGCCGGCCGACACCGCCCGTTGTTCGATCAGATCGCCGCCGCTGTCGTTCTCGCGCGTGCGCGTATCGCTGACGGTAATGATGGCGAGCGGGATCGGCCCCTGGCGCGCCGCAATCTCGCGGTGTTGTTCGGTGGACTTTGACGGCATATATAGGTGGTGAAATCACAATCCCCGCGCGGAGCGCGGGGATTGTGATCTCGTCGCAAAATTCTAGGATGACATCTAGTACTTCAGCGTTGGCGGAAGGGCCTTCGCCTGGCTGACCCAGTTCGTGACTTCGGCCAGGGTGGCATTTCGCTTGGCAAGCTGCAGGCGCTTATTCGCCTCGGCCATCGAGGCGACGAGGTTTTCGGGCTTGCGCTTGGAGAGCTCCTTGACCGTGTCAACGCCCGCATTCTCGAGCAAATCCGAGAAGACTTTGCCGATGCCCTTGACCCGGGCGAGGTCGGCCCGATTGGCCAACTCAAGCACCTGCTTGGCGTCCATGCCAAGCTGAGCGGCGAGGGCGGCGCGATCCTTGGGTCCGCCCGCCTTTGCGAGGAGCTTCTCGCTGTTTGTGATTCCGATGCCTTTGAGCGACTTGGCGGTGCCCGCGCTGACGCCACGTACGCTGCTGATTCCGATGGTCATAGCATGCTCCTTTGGTAAAACGTTTTTAGTTGGGTCGGCCAAAAATGGCTCGCTCCGCTACACACGAATTGTAGCGCCAAAAGTGACGTTTCGTTTCACACGCGCAGGATCAACGCCGAAACAAAGTCATCCTGCTCAAAGGCGAGTCTGACGCCTTCGCAATAGCCAACGCCGTGGCCCAGCGCGAGGCCGTCCAGTCCTGGCATGCAGGCCATGACGCTTCCCTCGACCACGCCGGAGTGCGAGACGACAAGCGCCGCGCGGCCATCGCCAAGCGATCGGGCAATATCAAATAGGGCGCGTCGATAGGCTCGCGCCACTTTGGCCGCCGCGCCGTTACCGCGCACCAGCGCGCCGACAGCGGCGAAGCCTCCATGATCGGCGGCATCCGAAATATCATCGGTCCACTCGGCGAGCACGTCGAGCTGATCTTCGACCGCGCAGCCCATGGCAATTGCGGTTTCGAACGCGCGTGGTTTGGGGCTGGTGAAGGTCATCTCGAACGGACCGATGGTGGCGCCGACCCGGCGCGCCAGGGTGACGCCGTGCTGACTGAGGTGGCCGGACGCGTCGCGAATCGAATGCCGGCGATGTTCAATGTAGCGCATTGAATCGCATTATCTGCCGATATAATCACGGCTTCACATGCCTCCGGGAAAATCCGAAAAACCCCTGATTCTTGTCCCAATTCCGATCCAAGACGAGGAGAAGCGCCGCTACACCTTGGGCCGAAACTATGTCCGTTCGGTCAACGAGGCGGGCGGTGTCCCCGTCATGGCGCCCGTGACGATTGATCCTGTTTCGCTGCGGAGTCTGTATGACAGCGCGGATGGGGTGTTGTTGACCGGTGGGGCCGATCTGGACCCTTCCGTATTTGGCGAGCCGCTGCATCCGTTGACGAAAGGAGTCGATCTCGATCGTGAAGCCGCCGAGACGCTCCTGGCCCGATGGGCGGTGGAGGACGACAAGCCCATGCTCTGCATCTGCCGGGGTGCGCAACAGCTGAATGTCGCATTGGGCGGGTCGCTGATTCAGGATATTCCAAGCCAGCACAGGACCGATCTGGAGCACGCTGCGGGCAAGCTCAGTCCGGCCCGGGATTACGTCGCTCACACGATCTGCGTCGATCCTCACAGCCGGCTCGGCGAGGCACTCGGGCTGGGTGACGCGGGCGGAGAGATCGGCGTGAACAGCTTTCATCATCAGGCTCTAAAGCGTGTCGCTGACGGCCTGCAAGTCACCTCGAGGGCGCCAGACGGCATCGTCGAGTCGGTCGAAATGCCCGACCGCCGTTTTGTCGTCGGCGTGCAATGGCATCCCGAAGAAATGTCGGCGGGCCGGGCCGACATGATGAATCTGTTTGTGTCATTTGTCACTGCCGCCGCCGGGCAAGGCCGCTAGAATACCGCCCAGGAAACTCACATGGAAAACGCGCTCTTCTCTGCTTTCATCATTGTGTTCGTCGTGCTTGCCTCGGTGTTTGCGCTTGGGGCGCTGATCGCCTATCTGGCCTTTGCGCTTTCGAGATTCTTCAACACCAACGTGCCGTCGCCCGCCGTGCTGGATCGGGCCATGGCGCTTCAGGCGGCGCCAAAGAAACGCGAAGCGCGCGAACCGATTGAACTTGGGCCAAACGCCGAGCCCTTCATTCTTGCAACCGTTGGGTTTATTGTGATGTTCATCATTGCAATGGTCGTCGTCACGGTGCCAGAGCACGGCCCGGAAGGCGAAACTGGCAATCCCGCCATCGAACAAAAGAAGTAGGCCGCGTCATTTGCGTGGGGTTGCCCGCCTTGCATCCCGCCGCGCCGGCCAAATCTGGCCGGCGCGCCTGTTTTTCAACCATGGATGAGGCGCTGCCGTGAGCGCAACGGCCCGGGGCGTGCTGGCCGCGAGCCTGGCTGCAGCGATTTGGGGCGGCATGTATGTTGTCAGCCGGGTCGTGCTGGGCGTGATTCCGCCGTTGACGCTGCTGGTCATGCGCTTCCTTGTCGCGCTGCCGGCCTTGTGGATCTGGCATGGCCTGACCGAGCGGCGTGAGGTGGGCTGGCGCTGGCCGTCACGTCGCGGCTGGGTGGATCTGGCCGTGATTGGAGGAGTGGGCTATTGCCTCTCGCTGGCCGCCCAGTTTGGCGGAACCGCCCTGAGTGGCGCCTCGACCGGTGCGGTCATCACCAGCGCGACGCCCGCCTTTGTCGCGTTATTCGCTTGGCTTGTGTTGGGCGAGCGGCCAACGCTTCGGCAAGTGCTTGGCCTGGCGCTTGCCTTTGGCGGGGTCCTGCTGATCGTCGGGGCGGGTCGCGGTCCGGCGGGGGATGATGCGCGTGGCCCAAACGCGTTTCTCGGAGGCGCGTTTCTTGTGGTGGCAGCGGTGACGTGGGCGCTCTACTCGGTTCTCGTCCGCCGGGCAGGTCAGACCCACGGGCTGTCGACCTTGACAATTACCTTGGGCGCGACGCTGGTTGGGCTTGTGTTCGACATCCCCCTGGCCGGTTTCGAGCTGTCAGGCGCACTGATTGGGCCAATCACACCCGTGATCGTGCTAGGCGTGCTCTACCTGGGCCTGGTTTCTACCGCTCTTGCCTTTCACCTGTGGAACCTGGGCTTTAAGCTGCTAGACGCCAACACGGCGGCGCTGTGCTTCTTTGCCCAGCCCGTCGTAGGCGCGAGCCTGGGGGTGCTCCTGCTGGGCGAACCACTGTCGTTCGAGTTGGCGCTTGGCGCAATGCTCATTCTGGGCGGGGCGCTGATCTCAGTGGCCCGGCGCTGAGGCGGCGGACAGCTTTTGGGCCAGGGGCAACCCTGGCGCCGGGGTTGCCTGGCCCACATCGGGATTTTGGCGCAACAATCGGCTTTCGTGATGTCAACGAGCGAGAAAAGCGATGATGAAATGTCCCCGCCTGCGGCGGAGAGAACACCGAAGGCGCCGAGCGCTGCGCCTATTGCGGCTCGAGTCTGCCACGGACCGAGAGCGTTTCCGCGATCAGCAACGCGGGCCGCCGGCTACTCGAGTTGATCAGCCTGAACGAACGTTCGGAAGCGGCCCGATTTCTGGTCGCTGCCCGTGGCGCGGAAGAAGACACGGCCATCCTCGCCGTCGACGTATTGGCTGCGTTGCCGAGAACCCATCCGTATTCTGAGGATGACATTTCGATGGCGATTCGCTTGTCGCGCCGGCCGGGCCGCGCGTCGAGGCGCGTGAGCTCCGGCGCGCCGGCCAAGACTGCCGCGCCTTCCCGGCCTCTCTCGCCGCTTGCAGGTTGCCTCGGCCTGCTTGGCGTCATCGGCGCATGCATCGGCGCCATGTGTCTTCTGTCGATGGGCATGATTGGATCGTCGGGGGCGTATCGTCAGGCCATGGCGCGCGTGCGGGCGGATCCGAACGTCAGTGAGTTATTTGGGACGCCAGTCAACACGCAGTTCGGGTTCTGGACCGGCGGCGCGGGCGGCGGCAATGGCTGGACGATGCGCTTTGACGCGCCGCTTGCGGGTCCGCGCCGAAGCGGCAACATGCTGGTCCGGGCCAGCACGAGCGGCAGCTATTTTGAAGAGGCCTGGAGTGTTCAGATCACCATCACCTATGATGCTGATGGCAAGCGTCAGGCGTTTGTGGTCCGCTAGCGAATTTTCGAGGCGATCTCCCGCCCCGGCCTAGCCGGGGCGGGGATATCCCCGAACTCAACGTGTGCGTCCGCCGCGCGGATAATGAAAGACATGAACAAACAAGAGATGCTCGATGGCATTCGTGCGGAGCGGGCCAAGCTCGAAGCGACTTCCTGGCCACGATCCCGCGTGAGCGCTGGACCGAGGCGGGGGCGGTCGGGTTCTGGACCGTCAAGGACCTGCTCGGGCATCTGGCCGTGTGGACGTCCCGGGCGATCACGGCCTTGTATTTTGCCGAGCGTGGCGAAGACCCACGCCGAGCATTCCCAAAGCAGGACCCGGCTAAAGGCTGGGATCCATCAAACGCCATCGCGTATGAGGAGCAAAAGGAACGTCCGCTCGAGCGGATCGAGGCGGACTTTCGCGGGTCAAACCTGCAGCTTCTCAAGCGCATTGAACAGATCAAGGACGACGGGCTGATCTTCGATCCCAACCGATTCCCATCACTCAAGGCCAATGCCCTCCTGACTTGGGTGTGGGCAAGCAGCGGCGAACACGATGCCGAGCATCGGCACGATTTGGAGCAGTGGATGGCTGGCCCGGCCATCCCGCGCGTGGTTTCATCGGAGTAGTGGTAATCCATGGCCGGCGGAGCCGGCCATGGGATTTCCGAATACCTGCGACATGCGCATTTTTGACTTGACGGGCCAATTTGGCTGGGGCGACTCACGGCGTTGACGACACCGATCGGGCGGATGATTGATTGTGTTTTGGCGATCGGACAGCCCGACGCGCTGCTGCTCATGACTGGGGCCGGCAATGCGGACAAGGTCGCGCGCTGGCTGCGCAAATACGTCTTCTTCAAGGACGACATTCAGATCGCCGTCGTCGACGCGGCCGGCGCGCAGGGCGTGTTTGAGGCTGACGGGGCGCCGTTGGGCGGCATCCCATGGCTGCCCCAGGGTTGGCTGATGCTCGAGCCGGTCGCAGCAGCCGGCTCAGTCGAAGATGGCGCGGTCTTTGAAGGCTATCGCATTTCGCGCGGATGGCCGCGCTTTCCGAACGAAATCAGCGAGGACTACATTCCGCTCGAGGCCGGCCTGCGCGCCGCGGTCAGCTTCACCAAGGGCTGCTATATCGGGCAGGAGATCATCGCTCGGATGGATTCGCGCGGCCAGATCGCCAAGCGTCTGATGCGCCTGCGCGTTGAGGGCCTGGCGCCTGCGGGGAGTGCTGCCGCCGAGGGCGCGGCGGCGGGCATGCTGACGTCGGTCGCGGGCACGACGGGCGGCTGCGTGGGCTGGCTTTGCGTCCGCCGGGCGTCGGCTGGCCACCCCAATGGGTCAAGCCCGTGATTCAGGCGCGGGCCTTGAGGTGGCAGCCATCCAGACAGATCACACACCCGCGCCAAGGCGGTGTGATCTCGCTGGATTCTATACTCGCCACATGACCAAGTCCATCGGCATCCTCACCGCGGGGGGTGACAGCCCCGGCCTCAACGCAGCAATCCGGGGGGTGGGCAAGGCCGCCATCAACCTGTACGGTTGGAATGTTCTGGGTTTTCAGAATGGTTTTCGGGGCTTGCTCGACAATCGCTTTATCCATCTGGATAGCGTGGCGCTGGCCGGTATTTTGACCCAGGGCGGCACGATCCTGGGTACCAGCCGCGACAAGCCCGACAAAATGCTGGTGGGCGGAAAGAGCATGGACATGACCGACGCCATGGTCGAGACCTATCACAAGAACCAGCTTGATGCGCTGGTTTGCCTCGGGGGAGGTGGGACTGCCAAGAATGCGTGGACCCTGTCGAAAAAGGGCCTCAACGTCATCACCCTGCCCAAGACGATCGACAACGATTTGACTGGCACCGATGTGTCTTTTGGCTTTGATACCGCGCTGGGGATCGCCACTGAGGCCATCGACCGGCTGCACAGCACCGCCCACAGCCATCACCGCATCATCGTCGTTGAGACCATGGGCCACAACACGGGTTGGCTGGCCCTGGCGGCCGGTACGGCCGGCGGGGCGGATGTCATCCTGATCCCCGAGATTCCCTACGACATCCAGGCCGTTGCCGAAGCGATCCGCATGCGCAGCCGCAAGGGCCGCCACTTCAGCATCGTGGCAGTTTCGGAAGGCGCCATGCCGCAGGAACTGGCCGCCGAATTGGCGCGGGCGGAGGCCAAGTTGGCCAAAGCGAAAAGCCCGGTCACCCGCAAACACGCCCGCGAGGCAATTGGCGCCGTCGAGGCGCAGCGCGCCGGCAATACGATTCGTCTTGCGAAGCAACTCGAAGAACTCACCGGGCTTGAGTCCCGGGTGACGATTTTGGGCTATGTCCAGCGCGGCGGCACACCCAGCGCCGCGGATCGCCTGCTGGCCACGCGTATCGGCACCGCCGCCGTTGACTACATTGAGAAAGGGGTGTTCGGGGTTTTGATCGCCGCCCGCGGCGATGGGACCGTTGCGGTGCCGCTGAGGGAAGTGGTTGGCCGGCGCAAAGTGGTCCCGCTCGATCACGCGTGGGTGACGACGGCGCGCCGCGTCGGCGTGTGCATGGGCGACGAACCGCCGCTATAGGCGCAGGGAGTGGACCTGCGCGGGAGTCAACCGCATCATGGCGAAGAGAGTCCTCCTGGCTGGCCACGATTTTCTGGCCGAGCGTCTGAATCGCGCGCCCCAGGGCGCGCCGCCCTCGGACACGCTTCACGGCATTCTGAAGTTGTTGTTTACGGAGCGCGAAGCGGGCCTGGTGGCCTTGTTGCCGATCAAGCCATTTACCGTCGCGCAGGCGGCCGCGATCTGGAAGGTCCCCGCGGCCGAAGCTCAGCGCACGCTTGAAGCGCTCGCGGATCGCGCCGTTTTGTTGGATAGCACGGCCCCGGATGGCACGGTCCACTACATACTCCCGCCGCCCATGGCCGGTTTCTTCGAGTTTTCGCTGATGCGACTGCGGGACGACATTGACCAGAAGCTGTTGAGCGAATTGTTCTATCAGTATCTGAATGTCGAGGAGGACTTCGTCACCGCCCTGTTCACGACCGAGACCCGCATGGGGCGCGCGTTTGTCAACGAAGACGCCATCGCCGGGATGGGCGACGTCGAGGTCCTCGACTACGAACGGGCGAGCGAGGTGGCGCGCAGCGCGTCGCATCGGGCGGTTGGGCTGTGCTATTGCCGGCACAAGATGAGTCATGTCGACAAGGACTGCGACGCGCCGAAAGAGATCTGCCTGACATTCAACACCACAGCGGATTCGCTGGCGCGGCATGGCTATGGGCGCGAAATCGGTGTGTCCGAGACGCTCGATCTGCTTCAAGAAGCGCGCGATCGCGGTCTTGTTCAGCTTGGAGAGAATGCGCAGCGCGGGGTGAACTTCATCTGCAATTGCTGCGGCTGCTGTTGCGAGGGGCTGATCGCGGCCCGCAAGGTCGGCGTGACCCGGGCTATGCAGACAACGGCCTGGCTTCCGGTCATCGACGAGGCGACCTGCAACGGCTGCGGGAAATGCGTCAACGCCTGTCCGGTTGAGGCCATGTCGCTGGTATCGGCCCATGATCCGAATCACCCGAAAATGCGCAAAGCGATGGTTGACCCGGCGGATTGTCTGGGTTGCGGCGTTTGCGCGCGCGCCTGCAGCCGGAATGCGCTGCATCTGGACCGCCGGGCGCAGCAAATCATCACGCCTGTCAATTCGGTCCATCGCACTGTGTTGGCGGCGATCGACCGGGGCGTGTTGCAGAATCTGGTTTTCGACAACCAGGCGCTGGCGAGCCATCACTTGATGGCAGCGATACTGGGCGGCATTCTGCGCTTGCCGCCGATAAAGCAGACCCTGGCCAACCAGCAGCTTCGCAGCCACTATCTCGGCCGGCTGATTGAGCGGGTCGAGAAAAAGGGATTGCCCGTATGACCCAACCGCATCAGACCAACGTGAATGCGAATCCCGCCCGGGAGCGGGCTATCGGCGCGTTGCTGGGTCTGGCTGTGGGGGACGCGGTTGGAACAACGCTCGAGTTCAAGCCGCGGGCTTCGATCAGACCCATCTCGGATATGGTCGGCGGCGGGCCGTTTGGACTCAAGCCCGGGCAGTGGACGGATGACACGTCGATGGCGCTTTGCCTTGGGCACAGCCTGCTCGCATGCCGGGGTTTCGATGCCGCCGATCAGATGCGCAGATATGTTGACTGGCGCGACAAAGGCTACTTGAGCAGCACGGGCAGCTTCTTTGATATCGGCAACGCCACAAATGCAGCCCTAATCCGTTTCCAGCGCACGGGGAATCCGATCGCTGGCTCGGTCGACCCTGGCAGCGCCGGAAACGGATCGATCATGCGCCTGGCGCCGGTCCCCATTTTGTATCACCGTGACCTTGACGCGGCCACGCGCCTGGCGGTTGAGAGCTCGCGCACGACGCATGGCGCGCCCGAATGCCTGGAGGCCAGCGCCTTTCTCGCCCGGGCGCTCGTTCGCGCCATCCGAGGCGCGCCGAAGGAGGTCATTCTCTTTGGCGATGATCGACCCTATCACGAGCCAAGCATCCGCGCCATTGCAGCGGGCCAATACCGGGCGCTCGCGGTGAGTCAAGTCCGTGGCACGGGCTACGTCGTCGACTGTCTCTCGGCTGCCTTGTGGTGTTTTCTGCGGGCCGACTCGTACGAGATGGCTGTTCTGCTGGCGGCCAACCTGGGCGATGATGCTGACACGACCGCAGCCGTATGCGGTCAAATCGCTGGCGCGTTCTTTGGGCGCGACGGCATTCCCGCGCACTGGCGCGCGCGGGTGTTCATGGGTGATGAAATCGCGCAACTCGCTGGAGATCTGTTTGACCTGGGGGAGACGCCGTAATGCGAAAGCGAGATCCCCGCCCCGGCGTACGCCGGGGCGGGGATCTCGCTTTCAACGAAACAGGAACGGGGAGGCAGGGATTCGAACCCTGGGTCCACTTATTAGGCGAACAACCGCTTAGCAGGCGGCTCCGATCGGCCACTCCGGCACCTCCCCAAAGATCGAGCGGAAAGGGTGAGATTCGAACTCACGGTGAGGACTGGCCCCACAACGGTTTTCAAGACCGTCGCCTTAAACCACTCGGCCACCTTTCCGGGCCGTAACCGACGGGATTTTATCACGCCAGAGATCCAATCGGTATACTCGCAACCATGCGCGCCCAGACCCGGATAGTGCTTGCCGCCCTGGCCTTGCTCGTACTCTCCGTGGTCATTGGCCGGGAGGTCTATTTCCGGCTGATCGTGCCGGCCCCGCCGCTGAATTTTGATGAAGCCGCGCACAGTCTTGAGGGTTTCTACATTCTGCGCGACGTGCTCAAGTTGGACGTCCATGAGCTGTGGGTCAACACCCACGCCCAAACGCTTTGGCCGCCCGGATTCTCCTATTTGCAGGCGCCATTCCTGTTTCTGCTGGGCGTGAGCGATCAAAGTGCCCGAATCTTCGCGTTTGCGATGCTGGCGCTGACGGCGCTGATGGCTTGCGCCATTGCATTCCAGATTGATGCGCGCCTGGCGGCGCCTGCGGCGCTGATTGGCGGGCTCATCAGCTTGACGGCGCCGGGTTGGCTGTTTGTCGGCAGTTGGGCAAATCAGGAAACCCCGGTTGCTTTTGTGCTGTTTGTCGTATTCTGGCTATTTCTGCGCGGGCTGAAAACAAGACGGGCATCTGGTTTTGCGCTGACGGGCTTCGCGCTATTCGGTCTGTTTCTCACGAAATACAACTACGCGGCGTTTGCGGTCGCGGCCATCGGCCTCGTCGATACGGTCGAGCGGATCAAGGTCGTGGACAAGGATCGTCCGCGCCTTCGGGCTGAAGTGCTGGGCATGATTGCGCTCTATGCGCCGCTGGCCCTTGGGCTTGTGTTCTGGTTCCTTGGCGGCCAGGATGTCGTGCCTAAAGAAGTCAAGTGGCGCGATTTCAGTTTCTTCGTTTCCAACGAGGACTCGGGATACGCGTTCTGGAGCGCCCAGAATCTGCTGTTCTACTTCCGCGCGGCGGGCAACTGGCTCATGCCAAGCGGCGTGCTGGCTGTGGCTGCCGGAGCAGGGGCCGTCTATGCCGTGGCCCGGATTCGACATCCAGGCATCTCAACGCTCGCGATCTTTTTCGCGACGGGGTTCGTGCTGGCGACATTGCACCCACTCAAGGCGGAGCGCTACATCACGCCGCTCTTCCCTTCATTGTGGCTGTTGACCGGGTTTGGGGCGGCCCGCCTTTGGGAGGATCTGCGCGCCCGAGGTTTGCCACGCGCGATGCTTACAGCGCTTGTCATTACGCCAGTGGTGATTTCGATCTGGAGCCTGACCTTCTGGTTGCCGCGGCTGCAGCCGGTCTGGGCGGGTGTCACCGCAGACGGGCTGCGCGCGAGCGCCGATCAGGTCGTGACCTGGCAACAGCCTGGCAAGCCATTGTTGATCATCGGCACCTTTGGCGAATTGGGTCCGCCCTACTTCGAGTGGCGCTTTCGTCCCGTAAAGGCATTTTCCGAGAGCGGCGCGCCGATCCAATACGACGCGCCGCCCGGAAACGGCACGGACTACGAGCGCGTGCTGAGCTGGGCCCGGGCAAATCCAGGCGCGCAAATCACGACCATCCGGGTCGCGCCCGGCTCGAACCTCGAGCAGACCAACGACATCCGCAACAAGAGCGCCTGGAAACAAGCGCTGTCCGCAGAATTTGAGCGCGCGCCGGTCGGATACCGCCTGGTCGACAGGCGCCAGTATCCTGAGAGCGGCTTGACTGTCAGCTACTACCTGCCTGCAGCCCCTTGATTTCCTGTTTGAAAGCGATATCCCCTCGCGAAGCGAGGGGATATCGCTTTCAAAATTCTACAAAGTGGCTCCCCCACGAAGCTCGATACTGGCCATTCACACCCAGCCAATACGGGGTACAGTGATGCGTCAGACGATGCATTGCGGGCACGCACGCGCCCGCCTTTCAAATAGCAGGAGATTCATGGCAAAGAAGACGGTCGGCGCCAACGGCGCAAATGGCAGCAACGGTTCGCATGGCAAGCAAGTCGGCACATACGAGTTGAAGAAGGGCCTGGCCCAGATGCTCAAGGGCGGAGTGATCATGGATGTGATCAACCCCGAGCAGGCCAAAATCGCCGAAGCGGCGGGCGCCTGTTCGGTCATGGCCCTTGAGCGCGTGCCGGCGGATATCCGGCGCGATGGCGGCGTGGCCCGGATGAGCGACCCGGGCATGATCCAGAAGATCATGAAGGATACGACGATCCCGGTCATGGCCAAATGCCGAATCGGCCACTATGTTGAGGCCAAAGTCCTCGAGGCCATTGGCATTGACTACATCGATGAGAGCGAAGTGCTGACGCCCGCCGACGAAGAGAATCACGTCGACAAGCGCGGCTTCAAGGTCCCGTTTGTGTGCGGCGCGCGCAACCTGGGCGAGGCGCTTCGCCGGATCAGCGAGGGCGCGGCGGTGGTCCGCAGCAAGGGCGAGGCCGGAACCGGTGATGTGGTCGAAGCGGTCCGCCATGCGCGGAAGATTTTGGGCGACATTCGCCGGCTCAAGACGATGCGCCGCGAAGAGATGTTCACCTATGCCAAGGAGATTCAGGCGCCTTTTGCCCTGGTTGAAGAGACCGCCGATCTCGGCCGCCTCCCTGTGGTGCTTTTCGCCGCGGGCGGGATCGCCACCCCCGCCGATGCCGCATTGATGATGGAGATCGGCGTGGACGGTGTGTTTGTCGGAAGCGGCATCTTTAAGAGCGGTGACCCGGCTCGGCGGGCCAAGGCCATCGTCGAGGCGACCACCCACTTCCGCGACTACAAGATCATCGCCGAGGTGAGCAAGGATCTGGGCGAGCCCATGGTGGGTATCAGCGTGAGCACTCTCGATGCGGCTCAAAAGATGGCCGGGCGCGGATGGTAGTCGGGGTTCTTGCCCTGCAGGGCGACTTTGCCGAGCATGTCAGCATGCTCGGCAGGCTGGGTGTCACCGCGCGCGAAGTGCGCGTGCCGCGCGACCTCAAGGGCGTCGACCGCCTGATCCTGCCCGGAGGTGAATCGACGACGTTTGGCAAGGTGGCGGTCGCCTCGGGCATGATGGCGCCGCTGATCGCATTTGCAGGGGCGGGGCGGCCCATGTGGGGAACCTGCGCCGGGCTGATCTTCATGGCCAAAGATGTGGGCCGCGACCAGCCCGGGCTCGGGCTGATGGACGTCACCGTGCGACGGAATGCCTTTGGCCGCCAGGTGGATTCCTTCACGCAGGACCTGAAGATCCTCGGGTTGCGCGCGCCGTTCAAGGGCGTTTTCATCCGCGCGCCGCTGATCGAAAGGGCGGGCAAAGGCGTCAAAGTGCTCAGCAAGCTCGAGGACGGCACAATCGTGGCCGCCCGCCAGGGCCTGTTTCTCGGCACTTCGTTCCATCCCGAGTTGACCGACGACCCGCGCATGCACGCCCTGTTTCTGTCACTCTAGAAGTAGCCAAAAACGAAATCTCCCGTCCCGGCGAAGCCGGGACGGGAGATTTCGTTTTTTGGAATTTCAAGCCGCCGCGGCGGGCATGGGGCGCAGCCGCTGGAAGAGCATGACGAGCATTGGCAGGCTGATCAGGACCACGCCCACGGTGCCGACGCCGAGATAGTCCCAGGTGCTCAGAATCAGGCCGCTGGCGAGGCCACCCAGCGCCGACGACAGGTTGACGATGAGGTCGTTCGAACCTTGGGCGCGGGCCTTTTCCTCGCGCGTAAGGGCGCCTGTCAGCAAAGCTGACCCGCTCACGTAGCAGATGCTCCACCCGAGGCCGACGAAGAAAAGGGCGACCTCGATCGGGATAAGCTCATTTGAGATAGGTCCAAGCACACAGCCCAGCATCAGCACGCAGGCGCCGATGAGGACAAGCACGCGCTTGCTCATTCGATCGGCCAGCGCCCCCCACACTGGTGAAAAGGCGAACATCCCCAGCACGTGAAGCGAGATGACCGCCCCGACCGCATCCAGGGTGTGGGCGTGGTGGGTCATGCGCAGGCTCACAATTGACATCATCATCGTCATGGGCGCCTGGGCGAAAGCCATGGTCGCAATGCCCAGGGCGACATCGCGGCGCGAGAGCAACTGGCGCATGGAGATGCGCTCGACGGCGGCGGTCGGAGTCATTGACGAACCGACTCGGATGGAAATGCCGTGCCAGTCGATGGAGAGGAGCGCCAGGATCGCCACCGCAGTCAGGGCAAACAACGCGGCGGTGGCGAAGTATGGCCCGCCCAGACGGTCACCGCCGAAGCTGGCCACCAGATTGCTGGCCGGCGCCGCGAGTTGCGGTCCGATGATGCCACCAATTGTGCCGCCCCAGACCACAACGCTGATCGCGCGCGCGCGCTGATTGGCAGGATATAGATCTGCGGCGGCAAAGCGGCCCTGATCGAGCGTGCCGCGTCCAAAGCCCATGATGACGAGGCTGAGCAGGAAGGCCAGCGCAGCCCCGCCGATCACACTGAACCCCGCCAGCGCTGCGCCGACCGCGCCAAAAGCCGACCCGATGAGCAGCCCATTCCGACGACCGATACGAAGCATGACACGCGAGAGGGTGTAGGCGCCCGCGGCATTGCCGATCAGCACCACGGCATTGGGCACGCCCCCGAAGCTGGCCGAGCCCGTCAGCTGAGTGATGACGATGGCGTTGACGGTCGAAGCCGCGAGGAAGGCGGTCGAGGCCACGCTCTGGGTCAGAAACAGGCCAAGGGTACCCCGAAGCACGGCGGAGCGGTCAGATAGAGTCATCAGGATATATGAAACGCATTCCCGGAATGGATATCCCCCGCCCCGTCCCGGCGTACGCCGGGACGGGGCGGGGGATATCCTTTAGCGTCTGCTATCGCGAATGCGGCAGGCGCTATTTGAGCGAACCGAGATAGTCGATCAGGGCGTTCAGATCGTCGGGTTGAAGTGAAGTGCCGAAAGTCGCGGGCATGACGTTGGCGATGCAGGCGCCGGTCGGGCACTCGGCGACCACGAAGACGTTCGGATTGACGATGGACTCGCGGATGTATTCCAGGGCATTCTTGGCCGTGCCCTTGTAGGCGGCGTCCTTGATTCGCGCTTCAGCCGTGGTCGCCAGCTTATTCATGGTTGGACCAACAGCGCCAGCGGCAACGCCCCTGATCGCATGGCAGGCCTGACAACCGGCGGCGCCCAGGAACACTTGCTTGCCCTTTTCCTGCTGGGCAGTCAGCGGCGCGGCCGTCGGTTGCGGACCTGCTCCGCCTTCCGGCTGGGTGGCGACCGGCGCCACCTGCCCGGGTCCCCAGTTCACGACGAAGGTGGCGATATTCTTGATCTGGTCGTCGCGCAGCGGGCCGCCGTAAGCAAGCGCGAAGGGCGGGTGCGGATTCTCCCAAATCGGGCTCGACTTGATTGGCATTCCGGCGGCCGTAACGGCCTCGATGTAGCCCTTCAGGCTGCTCGTCCAGCCGATCGCCTTCAATCGAGCGCTCTGTCCGAGCGTGTTTTTTGCCGGGTCCCACTTGCCCAGGAAGCCGTCGTAAGAGAGGGCCGGGCCGAGGCCGTCCACGCCTTCGCCCTTGCCACCGTGGCAACGGGCGCATTGATCGAAGTAATATTTCGCGCCGGCCTCGATATTGCGGCCGGTAAACTCGTGATCGCGCTCGGCCATCGCACCGCTGATGTCGAGCACGCCCGTGATCAGGCACATGCTGATGAAGGCGACCACCGACACCATTCCGGTGATGATGCGAAGCGTCCAGCTGGGCTGGAAGGTGATGATTCGTTTGATGAAGTTCATGCTGCGTCCTTCGCCGGCTATTCCTTTTCGTAGCCCGAATTGCGATGCAGGTAATTCGTCTTCGAATACTGCTGCGGCTGACCCTTGTCATCCGTGAAGCTAATGGTGAGGGTGAACTCCTTCACATCCGGCTGGATGAGCTTGACCCGAACATTCGCCGTGCCGCCACTCAGTTTCTTGCCGTTTGGATCAGCCTCGCGGGTGCGGTGATCCATATCCTGCTGCAGTTCGCGCAGGAGGTGGTTGAACTCGGGCGCATTTGGGGCCTCGTCCGGCGGCACGATCTGCCACGTCCCAACGGCTAACTGGTCCCAGGGCACGCGCTTGACCTTGCCGACGCCCTCGTCTGGCATGAACTCCTGCGCGATTTCAGAGGCCGGATCACCGCCGACAAACCCGAAGCGGGTGACTGGAACGCCGGTGGGGATGCCTGCCAGCGACAGATACAGGATCGCCACTTCGAAGATGACGCCGAGGGTGATCATGACCTTGCGGTCAGAGTAGCGCCGGCTCGGGTTCGGATCGATGTAGGGGACCACCATCAACAGAAGCGGGATCACCGGCCCGATGATGATGCCCCACAGAATCTTGGGGGTGATGCCCAACACGTTGAACATGATCGAATCGAACTGGGTCGACAGCGCTTCAGGCAACACGGGCAGGATATGCGGAATCTTGATCAGGCCCTGCAGCCAGTAGAAGTACCATGGCGCCACCGTGTGATTCGGGGTGACCAGCGGATTGCTGTGCGTTTCCAGGGCCGCGTTGTAGAACGTGCCGGAGGCAATGGTCAGCAACGCAATTGCGATCGCGGCGTAGACCAGCTCATTGGTCAGGATGTCGGGCATGAAATTGACCCGTTTGGCGGGGCCGACTTTGCGAGCCGAATCCTCGCCGACGCCTTCCATCTCGGGCGGCAGGCTGATGCCGTAGCGAACCACCTTGTAGTAGTGGACGGCCACGAAAATCACCCCGATGAGCGGGAAGAGCACGACGTGGAAGAGGTAGAAGCGGAGCAGACCGCCCGCGCCGATATCCGGCGCGCCGCGGAGCAGCAGGTTGACCTGCGGTCCGACGAGCGGGGCCGCATCAGCCATTGATGTGCCGATGGTCACCGCCCACAGCGCGAGCTGATCCCATGGGAGCAGGTAGCCGCTGAAGGACAGAAACATCGTCACGATCAGGAGGATGACGCCCGTGAACCAGGTGAATTGCCGCGGTTTTTTGTAGGAGGCCGTCAGGAACGTCCGCCACATATGAATCGTGACGACGACGACCATGACTTCGGCGCCCAGGCGGTGCATGTCGCGCATGAGCTGCCCGAACGGCACGTTGGTCAAAATATCCAGCATGTTCTGATACGCCCGCTCGGGGGACGGCGTATAGAAGATCATGAGGAAGATCCCGGTGATGATCTCGATCGCGAAGAAGAGCGCCGACATGTAGCCCAGCCGGAAGGTTGGATACAGGGTCGTGACGGCCTCGTGATAGAAGGTCGGCCGGATGTGAAACCAGAAGGCCTCGGTATGAGGCTTGACGCGGTTGTTGGGCTTGCCCGGCGGATCGCCGCGCAGCACTCCGCGCACATCATTCCAGCTCAAGCCGGAGGTCAGCCGGGTGAATCCGTCGTCCAGGCGTTGAGCGACGGTGGCCTTCAGGCCGGTTGATCGGACTTGATCAACGAGTCGCTTTCCGATGATTGCCATATGCGTGTTGCCATGAGCGCAGTGCGTGTCCTTTCGCAGGCGAAAGGCCAACGCGGTGCGCGCTAGAAGTGGGCCTTCCCCGAGATCTTCGCTCCAGTGTCGACGATGATGCGGTCCGCGTTGGCCGGCAGTTTCAGCATTTCGCCGGCCTCGTTCGAAGTGGCGATGACGTTGCCTGAAGCGTCAAGAACCTGCATCTTGAAGGCGTCCAGGTTGCGTGGCGCCGGGCCGGCGATCCACTTGCCATCGACTGCGAACTGCGAACCATGGCAGGGGCACGCAAAGATCTTGCCGGTGCTGTTCCAGCCATACAGGCAGCCCAGGTGGGTGCAGACCTTGTAGATCGCGTTGATCGTGTCGTCGACCTTGACCATCCAGAACTTGCCGACGTTGTTGGCGTTCGGCAAACCGTTCGCGTCGTAGCCGAAGTCGGCCACCGATTGGCTGAACCGTCCGCCGACCTCGCCTTCGCGGAAACGGGGCATCGCAAACAGGAACGAGATGCCGCCGAACTGAGCCAGGAAGAGCGCCATCGACGCGCCCCACACGTAGTTAAGAAACTCGCGCCGTGAAACGGATTTTGGCGCGACCGGAGCCGCCGCAACCGCGGGCGCGGCCGCAACTTTGGCCGGGTCGGGTTTTGGCGCAGCGGGCTTTACCGCGATCGCCACCGGCGCCACAGCCACAGCGGCAACGGGCGCGGCCACTGGGGCGGGTTTCGGAGCGGCGGGCTTCGGCGCTGTGGCGCCTGGTGGGGCCTTGGCCCCGGGCGGGGGCTTGGCGCCAGGCGGTGCCGCAGCGGCCTTGGGCGCATCCACGCCGGGTTCAATCTGCGGCGCGGGGGCATCGATTGGGTATGGCGCAGGGGCCGCACCTGTGGGAGCTTTGAATCCCGGCGGTGCCTTGGCTCCGGGAGGAGCGGCTCCGCGCGGCGACGTTGGCGTCTCTGACATCCTTCTCTACTCCTATAAAAAAAATAACACCGTCTTTTGACGGAATTAAGCCCGCAGACTATAACACGCTGACATGGTTCGTCAATGGCGCATTTTCGGTCGGACATGTGACGTTTGTCACTCCCTTTGACGCCGGAATTCAGGGCTCAGCGTCCGAGAAGCACTATGCCAAACCGGGCCTGAACCGTGTCTGTACGGGTTGCTGTCCGCTGCGCCCGCCCAGGTCAAGCCACGCCTCTTGATGCAGAAAGTTGTCGGCAGGTTGTGGCTCGCCAAGGCGAATGTTCTTGCCGGGCTGATACACCCGCATGCCGAATGCGATCCGGCGCGCCAGCAGGCCCAGAATGCAGGCCTGCGACTCGGTGGCTGAAATGTGAGCGATCCAATGGCGCGCGCGTGGCCGCCGGGGCCAGGGTATTGCCACTCACCGGATTCCAGGAAGCGGCACAACGATCGCAAGCAGCAAAAGACCCACAACGATGCGATACCAGGCAAATGGAACCAGATCGTGCCGGGCGACATAGCGCAGGAAGAAGCGAATAACCACCAGGGCGACCCCGAACGACACCAACAGTCCAACCCCGAAGGCGGGGATTTGCGCGCCGGGGATGTCCTTCAGGCTGCTGGCAAGTTCGTACAGGCTGGCGATGGCGAGCGTTGGAATCGAGAGGTAGAACGAGAATCGCAGCGCGGTCGGCCGATCGAGCCCGGCCACCATCCCTCCGACAATCGTCGTCATGGAACGCGACATGCCCGGCCAGAGCGCGCCGATCTGGGCGAAGCCAATCGCCGCTGCTTGCCTGAGCGTGACGTTTTCGATGGACCGGACTGTGGCTGTGCGGGTCTTGAACCAGCGTTCGGCAACGAGCATGAGCACGCCGCCGATGACCATCGCCAGCGCGACGGGGAACGGCCCGAACAGGACGGCCTTGATTTGCCTGCGGAAGACGAAACCAATCAGCGCGGCCGGGACAAAGGCGATGGCGATGCCGATGAGGAGCTGCCGCGCGCCCGGGTCCGTTGTTGCTCGCTTGATGAGGCTGAGCAGGTCCCTGAAGAAATAAACCGCCACTGCGACGATGGCCCCGAGCTGGATAAAGATCTCGAAGGTGGCGGCGGTGGCCTCGGGGATCCCGAGCAATTGGCCGGCGATGATGAGATGACCGGTGGAAGAGACAGGCAGGAATTCGGTCAGGCCCTCAATGACGCCCATGATGATGGCTTTGAAGATCAGGTCCATAGAGGCGCATTGTAAGGTCATGCGTCATACGTCATGCGTCACTGGTCGGCGGGCTACGGCTCATTCGACAGAAGAAGGGAAGAAGGGAAGGCGAAAAATGACGCATGACGCATGACGGACAATACTGTCATGAACTGCCTCGTCACCGGCGCCAGCGGGTTCGTTGGCGCAAACCTGATTGACGCCCTGAACGCGCGGGGCTGGCCGGCGCGGGCGTTGATGCGCAGGACGTCCTCGCGCAAGGCGCTCGATGGCCTAAGCTACGAGCCGGCGCCAGGTGACATTTTGGAGCCAGCCTCACTTGCCGAGGCGATGCGTGGCATTGATTGCGTCTTTCACGTGGCTGCCGCCGTCGACTACTGGCGGGTCGGCATCGACGCGCTCTATCGGATCAATATTGAAGGGACCTCGAACGTGCTGCGCGCGGCGCTCCTGGCAGGCGTCAAACGGGTGGTCTTCACAAGCAGTGTGGCGGCCCTGGGATCTCCAAGCTGGATGACGCTCGCTGACGAGACCCACGTCTTTAATCTTCGTCCGCAGCAATACCATTACGGCTATAGCAAGGTCCTGGCCGAACAGCTCGTTCAGCAGTATGTCAAGAAGGGTCTGGACATTGTGATCGTTAACCCGGCCGTCATCATGGGTCCGCGGGATGTCAACTTCGGCTCGGGCAGTATATTGACCGAGCTCAAGAAGCACGCCATCCTGGTCTATCCGCCGGGCGGGGTGAGCGTCATCGATGTCGGCGACGTGGCCCTCGGCCACATCGCCGCCGCCGAGCGCGGGCGGACCGGGGCGCGCTATATCCTGTCGGGCGAGAACCTGTGGCACAAAGAGGTTATGGGTATCGCCGCTGATGTGGTTGGCCGGCCGCGGCCATGGATTCGGCTGCCGCGACTGGCCCGTTATCTGGAGACGCCGCTCGATTTCGCGCGCCGGCGGTTTGGGCTTGCGCTCCCCATCAGCGGTGATCAGGTCCGCATTTCAACCGAGACCTGGTGGTATGACAACACGCGGGCCCGGACGGAGCTCGGGCTCAATCCACGGCCCTGGCGCGAGGCGTGCGAAAGAGTGCACGCCTGGGGATGTTGGGCAGGGTCTTCTAGAGTTTCTGTCGGAAGAGAGAGTCCCCGGCGAAGCCGGGGACTCTCCTTCCGGACCCATCATCGACCCACCGCGGGGTTGCGCTCGGCGCTTCGGCGTCCGCCGACAGCCCGTATCACCTGGACACCCGCCACCCCCCAGGTCATGACGAGCGCATGGAACTGCATGGCGGGGACGAGGCCGAAGTAGTTGCCGTTGACCGGGGGCAGGGGCGGGTAATAGCCGTAACCGCCGAAGCGCTGGGGGGCGATCGACGCGTAGTCGACAAAGTCACTGAGCGCAAAGAACGCCAGGACGAGCAGCGCCTCGCCCAGCCTGGGGCGGCCGACGTAGAGCAGCAGGACCAGCCCCAGCACGGTCAGCCCGAGGTGGGTGAGAAACATGACCGGCCCGCTGAAAAGGCTGGTCATTTCGATCGGGCCGTTGCCGGCCCAGTAGAGCGCCCAGAATGTCATCGTCCAGGTGCCATATTTGATGCAGAAGACCGCCGCGAGTTGGTCGACGATGCGGCTGGGGCGTTTGAGATGGCGCAGGATGAGGGCCACACCGGCGACCCCCGCCGCGAGCGGGCAATCTGGGACGAAGGGGTAAGCCCAGAGCGGGATACTGAGCTGCGCGAAGAAATCGCCATACCAGCCGACCGTGCCGACGATGAAGGCGGCTATCAGGGCGACGAAGCCCGCCCACATCAGGAGCGGGTTGGCGATGACGCTATCAGTGAGGCGGCGGAGGCGGGACAACATGTCCAGCATGATACGTGGGATCGAATTGCGCGCGCCGAGCGGAGTCCTTTTTCACCACAAAGGCACAAAGACACAAAGGAAAAAGGGTATTCTTGGTGTCTTTGTGCCTTTGTGGTGAAAACCTATTCACCTTGCGGTTCGGCCCCCGCTGCAAGCATCCGGATCGGCACGCCACCCACGAACGCGCCGGCTGGGACATCCCGGTTGACCAGGCTCATCGCCGAGACGGTCGCGCCGTCGCCAATGACCACCCCGGGCAGAATCGTGCAATTTGCCCCGATCGTCGCGCCAGCGCCGATCACGACCGGCCCGCGCCGCCATTCGTAGCGCATGAACTCGTGGGCGAGGATGGTCGTGTTGTAGCCCACCGTCGCGTCGTCGCCGATGCTGATGTCCTGAGGGAAGAAGATGTCCAGGGTCACCCCAAGGCCGACCGCGGCGTACGGCGCGACCCCGGCCCCGACCAGGCGCAACAACAAGCGCTTCATTCTGAACCCGGGCGCGAATCGGGAGGCGTATATGCACAGGGCATTGAAGGCGACTCGCAGCGTCCCGCCGGTCACCTGCGGGAAGTACCACAGGGCCGCATGCGGGCCAGCCGACGGGTAGGTGACGCAGCGCGCCTTGCGGGTCGAGGTGGGAGGGAGTTCCATACGGTGGCTGCAACGATGATACAGTGATTTCCATGCGCGCTCTCACCCCTGTGCCCCACACCCAGGTGTCGCTGACCGACTCATTCTGGGCGCCCCGCGTTCAACTCAACCGCGACGTATCCCTCCCCCATGTGAGGAAGATGTTGGGGGAAACCGGCCGGCTCGATGCGCTGGACCTGAACTGGCGGCTCGGCATGCCCAATCGCCCGCATCATTTTTGGGACTCCGACAATGCCAAATGGATTGAGGCGGCCAGTCTGTCTCTGGCAACCCATCCGGATCCGGCCCTCAATGCTGACCTGGACGCCATCATTGCCTAATGCGCCCGGCTGCAGCACCCGAGCGGGTATGTCAACAGCTACTTCCAGGGCATTGACCCGAGCAAGCGCTGGACAAACCTGCGGGATGCGCACGAGCTGTATTGCGCCGGGCACTTGATCGAGGCCGCGGTCGCCCACTTTGAGGCGACCGGCAAACGCAGTTTGCTGGATATTGTGACCCGCCTGGCGGATCACATTGCGTCGATGTTTGGCTGGGGGGCGAGCCAGCGCCGAGGCTACCCCGGGCATGAGGAGATCGAACTGGCCCTGGTCAAGCTCGCCCGCGCCACGGGCGAGCCGAGGCATTTCGCCCTGGCCAAGTATTTCATCGACGCGCGCGGAGGGCAGCCCCATTACTACGAGATGGAGGCCAGGGCCCGCGGTGATGATCCGCGGGCGTATTGGGCCAAGACCTACGAGTATCTGCAGGCCCACAAGCCGCTGCGCGAACAGACCGAGGTCGTCGGGCATGCGGTCCGGGCGATGTATCTTTACGCCGGCGCGACGGATGTCGCGACCGAGAGCGGTGACGCCGGGCTGTTCGCGACCCTTGAGGGGTTGTGGCAACACCTCGTGTCGACCCGCCTGTTTGTCACGGGCGGGCTGGGCACCTCAGGCAGCAACGAAGGCTTTACCAAAGATTACGATTTGCCTGACGAGGAGGCCTACGCCGAGACCTGCGCGGCGATTGGCCTGGTGTTGTGGTGCCATCGCATGCTTCAGGTGGCGGGTGACTCCAAGTACGCCGACCTGATGGAGCGCGCCCTGTACAACGGTTTTCTGTCGGGAATCTCGCTGGACGGGGCGGGTTTCTTCTACGAGAATCCGCTCGCCAGCCGCGGTCAGCATGCCCGCCAGCCGTGAGGCGACTGCGTGCTGCCCGCCCAACGTCGCCCGGATGCTGTCTGGGTTGAGTGGCTATACCCATTCGGTCAGCGACGACGGGATCTGGGTGAACCTGTATGCGGCCGGCACGACCCGGGCCCGGGTGGCTGGCGGCCCGGTCCACCTAAAGACGACGACCTGCTATCCATGGGATGGCGAGATTGACATCACTGTGGATGGGCAGGGCGAGTTCGCCCTGCGCCTGCGCCAGCCGGGCTGGTGCCAGCATTGGCGGCTGAGCGTCAATGACGCGCCGCTGACCCTCGGGGCCGGGGTTGAAGTTCAGAACGGCTATCTCAGCCTGCGCCGGGATTGGCGCCCAGGCGATCGGGTGGCCCTGCGGCTGGGGATGCCGGTACGATTCACCCATCCCCATCCCGATATTCGGCCGTTGGCAGGGCGGGTGGCGGTTGAGCGCGGGCCGCTGGTGTATTGCCTCGAGGCGGTCGATCATGCGGGCGAGGAAGTCGAGCGCCTGGCGGTCGATGTCGCGCGGGGCGCCGCGGCGCTGGAGGCGAAGCATGAGCATGACACGTTGGGCGGGGTGACCGTGCTTCGCGGCGAAGGCGTGCGCCTGGCGCCGCCGGCCGGGTTGTATGCCGGCTCCATTGCGCGCGAGCCCGCGCCGCTGACGTTCATCCCGTACTACGCCTGGGCCAACCGCGGCAAGGGCGCGATGCGGGTGTGGGTGCGGGCGGGGTAGCCCCTCTCGCGTGTCATCCTGAGTTCCGGACCGCTTCCAGCGGAAAGGGCGGACAGAAACGGCGTGTGCGCGACAGCGCATACATAGAGCCCAGGCATCAGGATGCTTCCGCAGGTGGAAGAAGGGCCTGGTTTCCGAGCAGCGCGGCATATCGCAATGTTGCCCGACGGTGTGAATTTGCCGATGACCTTCTCCCAGCGGGAGAAGGTCATCGGCTCGCACCCCAAACGTGCCAAGTCCCACCGACGATAATCAACCGCATGAACGCGCAGATCAAGCGAACGCTGGAAAGCATCCTCTCGCCCTTGCTGCGGATTCGCCTGATCTACAAGATTCTGCTGGCCAACTCCGCCCTTGTCGCGATCGGCGCCATCGGCGGCACGGTGGCGACCGTGTGGCATGTGCTTGCCTTCCCGAATGACCTGCATTATGAGCTGATCCCGATCTTTGGCGCAGTCGGCCTGACTCTCAGCTTCCTTATCAACTATGGCGTGCTGCGCGTCGCGTTGCGCCCGCTGGACCGCCTGCAAGCCACCGTCAACCGCGTGCGCGACGGCGACCTGACGGCCCGGCTCGTTCCGGGCCGGCAGGACGATGACCGCTTTACGCTGCTTACCGAAACCTTCAACCAGATGCTGACCGCCCAGACCGAGGCCAACCAGGAACTGCGCACGTTCTCTCAGCGCATCCTCGAGGCCCAGGAAGACGAGCGCCAGCGGGTTGCCCGCGAGCTGCACGATCAGAGCGCCCAGACCTTGACCATGATGCTGGTTCGTCTGCATCTGCTCGAGAAGTCGAGCGAGCCCGAGCAGGTCCGTTTGCACTCCAAGGAACTGCGCAAGTTGACCGCTCAGGCGCTCGAGGATGTGCGCCGGATCGCCCTCGAACTGCGGCCCAAGATTCTGGAGGATCTGGGTCTGAGCGAAGCCCTGGCCTGGCAAGTGGACGAGATCAACGCCAGCGGCGCGCTGCAAGCCACGATCAAGACCATCGGTATTGATCGGCGCTTGCCCAAAGACATCGAACTCGCGTTCTATCGGGTTGGGCAAGAGGCGTTGACCAACATCACCCGGCATGCGGGCGCCGCGACCGCGCGGGTCACCCTGCACCGACACGCCGCAACCGTGTCACTCGTCATCGAGGACGATGGCAGGGGCTTCGATCCGGCGCGTCTGCAAACGGAACATCGCGGGCTGGGGCTGTCAGGAATGCGTGAGCGCCTGGCGCTGGTCGGCGGAACGCTCAAGATTGACTCACGGCCCCAGCAGGGCACCCGGGTGACGGCAACCGCGCCGGTTGGGGGATGACCGCATGGACAAGATCCGAATTCTGATCGTCGACGACCATTTCGTTGTGCGCCTGGGCCTGCGCACGCTGCTCGAGACCGAGCCCGATATGACCGTTGTGGGCGAGGGCGCAAATGGCGTCGAGGGCGTCGCCCAGGCCGAGCTGCTCAAGCCCGATGTCGTCGTGATGGATATCTCGATGCCCGAAATGGATGGCCTCGAGGCCACCCGGCGCATCCGCGCTTTGGGCCAGTCCGCGCACGTGCTCATCCTGACAGTGCATGCCCAGGAGCGTTACCTCTTTTCTGTGCTCCGGGCCGGCGCATCCGGCTACGTTCTCAAGTCGACGATTGACACCGAACTGGTCGAGGCGATTCGGGTCGTGGCCCGGGGCGAGGCGTTTCTGTATCCGTCGGCGACGCGAATGGTGCTCGAGGACTACCTCACCCGGGTCCAGTCCGGGAATGAACAGATGCCTACGAACGCCTGAGCGAGCGCGAGCGCGAGGTGCTGCGCCTGCTGGCCCTGGGCCACACCGCCGGCGATATTGCCGAGCGCCTGTATCTCAGCCCCAAAAGCGTGGAAACCTACCGCTCCCGGATCATGGAAAAGCTCGGACTTGACAGCCGGCCCGCCCTGGTTCGCTATGCGCTTGCCCGTGGATTGCTCGCCGATTCCTCGTGAGGGGGAAAATCCCCCGGTTTTGTCACACTTTCCCTGATAGCGCGCGATGACCCCGGTCATTAGGATCGGGGCGCGATGAACGTTCGGCTATTGATCGCGGCGCCTGACGCCGAATCCGTGGACCTCTACCAGACCCTGGTTCGGTCCGCGCTCAGACTTCTTCCGCTCGACATCAATGCCGCGTATGCCGCCTCGCGTGACGAACTCATCGAGCGCGTCGGCGCGCATCAGTGCGACGTCGTTTTGCTCGATTGGGAAATCGCCGGTCCTGCCACGCCCGATTTCCTGCATACGCTGGCCCAAGCGCACCCCGGTCTGCGCACCATCGTCGTCATGCCTCTCCAACTCCGCCAATACCGGCAGTGCCTGTGGGAAGCCGGCGTGTGCGTCGGGTTGCCGAAAGAACACCTCGATCAGGAATGGCTGCTGAGCATGCTCTGCCTGATCACACGGGCGATGGAACGCGAAGCCGCCGCGCATGCATAGAGGACTAATAACGTGACCCAACCCCAACCGATCACACGCCGCCGGTTCCTGCAGGGCGCATCCGCCGCAATGGCGAGCGCCGCGGCGCTGCCCGTTGTTCAACAGATTGCGCCCGCCATGCGCCGACTGGGCGCGCGACTGCCCTGGTATCGCCAGGCGCAGAAGCAGACCTACAACGTCTGTGACATGTGCCCGTGGCGCTGCGGCGTCGTCGCCACCACCGTCAATGGCCGGGTCGTCAAGGTCGATGGCAATCCCAAGGATCCCAAGAGCCGCGGCCTGTTGTGCGCGCGCGGCCAGGCTGGCCCGTCATTTGTCTACGACTCGGACCGGCTCAAGCAACCCATGATCCGGGTCGGCGCGCGCGGCGAGGGCAAGTTCAAGAACGCCACCTGGAAGGAAGCGCTGGACTACACCGCGGAAAAGATGGCCAAGGTCCGCGATCAGTACGGCCCGGAGGGGATGGCCTTTCTCGGCCATACCAACGGGGATTTCTGGTTCATCGATCACTTCCCGCAAGCCTTTGGATCACCCAACGCCGCCAAGGCCTCTTCGGCGATGTGCACCAGCCCGCGCGAGGAAGCGGCCCTGATCACCTTTGGGCGCTCGATCGGCAACCATGAGCCGGTCGACTGGGATGCCGCGCGCTGTCTGACCCTGATCGGCACCCATATTGGCGAGGATGCTCGAAACACCCCGATGCAGGATTTGGCCAACGCCCGCGCGCGAGGGGCCAAGCTGATCGTCGTCGATCCGCGCTTCTCATCGGTGGCGATGAAGGCTGACTATTGGCTGCAGATCAAGCCCGGCACTGACACTGCCTTGTTGCTGGCCTGGGCCAACGTCTTGATCGCTGAGAATCTGTTTGACAAGGCCTATCTTGACAAGTGGGCCAATGGATTCGACGAACTTGCGAAGCATGTCGCTGGCCTCACCCCGGAGTGGGCGGCCGCGATTACTGACCTGCCAGCCGAACTAATTCGCACGACCGCCCGGGTCATGGGCAACGCCCGCCCGCAGTCGGTCATCGTGCCCGGCCGGCATGTGATCTGGTATGGCAACGACACCCAGCGCATGCGGGCGGTTTACATCATCAATGCGCTGCTCGGCGCATATGGCCGGGAGGGCGGGATCTACTTGAGCAAGACCCCCTACCTCGAGGAGTACCCGCATCCGCCCTATGCCGTCGTTGGCGGCGCGGGTGGGTGAGCGGCTGTCCCAGGAGAGGAGGCCGTGTTGCCTCCCGGACCCACTGGCAAGACGCGCGCGGATGGCGCCCGCGAGACCTTCCTGCGCGGACCCACCGCGATCCAGGAACTGATCGAGCCCATGGTCAGCGGCAAACCCTATCCGATCAAGGGCCTGCTGATCTATGGGATGAACATCTTTCATACCCTGCCAAAACAAGAGCGCACCCGTCAGGCGCTGCGGAATCTCGATCTGGTTGTCAGCATTGATGTGCTGCCCCAGGACCACATCGCCTGGTCGGACGTGGTGCTGCCCGAGGCGACCTACCTCGAGCGCTACGACGAGCTCTGGGCGTGCAGCCACAAGACCCCGTACATCGCCCTGCGCGAGCCGGCGGTCGAGCCGTTGTATGACACGAAGCCGGGTTGGTGGATGGCTCGCGAGCTGGGCAACCGCCTGGGCCTGGAGGAATTCTTCCCCTGGGAGGGGATTGGGCAATTTCTAAACCGGCGATTGAGTTCAGCCGGACTGAGTGTTGAGACGCTGCGGGCCCAGGGCGGAATTGCCATCCAGCCTGGCAAACCCTACCTGGCCGACTTCGTCGCGGATAACACATCGCCGTTTGGCACTCCCAGCCAGAAGATCGAGCTCTACTCGGACGCGCTGGCGAAGGCCAATCTCGCTCCGATGCCGAACTTCGAGTCCACGCCAGAGCCGCCGGCGGGTTTCTATCGCCTGATCTACGGCCGAAGCCCGGTTCATACTTTTGGTCGGACGCAGAACACGCCGGTGTTGCACGCGCACACGCCCGATAACGCGGTCTGGATCAACGACGAGGAAGCCGCCCGGCTCGGCCTCAAGGATGGCGAAAAAGTGTGGCTGGAGAACCAGGATGGCGCGCGCAGCGGGCCGGTCGCGGTCAAGGCGACTCCCCGCATTCGCAAGGATTGCGCCTACATGATTCACGGATTTGGCCACAACGCGCCCGGGTTGACCCGCGCCCATGGCCGCGGCGCGAGCGATACGGCGCTGCAAACCCGCTACGTGCTCGACCCGATCAGCGGCGGGGCAGGCCTGCGGGTGAACTTCGTCAAACCGGTGCGGGGAAACTGACATGCCAACCCGATATGCATTCTCAATCGATCTCGATCGCTGCATTGGTTGCCAGGCCTGTGTGATCTCGTGCCAGGCCGGCAACGAGCTCAAGGACGACGAGACCTACATTCACGTCGGCGAGCAGATTCGCGGCTCGGGCAAAACGCTGTGGGGGTCGTTCGATCATCACCGCTGCTTCCATTGCGCCGACGCGCCCTGCGTGGCGGCTTGTCCAACCGGCACACTCTCCAAGTGGAATGGGCTGACCATCGTCGAAAAGGAAAAGTGCAGCGCGTGCGGGTATTGCACCGACGCCTGCCCATTCAAAGTGCCGCATATCGTCGATAACCACGTTTCCAAGTGCGTGGCGTGTCTGGATCAGGTCAAGGAAGGCCAGGCGCCCTGGTGCGCGCGCACTTGCCCGAGCCAGGCGATCCATTTTGGCGAACGCGAGACCATCCTGGCCGAAGCGCGGGCAAAGGTGGCGGCCCTCAAGGCCCGCCATCCGAATGCCCAGATCTACGGTGAAACGCAACTGGGCGGGTTGGGCCTGCTGATGATTTTGCTCGACAAACCTGAGGTCTACGGCCTGCCGCTTGACCCGAAGGCGCCCGAAACAATGAAAGTGTGGCAGAGCGTTGTGCAGCCGGCCTCGAGTGGCCTTTCGGTTCTGGCCGCCGGGGCGATGGGGTTGATGTTCGTCTTCGCCCGCCGCCAGCATGGGAAAGAAAGAGCCGAGCACGAGCGGGCTGCCAAGCAAAAGGCCGCCTTGCAGACCGCCCAACCCAAGGCGACGGAGACCCACCATGACTAGCGTGACACTCGCACCTACCGCGCCGGAAACCGCCGCAGGACCCGAAACGCACCTTGTGCGCCGCTACGTTCCGGCCCAGCAAGTTATCCACTGGATTGGGGTGATCTCGTTCTTTCTGCTGCTCTTGACTGGCGTAGCCCTGCTGTTCCCGCCCCTTTCATTTCTAGCCAAGGGCGGCACCTCGGGCGTGATCCATCGCATCGGCGCGATTGCCTTCATCCTGTTGCCGGCGCTCTATCTATTGCGCATGCCGCGCAAGGCGCTCGAGCTCGTGCGCGAGTCCTTCACTTATGGCCGGGAGGAGTTGGCGTGGTTCAAGCATATGCCGGGCTACTTCCTGGGCAGCACCCGAAATCTTCCGCCTCAGGGCCGGCTCAATGCGGGCCAGAAGTTGCACCATGCGGCCACTTTCCTCATGTTCAATACGGTCACGCTGTCCGGTCTCATCATGTGGTTCGGCAAAGGCCAACTCGGACCCGAGGGCCTGTCCGCCGTCGTGATCGTCCACGATATCTCGATGCTTGGCCTGTCCGTCGCGATGATCGGCCACGTCTACTTCACATTTCTATACGGCGCGTTGTCCGGCATGGTGACCGGTAAGGTCAGCGAAGATGCACCGAATGGAACATAGCAAATGGTATGAGTCGCTGCAGGCGGAAACGCCGGCTGCAGCTGAAAAACAGAAGCGCGGCCGGCCGAGTGACTCATACGGGTCCACGACCGCCGACCGATCAATCAACCTGGCCAGCCCCGTTGTCCGAAGGAAGAAGGAAAAATGGATACGAAGAAATACACCCGATTTGTCGCGATGAGCCTTGTGGCGATGTCGCTGGCTGGTTGCGCGGCCGCGGCAACCCCCGCGCCGACGGCTGTGCCGCCCGCGCCGACGGCCGTGCCGGCGACGCCCAAGCCCGCCCTCGACCTGCCTGTCGTCGTTGATAAGTATGTCAAGGGTCTGCCCGATGGATTCTCCGGCATTGCCCCTGCGGCCCTGAGCGACCAACTCAAGACGGCCAAGCCATTCATCATTGACGTGCGCGAACCGAGCGAACTCGTCGCCAATGGCTTCATCGAAGGCGCCGTCAACATCCCGATCCGGACCCTGACCAAGAACCTGGACAAGCTGCCCGCCAAGGATCAGCCCATCATCGTCTACTGCGCGATCGGTCATCGCGGCGCCCTGGCGCTCACCACCCTCCAGATGCTGGGCTACACCAACGTCAAGAGCGTGAGCAATGGCTTCAATGCCTGGATCGCGGCCAAGCTTCCGGTGGCGACGGGAAAGCCGGTTGACCTCAAGGCCGGCGCCGCGCCGGTGGTTGACAACGCGCTGTTCGCTGTCCTGGACAAGTACATCGCCGGTCTGCCCGACGGTTTTGGCGGTATCTCCCCGACCGCGGCCAAGGACCAGATTGCGGCGGCCAAGCCCTTCATTCTCGACGTGCGCGAGGCAAGTGAGCTGACGACCAACGGCTTCATCGAGGGTGCGGTCAACATCCCGATTCGAACCCTGACCGCCAACCTCGACAAGCTGCCGGCCAAGGATCAGCCCATCATCGTCTACTGCGCAATCGGTCATCGCGGCGGCATCGCCCTTGAATCCCTGCAATTGCTTGGCTACACCAACGTCAAGAGCATCAGCGGCGGGTTCACCGCCTGGAACGCGGCCGGTTTCCCGGTCGTCAAGAAGTAGTTCTGAGCGTTATGACGAGGGACGCCATCCCTCGTCTCGCGAATCCGGGGCCCGGCGCTGAGTCCTCACGGACGGCGGGCCGGAACCTCGCACCCCGGTACACGACTCCGGATCCGAAAGGGTCCGGGTCATGCTCTTGAGCGCACGTCCCCGGCTTTGCCGGGGACGTGCGCTGCAAAATTCAGGCGAGAGCGATGGCCAATGCGTGGCTGCGGGCCGGCATGAGGCGCAGGCGATAGTGGTTGTCCCTGGGCGGGAAGCGGGCCACGAAGTCGACCAGCGATTGGGTTTGACTGGTGGCGATAATCTCGAACTCTCGCCGATCGTCGCGGGCGGCTGCCACAAGCCAATTGAGGGTGGGGGGATCGGGATTGCCGTTGGTTCCATCCGCGCAGATCAAGTAACGATCGGCCATGACCGTCCTGAAGAACCCCGGCGAGGCATTCCGGGCGCTGCCATGGTGGGGGAGCTTCAGCAGATCCACGTGAAATGTGTCACCTGTTTGCCATGCGCCCGAAGCCTTTAGGCCTTCGACGATCTCATCGGCCCGGCCGTCGCCGGGCAGGAGCGCGCGGGCGCCGGCGGACTCCGTCAGCAGCATGATGCTGCTGAGGTTTGGCACGCTCTGATCCTTGCCAGGAGTGAGGTCGCGATCGCGCTGCCGTTCGAGCCAGGCCAGCCACTGCTTGCGCAGCTTCTCCAAAGCCTTCTGGCTCGGCCCGAGCACTCGGATTTCAAGGTCCTGAACCGAGTGGCGCGGACCGCCTTCAGTCAGCACAAGCCCGCCCGCGAAATCGGGATTGATCGGGATGCCGAGCGCTGACGCTCCGCGCTGAAGCTGATCGCCTTCGGCGATGCCCCGCGCGACGACATCCAGCGGGTCGGCCAGATCGGGAGCCCAGGCTGAAAGATCGGGGACCTCGCGCACGGTCTCCTCGTCAATCTCCCGGCCGATGGTTTGGCTGAATGCGTTGTGCCAGAGCGCTTTGACGCCGAGATGTCTCCGGCCGGCTTCAGCTCGCGCGCGCAGTTCCCCAAACAGGTCGAGCAGCCCGATCACATGGTCGTTGTCGACATGGCTGAGCACGGCCAGTTCGAGTTGGCCGCGGTTCGTCACCAGGCGTTGGACGGTCGGCTTCAGGTGGGCCTGATAGGTGCGGGCCGGACCGCCATCGATCAGGACGAAACGCGGCCCAGCCGGGTCGCCATATTCCAGGAGCAGGCAATCCCCAAAGGCGGCTTGCACGGCGTGCAACTTGAACATCAAGCTGATTCTAGTGCGTCGTGGGGCGCCGGCCCAATCGCCGGTTTTGCGCGTCTTCGGCCGCAAACGCGCGAAAAACAAAAATCCCGGTCTGACCAGACCGGGATTCTCAAGATAGCGGGAGTAGGATTCGAACCTACGACCTCCGGGTTATGAGCCCGACGAGCTGCCACTGCTCTATCCCGCAACGGCGAAGGATGATTATACATACTTCTCTGGCGAAGTCAAGTTTTCGGCGGCGCGATTGACGCCCATGTCGTCCATTCAGGATGCTTCTTGCGCAGATCTTCGAACATTTCCCAGGTGTAGATGCCATTCCGGCAGCCGCCCTGCCAGGCCAGATTCACCGCATAGCTGCCCACCGGCGTGATCGCAGCCAGGATGTCCGACTTGGGCTTGAGGATCTTGAGCGGGTTGGTGTCGTTGCGCTCTTCGTTGCAGGTCGCGCACGGACAGGCCGCGCTGAGAAACGTGAACGGATAGTGGACGGTCGCGCCGTCATCCCAGCGGATGGCGATATGAGCGCGCTTTTTATCGGCGGTGATCGAGACCGGCTTCATCGTCGTGTTAACAACTTCAGGATCGATATCCCCCGTCCCGGCGTACGCCGGGACGGGGGATATCGATCCTGAAACAAGGTGGTGACGACAGGATTTGAACCTGTGACCAAGGGCTTATGAGTCCCCTGCTCTACCGACTGAGCTACGTCACCGAGCGGCTAAGAATTATAGCAGGGGTGGCCGCAATGGGGCACAATACCGTCCATGGAACTGCCCCGCGTCTTTGTCTCCCGGGTTGTCGACTTTGACATGCTCAACCAGCTCAATGGAATGGCCACCGTCATCCATTCGGACGTGGACGGCGCCATGCCGCGCGCGGCCCTGCTCGAGGCGGTCCGCAACGCCGATGCGCTGCTGTGCGTGCCGACCGAGCGGGTCGACGCCGACCTGCTGGCGGCAGCGCCTCGACTCCGCGTCGCAGCCAACTGCGCCGTCGGCTGTCACAACATCGACATCGCGGCCTGCACCGCCCGCAGCGTGTGGGCGACAAACACGCCCGGGGTGCTGACCGAGACGACCGCCGATCTGGCCTTCGCCCTCATGCTTGCGGCGGCTCGCCGCCTGGGCGAGGCGCGCGATGCTGCCCTGGCCGGCGAATGGCGCGAGTTTTACTTTCGCAAATGGCTTGGGGTCGATGTTAACGGCGCAACGCTGTGCATCGCCGGGATGGGCCGGATCGGGGCGGCCATTGCCCGGCCGGCGCGCGCGGGTTTGGCATGCGCATCCTGTATCACAACCGGGTCATCGACGCGGCCGCCGAGGCTGAGACGGGCGCGCGCTGGGTGGGCAAGGACGAGCTCATTCGGAATGCGGACTTTCTCATGCTGACCCTCCCGCTGAATGCGGCAACCCGGGGCTTTATTGGCGCAACTGAACTTGCCCTCATGAAGCCGAACGCTGTGCTGATCAACATTGCGCGCGGGCCGATCGTTGATACCGAAGCGCTCAGCGCGGCCCTCAGCGCGCGACGCATTTTTGCGGCCGCCCTCGACGTGACCGACCCCGAGCCGCTGCCGCCCGGACACACGCTGTACGGCCTCGACAACTGCCTGATCGCCCCTCATATCGGGAGCGCGACCGTTCGCACACGCAAACAAATGTTTCAAACCGCCATTCTGAACGTCATGGCCGCCCTGCGCGGCGACATCCCGCCCAACTGCCTCAACCCTGAGGCCCGGGCATGAGCCTGTTCAAGACCGGCCTGCGCTACTTTCTGCGCCGTCCGCTGCAATCGCTGCTGTGCATCTTTGGCGTGGCGCTTGGGGTTGCCGTTATCGTGGCGATCGACCTGGCGAATGGCAGCGCCTCGCGCGCCTTCGAGCTCAGCGCCGATGCCGTCGCTGGCCGAGCCACCCATCAGATCATCGGAGGCGCAACCGGCGTTGATGCCGAGATCTACCGCCGGATTCGGGTTGATCTGGGGATTCAGAAGTCGGCGCCGGTGATTGATCGTTATGCTTTGGCGACTGACCTCGATCCCCAGCAGATCAGGATTCTCGGCATCGATGTGTTTGCCGAGCCGCCCTTTCGAAACTACGTCGGCGGCGAGGATGCCTATGGCGCGCGCAACACCGCTTCGCTTGTCACTTTCCTGACCCGGCCCGACGCGCTGTTGATCGGGCAGAGTCTGGCAAACCGCTATAGCCTGAAGCCGGGCAGCCAGATCGCGTTTCGGATCGGAGACGCGCGGGTTGTGCTGACGGTAGCGGGTATTCTGATTCCGGCCGATGACAAGAGCGGCCAGGCCCTTGATGCGATTGCGCTGATGGACATCGGGGCCGCCCAGGCCCTGTTTGGCATGCGCAATCGGCTCTCCCAGATCGATCTGATCGTCGACGAAAGGACCGACGCCGGGCGAGCCGAGCTCGAGCGCATTCGGGCAATCCTGCCGCCCGGGGCCGAGCTGGTCAAACCCGAGGCCCGCAGCCAGAGCATCGAGCGGCTCAGCGACGCCTTCTCGCTCAATCTCACCGCCCTCAGCCTGATCGCGCTGCTGGTGGGCGTCTTTCTGGTCTACAACACAATCACGTTTTCCGTTGTGCAGCGCCGGCCGATGATTGGTATTCTGCGTTGCCTGGGCGTCACGCGCAGGCAGATCTTTGTGATGATCCTGACCGAGGCTGCGATCTTGAGCGCGATTGGCGGCGTGCTCGGCCTGGGGCTTGGCGTCCTGCTCGGGCGCGGCGCCGTTGGACTCGTCAGCGGGACCATTAACGATCTGTTCTATGTCGTCAATGTCCGGACGGTCAGCATCGACAACGCCACCCTGATCAAGGGCTTCGGGGCCGGCGTCATCGCGGCCATGGCCGCCGCCATCCTGCCCGCGTGGGACGCGACCAGCATTCCGCCCGTCGGCGCGCTCAGGCGCTCAAACGTCGAGGCCCGTTTGCGCAAACTGCTGCCGTGGCTGGCCCTGGCGGGTGTCATCTTCGCGGCGGTTGGAGCGGCCATGCTCTTGTGGTCGGCCAACCTCACGGTCAACTTCGGCGGGATTTTTGGGGTGGTGATCGGGGTCTCTCTCATGACACCGCTTTTGACCTTGTGGCTGATGCGGGCGCTAGGCCGGCCGATGGGGGCCTTGTTTGGTCTGATCGGCCGGATGTCGGCCCGCTCAGTGGCGAACTCGCTTTCGCGCACGGCGGTTGCCGCCGCCGCTCTGATGGTGGCGGTCTCGGTCATCATCGGGCTGCAGGGCATGATCGGGAGCTTCCGGCTGACGGTCGCGACCTGGCTGGAAACGTCGCTGACCGCCGATGTGTATGTGCGCCCGCCGACTAGCACCGCGGGCGAATCGCTGGTCTCGATCGCCCCGGACAAGATCGCGGCCCTGCGGGCGTATCCCGGGGTGATTGACTTGACCACGTATCGGCGTCTGACGGTCGATGCGACCGTCATTGATGGGGATTGGCGGCCGATCACTCTGCTGGCGGTCGGGACCGAGCGCGAGCGCCCGGAGGACATGTTTGTATGGAAGGAGGCCCGGGCGGGCGGGATCTGGCGCTCGATGCAGGGCCGGGATGAAATCGAGGTCTCCGAGCCCCTGGCCAATCGGCTTGGCCTCACTCCCCAGAACAACCGGCTGCGCCTGCGCACGCCGGTCGGCGAACGCGCGTTCACCGTGGTCGGGGTGATGTACGACTACGCCACGGACGGCGGCACGGTGTTCATCCGACGGGATCAGTTTGAGGCGCTGTGGGGCGACGCCGGAGTGTCGTCGCTGTCGATGTATCTGACGCCCGAGCTCGCGGCCAACACCGGAAAAGTGGCCGGCGACATGCGGCGCAGCTTCGCCGGGCTGGATCTGGTGTTCTTTGCCAATCGCGAGCTGCGCCAGGAGGCGCTCGTCATCTTCGATCGCACCTTCGCGATCACGAGCGCGCTCAACCTGCTGGCCACCCTGGTCGCCTTTATTGGCGTGCTCAGCGCGCTGATGGCGCTCCAGATCGAGCGTACCCGCGAGCTCGGGGTGCTGCGGGCCAACGGCATGTCGCTCGGACAGATGGCCCGCATGACGCTGCTGGAAACTGGGTTGCTGGGCGGCACGGCCGGCCTGATCGCGCTGCCCACCGGTTTCATCCTGGCTGTCATCCTGATCTACATCATCAACCTGCGTTCGTTTGGATGGACGATCCGGATGGCGCTCGATCCCGGCATATTCGTCCAGGCGATGGGGGTCTCGATCGTGTCGGCGCTCCTGGCTTCGGTGTATCCGATGTTGCGGTTGCGCCAGCTCAAAATCGCCGACGCAATTCGCACGGAGTAGGGCATGGGGATTCGAGATCTGTATCTCGTTCGGCACGCCCAACGGGCAGCCTGAATCGCCCGGCGATGGCCCGCTCGAGAGCGGCATCACGTCCGCCGGTGTCGAGCAGGCCCGTCTGGTCGCCGATCGCCTGGCCGGCCTGCCGGTCACGACGATCTATTGCAGTCCCCTGCGTCGGGCCGCCGAGACGGCCGACATCATCGCCCTGCGCCAACGCGCCGCGCGGCGGGTGGTTCTGCCCGCGCTGGCGGAGTGTTCGCCGGTGATTCCGCGCGGATTCGAGTCGGCCTTCGCGACCGTGACCCCGGCCGAGTTCGCGCTCAAGCCGGCCGGGCCGACGCGGCATTATGCCCGCCGGTTCAAGTTTCAGCCGTCGCGGCGAGGACACCCATGAACTTGTGGTCAGCCACGGCAATCTGCTGCGCTATCTGCTGCTTGCGCGCTCTCGGATGTCAATCCGGCCGCCTGGGTGGCTTGATCTGAACTGCAGCGTCAGCGTGGTGGTGTGCGAGCCGGGCCGGACGTGGGTGGCGGCGATCGGTGACGCGGGGCATTTGCCGCCGCGCCTGCAGACCTACGTCCGTGAGCGCGTCGCGCACGCGTTCTAGGCCTTCGAAGCGAGCCTTCCGGAAACGAACCATCCCGGCGCAGCCGGGATGCCGGCCGGGGGCGGCGGGGCCGGGGGGGGCCGCCGGCAAAGCGGCGGGGGGCCCGGCCCGGGGGGGCCGCTTCGTTTCCGGAGAAACACGGGCCGGCCGGTGGGCCAGTGCACGCGCATAATGCGCGGCATGACAAGCACCCCCGCGCTCGATCGCCTTCCCGGGCTTGATGCGACGGTTCGCGCCATTCTGCGCGAGTGGCGGGTGCCCGGGCTCGCCCTGGCCGTGGTCGCCGATGGCGCGGTCCTGGCGGCCCGTGGCTACGGCTACGCCGACCTCGAGCAGAAGCGGCCCGTGACGCCCGATACGACCTTCGCGATTGGCTCGTGCACCAAGGCCTTCACCACCACCGCGCTGGCGATGCTGGTTGAACGTGGCGCGTTGGACTGGGACCGCCCCGTCCGCGACTATCTGCCCGGCTTCCGGATGCTCGACGAAGTCGCAGGCGCCCGGGTCACAGCCCGTGACCTCGCCTGTCATCGGACCGGCCTGCCGAGCCACGACCCTGTGTGGTACGGAGCTGGCGTGTCGCGGCACGAGCCTCGTCAAGCGCCTCGCGTATCTTGCGCCGTCACGCGACTTCCGATCGGCCTATCAGTACAACAATCTCATGTATATCGCCGCCGGTGTCCTGGTCGAGGCGATTTCCGGAATGACCTGGGAGGACTTCACCCGCCGGCGCATCCTCGAACCGCTGGGGATGCATCGCAGCTCGTTTCTCACCCGCTCGCGCGCTTGCCCTCGGCGGACTGGCCCTGCCGTATATGGAGCGCGACGGGCGCGCGGTCCGGATTCCGTTCATGGCCGAGGGCGAGGACGCTCTCAGCGCCGCCGGTTGGATCCACTCCAGCGTCATGGAGATGTCCACCTGGCTTCGCTTGCATCTGGCCGGTGGCGCCGCTCCCGGCGTGGGCCAGCTCGTCGCCGCGGATCGCCTGGCTGAGACGCACACCCCGCAGGTCGTCGCACCGGAGCCGGCGCCAATGTTCAGCGCCTATCCCGAACTTGCGTACATGACCTATGGCCTGGGCTGGCGGAATGCGGGCTATCGGGGTAATCGGATCGTCATGCACGGCGGCGCCATCGATGGTTACTGCGCCCACACCTCCTTCATGCCCGAGTTGGGGTATGGGATCGTTGTGCTTAGCAACCTGGATGGACAGCCCGCGGCCCAGATGGTCGCGTATCGCATCTACGATCTGTTGCTCGGGTTGGAGCCAATCGACTGGAGTACCAGGATCCGAACCCGGACCGCAGAAGCGCGATCGGCGACAGAGGCCAGCCTGGCCCGGGCGCGCGCCGCCCGAGTCGATCCGGACGTCGCGACAGAGCCGGTGAGCGCCTGCGTCGGCCGTTATCGCCACCCTGGCTATGGCGACGTGTCGGTCACGGCCGCCGGCGACGCCATTACCCTGACGCACAACACCCTACTCTATGCTGGCAGCCGATTGGGGGCCAACGCGTTTGAACTGGCCAACGCGCTGATCGGGCGCCCGCGTTTTGTGCGCTTTCTGCTCGACGCCGCCGGACGGGTGGGCGCCCTGGCGATTCAGTTTGAGCTGGGCGCCGAGGAAATCGTCTTCCAGCGCATCCCGCAGGTCAAACCATCACCGACGAAGTAGAGACGCGCCACGGCGCGTCTCTACGGCGCGCGATCAGCGCCAGGACTTTGTGGTCGCTCCGGTGAGCGCCAGACCGGCGATCTCCGCGCGGTCGGCCCAGATCAGACGACCATAGCTGCCGTCGCCTTCAAGGACCGGGGTCCCTGCGCCAGGAGCGACACGCGCAACGTGGCGCACAAGCCGGAAATGGGTGAAGGTGTGTCGGACCACCCCGATGAAATCAGCATCGGCGACGCGCGCGACGCCCGCCCGGGCTGCCAGGATTGCTTCAAGCGCGGCCGCGGCCGCATCGGGCTCGAACGCGCCGGCGGGTCCGGGGACACTTGAAATGAACTCCCACAGCCCGCCCAGCAAACCGCTTGCGGGACGTTGCCCGAGCAGCATCCGTCCGGCTGCGTCGCAGACGACGGCCGTCAGCGCGATCCGTTCCGGGATCGGCTGTTTCTTGATCTTCACCGGAAAAGCTTCGGGAGCACCGGACGCATAGCCGACGCAGACGTCGCGGAGCGGGCAGCTGTCGCAACGCGGCGCCCGGGGCAGGCACACTGTCGCGCCGAGTTCCATCAGCGCCTCGTTGAAGTCGCCGGCGCGACCCGGGGGCAACAGCGCGGCATCCAGGGCCCAGAGCAGATCGTCGAGTTGGCGCAGGCGCGCAGGTGCGGGGCCGAACTCCGCAGGCCAGGATGTTGTCCGCCAATCTGGGCCGATGGCGAAGAGGCGAGACAGAACACGTTTTACATTTCCATCCAGCGCGGGCGCATCCTGGTGGAAGGCCAGGCTGGCGATGGCGCCCGCGGTGTAGCGACCGATGCCGGGCAGGGCCATCAGCGCGTCGACGGATTGCGGAAGTGCGCCGCTGTCACTTGCGGCAATCGACTGCGCGGCGCGGTGCAGGTTCCTGGCCCGCGCGTAGTAACCCAGACCTTCCCACAATTTCAGCACGCGGTCCAGCGGCGCGGCGGCAAGATCGGCGGTCGTTGGCAACTCGCGCGTCCAACGCTCGAAATAGGCAATCACGGTGGTGACCTGGGTCTGTTGCAGCATTGTCTCGGACAGCCACACGTGATACGGGTCGCGCGGCTCGCGCCGCCAGGGCAGGTCGCGCCGGGCGCTGGCAAACCAGGCAAGCAGGCCATCGATAGCGCGGCGGAGCGGAGCCGGACTCCGGCGGCCTCCTCGCCGCGTTTCCGGGCCTCCGAGTGAGACGGCTTGGTTGGCTTTCAGTGCGCGTGGCATCGCAAAACGAAACGTCACAGCTCAGCCCAATTCAATGGAATCGGCGCAAATCTGCGTAATCTGAACCCATCACGGATCAATCCGGCTCAACCGTCGGGCAGCCAAGAACAACAGCACGATAGCGGCAAACAGATAAAGGACCGTCAGGATGACAAACGGCGCCGGCCAGAGCGGCTCGCTCACCGGCCCGCCCGGATTGAAGCTGAAGCGCAGCATGTCGTTGCGGTTGTCGAAGTTCAGCATGGACGCGACGAAAGCGCTGATCGGGCTCAGGCTCATCAAGCCCAGGGTCGCCACCTGGGCCAGCGCGCTCTCGCCAGCAGCGGCGGCGCGGCCGCCCGCCGCCGTGCCGGCCGTGAGCGGCAGCAGAAAGCCCGTGAGCGCAAGCAGTAGAATGCCGCTGCCGATCAGGATCAGCAGTATTGCGCCGTAGGTGACGACGACGGCTGACACGGTCGAACCCGCATAGCATGATGCGCACAGGCCCATCACCGAGAACAGGATCGCCGTCGCCACGCTCAGGCACACGGCCATGCCCATCTGCGAGAGTTCTATCCCGCCGAGCAGGAAAGCCAGACTGAACAGGGGCAGGGTGGCCAGCAGAATCAGCAGGCTGAAGCCCAATGAAGCGGTCAGCTTGCTCAACAGGATCTGCCACGGCGTCAGGGCCGTCGACCGGAGCAAATCAAAGGTTCTGCGTTCGCGCTCGCCCGAAATTGCGCCGCAGGTCAGGGCCGGCGCCGCAAACGCCGCCACGATGAGCTGCATCCCGACCAGGGCGTAAAACACGCCCGTCCCGACCGTGCGCGAGGCGCCCGCGCCCTGGTTGGCGCTCACCAGCGCGGCGATGGCGTAAACCAGCAGGGATACCCCGCTCGTCACGAAGATCAGGACGCCCAACAGGCCGGCGGCATGGCCGCCCCGCATCCGGGCGTCAAGCTCGCGCAACGCGAGCGGGTTGATCCGATCTCGGCGGGACGTGGCCGGCAGGGCAGGGGCGCTATCGGGCTCCATCGCGCACCTCTTCGAACATGGCCTCGAGGCTGTCGGCCCGCTCGACAAATGAGACGACCTGGACTCCGGCCCGCAGCAGGTCGTTTAGCAGCGCGCTGGCTTCGACGTAATCGCCGTCGAAGTTCAAGCGCATTTCCGAAACGAGCGGGGGCGCCCCGGCCAGGGTCGGGTCGGCCACCAGGCGGGCGTCGAAGACTCCAGCGTTCGACCCTGCCACGGCGAGCGCGGCGTCCGACTCGCCCAGAAAGGTGATAAGCATCGGCCGGTGCGGGCGCAGGCGGGACGCAAGCGCGGCATACTCGCCCGTGGCCACGATGCGACCGCGCTCCAGAAGGGTGATGTGGTCGCACAGGCCTTCGAGTTCGCCCATGTTCCGCGAGGTGATCAGAATGGTCTTGCCCATCAGGCGCAGCTCGCGAATCAGTTCGCGCACTTCGACCCGTCCGCGCGGATCGAGACCCCCCAGGGGATCATCGAGCAAAAGCACGAGCGGGTCATGGGTGAGCGCGCGAGCCAGGCTCAGACGCCGGCGCATCCCTGGCGAGAGCGTTTCGAGTGGCGTGCCGCCGCGGTGGCCGAGATCGACCAGTTGCAGCAGGTCACGCGCCAGTGGATCGCGTTCGCTGGAGGGCACGCCATGGCATGCCGCAAAAAAGATGAGGTACTCGCTGGCAGTCATATTGGAATACTGGCCGAACTCGGCGGGCACATAGCCCGTAATCGACCGGACAGCGAGTGGATCCGCCGAAACCGACAGGCCATGCACCCGGGCTTCGCCGCCGCCCGGCGCCAACAGGGCAGCCAGTATGCGGAGAAGGGTGGTCTTGCCCGAGCCGAGCGGACCCACCAACCCGTGGGCGCTGCTTGTGCGCGCGCTGAAATCGATCCCATCGAGGGCAACCGTCTTTCCAAAGCGTCGGGTCAGGGTCCTGGTTTCGACAGCGCTGGTCATGTCATTTTCGCGCGCGGTAGGCCTCGATAACCCGGGCCAGGCCAGCGTCGAGGCCGGTCTTCGCCACGAAGCCCAGGCGCTCGCGGGCGCGGGTCAGGTCGGCGCACAGATAGGACACACCGCCGCTCTCTTGCGAAACGCGCAATGGTGTCAGATCTCTGCCGAGAGCGCGTCCGATCGTCGCGACCAGATCGTTGATGCTCGTTGCGACGCCGCTCCCGACGTTGATCGTCAAGCGGCTCAAGCCCTGGCCCGACAAGGCCGCGGTCAGCGCATTGACGACATCATCGATATACACAAAGTCGCGCTGCTGCCGCCCGCTGCCAAAAACGACGATCGATCCGCCCGAAAGCGCCTGACGGACAAGGGAGGGCACCACGGGCGGGTGATTGGCGCGATGGGGCTGGCCCGGGCCATAGGTGTTAAAGATCCGCAACGCCACGGTCTCCATCCCCCACAGGCCGCCAATGGTGTGGACAAAATGCTCGGCCGCTAGTTTGCTCACGGCATACGGCGAATTGGGGTGGGGGGCATCGTCTTCACGGGCCGGTCCGTCCAGATCGCCGTAGACGGCGCCGGAGGAGGCCAGCACAAACCGGCGGACGCCCGCGTCGCGCATGGCCTGCAAAAGCGCGATGGTGCCGCCGACGTTTGTTGCGTTGTACTCACCCGGGTAAAGCACTGACTCGGACACACTCACCCGCGCTGCCAAATGGCAGACCACATCCACGCCCTGCAGCATCGTCCACATACGGGGGATGTCGGCGACATCGCCGCGCTGGAAATGAACGGCCGGGTTCAGGCGCTCCGGGTCTCCGCTGCTCAGGTCATCGACGGCCCGGACCGTGTGGCCGCCAGCAATCAACGCGTTGGCGAGCGCGGATCCCAGAAAACCTGCCCCGCCGGTGATAAGGACCTTCATGCTATCCCGGGGGCCAGGTCAGCGCGCGCCCGCCCAGCAAATGGAGATGCAGATGCCACACGCTCTGGCCCCCATCGCGATTGCAGTTCATCACCAGCCGATAGCCTGACTCCGCGATGCCCAACTCGGCGGCAAGTCGCGCGGCAGTCAGGACCAGCTTGCCCAGCACGGCCTGATCGGCCTCGGATGCGTCATTGAGTGTCCGAATCGGCCGGTTTGGGATCAACAGCACGTGGGTGGGGGCCACGGGGCTGACATCATGAAACGCGGTGATGTCAGCGTCTTGATACACGATCCGCGCGGGGATTTCGCCACGGGCGATCTTGCCGAAAACGGTATCCTCTGCCATGCCGCCCATTGTAGTGGGAGCGTGATTGCGCCGTGCGCCAGCGAGATGGCTTGCGGAGTTGATAGTTCACGCCTCTACTACAATGGCCAAAACATGGATGATCTGAAAAAACTGGCCGGCGAATATGCCGCGAACCTCATTTCCGACGGAATGCTGGTCGGGCTGGGCGAGGGCACGACCGCCTACTGGGCCATTCGGCGTGTCGCCGAGCGTTTGCGCGACGGCAGCCTGCGCGACATCGCCGCGGTCGCCTGCTCGCTCAACGTCGAGCAACATGCGCGCGAACTCGGCATTCCCATCGCGTCCTTCGACGAGCGCACCCGCATCGATATCACGATCGACGGGGCCGACGAAGTGGATCCGCAACTGAACCTGATCAAGGGGCGGTGGCGCGCTGTTGCGCGAGAAGATCGTGGCCGAGGCCAGCGCCCGCGAGATCATCGTCGTCGACGAGGGCAAGCTCTCAACGGCGCTTGGCGTACGCTGGCCGGTGCCGGTGGAGGTCCTGCCCTTTGCAGCCGGACCCGTGGCGCGCTTCCTTGCAGGACTGGGGGGGACACCGCGCCTGCGCGTCCGGGCTGATGGCGCGCGCTATCTCACCGATCAGCGCAATCTGATCTTTGACACGTCCTTTGGCCCGATCCCCGACCCTGGCGCGCTTGCGATCCGGCTGGACGCCCGGGCCGGGCTCGTCGCGCATGGCCTGTTTGTCGGCCTTGCCACCGAGATCGTCATTGCGGGTCCGGGCGGGATCCGCCATGTCCAACGGGGCGAGCCCATCTTTTCCGGAGACCCGCCGGCATGAGTGCCGCCACGCCGAACAGGGTCGCGCTTGTCACTGGCGGCAACCGCGGAATTGGGTTTGCGGCCTGCCGCAAACTGGCTGGTCTGGGCTATACCGTGTTGCTGGCCAGCCGGGACCGCATGCGGGGCGTCCGCGCGGCAGAACAACTTCAGCAGTTGGGCTCTGTTCTGCCTGTCACCCTTGATGTGGCGGCCCCGGATGCTGGCGATACGCTGCGGCGTGTCATTGCCGCAAACGGCGGGCGCCTGGATGCGCTGATTAACAATGCCGCGATCCTGATCGATGAAAATCGCCGGATTCTCGACGCCGACTTCGGCGATCTGCAGCGCACTCTCGAGACCAATGTCTATGGCTCGCTCAGGCTGGCCCAGGCGGCCATTCCCATCATGCGCAAGCAGGGTTATGGACGGATTGTCAACGTCTCGTCCGAGATGGGGCAGCTAGCGGGCATGGGAGACGACAGTCCAGCCTATCGCCTGTCAAAGACAGGCCTGAATTCGGTGACGACCATGCTCGCGGCCGCCACCCGGTCGGACAACATCCTCGTGAATAGCTGTTGTCCGGGCTGGGTGCGGACTGACATGGGCGGTCTGCAGGCATCGTTGACCCCGGAAGAGGGGGCGGATACCCCAGTTTGGCTGGCGACCTTGCCTGACGGCGGCCCTACGGGTGGCTTCTTCCAATCCCGCCGGGCAATCGCCTGGTAACCGCTGGCTGGGGTTTACCCCAGTCTCATGGCCTTCTCAATCGCTTGGCCTAAGCTTTGCCTTGTTTAGTAAACTCAACGTCAACCCAGGAGGCAGGGCATGAATCACGAATTCACTGAAGGCATCCCCCAACCCGCAGCGTTGAACGGGCTCGGCCAGCGTAGCGGACATGCGCCCATCGACGTCATCAAGGTCTCGGCCCAGTCCCGAACCTCGTCTGTGGCGGGCGCAGTCGCTGGCATCGTGCGCGAACATGGCCGGGCGACAGTCCAAGCCATCGGCGCTGGCGCAGTCAATCAGGCGGTCAAGGCCATGGCCATTGCCCGTGGTTATCTGCTGCTGGACGGCATCAATGTCGTCATCATCCCATCGTTTTCCGACGTAGATATCGATGGGGCCGAGCGCACAGCGGTCCGATTCGCTGTCGAACCCCGTTAAAACTCCGGCTATCCACAGTTGCGAAGGGCCCCGGCACTGCCGGGGCCCTTCGCCATTAAGGTCCAGTCGGTCTCCGTGCCATAATCTGCCGGGTATGCGCACCGATCTTCACTGCCACAGCACCGCGTCCGACGGCGCGCTCGCCCCCCGCGATCTCGTCCAGCTTGCTCGCAAGCGCGCCATCGACGTCATCGCCCTGACCGATCACGATACGATTGCCGGCCATGGCGAAGCACTGGCCGCGGGCCGGGAACTTGGGGTTCGGGTGATTCCTGGGGTCGAGATCAGCGCGCTTGGAGCGCAGGGCGAAACCCACGTTCTTGGTTATGGCGTCGAACCAGACGACGACGCCACCCGCGCGACGCTGCTGGCGCTCCGGACGACTCGCGAAAGCCGGGCGAAACGCATCCTGACAAATCTTCTCCGGCTTGGGATCAGAATCGACTTCGAGCGGATCAAGGCGATCGCCGGGGATGGCATGATCGGCCGCCCGCATATTGCGCGGGCTCTGGTGGACAAGGGGGCTGTGTCGACCACCCAGGAGGCCTTCGACGTGTATCTGGCGGAGGGCAAGCCGGCCTACGCCCCAAACGATGCGCTCGATCCACTGCAGGCCATCGATCTCATCCATCGCGCGCGTGGGGTGGCGGTCCTGGCCCATCCCGCATTCACTCACGGCGATGTTGATGCGTTGCTTGGATCGATGATCGGGCATGGCCTGGATGGCATCGAAGTCTATTACCCGCATCACAGTCTGGGGCAGATGACACGCTACGCCGAGATCGCCCGCGAGCACAGCTTGCTGGCGACGGGCGGAAGTGATTTTCATGGGCTTACGCAGGACGACGCGTTTGGATTTGGCGAAATCGGATTGCCGGCGGGCACGGTCGAGGCGCTTGATGCCCGGATTGCCGCCCGGCGCGGGTAAAATCGCCGGCCGTGATCAAAAACTGGCGAATCTGGTTCGGTGTGACGCTCAGCGCGCTGGCGCTGTTTCTAACATTGCGGACTGTGGATTTCGGCCAGGTCCAGGCGGCAATGGCCCGCGCGGCCTGGATCTGGTTCATTCCGGCTGCGGCGACTTTCATCGCGGGGTTGTACTTCCGGGCCAGACGCTGGTCTCTGCTCATGGACGATACGCCGCTCGGGATCACCTGGCACGCGATGCTGATTGGCTACATGCTCAATATGAGCCTGCCCTTGCGACTGGGTGAAGTGGCGAGGGCCTGGGTAATCGGGCAGCGGACGGCGGTGAGTTTTACGCGTGCGTTGAGTTCGATCGTTGTCGACCGGATGCTCGACCTGGCGGCCGTGTTGCTGATGTTCGCTGCCTTTGCGCTCGTGTTGCCCATGCCGCCCGAGTTGGCCAGCGCCGCCTGGGCGGGGAGCATCGCGCTGGTGATCGTTGTGATCGCGTTTGGCCTGGCGATCTGGCAATCGCAGCGGGTCGAAGCCCTCATGCGATCGGTCATGAAGCGGTTTCCCCGACTGCACGCCGATCGTTGGGTGGGCCGATTTCACGAGCTGTGTGACAGCTTTCGCGCGATTGGCGATGGGCGCCGGCTGGCGGGGGTATTGGCGAACACCGGGTTGTTGTGGGCCTTTGCGACGCTGCTCGCCTTCTTTGCTCAGGCGGCCTTTATGCCGCCGCGACTCGACCAGGCTGGCCTGGTCCTGATCGCATCCAACCTTGGCGGCGCAGCCCCGAGCGCGCCTGGCGGTCTCGGTCTGCTGCAGGGCGCGGCCAAGCTCGCATTGGTCGGCCCGTTCGGGATTGACGAGAATCTGGCGGTCGCCTACATCTTCGTCTGGTCTCTATCGCAACAGCTCTCGCTGATCGTGCTCGGCGTCATCGGCCTGGGCCGGGTCGGACTGTCGCTCAAGGAGACTGTGGGCGCCGGACAAAAGCCGGCCTAGGCGGCGAAATATGCGCATCCTTCATGCTCTGACCTACTATCGGCCGCACATCAGCGGGTTGACGATCTACGTTGAGCGTCTTGCCCGCGGCCTGGTCCGCGCCGGCCACGAGGTCACTGTTCTGACCTCGCAGTTTGACCGCGCCCTGCCGTTGGAGGAGATTGTTGAGGGTGTGCGGGTCATTCGGGTGCCCGTCATCGCGCGGCTGAGCAAGGGCGTCATCATGCCGACCGTGGGTCAGGCGGCCAGCCGGCTCATGGCCGATCACGACCTCGTCCATCTTCACCTTCCCCAGTTTGACGGGGCGGGTCTTGCCCTGCGCGCGAAGTTGGCCAGGCGGCCGGTGACGCTGACCTATCACTGCGACATCGAACTCCCGCGGGGTGTGCTGAATGCTGTCGCCCAGCCCGTCATCCACCTGGCCAATCACATCGCCGCGCGCTGGACGGATACGCTGGTCGCCTACACCGATGACTATGCCCGCCATTCACCCTTTCTTTCGCGGTATCTGGCCAAACTCAAGGTCATTCCGCCGCCCGTCGAGATCGGCGAGCCAACCGCCGCCGACCTCGCCGCGTTCCGCCAGAAGTTCAATCTGAGTGGCGGCCCGGTCATCGGGATGGCCGCCCGTCTTGCCACCGAAAAGGGTGTTGAAGTGCTGGTCAACGCGCTCGAGATTGCGCGGCGGACACGGCCGGACGCGCGGGTGCTCTTCGCCGGTCCGTATCAAAATGTGCTGGGCGAGGCCGAGTATGCCCGCCGATTGCAGCCTCACTTTGACGCGCTTGGCCCAGCCTGGACGTTCACGGGTTCGTTGCGCGGCTCCGAGCTCGCCGCGTTCTTTGCCTCGCTCGACGTGCATGTCCTGCCCAGCCTGAACTCGACCGAGTCCTTTGGCCTGGTTCAGGTAGAAGCGATGTTGTGCGGGACGCCCTGTGTGTGCAGCGACCTGCCCGGCGTGCGCGTTTCGGTGCAGGAGACCGGGATGGGTGAAGTTGCGCCAATCGGAGATGCTGCCGCTCTGGCCGCCGCGATCGAGCGGGTGATTGCGAATCGAACGCGCTACGTGCGCCCGCGCTCAGAAATCTCCGCGCGCTACAGCACGGAGCGCTCGGTGGTCGCCTATACCGGCCTCTACGAAGACTTGCTCGCCCGGCACGCGCGTAAATAGACCGTGCTGCTGAGGTTTCTGAGCACACGGCAAGCCCGCACGCCATCGATCCGGCGCTGCGCTGAATTGGATTACACTTCTTTTTCGCGGAATTTGCCGCGCGGGAGACTGTAAGTGAACCAATCCTCTACTCAATCAACCAGCCACACTCCGGATCCGAAGACAAATTCTGAAGGATCGGTGGGAGAGCGCAACCGCGGCGGCCAGCCGGGCTGGTTCCTGTTCGGTTTATTGGTCGGCGCCGTGGCGATGGCCGGCGCGATGACGCTTCTTTCCGCGGATCGCCCGCCGGTTGTTGACCTGGCCGCGGTTCGGCAGGCGGCCCGCGAGGGCGCGGCCGAAGCGATCAGCGCCGCACAGCCCATTGGCCCGGTTGCGCCGGCCGCCGCAGCGGCCGCCCAGCCACAGGTCCAACAGGCGGTCGCCGCCGCGCCCGGCGCAGCGGCCATTGCCGACAGCATCGTTGTGCGGGCCGCCAACGTCCTTGGCAAGTCAGAAGCGCCGATCACGCTGGTCGAATACAGCGATTTCCAATGCCCGTACTGTCTCCGGCACTTCAGCGAAACGCAGAATCGCCTTGTCGCCGAATATGTAAACTGCGCGGCCGAGCAGGGCAAGTTCTGGGCCTATCACGATGTGCTCTTCCAACGCTTTGGCGCGCGCACCATTGATTACACGCCGGCCGGGCTGGGCGGCTACGCGGCCGGTCTTCAGCTGGATCGCGAGAAGTTCGACGCGTGTCTGCGCGACGAGAAGATCACCGCGCGGATCAACGCCGATCGCCAGGAAGGCAGTCGCCTCGGTGTGCGCGGCACCCCCACTTTCTTTGTCAACGGCCAGCAGCTTGTCGGGGCACAGCCGTACGAGGCCTTCAAGGCCGCCATTGACGCGGCCCTGGCCGGGCGCAACTAAAGCGAATGAACGAGACCATTCTGGTCGTCGACGACGAGAAGAACATCGTCGACCTGATTGAGATCTACGCCCGCCAGCAGGGATATGCGACCCTGCGCGCGCACGACGGCCGGACCGGACTGGATCTCGTCGCATCCGCTTCGCCGGATCTTGTCGTGCTGGATCTTATGCTGCCCGTGCTCGATGGCTGGGAAGTCTGCCGCCAGATCCGGGCGAAATCCGATCTCCCGATCATCATGTTGACCGCCCGCGACGACGACGTCGACAAGATCGTCGGGCTCGAGCTCGGGGCCGACGACTACATGACCAAGCCGTTCAATCCGCGCGAGTTGATGGCCCGGATCAAGGCGATTCTGCGCCGGCGCGAGGGCGGCGCGGTCAAACCCGCGGATGGCGCCGCTTTGGCCGTCATTCGCGCCCAGCAACTTCTGGTCGATCCTGCGCGGCGTGAAGTCCACGTGGCCGGGACGGAAGTCAAACTGCGGGCAAAGGAGTTCGATCTGCTGCTGTCCCTGCTCGAGCACAAGAGCATCGTTCTGACCCGCGAAAAGCTGCTCGAGGTCGTGTGGGGTTTTGATTTTGCCGGGGAAACGCGCACGGTTGACGTGCACGTGGCGCAGTTGGCGCAAGCGCATCGCGGGCAGCGGAGTCGAAATCGAGACCGTGTTTGGCGTGGGCTACAAGCTCCGCGCGTGACGGTGAAGCGCGCGATGTCATTGCGTGTCCGGCTCTTCCTTTCGCATAGCCTGGTGATCGCTGTCAGCCTTGCAATTCTTGCCCTGGTCCTGGGGCTGGTGCTGACCGACTTCCAAACCCGCTTGGCGCGGGTGCGTCTGTCAACGATCGCGTCTGAGCTTGTGCTCGCGAATCGACGACCCGTTAACGCCGCCCAACAGGATTCGGCCGACCGCTTTTTCGAACGGGTCGCCCGGCTGGCCAACCAGCGCAGTCTGCGCGCGTTCTGGCTGGACGATGATGGCACGATTCTTTCTGACAGCCTGCCCGGTCAGCGCGCAACGTTGGGGGTTCAACGTCTCGACGTGTCTCGTCCGCCTCCGGTGTCGGGCGTTGACCCCGACATCATTGCGATTGGAGAATTTCGCGATGCGCGAGACCGGGTCTGGGAGTATGTGGTCGCGAAAATCCGCCCCGATATCCTGAGGTCGGATCTGATTGCCTTCGCCCGCCCGGTGCCTGCGGCAGCCCTCACCGTCTTTGACGTGGTCGAGGAAAACCTCTTTCGCCGGATTGTGCTCTCGGGTTTGATCGCGCTCATCGTGGCAGGTGTCATCGCGGCGCTGGTCGCGCGTTCGATCGCCCAGCCGATCCAAAGGGTCGCGCTTGGGGCGGCCGCCATCGCCCAGGGGCACTACGACCAGCGCGTGACCGTTACCGGGCCGGCCGAGGTGGTGGAGCTGGCCAACGACTTCAACCAGATGGCCGAGCGCGTCCAGTCGGCGCAGCAGCGCGAGCGCGACTTCGTGGCCAACGTGTCGCATGAGCTCAAGACACCGCTGACCTCGATTCAGGGTTTTGCCCAGGCAATCCGCGACGGCGCGATCACCGAGGAGTCCACCACGCGCAACGCGGGCCAGGTCATTTTTGATGAGGCCGAACGGCTGCGCCGGCTTGTGACGGGACTTCTGGATTCGTCGCGCCTGGAGGCGGGTGAAGCATCCCTGCGGCGGGATTCAGTCAGCCTGAACGACATCGCGCGGGCGACTGTGCCCAAGTTCGAACTGCGCGCCGAAGCCGGCGGGGTGGCCCTGCGCGGGCATTACGCCGAGTTGCCCGCCATCCTCGCCGACGGTGATCGGCTTTCCCAGGTTCTTGTCAACCTGATCGACAACGCGCTAAAGCACACCCCGCGAGGCGGGCAGGTTTCGATCGAAACGGCGGCGCGTCGAGATCCGCGCGGCCAGCGCGCCGGGGTGGAGCTTGTTGTTTCCGACACAGGCAGGGGCATTCCGCCTGCCGACCTGCCACGCCTTTTCGAGCGCTTTTATCAGGTCGATAAGGCCCGGGCGCAGACCCAGCCTGGCAGCGTCGGGCTCGGCCTTTCCATCGTCAAGCAAATTGTCGATGCCCATAGCGGACGGATCACGATTCAAAGCGCGCCCGACATCGGCACGCGGGTGGCCGTGTGGCTGCCCACGGGGCTGTGAGAGCGGACGCGGGCAGTACAATCGTCTCAGGCTTGATCAGGGCATTTGATATCCGGGAACTGGGCGCCGCGCAGCGGTTGTGCGTGTCGGGCCGCATGTTGGCCTTTGAACTTGCAGCCGTAGACGGCCTCCAGCCCATGCGTGAAGTCATCCGGGCCTATGTCTCGGGCAATGGCGATGCCGCGTCTGCATTGGTTCTGCATGAGGACGGCAATCACGGACCGATTACCGCGTTGTCGGTGATGCGCATTTTCCAGCATGCCCAAAATGGGGATGAGCGGGTCGGCCTGGCCACCCTCGAATTCATCGCGCCCGCGCCCGACACCAGCGCCCGCTTCGAGGCCTGGACTGCCCTGGCCGAGAGTCAGTCGCTGATCGCCGCCGGGCGTGGCGCGCGCCATACCCTGGCCGAGGCGCCCGAGGACGGACAGGAGTGTGACGCGCTGTTGGCGGCGGGTTTCACCCCGTGGATGCACCAGGACGCGTTGAAGCTGGCGGGCGCGCCGGCCGGCGCGGCGCCCGAGCACGCGCCCTGGCTGCATGAGATGTCGGGCGACGCCGACGAGGCTTCCGCCCGCTGGCTCAGCGCCCGGGTTGTGCCCAAGCCTTTGCATCGCTCTGGCGCTCATCACGACCTGATCCGGCTGGCCCATCGCCCGGTGATTTCCTACCTGGCGGCCTCCGAGGGCGAGACACAGGGTTGCATCGCCGTCTACGCCGGAAAGCGCGCGTTCTCGATTCGGCTTCTCTTCCGCCCCGAGGCCGAGGCGCTGGTCCGGCCGTCCATCGAATTCGTCATCGCGCGTCTGCGCCGGCGGGCCCAACGCCCGATCTATTGTGTGGTGCCGAGTTTCGCCAGCTGGCAGCTTCCAGCCCTGGACGCGGCTGGATTCGCGCACGTGACCTCGAACCTGCTCTTGATTCGGACCAACCTCGCCACGGTCCGCCAGCCCGTCTGGTCGGTCGAACTCGCCACCGCCCAGCAAAAAGCCGCCGCGCGACACAACGTCGATACCCCTAATCGTTACGCTTCCACCCATGACCAATCCAGCTAATAAGATTACCGACGATTTGGACGATCTGCTCAACGTCCTGCCCGGATCGATCACCAGCGCTCTGCGCGGCGTCGGCCGCTTTGATGAACTCATCGAAATCGTCATGGACCTGGGCCGGACTCCGGAATCCCGCTATGCCAGTTTTGCGGATCCCTCCCAGGCGGAACTCATCCTGCGCCGGGAAGAGGTCTCCCTCGACGATCTCGCATTCGTTGTTGGTCGGATCGGTGACTTTGACACCGACAACCGGGCCGGGATCACCCGCACCCTTCACCGGATCTCGGGGATCAAGAACCGGCGCGGCGCGGTGGTTGGGCTGACCTGCCGCGTGGGGCGGGCAGTCTATGGCACCATCGGCATCATTGAGGACTTCATCGCCAGCGGCAAGAGCATTCTGCTGCTTGGGCGGCCCGGAATTGGCAAGACGACGATGCTGCGCGAAGCGGCTCGGGTGCTGGCGGATGGCAAGCGGGTCGTCATCGTCGATACGTCCAACGAAATTGGCGGGGACGGTGACATCCCGCACCCGGCCGTCGGTCGTGCCCGCCGGATGCAGGTCTCCAAACCCAGCATGCAGCACGAGGTCATGATCGAAGCGGTCGAGAACCACAACCCGCAAGTTATCGTCATCGACGAAATCGGGCGAGCCCTGGAGGCCGAGGCGGCCCGCACGATTGCCGAGCGCGGCGTACAGCTCATTGGCACCGCGCACGGGCAGACGCTCGAGAATCTTATGTCGAACCCGACCCTGAGTGATCTGATCGGCGGGATCGAGAGCGTGACCCTGTCGGATGAAGAAGCTCGGCGGCGGGGCACGCAGAAGACGGTGCTGGAGCGCCGCGCGCCGCCGACGTTTGATGTGCTGATTGAGATTCACGCCCGCAATCGGCTGATCGTCCATCCGAGCGTGGCCGATGCCGTGGACGCCATTCTGCGGGGGCGTGTCCCGGTCACCGAGCTGCGCTATGTCGATGCGGCCGGGGCTGTTCAGGTTGAGCGCACCTGACCGGTCGCAACGCCGGTTCACGAATTTGGGGCGCGCCAGCAGGGCAATGATTTTGGGCCGCGCCAGCGCGGCGGCGAGTATGAGCAGCGCCAGCGTGGCGGTGATACAGACCCGCGCCAGCGCGTCCCTGAACGGACTGTGCCGCCGCCGGCCTGGCTGGCCCCGGTCGGACAGCCGGCCGACATGCGCTCGGCCGAAACGCGGGCCATTCAGCAGCCCCGCCTGGCGTCGCTGATCAATGGCGATGAGCTTGACGAACCGGAGCGGGAGGAACGCGCCGATAAGCGCCTGCAACTGTTTGCGTTTGGGATTGCCCGCAACCGGCTCGTCCAGGCTGTGCGGCAGATGGGGGTGCCGGCCGATGTCGTGGACAGCATCGACGATGCCGACGGGCTGATCACGTCAAAGGCGTATTACCGCCAGCGGGCCAAGATCGTCGCCGACGCCGAATCACGGAATGTCCCGATCTACGTCCTGCGCTCGAACTCGCAGGCCCAGATGGACTCGTGCCTGGTTGAGCTCTTCAACGTCGGGTCGAATGGCGTGTTTTCATCAGTCGATGCGGCCATGACCGAGGCCGAGGAGGCCATCCAGCGGGTATTGGCCGGCGACCGGCTGGTGGACCTCAGCCCGCAGAACTCGTATATCCGGCGCAAGCAGCACGAGCGCATCCGGGCCTCGAATCTGATCTCGCACTCGTATGGGCGCGAGCCTGGCCGCCGGGTGCGGGTGTTCCGCGACTGATCGTTGTCGCATCACGCCATGTTCATCACACTCGAGGGCCTGGATGGCAGCGGCAAGACCACCCAGTTCCAGCCCCTGTTGTCCTGGCTGGAAGGCCGTGGTCACTCAGTTCTGGCCCTGCGCGAACCAGGCGGCACCGAAATCGGCGAGCGCATTCGAGACGTGCTGCACGACCATCGGCATGCCGATATGGATGCCCGGGCGGAACTGATGCTGTATTGCGCGTCCCGGGCGCAGCTCATGGCCGCTCGCATCCTCCCCCATCTCGAGCGAGGTGGGGTGGTGGTGTGCGATCGATTTGCGGATTCGACCCTGGCCTACCAGGGCTATGGCCGCGGGCTCGATGTGGGTTTTCTACGCCAGCTTCTCGAGTTTGTCACCCGCGGGCGCTGGCCTGATCTGACTCTGTATTTCGATATTGACGCGAGCGCGTCGTTGCGGCGGCGGGCGCAGGGGGGCGAGTGGAACCGGATGGACGCCGAGAGCGAGGCCTTCTATCGGCGAGTGCAAGCCGGCTATGCGGCCCTGATCGCCGCCGAACCGGCGCGCTGGGCGCGGGTGGATGCGGCTCAATCACGCGAAGCCGTGGGCGCCGCCGTTCGCCAATGTGTCGATATCGCGTGGGCTACAGTCCGCAGGCGACCGGGAGCGTGACCGTCCAGATGTTGCGGTCGCGGGCGCTCAGAAACACGATCCGGCGGCCGTCGGATGACACATCCCAATCGCCGCTGGCGATCTTGAAGGGCCCGTCCGCGGCGGCCGCGATCAAACGCTCGGCCCTCAACGTTGTCACGTCGAGCCGCCACAATTCATTGGCGGGCGCGCTTGTCTCGAGCGGCACATACAGGAGCCGGGTGGCGTCGCACCATTTATAGGCCCCAAAGAAGTCGAGGCGCTGGGGCGGGGCGCCGCCGCCATCCAGTGACAAGAGGAAAAGCCCGTTGGCCGACGGATTCTGGGCCTGAGCGATGAGCAGAACACCGCGCTTGCCATCTGGCGACAGGGTGATGCCGCGCGAGCGCTCGACCTCGAGCACATCGGCGACTTTGCCATCGGTGAGATTCAGAATGCTGAGTTTGAGCTTTGCTTCATTGCGGTTGGACTTGCCGGCGATCAGGAGCCTGTTCGAGTCGGGCATCCAGGCCTGCAAACCGCCGCCGTAGCGCGTAGCGACGAGCTTCGGACTGCTGCCATCGACATTGGCGACGTACATATCGTTGCGCCGGACATCGAAGTTACCGAAGTCTTCGCCGACCGTCCACGCGATGCGCTTGACGTCTGGCGAGAAGCTCACCCGTCTGCCGTCATTGGGGATCGTCCACTTGACGCCATCGGCGATGCGCTCAACAACGGTTCGACCGTTTTCGAGATTGACCGCCAGGCTAAGGTCGGCGCTGAACGGTCCGAGCTGGCGGAAGGCCAGGGCCGGGGACGTCAGCGGGGCCGAGATCGGCACAGCGTAGATGCCGGTGACCGCGTCGCGCGCGGGTTTGTCCAGAAACAGGATGCGCGCGCTATCCGGTGAAAAGAAGGGCTGTGCGCAGCAGCCGCCCTGGGTGAGCTGTTCGAAGCGCGGGGCCGGCCGAGGTGTGGCCGTCGGCACCGGAGTGGGTGTGGCCGTCGGTGCTGGGGTTTGGGTGGGTGCCAACGGGGTCGCAGTCGGCGCGAGCGTCGGTGGCGGCGAGGTCAGCGTTGCGGGTGGCGTTGCGGTGTTTGGCGCGCAGGCCGACAGGGCGAGCGCCGCCGTGAGCGCGAGCACGGTTGCGCGTTGGGCGCGGGTGGACGTAAAGCGCTTCATCGCCAATCCTGGGGCCACGTGCGTGGGAATTCGTTGATCATCGGGCCGCCAAAGACGATGTCGGGCTGGTCAAAGATGCTTTGCCACTGGCGGGGGTTGTCGAGATTGCGCTGATACCCGCGCCCAAATGATCCGGACAGGGCCAGCGCATCCCAGTCGGCATCGATGAGGTTGGACGGGTTGAATGCTTTGGCTGAGGTCTTGTCACGAATCTCGAGGTGCAGGTGCGGGCGCGAGGTGCAGGTGAGATCGGGGTCGCCGGTCAGGCCGATCGGCTGCCCGCGCTTGATCGGCTGTCCTGGGGTGAGTTTTGGCGCTTCGAGCAGGTGGCCATACAGGGTGACGTAGCCATTGGATTGCTCGATCAGAAGGTTGTGCGGGCCAGCGCCGTGCCACATCGCGTCCACATACCGGACCGTCCCATTGCCGATCGAAACGACTTGAGTGCCGCATTTGGCGGAGAAGTCAATCCCAAAGTGGATACCCTGACCCGCGCCGTACCACTCGCGACGCCGCACAAAGGCGCCAGTCGTGTTGCCATAGCCCTGACCGACCAGCCAGGTTGACGGGCCGGGAGGATCGGCAAAGGGCAGGCCAAAAGGGCGATCGGCCGCTGTTGCGGCGTTAGGGCCGCTAAAAAGCATTGACACAGCGACTGCGCCCGCACACCAACGGGCCCGTAGTGAAGATCGGTTCATGGCCGCCGATTTTAGTCAGACCCAGGTGTTCTGGTGCAGGCGCGGCGTCACTTACATGGCTGGCTCTCAGCCTTTGTTGATCGGCGAGATCACCCTCCTCGCGCTTCGCGCGGGGAGGGTGATCTCACCAGTGCTATACCGCGAAACTCGCGCGGAGCCGCATCGCCGCCGTGCGCGCGTCTTCGGCGAAGGTCATCCGCCTCGACGCGTAGAGCACGGCCCTGTCGACGACGAAGACCGCGCCCGGCCCGGCGAGCGCGCGAGACGCGGCGCTTTCCAGCGCGTCCGAATGCTGATAAAGCGCAATCCCGTCCGGGTTGAGCCGGCGCGCCTCGGTCGCCTCAGCCGTTCGGGCCGCCTCGATCGAATATCCGTGCCATGCGCCCGTTAGCGCCACGGGCGCGCCGTCAAAGACCGCCAGGACACCCTGGCCGCCGCGATCGTAGCCGGCAACCGCCCGCGCAGTGGCCTCCGGCAATTCCCGTCGCGCGGTGACGGCGCTGCCCTTGTATTGGTAGAAAGCCGCCCGGGCGGCCAGGGCCGCCTCGTTGGCGTCGTCCACGCGCAGGTCGATGATGAGCGGTGTGCTTTCCGGGATCAGCCGCACGATCCGCTCCAGGGCGATCATGCCCGATCCGCCTTCCGCAAGGAAATAGGTCGGCCGGATCTGATAGGCGCACACCAGGTCAGCCGTCGCTTCGATGATGGCGCGCGCAAACGGCAGCATCGGTTCATCCGACGGCAGGACCGGCAACGGCGTGTCGGCGATGACGATGTCCAGGCTGAGGCAAAGGCTGGACTGGCGCTGCATGTTGCGCGGCGCGGATGCGTTGCTCAAATGCATTCATGGGTTTGATCATACCGGCCGCCAAACGAACGCGGTCGCTTAGCCCGATTTTGAGCCGGACCGGCGTCGCCAGGCCGGCATGCCGCGTTGATAGATCCACCATTCCACCATCAGGGCCACCAGGGCGAGCGCCGCCAGAAACGGCCAGATCTCGCGCTGCGCAAGCTGAACCTGCGCGCCGTTGGTATCTGTTGCCGTCCCATCCGCGCGGGCCTTAACCTCGGGATCGGGCGCGATGGCGGATTCGCGCGCATCCAGGAAATTTACGGCGAACAGCCCGGTTGCGGCGCCGAGTGAATAGGAATACAGACCCGGGAGTTCGGTTGACCCATACCCGCGCGCATCAACGGTTTGGCGCGCGCCGGCCGGGTTGACGACAGTGGCGCCAGCGGGGAGCGCCAGCGCCTCGCCCGGGCGGGCAGAAATCGGGACGTCCAGGCCGCGCAAGGGAGCCAGCCATGCAACCGTATTGGCAATCAGCACCGGGAAGGCGATCTGCAGGGGCAGATCGCTCCGGCGCAGATCGAACGGCAGAATTGCCAAACGCTCGAACTCGGGGATCCGCCCTTCCGCCGCGGGCGACTCGCCCGCCAGCATCAGCGGCCCGCCCTGGGCATTGACGACCGGCAGCAACCAACCCGGGCCGGCCACGCGCCGCGCATCCAACACGTTGATGCTGCGCCAGGCCACGGCCAGCAGGGTGGGGTGCTGCGCGGCATCAACGAACCCGGTCGCGCTAAAAACCGCGCCCAGGCTGAACACGGGCGTGTCGGCGATCGGGTTGACAAAGAGCGCGTGTGAGCGGGCCGGAAGCGTCGCGGAGATGCCATCCACGACGATCAGGTCAAAGGGTTGGGCAAGGTCAATCGGCAGGCTGATTGCGCGGGTGACCTGCAGGTTTGGCAGGGCGCCGAGGGCCTGCTCGAGAAAGCGATTGCCGCGCGAGAGCAACAAGGCCCGGCGCGGCTCGGGCGCGGCGTTGACCGCCCAGGCTTCGTCGTCGATCGGCAGAACGTTGGACCCGGCCGGGGTCACCCGGTCGATTGACGCGCGCACAAAAGCAACGCCGGGGTCGATCCCGTTCACCGTCCATTGGGCAGACTGGCCGGCCGCGATTTTCAGATCGCGCGCATCAAGCAGGGTTGTGGGCGCGCCATTGATCGAGCCCGCGCGCAGCGACAGCAAGACCGTGGCCTCCTGGTTGCCGTGGTTGGTCACCCGGGCGAGCGCAGACGCGCCGCGCACGGTCTGGCGCAGCGCAAGGGTGCTGATGGCGATATTCGACCCGGCGCCACCCACCGGCCGGAATTGGGCCGGCTCAGCCTGGGCCTTGAGATCGTCACTGTTGGCCCCATCCCCGATGATGACGAGGTTGGTCGACGGCGTGCGCAAAGCGCCCGCCAAAGACAGCGCCGCGCTCCAGTTCGCAGGCGCGAGACTGGTCCGCGCCTGGTCCAGGGCGGCATACAGGTCGGCTCGGTTCGCGGTGAGCGGAGTGAGCGCGCGGGGCGAGCCATCGACCAGGATGATCGTCATTTCGTCGCTCGAGCCCAGCCCGTCGATCAGCCCGCGCGCTTCGCGCCGGGCGGCCTCGAACCGGGAGGGCGCGACGTCGGTCGCTTCCATCGAGGCCGACCCGTCGAGCAGCACGATGGCCCGCCCGGTCAGTCCGGCTGGGGCCAACGCATAGGCGCGTCAGGGCGAAGACGAGAAAGGCGAGGGTGAGCAACTGCAGCAGCAACAGGATGTTTGGGCGCAGGCGCTGCCACAGCGCATTCGCCCCTGCGGTCCATCACGGTTTGCCGCCAGAGCAGGGTGCCGCTGACCTGTTGTTCCTGCCGGCGCAGCCGGAGCAAGTACAGCAGGACGATCGGGATCGCCAGCAGGGCCAGGGCCAGCCCGATCGGGTTCAGCGCGTTCACGCCAGCCATCCCTGGCGGCGCAGGTCGCCCAGCACAATTTGCTCGATGGCGGTCGACGTGTCAACGAGATGGTAGCGCCCGCCCCGGCGCATGACCTGATTTCGAATTTCGGCCGTGAAGGCGGCCAGGCGCTCGCGGTAGCGGGACAGAACTGCAGGATCGAGGCTGACGTCCTGTAACTCGGCCGACTCGATGTCGCGCAATCGCAGGTCGCCGGTGATGCCCGGTTCGAGCTCATCCGGGCACAACGTATGCAGAACAGACACATCCAGCCCCGCGCCGCCGAGCGCGTTCAGCCCGTCGAGATAGCCGGCCGGATCAAGCATGTCGGAGACCAGGTAGCACAGCCCGGGCCGGGCGGCGGCGGCATGCCGGCGCAGCCATTCGTTCAAGTTGGCCCGGGTATCGGGCGGGTTGGCGGCCTCGCGCTCGGCCAGCCGGATCAATTCGCTCATCCCGCCCAGGCCGCGCCGCGGTCCGCAGCGCGCGCGCGAACTGGTCTCAAAGATCACCCGATCGCCGCTAGAGAGCGCGACGCAGCCGATCGCGAGGGCAACCTCGGCCGCCCGCCGCCATTTTGAGGACTCGGCTTCGCCTTCGGCGAGCCAACGCATGGACCCACTGGCGTCGAGCAGGATCGTGACCGTGGCATCTTCCTCATCTTCAAACAGTTTGATGAAGGTCTTGCCATGCCTGGCCAGGATGTTCCAGTCGAGCCGGCGCGGGTCATCCCCGGGGGTATAGGCCCGATAGTCGGCGAATTCGACTGACCGGCCGCGTTTCTTGCTGGGGCGCTCGCCGGTGTACACGCCGCGCATCCGGCGCGGGGCGTCGAGGCGCAGCCGGTTGAGCGAACGCAGAAACGCTTCAGAAAGCACACGTTGGATTGTACCGGGAAGACCGCCGGCGGTCTTCCGCGGACCGAAGCCGCATGGAGCCTGGCGCGCCGACAATCCGAAACAGCCACCCAATCTGCGCCAATCTGCGTGAATCTGCGGATGGATCCAATACCAAACCCGATCGGCCCGTCCCGGGCGCGCCGGGGTTTGTCCGCAGATTCACGCAGATTGGCGCAGATTGAAGCCTGGCCTGAGCGGTTGCCGCGCCAGCTTACTTCAATCGCAGCCGCGCCGCCGCGGCATGCGCGCTCAGGCCCTCGGCTTCGGCCAGCTTGATCGCCACGGGCGCAAGGCCGCGGGCGGTGCTCTCGTCCAGGGCGATGACGTTCATCACCCGCATGAAGTCCATGACGTTGCAGGGCGGCGTGAAGCGGGCGGTGCCGCCGGTCGGCATGACATGGCTTGGGCCGGCGCAGTAATCGCCCAGCACCTCGTACGAGTGCTCGCCCATGAAGACGCCGCCGGCATGTCGAATGCCGTCCAGCCACGCCCACGGCTCGCGCACCGACAGGCAGAGGTGCTCCGGCGCAAACGCGTCGCCGACCGCGACCGCTTCGGCCAGGCTGCCTGTGATGACAGCCCCGCTGCGGTGGGTGAAGGAATCACGAATCTCGGTCGCGCTCGCCTCTGGCAAGGCGGCCACCTGCGATTCGATGGCCTGTCCGACCTTGACCGCCAGCGCGCGAGAGGGCGTCACGAGGATGGCGGTCCCGGTCGTATGCTCGGCCTGGGCCAGCAGATCGGCCGCCACCCAGGCCGGGTTCGCCTCCCCATCGGCGACGATGACGGTCTCGGTCGGACCGGGCAGGGCGTCGATGCCGACCACGCCATAGACCTGCTTCTTGGCCAGCATGACAAAGGTGTTGCGGCTGCTGGGGCCGAAGATTTTGTCGACCCGATCGATGCTTTCCGGGTGCCAAAAGGCCATTGCCCTCGATCGCGGCTACCCCTGCCCAGGCACAGCACTCTTCGGTCGCGCCCGCGCAGATCTGCGGCAACCTGGAATGAGCGGGTGGGCTGGCCGGTGGCGGCGCGCATTGGCGGCGCGCACACCACAATTTCCCTCGACCCCCGGCCTGGCGGGCCACGATGGCGGTCATGAGCAACGTCGAGGCCAGCGGCGCGCTGCCCCCGGGGATGTAGATCCCGACCCGGTCGAGCGGGCGAATGACCTGGCCGAGAAGCCCGCCCATGTCGGTGTTCATCCAGGACTGGGCGGGGATGCGAGCGTGAAACTCGGCGATCCGCTCGGCGGCCTGTTCGAGGGCGGCTACGACCTCCGGGTCGATGGCGTCATAGGCCCCGGCGAGATCGAGATCCTCGAGCGCAAAACGCTCAGGGGTCAGCTCCACGCCTTCCAGGCGGCGCGTCCACTCGATCAGCGCGGCGTCGCCCCGCTCGCGCACGTCGCGCAGAATGCGCCGGACGACCTCATCCGGGGCGAGGTCCTCGCCAAAGGTGGCGATGGTGCGGGCGCGCATGGCGGCGCTGACCGGGAACTCGCTAGTGGGTTGGGGGGGGTTTGTTGGTGGTGTTGCGGGGGGGGGTGGGGGGGGGCGTGGGGCGGGGTGGGGGGGCGGGGGGGGGGGGGGAGGCAGGTGGGGTCAGAGGGCTTGCGGCGGGCCCATCCGCATTGGGCGAGGAAGCCCCGGCGTCGTCGCGGTCAAAGATACGCAGGATCATTGAGGGGATTCACGGGCACGCGCGGTCCTGGGTCGTCCGCGGCGGATGGGGCCGTGGTGGTGGTGAGGAGGCAGTGGGATGCCGGCGCGATGTCGGTCGCGTCCGGCGGCGGTCAGAGGTCCGCAAGGTCACGGGTGCGGTTGATTACTGCCGCCGGGGATACAATAACCAGATCCGGTAAAATACTGGCATGAAACCCAGAGTGATCGTCGGCCTGGCCTTGATCTTTGGCGCGCTCGCCGCCATCGTCGCTTTTACCATTTCGGGCAACGCCAGCCTGGAAGTGAAGGTGGACGAATTGCTGCGCCAGCAGCGCAGCGGAATCGACCAGTCGCAAAAGGTCTACAAACTGACCGGGAGCGTGGTTGGCGACAGCATCCGCTACGACGCCAAGACCCTCAATCTACAGTTCGACATCGTGCAGGACCGTGAAACGCTGGCCAACAGCCTGGCCACGCCCCCGCGCGTCACCGTGCTGTATCGCGGCGCGCGACCCGACACGCTTGCCCACGAGGCCAACGCCATCATCACCGGCAAGGTCACCCCCGACGGCAAGTTCGCGGCCGGCAGCTCGCCTGACTCGCTCCTGCTCCAGTGCCCGACCAAATACGAGGCCGCCGCCGAGGCCAAGCCTTGAGGCCGGACGGCCATCCCGCTAAACCGGGCGAAGTGACATGCTGACAGACGTCGGATTCTACGCGGTCATCCTCGCGTTGCTGGTGCTCGTGTATGCCGCGGGCATCTCGGTTGTCGGGGCGCGCCGCAACGATGACCGTCTGGTCCAGAGCGGCCGCACCGCCGCCTCGCTGGCCTTCCCGCTCATGCTCATCGGCGCGGCCGGGATCTGGGCGGCTTTGCTCAACAACGATTACGGCGTCAAATATGTCGCGTCGGTCTCATCACGCGCGACGCCGTTGTTCTTTCGGCTGACCGCGCTGTGGGGGGCGCAGGACGGCTCTCTGCTGTTCTGGTGCCTGCTCATGTCGATCTTCGTCTTCTTTGCCATGCGCCGGCCCTGGCGCGAAGATAAGTCACTGCTGCCATATGTGACCGCGACGATGGCGTTGGTTTTGGCCTTCTTTATCGGGCTGACCCTGGTCTCGGCCAACCCCTTCGCCCGCTTCGACTTCCCGCCGCCGGATGGGCGTGGACTCAATCCGTTGCTCCGCCACCCCGGGATGATCATCCATCCGCCGGTGCTGTACGCCGGCTTCACTGGTTTCATCGTGCCCTTTGCTTTCTGCATGGCCTCGCTGATCACTCGGCGCTCGGACGATCTGTGGCTGCGCTCCTCCCGGCGCTGGACGCTGGTGGGCTGGGTGTTCCTCACCTGCGGGCTGGTCCTGGGCGGGCGCTGGGCCCATGACGTGCTGGGCTGGGGCGGCTACTGGGCATGGGACCCGGTCGAGAACAAGTCGCTGGTCCCGTGGCTGCTGGGGACCGCCTTTCTGCACAGCGCCATGATCCAGGAGAAGCGCGGCATGTTCAAGAATTGGAACGTGGCGCTGATGATGCTGACCTTCGGCTCGATCGTGTGGGCGACTGCGATTGTGCGCAGCGGCGTGCTGACAAGCGTGCACGCCTTCGCCCAATCCAGCATGGGCCCGATCTTTCTGGGCTTCCTGGTTCTGATGTTGTCGGGCATGTTGTACTTCTGGCTCACCCGGCTCGATGTCCTGAAGAGCGACAACCAGCTCGATCGGATGTTCTCGCGCGAGGGCATCTTCCTCATCCAGAACGTCGTCTTCGTCAGCTCGGCGATCACCGTCTTTGCCCTGACCTCGCTGCCGATCGCGACCGAGGCCTTCAGCGGGCAGCGGCTGACCGTCGGCCCGCCCTACTTCAACGCCGTCGTCGTGCCGCAGTTCTTCGTCCTGGTCGTGCTGATGGGCATCGCCCCGCTGATGGCCTGGGCCCGGGCAAATGGCAAAACGGTCGCCCGCCAGTCGCGGGTAGGACTGTTCGCGGCGGCCCTGGTCGCGGCCCTGTGGTTTGTCACCTTCACCCTGCGCGACATGTCGTTCTGGACCGTCGTCGCCGCCCTGCTGGTCGGTCTGTGCGCCTATTCGCTGGCGATTACGCTGATGGAATTCGCGCGCGGCACCCGGGCCCGGATGACGGCCAACCGCGAGAATGCCCCGACCGCGCTGGCCCGCTTGTTTGGGCGCAACCAGCGCCGCTATGGCGGTTACTTCATCCATCTGGGGGTTGTCGTCCTGGCCATCGGGGCCATTGGCAAGGGCTTCTTTGGCGGGGACGCGATTCGGAATGTCGCGCTGAACGATACATTCACCTATCGCGGCTACGCCTTCACCTACCGCGGCCTGCAGACCGTCCCCTGTGAGTTCAACGATTGCCAGACATTGCAGGCCGCGCTCAAGGTCACCCGGGCTGAGGCCGCCCCTCCTTTCGCCCAGGCCGGCGATTTCGTGGGCGCGATCTATCCTCACGTTGACCGGTATGAAGTCCAGCAGTTCACCTCCACCATCGCCGACATCACCGGCTCCTTCAACGAGGAGGTCTATGTCATCCTGTCGGCCTGGGAGGATGAAGGCGCCTCCGCCACCTTTACGGTCTACATCAATCCATTGATCAACTGGGTGTGGCTGGGCGGCGTGCTCATGGTCGTGGGGTTCTTCCTGGCATTCTGGCGGACAGCGCCCGAGACAGTGGCGCGGCCGGTGCTCGCGCCGGCCGCCGGTGTGGCCGGAAAATGAGCGGCCGTCCCGGACGCGCGGCGCGTTTTATCCTCGGGGCGCTCGTCCTCTTCCTTGGCGTCCTTCTGGCGGCCCGGCCCACGCAGGCCCAGGACGGCAGCCTCGAGGAGCAGACCCGTGAGATCGCCAAGCATCTGAACTGCCCGACCTGCGCCGGGCGCAATCTGGCCGATTGCCCGACCGATACCTGCGCCCAGTGGAAAGGCGAGATCAGCACCCAGCTCAAGGCCGGTCGCAGCGCCGCCCAGGTGACCGAGTATTTCATCGCCCGCTTTGGCCCGGGTGTGTTGCAGGAACCGCCTCGTGAAGGCGGGTTCCTGCTGGCCTGGATCTTCCCGATCGTGGTGTTCGTTGGCCTGATTGCGGCAGCGTTCTACGTTGTGCGTAACAGCAGCCGGCGCGGCGCGCCGACCGCGCCCGCCGCTGCGACGGCGGCCGATCCCTATGCCGTTGAGCTCGAGCGCCAGGTTCGGGAGGAGGCATGAAACGCCTTCCGCCGCTGGTGATCGTGGCGGTCGGTCTTGTCGTTGGCCTACTCGCCCTCTTTGCCCTGGGCCTGGCGGTGGCCGGGCAGCAGGGCCGCCGCCCGGAGTCGGGCACGCCCGCGCCAGCCTTCACCCTGGTCCTCTACGATGAGCACCGGGCTGGCCTGCCGAAAACCCTGACCCTCGCTGATCTGCGCGGCAAACCGGTGGTCTTGAATTTTTGGGCGTCGTGGTGCATCCCGTGCCGGGATGAGGCGCCGGAGTTCGAGGCCGCGTCGCGCCGCTACAAGGATCAGGTCGTCTTTGTGGGCGCGAACTGGCTTGAGATCGAGGCTGCGGCCCTGCCGTATCTGAAGCAGCAGGGGATCACCTACGCCAACGGCTTCGACACACAGCAGCAGGTTGCGCGGGCCTACCGCATAACGGGTGTGCCGGAAACCTTCTTTATCGATCGCAACGGCATCCTGCGCCAGATCGAGACCCGCCCGCTTACAGGCGCCGATCTCGACGCCGCGATACAAGGGCTGCTGAAATGACCTTGCCGATCGGAACGCTCCTGGCCGCCCTGGCCCTCCTCCTGGTCGTCGCCGCCCTCATCGCGCAGCCCTTGCTCGGGCCGCGCCGGCCCGCCGTCCTGCCCGAATCCCAGCGCGATCGCCTTGAGCGTGAGCGCAAGCGGGTGCTGCGGGCCATCCGCGAAATCGACTTTGATCAGAGGACGGGCAAGCTCGATGCCGACGACTACAGCCGGATGCGGGGGGATCTGGAGGCGCAGGGCGCCGCGGTATTGCGCGCGCTCGCCGGGCTCCAGACGACGCCCGTGACGCGGGACATCGACGCTGAGATCGAGGCGGCGGTGGCGGCGCTGCGCGAGAAGCCGGATTTATCGCGCGCTTGCGCCAAGTGCGGCGGCCAGGTCAGCCGCAGCGATCATTTCTGTCCGCACTGCGGGGCCAGGCTACCGGCTTAGTGGCCCTTGTTCATCATGCGCATCGAACTCCTTCGCCCTCTCGTCATCGCGCTCGCGGCTTGCGCTGCGCTGAGCGCGTGTTCGTCGGCCGGCGGCGGGCGCTATCCGATCAATCTTGACGTCCCGGCGGTGATCGCCACGCCCTTTCCTGACAACCCACCCCCGCATGGTTTCGACCTCGATTCCGGCGCGCAGGTGTTCATGGCCCGCTGCGCAAGCTGCCATGGCCCGCTTGGCCTTGGGAATGGGGCCGCCTCGGTCGCGATCCGCGGACAAGGCAAGCAGGTCGCCAATCTGGTCGAAAAGGCGGCCGCCGCGACGCCGGAGGGCTGGTATGGCCTGATCGGCAAGGGCAATCTGGAGAATCTCATGCCGGGGTTTGGCGCGCTGCTGACCGCGCAGGAGCGCTGGGACGTCACCCAGTACGCCCTGTCGCTCGGCCGCCAGCCCCTGGATGCCGGGGACGGCGCGCTGGCATTAAGGGTGGCCAATCAGACCCCAGGCGCGCCGGCGGCAGCCGGCCTGACCGTGACGTTGCACGCCTACGTTGGACCTGGCGAGGCCTTCTCGCGCACGGCCCTCTCCGATGGGCAAGGCAACGTCGCCTTTCGCGGCCTGGCGACTCGCGAGAGTATCTTCTATCAGGCCGAGACTACCTGGCGCGGGGCGCGCTTCTTCTCCGCGCCCCAGCAGCTCACCCAGACCGCCCAGATCGCGCTGGCGCAGTTGCCGATCTTCGAGGTGACGACCGACCCGGCCGTGATCAGCCTGGCCGGCTATCAGTTTGTGGTGGATGGCATTGATGAGGGCACGATCTCGGTCATCGAGGCCTACGCCTTTCAGAACAGCGGCGATCGGGCCTATATCGCGGCGGATGCCGGGCCGGGGTCACCGCGCTCGGTCTCGATCGCCTATCCAACCGGCGCGCTAAACCTGCGCTTTGAAGGGGCGGGGATCGGCGAGCGCTTCGTGCGCGAGGGCGAGCTGCTGCGCGACATGGACGCGATTCTGCCGGGCAGCCGGGCCGAGATCATCCTGTTCTATGACCTGCCCTATCGCGGGAGCGCGCGGGTCGAGCGCAAGATGAGCGCGCCGCTGCAGCGCTGGGAGGTTATCCTGCCCGACTCGGAGTTGAAGGCGGTTGGGTTGCAGGATCTTGGCGCCCAAACAATTCCCGGGCTGCAGACCCCGATGCGCCGGTTTGCGCCCGCAGCCCCCAGTCCGGTGATTCGAGCTGGGCAGAGCGTGACGATTGAGCTGGCGGGGCAGCCCCGCGCCGCCGCCCCAGCCGGTCTGGATGCGCGCGCCATTGGGGTTGGGTTCATCCTGTTTGCGGTCGCGATGGCGGCCGCCTACGTGCTCGTGCTGCGCGCACGGGCGAACGTGCCGGCGCCGACGCGCCAGACCCTCCTGGCCCGCATTGCCGCGCTCGATATCGCCCTCGAGACGGGGAAGATCTCGCGCGACGAGCACGCCCGGCGGCGCGCCCGGTTGAAGCGGGAGCTGGTGGCGGTGTGGGGTGGGGGGAGTTGACAACGTTGATAACGTTAGTTCGTCAGGTTTGATCAGGTGGGTAAGGTTTGGTCAGGTGAGTAAGGTTGGATCAAGTCTCATGATGTTGGCCTATCCCCCAGTCGGCGTCAATCGCGCAGGTGGGTCCCATCGAGCCGCTGATCGCGCGCGCCCAGGGGACCGTCCCGCGAGGTTTCGGTTCTCCCGTAGAAGTAGGCAGGTCTGCCCTGCAACGGGGTGAATCCCTGGGCGGGCAAAGATCTCGGACCAGGCAAAGTCAAGGACTGAATCAGTGATGGGTATCGACAACAGCGCGGCTCATCTGGTGGGAGGCGGGCCGGCGAGGGCATGCCATGACTAAAGCGACATCACCTCCGCAGCGGACCGACGCCTTACGGCTCGGCCTGTGCTGCCAGTTCGCCGACCAGCCGATCAAGTTCCGGGTGACGACGGTCACAGCGATGTTGTGTTTGCCCAGGCCGGGCCAGCTCGCGCGGCTGGCCGAGCTATGCCGGGCCAATGCCGAGGCGCTGCTGGCCGCACTGCAATTCTGCGCGAGTCATGGCATCGGCGCCTTCCGCATCCTCAGCCAGATTCTGCCGGTCAAGACGCATCCCGTGGCGGGCTACGAGATAGACGACCTGCCGGGGGGCGCGGAGATCATGGCGCGCTTTCAGGAGTGCGGTCAGTATGCCCGCGATAACAATCTGCGGCTCTCATTTCATCCGGATCAGTTCGTGGTGCTCAATTCGCCAAACCCGCAGACCCTGGCGAATTCGCTGGCTGAATTGAACTACCAGGCTGAGGTGGCGGAGTGGGTCGGCGCAGATACGATCAACCTCCATGGCGGCGGCGCGTATGGCGACAAGGCTACAGCCCTGAGCGCCTTGCGCAGAAACATCGAGCGTTTGCCGGCGCCAGTGCGCTCACGCCTCACGCTTGAAAACGACGACAAGGTGTATACGCCCTCCGATCTGCTGCCTGTCTGCGCCGACACGGGCGCGCCCCTGGTCTACGATGCCCACCACCATCGCTGCCTGCCCGACGGACTGAGCCTGGCCGAGGTCACCGAACGCGCCCGCAAGACATGGCGGGCCGAACCGCTGTTTCACATCTCCAGTCCGCTTGATGGATGGGACGGACCGAAGCCCGAGCGGCATCACGACTACATTGACCGGAATGACTTCCCCGTGGCGTGGCTCGGATGGCCGCTCACGGTGGATGTCGAGGCCAAGGCAAAGGAGCTGGCGGTGGCCAGACTGATCGCTGACTTACAAGTGGGCAACCATGGATCTAGGCGAACTTAAGCTTCCACACAATCAATTTGAAGTCGCCAGTCGGTTCCTGGCCGTGTGCCTGGCCGATGCTCGGATCGTGGCGGCCTTCGTGGGAGGCTCCCACGCCCGGGGACAAGCGGATGAATACTCTGACCTCGATCTCTACTTCGTGACGACGGACGAGGCTTACCAGGAATTCCTCGCCGAAAAAGCGCGATTCGCAGGCAAGCTGGGCAAGCTCTTGTTTCTGGAAGACTTCGGCCAACCTCACGGCTACTTGTTCATCCACGAGAACGGGGCCGAAGGTGAGTTTTGGTTTGGTCGACAGAGCGATTTTCAGGATATCTGCAGCGGACCGTACAAGGTATTGTTTGATCGGTACGGTAACCTGCCGGGAGGCGTGTTTCCGACGGCAGTCGCAGCCCAGGCAAACCAATTGGGGCTACTTCGGCGCCAGATTGACTTGTTCTGGCACGAGCTATCCCATTTCATGAAGGCCATGGGCCGCAAGCAGTGGTGGTTTGCCTACGGCCAGATCGAAGCCATGCGGCGGATGTGCGTTATTCTGACACGCCTGAACCATGACTTTGGGGATGCCGATGTTGCGGAAGGCGAACCCTATTTCAAGATCGAAACGTACCTGCCGGTTGAGGCGCTGCTGCCCTTGCAGGCCACCTGTTGCGCAATCGAGGAGCATGCATTGCTTGAAGCAGGCAACACTTTGTGTGATTACTTTATGGCCCTGGCTCCCGCGGTGGCGAAGTCACATGGCCTCGTCTATTCGGTTGAGCTTGAAAAGCTCATGAGGGCCGAGCTGGGAAAGCTTGGCCAACAACCCCGTGTGTAGGAGGCGGATTGGGGCCTCCCCCGCGACGCAGGAGCCGGATTATTAGAGCTCGAAGTCATCCTAGGAATCCCCGCGAGATCACGATCCCCAGTGCTTCACGCGGGGATCGTGATCTCGCCCCGTTTTAGGATGACTTCCAGGAAAATCAATAAGGAGATTCATTGTGAAAATTGGACTGCAGATTCCGTCGTTCAGCAATCCCCGGTGGCACGGCCGCCATCCGCCCCAAACTGAGAGAAATTGTCACCACCGCAGAGGAAGCGAAGTTCTACAGCCTGTGGGTGATGGATCATTTCTATCAAATGGACGGATTCTTCGGCGAATCCTATTCCGACCCGATGATGGAAAGCTACACCACACTCGGATATCTTGCTGGATTAACGGAAAAAGCATATCTTGGCGTTTTGGTAACGGGCGTAGTCTATCGCCATCCTGCCGTGCTGATGAAAAACGGTCAACACCCTCGACATTCTCTCGGGTGGCCGGGCTTACCTTGGCATTGGCGCATCCTGGTATGAAGAAGAAGCGAAAGGCTTTGGCATTCCCTACCCATCCACCCAAGAGCGCTTTGAGCGGCTGGAGGACACGCTGCAACTGGCGAAGGCGCTCTGGAATGCGGATCAGGTTGCCTTCGACGGCCGCCACTTTTCAGCGCCGGGGATCACCAACAATCCCCGCCCGCTCTCGCAGCCGCATCCACGCATTTTGATTGGCGGCATGGGACAGAAGAAGACGCTCCGGCTGGTGGCGCAATATGCGGATGCCTGCAATTTCTTCGAAGGAGCCGGCGCGCAAAGCCTGCAAACACGGCTGGACGCGCTCAAAGCGCATTGCGAGAACCTGGAGCGCGATTACGACACCATCGAGAAAACGTCCCTGGGCACCGTGCATCTCTCTGGAGCGGATACGGTAGAGGGCATCCTCCGTCGCCTTACGGTCCTTTCGGGGATGGGCTTTACCCATGCCATATTCAACATGCCGGATGTACATCAAATCACGCCGCTTGAGACGTTCGCCCGGGAAATCATCCCGGCCGCAGCGGCTCTCTAGCCGCGAGATAAGGGGCCAACGCCGTGTCCAACCGACATCAAGTGCCGCAATGGACGAGGAGAAATCGACGATATGGAAGGCTTTGACCCCGCCTCGAGCTTTGGCCCGGACGTGGCCGCGCACTATGACGACCATCCTCGGGGTGACGAGGAAGCGGCGGTGGCTTTTCTCGCGCAAGTGGCCAGGCGACGCCCCGCGCTTGAGTTCGCCATCGGCACCGGCCGCATTGCGCTTCCGCTGACAGGAAGGGGCGTTCCCGTGGACGGGATCGAACTATCGACCCATATGGTTGAGCGACTGCGCGCCAAACCCGGCGGCAGCCAGATCAACGTCACCATCGGCGACATGAGCGTCGCCACGACGGACCAACGGTATGGGCTTGTGTATATCGTCTTCAACACCATTTTCAATCTCCTCACCGCGGAGGACCAGATCAGCTGTTTCGAGAACGCCGCGCGGCATCTTGCCGCCGATGGGCACTTCGTCGTTGAGGCGGCGTTGCCGCATGCCTGGATTGAACCGGGCAAGTCAGACTATGTGCATGCGGAACACGTTGGCAAAGACATCGTCGGTCTCGACGTTGCCCGCTATGATCCGGTCACCCAACTTCTGGAGGAGAACCATGTCCGTCTCACCGCAAGTGGCATAGAGCTGAGTCCCATCGTTTGCCGCCTGATTACCCCCGGGGAGATGGATCTGATGGCCCGCATCGCCGGGTTGCGTCTTGTTGATCGATTCGCCAACTGGCAGCGCAGCGCCTTTGACGCGCGTAGCAGCGCGCATGTATCGGTGTACGGTATTGAATCGCCGCGCCTGCGATAATCTCCCGCGATGCTTGACGCGGCGGGAATCCGCAAACGATATGGCCTGCGGCCGGTCCTGCGTGGATTGAATTTGCGCGTTGGACCCGGCGAGATCGTGGCCATCCTCGGGGCCAACGGAGCGGGCAAAAGCACCCTGCTGCGGGTGCTGGCCACGCTGCTTCGGCCCGAGGCCGGGACGCTGGCCATCGATCGGATCGATGCCCTGGCCCGCGGCGGCGAAGCCCGCGCCCGACTTGGGGTCGTGCTGCACCACACCATGGTGTACCCGGATCTCACTGGCCGCGAGAACCTGCGCTTTCATGCCGAACTTCGTGGGCTGAGCAACACCGAGGCCCGCATCAACGCCGCGCTCGAGCAGGTCGACCTCACCCGGCGGGCCGACGACCTGGCCCGGGCCTACTCGCGCGGGATGGCCCAGCGCCTCAGCCTCGCCCGGGCCTTGTTGCACGAGCCTGTCCTGCTGATCCTCGACGAGCCCTTCACCGGCCTCGACCAGGCCTCGGCCGCGCGGCTGACGGCCCTGCTTGCCGATTGGGCGCGGGCGGGCAAGGCCGCGGTCATGACCACCCACGAGATCGGGCGGGGGATGGAGTCGGTCACCCGCTCACTCACCCTGGCCGGGGGCGTGCTGTGAAGTACCTGCGCCGGGTCCTGGCTATCGCCCGCAAGGACGCCCTGGCCGAGTGGCGGGCGCGCGAGACCGTCACGGCGATGGTTGTCTTCGCCATCATGGCGATCGTGATGTTCAACTTTGCTCTGCGCCTGCGGGTCGATGGCTTCCGGCCGCTGGTCCCCGGCCTGCTGTGGGTGACCCTGGTCTTTGCCGGCACGCTCGGCCTGGGCCGTTCGATGTCGTCCGAGCTGGTCAATCAGAGCATCGACGGTCTCTTGCTTGCCCCGGGCGATCGCAGCGCGCTCTTCGCCGGCAAGGCCCTTGGGAACACCCTCTTCACCTTGATCCTGGCCGCGATCACCCTCCCGGCGATGGCGGTGATGCTCGACGAGGGCCTGCTCAACCCCGGCATTCTCCTGGCAGTCGGCCTGGGCATTGTCGCTTATTCCGGGGCAGGGACCCTGGTGGCGACCATCGCCATCAGCACCCGCGCCCGCGAGGTCGTGCTGCCGATCCTGCTCCTCCCGATCACGCTGCCGCTTGTCACCGCGGCCGTGCTCTCAACCGGGGCGTTCCTCGACGGCGGCGGTCTGGCCGAGGCCTTGCCGTGGTTGGGTGTCGAAGTCGGCTTCCTGGTCGTGTTCTGGTCGGCAGGGATATTACTCTACGAGTTCGTCCTCGACAGCTAACATTGGGCGAATGACCCTCCTCGCGCTTCACGCGGGGAGGGTCATTCGGCCCAAAAACGCCTAAGTTGACTCACAGCGATTTTCGAGCGATATCCCCGGCGGAGCCGGGGATATCGCTCGAAAACACCTGCGGTGGGCACCGCCAGTTCTAGCCAATTTCTAATCAAAACTCGTTTACACGGCCCGTTGCGCATGGTATGATTTTGTTCGCACTCTTAGCAGTCGCCTACGGCGAGTGCTAATTCTGTGGCATAACGGAGCCAAAATGGGCCTGACACTTCGCCAACAACAGATCCTGAGCTATGTCGTCCAAACCTATGTGGCGACGGCGAAGCCTGTCAGTTCGCAGGCGATCCTGACCTCGGGCCACGTCATTGTGTCGTCGGCGACCATCCGCAACGATCTGGCGGCGCTGGAGGATGAGGGCTTCTTGACCCATCCGCATACCTCGGCCGGCCGGGTGCCGACCGACAAGGGCTATCGCTATTTTGTCGAACGCCTGCTGGGTGACGTCGAGCTTCCGCCCCACGAGGAAAACACGATCCGCCATCAGTTCCACCAGGCCCGTCTCGAAATGGGCCAGTGGATGCAATTGGCGGCCGCGGTCCTGGCCCGCTCCTCGCGCTCGGCCGCCCTGATCAGCGCGCCGCGCCTCGAGCAGCCGCGCTTTCGCCACCTCGAGTTGATCTCGACTCAGTCCCAGATGGCGCTGCTCGTGCTGGTTCTGCAGGGCGGCACGGTCCGCCAGCAGGTCCTGGCTTTGCGCGATCCCACGGATCAGTCCGAGTTGAGCCAGACCGCGGCCCGCTTGAATGGCTTGTTCGGCGGGGCCGACCCGGCGACGATTCGGGGGCGCTTGGCCGGACTATCGGACTTCGAGCTCGACGCGGCCCGGAGCGCGCTGGAGCTGATGGCCGGTGACGCGAATCAACCCTCGACCGAAGTTTTTAGGGATGGACTGACCGAAGTCCTGCAGGAGCCCGAGTTCGTCAGCCAGAGCGGGGCGCGGGCGATTGTGCACGCGCTCGAGCAGCCTGGCTTTCTGCAGGATCTGACCCTGGCCAAAGTCGGCACGGTTCAGGTCGTCATCGGCGGTGAGGGGCGCTGGCACGAGCTCAGCTCGTGCAGCATGGTGATGGCCCGCTATGGCGTGGACGGTTTCGCGACCGGGACGGTCGGGGTGGTCGGGCCGACCCGCATGCCGTATGGCCGAGCGATTAGCTCGGTCAGACTCGTGGCCGGCCTGATGAGCGGCCTGGTGGGTGACATTTACGGGGAATAGGCAGCGGCCCTGGGGCCGCAGCAAAGGAGAGCTAAAACAAACATGGATACAACTGAGGTCGCGCCCGAGACTGAGGCGCAGCCGAACGGGCAAACGCCTGTGACATCCGAAGATCCGCCGGCGGCGTTTCAAGCAGAACTGGATGGATTGCGCGGGCAATTAACCGAGGCGCAGGCCGAGGCCGCAAAGAACAAGGATGGCTGGCTGCGGGCCGTGGCCGAGTTCTCGAACTTCAAGAAACGGCAAGAGGCGGACGCCGCAAATATTCGGGCATACGCCACGCTGGGGCTCATTTCTAAACTGCTGCCGGTGCTCGACGACTTCAACCGGGCGGTCAAGACCCTGCCAGAGACGCTCCAGCACATGACCTGGATCGGCGGCGTGATGTTGATCGCGCGCAAGATGCAGGCCATCGTCGAGTCCGAGGGCGTCAAAGCGGTCGAGGTGAGTCCCAACGATGCCTTCGACCCGAACACCCACGAAGCGGTCAGCCACGACGACGCTGATGGCGTCGAGAGCGGGCACGTCATTGAAGAACTTCAGCGCGGCTACAAATTGGGCGATCGCGTGCTTCGGCCGGCGCTGGTCCGGGTAGCCAAATAACAAAACACGAGGGCTGATGCCGCGCTGCGCGGCGCCAGCGTTTGGTATCAAATAGTCAAAACACACTAACAAGAATCATGGGCAAAATCATTGGAATCGACCTCGGCACGACCAACAGCGTCGTCGCCATCATGGAAGGCGGAGAGCCGACCGTTATCGCCAGCGCCGAGGGCGGGCGCCTGATCCCGTCCGTTGTGGCGGTCAACCCGAAGAATGGCGAGCGCATCGTCGGCCAGGTGGCCAAGCGCCAGGCCGTCACCAACGCCGAGAACACGATCTTCTCGGTGAAGCGCTTCATGGGCCGCAAATTCAGCGACGTCGAGGTGCAGCGCGCCCTCAAGGTCGTGCCGTAAGGTTGTGGCCGCGCCAAACGGCGATGTGCGGGTCATGATGGGCGGCAAGGAATACTCGCCGCAGGAAATCAGCGCGATGATTCTGCAGAAGATCAAGGCCGATGCCGAGGCGTATCTGGGGACAACCGTCACCCAGGCCGTCATCACCGTCCCGGCCTACTTCAATGACGCCCAGCGCCAGGCCACCAAGGATGCCGGCAAGATCGCCGGCCTCGAAGTGCTCCGCATCATCAACGAGCCGACCGCGGCCTCGCTGGCCTACGGCCTGGAGAAGAAGAAGGACGAGACCATCGTCGTCTACGACCTGGGCGGCGGCACCTTCGACGTGAGCGTGCTCGATGTCGGCGACGGTGTGTTCGAAGTCAAATCTACCAATGGCGACACCTTCCTGGGCGGCGACGACTTCGACATGCGGGTGATGAACCACCTTATCGAGGTATTCAAGCAGGAAAACGGGATCGACCTCAAGAATGACCGGCAGGCCCTGCAGCGCCTGCGCGAGTCGGCCGAGAAGGCCAAGATCGAACTCTCCTCGACCATGGAGACCGAGATCAACCTGCCGTATCTGACCGCCGACGCCACCGGGCCCAAGCATCTGGTCTACCGGCTCACCCGCTCGCGCCTCGAGCAGTTGACCGAGGACTTGATTCAGAAGAGCATGACGCCCTGCAAGCAGGCCATGGCTGATGCCGGGATTGACTCGAGCAAAGTCCACGAGGTTGTCCTTGTCGGCGGCATGACCCGCATGCCGGCCGTGCAGGAAGCGGTGCGCAAGATGTTCGGGCGCGAGCCCAACCGCAGCGTGAACCCGGACGAGGTCGTTGCGGTCGGCGCCGCGATCCAGGCCGGCGTGCTGGGCGGCGAGGTCCGGGATGTGCTGCTGCTGGACGTCACCCCCTTGAGCCTCAGCATCGAGACGCTGGGCGGTATTTCAACGCCTCTGATCGAGCGCAATACGACGGTGCCGACCAAGAAGAGCCAGGTCTTCAGCACCGCCAGCGACATGCAGACCAGCGTGGAGATCCACGTGGTGCAGGGCGAGCGCCAGATGGCGACCGACAACAAATCGTTGGGCAAGTTTATCCTCGATGGCGTGCCGCCGGCGCCGCGAGGCGTGCCCCAGATCGAGGTCTCCTTCGATATCGATGCAAACGGCATCCTGAACGTGTCGGCCTCCGACAAGGCGACCGGCAAGACCGCCCACATCACCATCCAGCCCTCGTCGGGCCTGCGCAAGGAAGAGATCGAGCAGATGGTGAAGGAAGCAGCCGCCCATGCGACCGAGGATAAGAACAAGCGCGATCAGGTTGAGGCCCACAACGAGGGCGACAGCGCAGCCTATCAAGCCGAGAAGTTCCTGCGCGAGAGCGGCGACAAGGTCCCGGCCGACAAGAAGACCGAGCTCGAAGGCAAGATCAAGGATGTTCGGGCGGCCATCATCGGCACCGACGCCGAGGCAATGCGGCGCGAGACCGAGGCGCTGAAGACGCTGTTCGGCAACATCGGCGCGGCGATGTATCAGCAGCCCGAGGCTGCTCCCGGTGACGGCGCAGCGGCCGCCGGCGAGAAGCCCAACGATGGCGACGACGTCGTCGAGGGCGAGTTTCGCGAGCAGAAGTAAGCAAATTGCCTGGCGCGTGCCCTTCCATGGGGAAGGGCACGCGCCGGGATGGATGGCATGTCAACCAAGCGCGACTATTACGAGGTCCTGGGCGTCGCCAAAGATGTGGGCGCCGATGAAGTGAAGAAGGCGTTCCGCAAGCTGGCGCGCCAATACCATCCAGATGTCAACAAGGCCTCTGATGCTGAGTCGCGCTTCAAGGAGATCAACGAAGCCTATGAGGTCCTGAGCGACGACCAGAAGCGGGCGGCCTATGACCGGTATGGGCACTCTTCGATGGGCTCAGGCCCCGGCGGCCCAGGGGCTGGCTTTGAGGGCTTCGGCGACATCAACGACATCTTCAGCGAGTTCTTTGGCGGCTTCGCCCGGACCGCCGGCGCGCAGCAGCGGCGCAGCCCGCGGCGAGGAGCCGATCTGCGCTATGACATTCGCCTGGAATTCGCCGAGGCGGTGTTTGGCGCGCAAAAGGAAATCGAGGTCGTGCGCAACGAGACCTGCCAGCGATGCACGGGCAATGGCTCAGAACCCGGAACCTCCCCTCAGCGCTGCAAAACCTGCAACGGCACGGGTGAAGTGCGCCGGATGCAGCAGAGCATTCTGGGCTCGTTTGTCAACGTCACAACCTGCCCGACCTGCGGCGGGAATGGCGAGGTTATTTCGGTGCCGTGCAAGGAATGCGGCGGACGGCGGCAAGTGCGGCGCACTCGCAAGATAGCGGTCAACATCCCGGCCGGGGTCGACAACGGCACCCAGATTCGCTTGAACGGTGAAGGCGAACCAGGTGGGAATGGCGGCCCGGCCGGCAATCTGTATGTGGTCGTCAACGTCGCCCCGCACGCCTACTTCCGGCGCAAGGAAAACGACATCATCGTCGAGCTGCCGATCAACATCGCGCAAGCGGCGCTGGGTGACGAAATCGAGGTCCCCACGATCGATGGCAAGGACCGGCTCGCTATTCCGCCGGGCACTCAAAGCGGCACCGTCTTTCGGATCAAGGGCAAAGGCGTCCCCCATCTCAGGCGCACCGCGCGCGGGGACGAGGTTGTGTTGATCACGGTGACCGTCCCGCCTGCGCTGACCGCTGAACAACGCCGACTGTTTCAGGAGCTCGCCAAGACCCTCGGCCACGACGTCATCCCGCAGCAGGAAAAGGGCTTCTTCGAAAAGTTCCGCGACGCGATCGGGCTGTGACCGGCGGGTATCATGGGCGAAGCATGAGATCAGGTGTTTTCGCGCGCCCGTCGCGTGTGATCGCGACGCTTGTGGCCGTTGTATTGGCTGGGTGCGGGAATCTACCTGCGCCAGCCCCCCAGCAGAGCCTCATTCCGTCCCCCGTCGCGTTTGTGACGGCTGGGCCGCTGCCGCGCGCGACGGCAACCGCGACCCTTGCGCCGGTGGCTGTTCCAACCTCACCGCCGCCAACGTCCGCGCCAAAGACCTTTCCAGTCGATACCTCGGCAACCGTGGGTGTTTGGAGTAATCGGGTGGGGCGGGAATTCACGGGAACCGTCGACCTGGCGGTCGGGGCGGATGCCATCGAATTGAGGAAGGCCAATCTGCGTCTGGTGACGCTGGCCTCGCAACAGGTCTATTCAGGATTCGCCCGAGTGATCAGTGAGACCCGCGCGACAAACCCGGGATACCTGCTATATGACAAGGACGGCAAAGTTGCGCTTGCGCCGGGAGGCGACGCTGCGGTCCTGAATATCCGCAATGCGGATGTCCGAGCTCAGATTGCGGATCGTGTCGCGACCGCAACGCGCGGTTTCGACGGCGTGATTCTGGAAGGGGTCGGGGCCGAGCTCATTCGGACCAACGCCTCTCCGATTTTTACCACGACCAAGGCGTTCACCGAACAGCAACGCCGCGACGCGGTCGAGGGCCTCTTGCGGGCCATTCGGGCCCGCGTTCCGGACAAGCTCGTGATCGTCAGCGGTTACGCCTGGGAGGACGGCGGCGCGTTCAGCGCGCGCCCGACCGAGGCGCAGGATCTGGCTGCCATCGCCGACGGGGCCTATGTCGAGCGTTTTCTGCGCGCGCCAATCTCAAGGACAAACGAGTACAAATCCGAGTCGAATTGGAAGAAGGATGTCGACCTTCTGGCCAATCTGTCGCAGGACAACAAAGTGGTGTTGCTGTCGACCCGCTTCAGCGAGCCGATTTCGGGCACACAACAGGCCGAATGGCTGCGCTACCTCGTCACGTCATATCTGCTCGGCAAGAACGGAACCCGAACCTATCTGCAATTTGATTCGGGCGGCGACGTGACGTATCTGGACGACCCGTTGTTGAATACGCGCCTCGGCGCCCCCGTTGAGGGCTATGGCAAGCTTGCCAGCGGCCTGTACAAGCGCGAGTTCGCCAGTGGTGTCGTGCTTGTCAATCCGGGCGAAAAAGCCATCAAGATCGATATCGCCGCTGACCTCAGGGCGGCCTACGAGACGCTGTCGGGTCTACAAGTCAAAACACTCGAGATGTCGCCGCGCAGCGGAACCATTCTGCTCAAGAAGTCACCATGAAGTACCAACGCATCCGCGGCATGCAGGATCTCCTGCCAGACGAACAGCCGTACTGGTCGCATGTCGAAGCAACGTGTCATGACCTGGCAACCCGCTTTGGGTTTGAGCGGCTTGAGCCGCCCTTGCTCGAGGCCACCGAACTGTTTGTGCGTGGGGTGGGCGACGCCACCGACATCGTCAGCAAGGAGATGTACAGCTTCGTTGACAAGGGTGAGGACGCCCTCACCCTGCGGCCCGAATTCACCGCGGGCGTGATGCGGGCCTACATTGAAAATGGCCTGTCGTCGCGCCCGCAGCCGCAGAAGCTTTACTCATTTGGCCCGATATTCCGCCGTGAGCGTCCGGCCAAGGGCCGTTACCGGCAGTTCTATCAGCTCAATGCCGAGATCATCGGCAGCGCAGATGCGCTGGCTGACCTCGAGATCCTGCTGATCGCGCATTCGCTGTATCGGGAGATCGGCTTCGAGAATCTGGTTTTTCAGATCAACAGCACTGGTGACCCGGAGTGCAAGCCGCGCTTTTTGGATGCCCTGCGGGCCTACTTCGAGCCCATTGCCGACAAACTTGCGCCGCTTGATCGGGAGCGGCTGGCCCGCAATCCCCTGCGCGTCCTCGATACCAAGGAGCGCGAAACGCTGCCATTTCTGGCCGATGCGCCGCGCTTCCTGGACTATCTCAACGACGACTGTCGCAGTCACTTTGCCGAGTTGACCGGATATCTCGAAGCGCTCAGTGTGCCGTATCAAATCAATCATCGACTGGTGCGCGGGCTGGACTACTACACCAAGACCGTGTTTGAGTTGTGGGGCGAAGGCCTCGGTGCGCAAGCCGCGCTGTGCGGCGGCGGGCGCTATGACGGGTTGATCGAAGCGTTGGGCGGCCCGCCCACGGCCGGGGTTGGCTTCGCCACCGGCATCGAGCGCATCATCATGTCGATGCGCGAGCTTGGCATCCCGCCGCGGGCGCTGCGCAAGCCGGACGTCTTCATCGCCCATCTGGGCGAGCCCGCCAAGAAAGCGGCCGTTCAGCTTGTGGCCGACTTGCGCGGGCGGGGCATCCCGGCCCGGATCGCATTCGGTTCTCGCAGCCTGAAGGCGCAGATGAAGGATGCCGATCGGGCCGGGTGCGGGGTTGCCCTGATTCTGGGCGATGCCGAACTGGCCCAGGGTGTCGTTCTCGCGCGCGACCTGGCCCGCAGCGAGCAGGTGAGCGTGCCGATCGCCGAGACGCCCGCCTGGCTGGCCGCGCGCGGCGCATAACGGCGTGATGAAGGCCATCACATCGGTCGCTGTCCTCGACCACCCCAAGGTGCCGGCTACGGGCGAAGTGGCCGGCCAGATAGTTGAGGCCCTGGCGGGGTGGGGGGTGACTTCGCAGCGCGCAACGACCTGGGACACCGCGGCGCTCGAGGCGATCGTTCCGCAGGTCGATCTGGTTTTGGTGCTCGGCGGCGACGGCAGTCTGCTGCGCGCCGCCCGGGTATCCGCTCCGCACGGCGAGCTCGTCACATCGGTGAACATGGGCCGCCTCGGATTTCTGTCCGAGATGCGGCCGGACAATTGGCGCGAGGTTTTGCCTGGCATGATCCATGGCGAATACTGGGTTGAGGAGCGCCTGATGTTGCGGGCCGAGACCGTGCGCTGGGGCAGGAGCCTGGCTGTGCGCGAGGCCCTGAATGACATCGTGATCGGGCGCGGCACGCTCGCGCGCGTTGTGCGATTGCAGGTGAAGCTGGACGGTGTGGCCTTCACGACGTATGCCTGCGACGGGCTGATCGTGGCGACCCCGACCGGCAGCACGGCCTACGCCCTGGCGGCCGGCGGGCCGATCCTGCCTCCAACCCTGCGCAACATGATCCTCGTCCCGATTGCCCCGCATTTGAGCCTGGACAAGCCGGTTGTGCTTGCTCCGACCTCGGTCGTTGAAACCCGGATCAGCACTGATCACCAGGCAATCCTGACCGTGGATGGCCAGAATGAAATCAATCTGAAATCCGACGATCTGGTGCGCGTCAGCGCCAGCACGCGCTCGGCCCTGCTCGCCCGGGCGCAGCCGCCGGCGTATTTCTATCAGACCCTGATGTCGCGATTGCGGGGCGAGTGACGTATTTCCAGCGATATCGCTGGAAAAGCGAAAGGTTGTGGATATGTCAAATCTTCTGATCGACACCGGATTGGGCGTTTCGAACAGCGGCGCGATCGCCGATATCGTGCGGCGGGCGACCCAGGCCGAGGCGATGGGCTATGACGCGCTGTGGACGAGCGAAACCCAGCATGATCCCTTCCTGCCGCTGGCCCTCGCGGCCGAGCACAGCACCCGGATCACCCTGGGCACCGCCATCGCCGTCGCCTTTGCGCGCAGCCCGATGGCGCTCGCCATGCAGGCCTGGGATTTGCAGAAGATGAGCGCAGGGCGGTTTGTGCTCGGGCTGGGCACCCAGGTCAAGGCCCACATCGAACGCCGGTTCGGGATGGTCTGGGACCACCCCGCGCCGCGCCTGCGCGAGTACGTGCTGGCCATCCGCGAGATCTGGAAGGCCTGGCAGACGGGGGTGCCCTTGAACTTCCGAGGCGAGTTCTTCAAACTCACCCTGATGTCGCCGTTTTTCAACCCGGGGCCCATCGATCATCCCGACATTCCGATCTACATTGCGGGCGTCAACGAGCATCTGTGCCGGGTGGCGGGCGAGGTGTGCGACGGTTTCCACGTACACCCTTTCCATACCCCGAAATACGTCGCCGAATTTGTCCTGCCGAATATTGAGGCCGGCTTGAAGGCAAGCGGGCGCGCGCGGAGTGACCTGCGTTTGGCCTCAAGCGTCTTTGTCGTCGTGGGAGACACGCCGGAAGAGCGGGAGAAGTCACGCGCGCTGGCGCGCCAGCAGATCAGCTTCTATGCCAGCACGCCGACTTATCACCCGGTGTTCGAGCTGCATGGCTGGAAGCCTGCGGCCGAGGCGCTGACGGCCCTGGCCGCGCGCGGGAAGTGGGCGGAGATGCCGGCCCTGGTGACCGACGAGATGCTGTCGACCTTCGCGGCCGAAGGAACCTGGGCCGAAATGCCGGGCCTGCTCAAGCAACGCTACGCAGGGCTGCTCGACCGGGTGATGTACTACCTCGACGAGGGCGGCGAAGCGCAGCAACGCGCGACGGTATTGGGCTTCCGATAGTTTTCCGAAAGAGATATCCCCCGGCGCAGCCGGGGGGTTGACAAACGCAAGACCTCGCGGGTCTTCAAGACCCGCGAGGTCTCATCGGTTCGGTCGTGCGCCTTCTGTCTATCCCCGCAGTTCCCGCTTCAGAATCTTGCCGGTCGCGTTCATCGGCAGCGCGTCTTTGAACTCAATCGCGCGCGGGTACTTGTAGGCGGCCATGCGCTCCTTGCACCACGCCATGAGCTCAGCCTCGGTCACGGTGGCGTTTGGCTTGCGCACAACGAAGGCCTTGACCTCCTCGCCCAGCGCATCGTCCTTCATCCCCACGACGGCCACCAGCGACACGCCCGGGTGCGTGATCATCACTTCCTCGAGCTCGCGCGGATAAATGTTAAAGCCGCCCCGGATGATCATGTCCTTCTTGCGGTCCATGATGTAGAGGTAGCCGTCTTCGTCCTTCTTCGCGATGTCGCCAGTATGGAACCAGCCATTCCGCATCGCCTCGGCGGTCGCCTCGGGCCGCTTGTAGTAGCCCTTCATCACGTTGAAACCACGGATCAGGATCTCGCCAAGCTCGCCGACCGCGACGTCCTTGTCGGCGTCGTCGACCAGCCGGATGTCGACCCCATACACGGGCGTGCCGATCGATCCGGGTTTGGTCGGCGCGTCGAGTTGATTGAAGGTGGCGACGGGGGCGGTCTCGCTCAGGCCATAGCCTTCGAGGATCGGCACGCCAAAGGCCTTGACAAAGGCGTTCAAAACTTCAACAGGCAATGCCGCGCCGCCCGCGGAGCACAGCTTGAGGTTCTCTTTCACCTTGGAGGTGTCAAAGCCGGACTGGGTCGCGTAGTTAAGCAGGGCCCAGAACATCGTCGGCACGCCGCTGAAGTAGTTGATCTTCTCGGCCACCATGATCTCGAGCACGGCCTTGGGATCGAAGCGCGGGACCAGGACGATGGTGTTGCCCTGCAGGAATCCAGCGTTCATCTGGCAGGTTTGGCCAAACGAGTGGAACAGGGGCAGGGCGACCAGCAGGCTGCTGCGTTCGGAGCCCAGCATGCCGTGCAGATCGCGCGACACGATCGCGTTGGTGATCATGTTGCTGTGGGTGAGTTCGGCCCCCTTGGCCTGGCCGGTCGTGCCCGAGGTGTATAGGATGACGGCCGTATCGCTGTCACCGCGCATCACCGTATCAAACGTTGGGGGTTGCTTGGCAATGAACATGCCGAGGGTCTCGACGCCTTCGATCGGCGACGGGCCAGCCGGATTGGAGGTCAGGATGATGAGCTTCTGAACGCTTCCGGCCTCCTTGAATCCCTCGTTGCCAAATTGGGCCATGGGCAGTTCAGGTGTGCCCTCGAAGCAAAAATAGGCCTTCGCGTCTGAGTCCTTGAGAAAGTAGGCGATCTCGCGGCCCTTATTCAGCACGTTGAGGGGAACGACGACGGCGCCGGCCTTCAGGATGCCGTAGTAGACAACCGGGAAATAGGGGACATTCGGGCAGGTCAGTGCGACTTTGTCGCCGGGCTGGATCCCCATGGCCCGAAGGCCATTGGCGACCTGGTTGGCCATACCGTTCACTTGGGCATAGTTCAGGCGCATCGGGCCCATCACGACGGCCGGATTGCCGGGGTGCCGGCGGGCCTGATTTTCAACGAACATGGCAAGGTTCAACATCGTGGTTTCCTCCGCAGCAACCTAAGAATGACTGCAGTGTAAGGGCGATACTCACCCGTGTCAACGAAGGCTAGAATCAGCCCGCGCCTTTAGTCCGATGGATCTCAGCCCACTCATTTCCCTGATCGAAGCGCTTGGCATCGGCGCGTTTGCGCTCTCGGGCGTCGTGGAGGCCAAGAAGAAAGGGATGGACTTCGTCGGCGCCTTTACGGCCGCCTTCTTAACCGCGTTTGGTGGGGGCACGCTGCGTGATCTCATTCTGGACCGGCACCCGCTCGTGTGGATCGGCCAGCCGACTTACATCGCCGCGGTTTTCTTGATCGCGTTGATTGCATCGGTCCGCCACGCGCTGAACGGGCAGTTGTACGCCCCTGGCAGGCTGGTCGACATCCTGGACGCGCTTGGTTTAGGGCTGTTTAGCGCTGCGGGGACCTCGGTGGCTCTCACGAGCGGCGCCCACCCACTCGTCGCCATTGTGATGGGCGTGGTCACGGCGACATTTGGGGGCGTCCTGCGCGACGTGATCTGCAATGAAATACCGTCGATCTTCAGGACATCGCAGCTCTATGCGACCTGCGCGCTGCTGGGTTCGATCGTCTACTTGCTGCTTCGCGTTACGGCCTTGGGCGAGGCTGGCGCGAGCGCGGCCGCTATCGCCGCGGCGGCGGGTCTTCGCCTGCTGGCCTTGCGCCACGACATCGTTCTGCCGTTTTAGGCGTCCAGAAGCCTGACCAAAGACCATCGGCGAGATCACCCTCCCCGCGTTTCCCGCGGAGAAGGTGATCTCGCCTGTTGTTTTTGGTATGACTGCGGGAAAAAAGAAGCGGGGCGCGCCAATCAGCGCGCCCCGCGTCCCCCCGTTCCGATTAGTGGCTCGGAACCTTGATCACCATCCCGGGGCGAATCATGTTCGGGTCGGCGATCTTCTCTTTGTTGGCGTTGAAAATATCCTTCCAGCGCCCGCCATTTCCCAGGACCTTCTGGGCGATCGCGCTCAGGCTGTCACCGGCGACGACGGTGTAGTCCTTGTACTTTGCGCCCTCAAGCTCGCCCTGCAGGAACGCGATCTGCTCGCTCTTGGTGTCACTGATGTTCTGCAACAGGGTATTGCGCTGCTGCATTTCGGCGACCTGGGCCTTCATGTCGTTGAGCAGCCCGTTAAGGGTCGAATTTGACGCCTCAGCCGACGCTGCCCGGTCTTCATTGCCCAATCCCGACGACATGGCCTGGGCCGCGCGGTCATTTGCCGCGGCCAGATCCCCCTGAAGCTTGCCGACCTGCGCTTCGGCATTCTCGGCTCGGGCATTTGCCTGCTCGAGTTCAGCCTTAATCTTCTGCAGCGCCTCAATCTCATCCCGGTTGGACAGGTTGTTGAATACTTTTTCGAATAGGGTTGCCATGTGATTTCCTCCGTGAGTTTCGACCAATTTACAGGGGAATGATACACCGATAATGACTCGAAGTCATCCAAAGAATGGACGGCGGAGCTAAGTGTCCCCGCGCGCAGCGCGGGGACGCTTAGCTCTCCGAGGACAGTGTGGATTGCCTACAGAGTCGCGCAGGTAAGCGGGGGTTTCGCGGAGTGCCGTGTGTCTGATCTTCCGATCGGCGGCAGCGGGTACAATGCATCCCGCTCTGGGCCAGGACGCCTAATCCGGTTTACCGATCCCAGGAGGATCCCATTATCTTGACTCATCCCTCTATTGAAACCCTCATGCGCACCTTGCCGCGTCGAATCGACCGGCTGGGCGAGCTGGCCTACAACCTGTGGTGGACCTGGCGCGCCGAAGCGCAAACGCTCTTTCAACGTATCGACCCGGTGCTCTGGGAGACGCTGGAACACAATCCAGTCCGCTTCCTTCGGCAGGTGGCTCGCAAGGATCTGAACACCGTCGCAAAGGACAAGAAGTATCTCGATCTCTACGACCGTGTCATCGATGACCTGAGCCGCTACATGGCGATGGACGGGACGGACAAGACCTGGATGCAGGAAAAGCATCCTGAATACAAGGGCCAGGTCGCCTATTTCTCGTTTGAGTTCGGCCTGCATGAGTGCCTGCCGCTGTATGCGGGTGGCCTGGGTGTGCTCTCTGGTAGGCGTGGGCTTCATGTATCTGCTGGGATATTTCCGGCAGCGCATCACCGAGGATGGCTGGCAGGAAGCCGACTACGAGAAGCTTGATTTCGCCGACTTGCCCATCACGCCGGTGCTCAATGATGCCGGCGAGCCGCTTAAGGTGCGGATTGAGCTGCCGAACAAGGAAATGTGGGCGCGGGTGTGGCTCGCCCAGGTTGGCCGTGTGCCGCTGTATCTGCTCGACGCCGATCTGCCAGAAAACAAGAGCCATGACAGGGCCCTGACCCAGCGGCTCTACAACCCGGATCCTGACACTCGCATACCGCAAGAAGTGCTTCTTGGCGTCGGCGGTGTCCGGGCGCTGCGAGCGATGAAGATCGAGCCGACTGTGTGGCACATGAACGAAGGGCATCCGGCGTTCCTGACCCTGGAGCGCGCTCGCGAATACATCCAGGATAAGGGGCTCAACTTCGAGCAGGCGCACACAACGATCCGCGCGTCAACGGTATTCACCACCCACACGCCGGTCCCAGCCGGGAACGACACCTTCGCGCCCTGGCAAATCGACCGGCAATTGTGGGGATTCTGGGACCAGCTCGGGCTGACCCGCGAGCAGTTCATGTCGCTGGCCGACCACGATGGGCTGTTTGGCATGACCGTGCTGGCCTTGCGCATGGCCTCGCGCGCCAACGGGGTGAGCAAGCTCCATGGCGAAGTGGCCGGCGAGATGTGGAGCTGGATGTTTGCCAAGAACACGCAGCCGATCGGCTACATCACGAATGGCATTCACATCCCGACCTGGATTTCGCGGCGCATGCGCCGGCTCTACGATGAGCACCTCGGCCCGAACTGGATGAGCCGGGCCGACGACCATGAGATGTGGAAGGCCGTCTACGATATCCCGGACTCGGACCTGTGGACGATTCGCAAGCACTACAAGCGCATGCTGGTCTCCTTTATGCGCGATCGCGCCCGCCGCAAGTGGGCGACCCATACCCAGCATCCAGTCCAGACTATCGCCAGCGGCGTGCTGGTTGAGCCGGGCTCGCTGATGATCGGTTTTGCCCGCCGATTCCCGACCTACAAGCGCGCGACGATGATTCTGCGCGACATACCGCGCCTGGTCCGGCTGATCACCGATCCGGCCCGGCCCGTGCATATTCTGTACGCCGGCAAGTCGCATCCGAATGACGAGCCGGGCAAGCGCCTGATTCAGGATCTCTATCGGGTGATCAAAAATGCCGACACGGCCGGCCGGATGGTCTTTATCGAAGACTATGATATGAATGTCGCCCGTTATCTTGTCCACGGCGTCGACGTCTGGATGAACACCCCGCGCCGGCCGCATGAGGCCAGCGGCACCAGCGGGATGAAGGCGGCCCTGAACGGCGCGCTCAACTTCAGTGTGCTCGATGGCTGGTGGCCTGAAGCCTGGAACGGCAAGAACGGTTGGCGGATCGGGACCGAGCAGACTTATCCGTCCGACGAGGCTCAGGATGTGGCCGATTCCAAGTCGCTCTTCGACACGCTGGAGAATGAATTGATTCCGTTGTACTATGACAAGGACGAGGATGGCATCCCGCATCGCTGGCTGCAGTGGGTGAAGGAATCCATCGTCACCTGCGCGCCCGAGTTCAGCACTCGGCGGATGGTGTCGCAGTACTTCGACACGATGTATCTGGGCCTGGGCGAGGCCTCGCCTGTCGCCGCCTAGAAGTCATCCTGAAAAGCATTGGCGAGATCGCAATCCCCGCGCGAAGCGCGGGGATTGCGATCTCGCCGGACATTTTCAGGACGGCTTCTAGTGTCTTTACCGCCTTCCGCATCTCGCATTTCTACCGGGTAGCATTGGCGCCATGAGCCGGCTCATCGATCTCATCACCGCCGAAGACCCGCGTCAGCGCGACCGGGACCTGGCCCAGGTGTGCGAGGCGCTGGACGCCAGCGCGCTTGGGGCCGAGTGCGCCGCCCTCGATGCCTTCTGGCGGGCGAGCGAAAACCTCTACGAGCGCGTGCGGGCGCAGCTCTTTCTGCATGCGATCCACCGCTACCACCTGCCGCCAAAACTGCCTTACGGCGCGCCCGGACGCATACCGTTCGCCGGGCATGAGGCGCTGCTCGCCCGCCAATACGCGCAAGCCATTGACCTGTTTCTCGCCGAGCACGGGATAAGCGGGCTGACCGATGCCATCTCAAGCGCATTGGCCGAAGCCTATCGCGGTCTGGCGTTTCAGACCCTGGCGGATCAGGTCCGCCGCAGTGTGCGCGAGTCGCCCGGAAACCGCTGGATGTTCGACCTTGCATCGCCCGAGGCGCACCCATTGCGCGCCCGGCCGGAAATGCTGGCGTATCCCCGGATGGTGTTGCGCGAGCGCACGCCCGTGCGGATGGATCTGACCCATTGCGGCTGGAGCGACATCTTTTTCCTTGGGATGGATTACCCGGAGGGCGCGCGGGTGCTGAACATCAGCATCGATCTCGCGGTGCGTGGACGGGGCGGCACGCCGCAGCCGCCGGTCGAGGTCTTCCTGCGGGTCATCGATGAGCCGGTGCTGCGGCTGATCAGTGTCGACCTGGGCGCGGCGGCCGATCTCACCCGCGTGTCCGAGGTCTTTGACTTTGGCCGGGATTACCTGGGCCTGCTCAAGGCTGCTGTTGTGGCTTCGGGGCTGGTGCCGCTCGGGCTCGAAGGCAGCCCGGCCGCGCTGGCGGACATCCTTGCTCGCGTGGCCGGTCCCGGGCGGGGCATTGAGCTCATCAGCCATGTGCACGACATTCCCAAGGGCTCGCGGCTGGCGGTGTCGACGACCTTGCTCGCGTCGCTGATCGCGGTATGCATGCGCGCCACCGGGCAGACTTCGGGCCTGGACGGCGGCCTGAATGAGGAGGAGCGCCGGCGGGTGGCTGCCCGCGCGATCCTGGGCGAGTGGCTGGCCGGCTCGGGCGGCGGATGGCAGGATTCTGGCGGGTTATGGCCAGGGATCAAGCTGATCGAAGGCGTCATGTCGCGGCCCGGCGACCCCGAGTATGGGGTCAGCCGCGGCCGTCTGCTGCCGTCGCACCGTCTGCTGGACTTCTCGCAAACCGGCCCGGATCGTGCGCTCGATCAGGCGCTCCAGGACAGCCTGGTGCTCGTCCATGGCGGCATGGCGCAAAACGTTGGACCCATCCTGGAGATGGTGACCGAGAAATACCTTCTCCGGTCCGATGCCGAGTGGGAGGCCCGTCAGGAGGCTCAGCGCATCCTGGGCGAGGTGCTGGCTGCCCTGGAGGTCCGCGACCCGCGCGCGATCGGGGCGGCTACAACCCGCAATTTTCGCGGCCCGCTCACCACCATCATCCCGTGGGCGACCAATCACTACACCGAGTCGCTCATTGGCCAGACTGAAGCTGCGTTTGGGGCCGATTTCTGGGGCTTCTGGATGCTGGGTGGGATGTCGGGCGGGGGGATGGGCTTCATCTTTGCGCCCGGACGGAAGTCGGAAGGCCAGGCGTTTCTGGAACGGATTCTGCGCGACACACGGCGCGCGCTCGATTCCTCGATGCCATTCGCGATGGAACCGGTCGTCTATGACTTCGCGATCAATCATGACGGCTCACAGGCCGACCGGCTGACCCCGGCTGAGCTTCCGGCCGGCTACGCTCGGTTGCGCGCGCCGCGCCCGGCGGTCGAATCGGCCAGCGAGGATGGCGATCGCGCGGCATCTAGGTCGGTCCTGCGCACCGTCCTTGCCGAAAATGGTTTTGACGCTCTCCAGCACGAGCGAATTCGGGCCGATTTGCGGCATGGACGAATTGGCCTGGCCCACAATCGCCTCGCCGCCCACGCCCGGATTGAAGATGTTCGGCCCGACGACATCCTCGATATGGGCAAAGCCGCCGCGCCGGACATGGGCGCGCGCGCGCTCGCCGCCGGCGAAGTGGCGATGGTCAGCCTGGCCGCCGGCGCGGGCAGCCGCTGGACGCAGGGCGCAGGTGTAGTGAAGGCGTTGTATCCGTTTTGCCGGATGGCCGGCCGGCACCGCCGATTCCTCGAAGTCCACCTCGCCCAAAGCCGCAAGGCCAGCCGGGCCTGGGGGGCTGACATCCCCCACGTGGTGACCACAAGCTATGTCAGCCAGGCGGCTATCAGCGCCTATTTGTCATCGCTCGCGGCCGAATCTCGCATCCTGCTCTCGCCAGGACGGGCGATCGGGCTTCGTCTGGTGCCGATGACGCGCGATTTGCGGTTTATGTGGGAGGAAATGCCGCAACAGCAACTCGATGCCCAGCAGCAGAAGATGCGCGAAGGCACGCGCGAGGCGTTGACGGCCTGGGCGGCCCAGGCTGGCGAAGGCGCCGATTATGTGGACAACCTTCCGGCCCAGTGCCTGCATCCGGTTGGCCACTGGTATGAGGCCCCGAACATGCTTCGGAATGGCGTCCTGGCCCGTTTGTTGCGCGAGCGCCCCGCGCTGCGCACCCTGATGTTGCGCAACATCGACACGGTTGGCGCCGACATGAACCCGGGCATCCTGGGTGCCCATCTGCAGCGGGGCGCGGCGCTGAGTTTTGAAGTGATTCCGCGCCGGCTCGAGGATCGCGGTGGCGGTCTGGCCCGTGTCGATGGTCGGCCGCGCATCGTTGAGGGGCTGGCGATGCCGCGCGAGGAGGATGAGTTTCGCCTGTCGTACTACAACACGATGACGACCTGGATCGACATCGACGGCTTTCTGGCCCTCTTCGGCCTGAATCGTGCGGATCTTGAAAATGAGTCGCGCGTTTCAGATGCCGTGCGCGCGCTGGCGAATCGCATGCCGACCTATGTCACGCTCAAAGACGTCAAGAAGCGCTGGGGGCATGGTCAGGAGGACATCTTTCCGGTCTGCCAATTTGAGAAGCTGTGGAGCGATCTGTCCGCGCTTCCGGACGCGGACTGCGCCTTTTTGGTCGTGGCCCGCGCCCGCGGGCAGCAACTGAAGGACCCGGCCCAGCTCGATGGCTGGTTGCGGGATGGGTCCGCCGCCCGGGTGGAGGCCTTGTGTGACTTTGTCTGACACGTTGAAGGCCGATATTGTGATCGCTGGAGCAGGCGCGGCGGGCCTGCATCTGGCCTGGTGCCTCAGCCGGGCGGGCTTGGCCGGCCGGCGCGTGCTGATGATCGAGCGCGAGGCAAAGACGACTGCTGATGGCGCATTTGTCAACGATCGCACCTGGTGCTTCTGGGAGCGCGGCGCGAACCCTCTTGAACATCTTGTTTTCCGGCGTTGGGCCAATCTCGATTTCAAGAGCCCGCGCTGGTCGGGAAGGCTGGCGCTTGACGGTCATGTCTACAAGATGATTCGCGGCGCCGACTTCCATGCCGCCATGCGGGCTGAACTGGCCGGTATTGACGAGATTGCCTGGTTGCAGGGCGAGATCGCCGATGTGGGTGACGGGTCCGATGGCGGGGGCGCGCTGCGGTTGGCGGATGGACGCGTCGTCTCCGGCCGGTGGGTGTTCAACAGCACACCGATCGGGGCCGGGCCAGCGCCCGGTCCAGGCATTCGCCTGATCCAGCATTTCCTGGGCTGGGTAATCCGAACGTCCGAGGATCGTTTTGATCCCGGCGCCGCAACCCTGATGGACTTTCGCACCCCGCAAGGCGGCGACACCCGCTTCGTGTATGTGCTCCCATTTGACGCGCGAACCGCGCTGGTTGAGCACACCGTGTTCTCGGCCCAACCGCTCGATCGCGCCGAGTATGTTGCGGCCATCGAAGGGTATCTGCGGGAGCAGCTTGGGATCGGCGGGTATGTGATCGAACACCAGGAATACGGGGAGATCCCCATGACGGATGCGGCCTTTCCGGCGACCAGCCCACGCGGTGGCGTGGTGAACATCGGCACGGCGGGCGGGGCGACCAAACCCTCGACGGGCTACACGTTTAAGCGCATTCAGGCCCAGTCGGCCCGAATCGCGGCCAATCTGGCGGCAGGACGGGCGCCGCTCGACGGTCGAGGCGCCGAGGCCGCCCGCTTCGGCTGGTATGACCGCATCCTGCTCAACGTGCTGGCCCACCGACGCCGGGGTGGAGCGGATGTCTTCACCGATCTCTTCAGCCGGCTGAATGCTGGCGTCGTGTTTGATTTTCTGGATGGGAGAACCCGACCGTGGCAGGAACTTCAGGTCATGGCCCGCGCGGCGAAAGGGCCCTTTCTGGCGGCGACGCTGGAGGTCGCCATGGGTGCGCTCCACCGCAGCCGGCCGAAATAAACGCGGGATGCGGTATTCCCAGGCGAAGCCTGGGAATACCACCCCCGCAAAAACCCTGTTGCCATGGGTACACTGTCGATATGATTCTCGAAATAGCGCTGTTGGATGTGCGCCCCGGCCAAGAGCCGGACTTTGAAGCCGCTTTTGCAAGGGCAGCCCCGATCATCGCATCGATGAAGGGCTATCACGGCCATGAATTGCAGCGTTGCCTGGAGCGGCCAAATCGCTACGCGTTGCTTGTGCGTTGGGCGACGCTGGAGGACCACACGGTTGGGTTTCGCGGCTCGCCAGAGTATCAGGAATGGCGCGCGTTATTGCACCATTTCTACGATCCATTCCCGACGGTTGAGCATTACGCCGCGCCCTAGCCACAGCGACGAATCCATTCTCGGCAGCAGCATTCCCCGATCCGGCCTGCGCCATAGCGGGGAATGCTGTTGTCGGCCCCTTAACGTTGCGAAGCGCACTCGGCCTTGGCTGAACGCGTGAAGGCCGCCATTGCGTCTGAGATCGCATCTGGCTCGGCTTCGCCGGGCCAGACCGATTCCTGCAAAAAACGAGGGCGGACGGGATTAGGGTCAAAGCCCGCGCGTCTGCCTCATGCCCTCATCAGCTTCGCCTATAATCCTTCGTCTTTGCGCGTATTCGACGCGCACCATGGAGGAATGTTGAACAGGTCCCTTTTTGCGGCGGCCGGTATTCTGGCCCTCGTCCTGTCGGCCTGTGCCCCGGCCACCCCAACCGCGACGCCTGTGGGCAAACCGGCGGCGACACCCACTGCTGCCAGCGCGTCAGTCGCGCCGACGGTGGCCCCGAATCCCGCGGCCCCGACTGCTCCGGCAGCCCCGGCATCGACTGCCGCGCCCGCGGCTCCCGCGGGCAGTCGCCCATTCGCCGCCCTCGGCCCAGCCGATCGCAGCAAGGTGGGCAAGGCGCCCCCGCCCGTGACGATCAACATCGCCAAGAAGTATGTTGCGACGATCAAGACGAGCAAGGGCGACATCCAGGTCGAGCTCGACCCCGCGGCCGCGCCCCAGACCGTCAACAACTTCGTGTACCTTTCGCAGAACGGCTTCTACGATGGATTGACTTTCCACCGTGTTGAGCCGAACTTCGTCATCCAGGGCGGCGACCCGCTCGGAACCGGCAGCGGTGGACCGGGTTACAACATCCCACCCGAGATCAAGCTCAAGCACATTGATGGCGCCATCGCCATGGCCCGCCAAAGCGGACCGGCTGAGACGACGCCGAGCAGCGGCAGCCAGTTCTATATCACGATCGGCGCCCAGGTTAACCTGGACAACCTCTACACCGCCTTTGGTCGCACCATCAGCGGTCTGGACGTGGTGAAGAAGATCGCGATTGGCGACAAGATCAACCGGATTGATATCAGCGAAGCCGATGGCGGCGTCGCCGTGGTTCCGATCGCGCCGACGATCGCCCCGCCGATCGCCGCCTGCACAGCGCTCTCGGACACCTTTGATGCCACACCAGATGCGCTCAAGATCATCGATGCCGACCGTTTCCGCGGGAACAAGGATGCATCGACGGTCATTATCGAGTACGGTGATGTGCAGTGCCCCGCTTGCGCGGCATTTCATCCGGCTTTGATGGCGGCCTTTGCCAACATCAGCGACACGGTCAAGCTCGTGTTCCGGCACTACCCGCTTACGACAATTCACGACAAGGCGTTTGTGAGTTCGGTTGCGGTTGAGGCAGCGGGCCAGCAGGGCAAGTTCTGGGAAATGCTCGAGCTGCTCTACACGAAGCAGGCCGAGTGGGACAAGACCCCGCCGGCATCGATCACCCCAACACTCGTCGCATACGCAAAAACACTCGGGTTGGACGAAGCCAAGTTCAGCGCGGCACTGGTCGATCCCAAGGTCGCCGAGCGGGTATCTGGCGATGTGAAGACCGGCGACGCCATGAAGATCACCGGCACGCCGACGGTATTCCTGGACGGGCGGGCGATCCCGACGGACGCTTTCGCGCAGCCCGATTTCGCTACGCAATTCCGCCAGTACGCCAAACAGCGCACCCTCTACAAGGCCTACGCCGCAAAGGGCGGGTTCAAGGCCAGCAAGCCGGATCAGGTGTTCGACACCAAAGTCGCAACGCAGGTGACGATCAAGACCAGCAAGGGCGATGTCGTCATCGACATCGATCCCAAGCTGTCCCCGGTCAACGTCAACTCGTTTCTGTTCCTGGCCCAGAAGAGCTACTTCAATGGAAGCCCGGTTCAGGTCAACGACGACGAGATCGGGGCCGTAGTCTTTGGCGATCCGAGCGGCACGGGCTATGCCACACCCGGCTACGAATGCGAGGTGGAGACCCCCGCGCCTGGTGTGTTTGACAAGCCTGGGATCATCGGTCTGCTGGGTGACGAGACCAGGAGCAGCGCCCAATTCTTCATCACGTATTCGTCCACGCCGATGCTGGATGGTCGATTTTCCGTCATCGGTTCTGTTGCGAGCGGCCTCGATATCGTGAGGAGCCTGGTTGCGCCCACCGGTCCGGATGACAAGACCGAGCCGGACAAAGTCGTCTCGATCACGGTCAGCAAGAAGTAGCCTTTTCGAAGACGATAGGGCCCGGCTCCGCCGGGCCCTATCGTCTTCGATAATTTATATGAGTCCGGTATCTCCACCCGCGCTTTTGGCGCTCGAAGATGGCACGACCTGGCCGGGCGTGGGCTTTGGCGCGCGCGGCGACACCACGGGCGAGGTGGTCTTCAACACCTCGATGACGGGCTATCAGGAGATCATCACCGATCCCTCGTATCACCGCCAGATCGTGATCATGACGGCCCCCCAGATCGGCAACGTCGGCGCCAATCCCGCCGATGACGAGTCGGGGCGGGCCTGGGTGGCTGGTTTTGGGGTGCGCGAGCTGAGTCCGATCGTCAGTAACTATCGCTCCGAGCGCTCACTGAGCGACTATCTCGAAGCCCGCGGCGTGGTCGGCATCAGCGGCTTGCAGACGCGCGCCCTCGTCCGCCATATTCGTTCGCGGGGCGCGATGCGGGCGGCCCTGTCCTCGAGCGATCCCGATCCCGACCGGCTGATCGCGCTGGCCCGGGCGATGCCTGATATGAACGGCTGGGATCTTGCCCGAGAAGTTACCTGCGCCGCGCCGTACGCCTGGGACCAGGCTGGCGATCCCGAATGGCGGATTCTCGATCGCGGCCGGCCAGCAACAACGCGCCGGCGGCGGGTGGTCGCCTTTGATTTCGGGATCAAGCGCAACATCCTGCTCATGCTCGCCGCGCGCGGATGTGATGTTATCGTTGTGCCTGCCGCGACCAGCGCCGGGGCGGTTCTTGACCTCAAGCCGGATGGCGTATTTTTGTCCAACGGCCCGGGCGACCCGGCCGCCTGCGACTACGCGATCGCGGCGACCCGCGCGCTGCTGGGCAAGGTCCCGATCTTCGGGATCTGCCTTGGCCACCAGATTCTGGGGCTGGCCCTGGGCGGGCGGACCCGCAAGATGAAGTTCGGCCATCGCGGCGGAAATCAACCGGTCAGCTTCTCCGACACCTCGGCCATTGAAATCAGCAGTCACAACCACGGGTTCGAGGTCATCGCCGATTCGCTGCCCGAGACTGTCGAAGTCACCCACGTAAATCTGAACGACGGGGTGGTGGAAGGTCTGCGTTCGAAGTCGTTGCGCGCTTTCAGCGTGCAGTACCACCCCGAGGCCTCGCCCGGCCCGCACGACGCTGATTATCTGTTTGACACGTTCATCCAGGCCATGGATAGTTGGTAACGTTGATAACGTTGGTAACGTTGGTCAGGTTTGGTCAGGTAGGCGCTTCAACGCGATAAACCTCGCGAGTAGGCGCCGTCGGATCCCTGTTGGCTCGGCTCCAAAGCGCCTACCGGCGAGGTTGATTCGCCCCAGCCGCTAACCCCCATCCCCCAGCTCCCCCAGCACCGCGTCCGTGACCGATCGGGTCGTGGCCGTCCCGCCCAGGTCGGGCGTGCGGGCGCCGGCGGCTAAGGCGGTGAAGACCGCCATTTCAAGCTGATCCGCCGCCTCAGGCCGGGCCCAGTGGTGGCGGAGCAGCAGCGCGGCGCTGAGGATGGCCCCGGCCGGATTGGCCACGCCCTTGCCGGCGATGTCGGGGGCGCTGCCGTGGACGGGCTCCGCGATCGCCACACCCTCGCCCAGGTTGAGCGCGGGCGCGACGCCCATTCCACCGCCCCACATGCTGGCCAGGTCGCTCAGAATGTCGCCAAAGAGGTTGGTCGTTACGATCACGTCAAACTGCTGGGGACGCGCTCCAATCTGCAGCGCGGCCGTGTCGACAAGCAATTCATTGATTGCGACCTCCGGGAAGGCGGCTGCCTCGGCCCGGACCGCATCCCGAAAGACGCCGTCGGTCAGGGGCAAAATGTTGGCCTTATGCACGATGGTGAGCCGCTTGCGCCGCCGGCGGGCATGTTCGAGGGCGACCCGCCCAATCCGGGCCGAAGCGGCCGCGGTAATGACCCGCTCGGCGACGGCCTCGCCACCTCTGAGGTATTCCCGTTGGACATACAGCCCCTCGGTGTTCTCGCGCACGATCAGCAGGTCGGCGGGCGCAACGCCAGGCGGCAACTCGGCGCCCACGCCGCTTCCGGCGACGCGCAGCCCGACATCGCGGGTGGGGCGCAGGTTGGCGTACAGATCAAAGGCCTGGCGCATCTGCAGGATCGGGCTGCGGTAACCTTCGACCTTTCGGCTGGGCGACGAGGTCGCGCCAAACAGGGCGGCCCCGCAGGCGGCAATGGCCGCCCGGGTCGATTCAGGGAAGGCGTTGCCGACCCGGGTGAAGCATTCCCAGCCGGCATCGGCGCCAATGGTTTCCAGGTCCGGCGCGACGCGGCGCAGCGCCTCGACCGCGCAGGGGATGACTTCAGATCCGACGCCGTCGCCGGGGATGACACATAGTTTCAGGCTCATTTGGATGGCTTGTTTCCGTCTGGGTGGGAGGCCTCCAGCAGCTTCTGCCGCCGAAAGACATACACGCGGATATACGTGAACAGGCCCAGGTCGATCAGGGCGTAGATCGCCACGACGAACTGCTGTTCGAAGAATGCAAAAATGTTGACCACGCACAACGACAGGATGAGCGACGTCTGCATCCAGTACAGTCCGCGCTGGCGCTTGCGCACGACAAACAGCGCCACGCCGCTCAGCATCAACAGATTTGTCGCCGTATTCAGCAGCACGTTCAGAATGTCGGAAGACAGGTCCAACGGCGAGGACCGATATAGGCCATAGGCCGACAGTGTCTGGCGCAGGGCGTCAGCGGCGTCGGGAGCCATGAAGCGCAGGATGGCGCTTCCAGCAAAGGCAATCAACGAGGCCACGGCCCGCACCGTCAGAATGACAATGAGAAGGTGGGTGAAAAAGGCGTTGTGGCGCTCGAAGTAAGCCTGGAGCGGATCCTCGATCCGGCCGATCAGGCGCTCCCACCACTGTTTTCCCGGACGCACCGCTTCGCTATCGGCGAAGGCGAGCAGGGCTTCGGCAAGGGCGACGTAGTCCGGATCTTTTGCCTGGGTCTTCACCTGGTCAATCACCGCGACGAGGTCTGCCCGCTGACGCTCGAAGGGATTGGCTTCGAGCAGCGATTCGGCGTCTTCGAGCGCAGCGCACAGAAGCTCGCGATCGGACAGCTTGTCCTGCCGGCGGGTGAGCAGGTAATACACCAGCGCCACAGCAAGGAAGCACACATAAATGATCGGCGCTGCGGCGCGAAAGAAGTAGTTGTTGTCCGATGTGATGAACTTGCCGACCTCGTCGATGAACAACCCGATCCCAAGCCCGGCCAGAATCGCCCCGATGCGGTTGATCGAAGGCGAGGCGTAGATCAGCATGAGCAGGGCGGCTACGGCCAACGCCAGGCCGCCCCACAGCAAGTGCGCAATATGCAACCCGCTCCCGCCCAGTTGCGGGTAGTTGGCCAGATCCAGAAAGACCCGCGTCAGGATCACCGAAGCCCCAAAGCTGACCAGCACGTAAAGCAGCAACGTTGGGGCCGACCGGCGCCGAATCAGTCGGGGCAGGCTGGGCAGGTGTTTCAAGCGGTCAAAACCGGATAAACGGAAACGACATTCGCCGCCCCGGCGTGCGCCGGGGCGGCGAATGTCGTGTCCGGCGCAGGTGGAATGGGGGCGCCTAGGCGATCACGCCGGTGCGGAGGGCTTCCTTGACCTCGCCAATGGCTTTGGTCACCTGGATGCCGCGCGGACACGCCTCGGTGCAGTTGAAGACTGTCCGGCAGCGCCAGATCCCATCCGGCTCGTTCAGCACAGCCAGGCGCTCTTCAGCGGCCTGGTCGCGCGTGTCGAAGATAAACCGATGGGCCTGGACGATGGCGGCAGGGCCGACATACTCGCCGCGGGCCCAGAAGGACGGGCAGCTCGTCGTGCAGCACGCGCACAGGATGCACTTTGTGGTGTCGTCAAAGCGTTCTCGGTCCTGTGGTGACTGCAGCCGCTCGCGGGGGCCAGGCTCGGTGTCGTTGACCAGGAAGGGCATGACCGCCCGATAGTGGGCCATGAACGGCTCCATGTCGACGATCATGTCCTTGATGACAGGCAAGCCCAGGATGGGCTCGATCATGATCGCCCCTTTTCCAGTCTTCATCTCATCGTCGACGAAAACCTTGCAGGCCAGGCGGTTACGCCCGTTGATTCGCATGGCGTCGCTTCCGCACACGCCGTGGGCGCAACTGCGCCGCAGCGAAAGTGTGCCGTCCTGGGTCCACTTCACCTCGTGCAGCGCATCCAGCACGCGGTCCTTGGGCTCCATATCGAGCTCGTACTCTTTCCAGTACGGCTTCTTGTCGGTCTCGGGATTGAATCGTTTGATTTTTAGGCGGACATTCATGGTGTTTGCCTTTCTTCCAACAAGACCATTTTCCAGAGGCGCTGTCCCCAGCGGAGCTGGGGGATAGCGCCTCCGGTATTGGACCGGGTTGCTGTCGCTAGTATTTTCTTTCTTCGGGCTTGAACCGGGTAATGACAACCGGTTTGTGCTTGATTTCGATCTTGCCGTTCTTCCACACAAAGGTGTGTTTGAGGAAGTTGGCGTCATCACGCTTGGGAAAGTCCTCGCGGAAGTGCCCGCCGCGGCTCTCCTGACGGGCCAGGGCCGAGTAGGCGGTCACTTCAGCCAGGTCGAGCAGCGCGCCCAGTTCCCACACTTCCATCAGGTCGGTGTTCCAGCGCATGCCCTTATCCTGCACCCGGACCTTCTTGTAGCGCTCTTGCAGCTCATGAATGTGATCGATGGCGGTCTGGATGCCAGGGCCGGTCCGATACACGCCGACGTTGTCGTCCATCATGATCTGCAGGCTCTTGCGAATCTTGGAGGGCTCTTCCGTGCCGTCACCCTTGCGCAGGTTATCGATCTGGTTCTGGGCGTAGGTGGCGGCGCCAGCTTTATCGATCTCGCGGAAGGCCGCTTTCGCGCAATACTCGGCCATCTTGATCCCGCCGCGTTTGCCGAATACAACCAGGTCGACCAATGAGTTGGTTCCGAGCCGGTTTGCGCCGTGCACGCTTACGCAGGCAACCTCGCCCGCGGCATACAGGCCCTCGATCAGCCGGCCAGTCTCGTCGGCAAGAACTTCGGCGTCATTGTTGGTCGGGATACCGCCCATTGCGTAGTGGGCGGTGGGCTGGATGGGCACTGGCGCCGTCATCGGGTCAACCCCCTGATAGACCCGGGCGAACTCGATGATGTCGGGGAGCTTCTGCTCCATATATTCGGCCGTTACGCGGCGCGGGTTGCCGTCGGCGGCAAAATACTTGTTGATCTCCTCGGGCCGGAAGTCCAGGTAGACGTAGTCCTTGCCGTCCACGCCGCGGCCTTCCCGAATCTCCTTGTAGATGTAGCGGCTGCAAATGTCGCGGGGAGCAAGATCCTTGAGCGTGGGCATGTAGCGCTCCATGAAGCGCTCGCCCTTGCCGTTGAGGAATACGGCGCCTTCGCCGCGGGCCGCCTCGGACAGCAGAATGCCAAGCTTGTAGACGCCGGTCGGGTGGAATTGGAAGAATTCCATGTCCTCGAGCGGCAGATGCCGGCGGAGGATGGCGGCCGGCGCATCGCCGGTCAGCGAGTGGGCATTCGAGGTCACCTTCCACATCTTGCCGAATCCACCCGTGGCAAGCAGGGTGCCCTTGCTGTGAAAGACATGCAGTTCGCCGGTGTCCAGGCACACGGCCACGATGCCGTTGCACTTGCCGTCAGCAACAAGCAGGTCGATCATCTGGAACTCGTCGAAGAACTGGACCTTCTGCTTGATGCAGTTCTGGTAAAGCGTCTGCAGGATCATGTGCCCAGTGCGGTCGGCGGCATGACAGGCGCGCTGCACAGCTTGTTTGGTATCGTTGTTGGTGTGACCGCCAAACCGGCGCTGGCTGATCTTGCCGTCGGGCGTGCGGTCGAAGGGCAGGCCCATGTGCTCGAGATCAATGACCGCGTCAATTGCATCGCGGCACATGATGTCGACGGCGTCCTGATCGCACAGAAAGTCGCCGCCCTTGACCGTGTCGTAGGCATGCCACTCCCACTTGTCGGGCTCCATGTTGCCCAGCGCGGCCGAGATGCCGCCTTGAGCGGTGCCGGTGTGCGAACGGGTTGGATAGAGCTTGGAGATGACTGCGGTCTTGACGGTCTTGCTGGCGTGCAGCGCGGCCATGAGGCCGGCCCCGCCGGCGCCGACGACGAGCGCGTCAAATTGATGATGGTGAACCATGGTGTTTGCCTTTTTTGGCGGCGCCAGGCAGGCGCGCCGCAGTATCTGTTTAGCGCTTGAGCGGAGACGCGCCCATGAACAGCGCGACGGCCCCGAGAATGGTCAGGAACACAATGAGCGCGCCCGCTACGAGCAGCGCGCCGCGATAGATCCCGCGCGCGTGCAGGTAGTCGTAGGCGACCTGGCGGAAGCCATTCAGACCGTGGCCCATGGCGAGGATCAGCAGGACCAGGTAGTAGGCCCGCCAGGCAATCTGCTCCACGGTTACCGGCTGGCCGGTCAACCCCCAGCGCAACTCGGTATCCGCGACCTTGAGGTTATGCGTGCCGACCAGCAGGTGCTGCAATCCGAAGTGTGAAATGGCAAAAAAGACCAGGGCGAGACCGCTGTAGCGCATGAAGATCCACAGCGCGCGCTCGAAATTGTTGCGGGCGACTGGGAAGGGCTTGACTCGGCGCACTGTCGTTGCCGCATTTGCGGGGTGGGTGGATGTCGTCATGTTATTTGACCTCCGTCAGGCCCTTGATCGTATAGCCGACCATCACCGCCAGCCACGGGACCGTCACCACGGCGGTGATGATCAGGGCATACCGGGTGGCCACTTTTTGCTTCATCCAGAGTTCGGGCTTGAGTTCGAAGATGGCGATGCGGGTGCCGTTGATGGCGTGGTAAATCAGACAGACGGCCAGCGCCAATTCGCCGATGGCGAACAGCGGCGTCTTGTACAGATTCAACATCGCCTCGTGCAGGGGCGGATTGAAGAACGCCATGCTCATGCCGAAGATGTGCAGCAAGAGAAACAGCAGCACGCCGAGCCCGCTGATGCGGTGGGCGATCCACATCAAGTGGTTCTCGCCGCCTCGATAGCGCAAGCCTTCACGAACGGTGGTAATGAGAGGGGTAAATACGTTTTGCATGATCTTAGGGGAAGTCGCGGCCAGTAGTCAAATCCGCCAACACACGGTGGAAAGTATATCGCCCTTTCAGGTCGGGAACCGGTCTCCGGCTTCCAGCGCGACGCCCAGACCAAAACCGACTGAGCGCATTCTGTCTGGCCTGGCTGGCTGTCGTCACGAGTTGCCAAATCGATCCGCCGGCGCTAGAACGATTACCACATAACGATTAATTGCGAGGTGAATGGCATGGCCCGATTGGCACTCCGGACGGTGCGGCCGCTTCTTCTGATGGCGTTGGGAACGCTGTGGGCGCCGGGGGTCTATCCGCCTGCTCCTGGCATGGCATCGCCTGCTGAATACGCGGACCGAGGGCAAGGCGTTTCCGAGCGCCCGGCAACGCTATTCCATCTTGTTGCGCAGGCGCCCAGCCAGCCGGCGTCATCGTTGATCAAACTATCCCCATCCAAAAACGCTGATCTTGCGCCGGCGCAACCAGCGCAACGCTCGTCCATGGTCGTTACCTCCTTTGAAGGCATTTCCCGAACCACTGTGGCAACTGTGACGCCCGACATTCTGGGAGAGATCGGCCCCGACTACTTTGTTCAGGTCAGCGCGGGCCCCGCCTTCGCCGTGTTCGACCGCGCTGGCGCGCTTCTTGGAGGACCGGCCTTGATGCGGGATCTCTGGCCGCCGGGCAGTTGCCATGCCGTCGATGGCAGCCACCCAAGCGTTGTTTGGGACCCTGAAACCGACCGCTGGTTCATGAGCTACGCCGGCGACGGGAATGTAGTCTGCATCGCGGTATCGGCGACCTCTGACCCGCGCGGAACCTATCATCTCTATAACTTCTACGCAGGTGTTTCAGCTGAGTCAGTGGATCTTGGCATTTGGCCTGAGGCCGTTTTGATCAGCATTCCGCACCCGCAGTCGTGGATATTTGCCCTCGAGAAAGCGAAAATGGTCAACGGCGAGAGCGCGCGGGCCGTTGGCGGCTATGGCCCTGAGTCCGGCACTGGATACCCGATCCCGGTCAGTTTCTCTGGTGGCCCGCTCCCGTTTGCCGGCGCGCATCCTCTTTTCCTGAGTCGCGTTTCCCCGCGTGTCGACCTGTCCAGCGGCCGTTTCGTCTTGTCGCGGATCAAGATTGGCGGATGGTTACCGGGGCATGGATCGATCGGTGAAGTCTGGTCCGCGCCTGGCAGTGAGGTGGGCGCCGGGGCCGATCTCACATGCGGTCCGCCCGGTGTGGGTTGCATCGCGCAACCCGGCACGCCGATCCAGCTCTGGGCCAGCGACCCGCCGATCCGAGCGATCGCGCGCTATCGCCGATTTGACGCCGTCGAGCGGATTGTGGCGGCCGTCAGCGTCCCGACGGGCGCGCCGGCCATGCCACGGGTCATCTGGTTCGAGCTGAATTCCGAGTGGCCCCAGCAAACCTGGTCGCTTGGCGGGCATGGGTCCAGCATTGCCGGTCCGGAAAGCCGCTGGCTTGGCGCGGCGGCCCTCAACAGCGCCGCCGAGATTGGCCTGGCCTACTCCGCGTCCAGCGCCGTGATCACGCCGAGCTTGCAATATGCTCTCTGGCCAAGGACAGCAATTTCGGGCGCGGCTTCGAGCGAGTCAGCGTTCTGGCCTGGCGTTGGCGCGCATTCCGCCGATGGCGCGTGGAACGATCGGGCGGCGCTCTCGGCCGTGATCCGGCCAACGGATGCGCCTTTTGGATGACCGGCGTCTATCTCGACGCTGCGGGTGCGGGCACGTGGCGGTCTCGGATCGGCAGCTTTCAGTCGACCGACTGTGTCCCGGTGACCTATGCATTGCGCCTGCAGCCTGACAAGGCCGATGTGTGTGTCGATACGCCGCTTGGCTTTTCGGCGCGTGCGATTACGATGAGCGCCACTTCGTTGATTTCGCTGTCGGCGGCGGTCATCACGCCTAGCGTTGGGCTGAGCGCGGAGTTCGCCCTGCCTCCCGTTGCGTTGGCCGCGCCCATTTCCCTGCCGTTCACCGTGACCTTTCCGGCGGCGAGTCCATCCGGTCCGATGCTGCTGGGTTTGCGCGCTTCCGGTTCGGGCGTCTTCACCGCGACCAGCGAGGTCACTGTCTGGAAGCCAATCGCCGCCGCGCCCACCCTCGTGCCGGCCGTCGTGGCCCGTGCGCCGCTCGGCCAGTACCCGGCCTCGCCTGGGATCACCCAAAGCGCGTCGATCACCTATGACCTGACCTTCGAATGGTCCACGGCCCAGAATGCCTTCAGCTATCAGTTGGAGATTGCCACCGATGCGGGTTTCTCGAGTGTGGTCCTGTCGCGAACAACCCAGGCGACGCTTGAAAACATACGGGCGGGTTTGCTTCCATTGACCCACTACTTGTGGCGTGTGCGCGCCGACAATGCGTGTGGTTCAGTGCAGTCGGCAAGCGGCTCGTTCAGGACGCCGACCTTTTTGTGGCTGCCGATCGTCAGCCGCTGATTGGATCAGTTCACCGCTGTAAGGCGGATTGCGCTTCCGTCGGCGCCGAGCCACGCCTGCACGATGCCGGATTCGTCGCGCCATGCCTGACCGGTGAGCGGCGCATGAGCCTCCAGACCCTCTGGAAAATCACAGGCCAACCCAAACCCTTCGAGCGCGCGCGGACCAAAGTGGGTGGCCTGCGTTTCACGTCCCAGACGCGTGATACTCAGCATCCCGGCCCAGGGGGCAAAACTGAGTGTGTCCATCCATACGACGTCGATCTGAGGGTTGTCGTTGGGCGGCAGCCCGTGGAGCAGGGCGGTCATGGCGAATCCAGACTGGAAGCCGAGCGCTGTCGGCGTCTGCCAGGCGCGCTCGACGCGCCGGACGTCGCTCCCGTTTTGCCAGCAGAACGAGGCGAACTCGGCGCCATCGCGCATGGCCCAACTCACCCGCGCCTCCCGCTTTCCGGTCGAAGCGTGGACGGCGAGCACGTCGGGCTCCCATCCGCCGCTCGACGTCAGTCGCAGCGTCCAGGTCAGCGCGTCGCGGCGCGGTTCCGCAAACGGCGCTGGCCGGGTGTTTTCATTGTCAAACTGAATGTAGCCCGCACCGAGGCTGATGAACTGCCAGCGCTCGTCGCAGACCAGGGATTGGGCCGGGTCGAAGTGGGGTGTATATGCCCTTGCTAAATGAACTTGATAATCACCGGCATTCTTACGCTGATCACGCTCAGCGCATTTTCCTCCCTCTTTGTCATGGCGGAGTACAGCCTGGTGGCGTCGCGGCGCACCCGGCTGACGGAGATGGCGGCGTTGGGGCGCCCCGGTGCCCGCATTGTTCTGACGGCGCAGGCGGACATTGAGCGCTTTCTGGCGGGTGTGCAGATTGGCATCACGGTTATTTCGATCGCGATCGGTATTTTGGCTGAGCCCGGTATTTCCGCCGCGATACGGCAAGGCCTGGCTTCCGTTCTACTGGGTGTGCCCGAAAGTGTGATCGGCTTTGCGGGCGGCGCCGCGGGTCTGCTTCTGGCCACCTACCTGAATATCGTGCTCGGCGAGATGATCCCGCGGGCCATCGCGCTCCGCGCCGTCGAGGCCGTGGCGTGTGTCGTGGTTCCACCCCTGTATGCCGTCAATCAGCTCCTCCGGCCGTTCATCTGGCTGCTGAACGCATCCACGCGTTTCATCCTGCGCGATTTTCAATATCAGGATGAGCAGTCATGCTTCTAGGTTGTATCGGCGACCGAGCTTGAAATGCTGGTCGAGGAGAGTCAGAAGGGCGGCACACTGGAATCGGGGGCCGGCGACATGATCAGCAAGGTTTTCAGTTTTGGCGATCTGCTGGCGCGCGAAGTCATGGTCCCGCGTACCGAGATGATCTGTGTCGATGTCGAGTCGTCGCTGCACGAAGTCGCCCACGCCCTGGCCACCCATCCGTATGACCGCTTTCCGGTCTATGAGGATAGCATCGACCGCATCATCGGCATCCTGCACGCCAAAGACATGATCCGGGCGCTGTTGCCGAACACGCGCCCTGTTACGCCGCGCCAGCTCATGCGCGAGCCGTTCTTTGTCCCGGACTCACAGCGGGCCGACGAGCTGCTCATCCAGCTTCGCGGCCGGCATGAGTATTTGGCGGTTGTCCTCGATGAGTATGGCGGCACGGCCGGGCTGGTGACGCTCAACGACCTGGTGTCGCGGATCGTTGGCGAACTGAGCGACAACGCCGAATCCATGCCCGACATTCAGCCGCATGCGGATGGCAGCGCCATGCTGAACGGGCTCACCACCATCGGCGATGTCAACGAGGCATTTGGTCTGATCCTGCTGGATGCGAACTACGACACGATTGGCGGCTACGTCATGGGCCAGCTTGGGCGGGTGGCCCGGGTTGGGGATACCGTCAACCCGCCCGGAGCTTCGGTCAGTTTCAAGGTCGAGGAGATGGACAAGCTGCGCGTGGCGCGCGTGAAACTCATTCGTAATTGATGTTGGGAGAGATGTCCCCGGCGGAGCCGGGGACATCTCTCCCAACACACTACCTGCCAAGGGCCGCGTCCAGCGCCTCGCCAAGGCTGCGGGCCTGAATCAGGACGAGATTGGCTGGCGGGTTCTCGATCGGCCGCGAAGTTTTCGGCAGCAGGCAGCGCTGGAAGCCGAGTTTGGCCGCCTCATTGAGCCGGTGGCTGAGCTGTCCAACGGTCCGAAGTTCACCGCTCAGTCCGATCTCGCCGATGATGGCCAGATCGGGCGGGACGGCGATGTTCTTGGCTGCGCTGGCGATCGCGACCGCGGCCGCCAGATCGGCGGCCGGCTCGTCGATGCTCATCCCGCCGACCACATTGACAAAGACGTCCTGATCGTGCAGCCGGATGCCGACCCGCTTGGCCAGCACGGCGATCAGGATAAAGAGCCGGTTGTAGTCGAAGCCGTTGGCGGTCCGGCGCGGCATCGGATTCTGGGTGGCCGACGCCAGGGCCTGGACCTCGACAAGCAGTGGTCGGGTGCCCTCCATCGTCACCGCGACGGCGCTGCCGGGCGCGTTCATCATCCGCTCGGCCAGGAAGGCTTCGGACGGGTTCAGCACCTCTTTCATCCCGCTGCCGGCCATCTCGAAGACGCCGACCTCGCTGGTAGCCCCAAAGCGGTTCTTGATCGAGCGCAGCAGGCGAAAGGCGTGGAAGCGGTCGCCTTCGAGTTGGAGCACGGTGTCAACGATGTGCTCCAGCACCTTGGGCCCGGCGATCGAGCCTTCCTTGGTGACGTGGCCGACGATAAAGACGGCCGTGCCAAGCGACTTGGCCATGGCCTGCAGGCGCGACGCGCATTCGCGCACCTGGGTGACCGTCCCGGCGCTCGACGAAAGCGAGTCGAGATACATGGTTTGATCGAGTCGATGATGGCAAGTTTGGGCCGCATCGTATCGATGGCGCCGATAACGTCGTCGAGGTTGGTGTCGGTGAGCAGATACAACTCACTGTCGCCGACGCCCAGTCGCTCCGCCCGCATTTTGAGCTGGTGGGCGCTCTCCTCACCGCTGACGTAGAGGGTCGGCCCCACCTTCTGGGCCGTGAGAACGGCGGCCTGCATGAGCAGGGTGCTCTTGCCGATGCCGGGGTCGCCGCCGACCAGGACGAGCGAGCCGGGCACGATCCCGCCCCCGAGCACCCGGGCGAATTCGCCGATGTCAAGCGGCAGGCGGGGCAGGGCATCGGCCCGGATGTCGGAGAGCTTCTGCGGCTGGGTGAAGCCAACTCGGGCTGGCCCCTGGCGGCCGGCCGGCCGCTCCTCGATCACCTCTTCGTTCAGGGTGTTCCACTCATTGCAGTCCGGGCACTTGCCCGACCACTTGGCGAAGTCGTGGGCGCAGTTCGAGCACACGTAGCGGGTGCGCAGTTTGGGGGAGGGGGCTTGGCGGGGTGGCATATAGAACAAATATTCTACACCCGAAGGGATTGTCCAGATGGGGCCCACCTTCAAGGTGGGCCCCATCTAGTGCGGCCCCACTGCTAGAATCTCGTCTCTATGAGGTGGACGACATACCTATTCGGCGCGCTGGCCGTGTTGGCGCTGGCAGCTTGCGGTGGCGGCCCGGCGATCAGCAACGTTGAGGTCAGGCCGGCCGTCATCAGCCCGAATGCCGACGGTAAGGAAGACCTGGCCCGGATCGCCTACCGAGTCGATCAGGCCGTCCAACTCAGCATCTATCTTCTCGATGGCGCGGGGAAACGCTATTCGCTTGTCGATCAGGAAACCCGCGCGCCACGACCCGTCGCCTATGAGCGTCTGTTCAACGGCATCGTGGACGGCAGAATGCTGGCCAACGGCGACTACACGGTGGTCTTCGAGACCACAGGGGCCGGCGCGCCGATCGCCCAGCGCCTGCCGCTCAAGATCGTCAACGCAGATCCCTCCCCGCCCAAGATTCTCGACTTCACGGTCGCCCCGACCGCAATCACCCCCAATCGGGATGGCGTCGGCGACCGGGCTTACATCAATGTCGTCACCAGCAAAAAGGCCAGGCTCGGGGTGTATGTCACGGGCCCAAATGGTTTCCGCCAAGATGTGCCCCGGCGCGAGGGCTATGTGTTGCGCCCCTCTTCCGACGGTGAGAGCGAGCCCGGGCGGTATGCCTATGAATACGACGGAGGCATTGACCTGGGCGCGGATCCGCCCCCGGCCGGCAGATATGTGCTGAACATCGAACTGCAGGATGCGATCGGCCAGCGCGACATCTTGACTGCGGGCCTCACCCTCAGCGACAGCGGCCGGCCGCAGGCCGAGATCGCGGTGCAGCCCGATGGCCAGGGCGTGGAGTGGTCGCGCCGCGGGCCGCAGACGGTGCTGGCCCTGGGTGACACGCTGTATTTCACGACCACGGTCCGCAATACCGGGCTGGTCCCCATCCGCACCGGCGGACCCTTTGATGCCGCCGAATGCTATGCCATGGATCAGAACCGATTCAGCAAGGGCTTCTCGCAGGAATCGGGCGCGTTCCGAATCGGCATCGACTTTGAATCGAACACCGGGATGGACCACCCCTGGCGCTGGGGGGTGGGGGCGCTGACCGATTTGCGGACCGTCGACTACGAAGGCGGCAAGTTGTATTACCTCGACCCGGGGTAAACAGGTCGTCGTGCGCGGGTGCGTCAAGCTGACGCGCATCCCGGTCCGCAACCCGTTCTATGTGTGGGCGTCGCTGATCCAGGAAGACGTCGAGATTGCGACGATCAACAACCGGGTCTCGCCGTTGCTGATTACCCTGGTCAAACCATAGACGCGTAACAAAACCGATTTCCGGAGGCGATGTCCACGCCGCGGCGGGGGACATCGCCTCTGGAACAGGTTCTGTTTGTGACTCTTGGAGGTCAACCCATGTGCGGACGCTATGTGCTGTCGATCCTGCCGGATGCGCTGGTCGAGATGTTTGGTCTCGGCCGGCTCGAGACTCCCGAAACCGCGGCTGAACTGGGGCTGCGCGCTGGCAACATCGCGCCGACTCCAGACCGTCGCGGTGACGTTGAGCGAGTCTCCTGACGCGCTCTCAGCCGTCAAGTGGGGGCTGATCCCGTCCTGGGCCAAGGACGCCTCGATTGGCTCGCAGTTGATCAACGCCCGGGGCGAGACGATCGCCGAGAAGCCGGCCTTTCGGGCCGCCTTCAAGCGCCGGCGCTGCGTGGTCTACGCCAGTGGTTTCTACGAATGGCGCAAGGACGACCCAACGGGAAAGGTCAAGACACCGCTCTATATCCGGCTCAAGTCGGCTGAAGCCTTCGCCATGGCGGGATTGTGGGAAGTGTGGAAGTCGCCCGAGGGCGCGCTGCGCCGAACGTGCACGATCGTGACGACGGAGCCAAACGAATTGCTGTCCAGCGTGCACAACCGCATGCCGGTCATCCTGCCCGCCGAGGCCCGGGCGATCTGGCTGGACGCCGAAGCGCCGCTGGATGCGGTCGGTTCGCTCGTGCGCAGCTATCCGGCCGCTGACATGCGCTTCCATGAGGTCTCGCGCCGGGTCAACACCCCGCGAAACGAAGACGCGACGCTGGTCGAGCCCGTCGTCGGCGCCGCATAACGGGAGATTTGGGAGAAGCGATGCGCCCCGGCCGCCGGGCGCATCGCTTTTCGAACTAATCCCTGATGGCGTCGAGCATCGCCCGAAGGTAGCCCGTGGCATACGCCCGGCCGCGGTGGCCGTACGGCGTATCGTTCACCAGGTGCGGCACGTGGTCATCAATGATGAAGCCGTTGAAGCCGGTGTCCTTCAAAGCCCGCATGACATGCAGGATATTGCTGTTGCCCTCGTCGATGAAGCACTCGGTGAATTCGTCGCCGCCGCCCTGCACGTCGCGCATGTGGACGTAAAAGATGCGCTTGCCGAAGTGCTGGATGGCGTCGATGACGCCGGCCCCGCTGCGCATCTCACTCCAACAGCCGTGGCAGAAGTCCAGCCCGTGCATCGGGCTGGCGTGGGTGTCCATCGCCCGTTTGAAGTTCTCGAAGTTGCGGAACAGGCGCGGCACGCCGCCCAGCTTGGGCACGGGCGGGTCATCCGGATGCAAGGCCAGCCGCACCCCGTACTCCTCGGCCACCGGCAGCAGGCGCTCGAGGTACCAGTCGTAGTTGGCCCACATCTCGTCCTCGTGATACTCGCGGTCATACGAGAGCGGCGCTTTGGCGGCCAGTTCCATCTTGAAGGAGTTTGAGATGGCCCCGCCGCGGACAGGGGTATCCCAACCGGTGCGCCACACGCCGGTGGCGATGAAGTGATAGCCGAAAATCGGGATGCCGGCCCGGCCCAGATTGCGGACCGTTTCCTGCATGTTCGCGAGCTGCTGCTCGCGGCCGTCCTGCCCGAGCATGATCTTGTTGTAGAAGCGGACCGGCACGTTTTCGATGCAGATCAGGCGCAGCCCGCGTTCCTCGGCCCGGCTGCGGAGTTTCAGCAGATCCTGGAACTCGAGCCGGCCCGTGTCGGGCAATCCGGGCGGCAGGTTGTACAGATTCATCTGCACGTCGGCCAGCCCGAGTTGGGCGGCAAACGTCAGAAACTCATCGGTCAGCTCGTTGCCCTAGCCGATGTCGATGCGCATGGGGAGTCAATTAATGTCGTTCATTGTGCTTATCCTACGGAGAAATCTCCCGGATCGATATGCCCGGCGAAGCCGGGCATATCGTCCGGGGACCAACGCTGTCAAGTTTCAGGCCTTGACGCCACCCGCGCCGAGGCCCTGTACGACAAATCGCTGGGCGATGAAATACAGGATCATGATGGGCAGGGCGGAGACGATCGATGCTGCCATGATCAGACCCATTCGCACGGTATCTCCCGTGATCAGATACGACACTGCGACGGGGACGGTGCGCAAGGCCGGATCCGTGATGAAGATCAGGCTGAGGAGCAATTCGTTCCATGCGCCGGTGAAGGTGAAGACAGAGCAGGCGATCAGCCCCGGCACGGATAGCGGCAGGACCACTCGGAAGAAGGCGCCGAGCCGGGTGCAGCCGTCGACCATGGCCTGCTCGTCGTAGTCAACCGGGATGCCCCGGAAGTAGCCCATCAACAGCCAGGTGCTGAGTGGCGCGGAGAACGTCAGATACACGAAGATCAGGCCCTGATGGGTATTGGAGATCCCGAGCTGGGCGACGATGACGGCCAGCGGAATAAACAAGAGCGAGGAGGGCGTGAGATACGAGAACATGATCAGTCGCCCCGCCCAGTTCCGGAACTTGTAGCGCAGCCGAACCAGGCTATAGGCGGCCAAAGCGCTGATGAAGACCGAGACGAGGGTGGTGGCGCTGGCCACGATCAGGCTGTTTCGAATGGCATCCAGGAACTTCCAGGTGCCGATTAACTGCTCATAGTTGATCAGGGTCGGGTTCACCGGTAGCAGCGACGGCAGCCGGTAGATGTCGCGCACTGTCTTGAGCGACGTAATGGCCATGAAGTAGACCGGAAAGAGGATGAACAGCGCGAGCGCTGCCAGCGATCCGTAGGCGATGATCTTCTGGATGAGGGAGAGTCGAGTTGCCATTTAGTCCTCTTTCAGCAGCAGGTTAACGACCACAAAGGCCAGAATGGCGAATATCGGCAGCATGGAAACGGACACCGCCGACGCTTCGCCCAGCCGCAGGGTCTGAAGTCCGTAATAGGCCAGGACCGGGAAGGTCATCGTGGCATTGCTGGGTCCGCCGCCCGTCATCAGCCAAACATTCTCAAAGCTGTTTGTTGTCCAGATCGTGCTGAGCAAGGTGACGACCAGGATGACATGCTGGATGCTTGGCAGGGTGATGTGGCGAAAGCGCTTCCACGCGCTGGCGCCATCGATTGCCGCCGCCTCGTACAGCTCGGGCGAGATGTTCTGCATGGCCGCCAGGAACGAGATCACCCAGAACGGGAAGCCGCGCCAGAACGAAGCGATGATGACGCTGGGCATGGCCAATTCGCGCGAGCTGAGGAAATCCAACTGGGTGCCAAACACGTCAATGAGGATCATGTTGAAGGCCCCGGCCTGGGTCGGGTCAAACATGTATTTCCACAGCAGGTAGGCGACAAACGCCGGCATCGCCCACGGGAGCAGGGTCAGGCCTCGAAATACGGTGCGCCCGCGGATCGCCTGGTTCAGCACCGACGCGATCCCGAGCCCAAGCACGAGTTTCATGCTTTGCAGAACAAAGACCATCACCAGCGTGTTGCGCACGCTTTCTTGAAAACCCTGTGTGCCAAAGATGTATCTGAAGTTGTCAAATCCGACGAAGTTGACAACTTGCGCGCCCACCGTCCGGTCGGTGAAGGAGATGTAGACGGCGAAGATGAATGGGTAGACCACCAGGGTCATCAGACAGATGAGCACCGGCGCGACCAACCCCATACCCAGCGCGGCATCGGTCTTCCCGAGCGAAAAGCGCGGAGCCTTGAGGCCGGCTAGACTCCGACTCGATGTGGACTGGGCCATCTCATTCCCTCCAGGTCATGCGGCTGCGAATCGCCGCGCAATCGCACGGTGTCACCGTCACTCCCGCGTTCGCGGGAATGACGGAATAGTGCTGCAATGATGGTACTGCTAGCGGTGTGAGCGGCGATATGGATAATCGCCGTCCCGCTCTGCGCTAATGCACGTTTTGCGGCCTACTTGTACTTGTCGTAGATCGCCTGGCAGGCGGCCTGGGTTTCCTTGATCGCGTCCTCGACGCTCTTCTTGTCCACCACGACCTTCTGCACCATCTTCGGGGTCAGGAAGTTGGTGTTGTATTCGGCCAGGGCCAGGTTATCCGTGTCGGGGAAGTTGGCTGGCGTGCCGTTCAGGGCCAGATCGAGCAGCCCGGCGTGCAGCACGCTCTCCTTGAAGATCGGCGCGTTCATGCCGTTCTTCAGGACCGGGCCGTAGATCGCCTTGCCGTAGTAGTCGGACAGGTACTTGTCGTCCGACATGAAGGCCAACAGATCCTTGGCCAGGTCCTTGACCTTGCTGCTGGCCGAGATGGCCCGGAAGTTCAGGCCAGTGGGAGCCGTGCGCAGCTTGGGTCCACCCGGCAGAGCCGAGTACTTGCTGCCCTTGGCCAGCTCAGGATCGGCCTTCAGGATGTTGAGATAGACCGAGCCGGGGTTGGCGATGAAGACGGCCTGGCCGGACTGGTAGGCGTTGTTGTCGCCCGCGCCGTCCCAGGTCGTCGCGCCGGGCGGGAACAGACCCGCCGCGAAGGCATCGGTCACCCACTTCATGTATTCGCGGGTCTCCGGGCTGTCAATGGTGCACTTCTTGCCGGCATCGTCGGCGATGCGTCCGCCGTAGCCGCGCAGCACTTCATTCTGCACGTTGGCGTCGCCGACATTGCTCAGGGCGAAGCCCATCGAGAACAGCTTGGGCGGCGCATTGGCCTTCTTGGCCTGCTCAAGCAGTTCGGCCCAGGTCTTGGGCGCGTCCTTGTAGCCGGCCTTGCTCAGCACGTCATCCCGGCGATTGAGCAGGTTGCCGCTCTGGCCGAACGGAATGCCGTAGAGCTTGCCCCCGAAGTCTTTCGGGTTGGATCCCTTGTTGGTCGAATCCAGCCAGCCGCCATGGGCGTCGCCGATGGTCTTATACAGGTCATCGACCGGCTCGATTCGGGCGTTCTTGGCGAGCTGCAGCATGAAGTCGCGCCCAAGGTCGAAGGCGTCGGGCATGTTGCCCGCTTCGATGGCGGCTGAAACCTTGGCTACGGTTTCGTTCTGGTTGATCATCACAACCGTGACGTTGACGTTCTTGGCCTTGCCCCATTCCTTTGATTCGGGCCTCTTGCATGGCGTTGGCTTCATCGGAGAAGATCAGGCCGCCCCAGTAGGTCAGGGAAGCGGGCGCGGCGGGCTTCGGCACATCGGTTGGTTTGGCGGGCGCGGCTGTTGGCGCAGCCGGGGCCGTCGTCGGCGCGGCGGGCTTGGGCGCCTCGGTGGGCTTGGCCGGGGCCGCGGTGGGCGCAGCGGGCGCAGCCGCGCCGCAGGAGGCCAGCGCGATTGCGCCGACAACGCTCAATGCGAATAGCTTCGTGGACATTCGGTTCATGTTTCTCTCCTCTTTGGTTGTTTGCGCTGGCGACACGATTCTGATGGGGCGGATTGGTGGTAGCCAGCGGATCCCACCTTCCCCCCGGAGGATGTCAATAGCCGTGCATACTGCCGTCCGCTCGGCGCGTGGCAGGCAGATATTTGCGCTGATAAGGGAACCTGGCGGCCAGTTCCTCATTGATGTCGGCGCCCAGACCCGGGGCATCCGACAACATCAGGTAGCCATCGTCATAGGTCAGGGCCGGGGGCATGACCTCACGCACGATTTCAGGGTGCGGCGTCCATTCCTGAATGCCGTAGTTCGGGATGGACATTCCGACGTGGGCGCTGGCCGCCGCGCCGATGGTGCCGATGTCGCCCGGCCCGTGATAGGCGGTGCGCACGTCGTGCGGCTCGCCAATCGCGGCGATCTTCTTCGCCTCGGTGATGCCGCCGATGTGCTGGGGAGAACAACGCATGTAGTCGATACTCTGGTCGATGATCATGGGCAGCACTTCGAAGCGGCTGCTCATGATCTCGCCGATGGCAATGGGCGTCGTGCCGCCCGCCCGCACCCGGCGCATGCTGGGGGCGTGCTCGGGCCCGATCGGGTCCTCGAGATAGATCAGCTTGTAATCCTCGATGTCGTGCATCAGCCGGGCGGCCTCGCTGGGGGTCAGCCGGCCGTGCGCGTCGAAGAACATCTGCACGTCCCAGCCCACGTGGGTCCGGAGGTGCGCCATGAGCTTCGGCATGGTCCGGATGAAGGGCTCGGGCTCCCAGGCGCCCTCATAAGGCAGCCGCTCGGCCTGCGAGCGGGCGAGGTCCGGGTCGTTCTTGTCCTCCGCGCCATACGAGCCGGGCATGCCCGGGATCTGAACTTGCGAGCGGATCACCTTGAAGCCGCGCGCTTTCGCCGCCAGCATGGTGTCGACGCACTCGGCGAAATCGCGCCCGCCGGTGTGGGCATAGGTGAGCAGCTTCTTGCGGGTCGGCCCGCCCAGCAGCTTGTAGACCGGCAGCCCGGCCACTTTGCCCTTGATGTCCCACAGGGCCATATCGATGGCGGCGATGGCAGCCATCTCAATCGGTCCGCCGCGCCAGTACGCGCCCTTGTAGAGAAACTTCCAGATGTCCTCGCTGGCGATTGGATCGCGCCCGATCAGGGTCGGGGCGAGGTGCTTGTCTAGCAAGGTGGCGACGGCCAGCTCGCGGCCGTTCTTGGTGCCTTCGCCCACGCCATACACGCCTTCGTCGGTGATGATTTTCACCACGACAAAGCTCTGCTTGTCGGGGCAGGTGACGATGGTTCGAATTTCCTGGATCTTCAAATTGGGTATTCCGAGGGTACGGTAGCTTCTGGGCATGTCCATTTCGGGTCGAATTTTGGCGATGACCGTGGGTTTGGGTGGCGGCTGCAAGACGCTGGGCGGCGGCTTCGATGTGTTCGGCCATGCGCTGGCGGGCCGCCTCGGGGTGGTGGTTTTGGATGGCGGCCACGATGGTTTCGTGCTCGGCCTGCATGCGCCGGCGGTCGTCGTCACTCGCCCGTTTGACCATCCCGGTTTCCATGGCCAGCAGCACCGACTCGCGAATGCTCTCGATCATGTGCAGCAGCATCCGGTTGCGGGACGCTCCGGCGATGGCCAGATGCAACTGCAGGTCAAGCTCGGCGTGTTTATCGACCTGGCGCAGATACAGGCCCATGTCGCCGACGATGGCCCGCATCCGGGCGATGTCGGCATCGCTTCGGCGCTCGGCGGCCAGGCTGGCGGTCTGCATTTCCAATCCGCAGCGGACCTCCATCATCCGACCAGGGCCACCTCTTCGAATCGAAGGGAGCGGGTGAAATAGGCAGCCAATGACTCGCTATTGAGCGGCTTGAGGACCGCGCCCTTGCCATTGACGACATCCAGCACCCCTCGCCCGGCCAGGGCCCGCATGGCCTCGCGGACCACGGTTCGGCTCACCCCAAATTGGTCTGCCAGCTCGGCCTGGGAGGGCAACACATCGCCCGGGCGCATCCCGCGCGCGTCCATCCAGGCGCTGAGTTGTTCAGCCGCCTGCTCGGACAAGGTCTCCCGTTTGAGCTTTGTGATTTCAGTCATCGCGGACTAATGGGCGTGGTTATAGGGGATACCTGTCACTTTGTCAAGCTATCACACAGGTGGATTTGGAAAGAGCCCCTTCGGCGGAGCCAGGGCCCGCTTTCTCCAAATCCGGGATGTCAGGCGGTGACCAACGCCGGTAGCACCATGCCGGCCTTGCCGTGGATGTCAAATCGGGGCGGGGCGGCTCGGGTTTCGACGTCGAGGTTGATCGTCAGCACGGTCGCGCCGTGGCGCAGGGCCGCGCGGGGCAGCGAGGCAGCCGGCTCGACCAGCCCTGAGGTGCCGATTGACAGAAACATGTCGCAGGCCCCGGCCGCCGCCCAGGCGGCGTCGAGGGCGTCGGCGGGGAGCCTCTCGCCAAACCACACCACGTCTGGCCGGAGCAGCCCGCCACAATCCGCGCAGCGCGGCGGCCGGTCGCTCGTTGGCTCCCAGCGTTGGGCGATCCGTCCGCAGTCAAAGCACTTCACTCGCCGGATGTTGCCGTGCAACTCGATGACGGTCCGGCTTCCGGCGGCG